>CAVRPU010000001.1:0-420606 GCA_963723195.1 uncultured Actinomycetota bacterium
CGCTGGCTCATCCTGCAGCACCGCGAGGACGAGGCCGCCCCGTTGCTCGCTGCCGCGCGCGACCTACACCGACATCGGCGCCACAGGTTGGCTCACCATGCTCGACGCATGGCAGACCGTCTCGTCGACACCCGCGCAGGACTCGATGGCCTGACGTGTGGACGACTCACGGGGACGCGGTCCCCGTGGACCGGCGCAGCACCAGCTCGGTGGGCAGGACCACGCGGGGCTGGTCGTCGTCGGTCCGTGAGCCGGCGCTGAGCAGCAGCTCGACGGCGACGCGTCCGACGTCGACGTGCGCGCCGCCGAGGGTGGTCAGGCCGGGGGTGCAGACGTCCGCAGCGAAGATGTCGTCGAAGCCGACGACGCTCACGTCGTCGGGGACCCGCAGCCCGCGCTGCGCGAGTCGCTGCATGACCCCGATCGCCAGCAGGTCGTTGTGGGCGACGACCGCGGTGGCGCCGGCGTTGACGGCTCCGTCCGCGGCGGCACCGCCCTGCGTGACCTTCGGCGTGAACGGCCCGAGCCGCACGGCGCCCATGCCGACCTGCTCGGCCGCCGACTGGAGAGCCGCCCAGCGGGTGGCGGCCATCCACGAGTTGCGCGGACCGGCGAGGTAGAGAAGGTCCCGGTGACCGAGGGACGCCAGGTGCGCGACGATCTGGCGACAGCCCTCGACATGGTCGAGGACCACGCTGGCCAGGCCCGGGAGCTCGCGGCTGATCAGCACGACCGGGCGCTGGCCCGCGACCTGCTGGAGGTTCTCGTCGGGCAGCCGGCTCGCGGCGAGCAGGAACCCGTCGACCGCCGGAGAGAGTCGCTGGATCTGCTCCCACTCGAGCCGTGGCGACTCCTCGGCATTGACGAGGAGCAACGTGTACTCCGAGACCCTGGCCCGCATCTCTGCCCCCCGGATCAGCTCGAAGTAGTGGGGGTTGGTGATGTCGGAGACCACCATCGCCACGGTGTGGTGCTTGCCGGAGAGCAGTGCCCGGGCGTGGGGGTTGGGCCGGTAGCCGAGCTCCGCAGCGACGCTCAGGATCCGGTCGCGGGTCGCCGGCGACACCCGTCCCGGCCTGGAGAACGCCCGGGAGACGGTCGAGGTCGCCACCCCTGCGGCGGTAGCGACGTCGTAGATGGTCGGACCGGTCACGGCGTCAGCAAAGCCGAGTTGGCAACAACTTGGCAACCCCTTGCCATCGGTTGCCGGGCTCCGTAAATCTGCGGCTGTGAGCGCCGACACAGCACGCGCAGCGGAGCCCGCGGACGGCCGCCGTCGACCGCCTGCCTGGCTGCTGCGAACCGGTCGGGTGCTGACGGCGATCGAGCTCTCGATCGGCGTCGCGGCGCTGCTGCTCATCTTCGGGCTGGTTCTCCTCCAGGCTGCACAGCGCTACCTGCCGATCGACGGGTGGCCGTGGACGGGCGAGCTCGCCCGGTTCAGCCTGGTCTGGCTGACCTTCGTGGTCGCCGGCGTGCTGGTCACCACCGACTCGCACATCGCCATCGAGATGATCGACATGGCACCGAGTGAGCGACTGCGCCGCCTGGTCCGGGTCGTGTCCTGCCTGATCGTCGCAGCCATCGGCGTCGGTCTGTGCGCCGAGGCGTGGGAGCTCATGCAGACCCAGGGCATGTTGAAGTCGCCCGCGATGGGGATGCCGATGTCGTGGCTGTACGGCGTCTCGCTGATCGGTTTCGTCAGCGTCGTGGTCCGCTCGCTGATCGCTGCGGTGCAGTACGCCGTGCTCGGCGTGCCGGAGCCGTCGTACGACGGAGTGGGGGTGCCGACCGAATGAGCGTCCTCGTCCTCTGCCTGCTGATCGCGGGGATGCTGGCCATCCGGGTGCCGGTCGCGTTCGCGTTCTTCGGGCCGTGCCTCCTCTACATGATCACCACCGACCAGTCCGTCGGCCTGGCGCTGCGGTTGGTCGCGAGCTCGACGGCCAGCTTCCCGCTCCTGGCCGTGCCCCTGTTCATCCTGCTGGGCTCGATCGCCAACCACGCGGGGATCGCTGATCGGCTCTTCGACTTCGCGCTCGCGCTCCTCGGACGCGTGCGGGGCAGCCTCGGCTACGTCAGCGTCGGGGTCAGCGTGGGCTTCTCCTGGATGAGCGGTTCGGCCGTCGCCGACGCCGCGGCACTCGGCAAGGTCGAGATCCCCGCGATGCTGCGGGCGGGATACCCCAAGCCGTTCGCGCTGGGCGTCGTCGGATCGTCCTCCCTGATCGCGCCCGTGATGCCGCCGAGCATTCCTGCGGTCATCTACGCCGGCCTGGCGGGGGTCTCGACAGGTGCGCTCTTCGCGGCATCGGTCGTGCCGGCGCTGCTGATGGCGGTCGGCCTGTGCATCGTCGTGTTCATCTGGGTGCGCCGGATGCCGAACCTCGAGCGCACCGAGTTCAGCTGGCGCCAGGTGTGGGTCACGGGCCGTCGGGTGATCGCGCCGCTGGGGGCGCCGGTGCTGATCCTGGGCGGCATCCTGGGTGGCTTCGTCACACCGACCGAGGCAGCGGCCGTGGGAGCGGCGTACATGGCGATCCTCGGCTTCGCCTATCGCACGCTGCGACTGAGGGACGTGCCGAAGATCCTGGTGGAGGCCACGGTCACCACCGGCAGCATCATGCTGATCGTCGCCTCGGCCAACCTGCTCGGCTACGTCTTCGCCCGCGAGCGGATCCCGCAGGACCTCTCGGAGGCGATGCTCGGGCTGACGAACGACGCGACGGTCTTCCTGCTGATCGTGTTCGCGCTGTCGATGATCCTGGGCACCGCGCTCGACGCCATCGCCGTGCTCACGCTGACGGTTCCGATCCTGCAGCCGCTCGCCCTCCAGTACGACGTGGATCCGATCGCGCTGGGCGTGCTGATGATCATCTCCCAGATGATCGGCCTGCTGACGCCGCCCGTCGGCACGGTCATCTTCGTCCTGCAGGCGATCGCCAAGGCGAGGATGGGCGAGGTCTTCTGGGGCTCGGTGCCGTTCCTGGTGCCCCTGACGTTGTTGTGCCTGGCGATCATCTTCTGGCCCGACGCGATCCTCTACCTGCCCGAGAGGCTGGGGCTGTGACCGCGGCGCCGTCACGACGGTCGTGGCTGTCCGGGCTGATCGGCCACGGGATCGGCTCGTCCCTGACCCCGGAGCTGCACGAGCGGGAGGCGCAACGACAGGGCCTGCGCTACGTCTACAAGGTCATCGACCAGCCGGACGGCTCCGTCGATCCCGAGCGCCTGCGGCGGCTGCTGACCGCCGCTGTCGAGCTGGGCTTCGACGGCCTCAACGTCACCCACCCGGCCAAGCAGGCCATGGTGCCCCTGGTCGACGAGGTCTCGCCGGCGGTGGCCGCGATCGGGGCGCTCAACACGGTCCTGATCCGCGACGGCCGCACGGTGGGGCACAACACCGACGTGACCGGCTTCCAGCAGTCGTTCGCCGACGGGCTGCCGCAGGTCGCCCGGGACCGCGTCGTGCTGCTCGGGGCGGGAGGTGCCGGCACCGCGGTCGCGCACGCCCTCGCCGCACTCGGCACGCGACGACTGCTCGTCGTCGACCCCGACCGAACCCGTGCCGGCGCGCTGGCGGCATCTCTGCGTGGCGGCTCCACGGAGGTCGAGCTCCTCGCGATCACTGACGACGCCCTGTCCTCCGCCGTGGCCTCCAGCGCGGGCCTGGTCAACGCCACGCCGAACGGGATGGCGTCGCACCCTGGCTCTCCCATCCCGTCGGAGCTGCTGCGGGCGGACCTGTGGGTGGCTGACATCGTCTACCGCCCGCTGGAGACGGTGCTGCTGACCGCGGCCCGGCGCGTGGGCTGCACCGTGCTCAGTGGCGCAGGCATGGCCGTCCACCAGGCGGCCGACGCGTTCGAGCTCTTCACCGGCCTGCCCGCGGACCGCGCCGCGCTGTTGCGCGACTTCGACGAGCTCGTGGCGGTCGAGGCCGCCGCGAGGGAACCCGCTCGGAACACCACTGGAGAAAGGAACCGATGATGGCACTCAGCTACCAGCCCAGGCGTACGAGGAGGAGGACGGCGCTCGCCGCCTGCGTCGTCGCGCTGTTGTTGGCCCTGACGTCCTGCGGCGGAGACGACGGCGGCGAGGACGGCGAGGGCGGCGAGGAGTCCGGCGGTGAGGTGACGCTCCAGCTCGCGCACAGCTACACCGACACCCAGCCCCAGCACCGCTGCGGTGCGCAGGTGATCGCCGACGAGGTCGCCGACGCCGACGTGGGGGTCACCGTCGAGATCTTCCCGGCCAGCCAGCTGGGTGCGGACGCCGACCGGATCGCGTCTGTGGTCTCGGGCGACATCGACATGGACATCCAGGGAGCCTCGGCCCTGGGGGCCGTCTACGAGCCGGTCGCGGTGCTCGACGCGGTGTACGCGTTCGACGACAGTGAGCATCTCGCCCGCTTCTTCGACAGCGATGCCTCCGCCGACCTCCTGACCGGCTTCGAGGACGAGACCGGTGTGCACACCCTCGGGGCCTGGTCGGCGGGCATGCGGGAGTTCACCGCCAACGAGCCCATCCGGGAGCCAGGCGATCTCGAGGGCCTGCGGATGCGGTTCCCCAACTCGCCGCAGTTCCTGATGAACGCCAAGGCGCTCGGAGCCGACGCGACCGAGGTGGCGTACGAAGAGCTGTTCCTGGCCCTGCAGCAAGGCACGGTCGACGGGCAGGAGAACCCGATCACCAACATCGCCGCGAGCAGTCTCCAGGACGTGCAGGACTACATCAGCATGTCCGACCACCAGGCCAACTCCAACCTCGTCATCATCGGCGGGGAGGCGTGGGGCGGACTCTCCGAGGAGCAGCAGGAGGCCCTGGGTGCCGCTGTCGACTCGGCCGAGGAGCAGGTGCCGGAGTGCGTCGCCGAGGACGAGGAGACGACGCTCGCAGAATGGCAGGAGTCGGGCGACATGGAGGTCGTCGACGACGTCGACGTCGAGGCATTCCGCAGCCAGGCCGACGCCTACCTCCGTGACAACTTCAACGAGGAGCAGCTGGCCGTCTACGAAGCCATCCGCGGTGAGGCGGGCTGACGGTTGACCGACGAGGTCCAGACGTTCCGGGGGCCGGTGTCCTCGAGTGCCCTCGGCACGACGCTCATCCACGAGCACGTGTTCGTCGGCCACCCGGAGCTCGACCTCGACCTTCCCCATCCCGAGTGGAGCGAGGACGCCGCGATCGAGACGGCCGTCGCGGGGCTCGAACGGCTGTGGGACCTCGGGGTCCGCACGGTCGTCGACCTGACGGTGCTGGGCCTCGGTCGCGACGTCTCGCGCGTCTGCCGGGTGGCCGGGCGGACCCGGATGCATCTGCTCGCCTCGACGGGCTACTACACCGCCGACACGCTGCCGGCGTACTTCCGGACCCACGGTCCCGGTCGCTTGGTGGGAGGGCCGGACCCGCTGGTGGCGTTGTTCCTCCGCGATATCGAGACCGGCATCGCCTCCACCGGTGTGCGGGCCGGGATGCTCAAGGTCGTCACCGACCACCAGGGGCTGACCCCGGACGTGCAACGCGTGATGGAGGCGGCGGCGATCGCGCACCGCCGCACCGGCGTTCCGATCACGACCCACACGCACGCACCCTCTCGAAACGGCCTCGACCAGCTCGCGTTCCTGACCCAGCGCGGCGTCGGCGCGCACAGGCTCGTGATCGGGCACTGCGGCGACTCCGAGGACCTCGACTACCTGCAGGAGCTCATGGACGCCGGCGCCACGATCGGGATGGACCGATTCGGCATGGAGCACGTCCTGCCCGACGCGGCGCGAACCGCCACCGTCCTGGCCCTCCTGGCGAAGGGGTACGCCGACCGGATGGTGCTGTCCCACGACGCCGCGTTCTTCAGCCGGGTGACGCCGCCCTCGTGGCGCGCTGCTCACGCACCGCACTGGAACATGGAGAACCTGCCCGGGCGGATCCTGCCCGCCCTGCTCGAAGGCGGCGCCACCGAGGAGCAGATCCACCAGCTGATGGTCCTCAACCCGGCTCGGATCCTCGTTCCCTCCCGGCCGGTGGAGTGACCAGATGCGCACCTCGATCGCCACCGTCTGCCTCAGTGGCACGCTCACCGACAAGCTGGAGGCCGCCGCCGAGGCGGGCTTCGACGGCGTCGAGATCTTCGAACCCGACCTGGTCGCGTCGCCCGCCAGCCCGGAGGAGATCGCCGCAATGGCCGCCCGGCTGGGACTGACGCTCGATCTCTACCAACCCTTCCGCGACGCCGAGGGCGTCACCGAGGCAGAGCTCGGAGGAGTCCTGCGCAGAGCGCGGGCGAAGTTCGCGCTCATGGCCCGGCTCGGCATCGACACGATGCTCGTGTGCAGCAACGTCGCCACGGCCACGCTCGACGACGACGAGGTCTCCGCCTCACAGCTGCGCCGGTTGGGGGAGGAGGCCTCGGCGTACGGCGTTCGGATCGCGTACGAAGCGCTGGCCTGGGGACGCTTCGTCAACGACTACCGTCGCGCCTGGCGAATCGTGGAGCTCGCGGATCATCCGGCCGTCGGCACCTGTCTCGACAGCTTCCACATCCTCTCCCGCGGCCACGATCCCAGCGCGATCGAGGAGATCCCGGGAGAGAAGATCTTCTTCCTCCAGCTCGCAGACGCTCCGTTGCTGACGATGGACGTGTTGTCCTGGTCGCGCCACCATCGGCTGTTCCCGGGCGAGGGTGCCTTCGACCTCGGTACGTTCGTGGGCCACGTCCTCCGCGCGGGGTACGACGGGCCGCTCTCGCTCGAGGTGTTCAACGACATCTTCCGGCAGACCGATGTCGCCAGGACCGCCCGCCAGGCACGGCGGTCACTCACGTGGGTGGAGAACATCGTCGCCACCGGCACAGGCATCGGCACGGGCACGGCGGGAACCCTCGGCACCGACGCGGTCGTGCGGCTGCCCGCTGTGGCCGAACCGTCCGCCTTCGACTTCGTCGAGGTCCGGGCCGACGACACCGGAGAGGTCGACGTCCTGCTCGCGCAGCTCGGGTTCACCTTCCGCGGCAGGCATCGCAGCAAGGACGCGCGGCTGTGGACCGAGGGAAGGGCGCGCGTGGTCTGCAACGAGCAGCACGCGCGCGACCGCGACCCCTCCATGGCGGCGGTGGGGTTCGAGGTCGCCGATCCTGCTGCATCGGCCGCTCGGGCCCGCGCGCTCCAGGCGCCGACCGTCTACCGCCGTACCCTCGCCAACGAGCAGGAGCTGCCGGCGTTCCGCGCCCCCGACGGCACCGAGGTCTTCCTCGGACCCGTCGCCCTCTCGACCGACGCTGCCTGGGTCCCCGAGTTCGAGGGCGGCCAGCAGAGCACGGGTCCCTGGCTGACCGGCATCGACCACGTCAACCTCGCCGTGCCATGGCAGAGCTTCGACGAGGCGGTGTTGTTCTACAGCAGCCTCCTCGGCCTCACCGCCGGCGCCAGCCAGGAGGTCGCGTCGCCCAACGGGCTGGTGCGCAGCCAGGTCGTCCGCTCGGCCTCCGGCGCGTGCCGGCTCGCCCTGAACGTCGCCCCGCTGGCCTGGGACACCTCCGGCTTCCCACAGCACGTGGCCTTCTCCACCGACGATGTCGTCGCGGTCGCCCGACGTGCCATCGACCGCGGGCTCGTCCCCCTCGCCATCCCCCAGAACTACTACGAGGACCTGATGGCGCGCTTCGAGCTCGCCGACCCGGAAGTCGAGACGATGGCCGCACTCGGGCTCCTTCACGACCGTGACGCCGCAGGCGACTTCACGCACTTCTACACCGCCACCATCGGCGGCGTCTTCTTCGAGGTGGTCCAGAGGCGCGGGAGCTACGACGGATATGGCGCCCCGGACGCCGGCGTTCGGCTCGCGGCACAGCACCGCCATGAGCCGCGAACCGACGCCGGTGCACGGCGGCACCGATGCTGACTCCACCTGGGGGAGCCTCGACCGCACGGGGCCGTCGCTCTACGGTGACCGAGTGACGACCCAGGCAGAGATCTCGGCGGAGATCGACTCGCTCGCCACGTCGTACCGGGCTGCCGGGGTCGGCGAGGACGGGGTGCGGCTGGACTACCCGCCCTACCGGTCGAGCCTGCTGCGCCACCCCACCAAGAGCCCGCACCAGGCCGACCCCGAGGGAGTCGAGCTGTGGGCTCCGGTGTTCGGCGAGCACGAGCTCGACCCGACCGAGGCCGACCTCACCAGGCAGCACGGCGGTGAGCCCATCGGCGAGCGGATGAAGGTGACCGGGCGGGTCCTCGACGGAGACGGCAGACCGGTGCGCCACCAGCTCGTCGAGATCTGGCAGGCCAACGCGGGTGGGCGCTACGTCCACGAACGCGACCAGCACCCTGCGCCGCTGGACCCGAGCTTCACGGGCGTGGGCCGCTGCCTGACCGATGCCGACGGCACCTACGCGTTCACCACGATCAAGCCCGGCCCTTACCCGTGGAAGAACCACCGCAACGCCTGGCGTCCGGCCCACATCCACTTCTCCCTCTTCGGCACCGACTTCAGCCAGAGGCTGGTGACCCAGATGTACTTCCCCGGCGACCCGCTCTTCGCACTGGACCCGATCTACCAGGCGATCGTCGACGCGGACGCTCGAGCGCGGCTGGTCGCGGCCTACGACCACGACGTCTCGGAGGCGGAGTGGTGCACGGGCTACCGCTGGGACATCGTGCTGACCGGGAGCAACCGCACGCCGCGCGAGGAGCAGCCGTGACGCGCGACCTGGTGCCCACGCCGGGCCAGACGATCGGGCCCTTCTTCGCCTTCGCGCTGCAGTACGACGGCGACGCCGAGCTCGTACCCGACGGCCACCCGGGCGCGGTCACGCTCGGGGGCCGCGTGCTCGACGGCGCGGGCCAGCCGGTGCCCGACGCACTCGTCGAGCTGTGGCAGGCGGACCCGGCCGGTGCGGTCGTCAGGGCAGCGGGCTCGCTGCGCCGCGGCGACGTCTTCAGCGGCTGGGGTCGATGCGGCACCGACGACGACGGCACGTGGTCGTTTCGCACCGTGGTGCCGGGCGCCCCCTTCTGGGCGCTCACGGTCTTCGCACGTGGCCTGCTCGACCGGCTGCACACCCGGGCCTACCTTCCGGACCGCCCGGACGACGCGCTGCTGACCGGGCTGGACCCCGAGCGGCGGCGGACGCTCCGCGCCCGCGCCACGGAGGGGGGGTTCGACTTCGACATCCGCCTGCAGGGCGACGGCGAGACCGTCTTCCTCGCCTTCGACCGAGACCGAGCAGCACGAGAGCGAACGGATGGGTGAGCTCTCGTGGCCCGGCGACGTCCGGGCGGGCGACCACGGCAGCGACGCGGCGTACCTCCGCGCGATGGTCCGTGTCGAGCTCGCCTGGCTCGCTGCGCTCGGCGTGCGGCCACCGCCTCCGCCGGACCTCACCCCGGCTGACCTGCCCGTCACCGAGGGCGGCACGCCGGTCACCGTGCTCGTCCCGGTCCTGCGCGAGCGCCTCGACGGGGACGCCGCGCGCTGGCTGCACCGCGGCCTCACCAGCCAGGACGTGGTCGACACTGCCCTCATGCTCGTCGCACGGGACGCGGTCGACGCTGTCCGTGACGCCCTGCGCACCCAGGTCGCGACCCTCGTCGGGCTCGCCGGGGCACACCGGGACAGCTCGATGGTCGCCAGGACCCTCACCCAGCACGCCGTCCCCGGCACGTTCGGCCTCAAGGTGGCGACCTGGCTGGCCGGCCTGCTCGACGTGGACGACGACCTGGCCGGGTTGCGCTTCCCGGTCCAGGCGGGCGGTGCCGCGGGCACCTCTGCCGCGCTGGTCGAGCTCGGTCGCGACCCTGGCGAGGCGCGCGTCGCGCTGGCCGGCCGCCTCGGCCTGGACGAGTCTCTGCCCTGGCACACGAACCGCCGGCCGGTGACCCGGATCGCGGACGCCCTGGTCGCGTGCACGGACGGCTGGGCACGGATCGCCAACGACGTGCTCGTGCTGGGTCGCCCCGAGATCGCCGAGCTCGCCGAGGGTGCAGGTGGTGGCTCCTCGACGATGCCCCACAAGTCCAACCCCGTGCTGTCGGTGCTGCTGCGCCGGGCCGCGCTGACGACCCCCCAGCTCGCGGCGACGCTGCACCTGGCCGCCGCCGACCAGGTCGACGAGCGCGCGGCGGGTGGCTGGCACGCGGAGTGGGACACGCTGCTGGTCCTGCTGCGGCGTACCGTCGTCGCGGCCGCCCAGGCGAGCGACCTCGTCGCGGGTCTTCAGGTCCACCCGGACCGGATGGCCGCCAACCTGGCCGCCGCAGCCGGCGTTGTCTCCGAGCAGCAGTCGATGGCCGACCTGGTCGGTGCGCCACCGAAGGACGGCTACCTCGGCGAGGCCGGCGCCCTGGTCGATGCCGTGCTCGCTCGCGCGCGCGGCCACCTGGACAGCGACCGATGACTCCCGCCATCGCCGCCGCCCGGCTCAGCGGAGCCGCCGGGCGCGCCTCGCTGCCCCTTCTCGTCCTGGGCCCGTCCCTCGGCACGTCCGCCCACAGTCTCTGGGGCGAGTGCGCCGCCGCGGGCCTGACCGAGAGGTTCGACGTCCTCGCCTGGGATCTTCCCGGACACGGACACAACCGGTCCGTGCCCGACGAGCCCTTCACGATGGCCGAGCTCGCAGCGGGAGTGCTGCGCACGGTCGACGACGTCCTCGCCGAGCGTGACGAGACCGGTGGGACCTTCGACTACGCCGGGGATTCCGTGGGCGGCTGCGTCGGCCTCCAGCTCATGCTCGACGTGCCCCGCCGCGTGCGCGCTGCCGTGCTGCTCTGCACCGGCGCCCGCATCGGCGACACCGCGATGTGGGCCGAGCGCATCGCCCGGGTCTCGGCGTCCGGCACCCCCGTCATGACCGCCCCGTCCGCGGAGCGCTGGTTCGGGCCGGGTTTCCTCGACCGCCACCCCGCCCGCGCGTCAGCGCTGCTCATGGCTCTCCGAGAGACCGCCGACCTGGGATACACGGAGGTCTGTGCAGCCGTGGCGGGCTTCGACGTCACCAGCCGGCTGGCCGACGTGAGCGCCCCCGTCCTCGCCGTGGCCGGGTCTGCGGACGTCGCCACCCCGCCCGAGCTGGTGCGTGCCCTGGCCGATGCCGTCCCTGACGGCCGCTACGTCGAGCTCGACGGCGTTGCCCACCTGGCGCCCGCAGAGGCCCCCGAGCTCGTCGCCGGCCTCCTGCGCGAGCACCTGCTGGGCGAGGTGCGGTCCGTCCGCTCAGCGCGCTACGACGCCGGCATGCTCGTCCGCCGGGAGGTGCTCGGCGACACCCACGTCGACCGTGCGATCGCCGGCACCACCGACTTCACCAGCGACTTCCAGGAGCTCATCACCGAGTATGCGTGGGGCTCGATCTGGAGCCGGCCGGGTCTCGATCGCCGCAGCCGTTCCATGATCACCCTGACCGCCCTGGTCGCCCGGGGCCACCACGACGAGCTGGCCCTGCACCTGCGAGCCGCTCGGACCAACGGTCTGAGCGATGACGAGATCAAGGAGGTCCTCCTGCAGACCGCCGTCTACTGCGGCGTACCCGCTGCCAACACGGCCTTCCGCATCGCCCAGCAGGTGCTCGAGGAGGACGGCTGAGCGCAGGCTCAGCTGCCGAGGGGGAGACCGGCGTAGTTCTCCGCCAGGCCCTGCGCGCCGGCCTCGCTCGAGGTCACCCAACGCAGCTGGGAGAGCTGCAGCTGCTCGTCGAACGGGTCTCCGGAGTGGTGGAGCATCGTCGTCATCCACCAGGAGAAGTGCGTGTTGCGCCAGACCCGGCGCAGGGCGTCGTCGGAGTAGGAGTCGGCGAGCCGGTCGTCGCCGGCGACGAGGGCGGCGAGTGCCGGAGCGAGCAGGCCCACGTCGGCGACGGCGAGGTTGAGGCCCTTGGCGCCGGTAGGCGGGACGATGTGCGCAGCGTCGCCGGCCAGGAACAGCCGACCGTGGCGCATCGGCGTCTGCACGAACGACCGCATCGGCAGCACGCCCTTCTCCGTGATCGGACCCGAGGTGAGCTGCCAGCCGTCCTGGCCGTGCCCGAGCCTCGTGGCCAGTGCCGCCCAGATGCGGTCATCGGACCAGTCGGCGATCGGCGTGTCGTTGGGGACCTGGAGGTAGAGCCGCGACACCGACGCCGACCGCATCGAGTGCAGCGCGAACCCGTCGGGGTGCCAGGCGTAGATCAGCTCGTCGGTCGACGGGGCGACGTCGGCCAGGATGCCCAGCCACGAGTGGGGGTAGACCTTCTCCCAGGTACGACGCACGGGTGCCGGCACGGCTGCCCGCGACGGCCCGAAGGATCCGTCGCAACCCGCGACGACGTCGGCACTGATCCGCGTCGAGGTGCCGGAGCTGCTGGTGAAGCTGATCGACGGGGTCTCGCTGGTGAGGTCGTGCAGCGCGGTGTCGGCCACCTCGTAGTGGATCTCCTGGGCGGCGGCACGTCGGGCCGCCACGAGGTCCCTCTGCAGCTCGGTCTGGCCGTAGACCCAGATCGAGCGGCCCGTGAGCTCGACGAAGTCGAGATGGTGGCGCTCGTGCGGCCACTGCAGGTAGATCCCGCGGTGCTGGTCACCCTCGCGGTCGAGGCGCTCGCCCAGGCCGGCCGAGCGCAGCAGGTCGGCGGTCGACTGCTCGAGGAGACCGGCGCGGATGCGCGCGCCGACGTAGGCCTCCGAGCGCGTCTCCACCACGACGGACTCGACGCCGCGGGCGGCCAGCAGATGCGAGAGCAGCAGACCGGCAGGGCCCGCGCCGATGATCGCCACCTGGGTGCGCGACTCCGCCATGCAAGCATCTAACCGCCGACCGGTAGGCACGACCAGTCGCTCATCCACCGAATTGGTCGGTGGTGAAGAATGCGATGAGGCCCACCGCCCCCGGTGGCCCGCCCTACCGCTGGTTAAGGAGACTCCGTGACAACGAAGAGCGACTTCTCGGAAGAAGAATGGACCCGGATCGTGCGAGCGCCGTTCGTCGCCGGCATCGCGATCACGCTGGCCGACCCCGGCGGGCCCATCGAGGCGGCCAAGGAGACGATGGCGACGCTCAAGTCGGCCACCAACCCTCCGAGCCGCGAACAGCTGCTGGCCGAGGTGGCCCTGGAGATCCAGGCCCAGACCCAGCAACGGACCAACCCGCTCAAGAGCTTCAAGCCCACCAAGGGCGAGGCGCCGGGCAAGGCGGTGCTCGAGGAGCTCGGCTCCGTGCAGGCGATCGTCGCAGCCAAGGCCACGCCGGAGGAGACGGCAGCGTTCGGCCAGTGGCTCCTCGCGACCTCGCAGGCCGCCGCCGACGCCGCCAAGGACGGCGGCTTCATGGGCTTCGGCGCCAAGCAGGTCAGCGAGGGCGAGCAGGCCATGCTCGACCAGGTGCGCGACGCCGTCGCCACCTGACGACCGCGACGCCCAGGCTCGGGCTCAGGTGCCTGTCGGCCCGACACGACCGAAGCGCTCGAGCAGCACGCCGTGCCGCAGGCCGCGGTCGCTGACCTTCAGCTGCTCGGAGCCGAGCATCTCGAGGATGGTCCGGACGATGCACGCGCCGGCCAGGATGACCTCGGCCCGGGCGGGCTGCAACCCGGCGATCTGGCGCCGCTCCTCCGCTCCGAGGCCCCGGTAGAGCTCGATCTGTCGGTCGATCTCGGCGCGGTCGAGCACTGTCCCCTGCACGACGTCGGCGTCGTAGGTGGTCAGCCCGTGCTTGACCGCTGCGAGGTTGGTGACAGCTCCGCCCATCGCCACGACCTCGTCCGGACGCGGCCGGCCGCGCAGGCGGCCGAGCTCAGCCTCGATCGCTGCCCGGGCGTCGGCGACGGTGTCGGCCGAGACAGCCTCCGCCAGCCCGAACCGCTCGGTGAACCGGACCGCGCCGACGTCGAGGCTGAACCGTTCGTCGACGGTCGTGCCGTGGCCGAAGCTGAACTGCGAGCTGCCGCCACCGGTGTCGAAGGCGACGATCGCACCCTCGCCGAGCCCGACACCCGCAACGACAGCGAGATGGGCGAGCCTGCCCTCCTCCGCCCCCGTGATCACCTCGAGCGACAACCCGGCCCGCGAGGCGAGCGTCTCGACCACCTCGGCCTGGTTGCTCGCGATCCTGAGCCCGGCCGTTCCGACCAGCGCGATCGCGCGGACGTCGAGGCTGCGCGCCTCGTCAGCCATCTCGGCGACTGCGTGCGCGGTCCGCTCCAGCGGCTCGGCACCGATCGCGCCGCCACTCGAGAGGCCCTCGCCCAGCCGGGTCACCACCGCCCGGTCGACGACGGTCCGCCAGGCTCCCTGGCCGTCGGCGTCCTGCTCGGCGACGTGGAACTTGATCGAGTTCGTGCCGGAGTCGATGACGGCATAGCGCTCCGGCGCGCGGTCGACGAGCAGGCGCAGGCCCGTGCGCACGTCCTGGTTGACGTAGGCGCCGAGGTCGAGGGCCCGCACGGCGGCCACGACGAGCGTGGGGTCGGCCGACTCGATGGCGATCGACGTCGCCCGGTGGCCGCCGACCTCGAACACCGCTCGCTCGGCGGGGCAGCCGACGACGGTGCAGCGGGTGCGCTGCTTGTGGACCCGCAGCGCGCGCGGACCGCCCGGCGTACCGACCCCGGCGGCATCCAGCACCGCGTCCAGGGTCAGCTCGCCGACCGGGATGTCCGCGACCGGACGCCGGAGACCCTGGAAGACCGTGCGGGCGGCTTCCTCGCTGAGGGGGAAGGGGGCCTTCAGGACGGGCTCCCAGCGCTGGAGGCCATCCGGGTCGACCTCGCGGAGAACCTTGATGTCCATCAACCCGTCGCGGACCTTGACGTTGTCTCCGTCGGGCGCGAGCAGGTAGAGCTCGTCGCTCTCCTCGACGGACCGCTCTCCCTCGAAGAGGTGGTCGATGGCCGGCAGGCCCCGGGCGAACGTACGCCACTCCCAGCGCGGGACGATCATCCGAACGCCATCCCTTCCGAGCTGCCCGTCGACTCCGGCTCGGGAAGCCGGACCATCCGGAACGAGTTGGCCAGGCCCAGCAGCGCGGCCAGGAGCGGGACGCCCAGCGCCACCTGCAGCGCGAGCGGGCGTGCCTCGGTGTTGATGCGCACGATCTCGTCCTGGATCTCCTCGGGCTCCTCGGCCAGCAACGCCTCGAGATCGGTGTTGCTCATCACTTCCGCATCGTCCTCGAGCGTCTCCGCCACCTCTTCCTTGTCATCCGGCGGCAGGATCGAGCTGTCGTCGGCCATGGCGGTGAACGACACCGAGAGCGCGGCCAGCATGATGGCACCGGAGAAGGCCAGGCCGAAGGAGAGTCCGAACGACCCGGCAGCGGAGTTGACGCCGGCGGCCTCGCTGACCCGCTCCTCGGAGATCGGCCCCAGCGTGTAGTTGTTCAGCTGGGAGACGAGCAGCCCGAGGCCGGAGCCGGCGACGACCAGCGGGGCGGCCAGCGCCCAGCCGGAGTCGGCGCGCGGCACGATCGGCAGCAGGAGCCCCATCCCGATCGCCAGCAGCAGAAATCCGATGCGGATGATTCCGCTCGGGCGGTGCCCGCCCGCCTTCCGGCCGGCGAGGATCGCGACCGCGAACATGCTGAGCGACAGCGGCGCCAGCGAGAGCCCCGCCTCCATCGCGCTGTACTCCAGGACCATCTGCAGATAGATCGGCAGCGCGATCATCGCGCCCCCCAGCGCGATCTGCTGCAGCATCTGCTGGGAGATTCCCAATCCGAACGTCGGGATCGCGAAGAGCTCCGGATCGATGAGGGTCGGCTGGCCGGCCCGCTTTCGCCGGACCAGCCACCTGGCGAGCGACCCCAGGGCCACCGCCCCGATCGCCATCAGCAGGAGGACGAACTCGCCGCCCTCCTGCCACACGAGGATGCTCAGGACCAGCCCGCCCATGGCGAGGACCGAGAGCACGGCGCCGACCGGGTCGACCGTTCGGGGCCCCGTGTACGGCGCGTCGCGCACCATGCCGATCCCGGAGAGCACGATCGCGATGATCACCACCTCCATGCCGAAGGCCACCCGCCACGAGAGGTACGTCGTGATGAAGCCGCCGAGCAGGGGGCCGACCGCTGCGGCGATGGCGGCAGCGGCGCCGACGAACGCGTAGGCCTTGCGCTGTGCCGCACCCTCGAAGTTGCCGTGCACCAATGACTGCATCGCCGGCAGCAGCAGCGAGGCGCCCAGGCCGCCGATCACGGCCCAGAAGATCATGATCGTCCTCAGGTCCTGCGCGAGCGTCATGGCCAACGCACCCGTCGCGTACGCGAGGAGACCGATCACGTACGCACGCTTGCGGCCGATCAGGTCGCCCACCTTGCTCCCGATCAGGATGAACGCCGCGGAGACGAGCGCCTCGATCGCGATCGCGGACTGCACCCCGCTGACGGTCGTGTCCAGGTCCCGGACCACGGCGCTGATCGAGACGTTCATCAGCGACGTGTCCACCACGAGCACGAACATGGCCATCGCGAGCAGGACCGCGAGCTTGCCGTTGAACGGGACCGCGTCGGCTGTGTCGTCTCGCTCGTTGCTCACCCTGCACCGCCTCGTCCCCGCACTCGGGTGTGCGGCCGAGACCAAGTTATTCCGAGGGGGGCAGCGCGCAACCACCCGAACCCGGGTGGGGTGCGGCCACCCGCGCCGGCCTCATTGTCGACTCGGCAGCTCTGATCCATGCGGAAGGCGACCATGACCGTCGACGGCGAGGCCCGGACGACCCTCTCGATCCGCCAAGCCGCGTTCATCGGCGTGGGAGCCATGGTGGGCGCGGGGATCTTCGCACTGCTGGGCGCAGCAGGCGAGGTCGCGGGCGCGGCCGTGTGGGTCTCGTTCCTGATCGCCGGCGCGGTCGCGGCGCTGCAGGGCTACTCGTTCGCCAAGTTCGGCGCCCGCTATCCCTCGAGTGCCGGCCTCCTGGAGTACGTCGTCCGCGCGTTCGGCAACGGCCACGTCACGGGCGTGGTCGGGTGGCTGCTGCTGGCCGCCAACGCGATCATCACCGCCATGGTGGCGGTCTCGTTCGGCAGCTACGCAGACGCGGCCTTCTCGGACGGCGATGGCGACACGACCGCTCTTTTCGCGGTGCTCGTCGTGGTGGCGATGTCGGTCCTGAACATCCTCGGCTCCCACATCGTGGCCCGGGCGTCAACGATCGTGGTCGTCGTCGTGATCGGCATCCTCACCGTCTTCGCGGTGGCCACCCTCGCGAACCTCGACCCCGACCTGTTGGCGTTCTCCGGCTATCCTTCGCTGGCCGACATCGTGTCCAGCGTCGCGCTGACGTTCTTCGCGTTCCTCGGGTTCGGCGTGATCACGTTCACCGCGAAGGACCTCGCCGAACCGGCCCGGGAGCTGCCGCGCGCGGTCTTCCTGGCGCTCGGCATCGCGACCGTCGTGTACGTCGCGGTGGCGATCGGCGTCTTCGGCACCCTCACGGTCGACGAGGTCATCGCCTCCGGCGGAACCGCCCTTGCGGTGGCTGCCGAGCCGGTCCTCGGGAGCGCCGGCTACTGGATGATGAGCGTGACGGCCCTGTTCGCCACGGCGGGCGCCACGAACGCCGGCCTCTACCCGGCGGCCGGCCTGTGCGAGCAGATGGCGTCGACCGGCCAGATGCCTCCGCTGCTGGGCCGCAGCTTCCGCGAACGTGCGCCCGCCGGCCTGGTGGTGACGGCCCTGGCAGCGGCGGTCCTGTCGGTGGGATTCGACCTGAACTCGATCGCCTCGCTCGGCAGCGCGGTCGCCCTCATCGTGTTCACCCTCGTCACCAGCGGGCACCTGCGCGTGCACAAGGAGACGGGAGCGCGCCCCTGGCTGCTGGTCGTCGCCATCGCCTCGACGGTCATCGTGCTGGCCACCTTCGCGGCGACCACGCTGGTCCACGAGCCCGCCACGGCTGCCGCGCTCGCCGGGATCCTGCTCCTCAGCGTCGTACTCGACTTCGGCTGGAAGCGTTCGCGCGACGCGCACGCGGTGGAGGGGTGAGAATCCTGTGCACGGCTGCCGACGTTCTACCCCGGCCGGGGTGGTGCGGCCCTACCCACCCGGTCCCGACGATGTGGCCCAATGCTGACGCGAGACTTCGGCAGGCTGGCGGTGGAGGCGCCCATGAAGAGGCTTCGAGACGATGCCGGTGCAGAGGCGGGCGCGCGCGGCACGGCGCCGGACCTGGACCTGGTCGAGTACGTCGTGATCTCAGTGCCCGAGCTGTCCTCGACCGTCGGCGTCGCCGCTGCGCTCAAGGACCTCGTCGAGTCCGCACAGATCCGCATCCTCGACCTGGTCGGCGTGGTCACGGATCTGGACGGGCGGAGCACGGCGGTGGAGCTGGAGCGGCTGACCGGCCTGGCGGCTCTCGACGGCGTCGAGGGTGAGGTGGGTGGCTTCCTGAGCGAGGACGACATCGCCCTCGCCAGCGGCGCCCTCCAACCGGGCACGTCGGCCTTGCTGGTCCTGGTCGAGGACCGCTGGGCCGAGCGGCTGTCGAACGCCGCGCGAGCCGGTGGCGGAAGCATCATCGGCGGCGAGCGGATTCCGCGGCACCGGCTCGAGCAGGCCCGGCGGGCCGGCGCCAGGCCGGAAGGCGGCCGGCCGTCATGAGACGCGTCGCCTTCTCGCGAGAACGTCATGTCGACCTCTTGCGCTGCCCTCCGGTTCTGGATGCCGCGCCAGCGGATCCTCCAGCCCATCGGGCAGTGCACCGGCTCGACCAGGTGCGGGCGTTGCTCCACCTCGTCGATCGTGGCGTGCTGTCGCCGGGCGAGTTCGAGAGCCAGGAGAGAAAGGTCTTCCGGCGACCCTAGGAAGCAGGTCTCCTAGCTGCGACCCAGGAGGCCCAGCCGCCTGCCGGCCTCCACCGCCTCCGCACGCGAGTTCACCCCGAGCTTCCGGTAGATCACCCGCAGGTGGAACTTCAGCGTGTTCTGCGAGACGAAGAGCTCCGACGCGATCTCGCGGAACGTGAGCCTGGTCGGGAGGAGCCGCAGCACATCACGCTCGCGGCGGGTGAGCGGCTCGACGAGGCCAGGGCCGGTCGAGGCACGGGTCGCTCCGGGCACGAGCGCTCTGCGGAGTCGGTCCATCCAGGCACCGGGCGCCCGCCAGGCCGCCAGCTCCACGAGGTCGAGCACCGCAGCGCCGTCGGTGGCGACCGTCCGGAGCATGCCGTGCTCAGCTGCACGCTCCACGGCGGCTTCCACGCTCTTGAGCGCGAGCGTGCGGTCCTCGGTGGCGCGCGCCAACCCGAGGTCGCGCACGACGAGGTGCCGCTCGCAGCGAGGCACCGCGCGGTGGATGGCCTCGGCGGCGTCGGGCAGCCGGTCGGCGGCGAGATGGAGCCAGGCAACGCAGATCGGCCCCCAGAAGGGATCGTCGACCTGACCCGACCACCGCTCGGCGGCGGTCAGATCCTCTTCGGCCAGCGCGACGAGCACGCCGGTCCGGGCGAGCCGGGCCCGGCCGTCCGGTCCGTCGAGATCGTTGCCGACCAGGTCGCCGGCGTGCTGGAACAGGGATCGGGCGGCCGGGACGTCGCCATCGCTGAGGAGCATCTCGACCAGCTCGAGCGTCGCGAGCACCTGGACGTACGGAAAGGGGTACTCCGACCGGCTGGCCAGCGACATCAGGGCCGACTCGGCGCCGTCACGATCACCCAGCTCGTGTGCGGCGACCGCCTCCGCGAAGTCGAGCTCGGTGCGCAGCGTCCGCATGTCGGCCGACTCCACCGCCCGCCGGATGCCGGCGGCGATGCGCAGCGCCTCGAGGGGCTGGCCTCCCAGCGCGAGACCCACCGCGCGCGCGCCCTCGTGCGCCAGCCCGCGCCCCATGTCGTTGACGACGGCCGTGCGTCCGGCCGAGACGACCGGGTCGTCGTCGCTCCAGCTCTCGTCGAGGGCGACACCGTGGACCGCGAGGCTCCACCCGAACCGCCCGATGGGGTCCACCGCCGCTGCGTCGCCGAGCAGCGCGAGGGCGCCGGTGGCACG
Organism: uncultured Actinomycetota bacterium; assembly: GCA_963723195.1. GTDB lineage: Bacteria > Actinomycetota > Actinomycetes > Propionibacteriales > Nocardioidaceae > Nocardioides. Next base: position 19,945 of record CAVRPU010000001.1, read on the forward strand.
GTCGATGCAGCTGCGCCAGTCCCCGACCAGCCACCCGCACGCCGAGCGGAGGATGCCCACGCGACCCTTCTCTCGGGGGGTGGATCCGTTGGTGAGGGCTCCCTCGGCCGCGGCCACGGCGTCGAGGAAGCGCGCGACGTCGATCCGCAGGTAGCACCAGGCGTAATCCGCCAGCGAGTCCGCGTTCGCGCCGGAGACCGCGGGCGGGATCCGTTCGAGGACCCGGAGGATGGCGCCGGGGTCGGCGCCGGCGTCGAGGCGGCCCATCGAGAAGGTCGCGAGCAGACGGAGCGCCTCCGCGGGCCTGCCGGCGTCCAGCCAGTGCTCGATCGCGGGCATGTGGTGGCCCATGCCCTCCAGCCACCGGGCCGCGCGCGCGTGCTGCTCCCGCAGTCGGTCGGGAGAGCGGCGCGCGAGCTCGGCCAGCAGCACCTCGCGGACCAGGCTGTGCACCTCGAACCACCCGCCGGAGTCGAAGGCGGTGACGAAGAGGCCGCGCTCCTCGGCCTCCTGCAGCAGGTCGCCCGCATCGGATCTTCCACTGAGTGCCTCGGCCAGGCCGTAGTTCACGCGGTCGACCACGGCGGTGGACCGCAGCAGGTCGACGAGCTCTGGCCGCTCTGCGTCCAGCACCTCGTGCCACAGGTAGCTGTCGATGAGACGTTCCGACCCGGCCGGCCCGGTGAGGTGCCGACCGTCCTCAACGCCATCGGCAAGCGGTCTCGAGCGCACGGCGAGTGCGGCGAGCTGGAGCGCCGCTGCCCAGCCGTCTGACCACTCGGCAGCCGACGAGAGGTCCGACGGCGCGGAGTCGGGGCAGAGACCGGTCAGCATCTCGAGGTCTTCGTGCTGGGCGAACTTCAGGACGTCGAAGCTGATGTCGACCAGCTGACCCGACGCCCGCAGACGGTCGACCGGCAGGGCGAGGCGCCGGCGACTGAGGATGAGGAGGTGGAGCCAGTCCGGCTTGTGCTCGACGAAGGCGACCAGCGTGGTCCGGGCGAGCTCGCTGTCGTCGATCCGGTGCAGGTCGTCCAGGACGAGCACCGCCGGGTCGAGGTCGGCCTGCTCCAGGTCGTCGCAGAGCACCCGGATCGCGCCCAAGGGGCCGTCGACGCCGCTGACGGCCCTGAGGGCCCGGTGCGCGACCCCCGGGGCAAGGGACTCCAGGGACGAGATGATCGCGGAGCACAGGTGTGCAGGGTCCCGGTCCGACTCGTCGATGGCCAGCCAGGCCGACGGCCGATCGATGCACCGGGTCCAGTCGGCCGCCAACGCGGTCTTGCCCGCCCCGGCCGGGGCGACCACCGCCATCACCGGGTAGGCCGCGAGGTCGTCCATCAGGTCGGTCAGCCGGGCCCGATGCACGAAGTGCTGGGGCGCCGCCGGGACGCGAAGCTTGGACCGGAAGAAGGGTGAGTCGACGAGCCCGCGCTGGACCGGCGCAGCGCTCGTGCGAGGCATCAGGTCACCCATGAGTCAGCCCCCGAGGACGCGTGCCTTGTGGGCCGGGGCGGCAACGGGAACTCCCGCATTCCGGACGCTCTCTCTCATCAGGTTCTCCGGTGTCCGCCGCACGGCTCCCAGGCTGTTACGGGAGGGCGTTCTTGCCATCACCCCCTACGGGTGGGTTCGGTCGTCGATGGGGGCGCCGCAGCGCCCCACCCCGCTCGGGGTGAGGCGGCACCACCCAGCGCGTGATCACCATCGAGCGTCAGGTAGTCCGACGCGTGGAGGCATCGATGGCAGGTCAGGACATGGCTCCTGTCGCGGAACGGACCGCGCTCGACCCCGTGGCCGTCGAGGTGGCCGACGTGGCACGCCAGCTCGGCGTCGACCCGAGCCAGGGGCTCTCGGCGGCCGAGGCTCGGTCCCGGCTGGAGGCGCACGGGCCGAACCAGCTGGCCGCCGGCAAGAAGGAGCCCGGCTGGAGGGCGTTCCTGCGTCAGTACGAGGACTTCATGCAGGTCATCCTCCTGGGTGCGGCGCTCGTCAACCAGCTCGTCACCGGCGACACCGGCACGACCGTCGTGCTGGCGGGGCTCACGGTCTTCAACGCCGTGATCGGCCTGCGCCAGGAGTCCAAGGCCGAGGAGAGCGTGAAGGCCCTCGCGCAGATGATGAAGACGATCGCCCGGGTGCGGCGCGACGGCCAGGCGGTCGAGATCGACGCCTCGGAGCTCGTGGTCGGCGACGTCGTTCTCGTCGAGGCGGGCAACCTGGTCCCCGCAGACGCGCGGGTCAGCCTGGCCGCGACCATGGAGATCGAGGAGGCGGCGCTCACCGGCGAGAGCCTCCCGGTCGGCAAGTCCATCGCGCCGGTTCCCGGCGCGGACGTCCCGCTGGGCGACCGGACGTGCATGGCCTACATGAACACCTCGGTCACCCGCGGGCGCGGCGAGCTGATCGTCACCGCCACCGGCATGGACACCGAGATCGGCCACATCGCCGACATGCTCGCCAACACCGAGACCAGCAAGACGCCGCTGCAGAAGCAGCTCGACGCGCTGTCGAAGATCATCGCGGCCATCGCTGCCGTCGCGCTGGTCGTGGTCGTGCTGCTCGGCCTGGCCAGAGGCGAGTCGTTCGACACGTTGTTCGTGACGGGCGTCGCCCTTGCGGTGGCCGCGATCCCGACCGGTCTGCCCGCGGTGGTCACCGCGCTGCTGTCGATGGGGACGCGCGAGATCGCCCGCCGCGGCGCCATCATCAAACGCCTGCCGGCTGTGGAGACGCTGGGCTCGACGTCCGCGATCTGCTCGGACAAGACCGGGACGCTGACCCTCAACAAGATGACCGCACGTGAGCTGGTCATCCCCGGTCAGAACCGCTACACGGTCTCCGGGGAGGGGTACAGCACCGTCGGCGAGATCAGCCATGTCGGCGGCCAGAGCCACGACCTTGACCCGTACCTGCTGCCCATGGTGCTCTGCGCCGACGCCGTGCTCGACGGGGACAGCCTGATCGGAGACCCGACCGAGGGTGCCCTGATCGTGCTGGGCGCCAAGGGTGGGCTGAACATCGAGGAGACCCGCAGGGCGCTGCCCAGGGTCGCCGAGGTGCCGTTCGACTCCGAGTACAAGTTCATGGCGACGTTCCACGAGATGACCTCCGACGCCGGCAGCCCTGTCGTGCGCTGCTACGTCAAGGGCGCTCCGGACGTCCTCATCGCGCGGGCCACGACGATCCGGAACCCGGACGGCAGCCTGGTCCCGATCACCGAGGACAACCGACACCTCGCCACGACCGTCAACGACCAGATCGCGAACGCCGGCGAGCGGGTCATGGTGGTGGCGCAGCGCGATCTCGACCCGAGCGTTCTCACGTCGGGCGGCGACCTCATCGACCAGGTGCGGGAGCTCACGCTGCTGGCGATGGTCGGCATCGTCGACCCGCCGCGGCCCGAGGCCAGGGTCGCGATCGCCGAGTGCCACGACGCGGGGATCCAGGTCCGGATGATCACCGGCGACCACGCGACGACGGCCGCCGCGATCGCCGGGGAGCTCGGCATCGAGGGCCGGGCGATCACCGGCACCGAGTTCGCCGCGATGAGCGACGAGCAGCTGCTGAGCGACCTCGACCACATCGGGGTCATCGCGCGAGTGGCGCCAGAGGACAAGGTGCGCCTCGTCCGCCTGCTCAAGGAGAAGGGCAACGTGGTCGCGATGACGGGCGACGGCGTCAACGATGCCCCCGCTCTGAAGACCGCCGACATCGGCGTGGCCATGGGCATCACCGGCACCGAGGTCTCCAAGCAGGCCGCCGTGATGATCCTGACCGACGACAACTTCGCCACGATCGTGGGCGCGGTCTCCTACGGCCGCACGCTCTACGACAACCTGCTCAAGTACCTACGCTTCCAGATGTCGACCCTGGTCGCCTACATCGCGATCTTCATCGGGGCCGGGATCATCGGCATCGCCAACGGCGCGCCCCTGAATCCCCTCCAGATCCTCTGGCTCAACATGGTCGTCGACATCCCGCTCGCGATCGCGCTCGGGTTCGACCAGTCGGCACAGGGCCTCATGGCCCGCGCGCCTCGGCCCGTGGGAGCACCGGTGCTCTCTCGCAACAACTGGTTCCGGCTGCTGGCCCAAGGCGCGGTGATGACGGTGGGATCCCTCGTCGCCTACCAGATCGGCGACGACGAGGGCGGCGCCGTGGTGGCGGCGACCATGCTCCTCACGACGTTGTCGCTCTTCCACGTGGCCGGCGCCCTGCTGTCTCGCGACCAGCGGAACACGATCTTCGACCGCGATGCCGTGCCGGCTGTGATGCAGCTGCGCCGCTACGCGTTGGCGCTGCTCGCCATCGTCCTGATCACGTCGCTCGACCTGTTGCAGCGCATCTTCGACACGACGGGCCTGAGCTTCAACCAGTGGTGCATCTGCATCGGCATCGCCGCGTCCATCCTCGTCGTCGAGGAGCTGATCAAGCTCGTCCTGCGTCGCCAGGAGCCGTCGAGCACCGCGACGTCGCCGCCCCAGCTCATGACCCCCGCCCCCGCCTGAACACTCAGCCTGACCACTAGGGAGAACCAGATGTCGTTCAACCTCCGCCACCGTAGCTTCCTCAAGGAGCTCGACTTCTCACCCGAGGAGCTGAGGTTCCTGCTCAAGCTCTCCGCCGATCTCAAGGCCGCCAAGTACGCCGGCTACGAGCAGGCGCGACTGACCGGCAAGGACATCGCCCTGATCTTCGAGAAGACCTCGACGCGGACCCGGACGGCGTTCGAGGTGGCCGCCAGGGACCAGGGCGCGCACGTCACGTACCTGGACCCGGGTGGCACCCAGATCGGCCACAAGGAGTCGATGAAGGACACCGCTCGGGTGCTGGGCCGCACCTTCGACGGGATCGAGTACCGCGGGTTCTCCCAGGAGACGGTCGAGACGCTGGCGATGTACGCCGGCGTGCCGGTCTGGAACGGGCTGACCGACGAGTACCACCCGACCCAGATCCTCGCCGACATGCTGACCATGAGCGAGCACTCCGAGAAGCCGTTGCGCGAGATCGGCTTCTGCTATCTCGGCGACGCCCGCAACAACATGGGCAACTCGCTGATGGTCGGCGGCTGCAAGTTCGGCATGGACGTGCGGCTGTGCGCCCCCCGCGACCTGTGGCCGAACGACGAGCTCGTCGAGTCCTGCCGGGGGATCGCCGAGGAGACGGGCGCCCGGCTCACCCTCACCGATGACGTCGACGAGGGCGTCAACGGCGTCGACTACCTCTACACCGACGTCTGGGTCTCGATGGGCGAGGAGAAGAGCGTCTGGGCCGAGCGGATCAAGCTGCTCACGCCCTACCAGGTGAACAAGGACGTCGTCGAGCGCACCGGCAACCCGAAGGTCAAGTTCATGCACTGCCTGCCGGCGTTCCACAACCGCGACACGAAGGTCGGCGAGGAGATCTTCGAGCAGTACGGGATGGATGGCCTCGAGGTCACCGACGACGTCTTCGAGTCCGAGCACTCGATCGTGTTCGACCAGGCCGAGAACCGCCTGCACACGATCAAGGCGGTCATGGTCGCCACGCTCGGGGACTGAACGACGGCGACGGGAGAGTCCGATGCGTGTGGTGGTGGCACTCGGCGGGAACGCCCTGCTCAAGCGCGGCGAGCCGATGACCGCTGAGAACCAGCGCGTCAACGTGCGGTCCGCAGCGCCGGCCCTGGCCGCCGTCGCGAAGGAGCACCAGCTGGTGCTCTCCCACGGCAACGGCCCCCAGGTCGGCCTGCTCGCGCTGCAGGCGGCGGCGTACACGGACGTCGAGGCGTATCCACTCGACATCCTCGGCGCGCAGACCGAGGGCATGATCGGCTACATCCTCGAGCAGGAGCTCGGCAACGCGATGCCACCCGACGCGCCGCTGGCGACCATCCTCACGATGGTGCAGGTCGACCCCGGTGACCCGGCGTTCGACGACCCGACCAAGTTCGTCGGGCCGATCTACACCCGCTCGCAGGCGGACACGCTGATCGCCGACAAGGGCTGGGTCTTCAAGGCCGACGGCGACAGCTGGCGCCGGGTGGTGCCCTCGCCCGAGCCGCGGAAGATCTTCGAGATCCGTCCGATCCGCTGGCTCCTGGAGCACGGCGTCGTGCTGATCTGCGCCGGCGGCGGCGGTGTGCCGACGATGTTCCTGCCGTCTGCGGCGGAGGCGACGCTGGTCGGCGTCGAGGCGGTCATCGACAAGGACCTGGCCAGCGAGCTGCTCGCCCGTGAGGTCGCCGCCGACCTCTACGTGATGGCGACCGACGTCGACGCGGTGTACGCCGACTGGGGGACTCCGCAACAGCACCCGATCGGCCGGGTGACCGTCGCCGAGCTGCGGGAGCAGCGTTTCCCGGCCGGGTCGATGGGGCCGAAGGTCGAGGCGGCGTGCCGCTTCGTCGAGGCAACCGGTGGGCGGGCCGCGATCGGCTCGCTCACGCAGATCCAACAGATCGTCGACGGCGACGTGGGCACCCAGGTGGTGGCCTCGTGAACCGTCGGCCGAGGGGAGCGGAGGAGAGATGACGACGTTCGGCGTTCACTCGGAGGTGGGTCGGCTCCGGAAGGTGATGGTGCACCGGCCCGAGCTCAGCCTGCAGCGGCTGACCCCGACCAGCCACGACGACCTGCTGTTCGACGACGTCCTCTGGGTCGAGCGCGCCCAGTACGAGCACGACCAGTTCGTCGCCAGGATGCGCGAGCGCGATGTCGAGGTCCACCTGCTCCGTGACCTGCTGGGGGAGACGCTCGCCGCGAGTGACGAGGCGAAGCAGAAGCTGATCGAGCTCGCCGCCTCGGAGTTCACGGTGGGGATCTCCATGGTCGACGAGGTGCGGTCGGTGCTGGGGGCCATGGCCCCGGAGACACTGGCGCGGCACCTCATCGGCGGCCTGACGGTCGCGGAGTCGGACCTGGACCTGGGGCGCCTGCGGTCCAGCTCGGTGATCGCGGCCGCGATCGACGACGAGAGCATGTTCGTCCTGCCGCCCCTGCCGAACACGCTGTTCACCCGCGACTCGTCGTGCTGGATCTACGGCGGGGTGTCGATCAACCCGATGTACTGGCCGGCCCGGCGGCTCGAGGCCTACAACGTCGCCGCGATCTACCGCTACCACCCGATGTTCGTCGAGGCCGACTTCGAGTTCTGGTATCCCGAGCTCGGCGACGAGGGCCGCTTCAACGCCCTCGACTTCGGCCGGGCCTCCCTGGAGGGAGGGGACGTGCAGCCGATCGGCAACGGGACCGTCCTGATCGGGATGAGCGAGCGCTCCCAGGCCCGGATGATCGAGCAGGTGGCCCGCGCCCTGTTCGCGAAGGGCGCGGCCGAGCGGGTCGTGGCGGTCGTCATGACGAAGGACCGCGCGCACATGCACCTCGACACCGTCTTCACGATGCTCGACCGCGACGCCGTGACCGTCTACCCGCGGGTGATGGACAAGGTGCGGGCGATCAGCCTGCGCCCCGGTGTCAACGGCGCCGAGTTCCACGTCACCGAGGAGAAGGGCTTCCTCTCGACCGTCGCCGACGCCCTCGGCGTGTCCGATCTGCGGGTCATCGAGACCGGCGGAGATGCCTACCAGCAGGAGCGGGAGCAGTGGGACGACGGCAACAACGTCGTCGCCCTCGAGCCCGGCGTGGTCGTCGCCTACGAGCGCAACACCTTCACCATCGCGAAGATGCGGGAGGCCGGCATCGAGGTCATCACGATCGAGGGCTTCGAGCTCGGCAAGGGGCGCGGTGGCGGTCACTGCATGACCTGTCCGATCGTCCGCGACCCGCTGTGATCGGAGGAAGACCATGAATGACCCTGTTCGCTGGATCGTCGCCGCCATGGTGGCGGGGCTCGTCATCTGCCTGATCGTGTGGGCCCGCGGGCTGGATCACCACCGCGGCGACGACATCGGCTCGCTCGGGATCTCCGGGATCGCGGGGCCGTGAGGCCGCCATGGCGAAGCGGCGTCGAGTGACGAGCGGCCCGAGACCCCCCAGTCTCCTCGACGCCCTTCTCCCGATCATCGTTCTGATCGCCCTGCTCGCCCTGACGATCGTCCTGTTCGGGGTCAGCGCCACCGACGGACCGCTGCAGGTGGCCCTGCTGCTGAGCGCCGCGTTCGCCAGCCTGATCGCCTTCAAGAACGGTCACACCGTCGCATCCGTGGCCGAGGCCGCCGTGGGTGGTGTGTCCATCGCGATGACGGCCGTCTTCATCCTGCTGGCGGTCGGTGCCCTGATCGGCACCTGGAACATGGCCGGGACCATTCCCACCGTCGTCGACTACGGCATCCGGATCGTCAGCCCGAGCTGGTTCTACGTCACCGCTGCCCTGGTGTGCGCCGTCGTCGGCATGGTGACGGGCAGCTCGTGGACGACGGCGGGGACGTTGGGGGTCGCGTTCGTCGGAATGAGCAACGTGCTCGGTCTGGACGAGGCGATCGCCGCCGGGGCGATCATCTGCGGTGCCTACTTCGGCGACAAGATGACGCCGCTGTCGGAGACCACGATCCTGGCGCCGCAGCTGGTCGGTGGCGGTCTGACGGTCGGCCAGCACGTGCGGAACATGATCTGGACGGCCGGTCCTGCGCTGGCGATCAGCCTGGTCGCGTTCTTCCTGCTCGGCCGCGCAGCTGACCCCGACGCCGAGGTCAGCACTGACCAGGCCCGCGAGGCGCTGGCGACGGCGTTCAACATCTCCGCCCTCAACCTGCTGCCGTTGCTGCTGCTGGTGGTGCTGGCCGTGATGCGGATGCCGCCGTTCCTGTCCATCCTCGGCTCCGCGGTGTTCGCAGCCGTGCTCGCGCCGTTCCTCCAGTGGGACGCGGTGGTGGCGTTCGTCGACGACCCGAGCCTGGGCACCGTGGCGACGGCGGTGAAGGCGGGGTACTCCGCCATGGCGTCCGGCTTCGTCAGCAACTCCGGCGTGCCCCAGATCGATGCCCTGTTCTCGCGCGGAGGCATGGCCAGCATGCTCACGACGATCTGGCTGGTGCTCGGCGCTCTCTCGTTCGCCGCGGTGATGGAACGCGCCGGCTTCCTCCAACGGATCCTCGAGCCGATCGTGTCGCGCGCCCGCGGGCGAGGCCCCCTCATCGCGTCGGTGAACGCCAGCGGTGTCGGCCTCAACGTGATCGCCGGCGACCAGTACGTCGCGGTCGTCCTGCCGGCCCGGATGTTCCGCAGGGAGTTCGCCCGCCGCGGCTTCGCTCCCCAAGTCCTGTCCCGCGCGGTCGAGGACTCCGGGACGGTCACCTCCGTCCTGGTCCCCTGGAACACCTGCGGCGCCTACATCTCGGGAGTTCTCGGCGTCTCGACGGCGGCGTACTTCCCCTTCTGCTTCTTCAACCTGCTCAGCCCACTGCTCGACATCCTCTACGGATACGTCGGCTTCAAGGTGCCCGAGGCGGAAACGCCTTGGGAGGACGAAGCCACGACCCAGACGTTGTCGGCCGTCACCGGAGGAGACACCTCATGACCGACTCGACCACGGCCACGACACCGGCCGAGCCGCGCGGAGGCTTCAAGCTCCCGTCGGCGTACACGATCCTGTTCGGCCTGATCGTGCTCATGGCCATCGCGACCTGGATCGTGCCCGCCGGGCGCTACAAGGTAGGCAAGGACGGGAGCCCGCTGCCCGGCACCTATCACGAGGTCGACTCGCACCCGGCGAGAGTTCTGGTCGACTCGCTCACCGCCCCGATCAACGGCCTCTACGGGATCGAGGACGCCAAGGGCAACATCAACTACTACAACGAGGGTGTGCTGTTCGGCGCGATCGACGTCGCGCTGTTCATCATCGTCATCGGCGGTTTCCTCGGCGTCACGATGCGCACGGGCGCGATCCAGGCCGGGATCGCGCGCCTGGTGGCCCGGCTGCAGGGCCGGGAGCGGTGGATGATCCCGATCCTGATGACCGTCTTCGCGCTCGGCGGCACCACGTACGGCATGGCGGAGGAGAGCCTGGCCTTCTACACGCTCGTGATCGCGGTGATGATCGCGGCGGGGTACGACGCGTTGACCGGAGCCGCGGTGGTCCTCCTCGGCTGCGGGATCGGGACGTTCGCCTCGACCATCAACCCGTTCGCCACCGGCATCGCGTCGGGGTTCGCGGGGGTCTCGATCAGCGACGGTCTGCTGCTCCGCGTGATCATGCTCGTCGTCGGCCTGGCGATCGGCATCTTCTTCGTGCTGCGCTACGCCGACAAGGTCAAGGCCGACCCGTCGCGCTCGGTGGTCGCCAACCTGCGGGAGGAGAACGCGCGCCACTTCAGCGTCGACGCCGGCGAGGGCGGGGCGATCCTCGCCGGCCGCCAGAAGGTCATCCTCGTGGTGTTCGGCCTCGCCTTCGTCGTGATGATGTACGGCGTCATCCCGTGGGAGGACCTCGGTATCGGCGTGCCGACGCTGTGGTGGTGGTTCCCCGAGATGACGGCGTCGTTCATCCTGTTCAGCATCGTCATCGGCCTGATCGGCAGGCTGTCGGAGGCAGACCTGACGAACTCGTTCGTCGACGGCGCGCGCGACCTGCTCGGCGTTGCCCTCATCATCGGGATCGCGCGCGGCATCACGGTCGTCATGAACAACGGCGAGATCACCGACACCGTCCTGCACTGGGCAGAGCAGGCGCTCGGCGACGTGGGCGAGGCCGGCTTCGCCGTCGTGATGTTCTCGCTGTTCCTGCCGCTGTCGTTCCTGATCCCGTCGTCCTCCGGCCTGGCCACGGTCGCGATGCCGATCATGACCCCGCTGGCCAACTTCGCCGGCGTCGCGCCCCAGCTGGTCGTCACGGCGTTCCAGAGCGCCTCGGGCATCATGAACCTCTTCATCCCGACGTCGGCGGTCGTGATGGGGGGGCTCGCGATCGCCAGGGTTCCCTACGGCAGCTATCTGAGATGGGTCTGGCCGCTGCTCGCGATGCTCGTACTGCTCAGCGTGGTCTCGCTGGTCGCCGGAGCGATCCTTGCCTGAGACCACCCACCTGCGCGAGGGTGGCGTGAACCCACCCGCTCCGGGCGGAGGCTGGCCTCAGGGAGGACCGACCTCTGGCAACGGCGGACAACGACGTATCCATCGAGGCAGGAGCGCACGATGACGACCTTCACGGTGTGGAAGTTCGAGGACCCCGAGGGTGCGGCCCACGCGGCCACGCTCCTCCAGAACGCCCAGGAGGACGGCCTGGTCACGATCGTCGACCACGCGGTGATGACCTGGCCGGAGGGCGCCGAGAAGCCCGAGACCCACCATGCGCACGACAACCCCAAGCGCGGCGCCGCCTGGGGCGCCCTCTGGGGAGTCCTCGGCGGCGCCCTGTTCACCATCCCCGTCATCGGCGGTGTCGTGGGCGTTGCGCTGGGCGCCCTGGCCAAGTCGACCGAAGGCACGGGCATCACCAAGGACGACCTGGCCCGGATCCGTACCGAGATCGTCGAGGGCACCTCGGCACTGTTCGTGGTGTCCGAGGAGGGCAACCTCGACCGGCTCGGTGAGCGGTTCCGCGGGACCGACCAGAAGCTGATCGGCACCAACCTGACCGAGGCCGAGCGTGCCGTGCTGCTGGAGACGTTCGGCGGGTCCTGACGGCCTGCTGAGAATGGGTCCGGCTCACTCCACCGGGTCGGCCACGACCGCCGGGTCGGTGGGGATGTCCTCCTTGTGCGCGGTGATGAACACGATCGACACGATCAGGGCGGCCACGAACATGACAGCGCCCCAGAAGAACGACACCTGGTAGCCGTGGATGAACGCGAGCGGCAGGGTCTGCTCGGCCTGGTCGGGGCTGGTCGGTGGGTGGTCGGTGAAGTAGGCCGTGACGGCTCCGGCGAACACCGTGTTCAGCAGGGCGGTGCCGAGGGAGCCGCCGATCTGCTGTGAGGTGTTGAGCACCGCGGAGGCAACGCCCGCGTCGTGGCTCTCGACTCCGACGAGGGAGGTGCTGGCGGCAGGGATGAACACCCCGGCCAGGCCCACCGACATGATCACCATGGCGGGGAAGACCAACACCCAGTACGACGACTCCTGGTCGATCTGGGTCAGCAGCAGCATCCCTGCAACCGCCATCACGAGGCCGGGCAGCATCAGCACCCGCGGACCGACCCGGGGGAGCAGGTAGGAGACGAACCCGGCGGTGAGGATGATGCCGAGGCTGAACGGCAGGAACGCGAAGCCGGCCTTCAGCGGCGTGTAGCCGAGGTTGACCTGGAAGTAGTAGGTCAGGAACAGGAACATGGCGAACAGCCCCGCGCCCACGAGCAGGAACACCAGGAACGAGCCGCCGCGGTTGCGGTCGAGCACGACGCGCAGGGGCAGCATCGGGTTGCGGGCGCGGCGCTCCCACAGCACGAAGCCGACGAGCAGCACGACCGCGGCGATCAGGAACGTCAGCGTGCTCGGGTGGGTCCAGCCCTGCACGGCCAGGGACTGCGGATCGTCGGGGTTCTCGGCCCGGGCGGCCTCGGTGAAGCCGTAGACCAGTGAGAACAGACCGGCCGTGGCGAGCAGGACGCCGGGGATGTCGTAGCGGGTGTCGCCGTGCGCCTTGCTCTCCTTCACGAGCGGGATCGCCGCCGCTGCCACGATCAGGGCCACGGGCACGTTGACGCCGAGGCACCAGCGCCACGAGGCGTACTCCGTGAGCACACCGCCGACGATGAGACCGATCGCGGCGCCGCCACCTGCCAGCGCGCCGAACACACCGAACGCCTTGGCGCGCTCCTTCGGCTCGGTGAAGGTGACCGTCACGATGGACAGGGCGGCGGGCGCCATCAGGGCCGCGAACGCGCCCTGGAGAGCGCGTGCGGCGAACAGGAGCTCCTGGTTGGGCGCCAGACCACCGAGCGCGGAGGCGCCGGCGAAGCCGATCAGCCCGATGATGAAGGTGCGCTTCCGTCCGGTGTAGTCGGCGATGCGACCACCCAGCAGCAGCAACGCGCCGAACGCCAGCGTGTAGGCGGTGACCATCCACTGCCGGTCGGCGTTGCTGATGCCGAGGTCCTCCTGCGCCGACGGGAGCGCGATGTTCACGATGGAGGCATCGAGGATGATCATCAGCTGAGCGGCCGCGAGGACGACCAACGCCCACCACCGGCGTGGGTCGGGCTCCGTCTCCCCTGACGGGATGTGGGCAGCGCGCACAGGTTCGCTCATGATGACTCCTCAGCTCGTGGTCCGCGTCCCGAGGTCACTTGGACCAGGAAACCACGAACCTCCGACAATGCTTCCCGAGTTAATGGAGGGCAGACGGGGGAGGATGGGTCCGTGGGATGCGGGCACCTCGTCACGACGGCTCTCCGGCGCCCGACGGACCCGGCTCCGTGAGGCTGATGCACCGCGGGGTCGCGGATGATCCGCTCCTCGAGCTGGCCGTGTCGCACGCCCTTCTCCGCGAGGCGAGCGAGCACGAGGTAGCCCCGGTCGTCCGCGTCTACCAGCCGTCCGCGCCGATGGCCGTGTTCGGGCGTCGCGACGTGCGCACCCCGGGTTTCTCCGGCGCCGTGGAGCGGGCCCGCGACGCGGGCTTCGCGCCGGCCGTACGGGTGACCGGCGGTCGCGCCGTGGCCTACACGACGGGCGCGCTCGTGGTCGACCTCATCTCGCGCGAAGCGGACGCCATGCTCGACCACGACGCCAGGTTCGAGCGCTACGGGCGGACCTTCGTCGACGCCTTCAGGAACCTCGGTGTCGACGCCCGCCTGGGAGCCGTTCCCGGCGAGTACTGTCCTGGTGCGCACTCGGTGAACGCGCGCGGCACGAGCAAGCTGGTCGGCACGTCACAGCGCGTGGTGCGCAACGCCTGGCTGTTCAGCGCCCTCGTGGTCGTCGACGACACCCGTCGGATCAGACCCGTCCTGTCCGACCTGTACGCCGATCTCGGCCAGCCCTTCGACCCGGTGTCGGTCGGGTCCCTCGTCGACGAGGCGCCGGGGGTGACCCTCGCCGACGTCGAGGCGGCGATCCTCGCCGCGCTCGAGCCTGTGGGCGAGATCGACGACGCCCAGGCGACGAAGGCCGTCGCGCGGGCTCGAACCCTGCGCCAGCACCACGAGCCCAGTTCGGGCTAGGCCAAGACGACCCGCAGGGTGGCGAGCGTCGGGTCGGCGGCGTAGGCGATGCGCACGCCGGCGCCGCGGGCCTGCTCCAGGGCGGCGAGGGCGGCGTCGGTGATCGCCTCGCCGGGAGCGAGCACCGGGATGCCGGGCGGGTACGGCGCGACGAGCTCGGCGCACACGCGGCCCACCGCGCCGGCGAGCGGAACGCGTTCGTGCGGCGCGAAGAACGCCTCCCGCGGCGAGAGGACGGTGACGGGATCGACGGCGTAGACGGTCGAGGATCCGACCGGTCGAGGTGCGCCGCGGTGGCGCTCGACGGACGCCACGAGGGCGTCGGTGAGGAGGCGCAGCGTCTCGAAGGTGTCGGCGATCGACACCTGCGCGACCAGGAGGTCTCGCTCTGCTGCCTCGACGGGCAGTCCGGCCGCGAGCAGGTCGTCCTCGACCGCGACACCGTGCGCACCCGTGCCGTTGAGCACGAGGGTGAGCTTGAGGGGATCGACGCCAGGTCCGTCGAGGACCACGAGCCCGTCGACCGCGGAGAGTCGGGTCCGTGCCTCGCGGACGGCGTCCAGCGCGGTGCCGACCAGCTCGGCCCCGTCACGCTCGAGCAGCGCGCGGGCGGCGTCGATGCTGGCCAGGATCGCGCCGGCCGGGCTCGTGGTGGCGGTCGCCTCGACACCCGCGTCGAGCCGGGCCGGGTCCAGCCTGTCGCTGCGGGCGAGGACCAGGGCGGCCTGGCTCCAGGCCGGCAGGGCCTTGTGGGCGCTCACGACCATCGCGTCGGCACCGAGCGCGAGGGCATGCCGGGGCAGGTCGGGATGGAAGCCGAAGTGAGCGGCCCAGGCCGCGTCGACCACGAGCGGCACGCCGTGCGCGTGCGCGACGTCGGCCAGCCCGGCGATGTCGCCGACGGTGCCGACGTACGACGGATCCCCGACGAGGACGGCGCGGACGTCGCGATGGCGGTCGAGCGCGTCGGCGACCGTTCGTGGCGAGACGCCGAGCGGGAGGCCGGTCCCGGGATCCGTCTCGGGCCGCACCCAGACCGGCCTGAGGCCGGCGAGCACCAGGCCCAGCAGCAGCGAGCGATGCAGCGTCCGGCTCACCACGACCCGGTCGCCGTCGCCGCCGAGCGCGAGGGCGACCGCCTGGTTGGCGTGCGTGGCGCCGCCGGTCGAGAAGCGGCAGACGTCGGCGCCCCAGAGCCGGGCGGCGCGCGCCTCGGCGTCGGCCAGCACGCCCCGGGTGAGCTTCATCGTGTCGAGCCCGGCATACAGCGGGACGTCGCCGGCCACGACGTCTCCGACCAGGTGGTGGCGCTGCTTGTGGCCAGGGATCGTGAACGGCGTCGGCGGCTGCTCGTGGAAGCGCAGCCAGGCGTCGAGCAGCGGCGCGTCGCCGCGCAGGCCGCGCGGGTCAGTCGGCACGGCGCCGTGCTGTCGACCGGGCTGCCCAGTCCGGCAGCACCTCGGTCAGTGCCCGGGCGAAGGCCCGCACCTGGGCGAGGTCGACCCACTCGTCGATCGCGTGCATGCCGCCGCCGGTGGGCCCGCAGATCAGGGTGGGGCAGACCGCCTGCCACAGCGGCGCCTCCATCCAGTACGGCGCGTCGAAGTCCACGTGCGTGCCCAACGCCGTGGCCAGGGCGTCGGACAGCTCGGCCGCAGGCCCGTCTGGGTCGAGGCGCCAGGGGCCACGGTCGGCCTCGAGCTCGGCGGTGGCGCCGAGGTCGGGGGTGATCAGCGCCCGCACCTCGGCCAGCGCGACGTCGGCCGACTCGCCGGGGACGGTCCGACGCTCCACGAGGCACTCTGCGCGGTCGGGGACCACGAACGCCGAGTCGCCGCCGCTGGCGAGGGTGACCATCAGGTCGCCGCCACCCTCGCGTACGCCGACCGCGCGCTCGTCGACGGCGAGCACCAGCCGCGCGAGTCGCGACACCGCGTTGACGCCCAGGCTCGGCTGGGAGCTGTGCGCCGCACGGCCGGTGAAGCCGACCCGCACGAGAGCGAACCCCCGCAGCGACCTGGCGAGCGCGAGGCCGGTGGGCTCGGCGACCAGGCAGACGTCGGGCTGGATGCCCAGGCCGGGGAGGGCGGCGATGACGGCCTCGCTCCCGATGCTCGCGTCCTCCTCGTCGGCGACGAGCGCGAGGACGGGACGCATGCGCGCGCCCGTCGCCACCAGGTGTTCGGCTGCCGCGACGATCGCAGCGACACCGCCCTTCATGTCCGCCGCACCACGGCCCAGGAGCCGGTTGCCGTCGACCGTGGCAGCGAACGGCGCCGGCATGCCGCTGACGCCGACGGTGTCGACGTGGCCGTTGAGGACGACGGTGGGGAGGTCGTCCGGCCCCGGTCCTCGAGCGACCAGGCTCGGCCGGCCCGGACGGCCGGGCGCGTCGACGACAGTGGTGTCGAAGCCCGCGTCCCGAAGCCGCGCCTCGAGGTGCCGCACGATCGCGGTCTCGCCGGCAGCACCAGGAACCAGCGCCGGGTTGACGCTGTCGATCCCGACCAGCACGGCGGTGAGGTCGGCGGCCCTGGACTCGACGTCGGTCACGAGCACGACCCTAGATGGCTCCCAATCCCCAACGATTCGCCGGTACGGTTGAGTTCCCCCGAACACTCCGCTCCCGCCGGAGTCACGTCACCACCACTTCCTCGGCGCGTTGTCGGGCGTCGTCGGCCCGGCCGTCGCCGCGGGTCTCCAGGTCACCGCGTCCGCACCCAACCGCTACGGCGCGACCGTCTCCGGCGCCGCGCACGATCCCGCCGACCGTCATCACCTCCGGATCCGCCTCGGTGGCCTGCCTTCCCTCCGCCGCTGGTTGCGGAGGGACGAAGTCCCTTGCCCATTGCCAAGGCACCACATGCTCAGAACCCTTGTGGAGAAGGGGGTTCTCGGGCCGGACCGGTTGTCGGTGGTCTCCTCTAGCGTGGACCACGATGAGCCACTCGACCAGCACACCCCGGCACCCGCTGCTGGCGTGCCTGGACACGATCGAGAAGGCGCTGGCCTCGGTCCTCGACTGCGACCCGGCCTACCTCGACGCCGACGACCGCGCCGAGCTGCTGCTCCGGTCCACCCGGCTCATCTCCCAGCAGGAGTCAGTCAGGCTGCGCGCGGTCGCCGCCGCAGGCGACGTGGCCGCCGACCACGGCTGCCGCACCGTCGCGGACTGGCTCGCCCCCCGCACCGGCACGGACCGCCGGGCCGCGTACGCGCAGGAGAAGCTCGCCCACGCCCTCGACACGAGCTGGTGCCACGTCGCGGGCGCGCTGGCCGACGGCAGGATGCACCTCGACCAGGCGCGGGTCATCGTCAAGGCCCTCGCCGCACTTCCCGACGACGTCGGCGTCGAGGTCAAGCACCTCGCCGAGCAGCGCCTGGTCGCCGACGCCGAGCACTTCGGACCCACCGACCTGGCCCGGTTGGGTCGGCGGGTCCTCGACGTGGTCGCGCCCGAGGTCGGCGACGAACAGGAACGCCGTGCCCTCGAGCGAGCCGAACGGAAGGCCGAATCGGTGACGCGGCTGGCCTTCCGCCACCGCGGCGACGGATCGACGGACATCTCGGCCACCGTGCCCGACTGTGTCGCCGCACGGCTGAAGACCTACCTGGAGGCGTTCACCTCGCCCCGCCGCCAAGCGAACCGAGACGGCGGGGTCGACCCCGCCACCGGCATCCGCCTCCCGGCCGACCGGCAACGCGGCCTCGCGTTCTGCGCACTCCTCGAGCGCCTCGACCCCAACCGGCTGCCCGACCACGGCGGCCTCGCCACCACCGTGCTCGTCACCCTGCCCCTGGACACCCTGACCACCGGGCTCGGGACCGCACAGCTCGGCACCGGCGAGACCATCACCGCCGGCGAAGCCCGACGGCTCGCCTGCACCGCCGGCCTCGTCCCCGCCGTCCTCGGATCGAAGTCCGAGGTCCTCGACCTGGGCCGAACGAGCCGCCTCTTCGCTCCCGCGCAACGCAAAGCCCTCGCCCTCCAACACCCCCGATGCCGCGCGGAAGACTGCGCAGTCCCGGCGCCATGGACCGAGGCCCACCACGCCACCGCGTGGAGCAACGGCGGCAACACCGACCTGAAAGGCGGCATCCTTCTCTGCCACTGGCACCACAGACGCGCCCACGACACCCGCTACAGCACCACGCGGATGCCCACCGGCGACATCAGGTACCACCGCCGCAGCTGACGGGGGCTCCTTGCTTTCGAGACGCGCGCCTCCTCAACCAGCGGCAGCGGCCGAGTGCTGGCGCTACACGTGCGGCGCAACGAGCTCATCAGGTGTCCGTTCAGCGCGGCTCGACGCCGCAAGGGCGAGGACGATCAGCGCGATGCCGAGGACGCCGAGGGGAGAGAGCAGTTCGTCGAGGAGCAGGGCGGCGAGGACTGCAGCGGTGACCGGTTCGAGCAGGCTGGCCAGCGCCAGGAGCACGCCGCTCACCGCCGAGCCGTGAGGCAGAGCGGTGAGGTGGCTCCGGTCAGATGACCGGAGGCGGAAGGTGGTGGAGATGCGTCGTCACGACGCGCAGGCTAGCGCGGTGGGGCCGGCACGGGCATCCAGATTTCGGCTCAGCCGACGATGTGGGTGCGTTCCGCGGCGAGCAGCACGGCACCGATCGTGCTCGCCCGGCCCCCCAGCTCGCTCGGCAGCACCGGGGTCGAGGCGACGGGGTCGACGGCGTAGCGGCGCAGGGCGACCCGGGCGGGCTCGAGGAGCAGGTCGCCGGCCATCGCGAGGTGACCGCCGACCACGACGATCGAGGGGTTGATCAGGTTGACGACGCTGGCCAGGCCACGGCCGAGATGCGACCCGGCCTCCTCCAGCGCGCGCCGCGCGGCCACGTTGCCCGCCTGCGCCGCAGCCACGACGAGGTCGATGTCGTCGGCGCCGGGCACCTGGCCGGCGACCTCCTGGGTGACGAACGGCGTGGAGATGTAGGCCTCGAGGCAGCCGCGCTTCCCGCAGCGGCACTGCGGCCCGTTGTCGTCGAGGGTCAGGTGGCCGATCTCGCCGGCTGTCCCGCTGGCCCCGTGGAACAGCTCGTTGTCGACGATGATGCCGGCGCCGACGCCGGACGACGTCTTCACGTAGACGCTGCTGTCGTGACCCCGGCCGGCGCCCATGCGGTGCTCGGCCAGAGCGCCGAGGTTGGCGTCGTTCTCGACGTGCACCGGCACGCCGAACACGTCCTCGGCGACCTCGCGGGCGTTGACACCCTCCCAGCCGGGGAAGATCGCGGAGGACTGCACGACGTCGCCCGTGACCGGGGCGGGCAGCCCGAGGCCGACCGCGCGCAGCCGGGCGGCGCCGACCCGGACGCTGTCGAGCATGATGCGGGCGTCGGCCAGCATCCGGTGGTGGTCGACACCCTCGTCGAGGCGGCGGCGGTACTCCCCGAGGATGCGCCCCGACAGGTCGCCCACGGCCACCGCCAGGTGGCTGTGGCCGAAGTCGATGCCGGCGACGATGCCGGTCTCGCGGGAGAGCCGTACGGCGGACCCGCGCCGGCCGCTGCCCGGCTCGGCCTCGACCAGGCCCTCCTCCGAGAGCTCACGCACGAGGCTGGAGACCGTGGCCGGGGCCAGACCGGTGGCCCGCGCGAGCTCTGCCTGGGTGAAGACCCCCGCTTCGTCGCGGAGCACGTCGAGGACGCGGTGCCGGTTGGCCGTCCGCAGGGACGACGTCGATCCCGGCGCCGCCGCCGCGCGCGGACCCCGGTCGGCACGGTCGAGGGTCATGGCCGAACTGTGACCGTCTCTGAAACATCCGTCAAGACCTGAACACAAATGTCCTGTTTTCACGAAAGTGACACAGTTTGTGTTCACCTCTTGACGACAAACGGTGACGACGGCCACACTCGCCTCACCACCGGGCCTCTTCGGAGGAGGCGGCCCCGAGCACCCCAGGAGAACCTTGTCGTGACCAGATCCCTGCCCCGCACCATTCCCAAGATCGGGCACCGGGCCGCTGCCGTAGGAGCCGCCCTCATCCTCAGCACCACCTTCCTCGCCGCCTGCGGCGCCAACGACGACGACGGCGGCGACGACGGCGGCGACGGTGGCGAGTCGAGCGGCAAGACGATCGCCCTGTTGCTCCCGGAGTCGAAGACCACGCGCTACGAGGCGTTCGACAAGCCCCTCTTCGAGGCGGCCGTCGCGGACCTGTGCGACGACTGCACGGTCGACTACTACAACGCCGACCAGGACGAGGCCAAGCAGGCCCAGCAGATGACGACGGCGCTGAACGCGGGCGCCTCGGTCGTCGTGCTCGACCCGGTCAACGGCGCCGGCGCGACCGGCATGGTCGAGGAGGCACAGGGTCAGGACGTCCCGGTCATCGCCTACGACCGGCTCATCACGAACGCCGACTACTACATGTCCTTCGACAACGAGACCGTCGGCATGCTGCAGGGTGAGGGCCTCGTCGAGGCCATGGGCGGCGAGGGCTCGATCCTGATGCTCAACGGCGCCCCGAGCGACCCGAACGCCGCGCAGTTCAAGGCCGGCGCGCACGGCGCCCTCGACAGCACCGCCGACATCCTCGAGGAGTACGACAACCCCGACTGGAGCCCGGAGAACGCCCAGCAGTGGACCACTGACCAGCTGAGCAAGTACGACCCGTCGGAGATCCAGGGCGTCTACGCCGCCAACGACGGCCAGGCCGGCGGCGTGGTCGCGGCCCTCACCGGTGCGGGAGTCGCACTCGACGAGCTGCCCCCGATCACGGGCCAGGACGCCGAGGTCGCCGCGATCCAGCGGATCCTCGCGGGTGAGCAGGCGCTGACGATCTACAAGCCCATCCCGATCGAGGCCGAGACCGCCGCCGAGGTGGCCGTGGCCCTGGCGAACGGCGAAGAGCCGGGTAGCACGTCCGACACCGGTATCGACCAGACCGAGTACGAGGGCGTCGCGTCGTACATCTTCGACCCGATCGTCGTCACCGCCGACAACGTCGCCGACACCGTGATCGCCGACGGCTTCTACGACGCCGCCGACATCTGCACCGGCGACTACGTCGACGACTGCGAGGCGGCCGGCATCTCCTGATGACTGACTCGGCAACGGCGCCGGCCAGGGGGAAGGTTGTCCTCTCCCTGGCCGGCGTCAACAAGAGGTTCGGCGCCGTGCAGGCGCTCAACGACGTCCACCTGGAGGTGGCGGCCGGCGAGGTCGTCGCCCTGGTGGGCGACAACGGGGCCGGCAAGTCCACGCTGGTCAAGGTGATCTCGGGCGTCTACCAGCCCGACGACGGCGAGATCTTCTACGACGGCAAGAAGGTCACCGTGAGCGGCCCGTCCGCAGCCCAGGAGCTCGGCGTCGCGACGGTGTTCCAGGACCTGGCGCTCTGCGACAACCTCGACGTGGTCGCCAACCTGTTCCTCGGTCAGGAGCGGCTCGTCGGGCCGGTCATCGACGAGGCGGGCATGGAGAAGGAGGCCTGGCGCCTCCTGCGCTCGCTCTCGGCGAAGATCCCGTCGGTCCGGATCCCGATCGCCTCGCTCTCGGGTGGTCAACGGCAGACGGTCGCCATCGCGCGCAGCCTCGTCGGTGCGCCGAAGGTGGTCATGCTCGACGAGCCCACGGCGGCCCTGGGCGTCGCCCAGACCGCCGAGGTGCTCAACCTCATCGAGCGGCTGCGCGAGTCGGGTCTCGGCGTCATCCTGGTCAGCCACAACATGGCCGACGTCCAGGCCGTGGCCGACCGCATCGTGGTGATGCGGCTCGGTCGCAACGCCGCGGAGTTCCGCGTCGAGGAGGCCACCACCGCGCAGCTGGTCGCCGCCATCACCGGGGCCAGCGACAACGTCGTCGCCGCCCGCTCCGCGCGGACAGCGCAGGCTGCCGACACGAAGGGGGCCTCGGATGAGTGAGGTCAAGGATCCCGACGCCCAGACGCCCACGTCGGCGGTCGCCGCCGACATCGCCGACGAGCGGCTCATCCTCAGCAAGGGCCCGGCCGGCATCGCGCACATGGTCTGGAACCGTCTCAAGGGCGGTGAGCTCGGGACGCTGCCAGTGATCGTCGGCCTGATCGTGATCTGTGCGGTGTTCTACGCACGGGAGCCGACGTTCCTCTCCTCGCGGAGCCTGGTGACGCTGACCCAGTTCGCCGCCCCGACGGGCATCATCGCTCTGGGCATCGTCCTGGTGCTGCTGCTCGGCGAGATCGACCTCTCGGTCGGCTCGGTGGCGGGCTTCACCTCCGCGATCATGGCGGTGATGGTGACGAACAACGGCGCCTCGCTCGCGGTCGCCATGCTCTCCGCCCTCGCTGTCGGGCTGGCGATCGGGCTCGTCTACGCCGTGCTCCACCAGGTGGTCGGCGTGCCGAGCTTCGTGTTCTCCCTGGCCGGCTTGCTGGCCTTCCAGGGAGCGTTGCTCTACACCCTGGGCGACCAGGGCACGATCACGCTCCCGCAGGACTCCGCCTTGCGGGAGTTCGCCCGCGACAAGTTCCTCTCCGACGCCCAGGCCTACACCTTGGTCGCGATCGCGGTGGTGGCGTACGTCGTCAGCAACATCGTCGGCATCCGCCGGCGCCAGGCGGCCGGGCTCACCCCGCCCAGCCTGGCGGGCGTGCTGGTCAAGGCCGCCGCGATGGCGGTCGGCCTCGGGTTCTTCTGCTACTACCTCGGCGTCGGCGATGCCCGCGGCGTCGGCTACCTGTTCACCTTCTTCGTGCTGCTCGTCGTGCTGATGGACCTGCTGCTGCGCAAGACCAGGTGGGGCCGGCACGTCATGGCGGTCGGCGGCAACGAGGAGGCGGCCCGGCGGTCCGGCATCAAGGTCGGCTTGATCTACACCTCCGTGTTCGGACTGTGCTCGACCTTCGCGGCGCTCGGCGGACTGATGCTCGCCGGCCAGCTCACGACGGTCTCGCAGAGCAGCGGCACCACCGACACCAACCTCACCGCGATCGCGGCGGCCGTCATCGGCGGCACCAGCCTGTTCGGCGGTCGCGGGTCGGCGTACGCCGCCCTGCTCGGCATGCTCGTGCTGCAGGCGATCACCGCGGGACTCAACCTGATCAACGTCGAGTCCGAGGTGCGGTTCATGGTCACCGGAGCCGTCCTGCTCCTGGCCGTGGCCATCGACTCGGTCTCCCGCCGCCTGCGCTCGTCGAGCGGACGCGGTTAGCCCTCACTACCGGTCGTCGAGCGTTCCGCTGCCCGGGTGGCCTTCTCGGCCACCTGGCGCAGCGGCTCGCCCGTGGCCCGGGCAACGGCGGCGACGTCGTCGTGCTCGGGCTTCTGGCCGTGCGGGCCGACCTTGACCCGCACCGGGTGCCCGTCGACGTCGACGGTCACGGTGGTGCGGGGGAGCGCGTGCCGCTCGACCGTCGTACGCCGGGCGCCGAGGCTGCCGGTCTCGCGCAGCAAGCGGTCCTGGACGGCGTCGGCCAGCTCGGGCACGCACAGCGCGGTGACCACGTGGGCGGGCCGGCCCTTCTTGCCCAGCACGGGCTGCACCCAGGCGTCGACCGCGCCCGAGTCCAGCAGTGCCGTGATCGCATGGCCGAGCACCTCGCCGGTCACGTCGTCGACCGTCGTCTCGACCAGGACCAGGTCGGACACGTCGGCCACGGCAGCGCTCGGCTCGCAGAGGGTCGCCACCAGCACGTTGGGCCGGTCGTCGAGCACCTTCGTGCCGGCGCCGTAGCCGGTGCGCCGGACCACCGAGCGCGGCAGCGGCTCGAAGCTGCAGCGCACCGCTCGAAGCAGCGCAGCGCCGGTGGGGGTGACGGTCTCGATGCCCGAGGGGATGCTCTCGACGGCCATCCCCTCGAGCAGCGCGAGGGTCGCCGGAGCGGGCGCGGGGAGGAGCCCGTGCCGGGTCTGCACCGTCCCGGTGCCGAGGCGCAACGGCGCGCTCACCACGGCGGTGACGTCCAGCAGGTGCAGCGCGGCCGCGACGCCGACCAGGTCGACGACGGCGTCGTGGCCGCCGAGCTCGTGCAGGTGGATCTCGGCGGGGTCCTCGCCGTGGGTGTGGGCCTCGACCTCGACGACCGCCTCCAGGGCGCGACGAGCCACCGCTCCGACCGATGCAGGGTGCACGGCGTCGACGAGCGCGAACAGGTCGCGCGCCTGCCGGTGCGTCTCGGTGTCGGTGACGCGGACGTCCACCTTCGTCGCGGGCACGCCGTGACGCCGGTCGTGCGCGACCTCGATCTCCCAGCCGGTGAGCCCGGACGTGGCGACGATGTCGCGGATGCCGTCGACGGGGGCACCGAGGTCGACGAGCGCGCCGAGCAGCATGTCGCCGGAGAGCCCGGAGACCGGGTTGAGCCAGAGGACCGTGCCGTTACTCATGGGGGGCGCGGCTCAGGACGGTCGAGAGCCGGTGTGCGGCGAGCGCCGCCCCGAGGCCGTTGTCGATGCCCACGACGGTGACGCCGGCCGCGCACGACGACAGCATGGCCAGCAGGGCCGTGACTCCCTCGAGGGCGGCGCCGTAGCCGGTCGACGTGGGCACGGCGATCACGGGCACGGCGACCAGACCGCCGACGACGCTGGCCAGGGCGCCCTCCATGCCGGCCACCACGATGACGAGGTCGGCGGCGTCGATCTCGTCGGCGCGCTCGATGAGCCGGTGGATGCCGGCGACCCCGAGGTCGGCGTACTCGTCGACCTGCAGGCCGATCGCGCGCGCGACTCCGGCGGCCTCACGGGCGACGGGACCGTCGGAGGTGCCGGCGCTGACGACGGCGACGCGGACGCCTCCGGCCGGGCTCGCCCGCCACACCAGCAGGCGCGCGCCCGCGTCGTGGCGCCCGCCCTCGACGGCCGCGAGCACGACCGCCGCCGCGTCGGTGTCGACCCTCGAGACCAGGACCGGTCCCTCGCAGTGGGTGAGCAGGGACGTCACGATCGCGACGATCTCGTCAGCGGTCTTGCCGGGGCCGTAGACGATCTCCGGCAGCCCCTGGCGGCGCTCGCGGTCGAGATCGACGACGGCGAAGCCGAGGTCGTCGGTGCGGTGCCCGGCGTCGCTCACGAGACCGCGGCGCGGCCGATGGTGAGCAGGTCGTTCATGCTGCCCGACCGGAAGCCGTCGAGGTCGAGGGAGCAGAAGGTGAACCCGGCGGCCTTCACCCCGGCGGTCACCTCGTCGCGGAGGTCGAGCAGGCGGGGCAGGTCGGCGGCGGGCACCTCGACGCGGGCGACGGTGCCGTCGGCGTGCGACCGGACGCGGGCCGTGACGAACCCGAGGCCGTGCACGGCGACCTCCGCGGCTTCGACGCGTGCGAGCACCGCCTCGGTGACGCGGTCGCCGTACGCCACCCGCGACGCCAGGCACGCGGCAGCGGGCTTGGCCGCCGAGGGGAGGTCGAGCCAGGCGCTGACCGCACGGACGTCGGCCTTGGTGAGCCCGGCATCGGCGAGCGGACGGCGTACGCCGCGTTGCGCCGCCGCAGCCTGGCCGGGCCGGTAGCGGCTGCCGAGGTCGTCGAGGTTGGTGCCCACCGCGACGTCGGCGCCGCTCATCCGGGCCAGCGGCTCGAGGGCGTCGAAGAGCGCGGACTTGCAGTGGAAGCAACGGTCGGCGCCGTTGCGGGCGTACTCCGGCCGCCCCAGCTCATCGGTGCACACCTCGACGTGCGCGATGCCGAGCCGACGGCAGAAGTCGGCGGCACCGGAGCGCTCGGCGGCGGGCAGGCTCGCCGACACCGCGGTCGCCGCGACCGCGGCGGAGCCGAGCACGTCGTGGGCTGCGTACGCGAGCAACGCCGAGTCGGCGCCGCCGGAGAAGCCGACGAGCAGGCGGGTGCTGAGGGCGATCTGCTCGCGCAGGTCGTCCCACTGCTGACGAGGGGTGCTGGCGGGATCGGTCATGGCGGTCGCCATCCTTCCACGCGAGGATGACGTCATGACCGACAGGCCGACTGATGTGACCGAGTTCGAGACCACCCGGCAGCGCCTCCGTGAGCAGCACCTGCGCCCGGCGGCGGAGCGACCGGCCTCGACGGCCCGCGGCCTGCACCACACCGCCCTGATCAGCAGCGACGTCGAGCGGACGATCCGCTTCTACCAGGACCTGCTCGGCTTCCCGCTGACCGAGCTGATCGAGAACCGCGACTACCCCGGCTCGTCCCACTTCTTCTTCGACATCGGCAACGGCAACCTCCTGGCGTTCTTCGACTTCCCGGGCCTCGACGTCGGGCCGTACGCCGAGGTGCTCGGCGGGCTGCACCACTGCGCGATCTCGATGGAGCCCGAGCGCTGGCAGGCGATCGTCGCTCGCTTCGAGGAGGCCGGTGTCGACCACGTCATCCACAGCGAGGTGTCGGTCTACTTCACCGATCCGGACGGCGCTCGCATCGAGCTGATCGCCGACCCGCTCGGGGAGATGTACGGCGAGACGGTGTTGTGACCGACCAGCGGGTGCACGTCGTGCCCGGTGGTGCCGCGGAGGCGCTGGGCGACGAGATGGCCGTCCTCGGGGCCACCCGGTTGATGGTGGTGGCCTCGCCGTCGTCGCGGGAGGTCGCGCGCCGGATCACGGCCGGCCTCCCGGTCGCCCACTGGCACGACGAGGTCGTCCAGCACGTGCCGGTGCCCGTGGCCGAGCGAGCCCGTGCGGCGGCGGCCGACCACGGCGTCGACGCCCTGGTCAGCGTGGGAGGCGGCTCGGCCACCGGACTGGCGAAGGCCGTGGCGCTGACGGCGGGGCTGCCGATCGTGGCGGTCCCGACGACGTACGCCGGCTCGGAGGTCACCGACGTCTGGGGCCTGACCGAGAACGGCCGCAAGACCACCGGCACCGACCCGCGGGTCCGGCCGCGAGCGGTCGTCTACGACGCCGAGCTCACGCTGTCGATGCCGGTCCGGCTGAGCGTGGTGTCCGGGCTCAACGCCCTCGCGCACGGCGTCGACGGCTTGTGGGCGCCCCGGGCCGACGACGCGACCGCGACGCTGGCGCGCGAGGGCATCGAGCTGCTGGCCAACGGCCTCGTGCAGGTGGTCGACGACCCGGCGGGGCTCCCTGGGCGGAGCGCGGTCCTGCGCGGCGCCTACCTGTGCGCCCGCTCCTTCGCCCTGGCGGGATCGGGCCTGCACCACAAGATCTGCCACGTGCTCGGCGGCCGCCACGACCTGCCGCACGCGGAGACCCACGCGGTGGTCCTGCCGCACGTCGTCGCCCTCAACGTCCCCGGCGCGCCCGGTGCCGAGCGACTGGTCGCCGACGCCATGGGGAGTGCGTCCGCGGTCGCCGGTCTCGACGCGCTGTGGGACCGCCTCGACGCGCCGCGGTCGCTGCGCGACCTAGGGTTCGAGAGAGAGGCGATCCCGGGAGCGGTCGAGGAGATCGTGCCGCTCGTCCCCGAGAGCAACCCGGTGACCGTGACCGCCGGTGAGCTGACCCGTCTGCTGCAAGCCGCCTGGGAAGGAGCCCGACCGTCATGAGCGAGGCCGAGATGAGCGACGTACAGACCGCACGCGAGGAGGAGCTGGTCGCGAAGGTGCTCGCGGCCTTCGA
This sequence comes from uncultured Actinomycetota bacterium, assembly GCA_963723195.1. Taxonomy (GTDB): domain Bacteria; phylum Actinomycetota; class Actinomycetes; order Propionibacteriales; family Nocardioidaceae; genus Nocardioides. The sequence goes on from CAVRPU010000001.1 coordinate 47,475, forward strand.
CGGCACGCCGGACCCGAGGACGCGAGACGTCGTGCTCGCGCTGGTCCGGCACCTCCACGCCTTCCTGCGAGACGTCCGGCCCACGGAGGCGGAGTGGATGCGCGGCATCGAGTTCCTCACCGCGGTCGGGCAGATGTCCGACGACCGGCGGCAGGAGTTCATCCTGCTCTCCGACATCCTCGGCGCGTCGATGCAGACGATCACGGTCAACTACCCCGCCGCCGGCGACGCGACCGAGTCGACCGTCCTCGGCCCGTTCTTCGACGAGGGCGCGCCCGAGATCCCGCTCGGCGGTGACATCGCGAACGGCGGCACCGGTCGGCCGCTGTGGGTCGAGGGCACCGTCCGCGACACGTCGGGCGCGCCAGTCCCCGGCGCTCGCCTCGACGTGTGGGAGGCCGACGGCGACGGCCTCTACGACATGCAGTACGGCGACGACCGGCTGTCCACCCGCGGCTGGCTCAGGGCCGACGAGGAGGGCGGCTACGCGTTCTGGGCCATCGAACCCCTGAACTACCCCGTCCCGGACGACGGCCCTGTCGGCGACCTCCTGCGCGCCTCGGGGCGGACACCGATGCGGGCATCTCACCTGCACTTCCTGGTGACGGCCCCGTCCTACCGCACCCTGATCACCCACATCTTCGTCAGGGGCGACCCCGGCCTCCCGACCGACGCCGTGTTCGGGGTCCGCGACTCCCTGGTCAAGGACTTCGTCGAGCAGGCCGCGGGCGACCCGACACCGGACGGCCGCGACCTGGGCGGCAGGGACTGGACCCGCGTCCGCTTCGACATCGTGCTCGCCCCCGAGCCGCCGGGCCCCGCGGGGACCGACGGGTGACCCACGGCGTCTCCTTCCCTGCCAGCGCACAGTCCCAGCGCAGCACCAGCGCGGTCGGCCGCGCTGTGGTGGCCGACGCCCTGCGCGCCGTCGACCCGGTCGGCGCCCTGGGCGTCGAGCAGGAGACGGCCTGGCGCAGCCGCTACCTGCGGCACTTCCGGCGACTCGTCGAGGCCGGGGTCGCCACGCCCGAGGCGTGGCGGTCGGTCGCGACGGCGGGGCTCGCTTCCGTGCACGACCGGATGGTGGTCGCGGACGACGGGGGAGAGGACCGGCCGCTCTCGTCGTTGACCGACGCCCCGGCCACCCGGACCCTCGACACCGTCGAGGTCCGCGGTGACGGGGAGCGGGTCGGCGAGCTCGCCCTGCCCTACCGCGGCCGTCGGCTGGTCGGCAGCGACCTGGGCCGCCAGCTCGACGAGTGGGTCCGTCGCGGCGTCATCGAGGAGTCCGCCGCCGAGGCGGTGCGGACGGTCGCGGCACACCCGGGCTGGCTCCGGCTGGACGGGCGCACGGTCGCCGTGCTCGGCGCCGGCGCCGAGATGGGCCCGCTCGGCCCGCTCCTGCGCTGGGGTGCCACCGTGGCGGCGGTCGACCTGGCCGTCCCGGCCATCTGGGAGCGGGTGCTGACGACCGCGCGGGGCGGGGCCGGCCGTCTCCTCGTGCCGACGTCGACCGGGTCTGCCGACAGTCTCGTCGGGAGGGCGGGGGTCGACCTGCTCGCCGAGGTTCCGGCCGTCGCCGACTGGCTGGCCGGCCTCGACGGGCGACTGCTGCTGGGCAACTACCTCTACGCCGACGGCGGCACCCACGTGCGCGTCGCCGTTGCCGCCGACGCCCTCGCAGCCCGCGTCGCCGGGGCTCGTCCGGACACCGCGCTGGGCTTCCTGGCCACGCCGACCGACGTCTTCGTGGTCCCCCGCGACGCCGTCGAGCAGTCCGCCCGCGCGTACGCCGACCGAACGGCGGCCGCCAAGACGCTCGGTCGCCCGCTGCGCTGGGCTACTCGCGGACGGTTGCTCCGTCGCGCCTACCCCGCCGACGCCGACCCGGGAATCGCCGACGCGCTCGTGTCCCAGCAAGGCCCCAACTACGCGCTGGCCAAGCGGATCCAGCGCTGGCGAGCAACGGTTGCCCGCCACGAGGGGCGCGAGGTCTCGTTCCACGTCGCGCCGTCGACGCGCACCCGCTCGGTGGTCAAGAACCAGGCCCTCGCCGCGGCGTTCGCCGGGGCCCACCGCTTCGGGGTGGAGGTCTTCGACCCCGATACCGCCAACACGCTGATGGCTGCGCTGCTCGTGCACGACCTGTCGACCGAGCCGGTCGCACACGCGCATCCCTGGCAGGACGAGGCACACGCGGCTGTCCACGGCGGGCTGTGGCGGGCGGCGTACGAGCCGCGCAGTGCCCTCGGCCTCGCCGCCGTGCTCGGCTACGCCAGCGCGCGCGCCTGACGCAGCCGGGTCACCGCCTGTGCCGTCTCCTCGGTGACCAGGTCCATGTTGAGCTGGGCGGCCGCGAAGGCGCCGCCCGCCGCGGCCCCGCCCACCTGGGCGGACAGGTCGGTGACGTTGCCGGCCAGCCACACTCCGGGCACGGTGCTGCGGCCCATCGGGTCGGCGGGCAGGTGGACGCCCATCCCGGACGGGTGCTCGACCGCCTCGAGACCGAGCCCGGTCAGGAAGTCCGCCCGGGCGACCATCCGGGTGCCGACGACGAGGGTCTCGCGCGCGACGACGCTGCCGTCGGCCGACCGGACGCCCGCCAGGCGCCCGTCCCGCGCGACGACCTCGGCGACCGGGCCCTCGACCACCGTGACGTCGCGGGCGGCGAGCTGCTCGGCCTGCTCGTCGGTCAACGGCGGGACGTCGTGCAGGAACAGCACGACGTCGTCGGTCCACTGCCGCCACAGCAGCGCGCCGTGGACGGCGAAGGCATTGGTGCCGATCACGCCGACGGCCCGGTCGCGCACCTCCCACCCGTGGCAGTAGGGGCAGTGCAGCACGTCGTGACCCCAGCGCTCGCGCAGTCCGGGTACGTCGGGGAGCTCGTCGACGAGCCCGCTGGTGACCAGCAGCCGCCGGGAGCGGACCGAGCGCCCGTCGGCCAGTCCGACGGTGAAGCCGTCGTCTCCCCGCGCAGCCGAGACGACCTCGCCGTCGGTGACGTGGCCGCCGTACTGCCGCACCTCCGCGCGCCCGCGCTCCAGCAGCTCACCCGGCGGGGTGCCCTCCCGGGCGAACAGGCCGTGCACCGCGTCGGCCGGTGCGTTGCGAGGTGCGCCCGCGTCGACGACCAGCACACTGCGGCGGGCCCGGCCCAGCATCAGCGCCGCGCTCAGGCCGGCGGCCCCACCGCCGACCACCACGACGTCGTACTCACTCATGGTCTCCATGTCCCGAGGATGCGCGGACGATGCCGAAAGTGCAAACACCTTTGCTGATGTGGCAAACTGCTCGGCATGGATGACGAGCACGCCCTCGCCGCGGTCGGACCTCGGCTCCGCGCCCTGCGCCAGGAGCGGGAGACCACCCTCGCTGACCTGTCGACGGAGACAGGGATCTCGGTGAGCACCCTGTCGCGGCTGGAGTCGGGCACGCGGAAGCCGACCCTGGAGCTGTTGCTGCCCCTGGCCCGGGCCCACCAGGTGAGTCTCGACGAGCTGGTCGACGCCCCGCCGACCGGCGATCCGCGCGTCACGCTCCGACCCGTCACCGGGCACGGCATGACCATGCTGCCCCTCACCAGACGTGCCGAAGGCATCCAGGCCTTCAAGATCGTCATCCCGGCCGGACAACGGCGCGACCCCGACCTGAAGACCCACGAGGGATACGAGTGGGTCTACGTGCTCGACGGGCGGCTGCGGCTGCTGCTGGCCGACCACGACCTGGTGCTCGAGCCCGGAGAGGCGGCGGAGTTCGACACGCGGACGCCGCACTGGTTCGGCCCGGCCGACGGAAAGCCCGTCGAGTTCCTCAGTCTCTTCGGCAAGCAGGGGGAGCGGACCCACCTGCGGGCACGGCCGAAGCCGAAGGCCTGACCCCCTCCCCGGACCCTGGTCCGGGGAGTAGCGTCGAAGCCCGCGATCGGCAGCCGCGACCGCGTGACGAGGGGAGGACGAGCATGTTCGTACAGGTGATCCAGGGACGCGTCGCTGACGAGGGGGCGGCCCGGGCCCAGCTCGAGAAGTGGAAGACCGAGCTGGCCCCCGGCGCGACGGGATGGCTCGGCAGCACGGGGGGCGTGACAGCCGACGGCCGCATGGTGGCCCTGGTGCGCTTCGACTCCGAGGACGCCGCCCGGCGCAACAGCGACCGGCCCGAGCAGGGTGCCTGGTGGGAGGGGATGGCCGCGTGCTTCGACGGCGAGCCGACGTTCCACGACAGCACCTGGGTCGACGCAGACGAGCCCGGCGACCCCGACACGGCCGGCTTCGTGCAGGTGATGCAGGGCCGGACGAAGGACCCTGCGCGAGGTCGCGAGCTGATGACCGAGGACGACGTCGACTGGGCGACGTTCCGCCCCGACATCCTCGGCACGTTGATGCTCAACCACGAGGACGACGGCTGGACGATGGCGATCTACTTCACCTCCGAGGCCGATGCGCGGGTCGGGGAGCAGAAGGAGCCCCCGCCCTCGTTGCAGGCGTCGATGGGAGAGCTCGCCGAGCTGGGCATCGGCGAGACGACGTACTACGACCTCACCGACCCCTGGCTGATGTCGCCGTCCTAGCCTGGCTCAGGAACGCCAGACGGGCGCGACCGTCTTGCGGTAGCCGCGCCCGAACACGCCGCCGATGATCGCGAGCACCGGCCCGGGAACGGTGGCCTTGAAGGAGTCCTGCTCCTCGAGGGTCGCGCCGTCGGAGAGCCAGGCGAAGAAGCGGCCGCCTCGCGCGGGGGAGACCTTGGCGAACTTCTTGCCCATCTCCTTCGCCGCGGGATGGTCGACGTTGGCCAGGTAGACCGGCTCGATCTCGGCCTCCTCGTGGTCAAGGTGGGCGACCGTCACCGTCCGCAGCCGCTCGAACGCGGCCCTGGCCGCCGCGGCGTCCTCCGCCGTGGCGGAGGTCCGAAAACGGGTCATCGCCGTCAGCGTCTCGCCGAGTGCCGACGCCATCACGTCGTGCTCGGCGTCCAGCTGGTCGAGGAGCTCGCGACTGACACCCATCTGCTCCAGCGCCGGCCAGGCGATCTCGTGCTCGCCGGTGTGGTGGTAGGTGAGCTGGTCCTCGAAGTTGTCCCACGCCAGGCCGAGGCCCTTGGCGCGCTCGTGGTCGCCGGCGCGGAAGCGCCCGAGGGCGTCGACGAACCGGTCCAGGTCGCGCCGGAACGCGCGGTGGATCACCTTGTTCATGCTCATCGTGGCCATGCCGCGCACGCTACCCCCGCCGGGTGGCCCCGACGAGCCTGGATCGGCGTACGTCAGTGGGCGCCCGCGACGTTGAGGCCGACGACGCCGACGACGATCAGCAGCAGGCTCGCGGCCTTGAGGGGTGTCATGGACTCGCCCAGGAAGAAGAACGCGATGAGCGCGACGACGGCCGTGCCGAGGCCGGACCAGACGGCGTACGCGATCGAGACCGGCAGCGTCCGCACGACGATGGCGAGCAGCCAGATCGACACCGCGTAGCCGCCGACGACCGCCACGGTCCACGCGGGGTTGGTGAACCCCTCGGCTCGAGGGAGCATCGCGGTCGCGACCACCTCGACGAGGATGGCCACCACCAGGAGCAGTGCCGCGCCGTACATCTGTATCGCCTCTTCTCTCCGTGCATGTAGCAGTCGCTACATTGCTAACTGTAGCACTCGCTACGATGGCGGTGTGAACCGGCGTGAGGAGCTGCTCGACGCGGCCACGGACCACGTTCTGACGGAGGGTCTGATCGGGTTGACGCTGCGGCCGCTCGCGGCCGCGCTCGGCACGAGCGACCGGATGCTGCTCTACCACTTCGACAACCGCGACGCGCTGGTGTCCGCGGTCGTCGCGCGGTCGACGGAGCGGGCGACGGCGGCCGTCGCGGCGCTCGAGCCCGCCCCGTCGGTGCGCGCGGCGGTGAACCGGCTGTGGGTCGCGTATCGCAGCGAGCCCCTGCACAACTGCATGTCCGTCTACGTGCAGGCGGCCGCCACCGGGCTGATCGGGCAGGAGCCCTATCTCAGCGACGCGCGCGCCAGCAACGAGCAGTGGTCGGCGACCCTGCGTGACTACCTGGTCCGCAGCGGCGCACCGACCCGCCGGGTCGCCAGGATCGTGACCCTGGTCGACTCGGCCCTCTACGGCTTCCACCTCGACCTGACCACCGACCGGCCCGACGAGCTGGCACGGGGAGTCGACGACCTCGCCCGCGCGGCCCAGTCGCTGGCCGGCTGATCGTGGCGTATCCGTGACCTCACTGGAACCGGATCGTGGCCGCCGTCCAGTCTGATGAGGGACAGCGGGGCGCCGGCGATGGCTGGACGCCGGCGACCTCCGCGATCGTGCGGCCCCTCCTCGAGTCCACCTCCTTCGGGCTGACTGGTTGCCGGTGACGGGTCGACCGCCGTCGCCGGGGTGCCGTGTCCGGTGGTTGAGGAGGGACGAAGTCCCGTCTCGAAACCACCTCTCGGGCTGACCTGGCTGCCGGTGACGGGTCGCCTGGTTGAGGAGGGAGGAAGTCCCGTCTCGAAACCCGCACAACAGGCCGCTGGCCTGGGGAAACAGGCTTGAGATCGAACATATGTTCGAGTATAATCGAGGCATGGACCCGGACCTGCACCCCACCCCGACCGCGCTGCTCGCGCGGACCCGGGCAGTGCACGCGATCCGCACCGCCGCCGACGCCGACCTGATCCAGCTCGCCGCCGCCTGGGCCGACGCCCACCCCGACCCCGACGAACAGCCACCCGCCCGGCATCACGCCCGGCCTCACCCCGCCCCCCACCGCAGCCCGCTGGGCCCGGACTGGGTCGCCGACCACACCGGCGACCCGAGCCGCGACCCCGACCACGACCCGCTGATCCCGGCCATGGACTGGGCCGCGGGTGCCGCGTTCGCCGCCGCGATCGGGATGTCCACCCAGGCCGGGGAGGGGCTGATCCGCGACGCGCTGACCCTGCGGCACCGGCTCCCGAAGGTGTGGGCCCGGGTGGTCGCGTTGGAGGTGCCGGTGTGGCGGGCCCGGCGGATCGCCCAGGCCGTCCACACCCGACCCGCCGACGTGTCGGCCTCCCTCGACGACCACGTCGCCGCCGTGGCCGAACGGGTCGGGGTGGTGACGTTGGACCGGCTCATCGACGAGGCCATGCTGCGCCTGCACGCCGAGGAACGCGAGCTCGAACAGCTCGAGGCCCTGGACGCCACCTACGCACCGTCCACGAGACCTCGATCGGCCACACCGGCATCGCCGAGGCCACCATCCGCGCGGACTGGAAGGACCTCGCACGACCTCGACACCACCCTGTCCGAGGTCGCCCACCGGTTCGCAGCCCAGCCACGCCGGGGAGCCGTTCCAGGCCCGCCGGGCCCGCGCCCTCGGCATCCTGGCCGACCCCGCCCAGGCCGCCGCCCTGCTGACCGGCACCACCCCGGACAGCCCCGACTTCCCCACGCGCCCGCCGCGGGATCCACCTGGTCGTGCACACCACCCACGACACCCTCAACCCGACCCACCCCGGCGGCGGCAACGAGATCGCCCGCCTCGAGACCCCCACCGGCGGCGCCGGCCGCGCGGTCCTGGCCCAACAGGTCGCCGCCTGGTGCGGACAACCCGCCCGCACATCAAGGTCACGCAGGTGATCGACCTCACCCACCCCGTCACCCTCGACCGCTACGAGGTCGGTGACCGGCTCCGCACCCGGATGACCCTGCAACACCCCACCTGCGTCTTCCCCTGGTGCACCCGACCCGCCAGGGCCTGCGACGCCGACCACGTCATCCCCCACAACAAAGCCGGACCCACCATCAGACGACAACCTCGCCCCCCTCTGCCGCCGACACCACCGCCTCAAAACCAAGACCGCCTGGACCTACCGCACCCTCGACATCGGCACCTGGCTCTGGACCGACCCCCACGGCCTCACCTACCTCCGCAACCACAACGGCACCCGCGATCTCACGCTCGAATCATCGAAGGCGTCCTCGACACCGGCCGCGTAGGCCGAGCCGACTCCGACAGGCCGTGCCCGATTGCTCACACCGGGTGGAGTGTGGTCGGGACGGCTTCTAGGGTGCGAGGCATGACCGGTGGCCTCGACGAACCCGAGGAGCTCGCGGTGGAGCAGGGCTCCCTCGCGCTGCTCCTCGACGGCGACGAGCACACGCGGGCCGACTGGGAGAAGGCGGCCGCGGGTGTGCTCCGCAAGGCCGGTCGGCTGACGGCCGACGACCCCGACGGCGCGGCCTGGGACACGCTCACGAGAAAGACCCTCGACGGCGTCCCCGTGACTCCGCTCGGCACGCCCGCGGACGTCGACGGCGTCGACACTGCTGCCCGCCCGACCCGGGTGGGCGGGTGGGACGTGCGCGTCGAGGTTCGTGGCGGTGATGCCCGGACGCGCAACGCGGAGGCACTGGCCGAGCTCGAGACCGGTGCGAGCTCGCTGTGGCTGCGGGCCGCCGACGACCTGCCGGCGCTCCTCGACGGGGTGCTGCTCGACCTGGCGCCGGTCGTCCTCGACGTCCGCGACGACCACCTCGGGGCCGCCCGACGGTTGGTTGACCACCTGACCTACGCGAGCCCGGCCGCCGGCACCAACCTCGGCGTCCCCGCCACTGCTGACGACGACACCCTCGTCGAGGCTGCGCGGCTGGCGACCCGGGCCGAGGTGCTCGCCTTCGCGGTCGACGGCACGACGATCCACGACCGCGGCGCCTCCGACGTCCAGGAGCTCGCCTGGTCCCTCGCGGCCGCCGTCCGCGTGCTGCGGGTGCTCGAGGCAGCGGGCGTCGACGGGAGTGAGGCGGCCGCGCTGCTGGAGTTCCGCTACGCCGCCACCGACGAGCAGTTCCCGACCATCGCCAAGCTCCGGGCGGCACGGCTGGTCTGGACGCGCGTCCTCGAGCTGAGCCAGGCCGGCCCGGCCACCCAGCGCCAGCACGCGGTGACCAGCAGGGCGATGCTCAGCACCTACGACCCGTGGGTCAACCTCCTCCGCTCCACCGTCGCGGCCTTCGCGGCCGGGGTCGCCGGAGCGGAGGCGGTCACCGTCGTGCCCTTCGACAGTCCGCTCGGACGTCCCGACGCCTTCGGACGGCGCATCGCCCGCAACACCTCCGCGGTCCTCCTCGCCGAGGCCCAGCTCGGCAGGGTCGCCGACCCCGCCGGGGGCGCGTACGCCGTCGAGCGACTCACCCACGACATCGCCGAGGCCGCATGGGATCTCTTCGTCGAGCTCGACGAGTCCGACGACGCCGAGGCCGCCCTGACCGCGCGGATCGCCGCCACCGTCGCCGAGCGCGACCGCCAGGTCGCCACCCGCATCCGCCCGCTCACCGGCCTCACGGAGTTCCCCCACCTCGGCGAGACGCTGCCGGCGCGAGAGCCCGACCCCGACGCACCGGTGGTCCGTCGCCACGGCGCGGCGTTCGAGGCGCTCCGCGACGACCCGGTCGAGCACCCCGTGTTCCTGGCCACGCTCGGTCCGGTCGCCGCCCACACGGCCCGGGCCACCTTTGCCGCCAACCTGTTGGCGGCCGGCGGCATCGCGGTCACGACCGCGGGGCCGACCAACGGCGTCCACGAGCTGCTGGCGGCCTACGACGGCCAGCACGTCGTCTGTCTCGCCGGCGCCGAGCGCACCTACGCCGCCTGGGGCGCCGAGGCGGCCGCCGCGCTGCGGGCGGCCGGCGCGCGCCACGTGGTCATCGCCGGCCAGCCGGTCGACTACGCCGACGACTCCTGTGCCGTCGGGGTCGATGCGTTGGCGTTCCTGCAGCGCACGCGGGAGGTGCTGGCATGAGCGTGCCGAAGAGCTTCCGAGGCCGTGGCCTCGAGACGGTCGCTGCGCGACCTCCTCGACCAACGGCTGCGGCGAACCCTGAAGAGGCGTGGGCGAGCCCCGAGGGCATCGACATCCAGCCGCTGTACGGACCTGGGCACGTCGACCACCTCGACGCGCTCGACACCTGGCCGGGGCTGAGCCCGTTCCTGCGCGGGCCCTACCCGACGATGTACTCGACCCAGCCCTGGACGATCCGGCAGTACGCCGGCTTCTCCACCGCCGAGGCCTCCAACGCGTTCTACCGCCGCAACCTCGCGGCCGGCCAGAAGGGGCTCAGCGTCGCCTTCGACCTGGCCACGCACCGCGGCTACGACTCCGACCACCCGCGCGTGCGCGGCGACGTCGGCATGGCCGGGGTCGCGATCGACTCGATCTACGACGCCCGCACGCTCTTCGAGGGCATCCCTCTCGACCAGATGAGCGTGAGCATGACGATGAACGGCGCCGTGCTGCCGGTGATGGCGCTGTACATCGCCGCCGCCGAGGAGCAGGGGGTCAAGCCGGCACAGCTCTCGGGGACCATCCAGAACGACATCCTCAAGGAGTTCATGGTCCGCAACACCTACATCTACCCGCCGAAGCCGAGCATGCGCATCGTCAGCGACATCTTCGGCTTCACCGCCGAGCACATGCCCCGCTTCAACTCGATCTCGATCTCCGGCTACCACATGCAGGAGGCCGGGGCGACCGCCGACCTCGAGCTCGCCTACACCCTCGCCGACGGCGTCGAGTACGCCCGGGCCGGCCTCGACGCCGGCCTCGACATCGACGCCTTCGCACCTCGGTTGTCGTTCTTCTGGGCGATCGGCATGAACTTCTTCATGGAGGTCGCCAAGCTCCGTGCGGCGCGAGCGCTCTGGGCACGGCTGATGCACCAGTTCGAGCCGGTCAACCCCAAGTCGCTCAGCCTGCGCGCGCACTGCCAGACCAGCGGCTGGTCGCTGACGGCCCAGGACGTCTTCAACAACGTCACCCGCACCTGCGTCGAGGCGATGGCGGCGACGCAGGGCCACACCCAGTCGCTGCACACCAACGCCCTCGACGAGGCCATCGCCCTGCCCTCGGACTTCTCCGCGCGGATCGCCCGCAACACCCAGCTGCTGCTCCAGCAGGAGTCCGGCACCACTCACACGATCGACCCATGGGGTGGCTCCTACTACGTCGAGCGGCTCACCCACGACCTCGCCGAGCGGGCCTGGTCGCACATCCTCGAGGCCGAGGCCGCCGGCGGCATGGCCAAGGCGATCGAGCAGGGCATCCCCAAGCTGCGCATCGAGGAGGCCGCGGCCCGCACCCAGGCGCGCATCGACTCCGGCGCCCAGGAGGTCATCGGCGTCAACACCTACCGGCTGGCCGAGGAGGACCAGCTGGACGTGCTCCGCGTCGACAACGACGAGGTCTACCGCTCGCAGCTCGCCAAGCTCGAGCGGCTGCGCGCGGAGCGCGACGACGACGCCGTACGCCGTTCCCTCGACGCCTTGACCGCCGCCGCCGAGGCGGGCCCATCCGGATCAGCCCCATCCGGTTCACAGGGCAACCTCCTCGCGCTCGGGGTGGACGCGGCCCGGGCCAAGGCGACGGTCGGCGAGATCTCCGACGCGCTGGAGAAGGTCTGGGGCCGGCACCGCGCCGAGATCCGTACGATCACGGGCGTGTACAGGTCCGAGGTCGGCGACGCCACCGACGGGCCCGTCGCGAAGGTGCTGGCCGCCACCGCGGAGTTCGAGGCCGAGGAGGGCCGCCGCCCGCGCATCCTCGTGGCGAAGATGGGCCAGGACGGTCATGACCGGGGCCAGAAGGTCGTCGTGACCGCCTTCGCCGACCTGGGCTTCGACGTCGACGTGGGGCCGCTGTTCTCGACGCCCGAGGAGGTCGCCCAGCAGGCCGTCGACAGCGACGTGCACATCGTCGGCGTCAGCTCCCTGGCGGCCGGCCACCTCGTGCTGCTCCCCGCGCTCAAGCACGCGCTGGCCGACCTCGGCCGCGACGACATCATGGTCGTCATCGGCGGCGTCATCCCGCCCGACGACGTCTCGCGGCTGCGCGAGATGGGAGCGGCCGCCGTGTTCCTGCCCGGCACCGTGATCGCCGAGTCCGCCCTCGACCTGGTCGAGAAGCTCCGCTCGACGCACGAGCACTGAGCGCTGTCGATGCCACGCGCCGTCGACGTCGCCGCGCTGCTCGCGGGGATCCGCGCGGGCGACCGGGCGACGGTCTCGCGCGCGATCACGCTGGTCGAGTCGGGCAACGACGAGCACCGGGCCGCCGCGCGTGAGCTGCTCACCGGGCTCGAGCCGAGGCCGGCCTCGGTCCGCGTCGGCATCTCGGGGGTCCCCGGCGTCGGCAAGTCCACGTTCGTGGAGTCCCTCGGCACCCATCTGACCGCGCAGGGTCATCGGGTCGGCGTGCTCGCCGTCGACCCCTCCTCCCAGCGCACGGGCGGCTCCGTGCTCGGCGACAAGACGCGGATGCCGCGCCTGTCGGCCGACCGCGCGGCGTACATCCGGCCCTCGCCCACCGCCGGGACCCTCGGCGGTGTCGCCCGCGCCACCACCCAGGCGATGCTCGTGCTCGAGAACGCGGGGTACGACGTCGTGCTCGTCGAGACCGTCGGCGTCGGTCAGTCGGAGACGACCGTCGCCGCGATGGTCGACACGTTCCTGCTCCTCACCCTGGCCCGCACCGGAGACCAGCTGCAGGGCATCAAGAAGGGCATCCTCGAGCTCGCCGACGTGATCGCGGTCAACAAGGCGGACGACAGCGGCCATGCGGACGGGAAGCAGGAGGCGAGGTCCGCGGCCCGCGAGCTGGCCGGCGCGTTGCGCCTGGTCCACCGCGCGGACGCCAGCGGGAGCGGCTGGGTGCCGCCGGTGCTCACCTGCTCCGGGCTCGAGGGCACCGGCGTGCCCGAGGTGTGGGCGGAGGTGCTCCACCATCGCGACCACCTGGGAGCCGACGGCCTCGCCTCCCAGCGCGCCGAGCAGCAGCTGGACTTCACCTGGGCGCTGGTGCGCGACGAGCTCGCCCTGCGGCTGCGCCGCTCACCTGGCGTGCGCGCCCTGCGCGAGGACGTGCGCGCCGCGGTGCTGGCCGGCGAGCTTCACGCCAGCGTGGCCGCCGACCGGATCCTGGCGGCGTACGACGCCGACCACGGCTCCGAGGAGAACCTGAACTAACCTCATCCCTGACATGTCGCATTCTGCCCTCCCCAGTCACGTCGCCAACGCTCCCGAAGCCTCGCGCGTCGTCGACACCGTCGTCGAGAAGCTCGCCGACGAGCTCGTCGATCTCCGCCGCGACCTTCACCGGCACCCCGAGCTCTCGTGGGCCGAGCGGCGCACCACCGAGCTCGCGGCCGCACAGGTCGCCGGCGCCGGATGGCGGGTCACTCGCACGGGCGAGTCGGGGCTGATCGCCGACCTCGGTGACGAGGGTCCGCTGGTGGCACTGCGCGCCGACCTCGACGCGCTTCCCGTCGACGACACCAGCGGAGACCCGTGGGCCAGCGAGACCCCGGGCGTCGCGCACGCCTGTGGGCACGACGTGCACACGACGGCGTTGGTGGGTGCCGCCCACGCGCTGGCCGAGGCACACGCGAACGGCCTGCTGCGCGGGCGGGTACGACTGCTCTTCCAGCCGGCTGAGGAGGTCATGCCCGGTGGCGCTCTCGACCTGATGGCGACCGGCGCGCTCGACGGCGTCGAGCGGATCTTCAGCCTGCACTGCGACCCCACGGTCGACGTCGGGCAGGTCGGCCTGCGGGAGGGCCCGCTGACCGGTGCCGCAGACCGGATCGAGGTGCGTCTGACGGGTGCCGGCGGCCACACCTCACGGCCGCACCTGACGCAGGACGTCACGTTCGCGCTCGGCAAGGTCATCACCGAGGTGCCGGCGATCCTGTCGCGCCGACTCGACCCGCGCGCGGGCGTGAGCGTGGTCTGGGGGGTCGTGAGCGCGGGCTCGGCACACAACGTCATCCCGAGCCAGGGCATGGTCGGCGGCACGGTCCGGATGCTCGACCAGGTCGCGTGGGCCGAGGCCGAGGGGCTGGCCCGCCAGGCGATCGAGCAGGTGGTCGCGCCGTACGGCGTGAGCGCCGAGGTCGACTACCGACGCGGCGTGCCTCCGGTGGTCAACGACGCCGGCTCCACCCAGCTGATGGGCGCGGCGGTCGCGCGGGTCCTGGGGGCGCAGGGCTGGGTCCCGACCTCCCAGAGCCTGGGGGGCGAGGACTTCGGGTGGTACGTCGCGAAGGTCCCGGGTGCGATGGCGCGGCTCGGCACCCGGTCTCCGGGTGGCCCGACGTACGACCTGCACCAGGGAAACCTGCGCGTTGACGAGGCTTCTACAGGGTTGGGGGCACGACTTCTGGCAGAAGTTGCCCTTGGCGCGATCCGATCCCTGAGCGGCCCGGTCACCGCGCGATAACAGTTCGGCCCTTTCCGACTCCGGCGCGACAGATCTGCCATCGGAGGGTATTAGGGTGTCCCCGCAAAGGGGCCCGGCTGGCGCCCCTTTCGCAGGACATCACGCACATCTCAGAGCAGTTACCCACAGATCAGGAGGCGCCGTGAAGAAGACGGCCCGTTTCGCAGCAGTCGTCGCGATTGCTGCTCTCAGCTTGGCCGCATGTGGCGACCGACCCGACGAGGAGTCCACGGACGAGCCCACCACGTCCGAGTCGTCGGAGGCTCCGGAGTCGTCCGCCGCGGCTGAGCCGATCGACTTCAAGGCCTGCATGGTCTCCGACTCTGGCGGCTTCGACGACAAGGGCTTCAACCAGACCTCGCACAAGGGCATGACCGACGCCGCCGAGCAGCTGGGTGTCCAGACCGGCGAGGTCGAGTCGAACTCCGACACCGAGTACGGCGACAACATCCAGGCGATGGTCGACGAGGGCTGCAACCAGATCACGACCGTCGGCTTCCTCCTCGGAGACGCCACGCTGGCCGCTGCCAAGGCCAACAAGGACGTCGACTTCGCCATCGTCGACTTCGCCTACGAGAAGGCACCGAAGAACCTCAAGGGCCTTGTCTTCAACACCGCCGAGCCGTCCTACCTCGCCGGCTACCTCGCCGCCGCGAAGTCGGAGACCGGCACCGTCGGCACCTTCGGCGGTCTGAACATCCCGACCGTGACCTCCTTCATGACCGGCTTCATGCAGGGTGTGGAGAAGTTCAACGAGGACACCGGTGGCGACGTCCAGCTCCTGGGCTGGGACGGCACCGACGGCTCGTTCACCGAGGACTTCGAGGACAAGTCGAAGGGCCAGAACATCGCCGAGGGCTTCATCCAGCAGGGTGCCGACGTGATCATGCCGGTCGCCGGTCCCGCCGGTCTCGGTGGACTGCAGGCCGCTCAGGACAACGACGTCTGGGGCATCTGGGTGGACACCAACGGTTGCGAGTCGGCCGCCGAGTACTGCGACATCCTGCTGACCTCGGTCATCAAGGGCATGGACGTCGCGGTGACCGAGGCGATCCGGGCCTCCACCGAGGACGCCTTCTCCAACGAGCTCTTCGTGGGCACGCTCTCCAACGACGGCGTCGGGCTGGCCCCGTACGCCGACGGTGAGGTCGACGCCGACCTGGAGGCCACCATCGAGGATCTGAAGCAGCAGATCATCGACGGCGACATCACCACCGGCTGAGCTCAACCGTAAGCCGACACACGGGCCGGGGTGGGGACTGTTCCCCGCCCCGGCCTCGTCGTTCTAGGGTGCTTCCACGGTCCCGTGGTCGGGGAGTGACCGGGCAGCATCTCGGACAGGCACGTACTCAGATCTGGTGGAGGCCGCATGAAGCTGGAGATCAAGGGTCTGACCAAGCGCTTCGGGACGTTCACGGCCAACGACCGCATCGACCTGACGGTCGAGGAGGGGCAGATCCACTGCCTGCTCGGCGAGAACGGCGCCGGCAAGTCGACGCTGATGAACATGCTCTACGGGCTGCTGGACCCCACCGAGGGAGAGATCCTGGTCGACGGTCAGGCGGTCACCTTCCCCTCGCCCAGCGGCGCGATCGACGCCGGCATCGGCATGGTCCACCAGCACTTCATGCTCGTGCCGGTCTTCACGGTCGCCGAGAACGTCATGCTGGGGCGCGAGGAGACCCGGGGCGGCGGCGTCCTCAACCGGCGGCACGCGGCCGAGAAGGTGCGAGAGCTGTCCGAGCGCTACGGACTCGCGGTCGATCCCGACAGCCTGATCGAGGAGCTGCCCGTCGGCGTCCAGCAGCGGGTGGAGATCATCAAGGCGCTGAGCCACGACGCCAAGGTGCTCATCCTCGACGAGCCGACCGCGGTGCTCACACCGCAGGAGATCGACGAGCTGATGGACATCATGCGAGCGCTGAAGGCGCAGGGCACCTCGATCATCTTCATCACCCACAAGCTGCGCGAGGTCAAGGCCGTCGGTGACGTCATCACCGTGATCCGCCGCGGCCGGGTCGTCGGCAGTGCCCCACCCTCCACGCCCGAGACCGAGCTCGCGGAGATGATGGTGGGGCGGGAGGTCAACCTGGTCGTCGACAAGGAGGCCGCCGCCGTCGGCAGCAAGGCGCTCGAGGTCTCCAACGTCACCGTGGTCGACCCGCGTGGTCACCAGGTCGTCAAGGGCGTCTCGTTCGAGGCGAACGCCGGTGAGGTCCTCGGGATCGCCGGGGTCCAGGGCAACGGCCAGACCGAGCTGATCAAGTCGCTGCTGGGCCTGATCCGTCCCGACGCCGGCACCATCACCCTCGACGGTGAGGACATCTCGAAGTACTCCCCGCGCGACAGCCTCGACGCCGGCATCGGCTACATCCCGGAAGACCGGTCCCACGACGGGTTCGTCGGGGCGTTCAGCGTCCGCGAGAACCTCGTGCTGGACCTCTATCGCAGCGACGAGTTCGCGCGCGGCCCCGCGCTGCGGCTCGACGCGATCAGCGAGAACGCGAAGTCGCGCATCAAGGAGTTCGACATCCGCACCGAGTCGATGGAGGCGCCGGTGAGCTCGCTGTCGGGCGGCAACCAGCAGAAGGTGGTCGTGGCCCGGGAGTTCAGCCGGCCGCTGAAGGTGCTGATCGCCTCGCAGCCGACCCGTGGCGTCGACGTGGGATCGATCGAGTTCATCCACAAGCGGATCATCGAGGAACGCGATCGCGGCACCGCGGTGATCATCGTCTCCACCGAGCTCGACGAGATCTTCGCCCTGTCCGACCGGATCGCTGTGATGTACGACGGCCGGATCGTCGGCACGGTCAGTCCCGACATCAAGCGGGAGGACATCGGCCTGATGATGGCCGGGGCCCACGAGCCCGAGGAGGCCTCGGCATGAGCGACCACCGCAAGGGCCCCGACGACGGCGCCGAGCCACCCGGGGAACGACCCGCGGGTGCAGGGGAGCCGGTCGAGAAGCAGCAGTGGGAAGACCTGCAGAAGGAGGCCACGGCCAAGCTCGAGACAGGGCGTGCGGGCGACGACCCCGATCCCAACGCCGTCGTCGAGCACGCCGACCTGCGCAGCCCGATCACCTGGCTCCCCACCGTCGTCGAGACACTGGTCGCGGTCGCGCTCGCGCTCGTGATCGGCGCGGTGCTGATCGCCCTGTCGACGCCCGCGGTCATCGAGACCATCCCGTACCTCTTCTCCTACCCGCAGGACTTCTTCAGCGCGGCCTGGGAGGCCATCTCGTCGTCGTACGCTGCGCTGATCAAGGGAGCCGTCGGCAGCGGGCCGGCGATCGGCACGACCATCGAGCGCGCCGCGCCGTTGATCTGCGCCGGCCTCGGCGTCTCCCTCGCGTTCCGCGCCGGCCTGTTCAACATCGGTGCGCAAGGCCAGCTGATATTCGGCGCCCTGCTGGCCGGCTACGTCGGGTTCTCCTGGGACCTGCCCAGCGCGCTGCACCTGTTGCTCGCCTTCGCCGCCGGCCTCCTGGGTGGTGCCATCTGGGGGGCCATCGCCGGCATCCTGAAGGCGCAGACGGGCGCGCACGAGGTCATCACGACCATCATGCTCAACTTCCTGGCCGGGTCGGTGCTGCTCTACGCCCTGTCCAAGGAGGCCTTCCAGCGGCCCGACAGCGACAACCGCCTCTCCCCACCGGTGAACGGGTCGGCACGCTTCGACGACGTCCTCGGCAACATGCACTGGGGTGTCTTCCTGGCGTTCATCGCGGCCTTCGCCGTGTGGTGGCTGCTCGAGCGCAGCACGCTGGGCTTCGAGCTCCGTGCGGTCGGCGTGAATCCGGACGCCGCGCGGACGGCGGGCATGAGCGTGCCGAAGATCTACACGCTGGCGATGACGATCGCGGGCTTGCTCGCGGGTCTGGCCGCCACGATGAGCGTGCTCGGCCGTGGCGACTCGCTGAGCCCGACGATGGCCGGGACGATCGGCTTCGACGCCATCACCGTGGCCCTTCTCGGCCGGGCCACGCCACTCGGAACCGTGCTGGCAGGGCTGCTGTTCGGCGCGCTGGCCGTCGGCGGGGTGGCCATGCAGGCCAGCGCCGCGGCGACACCGAAGGAGCTCACCCAGGTGCTGCAGGCGCTGATCGTGCTCTTCGTGGCCGCGCCGGCCTTCATCCGAGCCATCACCGGGATGAAGGTCCAAGGCAGTGACACCGCGATGATGGCGAAGGGTTGGTGAGGGAGGAGATGGCTACCGCAACCGCAATCTCCGACGTCGGCACCGTCGACATCCGCGACCGCGCCGACGTCGTCCGCCAGATCAAGCTCGTGGTGGTCTTCGGGATCGTCCTCGCCCTGCTGGTCTGGTTCGCGCTGACCATCGAGAACCCGACCGTGCTCTACACGCTGGGCGAGCGCATCAGCAGGGAGACGCCGGCCGAGGAGATCAACGGTCAGGCGCTGGCCTGGGCCGCGGTCGTCGTGGCCGCCCTGGCCCTCGTGCTGGCCGCGATCAACAAGGTGCCGAAGGGCGCGCTCGGCGTGCTCCTCTTCGTGCTCGTGGGGCTGGCCTTCTTCACCGGGTTCCTGGTCTGGAACTACGCCGACCAGGACCTCGCCCGCCCGCTGGCGATGGTCAACCCGCTTCCCGGCACGGTCCGCCTGGCCACCCCCCTGGTGCTCGGAGCCCTGGCCGGGGTCCTGTGCGAGCGCGCGGGCGTCATCAACATCGCGATCGAGGGCCAGCTGCTGATGGGCGCGTTCTTCGCGTCGGTCGCGTCGTCGGCGTTCTACAGCGCCGAGATGGGCCTGCTCGGCGGCATCGCGGCCGGCGTGGCGATGGCGTGGATGCTCGGGATCTTCGCCCTGCGCTACCAGGTCAACCAGGTGGTCCTCGGCGTCGTGCTCATCGCGTTCGCGGCCGGACTGACGGCGTTCATGCTGAGCCAGATCCCCGACGAGCACAAGGATTACCTCAACGAGCCGCTCGTGCTGGAGCGGATCGCGGTGCCGGGGCTCTCGGAGATTCCCATCCTGGGCGGACCGCTGTTCAACCAGACGCTGCTGGTCTACCTGATGTACGTCTCGGTGTTCGTCGTGACCTTCCTGCTGTTCGAGACCAGGTGGGGGCTGCGGGTCCGCTCGGTCGGCGAGCACCCGAAGGCCGCCGACACCGTCGGCATCAAGGTCAACCGGGTGCGCTGGCAGGCCGTGCTCCTGGGTGGCGTGTTCGCCGGCCTCGGCGGCGCCTACTTCACCGTCGGCTCGACGGGGTCCTTCGACAACGACGCCTCGGCCGGCAACGGCTTCATCGCGCTGGCCGCGGTCATCATGGGCCGGTGGCACCCGATCGGGGCGACGTTCGCGGCGCTCTTCTTCGGCTTCACCTGGACCCTCCAGGCGCAGCTGCAGGTGCTCGACAAGATCCCCGGCGAGCTGCTGCGCGCCTCGCCGTACCTCGCGACGATCATCGCGGTCGCCGGGTTCGTCGGCCGGGTCCGTCCGCCGGCAGCCGACGGCGTGCCCTACGTGAAGAGCTGACGTGCCCACACCTGACGTGGCACCGGGAGCAGGCGACTTCGACCATTCCGAGTTCGACTGGGCGAGTCTCACCGAGGCCGCGATCGAGGTGTCGAAGCGCGCCTACGTGCCCTACAGCCACTTCCCGGTGGGTGCCGCCGCGCTCGTCGACGACGGACGCGTCGTCGTGGGCTGCAACGTCGAGAACGCGGCGTACGGCGTCACCCTCTGCGCCGAGTGCGGACTCGTGTCCTCGCTCCACGCCACCGGTGGCGGCCGCCTGACGCACTTCGTGTGCGTGAACAAGGACGCCGACGTGATCATGCCGTGCGGTCGGTGCCGGCAGCTCCTCTACGAGAACGGCGGGCCCGACCTGCTGTTGTTGACCGGCTCGGGTGCGCGCCCGATGTCGGAGGTCCTGCCCGATGCGTTCGGACCGGACGACCTCTACCGGGTCGAAGGAGCCTCATGACCTCGGGGAGCCACGACGCGGTCGAGGTGATCATCGCCAAGCGCGGCAGGCAGGCGCTGACCGACAGCCAGATCGACTGGGTCATCGACGCCTACACGAGGGGCGACGTCGCCGACGAGCAGATGTCGGCGCTGGCCATGGCCATCCTTCTCAACGGCATGGACCGCCGCGAGATCTCGACCTGGACCCAGGCGATGATCGCGTCGGGCGAGCGCCTGGACTTCTCCGCGCTCTCGCGTCCCACGGCCGACAAGCACTCCACCGGAGGCGTCGGCGACAAGATCACGCTGCCCTTGGCCCCCCTGGTCGCGGCGTGCGGGGTGGCGGTGCCCCAGCTCTCCGGGCGGGGTCTGGGGCACACCGGCGGCACCCTCGACAAGCTCGAGTCGATCCCGGGGTGGCGGGCGCTGCTCTCCAACGACGAGATGATGCGCCAGCTCGAGGACGTCGGTGCGGTCATCTGCGCCGCGGGCGACGGGCTCGCGCCGGCAGACAGGAAGCTCTACGCCCTGCGTGACGTGACCGGCACGGTGGAGGCGATCCCGCTGATCGCCTCCTCGATCATGTCGAAGAAGATCGCCGAGGGCACCGGGGCGCTGGTCCTCGACGTGAAGGTGGGCACGGGCGCGTTCATGAAGGACCTCGCGGCAGCCCGAGAGCTCGCCGAGGTGATGGTCGCCCTCGGGACCGATGCCGGCGTGAAGACCTTCGCGGCCATCACCGACATGTCCACGCCGCTGGGTCGCACGGCGGGCAACGCGATCGAGGTCACCGAGTCCGTCGAGGTGCTGGCCGGTGGGGGTCCCCCCGACGTGGTCGAGCTGACCATCGAGCTGGCCCGCGACATGCTCGCATGCGCCGGGCGCGACGACATCGACCCTGCTGACAAGCTTGCCGACGGGTCCGCGATGGATGCCTGGAAGGCGATGATCCGCGCTCAGGACGGCGATCCGGACGCCGAGCTGCCCACCGCGAAGGAGTCGCACGTGGTCACCGCCCCCAGCAGTGGGGTGCTCTCCCGCCTTGACGCGATGGCCGTCGGGCTGGCCGCCTGGCGACTCGGCGCCGGACGTGCGCGCAAGGAGGACCCGGTGCAGGCCGGTGCCGGCGTGGTCTGGCACGCCCGTCCCGGCGACGAGGTGAGCGCCGGCAGCCCCCTGTTCACGCTCCTGACCGACGAGCCCGACAGGTTCGAGCGGGCGTTGGCCTCGCTCGAGGGCGGCTACGACATCGAGGCGCCCGGCACGGCGTTCACGCCGGGGCCACTCGTCATCGACCGGATCTCCTAGCCAGCACCCTGCGAGGACAGCAGCAGCACCACGTGCGCGGCCACGCACGCGGGCTTCTCGAGGCCCTCGATCTCGATCGTGTGGTTGACGACCAGCTGCTTGCCGCTCGCCAGGTCGGTCACCTCGCCGAAGCGGACGTGGGAGCGCAGCCGGCTGTCGACCGGGACGGGCGCAGGGAAACGGACCTTCTCCAGCCCGTAGTTGAGGCGGGGCCCGGTCGTCTCGAGCGCGAAGACCTGCGAGGCGAAGTAGGGGAGCAGGCTCAGCGTCAGGAACCCGTGGGCGATGGTGCCGCCGAACGGACCGGCCGCGGCGCGCCTCTCGTCGACGTGGATCCACTGGTGGTCGTTGGTGGAGTCGGCGAAGGCCGTGATGCGGGCCTGGTCGACGGTGAGCCAGTCGCTGGTGCCGATCTCGGTCCCGGCAGCCTCGGAGACCTGGTCGAGGGTGTGGAAGGTGCGCATGGCCGCAGCCTAGGAGCCTCAGATGGCAGGATGCGCAGGTGACCTCGACCACCCTTCCCGGCACGTCCGCGGGCACTCCCTCACGGGACCAGATCCGGCGGGCCCCCAAGGCCCTGCTGCACGACCACCTCGACGGTGGCCTGCGGCCGCGGACGGTGCTCGAGCTTGCGGTCGACTGCGGGCACGAGCTGCCTGCCGACGACGCCGAGACGCTGGGCCGGTGGTTCATCGAAGCGGCCGACAGCGGGTCCCTCGAGCGCTACCTGGAGACCTTCGACCACACCGTCGGTGTCATGCAGACCGCGCACGGGCTCAGCCGGGTCGCCCGCGAGTGCGTCGAGGACCTTGCCGACGACGGCGTCGTCTACGCCGAGGTGCGCTACGCCCCCGAGCAGCACGTCGGCAACGGGCTGACGCTGGACGAGGTCGTCGCCGCTGTCCAGGAGGGCTTCGACGAGGGCACCGAGTCGACCGGCGGCCGGATCGTCGTACGCCAGCTGCTCACCGCCATGCGGCACCAGGCCAGGTCGCGCGAGATCGCCGAGCTCGCCGTCGCGTGGCGCGACCGAGGGGTGGCCGGCTTCGACATCGCGGGTGCAGAGGCGGGCTACCCCCCGACCAGGCACCTCGACGCTTTCGAGTACCTCCAACGCGAGAACTCCCACTTCACCATCCACGCCGGGGAGGCCTTCGGGCTACCGTCGATCTGGCAGGCCATCCAGTGGTGCGGCGCGGACCGGCTGGGCCACGGCGTGCGCATCATCGACGACATCAGCGTGGGCGAGGACGGGTCCGTCGAGCTGGGGCGGCTGGCGGCGTACGTCCGGGACCGGCGGATCCCGCTGGAGATGTGCCCGGCCTCGAACCTGCAGACCGGGGCGGCCTCGTCGCTGGCGGAGCATCCCATCGGGCTGCTCACCGAGCTGCGCTTCCGGGTGACGGTCAACACCGACAACCGGCTGATGAGCGGCACCTCGATGACCGACGAGATGGCCAACCTGGTCGAGGCGTTCGGCTACACGATGGCCGACCTGCGGTGGTTCACGATCAACGCGATGAAGTCGGCCTTCCTGCCCTTCGACGAGCGGCTCTCGCTGATCGACGAGATCATCAAGCCGGGGTACGCCGAGCTGGGCGCCTGAGCCTCACCCTCCGGGGTCAGCGCGGCACGACGATGCACCAGGGCTTGTTCCAGCCGGCGAGGCGGAAGGTCGCCTCCAGGAACGTCGCCCGGGTCACCGTGAGCACCCGCCCGCTGCTGGGCTCGTAGCAGCGCAGGGATCGGCTCTCGACGGGGTGACCGTCGACGCCGACGACGAGGACGACGTGGCGGGGGATCCACCGGCTGCCGACGTAGAGCGGCGACGGAGACCCGGCAGAGAGCGCCGCGACGAGCGCGTCGAAGGCCGGAGTGCGGGTGAGGGCGAGCTTGGCGACCCAGGTCCGCCTCGTCGCCACGCCCAGGTCGTTGGCGATCGCCCAGGGTGGGGTGCCGAACGCCCGTGGCCAGGGGATCTGCAGGCTGCCGGCGGCGGTCAGGGGGCGGATGGTGCGGCCGTGGGTCCCCAGGGACTCCTCGCCGAACCGGTCGGCGTCCTCGACCAGCCAGCGCGCATAGTCCTCGTCGCGCAGGGCGCGCTCCATCACCAGCACGCTCGCCCCGCAGGAGCGCTGGTCAGGCTGTCGAGGGTGGGTCGCCAGCAGCCGGTCCGCCCACTCCCGAGCAGCTCCAGCCGGTTCGAACGAGGGTCCGGTCACATCAGTCTCCTGACCTCACGGTACGCCTCCTCCGGCGTGGCGACCCGACAGCCGAGCGCCTCGGCGTGCGCCACGACGCGGCGCTGGTCGCGCATCAGGGCCAGACCTCGGCGTACGAGCACGAACGGCGGCTTGCGGTGCTCGCGCAGGTCACGGGTCAGGCGCCGCCAGAAGGTCACCATGGGGTGCTGGGTCACGCAGTACGCCGCCTCCAGGAGACCCCGCTCCGCCAACAGCGGCACGACCTCCTGGGCGAAGATGCCCTCGGCGAGGAAGTACGGCGAGCCCGCGAGGTCGAGGACCTGCCAGCCGCACCGGCCGTCCTGGGAGATCTCGTAGATCGGCACCTCGGCCTTGCCGTCGCGGCAGAGCGACTCCAGGGCGTCGAGCGCGTCGTCGAGCAGCCACGACGCCGGGTCGTCCCAGTCGGCGATGCCCGAGTTCTGGCCCTCGGTGATCCTCGGGAGCGTGGGGTCGCTGCCGTCCTTGTAGAAGTCGTCGAGGCGCAGCACCGGCAGGCCGATCCGTTCGGCGAGACGTGACTTGCCGGCACCCGAGGGGCCGGCCAGCACGATCACGGATGCGGGCACGCGTCCGATCTTCCCGCACCGGCCGCGCAGAGCGGATCACGGGCTACTTCTGGCCCCAGTCGCCCTTGTTGCCGATGTCCGCCGCGTCGCGGCCCGCGATCGTGGGCCAGTCGTTGTTGGCGTCGAGGCCGTCGAGCCCGGAGTTCATCTCCCGCCACATCGAGACCTTGACCGTGACGTTCTCGTCGAAGTAGCGGTCCAGCTGGTTCCACAGCGACAGCGCCTCGGTCACGATCTTGCCGATGAGCTTGATGGCCGGACCGGCGTCGAAGGTCACCCACTGGCCGGCATCGGTGCCGTCCTTGATGGCGTCGAGCACGCTGTTGACCACACCGAGGATGGCGTCGATCATGTCGCGCCAGATCGAGCGGATCTGGTTGGCCCCCTCCGCGCACGCGGTCGCAGCCCGGACCAGCCCCTTGTCGACCGCGTTGATCGCACCGGTCTGCTCGAGGCACACCCGGTTGTAGGCCGTGAAGGCCTCGCCCTCCCAGTGCTTGGCGACCTCGTTGGTCAGCCGGCCGATGACGATCTTCTCGTCGCGGACCTTGCCGGCCGCCTCGAGGTAGGCGGCGTTCATGTCCATCAGCAACCAGGGGTTGCCGGTCATGTCGTCGACCTTCTCCCACATGTCCTCGCACGCGTCGGTGAAGCCGTCCCAGAGGCGCTGGATCTCGTCCTCGAGATTGCCCTTCGCGATCTCGTAGGCGATCTTCACGGCGGGCGACACGAACCACATCCAGTCGCTGGAGCCGATCGTGTCCTCCCACTTGCCGAGGATGTACTCGACGCCCTCCTGGACCTTGTCGCTGATCTCCTGGATCTTGGCGTCGACGTCGTCGCTGTACTCCCAGTAGTAGTCGTAGTCGGTCACTTGGGGGTCCCGTCGAGGTTGTGGAAGTCGTCGGCGACCGAGACGTCGGTGGCGCCGAAGTCCGTGGCGACACCGCGCAGGGCCTCCGCCACGTCGCGCAGGACGGCCGTGCCGCTGGCCATCGCGTCGATCATGTCGGTGATGAACGTGTCGTGGGCCGTGTGGATCCCGGCGCGGGTGGCGAAGAACCCGAAGTGGGTGCCCATGCCATTGCCGGTCCAGAGCTTCATCTGCGCGTCGGACACCTCGTCGGCGACGCCGTCCCAGCCCGCGGCGGCCGCGATGAGCGCGTCGCGATTCTCCTTGATTCCCATGTCCGCCCCTCAGCTGTTCGTTCTCAGACGCATGGCCTGCTCGATCGCGTTCTCCAGGTGCTCGGGCCGGGCGCCACCGAGCCATGCCTCGTCCACGACGACGCCGACCAGCCGCCCGTCACGGCCGCGCTGCACGGTGAGATAGCCGTTGTCCGACGTCCTCGGCTCGGGGTGTGCCGGCGTACGTTCGGCGCCGGTGGCCTCGCGCAGCTCGCGGCGTCGCGCGACGGCCGCCCGGCTGACGTCGGGACGTGTCGGCACCCGGGGGAGCGAACGTCCGGCGAGCGTGTCCTCGGCACGCGTCAGCAGCTGCTCGGCACGTCCGTCGGCCTCGTGCCGGGCCAGGATCCGATTGCCGTCGGCGACTCCGAACGCCTCGCGCAGCGCGTCGTCGAACGCCGCCGGCGTGCGCAACCGCTCCGGCGCCAGCACCTCGGCGCTCACGACGGTGCGGGCGCCGTCCAGGGTGATCCGCAAGGAGTCGTGGCGGTCGACGCCACTGGCGTCGGGCAACCGGGGGTCGAGCTGGTGGTCGTGCTGGTCCATGTGGTCGTCCTTCGTCTCGTGGAGGTGACACTGCCCCGGATCCACCGCGGTCAAACAAAGGGTTTCGATGGAGTGCGAGCGGGCATGCTGCCGTTCGTGCGCCCGCTGACGCTGCTCTTCGCGACCCTGCTGACGGTCTCGTCACTGACCGCGTGCACGTCCGACGAGGAGCAGCCGGCGCCGGTCGTGGCTGCCGAGCTTCCCGACGACCTGTGCGCGGCCGTGCCCGAGACGATGGTCTCGCGATGGAACCTCGAGGCCTCGTCGCACGAGACCGACAACGGCGACGACCTCAGCACCGCGAGCTGCACGCTGACCGGCGAGATCGCCGGCCAGCCGGTCGACCTGGAGCTCTCGCTGCGCGCGTTCGGTGCTCCCGACGCGGACACCGCCGACGAGCTGGCCCAGGAGTCGCTCGAGGAGTCCTGCGCGGAGCTGGAGAACCAGTCCGCCGAGGGCGAGGTCACCGAGGTCGAGAACAGCTGCACGTGGCAGTCGCCGGAGGCGCCGGAGGACGCTCGCGGTCAGGTGCAGGAGGCGTCGCTGGTGCTCACCTTCCCGGGAGTGGCCCGGGTGACGATGAGCCACGCCGGGCGGCAGTGGCAGCTGGTGCCCGCCGAGGTGGTCGCCCTCGGCGGCCGGCTCACCCAGACGCAGCCGTCCGAGCTGGGCTAGGAGCACACTCCTAGATCCCGATCGGGTGCCAGACCGTCTTGGTCTCGAGGTAGGCGGTCATCGCCGACAGCTCGGGCGCCTCGGTCCAGTCGGGCTCGGCGGCCGGGGCGCGGCGTACGCGCTTGAGGTTCTCGGCCGCCGCGACCTCGTACGCCGTGGCGTTGTCGGGGTCGCCCGCCACGCCGACCAGGTCGATCGCGTTGACGTCCATGTGCGAGGCGAGCCACGGCGCCGGAGCGGTGTAGTCGCCGGTGAGGACGTTGACCACGCCGCCGGGCACGTCGGAGGTCGCCAGCACCTCGCTGAACGTGATCGCGGGGAGCGGGCGCTCGTAGGACGACACGACCACGACGGTGTTGCCGGTGACGATGACCGGCGCCACCACGGAGATCAGCCCCAGGAGGCTCGACCCCTGCGGCGCGATGACGGCGACGACCCCGGTCGGCTCGGGAGTGGAGAGGTTGAAGAACGGCCCTGCCACCGGGTTGGCGCCGCCGACCACCTGGGTGATCTTGTCGGCCCAGCCGGCGTACCAGACGAGGCGGTCGATCGAGGCGTCGACGACGGCGTTGGCGCGGGGGGCCGTGAGACCCTCCGACTGCCGGACCGCCTCGACGAACTGCGGTCGCCGGTCCTCCATCACCTCGGCGATGCGGTAGACGATCTGGGCGCGGTTGTAGGCCGTGCGGGTCGACCAGCCCTTGAACGCGCCGCGAGCGGCCAGCACGGCATCGCGGGCGTCCTTGCGGGACGCCAGGGCGGCGTTGGCCACGAACCTTCCCTTCGCGTCGGAGACGACGTAGGAGTGCCCCGACTCCGAGCGGGGGAACTGGCCGCCGATGTAGAGCTTGTAGGTCTTGCGGACGTCGATGCGGTCGCTCACCTGAGGTAGCCCTCCAGTCCGTGGCGGCCGCCCTCGCGGCCGTAGCCCGACTCCTTGTAGCCACCGAACGGGCTGGTGGGGTCGAACTTGTTGAACGTGTTGGCCCACACCACGCCGGCGCGCAGCTGGTTGGCCATCCAGAGGATGCGCGAGCCCTTCTCGGTCCAGACCCCCGCGGACAGGCCGTACGGCGTGTTGTTGGCCTTCTCGACGGCCTCGTGGGGCGTGCGGAAGGTCAGCACCGACAGCACCGGGCCGAAGATCTCCTCACGGGCGATCCGGTGGGCCTGGCTGACACCGGTGAAGACGGTCGGCGGGAACCAGAAGCCCTTGTCGGGCAGCTCGCACGGAGCCGACCAGCGCTCGGCGCCCTCCTGGTCGCCGATGCCGGCGAGCTCGCGGATCCGCTCGAGCTGCTCGCGGCTGTTGATGGCGCCGACGTCGGTGTTCTTGTCGAGCGGGTCGCCGACCCGCAGCGTCGCCATCCGGCGCTTGAGGCGGTCGAGCAGGTCCTCGGCGACGTTCTCCTGCACCAGCAACCGCGAGCCCGCGCAGCAGACGTGGCCCTGGTTGAAGAAGATGCCGGTGACGATGCCCTCGACGGCCTGGTCGACCGCCGCGTCGTCGAACACGATGTTGGCGGCCTTGCCCCCCAGCTCGAGGGTCACCTTCTTGTCGGTGCCGGCCACCGCCTTGGCGATCATCCGGCCGACGCCGGTCGAGCCGGTGAACGCGACCTTGTCGACGTCCGGGTGCTCGACCAGAGCCTGCCCGGTCGCTCCGGCGCCCGTGATGATGTTGACCACGCCGGGTGGCAGGTCGGCCTGCTGGCAGATCTCGGCGAAGAGCAGCGCCGTCAGCGGCGTGGTCTCGGCCGGTTTGAGGACGACGGTGTTGCCGGCGGCCAGGGCCGGCGCGATCTTCCACGCGAGCATGAGCAGCGGGAAGTTCCACGGGATGATCTGGCCGGCCACGCCGAGGGGCTTGGGGTCGCTCCCGAACCCGGCGTACTCGAGCTTGTCGGCCCAGCCGGCGTAGTAGAAGAAGTGTGCCGCGACGATCGGGATGTCGACGTCGCGCGACTCCTTGATCGGCTTGCCATTGTCGAGCGACTCGAGCACGGCGAGCTCGCGGCCGCGCTCCTGGATGATGCGCGCGATCCGGTAGAGGTACTTGGCGCGCTCGCGGCCGGGCATCCGGCTCCAGACGCGGGTGTAGGCGCGGCGTGCCGCCTTCACGGCGGCGTCGACGTCGGCCCCGCTGGCCTCGGCGACCTCGGCCAGCACCTCCTCGGTGGCCGGGCTGATGGTCTTGAAGCTGCTGCCGCTGCCGTCGACGAACTCGCCGTTGACGAACAGCCCGTACGACGACTTCAGGTCGACGATGCCCCGCGACTCGGGGGCCGGTGCGTAGTCGAAGGTCATCTCGCCCTTCTCTCCATGGAGCTCAGCCTCAGTCGAGGGTGAAGTAGTCGGGGCCGGAGTAGCGGCCGTCGCGCATCTTGGTGCGCTGCATGAGCAGGTCGTTGAGCAGCGTGGAGGCGCCGAAGCGGAACCAGTCGGGGTCGAGCCAGTCAGGGCCGCAGGTCTCGTTGACCATCACGAGGTACTTGATCGCGTCCTTGCTCGTCTTGATGCCGCCCGCAGGCTTCACGCCGACCATCTGGCCGGTCTGCTCGCGGTAGTCGCGCACCGCCTCGAGCATGATCAGCGTGACGGGCAGGGTCGCGGCGGGCTGCACCTTGCCGGTGGAGGTCTTGATGAAGTGACCGCCGGCCATCATGGCCAGCCACGAGGCCCGACGGACGTTGTCGTAGGTCTGCAGCTCGCCGGTCTCGAAGATCACCTTGAGGTGGGCGTTGCCGCAGGCTTCACGCACCGCGACGATCTCCTCGAAGACCTGGAGGTAGCGGCCGGCGAGGAACGCGCCCCGGTCGATGACCATGTCGATCTCGTCGGCGCCCGCCTCGACGGCGTCCTGGGTGTCGGC
Source organism: uncultured Actinomycetota bacterium (assembly GCA_963723195.1). Classification (GTDB taxonomy): domain Bacteria; phylum Actinomycetota; class Actinomycetes; order Propionibacteriales; family Nocardioidaceae; genus Nocardioides. Next base: position 77,056 of record CAVRPU010000001.1, read on the forward strand.
GAGCTTGATGTCCATGGCCGCGCGGCCCGACGGGAACGCCGTCGCGACCGCGGCGATGTGCACACCGCTGCCACCCAGGGTCTCCTTTGCGACAGGGACCATGTCGGGATAGACGCACACCGCCGCAGTAGCCGGGCAGGTCGGGTCTGCGGGGTCGGGCCGCATGGCCTTGTTGGCCAGTGCCCGGACCTTGCCCGGGGTGTCCTGGCCCTCGAGGGTGGTGAGGTCGACCATCCGGATCGCCAGGTCGATCGCGTAGTCCTTGGCCGAGGTCTTGATGGAGCGGGTCCCGAGAGCCGCAGCGCGCGCCTCGCAGCCGACCTGGTCGACGCCGGGAAGACCGTGCAGGAAACGACGCAGGGAGGAGTCGGAGGAGGTGACGTCGTCGAACGCACGGCCCGCACTCTGCGAGTCTGCGGGCACGGCCGAATGAACGGAGGTCGTCACCGACCCAGCATAGGGTTGCGTGGTGGACTCGCAGCAATCTCGTGCTCCGGCCTCCGACTCTGCACGAGGAGGTCGAGCGGTTCCGTCCGACCAGCGGACGGTTCACCGGCATCGTGCTCCTCACCAGCTCACTCGTCGTGGTGGTGCTGGCCCTGGTGCGTCCCGACGACGTGATCCCCGAGGTCGGTGTGGGGGCCGTGCTGGTCGCGCTGGTCGCGTGGACGGTGGCCCTGCGGCCGCGCGTCTCGTTGGTCGGCGACCAGCTGGAGCTGCGCGGTGCCATCGACAACGTCGAGATCCCGCTGGCCGCCATCGAGGAGCTGTCCGTGCGTCAGATGCTCGCCCTCCGGGCGGGGGACAAGCGCTACACCTCGCCCGCCGTGGGCCGCACGCGCCGGCAGCTCGTCAAGGCCAAGAACGAGCCCGAGCAGGTCGCCGACCCCGACTCCGACCCGCACTCGCGGGTGGCCGCACCGAGCTATGCACAGTTCGTCGAGGAACGGATCCGGCAGCGGATGGACGACGCCCGGGCCGCGGCCGGCATCCGTCGTGGCTCGCCCGAGCAGGTCGCACTGGGTGCCGGCGTACGCCGTCGCCTGGCCTGGCCCGAGATCGTGGGCCTCGTCGCCGCCGCGTCGGCCTTCGTGCTGGTGCTGCTGCGGTGAGGGTGGTCGCGGTCCGCCGCTACCCCGTGAAGTCACTGGGTGGCGAGTCGCTCGGCTCGGTCTCCGTCGACGCCCGAGGGCTGACCGGGGACCGGTGGTACGCCGTGGTCGACGGCGACGGCCGGCTTGCCGCCGGCAAGGACTCGCGCCGGTTCCGTCGCCGCGACGCGGTCTTCTCCTACGCCGCCCACACCGCGTCGTCCGCCGTCGTGGTCACCGGACCCGGGGGTTCGTGGTCGGTCGGCGACCCCGCGCTGGACGCGGCCCTCTCTGGCGCCTGCGGAGCTGCGGTCGCCGTGCTCCCGGAGGGCGACGTGCCCTACTTCGACGCCGACGCGGTCTCCTTGGTCGGCACGGCCACCCTCGACTGGTGCCGCACCGAGCTCGGTGTGGACGCCGACGTACGCCGCCTGCGGACCAACGTGGTCGTCGAGACCACCGAGCCGTTCGTCGAAGAGTCCTGGGTGGGCTCGACGGTGGCGATCGGCTCGGTGGCGCTGGCGATCTCCGAACGGGTCGAGCGCTGTCGCACCATCGATCTCGCCCAGGACGGTGTCTCGACCACGACGCCGTGGCTCAAGGCGCTCGGGTCCTCGCGGGAGCTGTGCGTGGCCGTCTACGCCGGCGTCGTCACGCCCGGAACGCTGTCGGTCGGCGACGCGGTGAGCGTCAGAGGGTCGTGACCACGGCTCAGAGCTCGAGGGTGTTGATCCCCGGGGTCTGGTCCGCCCGGGTGAACTCGACGAACTCCGCGTCCTGGTCGACGTGGACGTTGTGGCCCGGCCGCAGGTAGTACGCCTCACCCGGCGAGAGCGTCTCGCTCTCGCCGTCGGTGTAGTGCACGGTGGCGGTGCCGCGCAGGACGTAGCCGAAGTGCGGCTCCTGGCAGGCCCCGTCGGGGAGTCCGGCGAACATCTCGGTGGTGTCGAGGCCGGCGTTCCATCTCTCCAGGGCGATGACCATCCCCCCGGCCTCGGCACGGTGCTGCTGGCCGACTCCCTCGATGTCGACGGCGATCTCGGTGTTCTCGCGCGTGTAGGTGCTCATCGATCCTCCTCCTGGTCGTGGAGCCGAAGCGGGTCCATGTCGGGACCGTAGGCCTTGAACACGGATGCAAGGTCAAGCCCTTGACCTTGCACTTGACCTTGCACCCGAGTGCCGGGTCTACCGTGGGGAGATGCGGATCTCCGAGCTCGCGGACCGCGTGGGGGTGCCGACCACCACGGTGCGTTTCTACGAGCGGATCGGGCTGCTCGAGAGCCCTCCGCGCACCGGGTCGGGCTACCGCGACTACGACGAGGACTCGGCCACTCGGTTGCAGTTCGTCCACCGCGCCAGACGGATCGGCCTGAGCTGTGAGCAGATCGCCGAGCTGCTCCCGGTGTGGGGCGGCGCGAACTGCTCGGCCGCCCAGGATCGCGTCCAGCGGCTGCTCGACGAGAAGCAGGCAGAGATCACGCGACGCATCGACGAGCTGGAGGAGTTCGCCCGCCAGCTGCGAGCGGCCCGCGCGACCCTCGTGGCGACGCCGCCGCCGGCGGCCTGCCGGACGGACCTGTCGTGCTGCGTGCCGTCCGACACGGTCGAGGCCGTGTCGCTCGAGCTCGTGACGCGCCGAGCGGTCAGAGGATCTTGACCAGGATCAGGGCCGGGTCCTCCCAGTCGACCCTCGCGATCTCCTGGAGGGCGCAGAAGCCGCGCTTCTCGTAGAACGCCCGCGTGCCTGCGTAGAAGGCGTCCTCGAGCTGCGGACCCACGGTCCACACATGGAGCAGCGTGGCGCCGTCCGCGCGGAGGTCGTGCTCGATCGACGCCAGCAGCATCGTGCCGACGCCACGGTCGCGGTGATCCGGCGCGACCGCGATCAGGTGGAGCTCGGCCGCGCCGGGGTAGCGGCGGTGCACCAGCGCGATCCCCACGACCTCGTCACCGTCGATCGCCAGGTACGACGGCAGCCGCGCGGCGTCGTCGGCGTACTCGACGATCGACTCCTCGATCCCGAACCAGTCGGGCAGGCTTCTCAGGATGCGCTCGACGGCCGCCGGGTCATGGCGGCGCTCGATCGTGGTCACCGTGTCAGACAAGCGCCGTGCAGCGCCCGGGTCCACTCGTTTACGGTCGGGCGGCGCCAACGCTGGCCCTCGGGATGAAGGGTCCGGTCCAGACGCAGTCGCCTCGGGGCGGGGCTAGAAGCCGAGCGCGTGCCGGAGGTCCTGCGTGATGGCGTCGAGGCGGCCGGCGGCGGAGATGCGGGCGGCGTCGACGCCGCCGTCGGCGCCGTCGTGATCCGGGACCGGGATCACCACCTCGAGGTAGGCCTTGAGCTTCGGCTCGGTGCCGGACGGGCGCACGATGACGCGGGCGTCGTCGGCCAGGTGGTAGCGCAGCCCGTCGGTCGGCGGAAGTGAAGCCGACCCCAGCGAGAGGTCGTCGACCGAGAGGACGGAGAGGCCGCCGAGTGTTGTCGGGGGCGTGGCACGGAGCCGCTCCATCGCGGCGGCGATCTCGGCCACGTCGGTGACGCGCACCGACAGCTGGTCCGTGGCGTGCAGGCCGTGCTCGAGGGCGAGGTCGTCGAGCAGATCGGTGAGGCTGCGGCCCGCGGCCTTGGCCGACGCGGCGAGCTCGCACAGCATCAGCAGCGCGGAGACGCCGTCCTTGTCGCGGACGTGCTCGGGGTCGCAGCAGTAGCCCAGCGCCTCCTCGTAGCCGAACGCCAGGCCAGGCACGCGGGCGATCCACTTGAAGCCGGTGAGCGTCTCCTCGTACGGCTGCCCTGCGGACGCGGCGAGCTTGCCGAGCAGCGACGACGACACGATCGAGCAGGCGTAGACGCCCGTTGCGCCGCGGGCGATGAGATGCGCGCCGAGCAGGGCGCCCACCTCGTCGCCGCGCAGCATCCGCCACCCGTGCGGCCCGGGGACCGCAGCCGCGCAGCGGTCGGCGTCGGGGTCGTTGGCGACGACGATGTCGGCGCCGCGCTCGGAGGCGAGCGCCATCGCCAGGTCCATCGCGCCTGCCTCCTCCGGGTTGGGGAAGGCGACGGTGGGGAAGTCGGGGTCGGGCTCCTCCTGCTGGGGTACGACGACGGGCGCGGCGAAGCCGGCCGTCTCCAGCACCTGCAGCACCGACGTGCCGCCCACGCCGTGCAAGGGGGTGTAGACGATGTCGAGGTCACGGGGGCCGTCACCGGCAAGGTCGGCGACCGTGTCGTAGTAGCGGTCGACGATCGCCTCGTCGAGCACCTTGCCCGGACCGCCGCGGGCGATGGACGCAGCCGGCCCGACCGCGGCGATCCGCGCGGCGATCTCGCTGTCGGCAGGCGGCACGATCTGGCTGCCATCGCCGAGGTAGACCTTGTAGCCGTTGTCCTGCGGCGGATTGTGGCTCGCCGTCACCATCACCCCGGCGACGCACCCGAGCTCGCGGATCGCATAGGCCAGCAGTGGCGTGGGCAGCGGCCGCGGCAGCAACAGCGCCCGGAACCCCGCACCCGTCATCACCTCGGCGGTGTCGGTCGCGAAGACATCGGAGCGGTAACGGGCGTCGTACCCGATCACGACGGGGCTGCCGGTGGGGGAGCCGGTGTCGCGGAGGTACGCCGCCAGGCCGGCCGCGGCGCGCAGGACCACCACGCGGTTCATCCGGTTGGGGCCGGCGCCGAGGGCGCCGCGGAGCCCGGCGGTTCCGAACTCCAGGGTCCCGTCGAAACGGTCTGCCAGGTCGTCGTCGGCGGCGCCGCTCTCGACCGCCGCGATGATCGCCTCGAGCTCGGCCCGGGTCGCGTCGTCGGGGTCGTCCTCGGCCCAGGCGCGGGCCCGGGAGAGCAGTCCGTCATCCATCCGCGCACCGTACCGCCCTGTCGGGGTCCTGCCGTAGGAGCGCTGGGGCAGGATGACGACGTGACCGGCCTGCCTCGTCCCCAGGACCTCGACGCTCCTGTCGCCGAGCTCGTACGCGAGCTCGCCGGGCACCTCGGGACCGACGCCACTGTCGATCTCTGCGTCGACCTGCTGCGCGGCGCCGACCGCCGCGACCACCTCGACGCGCTGCGCTACCTGACCGGGCACGCCTTCGGCGCAGGAGACGAGACCCTCGACCCCGCCGTCTGGAAGGACTACTGGGTGCGCACCTGGGGCGCGCGCGGGCTCCTCCATGTCTGGGCCGACACCGCCACGAGCGCGGTCGTCGCCGGCCTCGACGACGAGGAGTGGCGGCCGGCGGAGATGTGCCTGAAGGTCGCCACCCGCCACGAGGTCGGGGGCGCCGGCGACGGGGCGGCCCGCCTCGCGACGCACGAGCTGCCGAGGGTGCGCGCGCAGGCGATGCGCACGCTCGGGGCGGTCGGCGACACCGAGCACGTCGACACGGTCCGGGCCGCGCTCGACGACGAGGCACCCGACGTACGCCGCCAGGCCACTCGGGCCCTCGAGCGGCTGACCGAGCGGCTCGACCTGCCGGAGCAAGGGTGAGGGAGACCTACTCCTTCCGCGAGCGCTGGCACCTCGCGGCGCCACCGGCAGCCGTGCACACGGCGCTCGTCGACCTCGAGCACTACCCGGAGTGGTGGCCCCAGGTGCGAGCGGTCGCCAAGCTGGGCGACGACGACGCGTGGGTCTGCTGCCGCTCGAGGCTGCCCTACACGCTCGACCTCGTGCTGCACGCCGAGTCGCGCGGCACCGACCTGCTCGAGACGTCGATCTCGGGCGACCTCGAGGGCGTGGTGCGCTTCCGGCTGGCGCCCGAGGCAGCGGGCACCCGGGTCGACTTCGAGCAGGACGTCACCGTGACCGGCTGGCTCGCCGTTGCCTCGCGGCTGCTGCGTCCGGTCCTGGCGTGGAACCACCAGCAGATGATGGTCGGCTGCCGCGATGGTCTGGCCCGACGGCTGCGCTCGGGTTAGGCGGCGAGCCGCTAGCGATCCAGCGCGGACCGCTCGAAGCGCGGACCGGCGTACGGGCCACCGACGTACGCAGCCTCCGCGCTGTCGTGCTCGGACGGCTCGACCTGGGCCGCGAACTCCTCGGCGTCGTCCTGCGGGTGGTAGCCGAGGGCGCGCCCGGGGGCGAGGTCCCACCACGCGCGGGTGTTGGCGGAGATGCCGTAGAGGACCGCGAAGCCCGGGGCGGGTGTCGTGAGCGCCGCGTCGACCATCCGGACGCAGTCGTCGGGGGAGAGCCAGGTGGAGAGGGCTCGGAGGGTGTCGGGTCGCTCGCGGAACGAGCCGATCCGGCAGGCGACCGCGTCGATGCCGTGGCGGTCGACGTGCAGGCTCAGCAAGCCCTCGGCGGCGACCTTGGCGACGCCGTACGAGGTGTCGGGGCGCGGTGGCACGTCGATGCGCAGCAGCTCGGAGCGCGGTGTGCGCCCGACCGCGTGGTTGGACGATGCGTAGACGATGCGCGACACGTGGTGGACGACCATCGCGTCGAGCAGCGCGCCGGTCGTCACGACGTGGCTCGTCAGGGCGTCGGGCAGCGACGACTCGTTGGCGATGCCGGCGAGGTGGACGACGCCGTCGAGGGGCCGGGACTCTGCGAACACGGCCAGGACGGCGTCGATGTCGGTGCAGTCGGCGGTGTGCCAGGCGCCGTCGTACCCCTCGGGGGCGGGGAGCACGTCGAGGCCGACGACGTCGTGGCCGCGGTCGAGCAGCCCGGTGACGACGACGCGTCCGATGGCGCCTGCGGCGCCGGTGACGAGGACTCGCACGGGTATCAGATCCTCGGGACGATCTTCGACAGCAGCTCGCCCATCCGGGTCGCCGCGTCCCTGCCGGCCTCCAGGACCTCGTCGTGGTGGAGCGGCTCGTCCGACATGCCGGCCGCGGGGTTGGTGACCAGGCTGATGCCGAGGATCTCCATCCCGGACTCGCGAGCCGCGATCGCCTCGAGCGTCGTGCTCATGCCGGCCAGGTCGCCGCCGATCGCGCGCACCATCCGGATCTCGGCCGGAGTCTCGTAGTGGGGACCGGGGAACTGGACGTAGACGCCCTCCTCCAGGCTCGGCTCGACCTCGCGGCACATCGCGCGCAGCCGGCTGGAGTAGAGGTCGGTGAGGTCGACGAAGGTGGCGCCCTCGATCGGCGAGCGACCGGTCAGGTTGATGTGGTCGGAGATCAGCACCGGGGTCCCCGGCGTCCAGTGCTCGTGCAGGCCGCCGCAGCCGTTGGTCAGGACGATCGCACGGCAGCCCGCCTTCGCGGCGGTGCGGACGCCGTGCACGACCGCGGCGACGCCCTTGCCCTCGTAGTAGTGCGTGCGGCTGAGGAAGACCAGCAGGTTCCTGTCGCCGGACCGCACGCTGCGGATCTTGCCGGAGTGGCCGGCCACGGCCGCCGCCGAGAAGCCCGGCAGGTCGGTCGTGCTGATCTCGGCCGTCGCCTCGCCGAGGGCGTCGGCGGCGGGCAGCCAGCCCGACCCCAGCACCAGGGCGATGTCGTGCTGCTCGACTCCGGTCAGCTCGGCGAGGCGGGTCGCGGCCTCTCCGGCCAGCTCGTACGGGGTGGGCATCCCAGCAGAGTAATGCTCAGGCTCCGGAGGTCTCGAGACGGTCGCTGCGCGGTGCTCAGGCGTCAACGCTCGGGACGTGTCGTGCTCATGGCCGTCAGTAGGCCAGGCAGCCGATCGCCTGCGCAGGTCTCGACTCGGCTCGACCACCGACAGGTCAGAGGCCGGTGCTCCGACAGGGGCGGGCGCGCAGCGCGGAGACATAGTCGTCGGGGGCGTCGGCGGCCTCGGCGGAGTCGGCCAGGATGCCGAGGTACGACGCCGAGGGCAGCCCGCCCTCGTAGGCGTCGAGCACGTAGGCCCAGGCGACGACCTCGCCGTTCAGGGTGCTCACGCGCACCTTGGTCTTGCGGAACAGCCCTGTGTCGGCGGACTCCCAGAGGTCCAGCTTGGACTCGTCGTCACGGGTGACGTCATAGACAGCCACGAAGACCTGCTCGAGCGGGTCCTCGACGATCGTGGCCATCGCGCCGTCCCAGCCGAGGTCCTCGCCGCCGAAGGTGAGTCGCCAGCCGAGCAGCCAGCCGACGGTCTGCAGGGGGGAGTGCGGGCACCGCTCGCCCATCCGCGTGGGATCGAGGTTTGTCCCGTAGGCGGCGTACAGCGTCACGAGGGGCAAGGCTAACGGCAGTCGCCGCCGCCACTAGGCTGAAGCGCGTGAGCGACTTCGATGTCCTGGTCCTCGGTGCCGGCCCCGGTGGGTACGTCGCCGCCATCCGCGCAGCGCAGCTCGGCAGGTCCGTGGCGGTGGTGGAGGAGAAGTACTGGGGCGGGGTCTGCCTCAACGTCGGGTGCATCCCGTCGAAGGCACTGCTGAGGAACGCCGAGCTGGCGCACACGCTGACCCACGAGAAGGACAAGTTCGGCATCGAGGGCAACGCCACCATGGCGTTCGGGCCGACGCACGCGCGGTCGCGGCAGGTGAGTGCCGGGATCGTCAAGGGCGTCCACTTCCTGATGAAGAAGAACAAGATCACCGAGATCAACGGGTGGGGCACGCTGACCGGTCCGAAGAGCGTCGACGTCAAGGACGCCGACGGCAACACCTCCACCTACACCTGTGACAACCTGATCATCGCCACCGGCGCGACCACCCGGCTGATCCCCGGCACCGCGCTGAGCGACCGGGTCGTCACCTACGAGGAGCAGATCCTCGACGACCAGCTTCCGGAGTCGGTCATCATCGCGGGGTCCGGCGCCATCGGCGTCGAGTTCGCCTACGTGATGAAGAACTTCGGCGTCGACGTGACGATCGTGGAGTTCCTCGACCGGATGGTGCCCACCGAGGACGCCGACGTGTCCAAGGAGCTGCTCAAGCACTACAAGAAGCTCGGCGTCAACGTCCTCCTCTCGACCAAGGTGCTCTCGATCGACGACTCGGGCGAGCCCGGAAGCAAGGTCAAGGTCACCGTCGACCGCGACGGCCAGCAGCAGGTGCTCGAGGCCGACAAGGTGCTGCAGGCGATCGGGTTCGCGCCGCGCATCCAGGGCTACGGCCTCGACAGCACCGGCGTGCGGGTGTCCGACCGCGGTGCGATCGAGATCGACGACCGCGGCAGGACCAACGTCGACGGCGTCTACGCCATCGGCGACGTCACCGGGAAGATGATGCTCGCGCACGTCGCCGAGGCGATGGGCATCGTCGCCGCCGAGACGATCGCCGGCGAGGAGACGATGCCGGTGGCCTTCGACATGGTGCCGCGGGCGACGTACTGCCAGCCCCAGATCGGCTCCTTCGGCTACAGCGAGGCGCAGGCGAAGGAGAAGGGGTACGACGTCAAGACGGCCACCTTCCCGTTCAGCGCCAACGGCAAGGCGATGGGTCTGGGCGAGGCCGTCGGGTTCGTCAAGATCGTCGCTGATGCCGAGCACAACGAGCTGCTCGGCGCGCACCTGATCGGCCCCGACGTCACCGAGCTGCTCCCGGTGCTGACCCTCGCGCAGCAGTGGGACCTCACGGCCGACGAGGTGGCCCGCAACGTCTTCGCACATCCGACGCTGACCGAGGCGGTCAAGGAAGCCGTGCACGGCATCGCCGGGCACATGATCAACCTGTGACGACGGCGGCGGGGAGCACACGATGACACGCGTCGTCATCGTCGGCGGCGGCCCCGGGGGCTACGAGGCGGCCCTGGTCGCCAGCCAGCTGGGCGCCGAGGTCACCGTGGTCAGCTCGGACCCGCTGGGCGGATCCGCCGTGCTGACCGACTGTGTGCCGAGCAAGACGCTGATCGCCACCGCCGAGCTGATGACCGAGATGACCACCGCCTCCGAGCTCGGCGTGACGGTGCACGACCACGAGGGCGACCACGCCACGACGGTCGGCGTCGACCTTGGGCGGGTCAACGCACGCGTCATGAAGCTCGCCGGTCAGCAGTCCGACGACATCGCCGCGCACCTGGACCGCGACGGCATCCGGGTGGTCCGTGGCCACGGTCGCCTCGACGGCCCCGATCGCGTCGTGGTGACCACGCACGACGGTGCGGAGACCCTCGACGCCGACGCGATCCTGATCGCGACGGGCGCTTCGCCCCGCACGCTGCCGACGGCGCAGCCCGACGGTGAGCGGATCCTGACCTGGGAGCAGGTCTACGACATCACCGAGCTGCCCGAGCGGCTCGTCGTCGTCGGTTCGGGCGTGACCGGCGCAGAGTTCGCGTCGGCGTACCTTTCCCTCGGCTGCGACGTCACCCTCGTCTCGTCGCGCGACCGGGTGCTCCCCGGTGAGGACGCCGACGCCGCGGCCGTTCTCGAGGACGTCTTGACCCGGCGTGGCATGAAGGTGCTCTCCACGTCGCGGATGCAGTCGGTCGAGCGCACCGGCGACTCCGTCCTGGTGACCCTGACCGACGGCCGCACGGTCGAGGGGTCCCACTGCGTGCTCGCCCTCGGCTCGGTCCCCAACACGGCCGACCTCGGTCTCGACGGGGCCGGCGTGGCTGTCGGTGACGGCGGCTTCGTCACCGTCGACCGCGTCTCCCGCACCTCCGCGCGGGGGGCGTACGCCGCCGGCGACTGCACGGGGGTGCTGATGCTCGCGTCGGTCGCGGCCATGCAGGGCCGGATCGCGATGTGGCACGCCCTCGGCGACGCCGTCCGGCCGCTGGACCTGAAGAAGGTCTCCTCCAACGTCTTCACCGCCCCCGAGATCGCGACCGTCGGCTGGTCGCAGCAGGCAGTCGACGCCGACGAGATCCAAGCGGAGTCGGTGACGCTGCCGCTGGCGGGCAACGCGCGGGCCAAGATGCAAGGTGTCCACGACGGCTTCGTGAAGCTCTTCTGTCGTCCCGGCACCGGCATCATCGTCGGGGGCGTGATCGTCGCGCCGCGCGCCTCCGAGCTCATCCACCCGGTCTCGCTCGCGGTCGCCGAGTCACTGACGGCCGACCAGCTCGCGCATGCGTTCGCGGTCTACCCGTCGATGAGCGGGTCGGTCGCCGAAGCGGCCCGGATGCTGCACCAGTTCTGACCTCCGGGGCCGAGCGGGGAGTTACACACTCGTAGTTCGCGCGAACCCGTTGTGAGCGTGTGAACGGTCGTGGTGCCATCACGTCAGCCTCTGCTGTCACACCACTCCCCGGAGCCCCGTCCATGTCCCGTCATGCTCACGCACTGGTCGCACTGACAGTGCTCGCGGTGGTCGTCACCGCGGTGGCCGCGCCGGCGGAAGCCTCCCGGCGCCAGGACACGTGGGGTGTGCCGGTCAGGGCGACCATCACGCTCAGCGGGCACGGCTACGGGCATGGCCACGGGATGTCGCAGTACGGCGCCGAGGGAGCGGCCCGGCAGGGGTTGACCGCCCAGCAGATCGTGGCGTTCTACTACCCGGGCACCATCCCCGGCACCACGAACGGCCAGGTCTCGGTGCAGATCTCCGCCGACACCACCGACGACCTCGAGGTGCTCGCCCGGCCCGGCCTGACGCTGCGCGACCTGAGCAGCCGCGAGAAGGTGGCGCTCCCCGCCGGTCCGAGCCGCTGGCGGCTGGTCACCAACGCCCGGAACGTCACGAGGCTGCAGTCGCTGTCCGGCGGGACCTGGAGCAACCAGCGCAGGCTGGGCGGTGAAGGGGAGTTCGCCGCAAAGGGTCCCATCACGCTCGTCACGCCGTACGGCAACCGCGACTACCGCGGGCGGCTGCGGGCCGCCGCGCCCAAGCCCGGGAGCCCGGCGCGTGACACGGTCAACATCGTCAGCCTGGAGAAGTACCTCCGCGGCGTCGTCCCCCGCGAGATGCCCTCGTCGTGGAGTACGGAGGCGGTGCGGGCCCAGGCCATCGCCGCCCGCACGTACGCCGCGTACGAGCGCTCCCACCCCCGCGCGACGCACTTCCAGATCTGCGACACCACCTCGTGCCAGGTCTACGGCGGCGTCGCCTCCGAGGCCGCCGCGACGACCGACGCGCTCAAGGCGACGAAGGGCCAGATCCTGGTCGACTCCGCCGGGGCGCCGGCGTTCAGCCAGTTCTCGTCGAGCAGCGGCGGCTGGTCGGCCGCGGGCAGCGTGCCCTACCTTGCCGGGCAGGCCGACCCCTACGACGGCTGGACCGGCAACCCCAACCACGACTGGACCCGCTCGCTCAGCGACGACGCGATCGAGCAGGCCTGGCCGTCGATCGGTGAGCTCCAGCAGCTGGTCGTCGCCGAGCGTGACGGGGGTGGCGACTGGGGAGGCCGGGTCGTCGCGCTGACGCTGGTCGGCTCCCAGCGCAGCGTTACTGTCTCTGGCGACACGGCGCGCGCGGTCCTGGGGCTGCGCTCGACGTACTTCACCTTCGCGGTGGCCGCCCGCCCCTGACCGGCCCTCGCGTCACCGATCCGGGGCCGGGAGAGCGATGACGTGGCGCCAGGTCGTCGCCGCGATCCTGGTCGTCGGCCTGGTGGCCGCGGCCGGCGGGCTGGCGTGGTCGGCGTTGCGTGCCGACGACGACGTCAACGTCCCGAACACGCCGGAGTCGATCGACTACGTCGCGCTGGGCGACTCCTACACCGCGGGTCCGCTCATCCCGGTCGTCCGCGAGGACGCACCGGGCTGCTTCCGCTCGACCAACAACTACCCGGCCTACCTGGCCGGTCTTCTCGACGTGGCCTCCTACCGCGGACGCCAGCTGCTCGGGGGCCGCGAGCGACGACGTCGCCGGACGTCAGGCGCTGGTGTTCGACAATCGCGCTCGTCCTCAGGTCGCCGCTCTGTCGGCGGCGACCGACCTCGTGACGGTCGGCCTGGGTGGCAACGACTTCGGGTTGTTCGGGTCGCTGTCGGGCGGCTGTGGAGGATCGTGGAGATCGGAGTCGACGCCCTGCCGCGATCGCTACGGCGTGACCAAGGTTCGCGACGCCCGTCGCGTGCGCGGCACGCTGCGCGCCGCCCTCGAGAAGGTGCGGGAGGCGGCGCCCGCCGCGGACGATCTACGTCGTCGGCTACCCGCGGCTGCTCCCCGACGAGGGGTCCTGCCGGGCTGCCGGCTTCACCGTGGACGACGCCGCCTGGGCGCTGCGCGTCGCCGCCGTGCTCAACCGCTCGGTGCGGCAGGCGGCCGACGACATCGGGGCGACGTACGTCGATCTCTATCCGGCCTCGGAGGGCCACGACATCTGCGCAGGCCGGGAGGCGTGGGTCAACGGGCGGCGCACCGACTTCGGCACCGCCGCGGCGTTCCACCCGTTCCTGGCGGGGATGCGGGAGACGGCCCGCGTCGTCTACGAAGCGGTGACCGGCGAGACGGCACCCCCGATCGAGAACGTCGAGCGCTAGTCCTTGAGCTCGCAGATCACGGCGCCGTTGGAGACCGTGGCGCCGACCTCGGCGGTCAGGCCGGTGACCGTGCCGGCCTTGTGGGCCTTGAGCGGCTGCTCCATCTTCATCGCCTCCATGCACGACGATGACGGCGCCCTCCTCGACCGCTGTCGCCCTCGCTCGACCGCGATCTTGACGATGGTGCCCTGCATCGGGCTGGTGACCGCGTCGCCGCTGGCGGCCGCGCCGGCCTTGCCGCCGGACTTGCGCTTGGGCTTCTTGGCGCCACCGCCGGCGGCGCCGGCCGACGAGCCCGCCGAGACCGCCGGGGATGACGACCTCGAGCCGCCGGCCGCCGACCTCGACGGTGACCTTCTGGCGCTCGGCCGGCCTCGTCGGCCTCGGCGGCAGTCGCCGGCGTACGGCGCGATCTGGTTGTCGAAGTCGGTCTCGATCCACGTGGTGTAGACGTCGAAGACCCTGCCCGTCGGGCCGCCGCTGAACGCCGGGTCGTCGACCACGGCCGCGTGGAACGGGATGACCGTCGGCATGCCGTCGACCACGAACTCCGCCAGCGCCCGGCGGGACCGCTCCAGCGCCTGCGTCGCGGTCGCGGCCGGTGACGATGAGCTTGGCGATCAGGGAGTCGAAGGAGCCGGGGATGGTCTCGCCGGCGACGTACCGCCGTCGACGCGGACGCCCGGGCCGCTCGGCGGCTCCCACGCGGAGAGAGTGCCGGGCGCCGGCATGAAGTTGCGGCCGCCGTCCTCGGCGTTGATGCGGAACTCGATCGAGTGGCCGCGGACCTCGGGGTCGTCGTAGCCGAGCTCCTCGCCGGCGGCGATGCGGAACATCTCGCGCACCAGGTCGATGCCGGTGACCTCCTCGGAGACCGGGTGCTCGACCTGGAGCCGGGTGTTGACCTCGAGGAACGAGATCGTGCCGTCCTGGCCGACCAGGAACTCGCAGGTGCCGGCGCCGACGTAGCCCGCCTCGCGCAGGATCGCCTTCGACGACGCGTAGAGCGGTCGCCACCTGCTCGTCGGTGAGGAACGGCGCGGGCGCCTCCTCGACGAGCTTCTGGTGGCGGCGCTGGAGTGAGCAGTCGCGCGTGGAGACGACGACGACGTTGCCGTGCTGGTCGGCCAGGCACTGGGTCTCGACGTGGCGCGGACGGTCGAGGAACTTCTCGACCAGGCACTCGCCGCGGCCGAACGCACCGACGGCCTCGCGGACCGCCGACTCGTACTGCTCGGGGATCTCCTCGAGGGTGCGGGCGACCTTCAGGCCGCGACCGCCGCCGCCGAACGACCGCCTTGATCGCGACCGGCAGGCCGTTGGCCCTCGCGAACTCGACGACCTCGTCGGCGTCCTGCGACCGGGTCCTTGGTGCCCGGCGCGAGCGGGGCGTTCGCCTTCTGCGCGATGTGCTTGGCCTTCGCCTTGTCGCCGAGCGCCTCGATGGCCGCGGGCGGCGGGCCGATCCAGGTCAGCCCGGCGTCGATGACGGCCTGGGCGAAGTCGGCGTTCTCGGCGAGGAACCCGTAGCCCGGGTGCACCGAGTCGGCCTCGGCCTCGTTGCGCGACCGCGATGATCTTGGCGATGTCGAGGTAGGACTCCGCCGGGGTCGCGCCGCCCAGGCTGTAGGCCTCGTCGGCCAGCCGGACGAACTGCGCGTCCCGGTCGGGGTCGGCGTAGACCGCGACGCTGGCGATGCCCGCGTCCCGGCAGGCGCGGACCACGCGCACCGCGATCTCGCCGCGGTTGGCGATCAGGACCTTCTGCAGGGCCGCGCTGCGGTGCCGGGTGGAGGCTGCGTCAGTCACGCCCGACACCGTACTCGCCGCTGCGCTCACGGGCCTCATGCTTGGCGCGGCAGCGAGTACGCCGTTCCGTCCATGTCGTAGTCCGCGTCGATCCCCATCGCCGCGAGGATCGTCGGCATGATGTCGACCGACTTCACCTCGGCGCCGCAGGTCCTTGGTGGGAGAGGTTGGCGCCGGCGAAGACGATCGGGATCTGCTGCGTGGTCCGCTGGATGCCGCCGTGGTCGCCGAGGACGGAGTACGTCGTGTCGTCGGGCAGCGTCGCGATCAGGTCGGGCCCGTAGTCGGCCGCCTGGGTGTCGACCAGCTCCTGGGCCTTGCGGGCGAACCACGCCTTCTCCCCGCCGGACACATCCGGTCCCACCGGATCGGGGAGACGCGGTCGTAGTGGTCGCCGTCGCGGCGCCAGACCGCGGTGACGTCGGGCAGGTCCTCCATGATCGCCGCGGCCTCGTCGACCGCGCCGGCGACTGGTCCTTGAGCCACACGTTGAGCGAGGAGTCGCTGTAGGAGAGCCCGACGTTGTGGCGCCGGTGTCGCGTGCGGTCGTGAGCAGCGGCGCTCCTGCGGCTGGTCGTAGAAGATCGTCGTTCTGCGGGTCGCCGTAGTACCAGTTGAAGAAGCCGTAGTCGTTCCGCGGCTCGAAGTCGCCGTGGAAGTGCCCGTCCGGCGGCGGCGACCGAGCCGTGGTCGGCGGTGAGCACGACCAGCGTGCTGTCGAGCTCGCCGCTCTCCTCGAGCGCGTCCATGATCCGGCCGACCTGCGCGTCGGCGGTCGCCGTGGCGTACTCCATGTGCGTCATCGGGTCGTAGCCCGGCGTCGCGGCCTCGGGGTCGTTGACGCCGCCCCACATGTGCGCGGCCTTGTCGACGCCGGGGAGGCTGACGAAGATGCCGCTCCAGTCGCCGTCCTCCTGGTCCATGATCTCGAGCACGGCGTCGGTGGCCCAGATGTCGCCGCCCTGGTGGGCAGGGTCGTTGCCGACGACGTAGCGGTCGTCGGTGGCGGGGTAGAGCTGCGCCGGGAACTGGCCGGTGTCGTAGATCGTGTCGCGCGCCACCACCCAGCGAGAGCCGCACGTCGGCCGAGAAGTACGCCGGCAGGTTCAGCCGGTCGGCGTGCCGGGGGCGCTGACGCCGGTCGCGGGGCGGGCCTTGCTGCCGAAGGTGATGGTCGAGGTGTTGGCCGAGCCCGGACCGCTGAGGCCGTAGGCGGCGTACGCCTTGGGGCTGACGGTGAAGACCTTGCCGGTGTCGTCGAGGTAGTCCGACAGGTGCGGGTAGCCGGCGTGCTTCTGCAGCGGCGCCATCGTGGCCAGGCCGAAGTTGCTGGTGATGTAGAGGCCGCCGGCGGCGCCGAGGACGCCGTCGACGTCGCGGTAGCCCTCGTTGGTCCAGCCCATGTGCTTCGGGCTACATGCCCGAGGTGACCACGTTGTGGGTCACGACCGTGACCGAGCCGGTGTGGCCGAGGTAGCCGTTGGGGGTGTCGACGCCGTCCTTCATCAGGCCCTCGACGTTGTACATGTCGTACTTCTCGACGATCTCCTTGCTGAGCGCGTCGACGACGATGATGACGACCTTGTCGGGGCCGGCGGGGGCGGCTTGGGCTTCGCCGCGGCGCCCGTCTGCGATCCGGCCGCGGCGACGGCGATGCCGCGGTGACGCCGGCGAGCGAGACGAGAAGACGACGACGAGCCATGACCCACCCCTAATTGCACCTTTCCGTCGCGCCGCACTGGCCCCGCCGCGCGGCCGACCTGGCAACCTAACCGACCGCGATGTGGTCTGCGCCACACCTGCACGGTGAAGACTTGCCGGCCCGGCTGGCATGATCGGCGGGTGGAGGAGAGCCCTGCTCGCCCGGTCGACGGGGGAGCCGACCTGAGCGCGGGCCCGTGACGTGCGGGCGGGGGCGACCGGCACCCGGGTGACGTTCTCGCCGAAGGTGTTCATCCCGCTGACCCGGCTGTGCCGCGACCGGTGCGGCTACTGCACGTTCGCGACGGCGCCGCGGCACCTGGCGGCGCCGTACCTCTCGCCGGAGGAGGTGCTCGCGATCGCCTCGCAGGGGGCCGAGGCCGGGTGCCACGAGGCGCTGTTCACGCTGGGCGAGGCGCCCGAGGAGCGGTACGACGAGGCGCGGGCGTGGCTCGACGAGCACGGCTACTCCTCGACGGTCGACTACCTCGTCGCGATGTGCGCGGCTGGTGCTCGAGGAGACCGGGCTGCTGCCGCACGCGAACGCCGGCGCGATCGGGCGCGACGACCTCGCGCGGCTGCGTGAGGTGGCGCCGTCGCAGGGGATGATGATCGAGTCGCTGCGGCCCGACCTGGCCGCCCACCGCGGCGCGCCCGACAAGACGCCGGAGCGGCGGCTGGCCACGCTGGAGGCCGCCGGTGAGCTCGCGATCCCGTTCACCACCGGGATCCTGGTCGGGATCGGCGAGACCGAGGCCGACCGCGTCGAGGCGCTGGAGGCGATCGCCGCGGCGCACCGCCGGCACGGGCACGTGCAGGAGGTGATCGTGCAGAACTTCCTGCCCAAGCCGGGCACGGCGATGCGCGACGCCGCGCCGTGCCCGCCCGAGGACCACCTGCGGGCGATCGCGCTGGCCCGGCTGGTGCTGCCCGCCGACGTGCACGTCCAGGCGCCGCCCAACCTGTCGGACCCCGACCGGCTCGGCGACCTGCTGGACGCCGGCATCGACGACTGGGGCGGGGTCTCGCCGGTGACGCCGGACCACGTCAACCCGGAGCGGCCGTGGCCGGCGATCGAGGTGCTGCGCGCGGCGACCGAGGCGCGCGGGCTGGCGCTCGCGCCGCGGCTGACCGTCTACCCGGAGTACCTGCAGCGGCGCCGGGAGCCGGACCGCTGGCTCGACGCGCCGCTGCGCTTCGCGGTGCTGGACCGCTCCGACGCCGAGGGCCTGGGCCGCGACGACCCGGGCGCGGTCTGGCCGGAGCGGCACCAGGCCGCGGCCAACGTCGGCACCGGCGCGGAGGTCGTCCAGATCGGCCGCCGCTCGACCGCGCTGGTACTCCGGCGCCGACGTCGCCCCGCCGCGCCTGCTGCCGCGGCCCGACCGGCCGGCGCGAGCGGCGGCGCGGTCGGCGAGGTGCTCGCCGGCGTGCGCGCCGGCCAGGAGCCGGGCGAGGCCGAGCTGGTCACGCTGTTCGGCGCCCGCGGCCCCGAGGTGGCCGCGGTGGCCGCGCTGGCCGACGAGCTGCGCGCCGCCGCGGTCGGCGACACCGTGACCTACGTGGTCAACCGCAACATCAACTACACCAACGTCTGCACCTTCCGGTGCACGTTCTGCGGGTTCTCCAAGGGGCCGCTCTCGCTGAACCTGCGCGGCAAGCCGTACCTGCTGACCCTCGACGACGTCGCCGAGCGGGCCGGCGAGGCGGCGGAGCGCGGCGCGACCGAGGTGTGCCTGCAGGGCGGCATCCATCCCGTCCTTCGACGGCGACTTCTACGTCGAGGTCACCCGCGCGGTGAAGGACGGCGGTGCCGGACATGCACATGCACGGGTTCACCGCGCTGGAGGTCACCGAGGGCGCCCGCCGGCTCGGCGAGCCGCTGGCGGCGTACCTGCGCCGGCTGAAGGACGCCGGGCTGGGGTCGCTGCCCGGGACGGCCGCGGAGATCCTCGACGACGAGGTCCGCGCGGTGCTGTGCCCCGACAAGATCGACACCGAGGAGTGGCTCGAGGCGCACCGCACCGCGCACCGGATCGGGCTGCGCTCCAACATCACGATCATGTTCGGCTCGGTCGAGCGGCCGGTGCACTGGGCGCGGCACCTGCTCCGCACCCGGGCCCTGCAGAAGGAGACCGGCGGGTTCACCGAGTTCGTGGCGCTGCCGTTCGTGCACATGGCCGCGCCGATCTACCTCAAGCGCGCCGCCCGCCGGGGCCCGACGTGGCGGGAGGTCGTGCTCATGCACGCGGTCGCCCGGATCGCCTACCGCGGCCTGGTCGACAACATGCAGGCGTCCTGGGTGAAGCTCGGCCAGCGCCGGCGCCCGGCAGCTGCTGCGTGCCGGCGTCAACGACCTGGGCGGCACGCTGATGGACGAGAACATCAGCCGGGCGGCCGGCGCCACCCACGGCCAGGCTCGTGACCGCCGAGAGCTCGGGCGCTCGCCACATCCGCGGGGCGCACGCCGTGCAGCGCACCACCCTGTACGGACCGTCGCCCCGTTCGAGCGGGCGGGCTGATCGGCCGGTGAGGGTGGCGGCTGATGAGCGGGACCGGGTCGGCTACAAGGCCTCGGCCGAGCAGTTCGGGCCGCGGGAGCTGGTCGAGCTCGCCGTCCGCGCCGAGGAGGTCGGCCTGGACTCGGTGGTCTCCGACCACTTCCAGCCGTGGCGGCACGTGGTGGCCACGCGCCGTACTGCGCTGTCCTGGCTGGCCGCGGTCGGCGAGCGCACCCGCGGGTCATGCTCGGCACCAGCGTGCTGACGCCGACCTTCCGCTACAACCCCGCGGTGCTCGCCCAGGCCGTTCGGCACCCTCGGGCTGCTCTACCCCGGAGCGGGTCGTGCTCGGCGTCGGCACCGGCGAGGCGCTCAACGAGACCGCCGTCGACCGGCGCTGGAGTGGCCGGAGTTCAAGGAGCGCTTCGCCCGGTTGCGCGAGGCGGTCCGGCTGATGCGGGCGCTGTGGGCGGGGGAGCGGGTCAGCTTCGAGGGCGACTACTACGCCACCGACGAAGCGACGGTCTACGACGCGCCCGAGGGCGGCGGTGCCGGTCTACGTCGCCGCGGGCGGCCCGGTCGTGGCCAAGTACGCCGGCCGCGCCGGCGACGGGTTGATCTGCACGTCCGGCAAGGGCATGGACCTCTACACCGACAAGCTGCTGCCCGCGGTCGCCGAGGGCGCCGAGGCGGGCGGGCGCGACCTCGACGAATCGACAAGATGATCGAGATCAAGCTCTCCTACGCCCCGACCCGCGAGCAGGCGCTGGAGAACACCCGCTTCTGGGCGCCGCTGTCGCTGACGCCGAGCAGAAGCACGGCCTCGACGACCCGGTCGCGATGGCCCAGGCCGCCGACGCGCTGCCGATCGAGCAGGTCGCGGCGCGCTGGATCGTCGCCACCGACCCCGACGCCGTCATCGACCAGGTCCGGCCCTACGTCGAGGCCGGCTTCACCACCTGGTCCTCCACGCCCCCGGCCACGACCAGGCCGGCTTCCTCGACACCCTCGCCCGCGACGTGCTCCCGAGGCTGCGGGCGCTGACCGATCCGGGCGCGCTCTACCTCGACGCGGCCGCCCTGGCGGTCGACCTGATCCGCAGTCCCGCGGTCGGCGAGCGCTGGGACCAGCCGGCGGTGTTCACCGACTACGAGGTCGGCGCGCTGGCCGCCCATCTCGGCCGGGCCGTGTTCACGCTCGAGATCTACCTGGACGCGGCCGAGCCCGACGCGTCTGCGGACGTGGTGGACCCTGCGGGCTACTACGCCGCCGTGCTGGGGGACGCCGACCCGGTCGACAGTGACCTGCACCGCGGCGTCCGCGCGCGATCGGTCGCGGCGGCCGAGGCCGGCCAGGAGGCCCTGGTCGCCGACCTCGAGCGGAGCCTGGCGCGTCAACGCGCCCTCGACCTGGATCCCGAGCGGTTGGTCGCCGTGCTCGGCGGGGTGGTGGTCCGGCTCGGGGACTACTTCGTCACCCGCCTCGTGGAGCTCCTGGTGCATGGTGACGACCTGGCGCGCAGCGTGGGTGTGCCTACCCCGCACTACGCCGACGAGGCCTGGCAGCTCGTCGTCTCCCAGCTGCACGTCATCGCCGTCGCTCGGCACGGGGCCCGCGCGGTGGCACTGTCCCTCGCCCGCCCCGAGCGCGGCAGCGCCGGCGCCTTCGGCTGAGCCGCGGCCGTCAGGCGGTCTCGGTGCGCGAGGCCTGCTTGTTGCTGCCGAACCGCTCCCACACTGCCTGGCGCGAGACGCCCAGCACCTTGCCGATCTCGGCCCAGGAGATCTTCCGCTCCCGGATCAGGTCGACCCACTCGCGCGCGAACGACATGTTCTGCTCGGCGGACTTGAGGATCAGCGGGAGGTGGGACAGCAGCTCGGCGTCCGACATCGACTCCCACGGCGGCCGGGACATGGTCGCGACCTTCTTCTTCGACGTCAGGATGGAGTGGTAGTGCTCCAGGCACTCCATGCAGATCATCGCCCCGAGACCACCCGCCATCTTGCGACGTTCGCCCTGCTTGCCGCAGAACGAGCACATCCGGTTAGACGCGCTGAAGTCCATGCGCTCGGGCCCTCCCTCTTCACCACCCCGTACGACGGTGTCCGAGGGAAACCGTACCGCGTCGCACCCAACCTCAGCCGGGACCGCGCGGTCCCGGGTCCGCCGCGGCCGCGGCG
Organism: uncultured Actinomycetota bacterium; assembly: GCA_963723195.1. GTDB lineage: Bacteria > Actinomycetota > Actinomycetes > Propionibacteriales > Nocardioidaceae > Nocardioides. The sequence goes on from CAVRPU010000001.1 coordinate 98,622, forward strand.
GACCCGGGAAGGACGACCGCGTCAAGTACCTACGCCAATAGACCCTGGCCACCGTCGTCCCGAAGGGAGTGTGGCCAGGGTCGGACGATGGGTCAAGGGAGCAGAAGTTGGCGGTGTACCCCGGCGGTGGTGTGATGTGCCCGTGGACGGCAAGGGTGCGCGGGGTCGTGAGGCGATCCTCGACGCTGCGTCCGTGCTGATGGACGAACGCGGGATCGACCAGGTCTCCCTCAACGAGATCAACCGGGCCAGTGGCAACCGCAACCGGTCGGCCGTGACCTACCACTTCGGCTCGAGCGACGCCATCGTCCGCGAGCTGGTCGCCCGCTCGATGGCGAAGGTCAACGCTGACCGCAACGCGCGGCTCGACGAGCGCGAGCAGGTCGGTGGCGCCATCGGCGTGAGGGAGGGGATCGAGCTCGTCGTCGGCCCGCTCGCGAAGTGCCTGGGGTCGGCGGACGGTCGTCGCTACCTGCGGCTGTTGGGCCAGCTCGTGAACCACCCACGCTTCGTGGCCGACTCGACCCAGACGCTCTTCGTCAACGAGAGCATCATGCGCTGCCTCACGCCCGTCACGCCTCCGCTCGAGCTCCTGCCGGAGCGCGTGCGGGACGAGCGGGTCAGCCAGCTGGCCGGGTTCCTGGTCCGGGCCACCGCCGAGCAGGCGCGGCTGCTCGACGCCGACCCGCCGCCTCGGCTGCCGCTGCCCGTCGACGACTTCGTCGACAACCTCGTCGACGTCCTGTTCGCCATGATCAGCGCGCCCACGAGCGTGACGGCGGCGCCGACGACCGTGCGTGAGGGGTCTCCGCGCTCCCGGCTCGAGGCCGACCTGCTCGCGACCGAGCATCGCCTGCGGGACCTCGACGAGGCTCACGACGAGATGGTGGCCGCCTCCCGGGACACCAATGCGGACGACGAGCACGACCCCGAAGGCACCACGATCGCCTTCGAACGGGCCCAGCTCGCCGCACTGCGCCGCCAGGCCGCCGAGCATCTCGCCGAGGTCGGCGCGGCACTCCGCCGCCTCGACGCCGGCACCTACGGCGACTGCGCGGGCTGCGGCGAGCCGATCGCCGCTGCTCGCCTCGAGGCGCGCCCCACGGCCCGCACCTGCGTGACCTGCGCGGCGCGCGGCTGACGGGCGGGAAGCCCAAGCTCAGAGCTGCAGGATCGCGGCGGCGACGAGGTAGGCGGCGGACACGGCCTGGGGATCGTGCAGATCGCCAGGAGCCTGCAACGTCGCCTCCGACCGGGCGCGCACCGAAGCGCCGGGATCCGCGGCCACGAGGTCGACGCACAGCCCGGCGACGACGGCCTCGGCGTCGTGACCGTCCAACCCGTCGAGGGCCAGGCCGTTGTGGAGCAGCGTCGCCGCCTCGAGGAACACCTCGCGGGCCAGGTCGACGTCCACCTCCGGTCGCGCCGAGGCCACGGCCTCCGCGGTCTCCATGAACCGGTCGTACGGCGGATCGACGATGCTGGACGTCATCCCGCGAGGCTCTCAGGTGGTGGTCGGGCCGGCAACCGGCCCGGCAGTCAAGTGGCAGTCAGGTGGGCAGTCAGGTGGGCAGTCGGATGGGCGCGTGGACCGGCTCGACCGTCGGGTCGGTGAGCTCCGCGGCTGCGGCGACCAGGAGCGCGCCCGACATGAAGGCCACGATGACCGCGATCAGCGCGCCGGTGCGGAACTCCGGTACGGCGCGCCGCCACCCCTCTGGTGGTGCCTGGTGGCCCCGCCTGTGGTGGGCGTGGATCAGGGCGTGCCCCTTGCCGCGCTGCAACAGGTAGCGGTTGACGGGGTAGGCGGCGAAGAACGCAGCCGTGAGCGCGATCATCATGGCGATCCAGAAGGCGGGGTTGAGCAGGCCCGCCTCCATCGCGCCGGGGATGGCGGCCATCACGGCGTTGTCGACGATCTCCATCGTGGCGATCGACAGCGTGTCGGCGGCCAGGACCAGTCGCAGTGTCGTGCCGACGGCCAGGCCCGCCCGCAGCAGCGGCAGCGTGCTCAGGGCGTAGCCGAACACGAAGGCCAGCGCGACGGCGAGGACGATGGTCCGGGGGTTGCCGAGCCCGGCGGCCGTCCCGATGACGAGTCCCAGGATCTCGCCGATGGCACAGCCGGTCAGGCAGTGCAGCGTCGCGCTGGCGGCGGTGCGGTTGAGCTCGCGGCGGGCCGCCTCGCTGTCGGCGTGGTCGCTGTGGATCGACATGTGCCTAGGCGGTCACGGTCTCGAGCACGAACACTCGCACCCGGCGTCCGGAGATGCGGCCCTGGTACCTGCCGTAGCCGACGTAGTAGGCGGAGGAGGCGGCGATGATCTCGGCGGACTCCTCGGCGTCGGCGAGGCGCGCGTGCACGTCGACGGTGGCGCCCCGATAGGTGACCTGGGCGCGCGGCTGGACCTCGAGGTTGAGCACCCACGCCGGCGTCGAGGGCTGGCCGAAGTTGGTGCCGATCAGCGCCAGGGTGTCGTGGTGGGGGACGGCGATGAGGTGCGTGGTCCGGGCCCGACCGCTCGTGCGACCGGTCGACGTCAGGTCGAGCACCGGGAGCCCCGCCAGGAGACTCGGGGCGGTGTGGCGGTGTCGCGTCACGCGGTGGACGAGGGTGTCGAGCCGCGGCAGCACGCGCGAGAAGACCCAGGCGCCCGCGCGCGTGGACGCCAGCGACTGGATCAGCCGCTGCATCCGGTTCGGAGGGCGGAACCGGTAGCCCAGCTGCTCCCCGAGGCTCATGCCGACCACCCTAGACATCGGTCCGCGTCCGGGCTTGACCTTGACGCAGCGTCAACCCCGCACGCTGGGCCCATGACCAGTCAGACCCTTGCCATCGAGGTCGTCGGGATCACCAAGTCCTATGACGATCTCGCCGTTCTCCGCGGCCTCGACCTCACCGTGCCCGCTGGCACCGTCTACGCCCTGCTCGGGCCCAACGGCGCCGGCAAGACCACCATGATCCGCATCCTGTCCACGCTCATCGGCGCGGACGGGGGCGAGGCCCGGGTCGCCGGGTTCGACGTCCGGACGGATCCCGCCGGCGTACGCCGGTCCATCGGCGTGACCGGGCAGTTCTCCGCGATCGACGAGCTGTTGACCGGCCGCGAGAACCTCCGCCTGATGGCCGACCTCGCGCATCTGCCCGCCCGGGAGGCGCGGGACCGGGTCGACGAGCTGTTGGCCCGCTTCGGGCTCACCGACGCTGCCGACCGGCGCGCCGCGACGTACTCCGGCGGCATGAAGCGGCGACTCGACCTCGCGATGACGCTGGTGAGCCGTCCGCGTCTGATCTTCCTCGACGAGCCCACCAGCGGGCTCGACCCGCGCAGCCGCCGCGACCTGTGGCAGATCGTCCGCGAGCTCCTCGCCGACGGGGTGACGATCTTCCTCACCACGCAGTACCTCGAGGAGGCGGACCAGCTCGCCGACACCGTCGGACTCATCGACGGTGGGCGCCTGGTCGCGACGGGCACTCCCGCCGAGCTCAAGGCCCAGGCCGGTGGGGAGACGCTCGACGACGTGTTCCTCGCGCTCACCGGCCGTCCCGCCACCAACGATGCCGCCACTGACGACACGGAGACGATCCGATGACCACCCTGACCTATGCCACCCGCGACTCGATCACGTTGCTGAGGCGCAACCTCAAGCACCTGGTCCGCTACCCGTCGTTGACCCTGACGATCATCGGGATGCCGGTGGTCTTCCTGCTGCTGTTCGTCTACGTCTTCGGCGGCACGATGGGTGCCGGGCTTCCCGGCGGGGCGAACAGCGCCGACCCGCGCGGCGACTACCTGCGCTACATCACGCCGACGATCCTGGTGATGACGGTGGTCTCGGTGGCGAACAGCACCGCGATCCTGGTCGCGAAGGACGCGACGGAGGGGATCATCGACCGGTTCCGGACGATGCCCATCGCCAGGTCCGCGCCGCTGACAGGGCACGTGCTGGCCGCGATGGCCCAGACGGTGCTCGCGGTGCTCGTGGTCCTCGTCGTCGCGATCCTGCTCGGCTACCGCGGTGGCGGGTCGGTGGCCGGCTGGGTTGGCGCCGTGGCGACGATCCTGATGATGGGCTGGGCGGTGACGTGGCTCAGCGTCGCGCTGGGGCTGGCCAGCGGCAGCGTCGAGGCCGCGAGCAACGCGCCGCTGCCGCTCATCCTGCTGCCGTTCCTGTCGAGCGGCTTCGTGCCCACCGAGTCGATGCCCGCCGGGCTGGCCTGGTTCGCCGAGCACCAGCCCTTCACCCCGATCATCAACACCCTGCGGGCCTGCCTCGAGGGGCGCGACCCGGGCTCCGACGCGTGGGCGGCCATCGGCTGGTGCGTCCTGATCTCCGTGCTCTGCTTCGGGTGGTCCGGGCGGCTGTTCGGGCAGCCTCGCGAGCTAGTCGGGCAGTCTGAGCACCATGCTCACGATCAGCCAGCTGGCGGCGTACGCCGGGGTGACGGTGCGCGCGGTGCGCCACTACCACCAGATCGGGCTGATGCCGGAGCCGGCTCGCGACGGCTCCGGCTACCGGACCTACGACGCCGCGGACGTCGTCCGGTTGATCCGGATCCGCACCCTGGCCGAGGCCGGCGTGCCGCTGGCCCGGGTGCAGGACCTGCTCGGCGCGACGCCGGAGGCGTTCGCGGAGGCGGTCGCCGAGATCGACGCCGAGCTGCGTGCGAAGGTCCGCGAGCTGCAGGAGCACCGCCGCCGGATCGCCCGGCTCGCGGCCGGTGACTCGCTGGCGACGCCGGCCGAAGTGGTGGCGTACCTCGACAAGCTGCGCGCGAGCGGTGCCTCGCCGGCGATGGTCGAGGGCGAGCGCGACGCCTGGATCCTGATGGCGGCTCGCTGGCCGGACCGGATCCCGGAGTTCATGGTCGACAAGATGGCTCAGCTCGACGATCCGAGGACGGTACGGCTCTACCGGCTGCTCGACGAGCTGGTCGAGGTGGGAGTCGACGACGAGCGACTGGGCGCCGTGGCCGACCTGATGGCCGAGATGGCCGAGCAGTCGGCGGAGCGAGGCGAGCTCGAGAAGCAGAGCGAGACCCTGGGCGACGACGCCTTCATCGCCCTCCTCGACTCGTTCGCCAGCGACTCCCACCCGATCGTCGAGCGCCTCAAGGAGCTGTTGGTCGAGCGTGGCTGGACGGGCTGGAGCCGCATCGAACGGGCGCCCGACTGATCGCCCATCGCGCGATCAGCGCAGGATCCTCGACCGTTCCGGGTCGAAGAACGGCTTCAGCGAGACCTGCGCGGGCACCCGGGTGCCGGCGACGTCGATCTCGAAGGAGCCCGCCGCCAGGTCGGCGGCCGTGAAGCCCTCGTCGCGCTCGATGCCGGCGATGCCGCAGGCGGCGCCGAGCGAATGGCCGAAGCCGCCGCTGCGGACGTGGCCGACCGGCTTGTCGTCCCAGTAGAGCGGCTCGTCGCCGTACAGGTCGAAGTCCGGCGAGGTGAGCAGCACGTTGACCAACCGCTTGCTCAGCGGCCCCGACTCGCGCTGCTTGAGCAGTGCGTCGCGGCCGACGAAGCCGCCGGGCTTGTCCCAGGCGACCGCGAAGCCGAGACCGGCCTCCAGCGGGGTGTCGGTGGAGTCGATGTCGTGGCCCATGTCGCGGAATGCCTTCTCCAGGCGCATCGTGTCCAGTGCGCCGACCCCGGTCGGGCGGAAGCCGCCGGATCCGGAGACGTCGGCGCCGGCCCCGCGCAGCTGGTCGTAGAGCGTGGCGCCGAACTCGGTTGGCACGAGCAGGTCCCAGCCCAGCTCGCCGACGTAGGTCACCCGCAGGGCCCACAGCGGGGTGTAGCCGAGCTCGACCTTCTGCGCGGTGAGGTAGGGGAAGGCGGCGTCGGACCAGTCGTTCGGGCTGAGGCTCTGCAGCAGCTCGCGCGAGCTCGGTCCCTGCACGGACAGGAGCGAGTAGGCGCCGGTGACGTCGGTGACGGTGACGAACTCCGCGTCGCGGGTCTGGCGTCGGATCCACGCCGGGACGCGGCGGTGGATGTTGTCGCCGCTCACGACGACGTAGGTGTCCTGGGCCAGACGGGTGACGGTGACATCGGCGATGATCCCGCCGCGGGCGTCGCACCACTGGGTGTAGACCACCCGGCCGACCGCGGAGTCGACGTCGTTGGCGCAGACCCGGTTGAGCACGGTCATCGCGTCGGGCCCCTGCACCAGGTGGTGCGACATCAGCGACAGATCGAAGATCGCGAGGCTCTTCCTGGCGTGGAGGTGCTCCTCACGGGTGCGCTCGAACGCCTCGCCCCGCTCGAAGCCCCACTCGACGGTCGGCGCGACGCCGGCGCCGGCGAAGTAGTCGGGGTACTCCCAACCGCTGGTGGCGACGAGGTGGGCGCCGTCGGCGACGTGCTGGGGGTGGTACGGCGAGCGGCGGACGTTGCGGCCGAGCAGGGGCTGGGCGTTGGGCCAGGCCAGGTCGTTGAGCAGGAAGCCCAGTCGCTCCACGGTGCGCTCCTCGCGGAAGCGTCGGGTCGCCTGGAACTCGTGCGATCGGTCGACCCCGACGGCGGTGACGTCGAGCGGCGGGTGCTCCTCGATCAGCCACTGCGCCATCATGTGCCCGAGGCCGCCGCCCGACAGGATGCCCACGGAGTTCAGACCGCAGGCCAGGTAGAGGTTGTCCACCTCGGGAGACTCACCGAGCATCGGCGACAGGTCGTCGGTGAAGCTCTCCGGCCCGCAGAAGAGCGTGCGGATCCCGGCGTCCTCGAGCGCCGGGAAGCGGCGCATGGCCACCTCGAGGAACGGCGCCATCCGGTCCCAGTCGGGCGGGAGCACGGCGAACGCGCTGTCGCGCGGGGTCCCGTCCAGTGCCCAGGCCTTGGCGACCGGCTCGAACATCCCGACGAGGAGGCCGCCGCCCTCCTCGCGGTAGTAGCCGTAGGCCTCGCCGTCCTCGATCACCGGCACCGACTCCGGCGTGACACCGGCAATCGGCTCGGTGAGCAGGTAGTAGTGCTCCGCGGCCTGCAGCGGCACGGTGACGCCGGCCTTGGCCGCGAGCTCGCGACCCCACAGGCCCGAGGCGAGCACGACCTTCTCGCAGGCGATGTCACCCCGCGGCGTACGGACCCCGACGACGCGCGTGCCGTCGAGGACGAAGTCGGTGACCTCGGTGCTCTCGAAGATCCGGGCCCCACGCTGGCGGGCGCCCTTGGCCATCGACATGGTCACGTCGACCGGGTTGGCCCTTCCCTCGTCAGGCGTCCAGAAGCCGTGGATCACGTCGTCGGTGCGCATCAGCGGGACCAGGTCGGCCACCTCGCGCGGCGTCAGCACCTCCTTGGTCATGCCCACCGAGCGCATGTACGCCGTCTCGCGGCGGAAGCTCTCGTCGGCGCGGGGCGTCGTGGCGAGCTGGAGGTAGCCGCACTGGCGGAACCCCGTCGAGAGCCCCGTCTCCGCCTCGAGCCGGGCATAGAGCTCGGCCGAGTAGCGCGCCATCCACAGCGCGTCCTCCGTCGTGCCGCCCGACACGACCTCGCCCGCCGCGTGCCACGTCGTGCCCGACGTGAGCTGCTTGCGCTCCAGCAGGACCACGTCCGTCGCCCCGAGGAGCGCGAGGTGGTAGGCGATCGAGGTGCCGATCACGCCGCCGCCGACGACGACGTACTGCGCCCGGCTCGGCAGGTCACCGGAGGAGGAGGAGGCCGAGGATGCCTCCTCGGCCTTGGCGGCGGCAGGGTTGATGGCGGCGAAGTCGAGCGACATGGGGGCAGCCTGCCATTGATTGAACCGTCATTCAATCGCTGGCCGGCGGTGCGGTAGGTCGGCGTCAGCCCTCGTCCGCGACGTCGCGACCGTCGGACGTCTGCGGGTTCTCGTCGATCGCCTCGACGGCCTCGGTGAGCTCGGGCTCGGCCGCCGGACGGCGGTCGAGGTGGACGCCGGCGATCATGCAGCGCACCGAGCCGCCGGCCAGCTCGATGGTGGGGATGTCGACGGCGACGATCTCGCACGACTCCTCGATCGCCGCCACCTGGTCGGGCCGGAGGCTACGGCGGGCGCAGTCGGACATCGCCATGATGTAGCGGCGCCTTCCCTCGGGCGTACGACCGCAGAGCTCGACGGCGTTGCCGGCGAACTGGCGCACCTGCTCCTCGGTGATCTCCACGACCCGGCGGCCGTTCACCGTCAGCCGCTCGCGGACCTGCTCCCGGCGCTGCTCGTCGGCGATCATCTCGAGGGCGAACAGGGCGACCTCCGTGCCGACACAGCCGATCACGTTGGTGTGGTAGACCGGCACGCCGTCGGAGTCGACGGCCTCGAAGGCCATCGGCTCGTAGCCGAAGTCGGTGCAGAACCGTTCGAGCACGTGGGTGTCGGCGCGGTGGCTGCGCGCGGCGTACGCGACCCGGGACACGTGGTCGAGCACCATCGCGCCGGTGCCCTCGAGGAAGATGCCGTCCGGCTCGAGGCCCGAGTAGTCGACGATCGTCTGCACGCGGTACTCCGACTTGAGCAGCTCGAGCACGTCGGCGCGGCGCTCGTGGCGACGGTTGGAGGCGTACATCGGGTAGACCGCGACCTGGCCGCCGGCGTGCGTGGACAGCCAGTTGTTGGGGAACACGCTGTCGGGACGGGTGTGGTCCTCGTCGGAGAAGACATGGACCCGGACGCCTGCCGCGCGCAGCGCCTCGGCCACCGCGTCCATCTCGGCCAGGGCCCGTTCGGCCGTCTCCCCGTCGGACTGACCCTCCGGCGCGTCGGCCTGGAACGCGTTGTCGGCCGCCGTGGCCGGGTTGGGCTTGAATCGCTCGGCGCGGACCAGGATGACCGCGGAAGGGGCTTGGGCACTCACGTGCGCGAAGGTAGACCATCGGGGTGTACTCCTCTGCGCCCGGCCGACTCCCGCGGTGCCGTGGTCGGATAGTGCGCGGCCGGCCACCCCCTAACCGGCCACAGCGCCGCACCAGTCGGTCACCACTCGGGAAGGAGCTGACATGTACGACGTCATCATCGTGGGGAGCGGGCCGACCGGACTGATGCTCGGGGCGGAGCTCGCGCTGGCGGGGGTCGACGTCGCGATCCTCGAGAGGCGGCGTACGTCGGAGCTGGCGGGCTCGCGCGCGGGCGGCTTCCACGCGCGGACGCTGGAGATCCTCGACCAACGGGGGATCGCCGACCGGTTCCTGGCCGCGGGCACGACGGTCCAGGTGGCGGGCTTCGGCACGACGATGGTGGACGTCAGCGACCTGCCCACCCGACACCCCTACTCCCTGGGGCTCTTCCAGAACCACATCGAGCGCATCCTGCTCGGCTGGGCCGACGAGCTGGGCGTGCCGGTCCGGCGCGGCGTCGAGGTGACCGGGCTCGCCCAGGACGACGCCGGTGTCGAGGTGCGCGTCGCCGAGGGTGAGCCGTTGCGTGCGGCGTACCTGGTCGGGGCCGACGGCGGGCGCAGCGTCGTCCGGCGCGCGGCCGGCATCGACTTCGTCGGACCCGACGCGACACGGAGCCACCTGATCGCCGAGGTCGAGGTGACCGAGGAGCCGCCCGCCGGCATCCGTCGTGACGCCACCGGCGTCCACGGCCTGGGCCTGATGGAGGACGGCCGCACCACCCGCGTCGTCGTGACCGAGCACGAGCTGGTCACGGAGGGCGAGCCGACCCTGGCGGAGCTCGGCGAGGCCCTGAGGTACGTCTTCGGGACGGACTTCGGGATCCACAATCCGACGTGGATCTCGAGGTTCACCGACGCTGCCCGGCAGGCGGCGGCGTACCGCGTCGGCCGGGTGCTGCTCGCGGGCGACGCCGCCCACACGCACCACCCGGCCGGCGGACAGGGCATCGGGCTCGGGGTGCAGGATGCGGTCAACCTCGGCTGGAAGCTCGCCCAGGTCGTGCGGGGCGTCTCGGATGACGACCTCCTGGACACCTACCACGAGGAGCGGCACCCGGCGGGCGCGCGGACGCTGGGCTACACGATGGCGCAGTCGCTCCTGCAGAAGCCGGACGCCCGCATCGATGCGCTCTGCTCGATCCTCGACGACACGCTGGCCTTCGACGGGCCGCGGCGAGCGGTCGGCGGTCTCATCTCCGGGCTCGACGTGACCTACGACCTCGGTGACGGGCACCCGCTGCTGGGCCGCCGGATGCCCGATCTCGACCTCGTCACGACGGACGGGCCGCGGCGGGTCTACGAGCTGCTCCACGACGCCCGGCCGCTGCTGCTCGACCTCGGCGGCGGTCTCCCGGCCACTGCCTGGGCCGACCGGGTCCGGCACGTCGAGGCGACGTACGACGGCGCGTGGGAGCTCCCGGTCATCGGGGCCGTCACCGCGCCTTCTGCCGTCCTGGTTCGTCCCGACGGTCACGTGGCCTGGGTCGGCGGGGGTGCGTCGGCCGGGCTCACCGACGCCCTGGCGAGGTGGTTCGGGGACGCTCCGGCTGAGTGATCAGATACTTGAGCCCATGACCGCGGGAGCGACGACGTACTTCGAGACCTCCAGGCTGCGGGTGCGAGGCTTCCGGCCCGAGGACGTCGAGGCGTTCGTGGCCTACCGGGCCGATCCGGACGTCGCGCGCTACCAGAGCTGGAGCGACTACACCCTCGAGCGGGGCCGGGAGCTGGTGGACTCGTTGCAGGGGGTCGAGCCGGGGGTCCCAGGAGAGTGGTTCCAGCTCGCGCTCGAAGACCGGTCGAGCGGCACCCTGGTCGGCGACCTGGCGCTCACCATCGACGCGGACGAGCACCGCCAGGCGGAGGTGGGCTTCACCCTGGACCCGGCGTACCAGGGAGCGGGGTACGCGACCGAGGCTCTCAGTGGGTTCCTCGACTGGCTCTTCCCGACCTTCCGGCTGCACCGCGTCATCGCCGTCACCGACGCGCTGAACGACTCGGCCGCGCACCTGCTCGAGCGCGTCGGCATGCGCCGCGAGGCCCACTACGTCGACAACGTCTTCTTCAAGGGCGCGTGGGGCAGCGAGTTCCTGTACGCCGTGCTCGAAGAGGAGTGGACGAGGCGTCGTCAGCCGGGCGGGGAGCCGAGCGACTCTCGGTAGTGCTCGGCGGCGGCCATCGACTGCTCGGCGACGCGTTGCCGCAGCCACGATGGCGCGACGACCTCGACACCACCGCCGAGGCCGAGCAGGGCGAAGACGGCCCAGTCCTTGCTCTCGAAGGGGACCGTGAGCTCGACGACCTCCGTGGTGGTCAGGCTCGGCATCGTCTCCTGCGCGTTGGCGGGCAGTACGCGTCGCAAGGCGGGCAACGACCGGGCCAGCACGCGTACCGTCACGTCGACCTCGCTGCGCTCGTCCTCGAGCTCGCGGCGCGTGGAGCGCCAGGCCTCGGCCAGGTCGAAGCCGGCCGGTCGTCGGGCGGGCGTCGCGAGGGGATGCACCGCGCGGACGCGCGAGACGCGGTAGGTGCGCCGTTGGCCGCGGCGCAGTGCCACCAGGTACCACTCGCCCGACGCCAGCACCAGACCCAGCGGATCCAGCGTGCGGCTCGTGGTGCCCCCACCCTTGTCGTAGTCGAGCCGGACCCGACGGTCGCTCCAGACCGCCACGGCCAGGGGCCCCAGGAACGGGACCGCCTCGGGTCGGGCGAACCACCGCACCTGGTCGAGGTGGAAGCGCTCGGCGGTGCGCTGTGCGGACTCCCGCGCCTCGGTGGTCAGCGCCGCCCAGATCTTGGTCTGCAGGCCCTCGACCAGGTCGCCGAGCCCGAGCTGCTCGGCGGGCGCCCCGAGGCCGAGGAAGGCCAGCGCGCCCGCCTCGTCGAGGCCGATGCCGGTGAGGCGGGTGCGGTAGCCGCCACCGAGGCGGTAGCCGCCTGCCGGGCCACGCGTCGCGCGCACCGGGATGCCGGCGTCGGCGAGGGCGCGCGCGTCACGCTGCACCGTGCGCTCGCTGACCTCGAGCAGCCGTGCGAGCTCGGCACCGGTCAGCTCGCCGCGGACCTGGAGCTGCAGGAGCAGGCTCATCATCCGGGCGGCGCGCACATCTCATTCTTGCCCATATTCCCGACACAGGTTGTCGGGAATATGCGTGCAGGCTGGAGTCATGGACATCGACACCACGACCATCACCCTCGACACGCCCTCGGGCCCGGCCGCGGCGTACGTCGCCGCGCCGGCGAGCAGCAACGGACCGGGCGTCCTGGTGCTGCATGCCTGGTGGGGGCTCAACGACGACTTCACGCGGCTGGTGCGACGCGCTGGCGCGCGAGGGCTTCACGGCCCTCGCGCCGGACCTTCGTGCCGGACGGGTCGTCGACACGATCGAGGAGGCCGACGCGATGAGTGCCGACTTCACCGGCGAGCAGCTCGAGCCGATCGTCGCGGCCGCCGTCGCGGAGCTCCGCTCGCGATCCACGACCGAGAAGCTCGCCATCGTCGGGGCGTCCATGGGTGCCGCGTGGGCCTTCGACCTCGCCGAGTCGGAGCCCGACCTGGTCCGCGCCGTCGTCGCCTACTACGGCATCTCCGAGGCCGACTGGGGGCGCCTGGAGGCCAGGGTGCTGCACCACTTCGGCGACCGCGACCGGCTCGACCCGCTGGCCGACGCCGAGGCCATGCAGCGCGACCTGGTCGAGGCCGGCGTCGACGCGACGCTGGAGGTGTACGCCGGCGCCGACCACTGGTTCGCCGAGCCCAGCCGCCCCGAGCACGACCCCGAGGCCGCGGAGCTGGCCTGGCGACGCACGGTGGAGCTCCTGCGCGACTGAGTCGCTGCTCGACCACTGGGGGCCGCCCGTGAGACATCCCCCCCAGGTCCGCCGGGGTCGTTCGACCGGGGTCTTCACGGACCCCACACATCTCCGGACCCATCGACCTGCCGTATTTCGATAGATTTCCACCGTCGTTCGATCGGAGGAGATCACCATGGGAACGCTGACCGTCCAGGCGCTGCGCGTCGTCCTCGCGCTGGGCCTCGCGGGGTCCGTCTTCGTGCAGGCCGTGATGGTGCCGCTGCTGGCTCGCGACCTCGACGGCGCCGACGCCGATGTCGCCGCGGTGCGGGTCCCGCTGCTCGTCATCATCGTGCTGGGCATCGTCACCGTGCAGGTGAGCATGGTCTGCGTCTGGCGGCTGCTGACGATGGTGCGGCGCGGCACGGTCTTCTCCCACGCCGCCTTCCGCTACGTCGACATCGTCATCGGCGCCGTCACGTCGGCAGCCCTGCTCTTCTTCGTGCTCGGGTTCGTGCTCGCTCCGGGCGACCTGGTCGCGCCCGGCATCGTGCTCCTGGTCGGAGGTGCCGGCGGTCTGGTGGCCGGAGTCGCGCTCATCGTGCTGGTGCTGCGCATGCTGCTGGCCCAGGCAGTCGCGCGGGATGCCGAGGCGGTGCAGCTGCAGGCCGAGCTGGACGAGGTGATCTGATGCCCATCGTCGTCCGCATCGACGTCGAGCTGGCCCGGCGAAAGCTGGGCGTGGGGGAGTTCGCGGAGCTGGTCGGCCTGACAGCGGCCAACGTGGCGGTGCTGAAGAACGGCCGGGCCAAGGCGGTGCGGTTCAGCACCCTGGAGGCGATGTGCCGGGTGCTCGAGTGCCAGCCGGGCGACCTGCTCGAGTGGGTCGAGGAGGAGCCCGCCTGACCAGCTCAGTCGGGAACGTCGGGCCAGGGCCGCAGAAAATCTGGTCGTCAGCGCCGGGTGGGGGACGATGGGCGCCATGAGCCGTACCTCCCTCGCCGGTCTCGAGGTCGACACCTCGCTCGCCCGCTTCGTCGAGGAGGAAGCCCTGCCAGGCACGGGCATCGTGCCCGACCACCTCTGGCAGGGGCTCGCCGACCTGGTCGCCGAGTTCGGTCCGCGGATCCGGGCCGCACTGGCTCGCCGGGACGAGCTGCAGGCCGCGGTCGACACGTTCCATCGCGACGGTCGGGCGATGGGGGAGTACCCCGCATTCCTGCGGGAGATCGGCTATCTGCTCGACCCTCCCGACCAGTTCACCCTGGCCACGACAGGCGTCGATCCCGAGGTCGCGCTGACGGCCGGACCCCAGCTGGTGGTGCCCCTCTCCAACCCCCGCTTCGCCGCCAACGCCGCCAACGCACGCTGGGGCTCGCTCTACGACGCCCTCTACGGCACCGACGCCGTCGACGAGGACGGAGGCCGCGAGCGGACCGCTGCCTACAACCCCGTCCGCGGCGCCGAGGTCGTCCGCCGGGTCCGCGGGCTCCTCGACGAGCACCTTCCGCTGGACGCCGGCTCGCACGCCGACGCGACGGCGTACCTCGTGGACGACCGGGGCCTGCTCGTCCGGGTGGGCGAGGTCGAGTCGCGGCTGCGCGACCCCGACGGTTTCGTCGGGCACCGCGGCGCAGCGGGCGGTCCCGAGGCCGTGCTGCTCGTCCACCACGGCCTGCACGTCGAGATCGTGCTGGATCGCGACCACCCGATCGGCAGCACCGACGCGGCCGGAGTCGCCGACGTCGTGATCGAGTCGGCACTGACCACGATCATGGACCTCGAGGACTCGGTGGCCGCGGTCGACGCCGAGGACAAGGTGGGCGTCTACCGCACCTGGCTGCAGCTCATGAAAGGCACGCTGAACGCCGAGGTGACGAAGGGGGGCCGCACCTTCGTCCGCACGATGGCCGACGACCGCTCCTACTCCGGGAGCGACGGACAGGCGGTGCTGCTCGCCGGGCGGTCCCTGCTGTTCGTGCGGCACGTGGGCCACCACCTGTTCACCGACGCCGTGCTCGACACCGAGGGGCGGCCGATCCCCGAGGGTGTCCTGGACGCGCTCGTGACGACCCTCGCCGGGCTCCATGACGCCGAGGGCCGCACGAGGCTGAGCAACTCGCGCACCGGCTCCGTCTACGCCGTGAAGCCCAAGCAGCACGGGCCCGACGAGGTCGCGATCACCTGCGGGCTGTTCGCCGCCGTGGAGAAGCTGCTCGGGCTGCCGGCCGCGACGATCAAGCTCGGCCTGATGGACGAGGAGCGGCGTACGTCGCTCAACCTGGCCCGCTGCATCCACACCGCGCGTGACCGCCTCGTCTTCATCAACACCGGCTTCCTCGACCGCACCGGCGACGAGATCCATACCTCCATGCTCGCCGGGCCGATGGTGCCCAAGGCCGAGATGAAGGCCCAACCGTGGTTCTCGGCCTACGAGGACGCGAACGTCCGGGTGGGACTCGCGTGCGGTCTCGGGGGCCGGGCCCAGATCGGCAAGGGCATGTGGGCGGCACCCGACGACATGGCGCACATGCTGACGGAGAAGGTGGCACACCCCCGAGCGGGAGCCTCCTGCGCGTGGGTGCCCTCGCCGACGGCAGCGACCCTGCACGCGCTGCACTACCACCAGGTCGACGTCGCGGCGCGGCAGCGCGAGCTGCCTGCCGGAGTCGACCTCGATCCGGCTCTGCTCACCATCCCGGTCGCCGACGACGCAGCCCGGGCCGCATGGTCGCGGGCGGACCGCCTGCGCGAGCTCGACAACAACCTGCAGAGCGCGCTGGGCTATGTCGTGCGCTGG
This sequence comes from uncultured Actinomycetota bacterium, assembly GCA_963723195.1. Taxonomy (GTDB): domain Bacteria; phylum Actinomycetota; class Actinomycetes; order Propionibacteriales; family Nocardioidaceae; genus Nocardioides. The sequence goes on from CAVRPU010000001.1 coordinate 114,080, forward strand.
GTCGACGCCGGCGTCGGCTGCTCGAAGGTCCCCGACATCAACGGCACGCAGCTGATGGAGGACCGCGCGACCTGTCGCATCTCCTCCCAGCACGTCGCCAACTGGCTGCACCACGACGTGGTCTCGCTCGAGGACGTCGACGACAGCCTGCGCCGGATGGCGGACGTCGTCGACGAGCAGAACGCCGGCGACCCGACGTACACCCCGATGGCGCCCCACGTCGACGGCGAGGCCTTCACGGCGGTGCGCGACCTCGTCGTCGGCGGCGTGGCCGAGCCCAACGGCTACACCGAGCCGGTGCTGCATCGGCACCGGCGTGCGGTCAAGGGTCAAGCCGAGAGCGCTCCTTCAGACGGGCGCTGAACACCCAGGCGTCACAAGGGCCCTAGGTCCCACATTCCTTTGCCTGGACGGGGGATCCGGGTCCCTTCTCGGTCCGCATGCTCCTGCCTAGCGTCGGGTCAGCAGGTCGCTTGCGGCGAGGCGGAAAGGGTGGCCCCACTGGGGCAGCCCGCCGCACTTCGTGTGCGCGCTGCAACCGGCTCGAGTGAGAGGTGCCCCCGTGCTCGTGACTGCCCCGACCCTGGACGTCGTCCCCGTCACCCCGACGATCGGCGCGGAGATCCACGGCGTCGACCTCGCCCAGGACCTCACCGATGCGCAGCGCGACGCCATCCTGGACGCCCTGCACTGCCACCAGGTCGTCTTCTTCCGGGACCAGGACCTCGACGCCGAGACCCTCGTGGCGTTCGGGCGCCGCTTCGGCACGCTGTCGGTCAACAAGGTGTGGACCACCGTCCCCGGGCATCCGGAGGTGGTCCCGATCCACGCGGACGCGACCTCCACCAACGTCGCGGGCGAGGTCCTGCACTCGGACATGACGTTCACCCCCGAGCCGCCGATGGGGAGCATCCTGACGATCAAGGTCTCGCCGGCCACCGGCGGGGACACCCTCTGGTCGAACATGTACGCGGCGTACGACGCGCTGTCGACCCGGCTCCAGTCCTACCTGGACGGTCTGACGGCCGTGCACACCGCCGCCAGGGCCATGGCCATGGCGAGCGCGGCGCAGGTGCGCGACGACGCCGTGAGTCACGTCCCCACCGCCGTGCATCCCGTGATCCGCACCCACCCGGCGACGGGGCGGAAGGCGATCTTCGTCAACCCGTTCTTCACCTCCCACCTGAACGATGTCCCGGAAGCGGAGAGCCGGGCCGTGCTGCAGCTCCTCTACGAGCACTGCGCCGACCCGATCTTCAGCGTGCGCTTCCGCTGGCGGGAGAGCTCCGTGGCGTTCTGGGACAACCGCTGCACCCTGCACCGGGCGATGAAGGACTATCTCCCGGCCACGCGCTCCGGCCTGCGCGTGCAGCTCCAGGGCGACCGGCCCGTGTGATGGCCCCGGTCGACAGCGCGCGCTCGGCGTACCGCTCCGCCTCGGTCGAGCTCGACCACGACGGGGCGCTCCACCTCGACACCGACATCCTGGTCCTCGGTGGTGGCCCTGCGGGACTGTGGGCTGCGCTTGCGGGGCGCGAGAGCGGAGCTCGCGTCGTCGTGGCGGACAAGGGGTACGCCGGCGCCAGCGGGGTCGCGGCGTCCTCGGGCACCAACCACTGGCTGGTGCCGCCCGACGCCGCGCTGCGCGACGAGGAGATCGCGGTCAAGGAGGCCGACGGCTGCGGACTGACCGATCGGCGGTGGATCGAGCGGATGCTGGACACCGCTGGGGAACGGGTGGCGTGCCTGCCCGGCTGGGGCTACGACGAGCCTTCGCTGCGTGCCCAGCCGATCCGACGGTTCTACGGGCAGTCGCCCGGCTACCTCCGCTTTCTCCGCGGCCGGGCCCGCAAGGTGGGCGTGACGATGCTCGACCACAGTCCCGCCCTCGAGCTGCTCACGTGCTCCTCGGGTGCGGTAGGCGGGGCCGCCGGCGTCCAGCGACAGGTCGGCAGGCCCTGGCGGGTCACGGCAGGGGCAGTGGTCCTCGCGACGGGGGGCACGACCTGGAAGAGCCGCTCGATGGGGGGCGACGTCAACACCGGCGACGGGCACCTGATGGCGTTGGAGGTGGGAGCACGGCTCTCGAGCATGGAGATGTCGAGCTTCTACGGCATCGCCCTGATGGGCACGTCCATGGACAAGAACCGCGACCTGGTCGAGGCGTCGTTCTGGACCGAGGACGGCACGCCGATCTCCTACGAGAACCTGATCGTCAGTCGGCTCGAGCTCCTCGGCCCCTCCTTGCAGGGCCAGGTGTTCGCCCGGCTCGACCAGTTCCCGCCGGACCGGCGCGGCTGGGCTCGGTCGTCGGCGCCCAACTTCTACCTGGTGACGGATCGGCTCGGCATCGACCCGTTCGAGGAGAGGTTCCCCATCGACTGGGTCCTGGAGGGCACCGTTCGCGGCACTGGCGGCGTGCAGATGCGCGACTTCGACGGCGCCTGCGGCGTCGAGGGGCTGTTCCTCGCCGGCGACGTCGCCGCCCGCGACCGCATCGTCGGAGCTGCCACCGGGGCCGGCGGACCCAACCTCGCCTGGGCGGTGGCGACAGGGACGTGGTCAGGGCGGGCGGCCGCCGCGAGAGCGTCGAGTCAGAGCGGTCGGCGTGAGTGGCTGCGCGCGACCGGGGGCGCAGGCGTCCGGCCACGTTCGGGCCAGGGCCAGCCCCACGACCCGCGCGAGCTGATCCGCGCGGTGCAGGAACAGGTCCTGCCCATCGACAAGACGGCCTTCCGCTCGCACGAGACCCTGGGGCGCTCGCTTCAGGCCCTCGACCGGCTCTGGGAGCAGGCGTCGAACATGCCCGCGCGAGCCGGCCGGGGTCGGGCCGCCGCTCGGGAGGCTCTGGTGACGAGGGAGGCGGCCGCCCTCGTGGCGATGGCGAGGTGGTCCAACCGGACGGCGTTGGAGCGGCGCGAGACCCGAGGGATGCACCACCGCGTCGACCATCCGGCAGCAGACCCGGGTCAACGGCGACGGTTGCTGGCCCAGGGGATCGACGACATCGAGGTCACGGTCGACCACGAGCCTCCCGTCGTCGGCACGGAGCGGTTCGTCTCGTGATCGAGGTCCTGAGCACCGACCGGTGCATCTCCTGCGACATCTGCGTCGACGTCTGTCCGACTGACGTGTTCGACCGCGCCCCGGGCTCGCCCCCGGTCATCGCCCGGCTGGACGACTGCCAGACCTGCTACCAGTGCGAGGCCTACTGCCCCGCGGAGGCGATCTTCGTGGCCCCCATGCGGGACCCCGTCGCCGAGGGATCGCCGTGGCGGGACGAGGCGCACCTGGTCGCCACCGGCGCCCTGGGCTCCTACCGCGTGACGCTCGGATGGCGGCGGGGAGCCTCGCACTTCGTGCACCCGCCCGATCCGAACGCTCAAGCCGGCGCGTTCGGCTCCGCATGACAGCACCACCGCTCGGACCGCCCGGTCCGGGTCGTACCACCACCCCCACGGCGGATCGTCGCATCCGCAGCACGAACGGAGAACTCCATGACCCACCACACGACGCTCGACGTGCGGACTCCGCAACGTCGTGCCGGCCTCGCGCGACGCACGACTGCCGTGGTCGTCTCCACGGCCGTGCTCGCCCTCGCGGCCGCCTGCGGCTCGGACTCCGGGTCCGGTGAGGCAGAGGAGTCGGCAGCCGGCGACTCGTCCGCCCCCACCACGATCAACATCGGAGCGGTGCCCGCGACGTCCGCCGTGCTCCTCTGGACCGCCCAGGAGCAGGGCTTCTTCAAGGACCAGAACCTCGAGGTCGTGCTCCAGCCGGCCAACGGCGGCCCGGCGACCGTGCCCGCCCTCCAGGGCGGCGCGATCGACGTGGGGCAGAGCGGCATCCTCAATGCGGTGCAGGCCAAGGCCGCCGGGCTCGACATCCCGTGCTTCCTCGGCAACGCCCGGCTGAGTGCGCGGGGAGCGTTGGTGCCGCTGATCGCCTCGGAGCAGAGCGGGGTCGAGTCCGCTGCGGACCTCGAAGGAAAGTCGATCGCCGTCAACGCGCTCGGCAGTGCGCAGGAGCTGTTGGCCACGGCCTATCTCGAGGCAGAGGGGGTCGACGTCGACAGCGTGAAGTTCGTCGCGGTCGAGATTCCCGCCTCGGTGGCCGCGGTCACCTCTGGCCAGGTCGACGCGGCGATCATGACGGCGCCCTTCTCGAACATCGCCCTCGCGCAGGGTGCGGTGATGGTCGAACCCCATCCGGAGGCCGCCATCGACGAGGACCTGTCCTTCGCCTGCTACATCGCCACCCGGAGCTGGCTCGAGGAGAACCCCGATGTCGTCGAGCGCTTCACCGCGGCCCTGGCCGACGCGCTCGCCTACATCGAGGAGGACCCCGCCTACGAGGTGGACGTGATCTCTGAGAACCTCGACACCGACGCCGCGATGATCGAAGGCGGTCTGCCGATGATCAGTCCCGACCTGTCCACCGACGACGTCCAGCAGTGGATCGACGCCGCCGTGGAGTACGGCATGCTCGACGGCGAGGTCGATGCCGACACCGTCGTCTACGAGTGATCGCCGCAGGACGGACCGGTGGTAGCCCCCGTGCGCTCGAGCACCTGCTCGTCGTCAACGGCTCGGTGCACGAGGTGCCCGCTCGTCCCGACGCGAACCTCCTCGAGGTGCTGCGTGACAGCCTGGGCCTGACGGGCACCAAGGGCTCGTGCGGGCGGGGCGAGTGCGGCGCGTGCACCGTGCTCGTCTCCGGCGAGCCCGTGCTGTCCTGCATCGCTCTCGCGGCCTGTGTGGACGGTGTCGTGAGGACGGTCGAGGGTCTCGAGGAGGAGAGCCGCGACCTGCGGGCCCGCCTGGCCGACCTCGGGGGCTTCCAGTGCGGCTACTGCACGTCGGGCATGGTGGTGCTGGGCACCGCACTCCTGCGGGCGGGGAGCGCGGGAAGCGACCAGGCGGTGCGCCGGGCGATCTCCGGCAACCTGTGCCGGTGCACGGGCTACGACGCGATCGTCGGGGCCATCCGGGACGTGGCGGCCACTCGGGATCGCGAGCGTCCGGGATGACGTCGGTCGGCGACCGGGTGCGGGCGATCGACTGGGAGGAGCGCACCACCGGACGGACCCGCTACTCCGCCGATGTTCGGCCTGGACGGTCTCCTGCATGCCGTCGTGCTCCGGTCCCCCTTCCCGTACGCCGAGCTCACGAGGCTGGACGTCGGCCCGGCGCTGCGACTCCCTGGAGTGCGCGGCGTGGTCACGGAGCACGACTTCGCCTCGGACGTCAGCTATCTGCACATGGGCCCGAGGTACGCCGACCGACCTCCCCTGGCGCGCGGCGTCGTTCGCTTCGTCGGGCAGGAGGTCGCCGCTGTGGCCGCCGACAGCCGTCGAGCAGGCCCGCGCTGCTGCCGCCGCCGTCGTCGCCCGCTATCGCCCGCGTCCGGCTCCGCTCGACGTCGACGCGGCGCGCAGGTCGCCGCTGCGACTGCACGACCGCGGCACCGGCGTACCCAACGTGGCGGCGCAGAGCTCGTTCGCGTGGGGTGACCGCGGCGGCGCGCGCAGCGACCACGCTCAGGGTCGAAGGGCGCTACGGCTACCCCTCGGTGACCCATGCGGCGATGGAGACCCACACCACCCTCGCGCGCTGGGACGCAACCCGCGAGCGACTGGAGCTGTGGACCTCGACGCAGGTTCCCTACCTCGTAGCCAAGGAGGTGGCCCATCTGCTCGGGCTCGACCAGTCCCAGGTCGTGTGCCGTGACGTCGCCGTCGGTGGCGGCTTCGGGGCCAAGTCGAAGGTGTGCGAGCAGGAGGTCGCTCGCGGCAGCCTTGGCGCGCAAGACCGGGCGACCGGTGCTGCTGGCCCTCGACCGGGACGAGGAGTTCGCGTTCACCAAGCCGCGACATGCCTTCTCGGTCCGGGTCAGCACCGGTGCCGACGACGACGGGCGGCTGCGGCACGTCGCCGCGACCATCGTCGTCAACAACGGCGCCTACAACCACGTGGGACCGGCAGTCATGCGGGTCGGCGCCCTGTGCCTGGGCTCGCTGTATCGACCCGACGCCGTCGAGGGCACCACCACGCTCGTCGACACCGCCCTCCTCCCCGGGGGCGCGTTCCGTGGCTTCGGGATCGCACAGGTCGGCTTCGCCGTCGAGAGTCAGATCGACGTCCTCGCCGCCCTTCTCGACATCGACCCGATCGATCTCCGGCTGCGCAACGCCAACGTCGACGGGCAGACGACCTTGAGCGGCTTCCGGGTCGGGACCGCCCGGCTCGCCGACTGCCTGGCCGCCGTGCGCACCGAGCTGGACTGGGACGCCAAACGGCGCACCCGCACGCCGTACCGAGGTCTCGGCGTGGCGTGCAGCATGCACCCCAGCGGTTCCTACGCGTTCCCCGGGGCCGAACGCTCCGAGGCCGCGATCGACATCGACGTCCAGGGCCGGGTCCGGGTGCGCTTCGGCGGCGCCGACCCGGGCACCGGACAGCGCACCCTCCTCGCCCAGATCGCGGCCCACGAGATCGGAGCTCCGCTGGAGGGCATCGAGGTGATCATGATGGACAGCGAGCAGACGCCGTTCGACATGGGCTCCTTCGCATCGCGGGGCACGCACATGTCCGGTCAGGCCGCGCGGCAGGCGGGCCGGGACCTGGCGGACCGGCTGAGCATCCTCGCGGGGGAGAAGCTGGGCACCGACGACGTCCGTCTGGCCGAGGGGCGCGCCTGGGCGGGCGATGACTCGGTGTCGCTCGGCGACCTGGTCGCGATGTCCGATGACACTGCCGAGGGTGTGCTGACGGCCCTGGCCACCCACGTCGTGCCGGACGTCGAGCTGCTGACGACGGAAGGCGCCGGCGCCAACATCGCCGCGACGTACGCGTTCGCGGCCCACGGAGCGGAGGTCGAGGTCGACCCGGTCACGGGTCGGGTCACCGTCCTGGACTACGTCGCCGCCCACGATCTCGGAGTCGCCCTGAACCCGACCATGGCCGAGGGCCAGATCGTCGGCGGGGTGGTCATGGGGCTGGGAGCGGCCCTCGGCGAGGAGCTCATCCAGCAGGACGGCCGGGTGGTGAACGGCGCCTTCGCCGACTACGCGGTGCCCCGAGCCGCCGACGTACCCCCCGTGCGGGCGATCATCGTGCCCGCACATGACGCTCGGGGGCCCTACGGCGCCAAGAGTGTCGGGGAGGTGTCGGTCGGCCCTCCGCCGGCAGTCGTCGCCAACGCCGTGTTCGACGCGACCGGTGTGCGGGTCACGGAGCTGCCTCTCACCCCCGACAAGGTGCTGACGGCCCTGGCCGAGCAGGGACGGCCGGACGATCAGGACGAGCGTGAGGTTGCGGCCGCGGCGGTGGTGGATCGGCGGGAGTCCGCTGGCTCTACCCCCGGGGCCTGCACTCCCTGTTGCACGGCTACGGCACCCGTTGGGCCCGACGGGTGGCTCCGCGCGAGGTGCAGTCGGTGCGGACGCCGGCCACGGTCGACGAGGCACGTGCGCTCCTGCTCGACGACCGGAGCCGTGCCGATCGGCGGCGGGACCGACGTCGCCCTGCAGCGACGCCAGGGTCTGGATCGCGCCGCTGCACCCTGGTGTCGACGAGAGGCGTGAGTGCACTCCGCGGCTTCGACGCGACCGCGGATGGGGGGCTGCGTATCGGCGGCGCGCTGAGCCTGCACGAGGTCGCCGGACGGGTCGAGGGGCGCTGCCCCGTGCCTGGCCGAGGCCATCGAGGGCATCGCGTCGGAACAGATCCGTCGGGTCGCGACCGTGGCCGGAAACCTCGGGCAGGCCAATCGGTGCTGGTTCTTCCGCAACGGCTTCGACTGCTATCGACGGGGCGGGGCGACCTGCCCTTGCTACGCGGTCGTCGGCGACCACCGCTTCCACCATGCGGTGATCGACGGCCACCGGTGTCAGGCCGTCACTCCCTCCGACCTGGCCACGGCGCTGACGGCTCTGGACGCGACGGTGGAGGTGGAGGGAGCGAAGGGTGAGCGGTCCGTGCGCCTGGGAGACCTGTACGCCGGACCCGGGCAGACCGTCCTGGAGCACGGCGACCTGATCACGTCGATCACGCTGCCCGCACGTGCGGTCGACGCACCGGGCAGCTTCCAGAAGCTCGCGCTGTGGCACGGCGACTTCGCCGTCGTCTCGGTCGCGGTGACAGCGCTCGGAGGAAGTGGCTGGTCCGATCCGCGCGTCGTGCTGGGAGCGATGGCGCCGGTGCCCTGGCGAGCGCGGCTCACCGAGGAGCACCTGCGGGCCGACGGACCCGCCGGCGTGCTCCACGTCGCCCGCGACGAGCTGCGACAAGTGGCGCACCCGCTGCCGCGCAACGGCTGGAAGCTCGTGGCCGCCGCGGGAATGACAGAGCGGGCAGTGGATCTGGTCGCCGCCAGGATGGAGCATCGGTGATGAGCCGGGGAGCTCTCGCCGTCCTGGGAGTCGCGGTGGCGCTGTCGACCTGGGCACTCCTGGTCGTCACCCGGATCGTGGACCCCGACCTCGTGCCGCCGCCGTGGTCGGTGGCCCTCAGCATGAGGGACGAGCGTGCCGACCTCGTCGTGGCCGCGGGGGAGACCCTGCACGCGTGGGCGTTGAGCCTGAGCTATGCCCTCGCAGCCGGCACCGTTCTCGGCGTCGTCGCCGGGTGGTCGCGCTGGGTCGAGGCGCTCGGCAGCGGGCTGACCAGGCTCCTGCGGCCGCTTCCCTCGGTGGCGCTGGTTCCCGTGGCGATCCTCGTCCTGGGGCTCGGTCCAGCGACGGTGGCCGTGCTCGGCGCCTACGCCGCGTTCTGGCCGATCTTCCTCGGGTCCCTCTACGGCGTGCGCAACCTCGACCCCTTGCTTCTCGACACCGGTCGCACGCTGGGACTGTCGCGCCCAGCGTTCGTCGTGCGGCTCGTCGTTCCGGCCACGCTGCCGAGCATCCTCGGCGGTGTCCGGGTGGCCGTGGGCGTCTGCCTCGTCGTCTGCGTCTCCGCCGAGGTCATCATCGGCAGCCGTGGCCTCGGTGGCTACGTCGTCGCGGCTCAGTACGGCGCCGACAACGCCGCGGTCTACGCCGGCATCGTCGTCGGCGGCCTCCTCGGATGGTCCCTGAGCCTGCTCTTCGGCCTCTTCCAGCGCGAGACGGTCGGCTGGGCGATGAGGAGCGCCGGGTGATCTCGCCCGTTGCGGCCGAGGCGGCCCCAGAGGTCGTGGTCCCCGGTGCCGCTGCGCACCCGGCGGCCGTCGCTACCTCCCAGGGCGGGTCCGCGTCGCCGCTCTGGTCGAGGCGCTGGGGGCGGTTCGCGCTCGGCTGGGCCGGCGTCCTGGCGGCGCTGGCGGCCTGGCAGGTGGCCGCGCAGGTCGCTGCCACCCCGATCCTGCCGACGTTCACGGAGGTCGCGCGACGGTTGGGTGAGCTCGCCGGGGAGGGTGAGCTCGCCGGGATCGTGGTGCCCACCTTCGGCCGATGGCTTGCCGCCTTCTCGTTCAGCGCCGCTCTCGGCCTGTGCGTCGGCGTCGTCCTCGCCCGGATCCGGGTCGTGCGTGCGGGGGCCCTCCCGGTGGTCGACTTCGTCAGAGCGGTCCCTGCCACCCTGCTGGTGCCGGCTGCCATCGCCCTGCTCGGTCTCGGCTCGACGATGGTGGTCACCGTGGTCGTGGCGAGCGCGACCTGGCCGGTTCTGATCAGCACCGTCGACGGCGTCAGCCGGGTGGACCCCTTGACCCTCGACGCCGCCCGCACCTGTCACCTCCGCAGGATCAGGCTGCTCAGGATCTCGCTGCGAGCAGCCGTGCCGGACCTGCTCGCCGGCCTGCGGATCGGCCTCAGCGTCTCGCTAGCCGTGCTCATCGTTGCCGAGATGCTCGGCGCGACCTCGGGCCTCGGCTACTTCATCCGCAACTCCCAGCAGACGTTCAGGATCGTTGACACCTACGCCGGCGTGCTGCTGCTCGCCCTGCTCGGCTGGGTCCTCGACACCGGCTTCCTGAGGGTCGAGCGGCGCCTGATGTCGCACAGCTATCGAAGCAGTGCGTTGTGAGCTCGGACCTCGAACCGGTGCTGCGGGCGACCGCCGTCGATGTCGTCGTGCAGGCGAGCGACGGCGCGACCATCTCGATCCTCGAGGGCTTCGACCTCGCCATCCGGCCGCAGGAGCTCGTGGCGATCGTGGGGCCGTCCGGAGCGGGGAAGACGACCCTGCTGCGGGCCCTTTCCGGGCTGATGCCCGTGACCAGCGGCGCGATCACCTTCCGGGGTAGGCCCGTGCGGTCGGTGCCCGAGGAGCTGTCGGTGGTCTTCCAGGAGTACAACAAGAGCCTGTTCCCCTGGCTCACCTTGCAGCGCAACGTCGAGGTCCGCGTCCGCTCGTTGCCCCGCCGTGATCGCGCCGCACTGGCCCAGGGAGCGCTTGAGAAGGTCGGCCTCGGCGACGCAAGCGGTCGCTATCCCCACGAGGTGTCGGGCGGCATGCAGCAGCGGGCTGCACTCGCCCGTTCTATCGTGGTACCCCCCGCGTTGCTGCTGCTCGACGAACCCTTCGCGTCGGTCGACGCCCTGACGCGGATGCAGCTCGAGGACGTCGTCCTCGCCCTGCAGCGCGAGATCGGCTGCGCCGCACTGCTGGTCACCCACGACGTCAGCGAGGCCGTCTACATGGCCGACCGCGTTCTCGTCGTGTCGCCGCGGCCCGCCCGGGTGGTCGAGGTCCTCGAGGTCGACCTGCCGCGTCCCCGGCACCAGGTCGAGACCAAGCGGCTGAGCGCCTTCCAGGAGCACTACGAGAGAGCGCTGGCGCTGATCACCAGCCCACAGGTCCACGTCCACGGAAGAGGGGAGAGCTCGTCACCATGACCGAGAAGCTACGAAACCTGTTCAGCGAGGAGCGGTCCGCCGAGGCGGTCGTCGCCAGCCTGCACGGAACGCCTGATCCGAGGCTGCGGGTGGTGATGACCTCGCTGGTCCACCACCTGCACGCGTTCGTCAAGGAGGTCGAGCTGAGTGAGGCCGAGCTGGCCGCCGCCATCTCGTTCTTGACGCCGGCAGGGCCGCAGGTGTCCCAGCTGTTCGACATCCTGGGAGTCTCGATGCTCGTCGAGACCATCAACCACCGCGCGGGAAGCACCGGCACCGAGTCGACGTTGCTCGGGCCGATGCACAGCGTCGCCTCACCTCCGCGCCGGCTCGGCGACGACATCGCGCTCGACGGCAAGGGCGTTCGGTGTCTGCTGCAGGGCCGCGTGACGGGCCCGGACGGCCAGCCGGTCGCCGGGGCGTCGGTCGACGTGTGGCAGGCCAACGAGGACGGCTTCTACGATCTCCAGCAACCGGACGTCCAACCCGAGCTCAACCTGCGCGGCTTGTTCACCACAGATGCGGACGGGCGCTACTACTGTCTGTCGGTCGTCCCGCGCCACTACCCGATCCCGGGCGACGGGCCGGTCGGCGAGCTGCTCCGGTTGACCGGACGGCACCGCTACCGACCCGCGCACCTGCACTACATCGTCACCGCTCCGGGCTACCGCGCTGTCACGACCAACGCCTTCCTCGCGTCGTCGGACTATCTCGACTCCGACGTTGTCTTCGCGGTCAAGGAGAGCCTGGTGCGCGACCTGGTCTCGGAGGACGACCCCGATCGCGCAACCGCTCTCGGGCTCCCCAACCCGTTTCCCGTGCTGACGTTCGACGTCGGCCTGCTCCGGGAGGGTCCCACGCGCGCCTGACCGGTCTCAGCCGTCGCGCGCGACGAGCGAGATCGCGGCCACCACGATGTCGTCCTCGCCGACGAGCACCGTCCTGGCGGCCGGACCGAGCGGGATGTAGGAGTCGGCGCCGCGGACGCTGCGCACCGTCCCGGCGTACGCCGCCTCGGTCAGCGCCGCCACGACAGCGTCAGCGACTCCACCGCTGGCCCGGGTCTCGTCGACGACGAGCACGTGAGTGAAGCGCTGTGCGTGTGCCACGACCGCAGCGACCGGGAGCGGGGACAGCCACCTCAGGTCGAGCACCGTCACCCCGATCCCGACCTGCTCCAGCCGCCGGGCCGCCCGCAGGCTCATCGGGACGCCGTTGCCGAACGTCACGACGAGCAGGTCCTGACCCTCCCCGATGATGCCGACGCTGCCGAGGCGACCCCGGTCGGTCTCGGTCCGGGCCTCATCCTCGGTGTCCGGGGGAGCCAGGTACGGCGCGGTCCACAGGGCGTCCCCGGGCTCGTGCAGGTCCTTCGCGTGGTAGAGCGCGATCGGCTCCACGACGACGCAGACGACGCCCTGCTCCCGCGCCAGACCCACGCACTCGCGCAGCAGCGCCGGCGCCTGCGCGGGATGGCTGGGCACGCACACCACGAGACCCGGGACATCGCGCAGCACGGCGACGGAGTTGTCGTTGTGGAAGTGCCCGCCGAAGCCCTTCTGGTAGGCGAGTCCCGCGACCCGCACCACCATCGGGTTGCGGTACTGGTCGTTCGAGAAGAACTTGAGCGAGGCAGCCTCTCCGCGCAGCTGGTCCTCGGCGTTGTGGAGGTAGGCGAGGTACTGGATCTCGGGGATCGGGAGGACTCCGGCGAGCGACGCGCCGAGTCCCACGCCGAGGATCGTCTGCTCGTCCAGCAGGGTGTCGAAGACGCGCGCACCGCCGAAGCGCCGCCGCAGACCGCGAGTCACGCCGTAGACGCCGCCCTTGCGACCGACGTCCTGTCCGAGGACGACCGCCTCGGGCACGGCCGCGAGGATGTCGGTGAGGGCGGCGTTCAGCGACTGGGCCAGCGTCATGGAGCCCTGCGTCTCCGGCAGGCGGCCCGCCCAGGCCCTCGACCGCTCGTCGCGCGCGGTCGGCTGGGCGGCCACGGGCGAGGCGTCACGTCCCCGGATCGCCAACGGCCGGGTCACCTCGTCGCGGCTGCCGAGGCGGGTCGTGCCGACGACCCCCTGCGCGGCGGCCATGACCCTGGCCCGCATCCCCTCGTACTGCTCGTGCACCTCGGCGGCGGTGAGGACGCCGTGGGCGACCAGGTAGCCCGCCGTCGCCAGCAGCGGGTCGCGAGCGTGGTCGGCCACGATCTCGCTCTGCGTGCGGTAGGCGAGCTCGGCGTCGGAGCCTGCGTGCCCCATGAAGCGGACCGTCCGCAGGTGCAGGACGGCAGGGCGGCGCCGCGTGCGGACGTGGTCGACCGCGCGGCGTACGGCGTCGACCAGGCGGTCCGGTGCAGGGTCCGGCGCGGACACGTAGGCGATGTCGGGCCGGTCGCCCAGGGTCCTGGCGGTCCACCCGGCCGGTGTCCTGGTGCTGATGCCGATGCCGTTGTCCTCGCAGACGAGGAGGAGGGGGAGCCGAACCCGCCGGTGGGCCAGGTAGGCAGCGGCGTTGAGGGCTCCCTGGGCGGTCGAGTGGTTCACCGAGGCGTCTCCGAAGCTGCACACGACGACGGCGTCGTCCGGCCAGTCCCGCGACTCGGAGAGGTGCCGGAGCGAGTCCAGGGCGAAGGCCAGGCCGACCGCGCGGGGAAGGTGCGAGGCGATGGTCGACGTCTGCGGCACGACGTGAAGAGCCGGATGCCCGAAGACCTTGTGGCGCCCCCCTGAGATCGGGTCGGCGGCGGCGGACGCGAGGCTCAGGAGCACGTCGCGCACGGGGTCGGTCGCGGCCTCCGGATGCTGGCCCGCGTGCAGGGCAGCCCTGGCTGCGTAGAACGCGCCCGACCGGTAGTGCAGGAGCGCGGGGTCGTCGACCCGCGTCAGCAGCCCGACCGCCGCGTTCGCCTCGTGACCCGCGGAGCCGATCGTGTAGAAGCCCTCTTCCCGCTGCTGCAGCCAGCGGGCCGCGAAGTCGAGGTGACGGCTCTGGAGCTGCGCCCGGAACAGGGCCGTGACGACGGCGGGCTCCAGCCCTGGACCCGGCCCACTCGCCGGGAGCGACGAACGTCCGAGCCGGTCGACGGCGGCCAGGAAGGCGAGGTCGATCGGCTCGGCTGTTCTCTGCCCGCGCATCCGCGCTCTCCTGTGACTGCTCCCGACGGCCAGCTGCCGACAGATGTCCAGGGTCTCAGCCCGCTCGGTCGGCTGTCCTGTCGGCACGCGTCCGTCTCGGGCCGTGGCCTGGACTCCCGGCATGGCAAGAGCCTCGGGTTGGCCGCCGTCGTCCCTTTCCCCGACGACCAGGAGCTACTGGGTTGTGGTGGGAAGGCGTCAGAACCCGGGCTTGGGGTGCGGGTGTTGTGGTGCGGGGTGCGTCACTACGTCGGGGTGGGGGTGCTGGGTTGTGGTGGGTGGCCAAGGAGGCCGGGGTCAGCCCCAGCACCGTGAGCCAGCACCTCTCCATCCTCCGCAACGCCCGGATGGTGCGTGCGGACCGCCAGGGACGTGCGGTGCTCTACCGGCGTACAGCTCTGGGCGACACGGTCGTCATGCAGGTCGGTGCGCCACGCAGATGACCCAGTCCTCGTCGGTGCGCACCGACGCCGCGAGGCCGAGGTCGCCCAGGCAGGCGGACAGGTCCGCTGGGTCGACGTACACCTTGACGATGCGGAACTCCTCGCCGGTCCTGAGGGTGCGGACGGCCACACCGTCGTCCATCGCCTCGAGCCAGCGCTCCTTCGCGCTGTTCATCGGATGCTCGTCGACGACGACGAGCCGGCCGCCGGGTGCGAGCCAGCGCGAGACCCGATCGAAGAACGCGGGCCATCGCGGCCTTGGCACGTGGGAGAGCCAGAACGACATCACGATGGTGTCGAAACCGCCCCCGAGGTCGACGGGCTGCCAGGACCAGACGTCGGCTCGCTCGAACGACACGTTCGCCAGGGGGAAGGCTCTCGTCCGCGCGATGGCGAGCGCCGCGCCTGCAGCGTCGACCGCCAGCAGGCTCGAGACCCGGGCCGCGAGAGGTTGCGACCAGCGCCCGGTGCCGCATGCCAGCTCCAACGCCCTCCCTGTCGGCGATGCGGAGTCGAGCGCCCGAGCGATCCGGGCGTCGATCTCGCCCGGACCGCCGGCGGCGTACGCCGTGGCGTCGTACTCCTGCGCCCGCGCCTCGTAGTAGGCGATCTGCTCGGTCGCCGGGTCCACGTCAGCCACGGAGCCGCCGAGCCGGCTCGGCGTCCGACCACGCGGCGCGGGGCAGCGACCCGGCGAACGACGGCGCCGCTCGCCACTCGGCCAGGTCGTGCGCGAAGCGAGCGACGTCGACACCGGTCGCCAGGAGGTCGTCGACCCAGTCGGGGGCGCAGAGCTCGGACGACTCGGCCCGGAGCTGGCGGGCGAGCGCAGCGGAGGCGAACTCGCTGGCAGAGTCGAAGGCCTGCCCGGCCAGCACGACGACGCCGTCGCCGGTGCCACCGACCACCAACGACTGGTGTCCTGGCGAGTGACCCGGCGTCGGCAGAACCGCGACGTGCTCGGCGATCTGGTGTCGGCCCGAGACCTCGACGAGCCGTGCGCCCGGGAAGTCGACGCAGGCACCGAGCACGGTGTAGTCGTGCTCGACAGCCGCGGCGAGCTCCGCGCGCTGCACCACGATGGGGGTGTCCGGGAACAGGTGGTTCCCGCCCGCGTGGTCCGCGTGCAGATGGCAGTTGACGACCACGTCGACGTCCGACAGCTCGACGCCGAGCACGGCCAGCTGGTCGGCCAGGTCGAAGAAGCGCGGTCGGTAGCGATCGACCGCCTCGTCGTCGCCGACGATGCCGGTGTCGAAGAGCAGGGTCAGCCCGGGAGCGCGGACGACATAGGCGCACACGACGTACGGCGCCCTGATGGTCACGCCGGGATGCTTCGCGACCTCCCTGCCCGGCACGGTGAACAGCCCGAGCGGCACGGCGGTGACGGTGACAGAGGACGGCATGACGCCCACCGTGCCACCACGCGGTCGGTGCCGGCTGGATCCGGTCGGGGCCGAATCGTGCGGAGCCGTGGTCGCGGTCGGCGAGGATGCGCTCCATGACCGACATGACGATCTCGGCCGACGGCACACCGATCGCCTTCCAGACCTCCGGCGACGGGCCGGCCGTCATCCTCATCGAGGCCGCTGGCCACTACCGCGGACTGAGCTCGTTCGAGGACGTCGCGCCGCAGCTGGCGCAGCACCTCACGGTCGTCGAGTACGACCGCCGCGGCAGGGGCGAGAGCGGTGACACGGCGCCGTACGGAGTAGCTCGCGAGGTCGAGGACCTGGCCGCGCTGATCGACCACGTAGGCGGGTCGGCATTCGTCTACGGCTTCTCCAGCGGCGCGCTGCTCGCGTTGCACGCGGCGGCGGCCGGCCTGCCCATCCCGCGCTTGGCGGTCCTCGAGCCGCCTCTCCGCGACGACGGTGGCTCCGGCACCAGCGAGTTCACCGCCCAGCTGGCCGCGTTGGCCGACAGCGGCTCGCCGGCCGACCTGGTGACGTACTTCAACGAAGGCATCGGCGTTCCCCCGGAGGTGCTCGACCAGATGAGGGGCACGGCAGCGTGGGCGGCGATGGAGTCGGTGGCAGCGACCCTCGTGTACGACGGCGTCGTCGGCGACGAGTCGACGCCCGCACTGCTCGCGGGCGTCACGCAGCCCACGCTCGTGCTCGACAGCCTCGGCAGCTCCGACGACCTGACCGGCATGGCCGCCACCGTCGCGCGCGGCCTGCTCGACGGCCTCCACGTGAGCCTGCCCGGCGCCTGGCACGGCCCCGAGCCTGCCGCGCTCACGCACGCCCTGCTGGACTTCTTCCGACCCTGACCTTCTGAGCCCGAGCTCGGACCGAGCATTCGGCTGCCGTCGAATCGGCGCGGATCCGTCACGGCGACGCGGGGAGTCGGTGTCTCTATGGCGTACATCCACTGCTGCCGGCGATCGACCCGGCGGCGAGAGAAGAGGAGTCAGCTCATGTCAGCAACCACCTTGGTCACGGGCGGCACGGGCACGCTGGGGCGCCTGGTCGTCCCGCTGCTGCGCGCGGCCGGCGAGGACGTGCGGGTGCTCAGCCGGAAGGCGCGCCCTGCGGCCGGCGGTGTGCACTACGTCGCGGGTGACCTGGAGACGGGCCGTGGCCTCGGCGAGGCGGTGCAAGGGGTCGACAAGGTCGTCCATCTCGCCGGCTCGGCGAAGGGCGACGGTGGGAAGGCGCGCAGGCTGTTGGCCGCGCTCGAGCCCACGGGGGTGAAGCACCTCGTCTACATCTCCGTCGTCGGAGCCGACCGCGTGCCGGTCGTCAGCCGCACCGACAGGGCGATGTTCGGCTACTTCGCCGAGAAGCGCGCCGCCGAGCTCCAGGTGGCCTCGTCGGGAATGCCGTTCACGATCCTGCGCTCGACCCAGTTCCACGACGCGATGCTCACCGTTGTGCGGCAGCTCGTGAAGATGCCGGTGGTCCCGGTTCCGTCCGGCATCCGCTTCCAGCCGGTGGACACCGGGGAGGTGGCGGCGCTGCTCGCACGGCTCGCGCTCGGGCACCCGGCCGGCCTGGTCAAGGACGTGGGCGGCCCCACGACGTACGCCATGGCCGACCTGGTGCGCACGCATCTCCGGGCCCGCGGCCGGCACCGCCTCCTGGTGCCGATGCGGATGCCGGGCAGGGCGGCCCGCGCCATCCGCGGGGGCGCCAACCTCTGCCCCGACAGCAGCCTGGGCGGCCGGACCTGGGAGGCGTTCCTGGCCGAGCAGCCTCGGGACGCTGCCCGGCCAGGACTCGGCACCGGCCTGGAGTCGGCGTCGGGTCGCTGACTCAGCCGACCAGCCGGTGGCCCAGGAGCGCGGTCCCCGTCTCGGCGATGCCGTCCACGAAGCCGACGAGCTCGTCGTGCACCACGTCGCGGTCATGCTCGTTGAGCACGTCGTGCAGGTCGCCGGCGAACACCCGGAGCGTCGCGCTCGGCAGGGCGGAGACGACGGCGCGGGCCACCGACACGGGGACGACGGGGTCGTCCTCACCGTGCAGGAGCTGGACAGGGAGGTCGGGGCGACCCTCGGCCAGCGCGGACGCGACCTCCGGCGACGTCGCCAGCACCGCGCGGAGAGTCGCCGGGTGGAAGCCGCCGTCGAGACAGAGCGCGCCAGCCTCGGCGACGACCGGTCCGCGGCCCTGCTCGCCGGCGCGGTCCTCGGCACGGGAGACCGCGAGCGGGATCGGGGCTACCTGCTGCTGGGCGACGAGGACCGGCTCGACGACACGATCCGTCAGGTCACCGAGCGGCTCGGTCCGGACGTCGCGCGCGCCACCATCGCCGAAGGGCGTGAGCTGTCGATCGACGAGGGCGTAGCGCTGGCCAGGCACGTGATCCACGCTGCGGCTGACGACTCCGCCTCCTGAGCGCCGTCGTGCTCGTGCCTCTCGCCACGCGACCTGCCACGACCGGGCCACCCTCTGTGTCAGAATTCCGGGACTCTCGGGACGGGAACCCCAGGTCGCGTGCGCACCGCCGCGACCGGTCGAGAAGGGGCTAGATGGCCGGCCAGCACTCCGGGATCGCCCTCACGTCCGGTGGCCGGGCCGGCGTCCGCGCGGGCAGTCATCGGCAGCGCTTCCGGCGGGCAAGGACGCTGCGCGGCGCCCTCGGGGTCACGTTGCTCGGCGCGGTGCTGCCGGGGAGCGGCATGGTCTGGACCCGCCGCCGGGCGGGCCTCCTGCTGCTCCTCCCCTTCCTGGGCGCCATCGTCTACGCCGCGGTCTTCCTGACCGACCTGGGCACGCTGGTCGAGCTCGCCGTCGATCCCGACCGGCTGCGCACCGCGGTGGTCGTCCTGGCCGTGGTGTTCGGGGTCTGGACGTTGAGCGTCGTCGCGACGTACCTGATGGCACGGCCGGCGCACGCGCCCGTGGTGCCGATGCGCCTCGGCGGCGTCGTCGTCGTGCTCGCGTGCGTGCTGGCAGCGCTGCCGGTGGTCCAGTCGATGCGCTACGCCATGACCCAGGCAGACCTGGTCGACACCGTGTTCACGTCCAACCAGACGGCCACGGCTCCGCGCGACGTCACCGTCGCGGACCCGTGGAACGGCCGCGAACGGGTCAACCTGCTGATCCTCGGCGGAGACGGCGGCGTCGGCCGCACGGGGATCCGGACGGACACCGTCATCCTGCTGAGCATGAACACCCGCACCGGGCGCTCGGTCATGTTCAGCCTGCCGCGGAACATGATGAACGCGCAGTTCCCGGCCGACAGCCCGCTGCACGAGGTCTTCCCCGACGGGTTCACCGGGTACGGCGACCCGGGCAGCTGGATGCTCAACGCCGTCTACGGCCAGGTGCCCGCGCTCTATCCGGGCATCCTCGGGGAGTCCGACAACGAGGGCGCCGACGCGCTCAAGCAAGCCGTCGGCGGCAGTCTCGGCGTCACCGTCGACTACTACCTCCTGGTGAACCTGCTCGGCTTCCAGCAGATCGTCGACGCCATCGGCGGGGTCACCGTGAACGTCAACGAGCCGGTGGCCATCAACGGCGACACCGACCAGGGCATCCCGCCGACGGGCTACCTGCAGCCCGGACCGGACCAGCACCTCGACGGCTTCCACGCGCTGTGGTTCTCGCGCGGGCGCTGGGGCTCCGACGACTACGAGCGGATGCTCCGGCAACGGTGCATGATCTCTGCTCTCATCGAGGCGGCCGACCCGGTGACGCTGCTGCGGCGCTACCAGGCGCTCGCGGAGGCGGGCAAGGAGATCGTGCGCACCGACATCCCGAAGAAGCTGCTTCCCGCCTTCGTGAACCTCGGCCTGAAGGTCAAGCAGAACAAGGTGCGCTCGGTCGCGTTCGTCAACTCGGAGCGGTTCTTCTCCGGGGACCCCGACTACGAGTGGATCCAGTCATCGGTGCGACGTGCCTTGCAGGGTCCTCCGTCGGGGTCGGGCTCGGGTGGTGGTGGTACGCCGACGACCGCACCCGTCGGAGAGGTCGACCCCGGCAACGCCGTCGACGTCCAGGAGAGCTGCGCCTACAACCCCGACCTCTGACCATGTCGCTGGACGCGGCGGGACGAAGTGCTCTCGAAGCCATCCGGCCGGCTGACCGGTCGCCGGTGACGGGTCGTCGGGGGTTTCGACCGACAGGCAGCAAGGGGAGGGGGGTGCCGGGTCGCCCGCCGTCGCCGACTCGCGGTCAACACTCGCCGCATCCGCTGGTTGAGGAGGGACGAAGTCCCGTCTCGAAACCCGTGTGCTGGGGCCGACTGATTGCGGATGACGGTCGTCGGTGGTTGCGACCGACGGGCAGCAAGAGGGCGAGTGGGTGCCGGGTCGCCCGCCGCCGAGGTTCCGTCTCCGCTGGTTGAGGAGGGCCGCCAGGCCCGTCTCGAAACCATCTCCTTGGGCTGACTGGCTGCGGGTGACGGGTCGTTGGTGGTTGCGACCGACAGGCAGCAAGAGGGCGAGGTGGGTGCCGGGTCGCCCGCCGTCGCCGGGGTGCCGTCGCCGTTGGTTGAGGAGGGCCGCCAGGCCGAGCTGGACGACGACGTCTCCGTTGGTTGAGGAGGGACGGAGTCCCGTCTCGAAACCACCGGAGACAGGTCGCTGACCTGGGGAAACAGGGTTGCGATCGAACATACGTTCGAGTATCATCGAAGCATGGACCCGGACCTGCACCCCACCCCGACCGCGCTGCTCGCGCGGACCCGGGCAGTGCACGCGATCCGCACCGCCGCCGACGCCGACCTGATCCAGCTCGCCGCCGCCTGGGCCGACGCCCACCCCGACCCCGACGAACAGCCAGCCCGCCCGGCGTCACCCCGGCCCCCCGCCCGCCCAGCCCCGTTCGGGCCCGGACTGGGCCGCCGACCACACCGGCGACTGCGGCCGAGGCGACGCCGACCACGACCCGCTGATCCCGGCGATGGACTGGCGCGCGGGTGCCGCGTTCGCCGCCGCGGTCGGGATGTCCACCCAGGCCGGGGAGGGGCTGATCCGCGACGCGCTGACCCTGCGGCACCGGCTCCCGAAGGTGTGGGCCCGGGTGGTGGCGTTGGAGGTGCCGGTGTGGCGGGCCCGGCGGATCGCCCAGGCCGTCCACACCCGACCCGCCGACGTGTCGGCCTCCCTCGACGACCACGTCGCCGCCGTCGCCGAACGGGTCGGGGTGGTGACGTTGGACCGGCTCGTCGACGAGGCCATGCTCCGCCTGCACGCCGAGGAACGCGAGCTGGCCCAGCTAGAAGCCCTGGACGCCACCTACGCCCGGCTGCACGAGGCCTCGATCAACGACACCGGGATCGCCGAGATGACCCTGCGCGCGGACTGGAAAGACCTGCACGACCTCGACACCACCCTGTCCGAGGTCGCGCACCGGTTCGGAGCCCAGCCACGCCGGGGAGCCGTTCCAGGCCCGCCGGGCCCGCGCCCTCGGCATCCTGGCCGACCCCGCCCAGGCCGCCGCCCTGCTCACCGGCACCACCCCGGACAGCCCCGACTTCCCCACGGCGCGCCGCGGGATCCACCTGGTCGTGCACACCACCCACGACACCCTCAACCCGACCCACCCCGGCGGCGGCAACGAGATCGCCCGCGTCGAGACCCCCACCGGCGGCGCCGGCCGCGCGGTCCTGGCCCAACAGGTCGCCGCCTGGTGCGGACAACCCGGCGCCCGCATCAAGGTCACGCAGGTGATCGACCTCACCCACCCCGTCACCCTCGACCGCTACGAGGTCGGTGACCGGCTCCGCACCCGGATGACCCTGCAACACCCCACCTGCGTCTTCCCCTGGTGCACCCGACCAGCCAGGGCCTGCGACGCCGACCACGTCATCCCCCACAACAAAGCCGGACCAACATCAGACGACAACCTCGCCCCCCTCTGCCGCCGACACCACCGCCTCAAAACCAAGACCCCCTGGACCTACCGCACCCTCGACATCGGCACCTGGCTCTGGACCGACCCCCACGGCCTCACCTACCTCCGCAACCACAACGGCACCCGCGACATCACCCACATCAGAGCCGCCTGAGCGCTTCCACCAGCGCGAAGACGTCCTAGCCGGCCGTCGGGAACCGGGGATGGTAGTGGTCGCGCATGTGCACGATCCGGCGATGGCCGAGCACACCCAGGGCCAGCGCGGTCGCGAGGCCGGCCGCGACGCCGATCGCGAGCTGGAGCCACACCGCCAGGCCGGCCGACAGGGCCACGATCGCGGCCAGCACCCCGCTGAGCACGACGTTGACGAGGCCGACGATGACCGGTGAGCCCGCCAGCAGGTGGCTGATCCCGACGGTGTCGCGGAACGCGTAGGTGCGCAGCAGTCCCGACTCGTCGTCGTGCCGGCTCGTGATGAAGTAGACCTCGAGGTCGGGCGCCAGCTCGAGGTAGGCGTGGCGGAGCCGGTTCATCCCGAGGACCAGCCACGCGTCCTCGAGGTCGGCCTCGACGAGGCGGAGGTAGGTCGCGACGCCGATCATGAGCGCCACCGGCAGCACGAGCACCGCGAACACCTGGAAGCCCGCCCCGAACCGGGTGCCCTGGGCCACCAGGGACAACGCGATCACGGTCGCCGACAACACCGTGAGGAACGTCGCCGTCCGGCTGAAGATCTCGCTCCACGTCATTCCCCTCGTGGCGAGCAGGCTCCAGTGCTCGGTCGCCAGGATCTGCACGCGCACGGCGTCTCCGCCGTCGCCTGCGGACGGTCGGGGCGGCATGGATCGATCCTGGGTCATGGGTCGCCGCGGCGTCGCGGCAGCTCCTTCCGACCGGCCAGCCTAGGAATCCGATCGGCGATCGACGAGCATTCGCGTACGGCCCAATCCCCTCCTCAGCCCGCCGTCGAAGCGGCCGCGGCCAGGAACTCGTGCAGCAGCAGGTTCACGACCGCGGCGCGGTCCTCCATGACCATGTGACCGGCGGCGGGCACGATCGCGAGCTGGGCGCCGGGGATGGCCTGGGCGATCGCGATCGTGTGGTCGGTGCGGATCGAGTCGTGCTGCCCGGCCAGCACGAGCGTGGGCGCGCGGATCGAGGACAGCGACGCCGGGTCGATCTGGGGCTCGACCTGCCACATGGCCACCAGCTTCTCCAGGACGACGTCGCCGTGTGCGGGCCCGTCGGGCGAGAGCCGGTCGTAGGCCTCGCGGACCCCCCACTGGTCGTCGTCCTCGGCCTCGTCGGTGGACTCCTCGTCGTCGGCGACGAAGCCTTCCGGGTCCAGGTTGGCGCTGATGGAGACCAGCGACAGCACGCGGTCGGGATGGTCGCGCGCGAGCAGCAGCCCGGTGATCGCCCCGTCACTGAAGCCGATCACGTGGGCGGCTCGGACGTCGACCTCGTCGAGGTAGGCGAGGGTGTCGCGGACCATCCCGTCGAAGGTGATGGGCCCCTCGCGGTCGGCGGTGCGGCCCTGGCCCGGCCGCTCCGGGGCATGCACGTGGAACGAGCCGGACAGCGCGTCGATCTGCGACGTCAACGTCTCCAGCGAGCAGAAGCCTCCGTGGAGCAGCAGCACGGGCTCGCCGGCTCCGTGGACCTCGTAGTAGGTGGTGATCCCGTCGATCTCGACGTACGACATCGATCCTCCTCGAACCTCAGTGGAGCTCGGCCGCGACCTCGCCTGCCAGCTCGGACGTGTCGTGGGTGGGACGTACGCGCGGGACCACCATCGGCTTGCCGGTCTCGGGGTCGGCCACGACGCGGCAGGGGAGCTGGAAGGTGCGCTCGATCAGCTCCTCGGTGACCACCTCCGTGGGATTGCCGACCGCCTGCACCTCGCCACCTCTCATGACGATGAGGTGGTCGGCGTACCTGATCGCGAGGTTGAGCTCGTGCATCACCACCACGATCGTCATGTTCCGGGTCGCGCGGACGTTGCGGCACAGCTCGAGCACGTCGATCTGGTGAGCCAGGTCGAGGTACGTCGTCGGCTCGTCGAGCAGGAGGGTCCCGGTCTGCTGGGCGATGACCATGGCGAGCCACACGCGCTGGCGCTCGCCACCGGACAGCTCGTCGACGCTTCGCTGGGCGAAGTGGCTGACGCCCGTGGCCGCCATGGACTCGTTGACGATGATCTCGTCGTCACGAGACCACTGGCGCAGCAGCTGCTGGTAGGGGTAGCGCCCGCGGGAGACCAGGTCGGCCACGGTGATGCCGTCGGGCGCGACCGGACCCTGCGGCAGCAGGCCCAGCCGGCGCGCCACGGCCTTCGTGGGGGCGGTGTTGATGTCGGTCCCGTCGAGCAGGACGGTGCCGCGCTCGGGCTTGAGCATGCGAGCCAGCGCCTTGAGCAGGGTCG
This sequence comes from uncultured Actinomycetota bacterium, assembly GCA_963723195.1. Taxonomy (GTDB): domain Bacteria; phylum Actinomycetota; class Actinomycetes; order Propionibacteriales; family Nocardioidaceae; genus Nocardioides. The sequence goes on from CAVRPU010000001.1 coordinate 138,211, forward strand.
ACTTGCCGCAGCCGTTGGGTCCGATGATCATCGTCAGCGACCCGCGGGGGATGCGGACGTCGAGGCCCTCGGTGACCACGACCGACTCGTACCTCAGGTGCAGGTCCTCACCGACCAGCACGTCGTCGCTCTCCTGCGCGGGCAGGGTCCGGGCTTCAGGCAGGCGCGTCATCCGATCCTGCTCCTTCCTTCGCGTGCGATCAGCCAGGCCAGGTAGGCGCCGCCGAGGGCGAGGGTGGTGACGCCGACCGGGAGGTCGGCCGTGGGCACGAGCTTCTGGGCGATGGCGTCGCTCGCGAGCAGCAGGAGTGCCCCGACGGCCATCGACGGGATGACCTGCACGGTCGGCGACCTGGTCAGTCGCTTCGCGATCTGCGGAGCGGCCAGGGCGATGAACGTGACAGGCCCGCAGCACAGCACGGCGACCGCGCACATGGCCGCACCGAAGCCGAGGGCGGCCCGTCGGTTGCGGTCCACGGCCACGCCGAGCGCGCGTGCGGCGTCGTCGCCCATCTCCGACATCCGCAGACCAGGCCCGAGGGCGACGAGGACCGGCCCCAGGAGGGCGAGCCCGACCAGCCCGATCCGCACCTCGTGCCAGGTGCTGCCGTTGAGGCTGCCGGTCAGCCAGACGAAGGCCTCCTGGGCGTAGATGATGTTCGCCTTCAGGATCAGGTAGGAGATGAACGACGCGAGCACGGCACTGATCCCGATGCCGACGAGGATCAGGCGGTAGCCCTGCACGCCGCCGCCCCGGAACGCCAGAAGATAGACGAGGACGGCGACACCGAGCCCACCCGCCAGTGCCGACACTGTGACCACGGCGCCGGAGCCCTGGAAGACGACGATGGCGAGCACCGCCCCGAATGCGGCGCCGTAGGTGAAGCCGATGATGTCCGGGCTGCCGAGGGGGTTGCGCGTGACGCTCTGGTAGACCGCGCCGCTGGCCCCGAACGCCGCCCCGGCGAGCACCGCGGTGAGCGACCGCGGCAGGCGCAGCGTGTAGATGATGAACTCCTCGCTGGCCGTGCCCTGCCCGCGCAAGGTGGCCCACACACGGGCCAGTGGCACCGGGAAGTCGCCCGTCGTGACCTGCCAGACCATCAGGGCGCCGGTGAGGGTGATCACCAGGGCGACGCACACCAGCGAGCGACGTAGGACGCGCACGCGGATCGCGCCGGGCAGCCCCACGTGCAGGGTGCGCCCGGGCGACCGGCCGAGGTCGGCGGGGCGGTCGGCCAGCTGGGTCATCGCCACTCCCTTGCAGCCCGGCTCACAGCTCGGCCAGCCTGCGGCGACGGACGATGGCGATGAAGACGGGGGCGCCGATGACCGCGGTGACGACGGACACCTCGAGCTCGGAGGGCCACAGGACGACTCGGCCGATCACGTCCGAGACGAGGACGAGGACGGCTCCGGCGATCATCGAGTAGGGCAGGATCCAGCGGTTGTCCGGGCCGGTGAAGGCGCGCACGGCATGGGGGACCACGAGGCCGACGAAGGCGATCGGGCCAGTGACGGCCGTTGCCGCACCGCACAGCAGCGTGGTGGCGAGGATGCCGATGACGCGCATGCGACCGACCCGAGCGCCGAGCGCCGAGGCCAGCTGGTCGCCGAGGGCGATGGCGTTGAGGGCCGGACCCAGGAACAGGGCCAGGAGGTAGCCGACCAGCAGGAACGGCAGCACCTGGACGACGACCGTGGAGTTCACGTGCTGCAGCGAGCCGACGGTCCAGGAGCGGAACCCGTTGAACGCGATGCTGTTGGTCAGCACGACGGCCGAGATGACGCCGGTGAGCACGGCCGTGACGGCAGCCCCGGCCAGCACGAGCCGCACGGGAGACGCGCCCGCTCTGCCCGTCGAGCCCAGGAGGTAGACGACGACGGTGGCGACCCCGGCTCCCAGCAGCGCGAACCACACGTACTCGTCGAGCTGCGTGACACCGAGGAAGGCGATGGCCAGGACCACGGCGCACGCAGCGCCGGCGTTGACGCCGAGCAGTCCGGGATCGGCCAGCGGGTTGCGGGTGAGGGCCTGCATGAGTGCACCCGCGAGGCCGAGGGCGGCGCCGACGAGGATGCCGGCGATGGTGCGCGGGACCCGGAGGTGCCGCACGATCAGGTCCGCCTCGCTGCTGCCCCCGTGGACGAGCGAGTCCCAGACCGTGCTCGGCGCCAGCGTCTTGGCACCGACCCCGAGACTGAGCACCACGGCGACGAGCAGGGCGAGCAGACCGAGGCCGAGGCCGATCACCAGCAGGGTCCGTGAGCGCCGTACGTCGTCCGCGGCGGGATCGGCGAGCGGCGACGCGCGTGGATGCAGGACGGTGCCGGTCATCCGCCAGCCTGCCGAGCCGTCATGTGCCGCTCATCTCTCGCTTTCGTCGCGCCTCAGGCCTCATCCTCGGACAGAGGACTCTCGCCCGCCAGGGCCGACTCGATCAGCGGGAGGCCCTTCTCGATCGCGTAGGGGCCGCTGAGCACCGTGGCCCAGTCCATCGACCACATGAACGTGTCGCTGGAGGCGTAGGTCGTCCAGATCGCGTTGCCCTCCTCGACCGAGGCGAGGCGGGAGACCACCGGGTCGGCCTGCACCTCCGGGATGGCGCCCTCGTCGGTGCACCACACGACCAGGTCGAGGTCGCCGACGAGGTCGAGCTCCTCGGCGCTGATCTCCTTGGAGTAGTCGTCGCCCACGATCTCGTCGAGCTCCGGTGAGGGGGTGAACCCGATCGAGGTGAGGAAGGTCGTCCGGGGTGCCTGCTCGCCGAGGACGTAGTAGGCCCCGGTGTAGGACTCGGCATGGACGGCCGTGAGGCCCTGCCACTCGGGGTGGTCGTCGCGGACCTGCTGGAACTGGGCGTCGAGTGCGTCGACGGCTGCCTGTGCCTCCGCCTCCTTCCCGACGGCCTGACCGATGAGGAGGGTGTGGGGACCGTAGGGAACAGCGCTGTCCTGGTAGCCGACAGGCGGTCCGACGACGGGGGCGATCTTGGTGAGCGTCTCGTAGTCCTTCTTGGAGATTCCCCCCGAGACCATGGTGATCAGGTCGGGCTGAAGGGCGGCGATCTTCTCGAACTCGAGGTCGTAGAACCGGACCTCCTCGGTCTTGCCTCCCGGGAAACCGTCCTTGTTCCACGGGAAGAACGGGTTGTACCAGTCGTCCAGGAACGAGCCGATCGCGACGGGCGTGATGCCGAGCGCGATGAGCGGGTCGCAGTCCGTCTGCCCCAGCGCCACGATCCGTTGGGGAGCCGCCGCGATGGTGGTGTCGCCGAAACGGTGGGTGACGGTGACGGGGAAGGCGGCGGCCGACTCGGAGGCGGTGGGGTCGTCGTCGGAGGCGACCGCAGCAGGGTCGTTGGCGTCGTTCGTGCAGCCCTCGAGGGCGATGACGGCCAGGCCACCGCCGAGCGCGGTGAGGAAGCCACGGCGGCCCACGACGCCGGCGCCCAAGGTGGTGGGGCGCAGTCCGCTGGTGAGGTCGATCTTCGAGCGGTCCGGAGGGGTCATGGGTCTTTCCTCGTGGTAGGTGTTCCGATCCTGGAAGGCTAGGGGTGGTGCGGGGCCGCCCGCCTTATCGAGGCCCACCGACTGTGGGCAACTTGTTGTGCTGTTCTCTAAGGCTGGCTACGCGAGCCAGGTCCTCCCGTCGACGACCGTGCCGAGCACGGGGATGTCCGCGATGACGCCGGGATCGACGTCGAGCGGGTTCTGCGCAAGCAGCGTGAGGTCGGCCAGGTACCGCTCGGCCACCCGGCCCAGCCGGTCCTCGCGGCGCAGCGCCCAGGCGGCGTTCACGGTGAAGGCCTCGAGGGCCTCCTGGACGCCGATGCGCTCCTCGGGAGCGATGACCTGGCCGCTCCGGCTCGTGCGGTCGACCAGGGTCTGGACCGCGCGCAGCGGGTTGCCCGGCAGCGGCCGGTCCGTGCTGCCGACCAGCCTGATCCCGTGCGTCAGCAACGACCGGCCGCGGTAGAGCCAGCCGGTGCGCTCGGCCCCGAGCTGGCGTGCGTAGCGGTCGCCGAAGTCGTAGATGAAGGAGGGCTGGGACACGACCGTGACGCCGAGCGCGGCGAGCCGCTGCAGCTGGTCGTCCCGGATCAGCCCGCCGTGCTCGACGCGATGCCGGGCGTCCGGCCGCGGCCAGGCGGCCTGCGCCTTCTCGAAGGCCTCGATCGCCAGGTCCAGGGCGGCGTCCCCGATGGCGTGCAGTGCCATCTGCCAGCCGGCGCGGTGACCGTCGACGGTCGCGTCGACCATGAGCTGAGGGTCCTGGCGCCACACGCCGACGTTCGCCGTGCCCTCGTACGGGCTCGTCAGGCGTGCGGTCTCGACCTGCATGCCGCCGTCCAGGACGACCTTCTGCGCGGCGATGCCGAGCCAGTCTGACCCGAAGCCGCTGCGCAGGCCGAGGTCGAGACCGCGCCGGAACCCGTCCGCCTGGTTGTTGCGCAGCTCGCGAAGCACGTCGATGCTCGGCATCAGCTGCATGCGCACCGGCAGGCGCCCCGCCTCCAGACAGGCGAGGTACGCCGCCCCGTCGACCGGGCTCAGCGCACCGACCTCGCCCCCGTTGCCGGCATCCACGCACGTGGTGATGCCCTCGGCGCGCGCCTGCTCGGCGGCCGCGACGATGAGGGTGGTGACCTCGTCGAGGGAGTAGGGCAGCCGCTGGGCGAGGACCGTCGACTGGTCGAGCTCCTTGAACAGGCCGGCCGCGGCCTCCGGGTCGGCGCGATGCTGCGGGGCCAGGTCGGCCAAGACGGCCGTCGACACGACGGAGGCGTGGCCGGAGATCTGGCGCACGAGGACCTTGCGTCCACTGGCCGCCACGTCGAGCTCCTCGGCGGTCAGGTGCCGGCCGAGCACGCGGTGGTCGTAGCCGCCCACCTCGACCCACTCGTCGCCGGCTGCTGCGAACGAGGCCGCCGCGGCGATCACGTCCAGGGCGGCGAGCGGCGTCGTGCAGCCGCTGATGTCCACCGAGGCCAACGTCTGGCCCGTCAGCTCGAGGTGGGTGTGGGCATCGACGAACCCGGGCAGGACACAGGCGCCCTCGAGGTCCATCCGTTCGGCGGCGTCCCAGCCGGTCAGCTGCTCGTCGAGACCGACGATGCGGCCGTTGAGGATGCCCACCTGGCGGGCGCGTGGTCGCCCGGGGTCCATCGTCACGACGGATGCGTTCTCGACCAGCAGGTCGAGGCGGGGGCGGCGCATGCTGGGACCCTAGGTTCGCGGAAGGAGCGCGATCTTCGTCGATCCCGTGAGATCGGCGGGGGTCGGCTTGTCGGGGACTACCAAGCGCCCGGCGCGATGTCCTACCCGCGTGACAGGCGCAGCTGCAGCCAGGCGACCAGCCGTACGTCGGGGTCGTCGAGGTCGAGCTCGAAGAGCTCCTCGAGGCGACGGATCCGATAGCGCAGCGTGTTCTCGTGGATGTTGAGCGCCTTGGCGGCGCTCGTGGTGTCGCCGAAGGCGTCGAGGTAGGCCAGCAACGACTCGGCGTACGCGGTGTTCTTCTCGAGGTCGTGCTCGACGACAGGGGCGAGTGGGTCGCCCGGCAGCCCGAGGTCGAGCACACCTCGGTGGGCGAGCTCGTCCAGGACGACGCGTCCGCGCATCTGCTCGATGGTGGCGACGGGCTCGGCGCTGTCGCCGTGGAGCAGGGCAGCCAACGTCAGCTCGGCCAGGCGCCGGCTGTCGCTGACGCCGTCGAGGGTGGGCGCCACCGGCCCGATGCCGATGCGCAGCGTGACTCCCGTGGTCCGGCGGACGGTGTCGCTCACGTCGCGCGCGAAGCCGGCGAGGCTGCGTCCGCGCGGGGACGTCTGCTGCATCGGCAGCACCGCGAAGATCCGGTCGTCGATCGAGGTGGCCAGCGCCCTCGGGTGCCACGCCTCGCAGTAGAGGTTGACCAGGTCGAGCGTGCGGGCGAGCCCGAGCGCCGCGGCCTCGTCGGCGGCATCGGCAGAGATGGCCAGCACCGAGGTCGGCGTCGCGATCGGCAGGCCGATGACCGCCGAGGCGACGGCCGGTCCGACCCGCCCGCCGAGCAGCGAGCCCAGCACCTGGGAGCGGTTCCAGCGGCGGCCGTTCTCCTGCTGGCGGACCTGCAGGAGGTGGAGGGCCGCCACCGTGGCAGCGTCGGTCAGGGCCTGCACCGCTCCCTTGCGCAACGGTGGATCGCCGTCGAGGACCCAGATCATGCCCAGCAGCTCGCCGCCGGCCCGCACGGAGACGGCCAGCCGGTGGGAGTGCTCGGGCACCGGGCTCTTGAGGTGGATGGGCTTCGAGGCGTTGCGCACCTGCAGGTAGCGCTCGGGATCGCCCTCTACCGGCGGCGTCTGCCGGTCGGTGATGCTCTTGAGGCGGATCGAGTCGATCTTCTGATGGGGCAGGTTCGAGTACGCGAACATGCGGCCGTTGTGGTCCTCGATGGTCGTGGCCCCGCCGACGCTGTAGGCGATGGCGTTGGCCAGGGCGAAGAGGTCGCCAGGCCGGACCTGGGCGTACGCCGGCGTCGCCGACTCCTGCGCGTCCACCACCGCGCTCACGAGCTTGTCCACGTCGCGCCAGGCCGTCTCGTCGGGCGCGACCATCAAGGCGACCGCCGCCTGCTCGGCCGCGGCGACCAGCCCGGCGAGCGGCTCGCCGCGCGCCTTGACGACGACGCAGGCGTAGCCCCGGGCCCCCGCGTCCGCCAGCGTCGTCAGCGTCTCGGGGCTGCTCGGCCGGGCGCCGACGAGCAGCAGGACCCCGCCGGGACGGTCGGGAACGGGTTCACCGGCGTCATGGATCACGCAGTCGCCGACGATCGGTCGTGGCTCTGGCGGGAGCCAGCCGGGGTTGAGCTGCAGTGGCGCGGCGATGACGACCAGGTCGGCGGCCGTGACCCCGCGCACCCGGTCGCGTGGGGCGACCGAGCCGACGGCGTCGATCTCGCTCGTCATCTCCGCATCGTAGTGATCGGGCGACGCCGGGGGAGCCGAGCGGGCCGACCTCTGGGGAGCCAAGCGACTCATGGTGCGAGTCCTACCCCGAGCAGCGTGCCGACGGAGTACGTCGCCGTCGCGGCCAGCGCGCCGTACAGCAGCTGGCGCACAGCGCCCCACCACCAGGTGGTCGTGGTGAACGTCGAGGCCACCGCGCCGGCCACCAGCAGCCCGGCTGCGCCGGCCAGCAGCCCGGCCACCAGGGACGGGTAGCCGAGCAGGTAGGGGAGCAACGGTACGACCGCGCCGATCGAGAACATCACGAAGGACGAGACGGCCGCGACCCATGGTGCGGCCTTCTCCTGGGGGTCGATCCCGAGCTCTTGCGTGACGTGCAGCCGGACGGCCCGCTCGTGGTCCTGGTGGACCTCGCTCGCCGCCGTGGCCGCCGTCGGCCTGGACATGCCCATGCCCACGAACATCCCGGCCAGCTCGGCCATCTCGGCACGCGGGTTCTCGGCGATCTCACGCGCCTCGACGGCCACCTCGTTGTCGATCGCCTCGTTCTGCGTCGAGACCGAGGCATACTCGCCGAGCGCCATGGAGAACGCGCCGGCGACGAGCCCGGCCACTCCGGTGGTGACCACGACGGTGGATGACGCGCCCGTCGCACCCACGCCCGCGACCAGCGACACGTTGGTGACCAGGCCGTCCATCGCCCCGAACGTCGCCGCCCGGAGCCACCCGCCCGAGACGTCCAGGTGGGTGTGACCGACCTCGTCGGTCCCGTTGGGCTGTTCGGAGGCCGTCGACATGGGGCAATCGGAGCCCCACCGGCGCGCTCGCACAAGCAAGGAAAGCCTGTGCTCACCAGGGCATTCGGCACTCGACACGCCTGGTCGAGACGGCGACTGGATGACGCGACAACGCCCTTCGACGAAGTTTGGCGATTCCCACATGCCCCGTCGCCCGGCCGTTGAGCACGATGAGGCCTCCGGCGAAGCGACGTCGCCTCGCCCTGCGTCCACCCAGACAGGAACTTCCTTGCTGACCTCCGCCGAATGGGCCCTCGCGGTCACGGTGTTCATCGCCGCCGTCGTCGAGCTGGTCGAGACCCTGACGATCGTCCTGGCGATCGGCCTGACCCGGGGCTGGCGCTCGACGATCGCCGGCGTCGTCTCGGCCCTCGCCGCGCTCGCCGTGTTCACCGCGGTGGCCGGCTACTCGCTGGCCACGTGGCTGCCGGAGGCCGCGCTCCAGCTCCTGGTCGGTGCACTGATGCTCGTCTTCGGCCTCCAATGGCTTCGCAAGGCGGTGCTGCGCTCAAGTGGCCTGAAGGCGCTGCACGACGAGGAGGAGGAGTTCCGAGCCACCACGGCGGCTGCGCGCGACGCCGGCACCGAGAGCAGGCTCGGCCTGGACTGGTTCGCCTTCGTCGTCTCGTTCAAGGGTGTGTTCCTCGAGGGCGTCGAGATCGTCTTCATCGTGATCACCTTCGGGCTCAGTGCCGGCAACATGCGGGTCGCGGTGGGTGCCGCACTCGTCGCGGCAGTCGTGGTGCTGGCCGCCGGAGCGGCGCTCCACAAGCCGCTCACGAAGGTGCCCGAGAACACGCTCAAGTACGTCGTGGGGCTGCTCCTCGCGACGTTCGGCACCTTCTGGTCGCTGGAGGGCCTCGGCATCTTCAGCGCCTCGAACGACCCGCTCGAGTGGCCCGGCGAGGACCTCGCCCTGCCCGTGCTGCTGCTGGCGTGGTGGGCGCTCTCGCGCCTGCTGGTCTGGCGGTTCCGTCGACTCGAGCCGACCACGCCCGCGCCCGTGCCCGCCCGACAGGAGGTCTGACCATGGACGCGATCGTCCGCTTCGTCCGCGGCTTCGGCCGATTCTGGTACGACTTCATCGTCGGCGACGATCCCAAGATCGCCGTCGGCGTCGCGGTCGTGCTCGTCCTCGGCGCCGTGCTGGTGGGCCCGGGCGGCTACACGGGCGCCGGTCTGGTCGTCGGGCTCGCCCTGCTGATGCTCGTGGTGTTCACGGTGGCGATGACGATCGATGTCGGCCGCACCCGGCGTCACCGGGGCTGAGGGACGGCGATGCTCTCGCAACCCGAGTACGCGTGGCCAGGGTCCGACGCGGACCTGATGCGCCTGGTGGCCGCGCACCCCTGGGCGACGCTGGTCAGCTCGACCTCCGCCGGGCTCGTCGTGTCGCCGCTGCCGGTGATCCCCGCGACCGACGGGGTCGGTGTCGAGATCCTCGGGCACCTCGCGCGGATCGACGCCGAGGAGCACGAGGTCGGAGACTGCGACGCCGTGGTGGTCGTGCAGGGACGGCACGGCTACATCAGCGCGAGCTGGTACGTCGGCGGACCCTACGTGCCGACGTGGAACTACGTGACGCTCCACCTGCACGGTTGCCTCACGGTGCTGGACGCCGAGGCGACGCTCGACATCCTCGACCGCACCGTCGACCACTTCGAGTCAGCCCGTCCCCAACCGTTCCGGATGGCCGACGTGGCCGCGTACGCCGCCCGGCTGGCCCCTGCTGTCGTGGGCTTCCGGCTGACTCCCGACCGCGTCGTCGCCAAGGCCAAGCTGAGCCAGGACAAGCCCGAGGCCGACTACGCCGGCGTGCTGCGCGGCCTCGACGACCCGGCCGACGTGCACGCCGACCCCGTGCTCGCCGGCGTCATGCGCGCAGGCGGGATCCCGGCATGAACCTCGAGGCTGCCGGCCGCGACCTGGCGAGGCTGGTCGAGAACCGGCCCGGTGGCGGCGCCCTGGAGGGCGTCCTCGTCCTCGACATCACCCGGGTCGTGGCGGGGCCGTACTGCTCGATGATCCTGGCGGACCTGGGCGCCACGGTGGTCAAGATCGAGCACCCGGCCGAGCCGGACTACGCGCGCCAGTTCCCTCCTCTGATGACCGCCGCCGACGGCGGTGAGTTCAGCGCGTTCTTCACGCAGTTCAACCGCGGCAAGCTCGGGCTCGCCCTCGACCTGGGCACGGCGGAGGGCAAGGACGTGCTACGCGCGCTGGCGGCTCGCGCCGACGTCCTGGTCGAGAACTTCCGCGCCGGGACGATGGACAAGCTGGGTCTCGGCTACGACGAGCTGAAGCGCGTGAATCCTCGCCTCGTGTACACGGCCCTGTCGGGCTTCGGCCAGACCGGTCCGTCACGCCGCAAGCCTGCCTACGACAACAGTGCCCAGGCCACGGGGGGCCTGTGGTCGATGAACGGTGCGCCGGGCGCTCCTCCGCTGCGCGTGGGCACCATCATCGGCGACCTGTCCGCCACCCTCTACGGCGTGATCGGGACGCTCGCCGCCCTGCGGCACGCCGAGAGCACCGGCGAAGGGCAGCTGGTCGACGTGTCGCAGCAGGACTCCGTGCTCACCCTGACCGAGAACGCGGTCGTCTCCTACACCCTCGCGGGCACGGTGGCCGGGCCGCTGGGCAACGAGCATCCCTTCGTGCGCCCCTACGGGCTGTTCCCGTGCAAGGACGGCTTCGTGTTCTTCGGCGGCTACACCGACAAGTTCTGGCGGCTCAGCTGCCGGATCTTCGGGGAGCCCGAGCTGGCCGACGACCCCCGCACGGACACGATGGCGAAGCGGTTCGCGGACGACGTCTACGACGAGGTCGTGCGCCCGGCGGTCGAGCGGTGGTTCTCCCAGCGCACCAAGGCGGAGCTCGAGCAGCTGGCCGGTGACGACGTCCCGCTGAGCTCGGTCAAGGACATCGAGGAGGTGGTCAACGACCCGCAGATCGAGGCGCGCGACATGGTCGTCGAGGTCGGACACCCGCGGTACGGCGCCCTCCGCATGGTGGGCTCGCCCCTCAAGCTCGGCGCCACTCCCGTGCAGCCGCGCAGCTGGGCGCCCGAGGTCGGGCAGCACACCGAGGACGTCCTGCGGACCCTGTGCGGGATGAGCCGCGACGACGTCCGCGCCCTGCAGGCCAAGGGCGTTCTCCGATGACGGGCATCACGCTGTCGGTCGACGAGGGCATCGGCACGATCACCATCGACCGCCCCGAGAAGCTGAACGCGATGACGCTCGACATGTACCAGGAGCTGGGAGGAGCGTTCGACAGGGTCGCCCGCGACCCCGACATCGCTGTCGCCGTCCTCACGGGTGCTGGGGATCGCGCGTTCTGCGTCGGCGCCGACCTCGGCGAGTCGATCCCGGCCCTCGCGTCGGGCGTCTTCGACATCTCGGAGTGGGACGGCGCTCACCAGAAGCACTCCACGCTCGACAAGCCGGTCATCTGCGCCGTCAACGGGCTGTGCCTGGGCGCCGGGTTCGAGATCATGCTGTCGACCGACATCCGGATCGCGGCGGACACCGCTACCTTCGGCCTCCCCGAGACCCGGCTCGGGGTCGTCCCCGCCGGCGGGACGCTGACCAGGCTCGTCCGTCAGATCCCCGCAGCCGCGGCGATGGAGCTGATGCTCCTGGGGGAGCCCATCGACGCGGCGCGCGCCGAGCGGATCGGACTGGTCAACCGCGTCGTCGCCGCCGCCGATGTCCTGGCCGAGGCGCACGACATCGCCCGCCGCCTCGTGTGCGCGTCCGGTACGGCGCTCGCGCTCGTCAAGGCCTCGGTGCGGGCCCTCTCGGACATGCCTCAGGAGGCGGCCTTCCACGCCGAGGCGCTCTACGGCCAGCAGGCCTTCACCAGTGCCGACGCCGCCGAGGGCCTCGACGCGTTCGCGCACCGGCGGCCGGCACGGTTCCCGAGCCGTGCACATCTCGCGGACCCTGCGCCACTCCTCGAACGTGAGGCGACAGCATGACCAGCAGCCGCATCCCCGGGTTCAAGGATCTCAGCGTCGCTCTCCGGCGCGAGCACGTCATCGAGCAGGCCGGACTCGACGAGCGGGTCCTCGAGGTGATGGACCCGCTCGCCGGGCTCGGTGTCGACCAGGCCGACCACATGGTCGAGAACGTCGATCGGCGTGCTGGGCGTGCCGGTGGGCATCGCCACGAACTTCGTCGTGAACGGCCGCGACGTCCTGGTTCCGATGGCGACCGAGGAGCCGTCCGTCGTGGCGGCGGCCAGCAACCTCGCGCGGATGACGCGGCTGCACGGCGGCTTCGTCACGTCCGCCACCGCGCCGCTCATGCAGGCCCAGGTCCAGCTGCTCGACGTCCCGGATCCCGTCGCCGGCCGGCTGCGCCTGCTCGAGGCCCGCGCCGAGCTGCTCGCGCTGGCCGACGCCCAGGACCCCGCCCTCGTCGAGCACGGAGGAGGTGCTCGCGACATCTGCGTCCGGCTCGTCACGACGCCGACCAAGACCCACGTCGTGCTCCACCTCGTCGTCGACGTGCGCGACGCCATGGGCGCCAACGCCGTGAACACGATGGCCGAGGCGATCGCCCCCCGCGCCGCGGCGATCGCGGGGGGTCGAAGCCTCCTGCGGATCCTCACGAACAAGGCCGACCTGCGCCTGACCCGCGTCCGGGCCGTGTTCGACGCCGCCGATCTCGGCGGGCCCGTCGTGGTGGACGACATGATCGCCGCCACCGAGCTCGCCCTCGCCGATCCCTACCGGGCGGCCACCCACAACAAGGGGATCATGAACGGCATCACCGCTGTCGTGCTGGCGACCGGCAACGACACGCGCGCGGTCGAGGCGGGTGCCCACTCGCACGCGGTCGGGCCGGACGGCCGCTACACCTCCCTGTCGCGCTTCGAGAGGGACCACGACGGCAACCTGGTCGGATCACTCGAGCTCCCGATGGCCGTGGGTCTGGTCGGCGGCGCGACGAAGGTGCATCCGGTCGCCCGCGCCAACGTGGCCATCACCGGCGTACGGACGGCCGCGGAGCTCGCGGGGCTGATCCTCGCCGTCGGGCTCGCTCAGAACGCGGCGGCCCTGCGCGCCCTCGTCAGCGAAGGCATCCAGCGTGGGCACATGTCGCTGCACGCCAGGAACATCGCCGTCACGGCCGGCGCGAGTGCATCCGAGGTCGACCTCGTCGCCCGGGAGATGGTCAGCCGACGTACGGTGCGGAGCGACGTGGCCGAGGAGATCCTCGCGCGCTACCGCGCCGGAGGCGACCGGGACGTGGAGTCGACCTAGCCGAGCTTCGACGTCAGCGTGACAGCGGGCACGCCCAGCAGGCGCTTGGCTTCGCGGACGCCGCTGCTCATGGCTCCGTCGGCGTAGCCGACCCGCGCGCTCTGCGTGTGCTCGCCCGCGAAGAGGACTCGGCCCCCGACGGGGGTGCCGAGGAGGTCGAGGTCGGCATTCGAGGATCCGGGAGGCACGTGGGTGTAGGCGCCACCGGCGTACGGGTCGCCTGCCCAGTCGGTCACGGCGACCGCGACAGGGTCAGGGCAGGGGAATCCCAGGGCAGCGCCGAGCTGCTCGGTCACCCAGCGGACCGCCGCGGCTTCGGACGATGCGGGCAGGTGGTGGTTGGCCGAGTGGAAGACGTGGCACGCGAGGAGCGGGCCGGCTCCGAAGGCGTCGAGGTCGAAGACCCAGCTGGCGGGCTCCTCGGGCGCAGGCGGGAACAGCACCAGGTGCGACCAGCCTGCCTCCCTCCAGAAGGGCCGGTCGAACCTGAGGACGACCTTCTCGTACCGCCCGAACCCGAGTCGGCGGACGGCGTCGGCTCGCGAGTCCGGAAGTGCCGGCGTGAAGCTGAGCAGGTCGCCCTTGAGGACACCGAGCGGCAGCGTCACGACGACGTGGGTGCCGGTCTCGACCTGGCCCGCGGCCGACGTGACGGCGACGCCCTTGCCTGTCGTCTCGATCGCCGCTGCGGGCCAGTCCAGGCGCACGTCGAGTCCGGCTGCCATCGCGGCGACGATCGCCGAGTAGCCGCCGCGAGGCAGATCGCCGAAGTACTGGTCGTCGTACTCCGCCTGCGTCCACAGCCACGTCAGCGACTGGTGCTCGGCCGCCCCGGAGGCGTCCGCCTCGACGCTCGCCCGGAGGCCCTGCCGGGCCCGTCGCAGCGAGGCGTCCTGGTATCCGGTCCCCGCCAGGAACGCCTCGATGCCGTCTGCGGCGGAGGCGAGCGGGCCCAGCCGTTCGCGCAGCCCCCCGAGCGCTGCGGTGAAGCCTGTCAGGTCCGCGTTCATCGTCGTCTCGACGTCCGCCGGCGACAGCCACGAATCGGTCGCGACGTCGAACCCGGCCAAGGTCGTCGTGGGATCGCCGGGCCGACATGCGACTCCGGCGTCCGCGGCGAAGCGACGCAGCGGGTTGCCGGAGGGGTGGTGCAGCCAGGAACCGCCGAGATCCACCGGTGATCCGCCGAGGTCCACCGTGTGCAACCTGCCGCCGACCCTGCCCCGGGCCTCGAGCACGACGTAGTCGACGCCGGCGCGATCGAGCGCGTTGGCGACCGTCAGCCCGGCGATGCCGGCACCCAGCACCAGCACCCTGTCAACCGGCCCGGACACGCCACCCGGAACGACGGTGCTCCCGTCATCGAAACGGTGTGCCACAGGCCGAGCCTCGCACAACCTCTCGCCCCGAACGAGCTCCCGTGGGCGGGATTCAGGCCGCGGGATACGGGAGCAGCGTCTGGTTGACCGTCTCCCAGGCTGTGCGCAACGAGGCCAGGTCGCCCGGCCGCTTGGCCGCCAGGTTGGCTTGCTCGCGGACGTCGGCCTCGAGGTCGTAGAGGCGGTCGGTGCCGTCGAGGCGTACGTACTTCAGGCCGCCTCCCGATCCGACCCGGCCACGACACGATCATCGGGACCCGGATGCCGCCCTCAGGACAGGCGCTCACCAGCAGCACCGGGCACCTCGGCTTCCGCTGCGTGCGCGACGCCTGACGCGACTCAGCGGCCGCAGCGGTCCACGCGCGTCCAGGGCCAGTCACTGGACAGCCAGCGTGCGACCGCGTCGGCGAGCGGCCCGTCGAGGAAGGATCTGTCTGCGCTCACCCACGACTGCACCGTGACGTCCCAGTGCTCCGACTTCGAGGGGTAGAGGTAGACGCACCCGATCACGTGGGGGCCGGCCGGGTCGAGAACCGTGAAGGTGAAGCCTGCCCGCCGCGCGAAGTCGTCCGCGTGCCGACGCAGATCGGCGAGGTTTTCCTCGAGGGACATGCCGTCGGGCGGGGGCCAGCTGCCGTCGGGATAGCCGGGCGTGGATCGGATGTGCTCGATGCTGGACATCCAGGCCGCGTGGTCGGACTCGTTGTGCTGCGGTCCCAGGGGCTCGAGGCGGAACTGCTCGGTGACGAGGGAGGTCGGCGGATCGAAGCCGACCGGAACGAACTCGTCCGACGTCATGACGGGGACCGTACTGGGTTGGCAGACCTCGTGCACCAGAGTTTGTCCGGGCTACGACGAGACGATGACGACCTTGCCGAGCGCACGTCCTTCGCCGACGTGCGCGAGTGCCTCGGGAGCCTCGTCGAGGGAGAAGGTCCGATCGATGTGGATGCGTACCTCTCGGGTGAGGCAGAGGTCTGCCAGCGGTTCGAAGTGGGGCGGTCCCTCCTTCACGACCAGGACGCCGAGGGAGCGACCTGTGGCCAACCCGATCGCAGCGCCGACGGTCAGCACCCGTAGCAGCGCGCGGACCGAGCCGCCCACGCACCGATAGGTGCCTCCGCGTGCCAGGGAGCGGCGGTAGGCGAAGACCGACCGGTGCGCCACCAGGTCCAGCACCAGGTCGTAGGGCTGGGTCGTCCGGGTGAAGTCGTCGCGCCGGTAGTCGATCACCTCGTCGGCGCCGACCACGCGCATGAAGTCCTGCTTGACGGCGTTGTCGACACCCGTGACGTGGGCCCCGAGCCGCTTGGCGAGCTGGATGGCGAAGGACCCCGAGCCACCGCCGGCGCCGTTGATCAGCACCCGGCGTCCGGGTCCGGCCGACCGCGTGCCGCGCAGGGCGATGGCGCCCGCCTGCGGGATGGTCGAGGCCTCCGCGAACGTGAGCTGCGGCGGCTTGCGGGCGAGCACGGACTCGGCGGCGAGCGCGTACTCCGCGAACCCACCCATCAGAGCCAGGTTGTCCCCGTAGACCTCGTCGCCGGGCCGGAACCCCGCCACACCGTCCCCGACCGCGTCCACCACGCCGGCGATGTCCGACCCGAGCGTCCGGTGACCTGGAGCCCGGAGCCCGCCGATGCGCACGTAGGCCGGCGACCCGCGCAGGCTCTCCCAGTCGCTGAGGTTGACCGAGGTGGCGGCGACCTGCACCCGCACCTGTCCCGCGCCAGGAGTCGGCATGGGCAGGTCCACGACGCGCAGCTCGTCGGGCGACCCGTAGCGGTCGTAGACGACCGCCTTCACGACGGCGCCGTCAGACGGGGCGCCTCGTCGACCCGGGACACCGATCGGCGGTCGCTGGGCTCTCCGGCAGCGGGCGGCTCGCTGTCGGCGCGCGGCTGACGTCGTTCCCAGGCGGCAACGGTGGTCAGCACGAGCCACGCGAGCAGGGCCCCGGCCACGATGTCGATGACGTAGTGCTCGGCGTAGTAGACGAGTGCTGTCGACATCGACACGGGGTAGAGAACCAGCAGCCATCGCCACGGGGAGTGCAGCCGCTGGATGCCGTACATCGCGATCAGGCAGGACACGCCGGCGTGCAGGGACGGCATCGCCGCAACCGGGTTGCCGACGCCGTGCAGGATCAGGTCGATCCTGTCCAGCCCGATCTCGGACCACCCGCGGCTGGTGATCCGGGTCACCGGACCCATCTCGTTCATCTGCGAGGCCATCCAGGGCGGCGCCATCGGATAGGCGATGTAGACGATCAGAGCCCCGAAGTTGATGCAGAGGAAGCGCCGCATCCACCGCTGCCACTCGACCCTGCTCCGGACCCACAAGATCGCCGCGATCGTGAGACCCGCGAGGAAGTGTGTCGCGTAGACCGTCGTGAAGAACACGTCGTAGAAGCGTGGCTCGCTGCTCTTCACGCACGGATCTCCGCACCAGGCCGCCTGAAGCCGTTCGGTGGGCGTGAGCCCGGCGCCCAGCCACTCGTCGACGACGATCGGCATCCGGACGTGCACCGGCAGCCCGAGCTCGTCGGTCAGGCCCCGGCTGTAGAAGTAGATGACCAGGCCGACGACGGGGATCCACCAGTCCCGCAGGAACTGCAGATGGGATCGCCACGGCGCCTGGACGTTCCAGGCGACGGTTCCGAGCCACAGCCACAGGAAGACCTGGATCGTGTCGTTGGGAACGCCGAGGACTGCGATCCAGGCGCCCAGCAGCGCGAGGTACATTGCCAGGGCGGCGACCCTCGCAGGCCGGGCGCCGCCGGCGACGCGTTGGGCAGAGGCAGACCGCACTCGATGATGGTAGGGATGATCGACGTGGTCGGGCAGGCGGGCTCTCGTCCCCGAGCGCGAGGCCGGGGTCCGGCCGCTCAGGTGGCGCTCCTGGCAGGAGCTGCCGCCGTCTGCTGGCTGCCCTTCCTCGGCGTGACGCTGACCCGGGACGAGGCGGGCCTGCTCATGATCGGGGGCCAGTGGAGCCCGGGAGCGTCCCTCTACGGGGACTACTGGGTCGACCGGCCGCCGTTGCTGATCACCCTGTTCGCGGGCATCTCCATGCTCGGGGATGCCCCGGCCGTCCGGTTGCTCGGGGCGCTGGCGGCCGCCGTGAGCGTCGCGGCCGCTGCGGGGCTCGGCCGGGCGCTCGCACCCCGGGACCCGAAGGTCCCGGTCGCGCTGGCCGGTGTGGTCGCGGTCGCGACGGCCACGCCGCTGATGGGCGCCGGTGCGGTGAACGCCGAGATCCTGGCGGTGCCCTTCGTGCTGGCGGGCCTGTGGGCGATGGTGTCGGCGCTCGGTTCGCCCGGCGCGGCGACGTGGCTCGCGTTGCTCGCCGGCCTGCTGGGCGCCAGCGCGGCGCTGGTCAAGCAGAACTTCGTCGACGTGTTCGTGTTCGCCGCGGCGGCGCTCCTTGTCCACGCGCGAGGGGGGAGGGAGAACAGGCGTCGAGCCCTCCCTCTGGCGGCGGCGGTGGCTACCGGAGGACTGCTGGCGTGCGTCGCCGTCCTCGGCTTGGCCAGCCTCCTGGGCTCCGACCCCGACGAGCTCTGGGACGCGATCGTCGTCTTCCGGGGTGAGGCTTCCGAGGTGCTGGCCGCGGCGGCCACCGCCGCCACCGCGCAACGCTTCGCGATCCTGGTCGCCGCTCTGCTCGCGACGGCGTTGCCGGTGGTGGTCCTGACCCTGGTGCCGGCGCTGCTCGGGCCGAGGACCACCCCGGCACCGCAGGGGTCCACCGATCTGCGGCTGCCCGCCGCGGCCGTCCTGACCTGGGAGCTCGTCGGTGTCCTTCTCGGCGGCAGCTACTGGCTGCACTACCTGCTGGCGCTCGTCCCCGGAATCGCCCTCCTGGTCGGCGTGGCGCTGCAGCGCCACCCCTCGCTCGGGCGAGGCTTCCGGGTGGCCGTCGCCCTGGCCGCCGTGTCGACGGTCGTCGCCATCGTCGTGAACGTCGTCCATCCCGAGCACGTCCCTGAGCAGGCCGCCATCGACTACCTGCGTGCGCACGCCGGAGCCGACGACACGGGCATCGTCGCGTTCGGCGCGCCGAACATCCTCCAGGCCGCCGGGCTCACCAGCCCGTACCCCCATCTGTGGAGCCTTCCCGTCCGGGTCCGCGACTCCCGGCTGGAGAGCTTCGCGGCCGTCCTGGCGGGCCCGGACCGTCCGGACTGGCTCGTGGTGGCAGGTTCCTCGATCGCCACCTGGGGGGTGGACGAACGGGCTGCGCAGCCGTTGGTGCGGCGCTACTACACCTACCGCGCGGCCGCGGGAACCTTCGGCATCTACCACGTCAAGGAAGCGCACTCGTGACCCCAGCGGGAGCGCAGAGACTCTTGATGCTGCTGCGCGTCGCGCGGTCTGGACCAGGTGGCAGGCCACGCCCTCAGGGGCGGATGGTGGGACCTCACCCCCGTCGGGAGCCGATGCGGCCCCCCTCTCCACTCGGAGGCCGGCATGGCCGAGCACATCGTCGATGCGGCGCTCAGCAGCGCCGATGGCACGCACGAGACGAGGTTCTACCTGGGTGACCAGTACGTCGTGTTCAGCTACGACGGCGACCGCGTCCGCGACGGCGTACACCCGGTGACCGTGCTGGGCCTGGGATCTCCCTTCAGCCCGGACGGCGTGGGTCAGTCGTTCGACGCCGCGCTGGCCGGACGCAAGCAGTTCGGTGGCACCGGCTACCACTTCCGCGGGCAGGACCTCGGCAGCGGCCCCGACGACGTCGGCGGCTCCTCCATCGGCGAGCACTCCTTCGTCATGAACCCCGACCACCCGACCAGCTCGCCGGGCACCCCCCATGGACGCGAGGCCCACAACAACCACCTGCACATGCAGATCGGGGTGACGGGAACAGCATGAGCAGCCCCCTCGAAGCAGGCAGCGTCCCGAGAGCCGCACGCACGTGCGGCGGGTGATCACCGACGACGCGTGGCCCCCACAGGATCCGCTCAGGGTCAGCGGCTACGGTGACGCGGCCTGTCCTCGACCAGAAAGCAGACCTCGTGCTCCGACGACTCAACCGCCCTGTGGCCGCCCTGTGCGCCGCCGCGCTTCTCGTTCCCGCTCTCGCGGCCTGTGGGGGTGGATCGGGGGAGACGGACGACGCTGGCGCGACGGAGTCGTCCGCGTCCGACAGCGCCGCCGTGGGGGAGCTGTCGGAGGTCTCGTTCAGCGGTGACGTCGGCGACAGCCTCACCGCCACCTGGCACTCGAAGCTGGATGCCGCGGGTGCCACGACCGTGACGACGCTGGTGGAAGGCGACGGTGAGAAGGTCGCGACCGGCGACACGGTGACCACCTATCTCTGGCTCGGGAACGGCAGCGCCAAGAAGGATCTCTACTCCGGCTACGACGCTGGCTCGCCCGAGGCCATCCCGAACGACGACCAGATCGGCCCGGTGTTCACCGAGCTGCTGACGGGCGCGACGTACGGGTCTCGCGTCGCGGCGGTGACGACGGCGGCCGAGCTCTTCGGCGCGTCCGTCGAGAACAACCAGTTCGGCGTCAACGCCACGGACACGCTGGTGGTGGTCGCCGACCTGATGGAGAAGCAGGCGGTCGCGCCGGAACCCACCGACGACTCTGCCCACGACGTCTCGCCGAGCACGCAGCCGACGGTCGTCGAGGAGGACGGCACTCCGACCGGGCTGGACTTCTCCGGCATCGAGGAGCCCGCCCTCGACACCCCGGTCCAGCGCGTCGTCCTCGACGAGGGCACGGGAGCGGCCGTGAAGGCCTCGGACACCGTCAAGGTCGACTACCTGGGCGCGACGTACGACGCCGACAGCCCCTTCGACGAGAGCTATTCCGGCTCGCCCATGACCTCGGCGCTCAGTGGCCTGGTCCCGGGCTGGGGCATCGGGCTCGAGGGCGTGAAGGTCGGCAGCCGCGTCCTGCTCCAGATCCCGCCGGCGTACGGCTATGGCGCACAGGGCAGCGGAGCGATCCCCGCCAACGCGACCCTGTGGTTCGTCATCGACGTGATCGCGGTGAAGTAGCGGAGTCGGCTGAGGCGAGCTCGGCGGCGGTCCGCTCGGCCGAGCCGGTGGTGGAGGCGTGGTGGTCGATCCTTCGTGGGTCTGGTGCCGACCGAGCACTCCTCGGGCGGCTCCAGGAGTCAGGGCTCAATCACCGCCTTTCCCTGGCACGCCGGACCACGCTCGAGGTGAATCAGCTCATGAGCGAGCGTCACTCGGCGCTGGCCCCCGACAGGCCCTGGCGCAGGCTGATGGAACGGCTCTCGAAGTCGGTGACGCCCGAATGGCGGACAGCGGTACGCAGGCTCACTCGCCAAGGGGACCCGACTACCCATCCCTTGCCGTCTTTGGTCCATATCTGTCGGGCCCGGGTCACGGTTCGTTGACCCTAGCCTCGCGCCGGGACTAGGAAGACCCCGTTCGATCTGCATCCCTGCACAATCTTCTGTGTGCTTGGCGCACGCATGTCTCGGTGGGGCGCAGAGGGCAACTCGGGAGGTCTTGTTGTGTCTGTTCGCCGACGCTTGGCTGTGACGACGGCCGGCGCTCTTCTTGTCACCGTGACGCCGGTGATGTCCGCGTCGGCAGCTGAGCCCGCGCTGGATCTCAGGCCCGCAACCGTCGGGTTGGGCGATGACAGAGAGCAACCGCCGGCGGCGTTCCTGGGAGCTGAATCGGTCGGGAGGTGGAGGGCGGCTGGCGGTCCGGCCCGGTGCTGACTGGCACCCGTTCCACATCTTCGGTGCCACTAGCGCCGTCGCTAGCACACGATCCAGGTACTGAGGCGGCGACGATCTGTCAACGGCGTAGGCCCCAGCACATCTATCCACACGAACAGCCGACCCAACGAGCATCGGCCAGGTCCTTCCGCAAGGTTTCCTGGACTGAGGAGACCAGCATGGCCGAACCCCTTGCCAACACGTGGGACAGCCGGGACCTGCCCGTCCTGCGTGAAGCAGTGCGCCTCGCCGAC
This sequence comes from uncultured Actinomycetota bacterium, assembly GCA_963723195.1. Taxonomy (GTDB): domain Bacteria; phylum Actinomycetota; class Actinomycetes; order Propionibacteriales; family Nocardioidaceae; genus Nocardioides. The sequence goes on from CAVRPU010000001.1 coordinate 159,583, forward strand.
GAGAATGAGCATCGACCGCCCTCGGCCGACACCATCGAGGCCAACCTCGAGATGACGCCGGAAGACGTTCAGCACGCTCTCGACGCCCTGGCATCGGCCGGGCTCATCGACACGGTGGGCTCATTCGATCGGATCCACATGGACGTCATCCGCATCAGCGGCGATGCTCGTCGCCTCGCGGGAGCGTGGCCAACACCCGAGGCGGGCCTGGACCGGATGCTCGCCGCTCTGGAAGCCATCGCCAACGACACCAGTACAGACGAGGACACCCGCCACCGTGCCCGAAGGATCCTCGACGCACTGTCCGGAGCCGGCCGACACCTGGGCATCGGCGTCGCCACCGCCATCATCACGGGCCAGATCCCCGGCCATTGACGACGCAGCGCTCCGCTCGCGGCACCTACCTCCGAGCTGAGGTCCCCTCAGGAGACGGAGGGTCCTCACGTCGCGTTCCCGTGCGGTTCCCGACGCTGATGCGCCCACTCACATGAAACGCGGGCGGAGGGCTCCATTGCTGCGCCAGCTCCTCGACCAGGTGGGGGTCCGCCCCGGGCCACATCGCCAACACCGCGGCGCGCGGGTCGCCACCCGGCTCACCCGCCACGCAACGCCGAACAAGATCAGTCACGGCGTCGAAGTACTCGTCATCAAGCGCCCCACGGACGAGCCGATGCCGTCAGGGTCGTGACGATAGAGGATCTCCGTCATCGACCCTTGGGTGCGCTTCCACCACGCCTCCAGCTCCGCGTCCATCGCCACCTACTCTGCATCTGCCCAGCCGCCAAGACGCGCGGTCGCAACTCGGGCCGTCGGCATACCGATGCGACCCTGCCCATCCGGCCGCACATCGCTACCCAAGAGTTCCCGGGACTGGAATCGACGCCGGCGAAGGCACGTACACAGTTCCGGCCAGCGCTCCCTCCACGAAGGCCCGCCCCGCATCCTCCGGCGTGAGGCGCACCCACACCGGCGTGCCAGTCACCGACTGCCACTGTCGCGAGACGGCCACGACCGCGGAGCCCGACACGTCGACCTCCGACCACGACGGCCCCACCGGCAGCCGGGGCTGCTCCTTGGCCACCCGCTCCGGATCGTCCAACGGCACCGCAGGGACACTCGGCAATGGGCCCCTGAGCTCCTCGGGCGTATTCGCGGCAAGCCAGGCTACGTAGCCAGCCTCCATGGGGGCCGTCTCGTCAGCCGCGACCGCTGGCCGAAGCCCAGCCCCCGGCACCAGCGCCGCCACAACGGCTGAGCTCACGAAGAATGCGACAACAGACCGATGTCATGAACCCACGAGAACCCCATGTCAAGATCGCCTTGATGGGGCGACCTTGAAGCGTCTCCCGCTGTTGGCCTTGAGATTGCAGTCGACTTGTCGGGGCCGGGTTCCATGCGGAGTTCTCAGCCGACCGCGACGGGGTCGTTTGCGCGTTGTCACTCGAGGTGCCAGGTGATCCGTTGGCTGCTCAGGCAGGGCGGGGTCTCGACGTTCCCGACGGGGTTGGCGATCCAGGACGTACGGAGCTCGAGCGCGCATTCCGTGCGTGGCAGGACGTTGTCTGCTCCGCCTGGATCGACGACGACCGAGCCGCGGGGGAGTGTCGCGGTCGCCCGCCGGACGGCGTCCGTTCGCACGTAGGGCGAGAAGCGCCCGACGTAGACGAGCGTCGGGGCTTGCCAGTCGACGGGTGGCCCGATGTGGTCGGCTTCTCCTACGGCCCACCGTCTGCAGACGTCCGTGTTGACCCTGGAGGTGAAGAGATGTGCTGCCACGGTGTCCGGTCTCCTGAGGGTCTCGGCGAACGGGATGATGTCGTGGCACATCTGGGTCAGGTAGACGCCGGCGGTCAGCCGCATGCGGTTGAGGCAGTCGCTGAGGAAGCCGAGGCAGAACGGGTCCTGTTCGGCCAGGCGAGGTGCGATCTCGTTGTCCAGCCACGGGCCGCCACGGTCGGTGACGTCGCGGAGCAGGCCGGCGAGCGAGCCGGGGGTGAAGGCCAGGCCCGAGCTTCCGCCATCGGAGATCACCTGGCGGGCGACGCGCAGGAGAAGTTGCTGGTCGAGCGTGATCGCCTCCAGGGCTCCTGCTGTCAGCGGTAGCGGCGTGCGCCCGACCAGGCGGAGGGCTTCGGCCCACAGGGCGGGTGCGTGCGGGTAGCGCGTGCGGCATTCGGGCTGTTGCGCGCAGTCCCGCAGGAGCGCCTTGATGACCCGCGGCGTCTCCTCGACGGCAAGCGTGATCGGATCCATCCCGGGCAGCTCCGGTGAGTCGAGGACGACCGCACGTACGGCGTCGCCGTCGACGCGCATCAGCTCCGGAACGAGGCGTGCAGCGTTGCCGTAGCCGGCGACCACCCACGACCGGACTGCCAACGCCCGCCGAAGCGCGGCGAGATCGGCGGCGCTCTCGGTGAGCGTGAACACCGACGGCTCGATCGCGTCGGCGCGAAGACGCGCCGCGCACGCTTCGACCGACGACAGGTAGTCCGCGTCCGACTCCCGAACGGTCAGCGTCTCCTCCAAGGCCCGTTGTGCGCTCGCCGTGATCTCGGGGCAGTCGAGCGATGGGATTGAATGCCCGTTGCCGCGCCCGTCCACGATGATCACCTCGCGTCCCGTCCGCTGGGCGAGAGGCGAGATGCCGAGGTAGTTGGGGGTGCCGCCCATCGAGGGCGGGACGAGGATGGGCTCGCTCTCGGAGGGTTGGGGCGGTTGGATGCGCGTCACGAACACCGAGACGGAGTCGACCGGTGCCTCCCGATCGGCTGGAACAGTCAGCATGCCGCAGGCCACGTCACCGAACACGTACCCCCGGACGTCCTCGGGGCACTCGGTCTCCACGTACTTCGTCTCCACGTCGCGCGCGGCAACCCTTCCAGCCCCGGACGTGCCATCGGCTGACGCATCGCCCTCCGGACCAGACGCGGCATCGGACGTGCAGGCGGAGACGAGCAGGACGATCCCCACCACCACAGCGCGCAGTGGCGTCACCGGACCCGCCTCCACGTGGAGGCGCCGAAGAGCAGGAGGCGGGCCGCGCAGTCGTCGCCGACGGCGGTGAAGTCGAGCGCCTCGCCGTCGAGGAGCCACAGATAGCGTCCGGTCCCGGAACCGGCCTGGCAACCGGGCAGCCCGTGCAGGGCATTCGTCTCGACCAGGTCGTCGCCACTGGGTCGCAGGGATGCTCCGGAGATCCCTGCGACCTGTCCTGGGGGCGGGACGAGGTCGAGGCGTCCGTCGAGGTGGATGGTGACGGTCCACCTGCCCACCAGATCCAGCTGGTCGGCCTCGGGCGTGCTGCGGATCCGGACGACGTACTCTCCGTCGAGCCTCACGCGCTCGCCTGTTGCAGGAGTGTCGAGCACTGTGGCGTCGGGGTCGTGACGACGATCGAGGGCAAGCACCGACGCCGTGGCCAGCAACGTCACGGCTGCGGCGGCCACGAGCGCGCGGACCGCCCAGCGGCGCCGCCCGCGCTGTGCGGTCGTCTGGGTGACCCGCGCCAGCTGCAGCTCGACCGGCACCTCGATCGCGTCGGCTTGGGCCGCGAGGCCGCGACGCAGCCGGTCCTCAACGGACATCCTCGGTCACCGCCTCTCCCAAGACTTCAGCGAGTCGGGCACGAGCGCGGTGAAGGTGCTGCTTGACCGTCGACGTGGACACCTGGAGGAGACGTGCGACCTCGAGCACCGGGCGGTCCTCGTAGTAGTAGAGGATGACCGCCGCACGCTGCATGGCCGTCAGCTGCTCCATCGCCTTCGCCAGCTCGTCATCGACAGGTTCGGGCGCCTGGGGGGCCGGAGAGGCATGTCGTTCGAGGACCGTCCGCCGCTGGTCTCGACCCGCCTGGCGGATGGCCATCCGGACGGCTACCTTGCGGACCCAGGCATCCGGGTGCTCGTAGTCACGAACCGTCGACCAGCGCTCCAGCAGCAGGACGAACGCCTCTTGGCAGACCTCCTCGGCACGGCCCCGGTCACGCATGATCAGGCACACCGAGCGCATCACGGAGGGATACGCGGCCCTGAAGAGCCATTCGTACTCCGCCTGCGCCTCGCGTCTCATGGCCCACCTCAGGCGGTCCGGGTGAGCGGCTTGGTCAGGTAGGCCCTCCAGAAGGACTCGTCGGGTAGCCCCTTGTACGTCCTCCCTACATAGTCGACCCAGTCCAGCCACAGCTGGTCGTCAACGATGCGCCACTCGAAGGTCGTGGCACTTCCGTCCACCCCGGCGTACGTCAGCACCATGGTGTCGTCGACGACCTCGAAGGTGCCGAAGTCGGCGACCTTCCAGGAGCCGTCGGCGTTCTGCCAGTTCGCCACGAACCTGTCCCCGGTGAACGTCCACCGCCAGTTGTCCTCGGGAATGACTCCCTCGACGCGCAGGAACCTCTCGACGAGCTGACCGAAGCCTGCCTGCCGCAGGTGTCTCACGACGTCTTGCTCGGTCTGCTCGAGCGACCACTCTCCTTCGAGAGGTGTGGCGACGGAAGGAGCGTCGCTCGCCCCTGGCGTTTCGCTCGTCGCGGGCGCGTCGCTCGTCGCCGAGGTGGCCTCGGCTGTCAGCGCCGCGTCCGGGTCGTCACTGGCGCATCCCGACAATGCTGCCCACAGCACCATCGGTACTACTCCTGCGAAGCCTCGTTGCATAGCTCCTCGCCACCCTTCACGACCTTCGTTGTACACCCATGGATCGCTGAACCTGTCGCCTAGGAAGAGACCTGGCAGCACGCGCTGGTTGACGCGAAGCCAGGAGGAGTTGTGCAAGCAGCTTCCTCTGACGATGACGTCAACCGGACGACCTCGCCAGGTCTTTCACTGAACATCACCACCGCACCCGCGGTACCAAAGAGGAGGTCATCGTGTCCGTCCGAACACGTCCACGACGCTCGCCGCCGTCGCAACCCTGGCTGCCGCCGTCGGCGCGACATGGCCGCCCACCACCGCACTCGCCACGTCGCCACACACGATCGACCCTGCGACGCTGCAGCCCGCCCTGAACCCGGCCTTCGCCCCGTGGTCCTGCTGGGAAGCCGGAACCGGCATCGTGTGCCAAGGCCAGTACGACGACGCTTGGACGGACGACACCATCGGCCTGGAGTGCGACGGCCAGTCGGTTCACTCCACCGGCACCCGTCACGAGCAGATGACGCGATGGCACACCTCGGCGGGCCTCGCGACAAGGACCAACGTCCATCTGCGGGTCATCGCGACCCTCTCGCTCGACCCGGACGGCAGCACCGCCAGGTCCGACGGCAACTGGAACCGCCTCTACAGCTACCCCGTCCCCGGAGACCGCGATTCGAGGATCTTGACCCCACTCCGACCGCGGCATCGCGGCGTACACGGGCGCCGCGCCCACCGCCAGCGCCACAGCCGCCAGCGTCAGCGGAGGACGCACGCCGACCATCTGCGCAGGATAGGCCGCGTGGTGCCAGCTGACCTTCTGTCAGCAGCCGAGCACCAGCAGCGGCACCGCGAACTGAGCAGATGGTCTTGATCCGAACGGCCGCAGCGCGCATCCTCGGATGAGGAGGTGTGATGGGGTCCACTGCTCTGCCCGATGGTGTTCCGGTTCTGGCCCGCGGCCGGCACAGAACGCCGCGTCGTGGTGCCTGCTTCATGGAGTTCGCCTCGTTTCTCGCCGGCGAGCGGTGGAGCGACCAGCCCGCCTGCACCCATCCCCTGCTCGGATTGCTGGCCCGTCAGGTGAACGACCAGGTCAGCGATGCGGGCCGCCAGCAGTTGACGCCGTTGATCCCTACGGTCGTGGGCCGGCACGGAGACGACCGGACCTGGCTCCGCCTGCCGGTGGCCGTGGCCGCCAGCTCGATCCTGCACGTGCCGGAAGCGACTCAGCGCGCGCTGGCCGCCGGCCTGCTTCGGGCCGTCGAGGTGTGCGCGGATCTCGGGCCTGAGATGGCCCTCACCGGGCGGCAGGCGGAGGCAGCTCTCGAGCTGGTTCCCGGCGCGGTCGCGTGGGTCGAGCGACTGGAGGTGCACGACCGGATCAGCGCGAGAACGTTCGCCGCACGCTGCTCCCGCACCATCGTCAGGTGTGCGGTCGAAGGTGTCGCGGCCGCCGGCGGCCCGCACCGTGACACGCGGTTGCGCACCCTGCTGGAGGTGGGAATCTCGGCCTGCCCCCGACAGGCACCTGTCCCGACCCGCGTAGTCTCCATGCGCTGACCTCAGGAGCCAACGCGTTCCGGGCTCTTCGTGTGCTGTGATGTCTTGATCGTGGGCGGCTTGGCGTCGTTCCCCCGCACCAGCTCGTGCCAGTCACACGTCGCTCGAACGTGCTGAGGCGGGATACTTCCGTCATGGGCGGTTGCTGTGAGCCGAAGGGCTACGACGACATGTTCGGTGCGCGCTTCTCCGGCCACCTGGCCCGTCGCTACCGCAGGCGCGGGCTCGATCGGACGGCCGCGCGCATGGTCGCGTTCCTGGCCGAGCAGGGCGTGGACGGCGCCACCGTGCTGGAGGTCGGCGGCGGCGTCGGCGACATCCAGATCGAGCTGCTCCGCCGCGGAGCGGCCAGCGTCACCAACCTCGAGCTCGTCGACTCCTACGACGCCGACGCGCGAGCTCTCGCTGTAGACGCGGGAGTGACCGATCGGATCATCCGACGCCAGCTCGACATCGCGGCGACACCCGACGCCGTCGAGCAGCACGACATCGTGGTGCTGCATCGCGTGGTGTGTTGCTATCCCGACTACCAGCGACTGCTTGGCGCGGCGGCCGAGCACGCCGGCCGCCTGATGGTCTTCAGCCATCCGCCCGGCGGCGCCATCAACCGCGCCGTCGTCGCCGCGGAAAACCTGTTCTTCCGCATTCGACGCAGCCCCTTCCGCACCTTCGCCCACGATCCTGACGCCATGACCGCCACAGTCGGCGATCGCGGGATGCGCGAGGCCTACCGCCACCGCGGTCTGGTCTGGCACGTGGTCGGGTTCACCGCATGAGCTGGGGTGACCACGGATCCGGGCACCCGGTGCCCAGCTGGCCGGCCCCACGTGGGCGCAACCCGGGCTCGAGCGCTGCGACGCTGAGTGCCTGAGGATCCGTTGCCATGGCCAAGGGCCGGTGCAACACTGAGAGTTTCCCTGGGGGGTGGAACGCATGCACGGATTGCTCATCGGATCAGTGGTGGCGGGGGTCGTCACCGCCTTGTGCGCGGCTCTGACTCCGGCGTCGGCCGGACCGACGGCCGCGGTTGCGGCCGCGGGCGACAGGTCTGACCGGCTCGATGCTTACACCGCCACCGTCAGAGCCGCTCAGCTGCCGGTCATCGCCGAGCAGGGCTTGGATGTGACCGGTCAACGGCGGGTCCAGGGTGGGCTCGAGGTCGAGCTCGTCATGAGCCCCGCGCAGGCGGACCTGCTCGAAGCCCACGGCGTCGACGTCAAGCTAACGCGCGTCAAAGGCGGTCTGACCGTGCGCCAGTTCGCGGCGCAGCAGGCCGCGGCAGGCTTCACCGTCTGGCGGTCGTACGACGAGCCCGGCGGCATCCGTGACCAGCTCTACGCCGCGGCCAGGCGGAACCCCCAGCTGGTGAAGCTGGAGGTCCTCGGCCACACCGGCCAGGGCCGCGAGATCATCGCGGTCAAGCTGACGCAGGGTGCTGGCGACGTACCGGACGGCGCGCGTCCGGCCGCCCTCTACAGCTCCACCCAGCACGCCCGCGAGTGGATCTCCACCGAGGTCAACCGCAGGTTGATGAACCACTACATCAGCCGGTGGCGGGCCAACGACCGGGAGGTTCGCAAGCTCCTTCAGACGACCGAGCTCTGGTTCGTCCTCGTGGCCAACCCCGACGGCTACCAGTACACGTTCGAGCACGAGCGGCTCTGGCGGAAGAACCTGCGCGACAACGACAGCGACGGAACGACCACGCTCCTGGACGGCGTGGACCCCAACCGCAACTTCCCCAACCACTGGGGTTGGGACGAGGAGGGCTCGTCGTCCATCTCCTCGAGCCAGACCTATCGCGGTCCGGGCCCCATGTCGGAGCCCGAGACCCAGGCGATGGTCGGGCTGCTCGACCGCATCGGGTTCGCGTTCCAGGTCAACTGGCACTCGGCCGGCCAGTGGCTGCTCTATGCCGAGGGCTGGCAGACGAGCACCCCGACGGCGGACGACCCGATCTACTACGCCATGTCCGGCAACCTCGACGCCCCGGCGATCGACGACTTCCACCCTGGCCTGAGCTCGGACGTCCTCTACGTCACCAACGGCGAGACCACCGACTACGCGCACGCCGTGACCGGCGCCCTGGCGTGGACGCCAGAGCTCTCCGAGGGATGCGACGGATGCGGCTTCGTCTTCCCCGACGACGACGCCCTGGTGCAGGAAGAGTTCCAGCGCGTCCTGCCGTTCGCCCACTCGGTGGCCCGTTCGGCGGTCGACCCCGACGATCCGAAGACGGTCACCGGGATCGAGACCAAGCCCTTCTACGTCGACAGCGACGACCCCTACAAGAGCGGCAACCCGGGCGTGCAGCTGAGCTTCACCAAGTCGTACGGCGACCCCCAGCAGGTGGCGGTCATCGCGAAGCGCAGCCTCGGCGCGGTCCAGGTCAAGTGGCGGATCGAGGGCGAACAAGGAGTGCACAGCGCTCCGATGGCGGAGTGGCAAGGCGGGTCGAAGTACGACCCGGCGTCCGTCTACTACCGCCAGATGCGCGGCGTCGTGACCGGCACCGACCCCGGAGACTCGGTCGAGGTGTGGTTCGAAGGTGGCGGACAGACGAGTGAGTCGTTCACGTACGACGCCGTCTCCGAGACCGGCAACCGGGTGCTCGTGGTCGCGGCCGAGGACTACACGGGCATGTCGCCGGTGCAGGACCAGAACGGCCCGCACTTCGCCGAAGAGTACGTATCCGCGCTGGCCGCCAACGGACAGCCCGCCGACGTGTACGACGTCGACGCGGCGGGGCGGCTCGCCCCGGACGCCCTCGGCGTGCTCAGCCACTACGACGCCGTGGTCTTCGAGACCGGCAACGACCTGGTCACCCGCGCCCCGGGCCGGGGCGGCGGCAACGCCGACCGGCTGGCCCTCGACGAGCTGCTCGAGCTCCGGTCGTACGTGAACGAGGGCGGCAAGGCGCTGCTCGCCGGCGACTCCGCCGGTCAGCAGTACACCAGCGCCGCTGTCGGCAACCAGCTCTACGACCCCCAGGGCGAGATCGCTTGCAACCCGCTGCCTGCCGGCACGGACACGCGCCGCTGCCTGCCGTTGTGGGGCTCGATCTTCGGTGGCGACAGCATGAACGACGTGATGCAGTACCACTTGGGCGCGTACGTCGCCGTGGCCAACGACGGCCACACCGGCGGTTCCGCGTTCGACGCGGTAGGGGTCGACGACCCGTTCACCGGGCTCTCCTGGGGCCTCGACGACCCGGTCTTCGGCGGCAACACGTTCCGCAGGTCGTCGTTCATCGCGACCAGCGGCATCCTGCCGGTCGACGAATTCAAGCAGTTCGAGAGCTGGCCCTCGGCGCGGTACGACAAGCCGGGCGGACCGTTCTCACCGCACACCGGCGACCAGTACGTCTACTCCCAGATCGCCGACGTGTCCTACAAGAGGCTGACTCGCACGATCGCGGTGCCGCCCGGCGGCGGATCGCTGACGTTCTGGACGTCGTACGACACCGAGAGCCACTGGGACCACCTCTTCGTCGAGGCACGGACCCCCGGCGGCGACGACTGGACGACGCTGCCTGACGCCAACGCGCACACCAGCCAGGACACCGGTCTCGCGTGCCCGGCGGAGACGTCGGGTGGGTGGCGGACGCTCCATCCGCAGCTCGACCACTACCAGACCCAGGTGGGCGCCACGTCGTGTGTCCCGACCGGCAGCACTGGCGTCTGGAACGCGGCGAGCGGCAACTCCGGCGGCTGGCAGGAGTGGAGAACCGACCTCTCGGCATACGCCGGCGGCTCGGTCGAGATCTCCATCGCCTACGCCAGCGACTGGGCGACCCAGGGTCTGGGTGTCTTCATCGACGACGTGACGCTGCCCGACGGGTCCAGCACATCGTTCGAGACCGGGCTGGACGGCTGGGAGATCACCGGACCGCCTGGGGGCAGCGGGCCCAACGTCAACAACTTCGTCCGGAGTGACGCGTCGAGCTTCCCTGTCGGCGCCGCGATCTCTACGCCGCACTCGTTGCTGCTCGGGTTCGGTCTCGAGGGCGTCTCGACGACCGACGAACGCACTGCGGTGATGGGCCGCGCGCTGGACCACCTGCTCTAGGAGTGCCCCACCAGCCCTGTCGGTGTCCCCGGCTCCCACCGTCGCCAATGCTCCTCGCGACGCCGCCGCGCCTGCGGAACCACCGATCAGCGAACACCGCCTCGAAGGCCATGAGAACCCCTGACGTCCAGTGGGCTCTACACAAGGTCCCGGATCTCCTGATCGAGGCCCGTCATCAGCGCGATGAGACCGACTCCTCGAACCCCGATGCCCCCCCGCGACCGCGACGATCTCGCAGCGCCTCGATCAATCTCGTGGCCGAGCCGATGATCTGGGAGCTCGGTGACCCGGCGCCGCGTCCTTGAACGCCTGCTCGACGCTTCACGGGCAGCACTCGTTTCGAACACGTAGCAGCCTTCGAACCACTCTCCATCCCGCATGCGCCAGGTCTTGAACCGCAGGTCCTTCCTGCCCGAGCAGCAGCTGTGCGAGGTGGCCTCGACGTACGCGCGGAGGGCATCCTCGACGCCATCGGGTGCAGCTACGAGTGACCAGCGGACTGTGAGACCGTGCATTTTCGAGGCTACGCCCGCCACGGGTGCATGCTGTGAAGCATGGACGGTGCGACCACCGTGGACACGATCGAGGAACTCGCTGCTGGCGCCACGGACCGGCGCCCGGTCCGCAGCTCCGACGCCAAGTCGGGGGCCGATTTCGAGCTGCTCACCCTCGAGGGTCGAGCCTGCTTCCTGAAGGTGCTCGACGTCGAGTCCGACTGGATCATGCGGGTGACCGGCAACACCGACCATTGGGAGTACAAGGTGTGGCGGGCCGGCCTCTACGACCGTTTTCCTGACGTGATCGACCACACGATCATCGCCATGGCGCTCGACACCACTGGAGGCTCGACGCGCCTCGGGATCCTCATGGACGACGTGACCGGGTCGCTTATCCCTCCGGGCGACGAGGTCGTGGCTGTCGAAACCCACGAAGGGTTCGTGCGCCACATGGCACGGCTCCACGCCGACTTCTGGGAGTGGCATGACAGCGTCGGCCTGTGCCCGATGGCCAACCGCGTCCGCTTCTTCTCCCCCGAGACCATCGCTCCTGAGCTGCTGGCCGACGCGATACCGGGACCGATCGCGGCCGCCGACGCCGGGTGGAGGCGCCTGGCCAGCATCCATCCCGAACTGAGCAGGTTCATGGATTCGATCCACGAGGACCCTTCGGAGTTGGTCGATGCTCTGTCCGAGTCTCCCGCCACGTTCGTGACTGGCGACTGGAAGATGGGCAACCTCGGCCGCCATGCCGACGGGCGCACCGTCCTGGTCGACCAGGCATACCCCGGACAGGCACCGGGCCTGTACGACCTGCTCTGGTATGTCGCCCTCAACCGGCAGCGGCTACCCGTCTCGAAGGAAGCGACAATCGAGGCCTACCGGATCGGGCTCGAGGCGGCCGGAATCAACACCGACGGCTGGTTCGAGCGGCAGCTGGGTTTGTCGTTCATTGCCGTGATGGCGACCTTCGCCTGGGAGAAGGCGCTCGGTGATGCCGACGAGCTCGCCTGGTGGTCCACCCAGGTTGCCAAAGCACGGGCGTGGCTGCGATGACCGCAGATGACGGCTTGGCCTTCGCCCGGCAGGGCTACGAGGGCGCCGCCACCGCGTGGGCCGATGGCGCGGAGCTCGTGTACGGGCCGATGGCCGATGCTCTGCTGGCACGCGCCCCCGAGCTGGCCGGCCAACTCGTGCTGGATGTCGGCGCCGGAACCGGAGCGGTCTCTCGTCGGCTCCTCGCCGCTGGAGCTCACGTGGTCGCGGTCGACGCCTCGTGGCCGATGCTGGCCCATCAAGCTTCGTCGCGACCGCCGGCCGTCGTGGGCGACATCAGTCGGCTGCCTCTGGTGGACGGCGCGGTTGACGGCGCCGCGGCGGCGTTCGTGCTCAACCACCTCGCCGATCCCGTTGCGGCGCTGGTCGAAGCACGCCGCGTGGTCCGTCGGGGCGGATTCATTGTGGCCTCGGTGTTCTCGATCGCCGATCCGCCGGCGGCGAAGGCAGCGATCGACGGTGTTCTGGCCATGGCGGGATGGGAACCTCCGGAGTGGTACCAGTTCCTCAAGTCCGTCGACGGTCAGCTCGGCACCGCGGCCACCATGCGCGCTGCGGCCCAGGCTGCCGACCTCAAGCACGTCGACGTTGTCGACCAACCGGTACGTACCGGTGTCACCGACCCGCGCGACATCGTCCGCTATCGGCTTTCCCAACCGCAGAGAGCCCTTTTCCTGGCCGAACTCGGCGGCCGGGCTAGGCGTCGAGTCGTAGAGGAATGTGTTGCCGCGGTGGCCGAACTCGGCGAGGCCTTCGACCCCGGAGTCGTGCTGCTCGCCGCCCGCACCTGACCTCGCCAGGACTGAAACGACGACGTGCAGCGCGCCGCGCGGTGGCGAGTGTTTCTGCGTTGGCTCGCGTCGAGGAACGCCAGTGCCGGGTGCCCCCGCGGGAGAAACCAGGGGATTCCCCGCCCCAGGGCCGGGGTTGTACCGGATGTGCCGGGCTCGCTCGGCGGGACACCCTGAGGAGGGAGTCGACCGCGAGGCCGTCCGACCATCGGAAGAGACCTGTCATGACCACTACGTCGCAACAGCCGGCTCGGATCGGAGACCCGGAGCAGGCCCGGGAGCATCGAGGGCTCGCCGTCGGCGTGGCACGTTGGAGCGCACGACACCGCTGGTCGGCCATCTTGCTCTGGGTGGCGACGGTTGCTGCGATCGTGGTCGGGGCCGGGGCGGCCGGCACGATCGAGGCCAACGACTCCGACGAGGCGATCGGCGAGTCAGCGGCCGCAGTCAAGGCGATCGACCGGGCGGACTTCGCCGACGAGGAGCCCCCACTGGAGCTGATCCTCGTCGAGGCGGGCTCCAGCACCAGTATCGACGATGCAGCCGGTGTGGTGGACGGCCTGCGTGCCGACCTCGAGGCGCTCCCGCAGGTAGCGGAGGTGCGCGACCCCGTCGTGTCGCCGGACGGCACCGCCGCGCTCCTCCAGGCGGCGCTCGGACCTCCCGGTGCTGCGGACACGGCGTCGGGCGACGATCCAGCCGCTGCCTCCGCCGCCGTGGGCGAGGTCGTGGTCGCGGCCCAGACGGCCAACCCAGACCTGAGGATCGAGCACACCGGAGGCATCGCCCTCGACGAGGCGATCTCGAAGATCTACGACGAGGATCTGAAGCGGGCCGAGCTGTTCTCCGTGCCGGTGACGCTGGTGATCCTGATCCTCGTCTTCGGTGCGCTCATCGCTGCGTCGGTACCGCTCTTGTTGGCGCTGTCCGCCATCGTCGCCGCGATGGGCCTGGCCCAGCTCGCCTCGCACCTGGTCCCCACAGCCGACGAGGTGTCGTCGGTGATCCTGCTCGTCGGGATGGCGGTCGGCGTCGACTACTCGCTGTTCTACATCCGCCGGGAGCGCGAGGAGCGGCTCAAGGGACGGGGCACGTACGACGCCATCGCCGTCGCCGCAGCCACCTCCGGTCGCGCGGTGGTCGTCTCCGGGGTGACCGTGATCATCGCGATGGCGGGCATGTTCCTCTCCGGTGACGGAACCTTCGCCTCGCTGGCGGTGGGCACGATCGCGGTGGTCGTGGCAGCCGTGGTCGGCTCGGTCACGGTGCTGCCGGCGTTGCTGGCGATCCTCGGCCGGTGGGTCGACCGGCCGCGCGTGCCCCTGATCTGGAGGCTGCAGTCTCGTGACGGCAACCCCCGGTTCTGGCGTGCCGTGCTGCGCCCGGTGCTGGCCAGGCCGGCCATCGCCTTCACGGTGGGAGCAGGCGTTCTCATTGTTCTCGCGTTGCCCGCACTCGGGATGAAGCTCGGCGACCCGGGGATCGACGACCTCCCCCAGGACCAGCCGGCGATCGCGGCGTACAGCAGGCTCGTCGAGCTGTTCCCCGACGAAGGGGCGAGCCATGAGGTCGTCGTGTGGTCGGAGCGCGGCGGGCCGCTCGACCGGGCCGCCGTCGAGGCTGCCGCCGCCGAGCTCGGCACGCGGCTGCAGCACGACGAACGTTTCGCGGTCGAGAGCCTGCAAACCACGTACGCCCTCGACGGCGACGTGGCCGTGATCGACGTACCCATCCCGGACGACTACTCGTCCCCCGCAGCGGTCGAGTCACTCGGCGCGCTGCGTGCCGACGTGGCCGGGACGCTGGGAGCTGTCGCAGGACTAGGAGCCGGTGTCACAGGCGACACGGCCTGGAGCGCGGACTTCCGGGCCCAGCTCGAACAGCGGATGCCCGTCGTGGTCGCGTTCGTGTTGTGCCTGACGCTTGTCGTCCTCGTCATCGCCTTCCGTTCGCTGACGATCGCGCTCACATCCGTGGTGCTCAACCTGCTCTCGGTCGGCGCGGCGTACGGGTTGGTGACCTTGGTCTTCCAGGGCACCTGGGCGGAGGGCCTGTTGCACTTCCACTCCAGCGGCGCCGTCCTCACCTGGCTGCCCTTGTTCCTGTTCGTGATCCTGTTCGGCTTGTCCATGGACTACCACGTGTTCGTGGTCAGCAGGATCCGCGAGGCACGGGAAACGGGGCTCGACACCCGCGCCGCGGTCGCACAGGGCATCACCCGGTCGGCGGGAACAGTCACCAGTGCGGCCGTCGTCATGGTCGCGGTGTTCTCGATCTTCGCGACGCTGTCTGCGCTGGACTTCAAGCAGCTCGGCGTGGGACTTGCCGCCGCGATCCTCATCGATGCCACCCTGGTCCGCGCCGTCCTGCTCCCTTCGGCGATGGTGCTGCTCGGCGAACGCAACTGGTACCTGCCCCGATGGATGCACCGGTTGCCGCAGCTCCACTGAGGGATGCCCCACCGCAAGAACCTGTCGCCTGGTACCCGAGGCGCCCTCCGCAGGGCAAAGGCGCCTCTGCTCCGCTACCCATCAGCCGAAGATGACTTCATGCTCCTGGCCGGCCGGCCGGCCGTCGCCGTTTAGGGACCGGGAAAGAAGCGCGGCCGCAACGGCAAGAAGCCCGGACCACCGGTCCACGACGACCTGGTCGAACGGGACTTCACCGCAGCAGCTGCGAACCAGCTGTGGCTGGCCGACATCACCGAGCACTGGACCGGTGAGGGCAAGCTGTACCGCTGCGCGGTCAAGGACGTCTACTCCAACCGGATCATCGGCTACTCCGTCGACTCACGGATGAAGTCACGGCTGGCCGTGACTGCGCTCAACAACGCCGTCGCGCGACGTCACGCCGAGGGCATTGAGGTGGCCGGCTGCGTGCTGCACAGCGATCGCGGGTCGCAGTTTCGGTCAAGGAAGTTCGTCCACGCCCTCAACCGCCACACGATGGTCGGATCGATGGGCCGCGTCGGCGCGGCCGGCGACAACGCGGCCATGGAGTCCTTCTTCGGCCTGCTGCAGAAGAACGTCCTCGACCGGCGTACCTGGGCCATCCGCGAGGAGCTGCGGATCGCGATCGTGACCTGGATCGAGCGGACCTACCACCGGCGTCGTCGCCAAACTGCTCTCGGCCGGTTGACCCCGATCGAGTACGAGTTGATCATGACCAGAGACGTAACCCAGGCGGCCTAACCGAGACTGTCACCTGTTCGTGCAGCAGACCCGGTTCCCCCGGATTCCCCCAGCGTGCAACTAGCGCCCTGAAGGCCACGTTTCCCGCCACGTGCACACTCATCACTACACGCACCGGCGAATCGGACCCGTTTCGCAATGACAAGGTCATCCGACGGGCTGCGCTGGGCGTCTCTGCCCACACGTCGCCCATATCGGCGCCACGAACAGCCAACGCGACCACCCAGCGTCAATCGCATATCCGCAGGTCAGGAGTGGTTCTCGCAGCCTGCCGTCGAAGTCAATCAGGCACGGCTTCGTTCCGGCTTCCACGTCTGACGGGAGGCATCACCTCTGGCTGGAGAAGACTGCTGACCAGGCGGCGTCGGTCTCGGCTGGTGGCTCACGAACAGCCAGGTTCCCGTCGGGACCGACGCGGCGGGGCCACCAGAAGTGGTCGCCCATCTTGACCGCGATGGCGGGGACGAGCACGGTGCGGACCAGCAGGGTGTCGAGCAGAACGCCGATGCAGATGACGATGCCGAGCTGGGCGAGGACCACCAGTGGCAGCACGCCCAGGACGGCGAATACCGCGGCGAGCAGGATCCCCGCGCTGGTGATCACGCCGCCCGTCGCGGTCAGTGCCCGGAGCATGCCGCGGCGCGCGCCGTGCTCGCTGGCCTCCTCGGCCGCGCGGGTGACCAGGAAGATGTTGTAGTCGACGCCGAGCGCGACGAGGAACAAGAAGGCCAGCAACGGCACGCCGACGTCGAGCCGTTCGAAGCCGAGCACCTCCGTGAAGATCCACCAGGAGGCTCCGAGGCTGGCGAAGTACGTCGCCACCACGGTCGCCACCAGGATCAGGGGCGCCACCACCGACCTCAGCAGCAGCACCAGTGCGACGCAGACCAGCACCAGGACCAGCGGGATGATGACGAGCCGGTCGCGGGCGGAGCCGGCGGCGTCGTCGATCTCGGTCGCCGCCGTCCCACCGACGTACGTGGCGTCGAGACCGGCGAGCGCGCCCCGGAGGTCTCGTACGGTCCGCTCGGCCGTCTCGCTCCCAGGATCTGCCGCGAGCACCACGTCGATCTGCGCAAGACCGCCCGCGACCGGGCCGGGGGTTGCGGAGGCGACGCCCTCCACGGACTCGATCGTCGCGCGGACTTCGCCGGGAGCGTCGCGCGTCATCACCACCGTGGGATCGGAGAATCCCGCGGGGAACGACTCGGCCAGCCGTTCCCCGGCGCTGATCGCCTCCGGCTTGTCCAGGAACTGGTCGGCTTCGCTCAGCCCTGTCTGCACCTGGGTCAGCCCGAGCGCCAGTCCGCCGAGCACGAGGGAGCAGACCACGATGGCGGTGCCGGGGCGGCGGTCGACGACGGTCCCGACCCGGTGCCACAGGGAGGTGGAGTCGACCAAGGTCGGCTGGCCGAGCCGAGGCACCAGGGGCCAGAAGACCCAACGGCCGCAGACAACGAGCACGCAGGGCAGCACGAGCAGGACCGCCGTGGCCGCGACCACGATGCCGACGGCGCAGGCCAGGCCGAGTGCGCGGGTGGTCGGGAAGACCGACAGCAACAGGGTCAGCAGACCGACGATCACGGTCGTGGAACTCGCGAGCACCGCCTTGCTGGTAGCGGTCAGCGCGCGACGCATGGCGTCGTACCGGTCCCGGTGGAGCTTGAGCTCGTCGCGGTAGCGCGAGATCAGCAGCAGCGCGTAGTCCGTGCCGGCGCCGAACACCAGGACGGACAAGATGCCCACGGTCGACTCGTCCCACGGGAGGCCGACGAGGTCGAGGGTCCGGGTGGCCAGAACCGTCGCCACGCGGTCGGCCACCCCGACGACGGCCAGCGGCAACACCCACAGGATCGGGCTGCGATAGGTGAGCAGGAGCAGGAACGCCACCACGCCGGTGGTGGCGAGCAGCAGCCGGAGATCTGCGCCGTCGAACACCGCCGCCAGGTCGGCCTGGATCGCCGCAGGTCCGGTGACCTGCACGGTGACCCCGTCGGGCAGGTCGGTGCGTAGGTCGGCTCGCAGCTGCGTCACCGCGTCGGCGACGCCGGACGCGCCCGCCTCGCGGATGCTCGCGACACCGAGGGCTGCGGTGCCGTCCTCGCTCGGGACCAGGTCAGGTGCACCGGGTCCGATCGCGTCCGCGAAGGTGGCCCGCAGCGTGACCAGGGTGGCGCGGTCGAGACCGTCGTCGTCGGTGAACAGCACGACCGCTGCGGAGTCGTCGCCGCGCGGGAGCTGGGCCTGCAGCTCCACGACCGTCGTGCTGTCGGCACCCTCCGCCCGCGAGTCGGTTGGCGTGGGACGCAAGGTGGCCTCGCCGAGCCCGACCAGGACGGCTCCGGCGGCGACGACGCCCAGGACGAGCACGACCCAGGGTCGACCAGGCCGGAGGAGGGTCGCGATCAGCTGCTGCACGTGGGCCTCTGCGGTCGTGAAAATTGTCGAAGGTTTGTCCCATGTTAGGTGCCACAGGCGCCGTGCCCAAGGCCGGCCCTTCGCGAAGCCCCGACACAACCTGGATCGGCGAATCCCAGCTGTTCGCAAGAGGAGGTCAGTGCCATCGACTCCAGCAGGCTGGCCATGTTCGAACGTCTCTGGAGTCGCCTCTGGGCAACGACGGGGCAACACGGGTCCGCAAACGGCCGTTTGGAGCCACCAAGCACCAACTATCAAGACCGCCTCTGACCTGCAGGTTCGTCAATGATCATCGACAGTCACTCACCCTCCGAAGGCTCTCTCAAGGCGGTACTCCCGGCTGGTCCGCTTGATGAGCGATCCGCCTGGCCAGGGCGGTGCATCCGCGGCGTCGGCGCGTAGCCCTAGGTCGATGGCAACGGCCAGTACGTCGCCCAACGGCGCTCTTGGCCGCGTACCCCCCGGCGTACCCCCATACGGCAACGTCTGCAATTGCAGGGATTGCTGGGCTTCAATCTCAAGCGTGGCAGGCGATGAATCATCAGTTCAGAGCCGTTCGCAATGAGACGGTCAGGCCCCACGATCGAGGCTCTGTCGACATCGACTCTGGCTCCGTCCCAGGACACAGTCCGCGGAAGCGAGGTTCATGACTGTGCGCGGGGTGGCGGAGCAGGTGGCGGAGATGCCGGGACGCGTGCCGGGGTGGGCAGCATGGCCTCCTGGTTGGGAGGTCGGTACTGCACGATCAGGAGGCTGGCGTCGTCCGCCAGGTCGTCGGCCTGGTGGTCGAGCAGCGACCGGATGATGCGACGGGTGGTTTCCGGAGCGGGAAGGCCGGCGGCGAAGTTGCGCCCGAGCAGGTCTACCAGCCGGTCGGTGCCGAAGAACTCTCCCTCGGGGGACCGGGCCTCAGTGACGCCGTCGGAGTACAGGACGACCAGGTCGCCTGGAGCGAGGTGCTCGCGCCCGGCCTGGGGGAGGCTCGTGCTGTTGAGGGAGCCGAGCCCGAAGGGAGGTCGCGGCGTCGCGTGGAGCTCCTTGACGAGACGACCCTGTCGGATCAGCAAGGGATCGGGGTGCCCGACGTTGACCCAGCGCAGGAGTCCGGTGGCCACGTCGAGCTCGACGACCTGGCCGGTGATGAATGAGTTCGGGAAGTTCTCGACCACGGCGCGATCAATGAAGTCGACGGTGTCGGTCAGGTCCTTCCCACCCCGGCGCGCGTTGCGATACGCGGCCACCGTCAGCGCGGTCAGCTGTGCTGACGCCAGACCGTGCCCCATGCCGTCAAAGATCGCGAGCCTGGCCATGTTGCGATCCACCGCGTAGTCGATCGTGTCGCCGGCCACCTCGTAGGCGGGCTCGAGGCCCCCCGTGATCGTCAGATCATCGGAGGCGAAGGTCAGCGGAGGCAGTAGCGACCACTGCATCTCGGCGCTCATGCTCATCTCGCTGGTGCGGCGCAGCCGCACCAGGGTGTCGCCGTACATGGTCTTGGTCATGATCAGCTCGGCGGCCAGGGCGGCGAAGTGAAGCAGCCGCGACTGCAGCACCGTGTGGTCGTCCCACGCGCTCGAGGGCAGAGTGACGGCGAGCAGCCCGAGACGCTCGGTGCCATCGAGCATCGGCAGCCAGACCCGAAGTTCGCCGACCGGGTGCTCCAAGGCCTGCGTGAGCACCTCCACGTGCTGGAAGGCCCGCCCAGCCAGCGTCGCGTCGATGGTGAGTACCCCGGGGTTCTCGCGGGACGGTTGTTCGGTGTCGAGGAAGGGCACGAGCACCCGTTGCTGGAGGTCCGCGACGTAGGCGATCGGATCGCGCACGCCCAAGACGCTGGCGTAGCGGGTGAACAGTTCGGGGAGGTCATGGTCGGCCGCCAAATGCGCATCGCGCAACAGGTCGTGAACCGCACCTTCCTCCGCGGTCAGCCGGTCGGCCGAGTTCTCGGGCCTCATGACCGGTGATGCTATTCGGAAGTCGCCTTACGGGCGTCCTCTGTGCTCGTACACCACTCCAGTTCGGTCGGTCGGTAGCGAGTCCGCTGAGCGTGGCTACGGGTACCTGCGCCCCCTGCCGTCCACGGGGCATAGGTCAGGGCGGATTGTCTGCGCACGGCGCTACGGATGAGGTCGGGATCGATCTGGACTCCCACCCCGGGAGGTTAGAGATGCGCAGGTGACCATTCGTCACTAGTGGCATGGGGGACTACACGTCGGCGGCCCAGAGCGTCGTCTTCCCAGGGACTGGGCGCGAACGGACCTGACGTGCCCCTTCGAGAATGGCTACAAACTTGGCTACACCTGGAACATGACGAACGCTGCTGCTCCGCGTTTCCGCAGGTCAGAGGCCTTTTGGTACGCCATCAGGGACTCGAACCCCGAACCCGCTGATTAAGAGTCAGCTGCTCTGCCAATTGAGCTAATGGCGCGTGTGGTGAAGCGGCGTCAACGGTACCAGCGGGCGGCGCGCGCTCGAAATCGAGAACCGGGCGGTCGGGCCGGGTGAGGATGGCACCGCCGAACCCCCGGTCGAGCAGGGCAGCGGAATATTGAGATTTCAACTACCGTTGGGAGGGGTGAGCCCACAGAGGAGAACGAGATGCCCGCGATCACCGTTGACGACCTGACCGTCCTGCCGCGCCTGAAGAGCCCGGGGCTCGGTGACCAGCCGCGTCCGGTGTGGCAGGTGACGACGGCGCCCACGGGCTTCGAGGGAGAGGGCTTCCCGGTCCGCCGCGCCTTCGCCGGCATCGACCTGGCCCAGCTCGACCCGTTCATCATGATGGACCAGATGGGCGAGGTGGAGTACGCCCCCGGAGAGCCCAAGGGAACGCCCTGGCATCCGCACCGGGGCTTCGAGACCGTCACCTACATCATCGACGGGACCTTCGACCATCAGGACTCCCACGGCGGTGGCGGCACCATCACCAACGGCGACACCCAGTGGATGACGGCGGGGGCCGGCATCCTGCACATCGAGGCACCGCCCGAGTGGCTGGTCCAGCAGGGCGGTCTCTTCCACGGCCTCCAGCTGTGGGTCAACCTGCCTCGCGACACCAAGCTCACCAACCCGAGGTACCAGGACATCCGCTCCGGTCAGGTCGGCCTGGTGACGACGTCCGACGCCGGCGTGCTCGTGCGCATCATCGCCGGCGAGGTCGACGGCCTGGCCGGTCCGGGATCGACGTACACACCCATGGCGCTCGTGCACGCCACCTTGGAGCCCGGCAGCCGCCTCGAGCTGCCGTGGGACCCCGAGTTCAACGCGCTGGCCTACGTCCTCAACGGCAACGCCACGATCGGCACCGATGGGCAACCGTTGCGGACCGGGCAGGCCGCGGTGCTCGGCGCCGGTGACTACCTGACGATCCAGGCCGACGAGAGCCAGGAGAGCCGCTCGCCGAAGCTCGACGTCGTCGTCGTGGGCGGCCGGCCGATCCGCGAGCCGCTGGCCTGGGCCGGCCCGTTCGTGATGAACACCAAGGCCGAGGTGCTCCAGGCCTACGAGGACTTCCAGCACGGTCGCTTCGGACACGTCCCCGGAGGGCACTGACGAGACCGATCAGCTGCGCCGACACCGCCCACCTCTCAGGCTTCCAGATGTCGACGAAGGTGCTGTCCGGGCTCGCGGCCGCGACCCTGTTGCTCGCGGGCTGCTCGGGCGGCGAGACCGAAGCCGACTCCCGTCCGAGCCCGTCGCCGTCGGGCGCCTCGGAGCCCGTCGAGTCAGCCGAGTCAGCCGAGCCCGCACCTGCAGATCAGGAGTCCGCGCCGGCCGAGCCGACGCGGGTCCAGCAGGCTCGCCTCGACGCCCGGCTGCGCGAGGCCGCCTGGGCCGACGACGTACGTCGGGCCAGGCGGCTCATCGAGCGCGGCGCCGACGTCAACGCCAAGGACGACACCCAGCAGAGCCCCTACCTGATCGCGACCAGCGAGGGCTATCTCGACCTGCTCGAGCTCACCCTGCGCCACGATGCGCGGGTGGACGACAAGGACAGCTTCAACGGCACGGGACTGATCCGCGCGGCAGAGCGTGGACACGCCGGCGTGGTGGGTCGGCTGCTGCGGGCGGGGATCGAGAAGGACCACGTCAACAACCTCGGGTGGACGGCTCTGCACGAGGCGGTCCACCTCGGCGACGGCGGTGAGCGCTACCTCGACACGGTCCGCGTGCTGGTCGCCGGGGGAGTGGACGTCGACGTCGCGTCGCCGCGCGACGGCGCCACTCCGCTCGCCTACGCCCGCGCCCAGGGCTTCGACGACCTCGCCCGCCTCCTCGAGGTCGCGGCCGCGCAGGACGGCCGGCCCGTCGACCGGGCGATCGCGGAGGCCCGGCTGCTCGACGCCTCCCGGACCGGGGACGGCGACGCCCTGGCTCTGGCCCTGCGGGCGGGGGCGCGGCTCGAGGTGCGCGACGGCGACGGGCGTACGCCGCTGCTGGTCGCGTCGGCGAACGACCGGGTCGCGGCGGCGCGCGTGCTCGTCGCCCTCGGCGCCGACCCCGACGCGCTCGACGCCATCCACGACACGCCCTGGCTGGTGACCGGGGTGACGGGCTCGGTCGCGATGCTCGAGGCCCTGCTGCCCGCCGACCCTGACCTGACGATCCGCAACCGCTTCGGGGGCGTCTCGGTGATCCCGGCCAGCGAGCGGGGCCACGTCGACTACGTGCGCCGGGTCGTGCGGACCGGCATCGACGTCAACCACGTCAACGATCTCGGCTGGACCGCGCTGCTCGAGGCCGTGATCCTGGGTGACGGCTCGGCGGCGTACCAGGAGATCGTGCGGATCCTGCTCGATGCCGGCGCCGATCCCGCGATCGCCGACGGTGACGGCGTCACGGCGCTGGAGCATGCGCGGTCGAGCGGGCAGGCGCAGGTGGCCCGGATCCTCGCGCGCCGCTCTCGGTAGGACAGGCCCGGAGACGCAGAAGCCCCACCCGCCTGGGCGAGTGGGGCTACTGGTTGATCAACACCGGTTGACCAACATCGGGGTGAGTAACGGGACTTGAACCCGCGACATCCGCCACCACAAGGCGGCGCTCTACCAGCTGAGCTATACCCACCATGGAGCCGTCGCTGGCGCGACGACCGGAGAAGTCTAAGGGGCGGAGGCCCCTGCTGGGGAATCGGGGGATGCGTCGGCCGCAGCCGGGTGGTCGTCGTCCGGGCCGAGACCGGTGAGCGCGCCACCGTGGCGATGAGCGGCCTCGCGGGCGACGTCGCTGTCGGGACCGGGAGCAGGCACGAAGACGGTGTCGCGGTAGTAGCGCAGCTCCTCGATGCTCTCCTGGATGTCGGCGAGCGCGCGGTGGTTGCCGCGCTTGACCGGCGCCTGGAAGTAGGCCCGCGGGAACCAGCGCCGCGACAGCTCCTTGATCGAGGAGACGTCGACGATCCGGTAGTGCAGGAAGGTGTCCAGCATCGGCATGTCGCGGGCCAGGAACGACCGGTCCGTCGCCACCGAGTTGCCGGCCAGTGGCGGCCGGCTGTGCGGCCCGCACTGCGCCTGCACGTAGGCGAGCACCTGCTCCTCGGCATCGCGCAGCGAGGTGCCCTTGTCGAGCTCGTCGAGCAGCCCGGACGTCTCGTGCATCTGTCGCACGTAGTCGCCCATCTGCTCCAGCGCCTCGGGCGGTGGCTTGACGATGATGTCGACCCCGGCTCCCAGCACGTTGAGGTCGAAGTCGGTGACCAGAGCAGCGACCTCGACCAAGGCATCCGCCGCCAGGTCGAGGCCGGTCATCTCGCAGTCGATCCACACCAGGCGCTCACTCATCGCTGGCCCAGACTACTCATGCCGTGGTCGGGGTCCGGGACACCTGGGATCGGTTCGGGACTTCTTCGCCCGCTGTCCTCAGGAAGGACTCAGGACGGCTGCCTAGAGTTGGGCCACGTGAGACAGAGCTACGCCGACTGGATCGGCCTGGTCGCTCGCCTGGTCGTTGGCGTGGTGTGGGTCGTCGCGGGCGCCCTCAAGCTCCCCGACCCGGCCGCCAGCGTGCGCGCCGTGCGGGCCTACGACCTCCTTCCCGAGTCCGCTGTCACCGTGGTCGGGCACGGGCTCCCGATCCTCGAGCTGGTCATCGGGCTCCTCCTGCTCGCCGGGCTCCTGACCCGGCCGGCGGCGGTCGTCAGCAGCGTCGTCCTGGTCGCCTTCATCGTCGGCATCGCCTCGGCCTGGGCCCGCGGGCTCGAGATCGAGTGCGGCTGCTTCGGCGGCGGCGGGACCAAGGAGGGCGCGTCCGCGGCGTACCCCTGGGAGATCGCCCGGGACCTCGGCCTGCTCGCCCTGTCCGGCTGGCTGGTGTGGCGTCCGCGCACGCCGTACGCCCTGGACAACGTCATGTTCCGTTCCACCGAGAGGCTTGTCGATGTCGAAGTCCACTGACCGCACGACCGAGCGCGCTGCCCGCACCCAGGCGCTGCTGGACCAGCAGCGCAAGGACGAGCGACGCCGGCAGCTGCTGATCACGGGCGCCGTAGCGGCCGTGCTGGCGATCCTGATCGGGATCGGCGTGTGGGTGCAGTCGAGCCGGGACACGACCGGCGACACGCCGGACGCGGTGCCCTCTGGCGCGACCGACGACTACGGCATCGTCGTCGGCGCGGACGACGCCCCGATGACGATCAGCATCTACGAGGACCTGCAGTGCCCGATCTGCGCGCAGCTCGAGGCGACGGTCGGCGAGCAGCTCGACGACGCGATCGAGGCCGGCGACGTCCGGGTGGAGTACCGGATGGTGTCCTTCCTCGACGACGCGTCGGAGAACGACTACTCCTCGCGTGCCCTCAACGCACTGCTGGCCACGTTCGACACCGCGGGCGTCGACGCCTTCAAGACCCTCCACGACGACCTGTACGCCGACCAGCCGGCCGAGGGCACCGCCGGTCCCGAGGACGACGAGCTGATCGCCGCCGCGGTGGCGGCCGGCGCTACGGAGGCCGACGTACGTCCGTTGATCGAGGACAAGGTCTACGAGCAGTGGATCACCAACGCCACCGACGCCATGTCGCAGAACGACGTCAACGGGACCCCCACCGTCCTCGTCGACGGCCAACCCACCGAGGGCGACCCGGCCCAGGCAGTCCTCGACGCCCTGGGATAGCCGAGCAGGCGCAACTTCGCCGCCGAACAGGCGCAACTTCACCTTCGCTGGACGCCGAGCTCGGTGAAGTTGCGCCTGCTCGCCCCGCGGGCCAGCATCTGCCGGATGAGCCTGACCACGTTCATCGCCGGTCTGCCGAAGGCCGAGCTGCACGTCCACCATGTCGGGTCGGCCTCGCCGCGGATCGTCGCCGAGCTCGCGGCCCGGCATCCCGGCGTCGTCCCGAGCGATCTCGAGGCGCTCAAGGAGTTCTTCGCGTTCCGCGACTTCGCGCACTTCATCGACGTCTACCTCGCGGTCGTCGCTCTGGTGACGACCCCGGAGGACGTCCGACTGCTCACCTACGAGGTGGCCCGGGAGATGGCTGAGGAGCAGCACGTGCGGTACGCCGAGCTGACCTGCACGCCGTACACCTCCGTGCGCCCGGACGTGGACGGCGTCGGCATGCCGATCGAGGCCTACACCGAGGCGATCGAGGACGCCCGGGTCGCCGCCGAGCGTGACCTCGGGCTCGTGCTGCGCTGGATCTACGACGTCCCGGGTGAGTCCGGCGTGCCCGCGGCCGACGCGACGCTCGCCTACGCACTCGACCACCGCCCTGAGGGCCTGGTCGCGTTCGGGCTCGGCGGCCCGGAGGTCGGGGTGCCGCGGTCCTGGTTCGAGCCGCACTTCACCGCCGCGCGCGCGGCCGGGCTGCACAGCGTCCCGCACGCGGGGGAGACGACCGGGCCCGAGACGGTCTGGGACTCGCTGCGGCTGCTCGGAGCCGAGCGGATCGGCCACGGCACGTCGTCGGCCCAGGACCCCGCGCTGCTCGCACACCTCGCCGAGACCGGCGTGCCGCTCGAGGTCTGCCCCTCGTCCAACGTCGCCACCCGAGCGGTGGCGTCGCTCGCCGAGCACCCCCTGCGGACCTTCGTCGAGGCCGGGGTGACCGTGACGATCAACTCCGACGACCCGCCGATGTTCGGCACCAGCCTCAACCGGGAGTACGAGATCGCCGCAGACCTGCTCGGTCTCGACGAGGGCGGCGTCGCCGACCTGGCCCGAGCCGCGGTGCGCGCGAGCTTCGCCCCGGAGGCGGTGCGGAGCCGCATCCTGGACGAGATCGGGGCGTACGAGGCGGGCTTCACCGGCGCGTCCTGAGCGACACGCCGTACGTCGCGAAATCAGCCCGCTCATCCTCTTGCGCCGCCCTGGCCTTCGGGGATAGAACTGGCTTGTCGGAAGGGCTTCGGCCCGGAAGACACCGAAGGCCCACCAACTCATACTTGGTGGGCCTTCACCTATTTGTCGGCGACGAAATACTCGGGCAGGAAATAGTTCAGGCCCCGCAAACTCATACTTTGCGGGGCCAGGACCATTTGTATCCGCCGCGCGCCCCGGGGCCGGGGACGCGGCCCCGCGTGTCGCCGACCAGTCGCGTCGTACCGTCGAGGGGTGCCCTCTGTCGCCCAGCCGGCCCAGCGCAACGCCCGGCTCGCCCGCCTGGTCACACCCCTGGCGCTCGGCGCCGCCGCACTGGCCGGGTGCGACGCGGCCGCACCCACCAACGTCGAGCGCTCGGTGGGCACGAGCATGCAGGCAACGCCGCCGGTCGCGCAGGACGTCCTCACCTCGACAGAGCCCCTCGAGCTCGCCGGACCGCGGCCGAGTGACGGCCGGCCGCGCGGTGCGAGCCTGAGCATCCCCGCGATCGGGCTCCGCGACCTGGCCGTCGTGCCCTATGTCGGCTGGACCGACGACGGGCCGGGCACGGTCATCCAGGACGGCGGAGTAGCGGCCAGCCCCCACGGCCCGCGCGGTGGCGTCGGTCCGGGCGGGATCGGCAACTACCAGGTCACCGCCCACCGGACGTCGTCGACGCGCGCCTTCGAGCTCCTGCCCGATCTGCGGATCGGCGAGCGGGTGGTGGTCGAGACGGCGGGACGCCGCTTCGTCTACGAGATCGTCGCGACGCGGCGTACGTCGTTCCGCTCGGAGCGCTCGCTGGCCGAGCAGCGAGCCGCGGTCCCCGGCCGGCCGGGGCGCACCCCGACCGAGGCGATGATCACGCTCTCGACCTGCGCGACCCAGGAGGACCACGCGGCCGGCAACTTCTGGTCCGACGAGTTCAAGAACCCCGAGCACCGCATCGACAAGATCGGCGTGCTGGTGGGCTCGCGCCCCGCCTGACCGCCCGCCTGACCGCCCGCCTGACCGCCCGCCTGACCGCGCATCCGACCCGTAAGGGGGGTGGTCTAGACATCCTTTCGAGCGTACAGTCCCGCAAACGGGCTCGGTCGGACCGTCTGGCCGGACCCGTCCCGCTGACGCAGCAGCCGCAATTCGGGGGGCTCGTGGCGCACAGGGGGCGATCGGCTGAGTAAGGCCGGTCGGGCTGGGTCGGACGTGCCGCCGGGGAGGGCGGCACGTGAGCGGGGACCCACAACGGAAGAAGCCCCCCACCATGACCCCCCACTCTCGGATCCTGGCGCTCGTCCCGTCGCTCGTCCTGGCGGCCGTCGCCACCTCCGTCCCGACGGCCCACGCCGACGGCATCAAGGGCACCGCCAAGGGTGAGCGGATCGTCGGCACCCGCGGGGCCGACACGATCCTGGCGCTCGCCGGCAACGACACCGTCAAGGCCAGGTCCGGACGCGACCACGTCGTCGGCGCCGCCGGCGCAGACCGCGTCGTGGCGGGCGGTGGCAACGACGTCCTCTCCGGAGCAAACGACAACGACGACCTCGACGGTGGCACGGGCAACGACCGGGTCAACGGCGAGACCGGCAACGACGTCCTCGTCGGCGGCGACGGAGACGACCAGATGATCGGGGCCGTCGGCGACGACACCATCGACAGCGGACCCGGCCGCGACCTGATCAACGGCGGCTTCGGCGCCGACGTCATCCGCGACGGGAGCGGCAACGACATCCTCAAGGGCGACGAGGACGGCGACGTCCTCTACGTCGGAGCGGGTCAGGACATGGTCTACGCCGAGGAGGGCAGCGACACCATCTACCTCTTCCCCGACGGCGATCGTGACGAGATCTACTGCGGCAAGGCCGACGTCGACCACGACGTCATCGTCATCGTCGGCAGCCGCGACCCGAAGGACGACTGGGACGACACCGCGCAGTCGTGCGAGGAGGTCCGGGTGCAGGCGCGCCCAGCGGCGTACCTGGCGGGCTGACCGGGGTCCGCCGGACCCTGACCCGGCGGCGTCCGGGAGGATGGGCGGGTGCCACCGAAGCCCCGCCGCCACCTCATCGACCCGACGGCGCCTCGGCCCCGGGTGAACGCGGCGGAGCAGGAGCAGGCGCTCACCCGGGTGCAGCGCTGGGTGGTGTCCGTCCTGGCCGTCACCACCATCCTGCACCTCGCGGTCGGGATCGCGATCGCGTCGTTCCACATCGACGCCGACCGCGAGGGCGACCGGATCGGGCTGAACGTGATCGCCATGCTCTTCGGTGTCGTCGCCGTGGGCGCCGGTCTGGCCATCCACGGGCGTCGCCCGCTCTCGCCCTGGTTGCTCCTCGGCACCCTGCCCGGCCTCGTCGGGCTCGTGCTCACCCTCCGCTGACGGCGCCCGGAGCTCGAGGGCCTCGGCCAAGATCGCGTGGGGAGAGCAGCGGCGTGGGAGGGTGTCCCGGTGCGGACCGGGCTGGCGATGCTGATCGCCCTCTTCGTCACCGCTCTCTTCTCGCCGATGCCGGAGTCGGATCCCGAGCCGCCCACGGTCGCACCGGCGCTCCGCCCGGTCGCGCACGAGGTGGAGCCGCAGGAGCCGGGAGAAGCTGATCCCGAGGAGCCGGCGGAGCAGGCGCGCCCTCGACGGCTCAGCGTCGTGCTCACCGGCGACGTGCTGCTGCACGAAGGGCTCTGGGACACGGCGCGGGCCGATGCGGCAGCCCAGGGGAGAGGGGGGCTCGACTTCCGCCCGCTGCTCGCGCCGATGCGGCCGACGATCGAGGAGGCCGACCTGGCCGTCTGTCACCTCGAGACCTCGTTGGCGCCCCCGACCGGTCCCTTCTCGGCGTACCCCACCTTCTCGGCGCCGCCGCAGATCGCGCCCGCCCTGCGCTGGGCGGGGTACGACGCCTGCACGACCGCCTCCAACCACACCGTCGACGCGGGCTTCGAGGGCCTGGCCCGGACGGTCGAGACCCTCGACCGCGCCGGCCTGGCGCACACCGGGTCCTACGCGACCCGTCGCGACTCGCGGCGTCCGACGCTGGTCGAGGCCGGCGCGGGCGGCAGCGCGGTGACCGTCGGGCTCGTGTCGGCGACGTACGGGCTCAACGGGCTGCCGGTGCCCGACGAGGCGCCCTGGTCGGTGGACCTCATCGACGTCGCGAAGATCGAGGCGCGGGCCCGCGCCGCGCGCCGGGCCGGTGCCGACGTCGTGATGGTGGCGCTGCACTGGGGCACCGACGGCTACGCCCCGGTGACCGACGAGCAGCGCCGGGTCGCCGGGCTGCTCACGCGCAGCAAGGACGTCGACCTCGTCTACGGGCACCACGCCCATGTCGTCCAGCCGTTCGAGAAGGTCAACGGCACCTGGGTGCTCTACGGCCTCGGCAACGCGATCGCCCAGCAGGACTCCGCCCGGCCCGACCTGTGGGAGGGCGTCGCCGCACGTGTGGTGTTCCGCGAGCAGCCGAACGGTCGCTTCGAGGTGGTGCGCGTCGGCGCCCGGCCCACCCTGGTCACGCCGTACGGTGCCCGCCCGATGCGCTACCTCGACGTCGGCCGTGCCCTGGCCGACCCGGACTGGGACGACCTCCGCGCGCGGCTGCTAGCCGCCCGTCGGGACGTGCTCGCCCGGGTCGCTCTCCCGCGGTGACCCCGAGCCGGACGGGGCGCGTGACTCCAGGTAGGCGCGCGCCTCGCGGAGCTGGAAGAGGCTCACGTCGTCGCGTGTGCGCCCCGCGTCCTGGAACGGCACGCTGACCACCTGGATCAGCCGCTGCAGGTAGACCAGCAGGAACGTGAAGGTGCCGACGATGAGGGCGCCCCCGGTGAACGAGTCGACCTCGGTGAGCAGCAGGATCAGGATGATCACCGCCGTGATCAGCCGTACCAGGAGCATCGCCGAGGGGATGAACTGGACGCGCTGGATGTAGTTGACCCGGGCCAGGTTGGCCAGCAGGGACGCTTCCTGCTGCTTGAGCTTGGTGACGAAGTTCGGGGGCACGCCGGCAGCGTTCATCTGGCCGAAGGTCGTGTGCAGGTCGGCGATCTCGCGGCGGGACTCGAGCCGGCCCTCGCGGGTGCCGTGGCGGAAGGAGCCGAGGATGTCGACCAGGTTGTGGCGGAAGCGCTCGAGGTCGAACTCGTACTCCCTGCGGAGCTGGGCCGCGTCGTTGTAGAGGTCCTCGACCGTCGCGGAGAAGTCCGAGGGGATGCGCTCGCTCTCCTTGTAGTCCGAGATCGTCGCCACGAGCACGAAGCCGACCACGAAGATCGCGCTGGACACCAACGCGTTGTGGACGGAGGTCTGCTCGATCGGCTCGAACTCGAGCCAGTGGTGGAGCAGCGCCTTCGAGACCACTGTTGCCGCCGCCACCCCGAGCGCCCAGCCCATGATCGACCGGTTGACGAACACCTGCATCGGGTCCTCCTACGCGCCGCTCCCGACGCTCGTCACGAGGCTAGTGGTCGTCGTCACGGCTGGAAGCCCCCGTCCGCCCTGACGACGGCGCCGTTGAGGGCAGCGCCGGCGGGGGAGCAGCACAGGGCGATGACCTCGGCGATCTCCTCCGGCTCGACGAGGCGCCGGATGGTCTGGTGCCGGGCGAGCTCAGAGGTGGTCGCGCCGTAGAGGTCGGCGGTCGCGGCCAGCATCGCCGTCCGGGTCGAGCCGGGGGCGATCGCGACAGCGCACATGCCGGTGCCCGCGAGGTCGGCGGCCAGCCCGCGGACGATGCCGATGACGGCGTGCTTGCTGGCGGCGTACGCCGTGAGGTTGGGCAGACCGCGCTCCCCGGCGGCCGAGGCGACCGCGACGAAGCGGCAGCCGGCCGGGTCGAGGCCGGCGAGCATGGTCGGGATCGTGGCGGCCGCGGTGTTCCAGACACCACGCACGTTGACGTCGAGGAGGGTGTCGAGGTGGTCGTCGTGGGTCTCCCACTGAGGTCGTCCGCCGACCACGACACCGGCGGCGGCCACCACGGCGTCGAGCCGCCCGAACCGGTCGAGGGTGGCGTTGACCGCCAGGTCGAGGGCCTCGCGGTCGCGTACGTCGCTCTCCACGGCCAGGACGCGGTCGACGTCCAGAGCGGCGACCGTCGCCAGGTCCGCCGGCGTCGCCAGCGGGTAGCCCAGGCCGGACGGCACGTCGGCACCCGCCGCGACGTCGAGCGCCGTGACGCCGTACCCCTGGCGGACCAGCTCGGCGACGGTGGCCGCACCTATCCCACGCGCTCCGCCGGTGACCAGCGCGACGCGTTCGACGGACGGCGCGACGCGTTCGAGCGACATGGACGGGCTCAGAGGAACGCGCGCAGCGCGTCGACGGCGTCGGTCGGGATGCGCGCGGCGATGCCCTCGCCGACGGCGCGCAGGGTCCAGGCGTCGCCGGTGCGGACCAGCTTCGCCATCACCACGCCCGTCTGGGCCGGGCCGGCCGTCAGGGTGTAGCGGACCAGCTCGACGTCGTCCTCGCCGACGAGCCGGCAGTAGGCGTTGGCGACCCACTCCAGGCTGTGACCCTGGTAGCTGCTGACCAGGAGCACGATCGTGTCGACCTTGGCGTAGACGCGGGACAGGTCGAGGGTCAGCTGCTCGTCGTCGCCCTCACCGTGGCCGGTGAGGTTGTCGCCGAGGTGCACCACCGAGCCGTCGCGGGTCTCGAGGTGGTTGTAGAACGCCAGGTCGAAGAGCTGGTCGCCGGCGAACTGCACCGCGGTCGCGTCCAGGTCGACGTTCGGGGCGCCCGAGCCCAGGAAGCCCGCGTTGCGCTCCTTGTCCCAGCCGAGCCCCAGGCGCAGCCGGCTCAGTGGGGTCCCGTCGTCGGCGGCCAGTCGGAGCTCCTGGCCCTGGGTCAGCTCGATCACGATCCCGAACGTACTGGACCGGCGGAGGTTTCGAGACGGTCGCTGCGCGATCCCCTCAACCACCGAGGTGCGTCGTCCGGTCGTTGAGGAGGGACGAAGTCCCGTCTCGAAGCCTCCGGACGCCTCAGAAGATCGCGTAGACCTTGCGCACGGTCTCGTGGAGGTCCCAGGTGCCGGACCAGCCCTTCGGGAAGACGGCCATGTCCCCGGCGCCGATCTCGGTCGGCTCGCCGCCGTCGGGGGTGCACGTCATCCGGCCCGCCACGAGGTGGATGACCTCGTGGGTCTCCAGGGTCCAGTACGACGGCCCGGGAGAGCATTCCCAGATGCCACCGGACGCCTCGCCGTCGACCCAGACCACCGCGCCGGCGGTGGTCATCTCGTGGCCGGTGGCCTCCTCGAGCGGGCCCCAGTCCTCGAGCTCGGCGGAGACGGCGTCGGTCAGGTGAGGCGTGGGCATCAGTGCGTCCTGTGCGGGAAGGCCCTCGTCGGGAAGGGCAGGGCGATGGGATCGGCAGCCAGGCGGCTGTGTCCGTCGGCGTCGAAGCGGTCGAGGCCGAGGTCGGTGAGGTCGAGCAGGTCGCTGCTCCCGTGGAGTGCGAGGTCGGCGGCCGCGCGCGCGACCCCAGGGCCCCACATCATCCCGTGGCCACCGGCGCTGGCGACGAGCGTGCCGGCGACGGCGCCGACGTCGTCGCGCAGCAGCGGGCCGATGATCGGCAGGTGGTCGGGTGTGTAGTCGATGGTGGCCGCCCACGTGCGGCGCAGCCCGAGACCGACGGTGGCGGGGTAGAGGGTCGCCATGCGCGCCCTCATCCTCTCGTAGTACGCCGTGTCGAACTCGTGAGCGCGTCCCGGCTGCTCGTCGGGGTTGCTCATCCCCCAGAGCAGCCCGCCCTCCTCGCCCGGGCGCCAGTAGATGCCCGACGTGACGTCGAAGACCATCGGCAGGTCGTGGGGGTCGGTGCCGGGCACCGGTGCGGTGACGACGACCTGGTGCCGGGTCCCGCCCGCGGGCACGCGCCCGCCTGCGGCCGCGCCGACCGCGGCCAGGTCAGGGCCGCCCGTGAGGACGACCGTGCCTGCCTCGATCGTCCCGGAGCTCGTCTCGACGCCCGTGGCGGTGCCGTCGGAGAGCAGCAGCCCCGTGAACCGGCAGTGCTCGCGCACGTCGACACCGAGCGCGACGAGAGCGGCGGTGTAGGCCAGCACGTTGCGGGGTGCGTCGATGTAGCCGTCGCCGGCGGCGTACGACGCCCCGCTGGTCGAGCCCGGTGCGAGCCCGGTCCGGCGCCGGTCGACCTCGTCGGCGTCCCACCACTCCACGTCCAGACCGAACGATCGCTGCAGCGCGATGCGCTCCTGCGCGGCGGCCACCTCCTCCGTGGTGAAGGCGGGCATCAGGTAGCCCTGAGCGACGAAGCCGGAGTCGAGCGGGTAGTGGTCGCGCTGGGAGGCGTAGAAGTCGCGGCTGAACATCCCGAGCCGGATCGCCGCCTCGGTGCCGCCCTGGGCGCGGACCATGCCGGATGCTCGGCTGCTGGCCCCGCTGCCGAGGGTGTCGGCCTCCACGAGCACCACCGACCGGCCGGCCTCGGCCAGGAAGCAGGCCGTCCACGCGCCCACCGTGCCGCCGCCCACGACGACGACGTCTGCCCCGCTCATGCGGGAAGCCTGTCTCAGACTGAACGTTCAGTCAATCACTGCGACGGGGAGTGCTGCTCGTCGAGCTCGCGTGTGGTGGTCAGGACGGAGCCGGCCGCGAGCTGACCCTCAGCTCGGACGGCGCGCGCTCCTCGAAGTACTCCTCCGGGTCGACCTCGAGCCAGCGGCACAGCTTGAGAGTGATCCGCTCCGAGCAGTTGCGGTCCTTGCCCGACTCGAGCAGCGAGATGTACTGCTGGGTCGAGCCCACGAGCGCGGCCAGCTGTTGCTGGGTCAGACCCATGGTCGTGCGGCGGCGGCGAAGCCTGCCGGGATCCTTGACGTACATCCGGTCCTCTCCGATGGGGCGGGGGCTGCGGCGCTCATCCTGTGATCCTCCGCGCGGCATTGCAACTCGCACATGTGGAGAGAGCAACCAGTTGTGGCGGATACAAGTCTGCGAGTAGGAACCTTTGCGCAGGTCAGCAAGCTGACGAAGCCCCGCGCGGAAGGCCTCACTTGTCCCACGTGAACGAGACGCTCCAGGACCTGCTGGAGCGCCGGCTGCGCGAGCTGAGCCACCGCCGCGGCCGAGGCGAGAACCTCAGCCTGCGCGAGGCTTGGCTGCGGCTGCCCCCGCGACCGGGCGGCGGCCGCGCGATCTCGTACGAGACCGCGCGCCGGATCCGGGAGAACGGTCACGCCAACATCAGCGACGACACGGCCGACGCGCTGGCCGCCATGCTCGACGTGAGTGTCGACGAGGTGCTCGAGGCGGCCGGCCGGCGCAGGCGCCTGGGTCGCTTCGAGCTGCCCCGGCGGGCGGACCGGCTCACCGAGCGCGAGCGCCAGGCCGTGCTCGGGATCGTCGACGCGATCCTCGACGCCGCCGAGGGTGGCCAGGAGAAGGCGAAGGGCACGCCCGCACGCCCGACACCGGCGCTCCAGAAACAGGCCGCGCGCCGGACCCGCCCGCAGTCCTAGCCCGGATCCAGCGGTGGCGCGCAGCAGGCGGAGATCCGTGGATCCGGGCTTGGGAGGGCGGGCGGGCCTGTCGGCGCGAGCACCTAGTGTCGTGTCGCATGACGCGGGCCATCCATCCCTGGCAGCGGCTGGGCCGCCTGGCCCACGTCAGACTGCTGTGGCACGACGGCGGCGAGTGCGGCGTCACCGACTTCGAGGCGTCGACGGTCTCGTTGCGGCGCGGGATGACGCAGGCGCAGCGTCGTACGACGGTGCTGCACGAGTGCCTGCACGTCGAGCGCGGTCCCGTGCCGACCGGTCTGGCCGCGCGTGAGGAGCTCCGCGTCGAGAAGGAGACCGTCCGGCTGCTGCTGCCGGACCTCGGCGAGGTCGCCGAGGCGCTGCGCTGGTCGCACGACCTGCACGAGGCGGCCGACGAGCTCTGGGTCGACGAGCAGGCCCTCCGGGTCCGGCTCGCCCACCTGCAGCCGGCTGAGCGCGCCTGGCTGGACCGGCGGCTGGCCGACCCGACGCGTGACGACGCGGCTTGAGCCTGGATCAGCGAGGATGCCCGCGTGAGCTGGTTCCCCCACACCCGCGACCGCGACTGGGTCTGCCCGGCGCCGGATCGCGACGCGACGGCGTACCACCAGTCGATGACGGGGTACGCCGCCACCAGGCTCGTCGGCCTCCCGTCGGTCGCGAGCGACCTGGGCGTCGGGCAGGTGCTGGTCAAGGAGGAGTGCGCCCGGTTCGGGCTGCCGGCGTTCAAGGCCCTCGGCGCGTCCTGGGCGATCCATCGGGCACTCGGCGCCGCCGCCGACAGGACCCGGACGGTGGTGACCGCCACCGACGGCAACCACGGCCGCGCGGTGGCCCGCTTCGCGGGGCTGGCGGGACACCCGGCGAGCGTCTTCGTGCCGACCGGCATCCCCGACCGGTCAGTCGCCGCGATCCGCGGTGAGGGGGCGAGCGTCACCGTCGTCGACGGCAGCTACGACGAGGCCGTCATGGTCGCCGCCGAGGCCGCCGCCCGCAGCGGCGGCGTGCTCGTGCAGGACACCGCGTGGGAGGGCTACGAGCAGATCCCGGGGTGGATCGTCGAGGGCTACGAGACGCTCTTCGCCGAGTGCGACGAGCAGCTCGCCACCGTGGGCGTCGGCCAGGCCGAGCTCGTGCTCGTCCCGACCGGCGTGGGGTCGCTGCTCCAGGCGGCCCTGGCCCACGTCCGGTGCGGCGGCCCAGCCTCGGCTGTCGTGTCCGTGGAGCCCGACGTGGCCGCCTGCGTCCCACCGAGCCTCATGGCCGGTCGCCCCGTGACCGTCGAGACCGGCTCGACGGTCATGGCCGGCCTCAACTGCGGAACCCTCTCGCGGCTGGCCTGGCCCTACGTCGCCCAGGGCCTCGACGGCGCCGTCACCGTGACCGACGCCGAGACCGAGCGGGCCCTCGTCGAGCTGGCCGGCGCCGGGGTCGACGCCGGACCGTCCGGCGCCAGCTCCCTCGCGGGGCTCCGGTCCCTGCTGGCAGGAGGCGACCAGGCAGAGCGCCGCGACCACCTGGGCCTCGGCCCCGACAGCGTCGTCGTCCTGCTGGTCACCGAGGGACGCCCGGAGCCATGAACGGACTCGAGTCCAGCTAGAGGCAAAACCCTCGTACCAGCGCGCCCGAGTTCGTTGCATTCGTCCTGGTCAGCCGTCACAGTGGCCTCGGTTCTGACGTGAGAGAAGGAGTACGGCGTTCCGTGGGCGACATGGCAGTGATCGGCGCGGGCGGCGAGCATGACCGCTCACGGCTGCCCCTCACCGTCGACACCACGGCCCGCCCCATCCGACCGGTGCGCGCACCAGCGGGCGCCCCGCACGTGGTGGTGGTCCTGATCGACGACATGGGCTTCGGTGCCTCGACGCCGTACGGCGGCCCCTGCGAGATGCCGACCGCACAGCGCCTCGCCGACGAAGGCCTGCGCTACAGCCGCTTCCACGTCACCTCGTTGTGCTCACCGACCCGCCAGGCGCTGCTCACCGGTCGCAACCACCACTCGGTGGGCATGGGCGTCACCTCGGAGATGTCGACGCCCGAGCCGGGCTACCACGGCTTCCGGCCCGCCAGCGCCGCGACCATCGCGCAGATCCTGGGCGGCAACGGCTACAGCACGAGCGCGTTCGGCAAGTGGCACCAGACGCCACCGGTCGAGGTCAGCCCTTCGGGTCCGTTCACCCGGTGGCCGACCGGCGAGGGCTTCGACCACTTCTACGGGTTCATGGGCGCGGAGATGAACCACTGGTACCCCCAGCTCTTCGAGGGCACGCGACCGGTCGAGCCGGACCGGCTGCCCGAGGACGGCTACCACCTCTCCGAAGACCTCGTCGACCACGCGATCGACTGGGTGACCACCCAGCAGGCGATCACGCCCGACCGGCCGTTCTTCACCTACCTCGCTCTCGGGGCCACGCACGCGCCGTTCCACGTCGCGCCGGAGTGGAGCGACAAGTACGCCGGTCGCTTCGACGAGGGCTGGGACGCCCAGCGCGAGCAGATCCTGGCCCGACAGATTGCGCTCGGCATCGTGCCGGAGTCGGCCGAGCTCGCGCCCTGGGCGCCGGGTGTGCCGCGCTGGGACGAGCTCGACGAGACCGAGCGCCGGGTAGCGGCGCGCTTCATGGAGGTGTACGCCGGGTTCGCCGAGCACGCCGACGTGCAGATCGGCCGGTTCGTCGCCGCCCTCGACGAGCTCGGCGTCCTGGACGACACCCTGTTCTTCTACCTCCTGGGCGACAACGGCGCCTCCGGCGAAGGGGGGCCGCGCGGCACCTTCCGGGAGCATCTGGTGGGGCACGGGCTCGAGGACGACACGACCGACATGGCGGCCCGGCTGGACGAGCTGGGCGACGCGACGACCTACCCGATCTACCCGGTCGGGTGGGCGCTGGCCATGAACACGCCGTACCCCTGGACCAAGCAGGTCGCCTCGCACCTCGGTGGCGTGCGCGACGGGATGATCGTGCGGTGGGGCAACGGCATCGCCGACCGCGGCGGGATCCGGCACCAGTGGCACCACGTCATCGACGTCCTGCCGACGATCCTCGACGCCGTCGGTGTCCCCGAGCCCGACACCGTGGCCGGGGTCGAGCAGCAGCCGATCGAGGGCGTCAGCCTGCGCTACAGCTTCGACGACGCCGACGCGACCGACCGGCGCACGACGCAGTACTTCGAGATGGTCGGCAACCGCGGGATCTACCACCAGGGGTGGTCGGCCGTCACCCGGCACGGGGTGCCGTGGGAGATGGTCGACGTGAGCGACCGGCCCTTCGAGGACGACGTCTGGGAGCTCTACGACCTCGACACCGACTGGACCCAGGCCCACGACGTCGCGGCCCAGCACCCCGACCTGCTTCAGGAGCTGCAGGCGGTCTTCGACTGGGAGGGCGAGAAGTACAACGTCTTCCCGCTCGACGCGCGTGTCACCGCGCGCGAGAACC
Source organism: uncultured Actinomycetota bacterium (assembly GCA_963723195.1). GTDB lineage: Bacteria > Actinomycetota > Actinomycetes > Propionibacteriales > Nocardioidaceae > Nocardioides. The sequence continues at coordinate 198,031 of CAVRPU010000001.1, forward strand.
CCGACGTCGCCGGGCGTCTCGACCTCCACCAGGGCCGTACGACGCTGACCTTCGGTCCGCGCGTCGGACGCCTCACCGAGGAGGCAGCGCCCAACGTCAAGAACCGCTCCCACGTCATCGCCGCCGCGATCGAGGTCGGCGAGCGGACCAGCGGGGTGGTGGTCGCGCAGGGCGGCCGGTTCGGCGGGTGGTCGCTCTACCTCGTCGACGGCGTCCCGGCCTACGCCTACAACTTCGTGGGCCGTGACCTGACCGTCGTGCGGGGTAGTGAGCCGCTGGCGCCTGGCCTCCACGAGCTGGTGCTGCGCTTCGCCTACGACGGCGGGCCGCCCGGCAGCGGAGCTGTGGCCGGGATCGAGGTCGACGGCGAGGTGACGGGCGCCGGCCGGATCCCGCGCACGACGGCCTACTACTTCTCCTTCGACGAGAGCTTCAACATCGGGGTCGACCGCGGTACGCCCGTGGTCGACGACTACCGCCCCGTGCACAACCGGTTCGAGGGTCGCATCGGGCAGGTCCGGTTCGATCTCGAGGAGGAGGGCATGTCGAGTCCCGAGCAGGACCGGGTGCGCGCACACCTGACGCACCAGTGAGCGCACCAGGGAGCGACAGGTCGGGGTAGGAACTCCCGGCGCGTGAGCGCTCACGAGCGTGGGGCACAATCGGCGCCCATGACGTTCTCTCGGCTCGCCAGAACGGCCACGACTCTCGCGACTCTCCTGACCACCGTGCTCGCCACCTCCGCCGGCACGTCAGTGAGCACGGCCGGACCACTGGTCGAGGCTCGGAGCTCTGTCTCGACAGCGTCGGACGACGCGAGCGGGTCGACCCTGCGAGCCGGCCTGCCCGGCGGTGGCAAGCGGGTGTTCGCGCGACAGCGCTTCCTCTTCGCCTACTACGGCTTCGCGCACCCGAGCACGACGTTCGTGCTGGGGGAGACCAACCCCGACCGTGCCTTCGCGAAGATGCGCAAGCAGGGGCAGAAGCTGCAGAAGAGGGGTGAGCGAATCCTGCCGGTCTACGAGCTCGTCGTCACCGTGGCCGACCCCGAGCCGGGCGCCGACGGCGACTACGCGCACGACACGCTGCACTCCAACGTGCAGGAGTACATCGACGCCGCTCACCGCAACGGCGCCCTCCTGCTGCTCGACCTGCAGCCGGGCCGCGCCAGCTTCCTCGAGGTGGCCAAGCGGTGGGAATGGGCGCTCGCCGACCCGTGGGTCGGCCTCGGGCTCGACACCGAGTGGCGGATGGCTCCGGACCAGGTGCCGGGCCGCGACATCGGCAGCGTCAGCGCGCGGGAGATCAACAAGGTGTCGGCCTGGCTCTCCGAGCTGGTGCGTGCCGGCGGTCTCCCGGAGAAGGTGCTGCTGTTCCACCAGTACCGCACCGGAAACGTGCGCGGGATCAGCCGGGTCCGTGAGCCCGACGGCGTGGCGGTCGTGCAGCACGTCGACGCGCCCGGCAGCCCGGCCACCAAGGAGTCGACGTACGACCGGGTGGCCCGGCCGCGTCAGTTCGTCACCGGCCTCATGCAGTTCCTCGACAGCGACAGCCCGCTGATGAAACCCCGGGCCGTGCGCGCGGTCGACGACGCCATCCGGTTCGTGTCCCAGCAGTAGGAGCGGTCCGTCAGCGGCCCTTCCACACCGGCGTGCGCTTCTCGGCGAACGCCCGGGCGCCCTCGAGGGCGTCCTCCGAGCCGTAGAGAGCGGCGACGGTCGGCAGGCGGCTCGCCGTGATGAGGTCCATGGCCTCGTCGAACCGCAGCGCCTCCGCGGCCCGGGCCGTCTCCTTGATGGCGGCGAACACGAGCGGGGGCCCGGCGGCCAGCAGGCGCGCGGTCTCCCAGGCCCGGGCCCGCACGGCCTCGTCGTCGGCCAGCACCTCGTTGACCACACCCCACCGGGCCGCCTCGGCGGCACCCATCCAGCGTCCGGTCAGCAGCAGCTCCATCGCGACGTGGTAGGGCATCCGCCTCGGCAGCTTCACGGTTGCGGCGTCGGCCAGGGTGCCGGCGTTGATCTCGGGCAGCCCGAACTGGCTGCTCTCCGAGGCGTAGATGAGGTCGCACGAGAGGGCCAGCTCGAAGCCCCCGCCCATCGCAAGCCCGTGCACGGCCGCGATCACGGGCTTGTTGAGGTCGGGCAGCTCCTGCAGGCCGCCGAACCCTCCGACCCCGTAGTCGCCGTCGACGGGATCGCCGGCGGCGGCGGCCTTGAGGTCCCAGCCGGCGCAGAAGAACTTGTCGCCCTCGGTGCGCACGATCGCCACGCGCAGGTCGGGATCGTCGCGGAAGCCGGCGAAGACCCGGCCCATCGCGCGGCTGGTCGCCAGGTCGATGGCGTTGGCCTTCGGCCGGTCGAGGGTGACCTCGAGGACGCCGTCCTCGCGGTGGGTACGCAGGGTCTCGCGGGGCGCCTCGGTCATGTGCTCAGCCTCCCAGGGGTCGCAGCAGCGACCGGGAGATGATGTGGCGCTGGATCTCCGAGGTGCCGTCCCAGATCCGCTCGATCCGGGCGTCGCGCCAGATGCGCTCGAGGGGCAGCTCGTCCATCAGGCCCATGCCACCGTGGATCTGGATGGCTTCGTCGGCCACCATCGCCAGCATCTCGCTCGCCTTCAGCTTGGCCATCGCGAAGTCGGCGTCTGTCGCGGTGCCCTGGTCGTGCTTCCACGCGGCGTACAGCGTCACCAGCTCGGCCGCCCGCAGCTCGGTGGCCATGTCGGCCAGCTTGAAGCCGATGCCCTGGAAGCGGCCGATCGGCTTGCCGAACTGCTCCCGGCTCGCGGCGTGCGCGAGGGAGAGCTGCAGGGCGCGTTCGGCCCGGCCCAGGCACGACGCCGCCACCTGGAGCCGCGTCGACCCGAGCCAGGTGCCGGCGAGCTCGAAACCCTTGCCCTCCTCGCCCAGCAGCGCGTCGGCCGGGACGCGGACGTCGTCGAAGTCGAGGATGGCGTTGGTGTAGCCCCGGTGCGAGACGTTGCGATAGCCGTCGAGGACGCTCAGCCCTGGCGTGTCGAGGTCGACCAGGAACATCGACATGCCGGGACGCGCGTCGTCGTCGGTGCTCGCACCAGTCCGTGCCAGCAGGATCACGAAGTCGGCCTCGTCGGCATGGCTGATGAAGTGCTTGGTGCCCCGGATGCTCCAGCCGTCGTCGGTGCGCTCGGCGCGCGTGCGGATCGCCCGCATGTCGGAGCCCGCCCCGGGCTCGGTCATGGCCAGGCAGTCGATGCGCTCGCCGCGGACGCAGGGGAGCAGGTAGCGCTCCCGCTGGGCCGGCGTCCCCGCGAGCAGGATGTTCGACGGACGGGCCACGCCGGTGTAGTGCAGGGCATAGCTGGCCTTGCCCAGCTCCTTCTCGAACAGCACCCACGTCACCGTGTCGAGGCCGGCCCCGCCCACGTCCTCGGGCATGTTGGCGGCGTACAGCCCTGCCGCCAGCGCCTTGCGGCGGATCTCGGCGGCGAGCTCGGGCCGCAGCACCCCGGTGCGCTCGACCTCGTCCTCGTGGGGGAGCAGCTCGCGCTCGACGAAGGCCCGTGTCACCTCGACGATGCCTCGCTGCTCGTCGGTCATCTCGAAGTCCACGAGCCCTCCTCGTCCTGAGCCTGGACTGACGGTAGTGGTCCCGCCCCCGTGATGGAATCGGGTCGGGAGGGCCGATGGACGAGCACCACTACCTGATCCGCGGCGGCATCCAGGGCCGCGAGCGGATGCGCGTCGTCGGACGGGTGATGCGGCCCGCGACGTCGGCGCTGCTGGCCCGCGCCGGCGTGGGCGCCGGCATGCGCTGCCTCGACGTCGGCTGCGGCGCTGGCGAGGTCACCTTCGACCTGGCGTCCGTCGTCGGTCTGACCGGCCACGTCGTGGGTGTCGACCTCGACCCCACCAAGATCGGCCTCGCCCGGGGCGACGCCGAGCAGGCCGGTCTGACCAACGTCGAGCTCAGGGTGGCCGACATCGCCGACGGGCTGGGGGAGGAGGAGTACGACGTCGTGTACGCCCGCTTCCTGCTGACCCACCTGCGCGACCCCGGAGCGGGCGTCGCCGCGATGGTGGGGGCACTCAAGCCAGGGGGTCGGCTCGTCGTCGAGGACATCGACTACCGCGGGTCGTTCTCGCACCCGCCGTCGGAGCTCTTCGAGCGCTACGAGGAGATCTACGAGCTCAGCGCGCAGGCGAACGGCGGCGACCCGTTCATCGGCGCGCGGCTGCCCGAGCTGGTGTCGCAGGCAGGGTGCGTGCGCGTGGAGCCGACGATCTCCCAACCCGCGGGACTGGAGGGGGACGCCAAGCTGCTCCCCGCCCTCACCCTCGAGAACATCAGCGCGACGGCGGTGCGCCACGGGATCGCCGATGCCGACGAGGTCGACCGCATCGTCGAGAGGCTCTACGAGATCGCCCGCGACTCGACCACGTACGTCGCCAACCCGCGCGTCGTCCAGGTCTGGGGCGAGAAGCCCTAGCTCACCTCGCGCCGTCACCGGTTCGTCATCTCCGCGTGTTGTGAGCCGCAGGTCGCCGAGGCGAGAGTGAGACCATGAGCGACGCCCCGGACTTTCCCGGCCTTCGGGCCATGTTCGTCAACTGCACCCTCAAGAAGAGCCCGGAGCCGAGCCACACGCAGGGGCTGGTGGACGCCAGTGCGGCGATCATGCGCAAGCACGGTGTCGAGGTGGAGGTGATCCGGCTGGTCGACCACGACGTCGCGACCGGGGTCTACCCGGACATGCGCGAGCACGGCTGGGCGGCTGACGCGTGGCCCGACCTCTTCCCGGGCATCCTGGCCAGCGACATCCTCGTCGTGGCCGGTCCCATCTGGCTGGGCGACAACTCCAGCATCACCAAGCAGCTGATCGAGAGGCTCTACTCGCACTCGGGTGAGCTGAACGAGAAGGGGCAGTACCTCTTCTACGGCAAGGTCGCCGGCTGCCTGATCACCGGCAACGAGGACGGCATCAAGCACTGCGCGCAGAACGTGCTCTACAGCCTCCAGCACATCGGCTACACGGTCCCGCCCAACGCCGACGCCGGCTGGATCGGGGAGGCCGGGCCGGGACCGTCGTACCTCGACCCGGGCAGCGGCGGGCCGGAGAACGACTTCACCAACCGCAACACCACCTTCATGACCTGGAACCTGATGCACCTCGCGCAGCTGCTCAAGGACGCCGGCGGCGTGCCGGGCTACGGCAACCAGCGCTCGGCGTGGGACGCCGGCACCCACTTCGACTTCGAGAACCCGGAGTACCGGTCCTGAACCGCCTGCGAGCCCGTCACCTGGCGCTGGTCGTCCCGCTCGTGCTGGTGGCCTGCGCCGGCCCGGCGGCCGACGAGCCCGTTGCCCGTGACAGCGCGACGCCGTCCAGCGCGACCCCGTCCAGCGCGACCCCGTCCAGCGTGACCCCGTCCAGCGCGACCCCCTCCGACTCGGCGTCGGTGAGTCCCGGGGCCGTGGCCACGTCGCGGGCACCGCGCGCCGACGGCACCCGCATCATCGTGGCCGACAGCCCGTACGGACCGATGCTGTACGACGCGAACGGGCAGGCGATCTACCTCTTCGACCTCGAGCAGGGCCGGCCCTCACCTCGCTGCTACCAGGCCTGCGCCGTCGCGTGGCCGCCGGTGCTCACCGAGGGCGCACCGGTGGCCGCCCGCGGGGTCCGGCCCGCGCTGCTGGGCACCACGAAGCGTCGCGACGGCCGCACGCAGGTGACCTACAACGGGCACCCGCTCTACTTCTACGCCCACGAGGGCCCCTACGAGGTGCTCTGCCACGACATCGACGAGTACGGCGGGACCTGGCTGGTCGTGCGTCCGGACGGCGACCCGGCGCCCTGACGGTCAGACGGGGTCGCGAGGGTCTGTCGGGCCGGGCGGGTCGGGCGGGTCTGGGGTCAAGACTGCCGTCGAGACGGGACGCAGCACCAGCTCGAGCACGGTGGTGACGATCGCGATGACCAGCGCTCCCACGACCGCCGGGCCCACGCCGTCGATCGCGAGGTTGTCGAGGAGCAGGGCCGTCACCGAGAGCAGGATCGTGTTGAGCACGAGCGCGGACACGCCCAGCATCCGCCAGGTCAGGGACAGCACGACCTGGCGCGCGACCGGGCCGAGGACGGCGTTGACGAGGCCGAACAGGATCGAGATCGTGAGGTACGTCAGCACCCCGCCGGTCACCTCGAAACCCGGCGCCAGGGCTGTCGCCGCCCACACGGCGGCGGCCATGATCAACCAGTTGAGCAGGACCCGGATCAGCGCTCGCCGGTCGCCGTCGTTGAGGCCCTCACCCTGGTCGGCTGCGATGCCGCGGGACCACCGTGCGGCGCCGGGGCCGGGATCGACCAGGCCGAAGGTCACCTTGAGCCGCCCGATCCAGCCGCCCTCGGCGGCGTCGAACTCGGCGCCGATCGCGGTGCTCGCGACCAGGATGACGGCCGCGGCGAGGAGCCAGCCGATGACGCTGATGGTGATGCCGAACAGCCCGAACTCGGCGATGTACTTCGAGACCGTGTCGGGCATGTAGATGCTCGAGGCGACCGAGAAGAGCGAGGTGCCAACGGCCGTCAGCCCGCCGGCGACCAGCAGCCGTCGCCAGTGCACCTGCCGGTCGAGCAGCAGGTACGGCACCGACGTCCACAGCAGCAGACCGGTGGCCGCCGAGATCGGGATCGACCACAGCCAGTCGAGGGGCAGTCCTCTGACGAGGGCGCGGACGCCGTACAGCACGAGCACCTCGACCAGGATCACCACCAGCCCGAGGGCTGCGTAGAGGTTGCCGCGCACGCCGGCCTTCTCCAGCTCCCAGGCCGAGCGGTACATGGACTGCATCCGGCGGGTGAAGGACACACCGGAGAACAACAGCAGCAGCACGCTGAAGATGCTGAGGGTGCTGGTGGCGGAGGAGGGCGTCGCGAAGAGCTGGGTCACGGCCTCGGCGGAGTCGCCGCTGAGGTTGAACTTCCGGATGAACGTGTCGGAGATGACCTCGTCGTAGCCCGCAGGGGCGAGCGTCGACACCAGGATGAGCAACGGGATCAGGGCGGTGAACGCCTGCGACGACAGCACGATGCAGCGATCGATGCCGGTCATCGCCAGGAAGCGGGCGATGCACCGGCCGACGAACGACTCCGACAGGCGCTCGACGAGCTCGACCAGGTCCTCGGTGCGGCCAGCGATCGGTGACGTCATGGGGACGACACCGCTCCGCACGATGGACGCACCGTGGGCTCCCCTTCCGGTCGGCGGCCGCCGCGGCCACACCGAGTGTTCTGCAGCATCCTGGCACCGTCGTCATCCGTTCCGGGTGAGGGTGAGAGGCCCGTGACTCTTCCGGCCCGCCCTCGTTGCACCCGTCGTACGCCGCACCCGGCGGCGGACGACGGGAGGGGGAGCGCCATGGGGAGGGTCACGGTCGCCGAGGATGCCGTGAGTGGGCAGGGGCACGCCTTTCGCGACCCCGCAGGCGACGTCCTGTACGCGTCGGGCAACCCGTGCTTCCTGGTCCGGGCGAACCCCCAACCGGACGGCAGCGCGGACGCGGACGCGGTGGGGGTCGCGGTCGCCGCAGCCGCGGCGCGGTTCGAGCGGGTCACCGTTCGCGGCGACGAGCTGGCCGAGCCGGACGGCGACCGCTGCACGCCGCTCCTGGTGGTCGGTCCCCTCGTGACGGGCGACAGCCTGCTGCTCTGGGCCGACACCTTGAGCGAGATACCGACGCCGATGCTCACCACGATGGTGCGGATCCTCGTCGAGGAGCTCGAGCGCGCGGGGGCCCACGCCCACGTGGCTCCCGGCCGGCTCGCGTCCGTCGTGAACCCGTTCGCCCTTCCGGACTGGACGCCGGCAGGCCCGAGGTAGACGGCGCTCGCCCTAGGCGGGCCGGACGTTGTCGTCGCCGACCGGCGACGCGATGGCCAGCGGCTCGAGGGGGAAGCCGTTCTGGACGCCCCACCTCACTGCCTGGGAACGGCTGCGCACGTCCATCTTCCGGTAGGCGCTGCGGATGTAGCCCTTGATGGAGTTGATGCTCAGGCGCGTGGCCCTGGTGATGTCGCGGTTGCTCAGGCCCTGCACGATCATCGCGATGATGTCCGCCTCCCGGCGGGTGAGACCGACATGGAGGCCGGCGCGCGATGCCGCGTCGGCCCGCTGGACGGCGCGACTGTCCGCCAGGCGTCCGGTCATGGCCGCCTCGATGACCTCGAGGAAGTCATCGAGCGAGGCTCCCATCGAGATCGCGCCCGCAGCTCCCCGCTCGACCGCCTCGGACCCGAGATCGGGCCGCAGCTCGCGAGTCACCGCGATCACGACCGACGACGTCTGTGAGATCCAGTGGTCCAGATCCGTCCCGTCGCCGTTGTGGAGCTCGATCACGTCGAAGAACACCACGTCCGGCTCGCCGTCCTCGGGACCCTGGGTCGTGACCACGAGGTCGCCGTGCCGTCCGATGAGCAGGCTGCCGATCCCCGCGGAGACCACGGGCTGGCTGGTGACGACCAGGATCCGGGCACCGAGGAGGGGAGGACCCGGATCGACGGGCGGGTGGCGCATGTCGTTGCCTTGTCTGGTGCTGCGCGGGCGCGGTCTCCTGCGGCATGGTCAGTCAGGTGATGAACGGGGTGAGTGCCCCCATGGCGCGCCCATAGCACGCACACACTCACCTCATAGAGAGAGTATAGGTATTGCAAAGAGAGCGCATGAAGTCGGCAGACCTGGCGAGGCTGTAGTGTCGTCTGCATGGCGCGCCCGTACGGAGACCCGGTGGAGCTCGTGACCGCACCGGTTCCCGCGCAGTCGCCGTTCATCCCCGTGGAGGCCAAGATCGTCGTGGGGGCGGTCGCCCCGGCGTCCCCCGACCCGATCCCGATCGTCTTGCTGCCGGGTTTCGAGTACCGGATGGCCGAGTGGCGGCACCCGGCCACCCACGAGATCCACTGGCGGCTGGAGCGTCGCAGGGCGGCGCAGCACTTCGACGGCTCCGAGTAAGCACTCGACGTCACCCCAGGGAAACGACGCGACAGGCTCAGGAGTTGGCGATCGACGTCCAGTCGTCGAGCCGCTGGGCGATCAGTGCCGCTCGCCAACACGTTCGCCGTCGAGGCAGACGCCTGAGCGCCCAGTCGCTAGGTGAGCCTCTCGGCCACCGGCTTGCGCCAGACCGACACGTGGCTCTCGCTCGTGGCGAGGAAGGGACTGCCGCTCCAGTCGGCCGAGCGGGACTCGAGCTCGAGACCCGCGAGCTGCGCCATCAGGTCGCACTCCGAGGGCCAGAGGTAGCGGAAGTGCCCGGCCCCGTAGCGGATCGTCTCGTCGTCGTCGCGGTGGTAGTGGTGCGAGACGCACTCCTGGGTGACCAGGTCGTAGGTGTCGAAGACCAGGTGTCCCTCGTCGATCGACATCGGGACCGCCACCTGCCCCGGGGTGAGCCGCTGGATGGGCGGCACCCAGAGGTCGATCACGAACCGGCCCCCCGGTCGCAGGTGGTGCGCGGCGTTGCGGAAGCACTGGACCTGCTCGGCCTGCGTCCGGAGGTTCGAGATGCTGTTCCAGACCAGGAAGACGAGGGCGAACGACCCGGCTCCTGCCACGACCGTGGTCGCCATGTCGCCGACGGCGACCGGAAGCTCGACTTCGTCGAGCTTGCGGCGAAGCCGGGCCAGCATCGGCTCGGACAGCTCGATGCCGGCCATCGGCACCCCACGCTCTCTCAGTGGGACGGCGACGCGGCCAGTTCCGATGGCGAGCTCGAGCGCCGGGCCGCCCTCGGCCAGTCGCTCGAGAAGGTCGACCGTGGGCCCCAGGACCTCTGGAGCGAACATCGACGCGGCGTCGGCGTCGTAGCGTGCCGCGGTCTCCTCGTCCCACACCTCGCTGCTCGTCACGACTCGCACGGTTCCAGCAAGGGAGGCGGCACAGCAACGACATATCCAGGGCAGGGCTGGTCCACGAGGTGATGGACGCGATGCCGACCGGGGTGCTTGGGTCGTGCGTGTGACGCTCACGATCGACGCCGACTACCTCGTCGTGGGGGCAGGGGCCATGGGCATGGCCTTCACCGATGCACTGATCGAGCGTGCCGACGTCAAGGTGGCCCTCGTCGACCGTCGGCACGGAGTCGGCGGCCACTGGCTGGAGGCCTATCCGTTCGTACGCCTGCACCAGTCGTCGTCGTTCTACGGTGTCGCCTCCACCGTGCTCGGCGGCGGTCGCAAGCAGGCGACGGGACCGGAGGCGGGGCTCGACGAGCGGGCCGACCAGCCCAACATCTGCGCCTACTTCGCCGACGTCCTGGCCGACCGGATGCTCGGCTCCGGCAAGGTCGAGCTCTACTCCGGCTGCGACTACGTCGGCGACCGAACAGTCGTCTCCCGGATCTCCGGGAAGCGCTACTCCGTGCCGGACCGCTGCCGGATCGTCGACGCGCGCTACCTCTCGCCCGACATCCCCGCGGAGCTCCCGCCCAGGTTCGGGGTCGCCGACGACGCGCGGGTGATCCCCGTCAACGACCTCGTCCACCAGGACCTCGCCCCCAGCCAGTACGTCGTCGTGGGCTCCGGCAAGACCGCGACCGACGCGTGCATCTGGCTGCTGGGCAGGGGCGTCGACCCCGACGCCATCTGCTGGGTGCGACCGCGCGACCCGTGGATGCTGAACCGCGCGCTGATCCAGCCCGACCCGGTCATCTACCTCGGCATGTACGCCGCGCTGGTCGAGGCGGCCGCGTCGGCGGCGTCGCTGCCCGAGCTGTTCCTCCGGCTCGAGGAGCTCGGCATCATGCTGCGCATCGACCCGGCGGTCACGCCGACGATGGCCAAGGCACCGACCCTGGGCCTGTGGGAGCTGGCGCTGCTGCGCAGCATCGAGAACGTCGTCCGACGCGGACACCTCGTCTCCGTCGGCCCCGGCAGGCTCGACCTTGTCGACGGGTCGGTCTCCGTCGCGGCGGACGCCGTCGTGGTGAACTGCGCGGCCGACGGACTCAAGAACCCGCCCCGGCTGCCCGTCTGGCGGCCGGAGTCGATCACGCTCCAACCCATCAGGGCGGGGTTCCCGTGCTTCGGTGCGGCGCTCACGGGGTTCGTCGAGGCGACCCGCGACGACGACGCCGAGAAGAACCGGGTCTGCGCGCCGTCGTCGTACGGCAACTCGCTCGTGCAGTGGGCAGCCATGAACGTGCTCGGCGTGCGCAACTCCGCGGCCTTCGGCTCCGAGCCCGACCTGCAGGAGTTCGCCGACCGCGCGGCGCTCAACCCCTCGCGCGTTCCGCCCGACCAACCCCCCTCCGCCGAGCTGGACGCCGTGCGCGACCGGCTCCGCGCCCACGTCGGCCCCGGCATCGCCAGGCTCGCCGAGCTCGCCGACCTCGGGGGGTAGCCGCTAGCGGCGGGTGTACCTGTGCTTCACCCCTGGCGGGAACAGCTCGGGGTTACCCAGGGGCGCAGCACGACGTGGACTCAGCTCGGTCACCTCGGTCAACTGTGCAGTGTGGGTCGGTAGACCAGCTCCTGGATGTGACCGTCCAAGGTGCGGCTCTCCATCAGCTCCAGGTCGAAGTCGGCAGCACCCTGGAAGATCGGGTCCAGCCCGGTTCGGCCGGTGACCACCGGGAAGAGCGTCACCTGGACCAGGTCGACCAGACCGGCGTCCATCAGCGCGCGGTTCATCGACAGGCTGCCGTGGGACCGCAACGGCACGACGGACTCCTCCTTGAGCCGGGCCACCACGTCGACGGCGTCGCCCCTCACGACCTCGGCGTCCGGCCAGTCGAGGATCTCCTCCAGCGTGTTCGACACCACGGTCGTCGGCAGGTGTCGCATCCGGGTGACCCACGGGTCACGCACCTCGGAGTCCTCGGTGCTCTCCGCCAGCATCTGCGCGAAGGCCCGGTAGGTGGTGGCCCCGAGCACCAGGCGCTGCTCCTCGTTGTAGAGGGCGAGGCGGTGCTCGAGAAGCTCGGGGCCCTGCTTGCCCCAGTAGCCGGTCCAGTCGCCGCCGGCAGCGCCGAAGCCGTCGAGGCTGGTGAAGACGTCGAAGGTGTAGGTCGCGGTCACGGTGCTCTCCTCGTTGGTGGCGGATCGGGCCTGCCAGGGCTGACTGGGATCCCCAGCGAGACTCATCGGCGGCGATCCCTCAGGGCAGGCCCAGGTCGTCGGCGACACGTTCCATCATGTGGCGGAAGTGCGCGTCGTAGTCGAGGACACCGGACGCGAGATGGCCGAACAGCTCCAGCGTGATCTGCCCGATGAGGGTGGCCCACGCCATGAGGGCGCGCATCATCCGTTCGTCGCCGACTCCGTCGTACACCTCGCTGATCGGGCGGAACGACGCTCGGACCGCACGAGGGACCTTCGCCCGACCCGGTCCCAGGGGGAGGTCGACCGCGTCGACCTCGGCCATGAGCCCGAGCAGGCGGGCCGGGATCCGTTGCGCGGGAGCGATGGTGTCCTCCGGCGCTGCATACCCGGGGACGGGGGAGCCGTAGAGCAGGGCGTACTCGTGGACGTTCGCGTGCGCCCAGCCACGCAACGTCCCCGCCATCGCGAGCCAGCGTTTGCGGTACCTGGTCCGGGCGACTGCGTCGTCGGCCTGCTCGACCGCCGCGCCGCTCTCGTCGTAGCACTCGACGAGCAGGGCGGTGATGAGGTGGTCGCGGCTCGGGAAGTAGCGATACACCGCGGACGACGCCAACCCCACGTCCCGCGCGACCGCTCGGAGCGAGAGCTCGCCGGGGCCGACCGCTGCGAGCTGTGCGCGGGCACTGGCGAGGATCGTGCGCGTCAGCTCGATGCGCGCGAAGTCACGTGCGGTGCGGGGCGGCGCGGGCGGCATGGTCACATCCTGGCAAGGAACGAGAGCACTGGCAATGAATGAGAGCACTGGCAATGAATGAGAGCACTGCTCTTGTTTTCTTGTCTCGGACGTGCCATGGTGGAAGTCCACGAACCGAGAGCAGTGCTCTCGTTTACGCCGCTAAGGAGCAAGTGATGTCCGACCGCCACGTCATCATCGGATCCGGCCCCGTCGGCCGGGCCACCGCCGACGCCCTGCGGGAGCGGGGCGCGGAGGTCGTTCTGACCAGCCGTTCCGGGCGTGGGGGCACGGCGGCCGTCGACGCAAGGGACCCCGAGGCCCTCAGCCGTCTGGCCGAGGGTGCCGTCGCCCTCTACAACTGTGTGAACCCGCCGTCGTACACGATGTGGCCGCAGGTGTGGCCTCCCGTCGCCGCTGGCCTCCTGGCCGCAGCCGAGCGCAGCGGCGCCGTGTTGGTGACCACTGGCAACCTCTACCCCTACGGCCCCGTGCCGGCCGGCGTGATGCGCGAGGGCATGCCCGACGCGGCCACCACCACCAAGGCGCAGATCCGCGCGAAGATGACCAGGGACGCCTTCGACCTGCACGCGGCCGGCCGGATCCGCGCGGTCGAGGTGCGCGGCTCCGACTACATGGGCGCCCCACTGGGCGACAACGCGCACGTCCCGCGCGTCATCCCGCGCGCACTGCAGGGCAGGAGCGTCACCGTCATCGGCAGCGCCCACCAGCCGCACACCTGGACCGACGTCCGCGACATGGGCAGGGCCCTTGCCCTGGTGGCGACCGAGGAGTCGTCATGGGGGCGGGTCTGGCACGCACCCAGCAACCCGCCGCGCACGCAGGCGCAGGCCGTCAACGACGTGCTCGCCAGCGTCGGCAGATCGCCGGTGAAGGTCCGGGCACTCCCGGCGCGGATGCTCGGGGTCATCGCGCCCTTCGTGCCGATCATGGGCGAGCTGCGGGAGACGGCCTACCAGTTCACGGCGCCGTACGTGATGGAGTCGTCGGCCTTCACCACGGCGTACGGTCTCGAGCCGTCGCCCTGGGACGACGTCTGCCGGCGGACCGTCGGCTAGCCAGGTCCTCCTCGTAGCCGACTGGTGCGGTGCTGTGGTCGGTTAGGGCCCGGCCAGCGCCCCCCTAAGCGACCACAGCGCCGCGTCAGTGCGTGGGCTACTCCACCGTCACCTCGATGAAACCCGCGGAGTTGTACTGGTCGGCGAGCAGGTAGTGGATGCGGTAGTCGCCGGGTGGCAGCGGCCAGGGACGGCCCTGCGAGTCCGGCCCCATCGTCATCGTCCCGAACACCGCCGGGGGAAGTGCCCCGGCGTCGTGGCCACCGGTGTAGCCCCAGATGAGGTAGTCGTCCTGCTTCGGGTCGGCCGCACCGGCCTCGTAGACCCCGATCCAGTCCCACCGGTTCGCGGGCCCGTCGTCCCAGGTGACCTCGATGGGCTCGCCGACGGCGTACGTCGCCTGGTCGGTCGACAGCGTGACGTCGTCCTCGGCGGAGCGCACCCAGAAGGAGTTGCGCTCGAGCTCGTCGCCCTCGGCGTCAACCAGCACGATGTCGTAGCCGGACGGGTCGAGCGACGAGGTGTCGAACGACGTCGTCCCCGCCTCGCCACTGACGGCCTCGGATGCCAGTGCGTCGTCCGCCGAGCCGCCCTCGGGCACGATCGCGATGGTGTTCTCGGCGCTCCCCGGGGCGTTGTAGAGGACGCCGAGCTCCTCGCCCCCGGTCAGCAGCCGGCGCTCGAGCGAGAGCGTCTGCCTGAGCTCGACCGGCGTCACGTCGAAGGTCGACAGCACGGCGCGGTGGTCGGACGTCCAGGGGTCGTACTCGCGGTCCACGCCGGGTGCGCCGGCCTCGCCGACGAGCTCACTGGAGCCGGTGACCGCGGGACCGCCGGCATAGAGGTAGTCGATGCGGTCGCCGAACCCGCCCTTGCGGAAGTCGGGGTTGCCGTGGGTGATGCCGGGAACCTCGACGGGGTCGGGGTGGATGTCGCGGAACGAGTCGCGCAGGCCCGCAGCGAGCAGCGCCTCGCTGACCGTCCACGGGATCGCCTCGGTGACGCCCTCCCGCATCCCGATCGTCTCCTCGGTGTAGTCGAGGCTCGAGGGCTGGTTGAGGTCTCCGGTGAGGAAGACCGGATAGCCCTCGCCCAGCAGGGTCCGCACGTCGGGGGTCAGCACCTCGATCGAGCCGGTGCGCACCTCGTCCTCGGACGCCATCACCTCGTCGAGGGGCATCCCGCCGAGGTAGAGCCGGGGGCCGTACCTCACGTAGTCGAGGTGGGTGTTGAACATCGCGACGACGTAGCCCGGCTGCACCTCGATGAGGGCGTAGAGCCCGTCGGCTCCGGACGGCTCGTGGATCGGGTACTTCGAGAGCAGCTGGAGGCCGAGGTTGTAGTAGGGGTAGCCCGTCCGCTCGGCGATCTCGGGGAGGCGGTCGTAGGACTCGAGGACGCCGACGACGTCGGCGTCGATGTCCTCGATGACCGCGTCGGTCGTCTTGTCGCCGCTGTACTCGATGTTGTAGGTCAGGACGCTGAGGTCCATCGGCTCGCCCGACGCCAGCACGCTGGACGTCGAGTCACCGGGGGACGGCGTGGCGTCGGCAGCGGGCGGCTGTGGCTCGTCGGCCGAGCAGGCGACGAGCAGCAGCATCGCGAGCGCCGCCCCGATCACTGCCACGGTCTGCCGGGTGGCGCTGCGTGCCATCTCGTCCCCCTCAGAGCGACGCCGTCGGTGCGACGTGGAGCGGCTTCCCGAGTAAGGGCACCGTAGCGGGCTCTGACTGAACGTTCAATCGGTCGGCTGGGAGATAGAGCCTTCCGGCGTCAGGAGTGCAGCAGCGTCCACTGGCCCTCGGACACGACCTCGACCGTCCCGTCGACCACCGTGAAGGCGGTCTCGTCGTCGACGGCGTACGCCGGACCCTCGATGCCGGCGGCCCACGCCTCGGCCTCGGCAAGCGAGTTGCCCGGCTTGCCGTCGCCGTTCACGTGCGGGCAGATGGAGAAGTCGACGACCCCCAGCGTCTGGTCGCTCCCGCTGGGTGGCAGCCACCCGACGAAGTCCTCCCCGATGCGCGGGGTCATCACCATGCTCCCGGCGCTGAGCCCCACCCAGACCGTGTCGCCCAGCGACGGCAACAGGTCGGCCAGGCCCGACTCGCGCATCCAGTGGCACAGGTAGAGCGCGTCGCCGCCCCCGACGAGCAGGACGTCGGTCTCCCTGACCAGAGGGACCCAGCGTTCCTCGTCGATGCTGGGCAGCGCGGTGAGCTCCAGCACTCCCATGGACCTCCACCCCAGCTCGGTCATGGGGTTCTCCGACCGGCCGGCGATGAACTGCCAGGCCCTCTCTCCCGGACCGACGTGGGGGTGGCCGTAGGACGCGGTGGGGATGCAGAGCGCGCTGGCCTCGGCGATCGGCTTGCCCAGCAGGTCGACGAGCGCCTGCTGGATGCTCGGGTTCGTGACGCCCCCGGAGGTGAGCAGCAGCTTCACGATGGTGTCTCCTCAGTCTTCGTCGAACGAGATAGGTACTGCGTCATCCCACCACTCCTTGTCCGGGCGCCCTCGATCGGCTGCCCCTCGACTCTGCTACGAACGGGAGACCGCGAATCCGACATCTGCGGAGGGCGGCGACGTCGCCGGCGTTGCGACCTGGGCACGCGAGCATCTCGGGCTACTCGGGCTACTCGGGCTCCGCGCGGAGGACCCGCACGATGGCGTCGAGCCCCTCGCGCAGGGCGTCGTACCCCTCTCGACCGAGGACGGCGATCATCCGCTCGTCGAAGGCCGCGATGTGCGCCCTGCCGTCGTGCACCTGCTGCAGGCCAGCGTCGGTGTAGGTGACGAGCTTGGCCCGCCGGTCGTCGGGGTCGGGTGTCATGGTGACGATCCCGAGGTCGACGAGCTCACGGACGATCTCACCCATCGACTGGCGGGTGATCCCGGCCCGAGCGGCCAGGTCGGCCGTGCGCGCCCCCGCGAGGGGAAGGCTGGCGAACAACGCGTTGTGGGCGGTCTTCGCCGTCTCGTAGCCGGCGGCCCGGGCGTGGCGGATCATGTCGGCCTGCAGCTCGCGGTCGGCCCGGTTCACCAGCGCGATCAGGGGCGTCGCACGCAACGTACGGCAGCATCCGATGGCCGCCGGCGCGATCGGCCTGGGCTACTTCGCCTGGCGTCACGCGGTCGAGGCCGGAGGACCCTCGAGTCGCCGGTAGCGAAGCAGCATCGCACCGGCCGGGAACACCGTCGGCGGCTCGACCAGCTCGAAGCGCGTGGCCGCGGTGCCGTCGGGGAACAGCCGCTTGCCCTGACCGATCACGACCGGGCACACCCACATGTTCACCTGGTCGACGAGACCGTCGCGGAACAGGCTCTGGAGCAGGTTGCCACTGCCCCAGGTGTGGATCAGCCGATGACGTGCGCGCAGCTCGGGCACCTGGGCGGACGCGTCGGAGATCTGCGTGCTGCTGGCCCAGGACAGCTCGGGCGTCCCGCGGGAGGCGACGTACTTCGGCATCTCGTTCAGGGCCTGCGCGAGCGGGTTCGTCTCGCCCGGCCAGTAGGGGCGGAAGATGTCGTAGGTCGTGCGGCCCAGCAGCAGCGCGTCGGATGACTGGACATCCGCGACCAGCTGGGCCCCGGACTCCGCATCGCCGTAGGGACGCTCCCAACCGGCGTACGCGAAGTCGCCGTCCTGCTCGCTGGGGCCACCGTTGGCCTGGATCACGCCGTCGAGCGTGACGTTCATGAAGACGTGCAGCTCACCCATGCCCCCATTCTGCTGCTCGTGCTCCCCGCAGCGCCGGGCCGCCCGCCGAAGCGGGTCGCAACCGCCCAAGCCCGTTTCTCACGGTCGGCTCATTGAGGCCTCACCCGGGCCTGCCACGCTCATGGGCAACCAGTCCGGAACCCCGGGACCCGAACGGAAGGACCAGCCGATGACCCGCTCACGGCTCCTCGTCTGCTTCGAACCCGCCCTGCGCGACACGTGCGGGACCACCGACAGCACACCCCGGGTCGCCGGCGCCGCCGTCGTCGCCGTTGGGGCTGGGACCGCCGCAGGAGCATCAGCTCCAGCAGGTGACCGATGCACGCGCTCGTATCTCAACGTGCAGAAGTCGCGTGCTGTCGGTCGCCTGAGCCTGACGATGCGGGCGCTAGGAACCTTCTGCACGTCCGGCTACGAGATGTCCGGGTCCGCTGCGTGAGGCTGAGCCGGCACTCGTCGCCGTGCCCCCGCGGGTCGTTGACGCCGGGAATATCGTCGACCTGTCGTGAGCCACTGGCGGCTTGCCCGAGCAGAGGGAGCCTCGCGTGCAAGGCGTGACCCGGTCGTGACGAGCGAAGCGGGCGGTGCGCCCCCCAGGACCTCTCGGCTGCTGCCGATCGTCGGACAGCTGCGCGGCTACGACCGGTCGTGGCTCCGGGGGGACCTGGTCGCCGGTGTCGTGGTGGCGGCGCTCATCATCCCGAAGAACCTGGGGTACGCCGGGATCGCCGGCATCCCGCTGGAGAACGGCCTGTACGCCGCGGCGGCCGGCGCCATCCTCTACGCGGTCTTCGGCACCTGTCGCCAGATCTCCATGGGCCCCAGCTCGGGGCTGGCAGCCGTGGCCGGCGCCGCGGTCGTGACCGCGGGCGTGTCCGGAGGAGACGTCGCGACGTTCGTCGCCGGCCTGACCCTGACGAGCGGGCTGCTCTTCCTCGTCCTCGCGGTCTTCAGGATGGGATGGCTCTCGCAGTTCCTGTCCAGAGCCGTCGTCACCGGGTTCCTCTTCGGGGCGGCCATCGACGTCGTCATCGGCGAGCTCCCCAAGCTGACGGGCACCGACGCCGAGGGCGCCAACTCCCTCCGGGAGCTCGGGTCGTGGCTGAGGACCCTCGGCGAGGCCCATGCCGCCACCGTGGTCGTGGGGGTCGTGGCCCTCGTGGTCGTCTTCGCGCTGAAGCTGGTGGCCCCACGCGTCCCCGGGGCGCTGGTACTTCTCGTCGGCGGCCTCCTCGCGACGCCGTTGTTCGACCTGGAGGAGCGCGGCGTGGCCCTGGTCGGCGACGTTCCCCGCGGGCTGCCTTCGGTGGACGTCCCGGACCTCGGGCTCCTGCTCGACAACGCCGGCAGCGTGCTCCTGGCAGCCTTCGCGCTGGTGATGATCGGCTTCTCCCAGACCGCCGGCGACGCCCGGGCCTTCGCCGCCAAGCACCGCTACCAGGTCGACATCGACCAGGAGTCGGTCGCGCAGGCCGCTGCGAACATCGGAGCCGGTCTGCTCAGGGGCATGCCGGTGTCGACGAGCCTGTCGGCGAGCTCGCTCAACGACCGCTCGGGTGCCCGCACCGGGCTCGCGTCCCTGACGTCGGGGGGCACGGTGCTCCTCGCGTTGCTCGTCCTCGCACCGTTGTTCTCGGCGCTGCCCAAGCCCGTGCTCGCCGCCCTCATCACCGAGGCTGTCGTCATGGGGATGATGGACGTCCCCGAGATGCGGCGGATGCGCCGCGTCTCCCGGGTCGACCTCTGGGTCGCGTTGGCGGCGCTCCTCGGCACCCTTGTCTTCGGCATCCTCGCCGGTGTGGCCATCGGGATCGCCCTGTCCCTGGTCTGGCTCGTCTACGTCGCCACGCACCCGGAGATGCCGACGTTGGGCCGGGAGCCGGGGACGCAGGTCTTCCGCGACCTCCGGGAGCACCCTGACGACGAGACGATCCCCGGCGTCGTGGTCGTGCGGATGGACGGCGGCATCTTCTTCGCGACCGCGGACGCCCTCGAGGACCGGGTCCGGACCGAGCTGCTCCGGCCGGACGTCACGGGGATGGTGCTGCACTTCGCCGGCGTCAACTTCGTCGACTCCCAGGGCACCGCCGCGTTGGCCGAGGTCGTGCGCCTCGCGGAGGAGTCGGGAGTCGAGCTGAGACTGGCGAGCGTCCGCCCCGCGGTCCGGACGATGCTCGAACGCGACGGCGTGATCGACCGGATCGGACCCGACCGGGTCCACGGCAGCGCCTACCGCGCCGTGGCCGCCCTCTCGGCGCGCCCGGAGCCGGAGGATCACCCCGAGGTCCACCGGGGATCGCAGGACGGTTGACCATCCATCCACAGGACGTGCCACCTCTCGCTCCCGAGCCGACAGCTCCGGTGCCTCGCGCGTCAGCGCCGGCGCCGGCCGTCGGCCGGGCCGTCTCCCGGGGGTCTTCCGGATCAGTCGCGCCGACGCTGTGGCGCAGCCGTTCTTGACAGCACCGCAGCGTCGACGCAGGATGCCGACATCAGGGACCGCTACGCGACCACCGCGCTGGCGCGTGACAGGGGTCTCTCAGAGGCCCCGGGTCGAAGGTCCGGGGCCTCGCCCAGGCAGGCGCCAGCGCCATGCACGAAGGGCAACGGCCCCCGCCCACAAGGGTCGGGGGCCGCCTGCCACTCCTCGGTCAACCAGGCTGGCGCAGGTAGCGCAGGTACTGCGCCTGGATCTCATCGTTGCTGGGCACGGTGTCGAGGAACATCAGCGCGTCCATCCGGCAGTTGCACGGGTTGCGCTCGGTGCCGTTCTGCGGGAACGAGCCGCCGATCTTGATGCCGCGCGGGTTGGTCGGGCTGGTGCCCGTGCCGTCGACCTGCCACGGGTCGCCGCCGACGGTGTAGAAGCCGTCGATCGGCTTGCCGTTGCGGAAGAGCGCCATGTCACCCGTCGCGTAGTCGAACGTCGCCGCCAGGTGCACCCACTCACCGCTGGGCAGCAGGTCCTGCCAGTCCTGGGAGGCTGCGAACGTCTGCGACGCGCCCGTGTCGATCCGGCGGCCCAGGGCCACGAGACGGAGCTCGCCGTTGACCTGGATCAGCTCGAGCAGGGCGCGGACGCCGTGCCCGTCGGAGTTCCCGGACAGGAGGCCGGCCAGACCGATGGCGTTGTAGCCCGCCGTCGGGTTCTGCCCGGTCATCTTGAACCAGCCCATCACGGTGATCTGCTCGGCGCTGTTGAAGCGGCCGAGCGAGGCCACGCCGTCGGCGTCGCTCTCGTAGACCCCGGCCTTCCAGGCCTGGCCGGTCGGCGACTCGGCGACGCTGTGCAGCTGGAGGGCGTTGAGCGAACTGGGGTAGGCGCCGTCGTCGACGCGCATCCGCTCGCCGCCGTTGACCAGCGAGATCAGCGTGCGGGACGCACCCTGGTCCTCCTCGCGGGCGTCGTTGGCCGCGAACGGGTGCTCGAAGTCGTACGCCGCGACGACGTCGTCCACGAGGCTCGGCTGGACCTCCTTGGGCCACGGCGCGCGCTTGGTGTCGACGACCTTCCAGACCTTTCCGTTGCCCTTGGCGAGCAGGTAGAGGTCGTCGGCGCTGTCGGTGCCGAACCGCAGGTCGATCCGGCCGTCCCCGACGAAGTCGGTCATCCGCATCCGGGTGCCGTCGGTGTCGTAGAGCGCCACCTCGTGCATCGGCGCCTCCGTGTCACCGCCGTCGACCATCTCCTCCAGGTCGCTGTAGAACACGCGGCCCTCGACCAGGTCGCCGAAGAAGTACCTGCCCTTCATCCCGGCCAGGTCGCCTCGGTAGACCAGGCCACCGGAGATCGCGTGGCCGGAGTCGCTGTTGCACGGCCAGTTGGCCGGCGGGTCGTGGTCGTACGACGTGACGGGGTAGTTGTAGCCGGCGCTCGCCATCTCGTCGGTGAGGGGGTAGAGGTAGCACTGGTTCGTGTTGCGGTAGGCGAGCCGGCCCTCGATCACGGGCCAGCCGAAGTTGTCGCCGGGGTCGACGTCGTACACCGCCTCGATCGCGTGCTGGCCGATGTGGCCGAGGAACATCCGGTGCTCGCCACCGGCGTCCCAGCTGAACCGGTGCGGGTCGCGCATGCCGACGGCGTAGATCTCCCCGAGCGCGCCGTCCTGGCCGACGAACGGGTTGCTGGCCGGGATGCCGTACTCACCGTTGGGGCCGTTCGTACCCTGCGGGTCGATCCGGAGGATCTTGCCGGACGGCGTCGAGAGGTCCTGCGGGACGTCACTGCTGACACCGATGCCACCGTCGCCGACGGCGAGGTAGAGCAGGCCGTAGTCCTCGTCACCCGGCTGCGCGGTCGGGTTGAAGTCGATCTGCTGGATCGCATGGATCTGGCCGGCGAAGCGGAATCGGAAGATCTCCCGGCTGGTGCCGCTGAAGGAGTCGGCGGAGGGGTCGTTCGCGGTCCACTCGGTGACGACGCTGGTCACCGAGCTGCCGGTGAGCGCCTGGGGCGGGTACGTCGACTCGCCCGGCGCCGTCGGCACCTCGGTATGGACGGTGTAGAAGCGGCCGTTGTCCTCGAACTCCGGGTGGAAGGTGGCGAA
Source organism: uncultured Actinomycetota bacterium (assembly GCA_963723195.1). Classification (GTDB taxonomy): domain Bacteria; phylum Actinomycetota; class Actinomycetes; order Propionibacteriales; family Nocardioidaceae; genus Nocardioides. Next base: position 220,192 of record CAVRPU010000001.1, read on the forward strand.
GCCGAAGCCTGAGCCGAGGCCGCGCCAGGACAGGAAGTTCGGGAACCGCGCCTTCACGTCGAGGTAGACAGTCGGCTCGCCGTCCTCGAGGAGGTACAGCGGGCCGTTGAGGTCCGGCACGTACATCCGCCCCGAACCGTCGGGGACCTCGCCGATGTAGTTGATCCGGTTGTGCCGGCTCCCGATGCGCGCGTCGGTGACGGTGCCGTTGGGCGTGGTGCCCGGGAGCTGGGCGTATTCCTCCAGCACCAGCCCGAGCGTCGAGGTGCCGATCGGGTCGGGGATGGGGTCGGTGATGGGGGCGTCTGGGTCGTCGACGGCCGTTGCCGTCGAGCCCCAAGGAGCGAGGGTCGTCGTGAGCACGGTCGCCAGGACCGCGGTGACCCACCAGCGTGCTTTCCGCATGGGCGTGTCCCTACTGTTGTGGTGGTTGGTGACAACTGCTGCCGCCCGCCCTTGCCGGCGAGGTGGCAGGCCCGTCGGCCCCTCAGGCCGTGCCTGAGGGGTCGACGGGGATCAGGGGGTGACGGGCGTGCCGAGCACCGAGAAGTGGCGGGTGCGGCCGAAGTTGTCGAACGAGCCGAAGCCGACCCGGCCACCGGCGAAGGTGGTGTCGGTGGCGGTCATCAGCGGCTCGGTCGAGCCGTCGACGTACACCGCGATCGCGCCCGACTCTGCGTCGTAGTCGACGCGCACGTCGTGCCAGTCGGCGTCGACGATCGCCGGGGGAGCAGCTGAACCGGCCAGCCACTGGTCGTCGATGCGCAGCCGGTCGGCGTCGTTGACCACGAAGATCCCGTTGTGCGGGTAGATCGTGTTGTCGGTCGACAGGTGCGCGTAGTAGAAGCGCGTCGGCGACTGGTAGTTCCACACGATGATCACGTCGCGGTTGGTGACCTCGACCGCCTCGTCGAGGCGCACCTCGGCCTCGATGCTGACCGAGGTGAGCTCGGGGCCCTTGGTGACGATGGCGTACTCGAACGGACGCCGCGGGCCGCCCGGATTGGTGCCGGGCTCGGTGAGCACGACGTCGCGGCCGTCGAAGGACCACTTGGCGTCGGTGAGCGGGTCCCAGTGGTTGGGCGTGGGGGCCGCGACCACCTGTACCTGACCGTCGGCGGCGGCTCCCGCGCCCGGTGCTGCGGCCAGGATGAGGGGGAGCGCTGCCGTGACGGCGAGCGCACCGGCAACGGAGCGGGGGGTTCTGCGCGATGCGGGCAAGGCACTGTCCTTCCGAGTGAGGTGGTGCGGTGGATGGGTGCTACAGATGGGGCTCCACGAGCTCGACGTAACGCCGGGCGAGCGTGCCGAGGACGGCGTCGCCGTCGGCCGCCCACACGTCGGCGTTGAAGATCTCCACCTCGACGTCGCCGGCGTAGCCGGCGGCGGCCACGAGGGCGGTCAGGTGGGCGAAGTCGATGTGGCCGTCGCCCATCATCCCGCGGGAGAGCAGGGCGTCCGGAGGTAGCGGGGTGATCCACTCGCAGACCTGGTACGACGCGATGCGGTCCCCGGCACGGGCGATCTGCTCCTCGATGCCGGGCTCCCACCAGACATGGAAGGTGTCGACGACCACGCCGACCGCCGGGGCCGGGTGCGGCTCGGCCAGGTCGAGGGCCTGGGCGAGCGTGGAGACCACGCCGCGGTCGGCGGCGAAGATCGGATGCATCGGCTCGATGGCCAGGCGCACGCCCACCTCGAGCGCGTGCGGCACCAGTGTCGCGACGGCATCGGCGATCCGGCCACGGGCGGCGCGGAGGTCGCGGTCGCCCGTGGGGAGGCCGCCCGGCACGATCACCAGGCACGGTGCCCCCAGCTCCGCGGCCTCGTCGAGGGCTCGCCGGTTGTCGTCGTGACGCTCCCGCTGCACGGCCGGGTCCGGACTGGTCATGAAGCCGCCGCGGCACACCGAGGAGACCCGCAACCCGGCGTCGCGGACGAGCGACGAGGCCGTCCCGAGACCGGCCTCGTCGATCGCCTCACGCCACACACCGATCGACGGGATACCGCGGGTCACGCAGCCCGCGACCGCCTCGGCGAGCGACCAGGAGTCGACGGTCTTCTGGTTGAGCGACAGTCGCGCGAGACGCGCGTCCCCCGGCTCAGGTGTCGCCACCCGGGCCGGGGTGCCCGACGGCAGGTCGACGACGGACTCGGTGACCGTCACACTGTCACCCCCGCCGCCTCCAGCCAGAGTCGCCAGCGGTGCGCGGCGAGCTCGGGGTCGGGGAGCAGCCGCGCCTCGTCCGCCAGCACCAGCAGCCGGCCGAGGTGCACGACGCTGCGCGCGGCCTGCATGCCGCCGACCATCGTGAAGCCGGGCTGATGGCCACACAGCCAGGCGAGGAAGGCGATGCCGGTCTTGTAGTTCCAGGTCGGGGCCTCGAAGACGTGCCGCGACAGCGGCAAGGTCGAGGCCATCTCGGCGTCATACGTCGCGAGGTCGCCCTCGTCGAGGGCGGCCAGCGCGGCGGAGGCGGCCGGGGTGATCGCCGCGAACGCGCCGAGGAGCGCGTCGGAGTGGCGCCGCCCGTCGCCGCGGATCAGCTCGGGGTAGTGGAAGTCGTCGCCGGTGTAGAGGCGTACGCCGTCGGGCAGTGCCGTCCGCAGCCGGGTCTCGTGGTCGGCCGAGAGGAGCGAGACCTTCACCCCGTCGACCTTCGCGGCATGCTCACGGATGAGTCCCAGGAAGGTCTCGGTGGCGACGTCTGTGTCCGGGTCGCCCCAGTAGCCGCGCAGGTGCGGGTCGAACGCCTCGCCGAGCCAGTGCAGGATCACCGGCTCACTCACCTGGCCGAGGAGGTCGCCGTACACCTGGAGGTAGTCGTCGGCGTGCCGCCCGACTGCCGCGAGGTGGCGGGAGGCCATCACGATGACCTGGGCGCCCGTGCTCTCGACGAAGGCGACCTGCTCGGCATACGCGTCGCGCACCTGCTCGGGAGTGGTCAGCGCACCGGCATGGTCGGTGCCCGCCCCGGCGGCAATGCGGGCCCCGTGCTCGCGGGCCTGCTCGGCGCTGCGCCGAACCAGCTCCTGGACAGCGGGCCAGTCGAGGCCCATGTTGCGCTGCGCGGTGTCCATCGCCTCGGCGACGCCGAAGCCGTAGCGGAAGAGGTGGCGCCGGAAGGCGAGGGTCGACTCCCAGTCGACGACGGCCGGTGCGCCCGGCACGTTCTCGCCGTGCGGGTCGGCCACGACGTGCGCCGCGGCGAAGGCGACCCGCTCGCGGAAGGGGTTCGGGTGCTCGGACCAGGCGCGTGGTTCGTGGAGGGCCACCGTGTCGGTGCCGCCGTCGGCCCGCGGCACGGGCACCACGCCGGCACTGACGCCGGGGGTGAGCCGCGTCGCGGAGACCGTCACAGCTCCACCCGGCGGCCCTCGGCGGAGGACTGCAGCCCGGCCTCGACCAGGCGCAGCCCGCGCATGCCGGCGGCGAAGTCGTAGGGGTGCGGGCGGCCGTGGTGGACGTCGAGCAGGAACTGCTCCCACTGCGCGCGGAAGCCGTTGCCGAACTCTTGGTTGCCGGGCACTTCCTGCCACTGTGCGCGGAAGTCCTCGGTCGTGGGGAGGTCGGGGTTCCACACCGGCTTCGGGGTGGCCTCGCGCGGCTGGATGCGGCAGCCGAAGAGGCCGGCGACCGCCGACCCGCGGGTGCCGTCGACCTGGAACTCCACGAGCTCCTTGCGCTCGACGCGCACCGCCCACGACGAGTTGACCTGCGCGATGACGTCGCCCTCGAGCTCGAAGATCGCGTACGCCGCGTCGTCGGCCGTGGCGGCGTACGCCTGGCCCCGCTCGTCCCATCGCTCCGGGATGTGGGTGACCGCCTTGGCGGTGACAGCCTCGACCCGGCCGAAGAGGTTCTCGAGCACGTAGTTCCAGTGGCAGAACATGTCGAGGACCATCCCGCCGCCGTCCTGGGCGCGGTAGTTCCAGCTCGGGCGCTGCGCGGGCAGGTAGTCGCCCTCGAAGACCCAGTACCCGAACTCGCCGCGTACCGAGAGGATCCGGCCGAAGAAGCCCCCGTCGACCAACCGCTTGAGCTTCATCAGGCCGGGCAGGTAGAGCTTGTCGTGCACGACGCCGTTGATGACGCCGGTGCGCTCGGCGGCGTCGACGAGCTCCTGGCCCTCCTCGACGGACTCCGCGATCGGCTTCTCCGTGTAGATGTGCTTTCCGGCGGCCGCGGCCTTGAGGATGGCCTTCTTGCGCTCGGTGGTGACCTGGGCGTCGAAGTAGATCGGCGCGTCGTCCTCGGCGAGGGCGGTGTCGAGGTCGGTGGTCCACTCGGCGATGCCGTGCTCGGCCGCCAGCCGGGCGAGCTTGTCCTCGTTGCGGCCGACGAGCACGGGCTCCACCTGGATCCGGGTGCCGTCGCCGAGCGGAACGCCGCCGTCGTCCCGGATGGCCAGCATCGAGCGCAGCAGGTGCTGGCGGTAGCCCATCCGGCCGGTGACGCCGTTCATCAGGATCCGGTAGGTGGTGTCAGGCATGTTGATCCTTGTCGTTGTGCCGTGTGTCTGTGTGCGGGTCAGGGTGGTCAGGGCGTGGTGGTCGGTGAGGTGGCCGGGGCCGTCTTCGGTCGGCCGCCGAGGTAGAGCTCGGCGAGCTGGGGGTCCTGCAGGAGCTGGTCGGCCGGGCCCGAGATGTGCACCCGGCCGAGGTCCAGGACGCAGCCGAGGTCGGCGGTCTCGAGCGCTCGACGGGCGTTCTGCTCCACGAGGAGCACCGCCGTGCCGGCGTCGCGCATCCGGACGACCTGCTCGAAGACCGTGCCCGTCGTCTTGGGGTCCAGACCCATGGACGGCTCGTCGAGGAGCACCACCTGCGGGCTGACCATCAGGGACCGGGCGAACTCGACCTGCTTCTGCTGGCCGCCGGACAGCGCGCCCGCCAGGGCTGACCAGCGGTCGGCGACGACCGGGAAGAGGGTCTTCACGAAGTCGATGCGGTCCTGGACCTCGCCGCGCTCCTTGAGCGCGTAGGCGCCGAGGCGGACGTTCTCCTCGACCGTCATCTCCCTGAAGACACTGTGGCCCTGGAGGACGTGGGAGAGGCCCGCGGCCAGCATCTGCTGGGGGCTGTTCCTCGTCACGTCACGGCCGCCGACCCGGATGGTGCCGGCCCGCGGGGTCAGCATCCCGCTGGCCACCTTCAGCACGGTGGACTTGCCGGCGCCGTTCGGGCCGACGAGGCAGACGACCGTGGCCGGCGGCACCTGGACGGTGAGCCCGCGCAGCACCAGCGCTGCGCGGCCGTAGCCGGCCTCGATGTCGTTCAGCTCGAGGAGGTAGTCAGACGCCAAGGTAGGCCTCCAGGACTCGGGGGTCGTTCTGCACGACCGATGGGGAGCCCTCGCAGATCGGCCGGCCACGGTCGAAGACCACGACGTGGTCGGACAGGCTCATGACGAGGTCCATGTTGTGCTCGACGACGATGAACGTCTTGCCCTCGTCGTTGAGGGAGCGCACGAGACTGGCGATGCGGTCGATGAGCGCGGGGTTCACGCCGCCCGCGGGCTCGTCGAGCATGATCGTCTCCGGGTCGGCCATCAGCACGCCGGCCAGCTCGAGCAGCTTCTGCTGCCCGTAGGACAGGTCGCGCGCCTCGGCCTTCTCGAGGTGGTCGATGCCGACCCGGGAGAGCAGCTCGCGGGCCCGGTCGAGGTCGGCGTGGTCGCGCGAGGAGCGCAGCTGGCGCCCCAGGCTGCCGGGCCGCACGGCGACCAGCAGGTTCTCCATCACGGTCATCCGCGGGAAGATCCGGCACAGCTGGAAGCTCCGGCCGATGCCGGCCCGGGCGACACGGTGCGGCGCCTTCCGGGTGATGTCCTGGCCGCGGTAGCTCACACTGCCCGCGTCGGGCTGGATCATCCCGGTGACGCAGTTGAAGAACGTGGTCTTGCCCGAGCCGTTGGGGCCGATGAGGGCGTTGACCTTCCCGTGGTGGAAACGGACGGTGGCCCCGTCGACGGCGCGGACGCCGCCGAAGGACTTCGCGAGGCCGTCGGTCGCCAGGTTCACCTGGGCCGGAGGCATGGCGGTCGTGGGCTCGGCACTGGTCGCGGTCACGGCCGTGCTCCTTCCGTGGCGTGGCCGTTGTGGGCTTCGGTGCTCCGCGGGTCCGCCGGCGCCTGGTCGAGGGGCGCGACCTCGCCTGGCTCCGGCAGCACGGGCTCGGTCGCCGGCGTATGGGAGTCCTCGTCCGCCGCGCCGTGCCGGCGCTGCTCGGCAAGCTCTGCCTGGGTGACCTCGCGGATCGAGGCAGCCTGCGGCCGGAAGCGGGCGACGAGCTGGCCGAGGGCGGGGATGATGCCGTCGGGCATGAAGAGCACGACGGTGCCGAGCAGCAGGCCCATGGCCACCAGGTGGAACTGGGTGTCGCCGTACTGGTTCTTGAAGTACTCGACGGCGTAGCCGACGATCACCGCGCCGAGGAACGGCCCGAACAGGCTGCGGATGCCGCCGAGCAGGCTCATCAGCACCATGTAGGAGCCGACGAGGATCGAGAACTGGAAGATCGGGTCGAGGTAGCCGAACCAGAGGGCATACAGGCCGCCGGCGAGCGCGGTGAAGAACGCCGAGACGACGAAGGCGACCAGCTTGTAGGCGAACGTCGGAACGCCGAGCGCCTGGGCCTTGTCCTCGTCCTCGCGGATGGCCTTGAGGCCCATGCCGAACCGCGAGCGGTCGATCGCCCACCAGACCAGCAGGGCAACGGCGAGCAGGGCGGCGTGGAGGTAGAAGAAGCGCTCGTGCTGCTCGGGCCGCAGCACTGTGGGGTCGAACGGGCGGGGGACCCGCAGGCCGTTGGAGCCGCCGGTGACGGAGCCCCACGACTGGAAGACGAGCAGCAGGATGAGCACGAGCGCGATCGAGACGATCACGAACGACGCGCCCCGCACTCGCAGGCTGGCGATGCCGATCGGCACGGCCAGCACGGCGACGATGAGACCGCCCGCCATCATCGCGACCCACGGGTTGATGCTCGTGTGGATGACCAACAGCCCGGTGGCGTAGGCGCCGAGACCGGAGTACGACGCGTGGCCGAGGGAGATGTAGCCGGTGAAGCCGCCCACGAAGTTCCAGGACGTCGCCAGCACGGCATAGCTCATGATCACCACGCCGACGGACAGGATGAACGCGTCGGGCGCGAGCGAGGGGAAGGACAGCACCGCCGCCGCCAGAGCCAGCAGACCGACGAGCTTGAGGGCGGTGCCGCCCCGGCTTCCCCGGTCCGGGTGGGTCCGGACGGTCGTGGTCTCAGAAGCGCTGGGCAAGACGACCTCCGAAGAATCCCTGGGGGCGCACCATGAGCGTGACGAACAGCGCGACGTAGAAGATGGTCTGCGCCCACGTGGTTCCGAACGGGATCTGCAGCAGGCTCTGGCCGAGCCCCAGCACGAGTGCGGCGATGGCGGCTCCGGGGATGCTGCCCAGTCCGCCGACGACGATGATCGCCATGAGCGGGCCGATCCAGTGCCAGTGCAGCGACGGGTAGATCGTGGAGTCCAGGGCCAGGGCGGTGCCGCCGATCGCGGCAGTGGCGAGGCCGAGCCCGAACCCGTAGCCGGCGACGCGCTCGGTGTTGATGCCGACGAGGCGGGCGGCCTCCGGATGCTGGATCGTGGCCCTCAGCGCCTGCCCGAACTGGGTCTTCTTGAGAATCAGGTAGAGCGCGAGGAGGGCCGCGGCGGCCAGCCCGAACGCGATGAGCTTGACCACCGCGACGTTCGCGCCGAGCACCTCGAAGCTCTCGCCACCGTACGGCAGCCTGATCCGCCGCTGGGTGCCGCTGAAGACGAACCCGAGCATCCCCTCGATCACCAGCGCGATGGAGAAGGTGAGCAGCACCGACATCATGGTCAGGGTCGACGGCCGCAGTCGCGAGAGCAGCAGTCGCTGCAAGGCCACCCCCAGCCCGAAGAAGAGCGGCACGGTGACGACCAGGGAGATCATGGGGTCGAGACCGGTGCGGCTGGTGAAGAACCACGCGAGGTACGCCGCGAGGATGAGGAACGCCGAGTGGGCGATCATCACCACCCGCATCACGCCGAAGTAGAGCGTGAGCCCGGCGGCCAGGAGGGCGTAGAGCCCGCCGAGCAGGATGCCGAGCACGATGCTCTGGACGATCAGGGACATGGTTGCGTGCCTTCCGTGGGCAAGTGGTTCCGGGGCAGGGGGGTGGCCGTGGCCGACCGGTCAGGCGAGCGGCTCACCAGGCGGGCTTCTCCACGATCAGGTCGGCCTCCTTGGTCTCCTCCGGCAGCACGATCCGGATCTTCCCGTCGACGTACTGCTGGATCAGGTGCGCACCCTGCGGCCGGCCGTCGGCGTCCCAGGTCAGCGGTCCGACCACGGTCTCGACCTCGTTCTCGCGCAGCCAGTCGATGAGCTGCTGCTGGCACTCGGGGTCGGGGTCCGCGCACTCGACGGCCTCGACCGCGGCCGCGACGACCTGGCCGGTCGTCCAGGCGTTGGCCTCGTCCTCGGCGGGCGGGGTGCCGTTCTGCTCGGTGTAGAACTCGACGAACTCTTGGTTCGACGGGTACGGCGCCTCCGGGGTGTAACCGGTCGGGGAGAGGATGCCCTCGGTCTTGTCGCCGATCGCCTCGGGGAACTCCGCGTTGGTCGGCGCCGTCGAGAAGGCCGCCATCTTCGGCTGGTAGTCGAGCTGCTGGAGGGCGACGATGAGGTTCACGGCGTCCTGGTACTGCGTGCCGCCGACCACGATGTCGGCGTTGCTGTCGGCGACCTTGGCCGCGATGGAGCCGAAGTCGGTGGTGTTGGGCGGGTAGACCTCGTCCACGACGATCTCGACGCCCATCTCCTCCAGGCGGGCCTTCAAGCCGTACGCCGTGCCCATCGCGAACGGGTCGTCCATGGCCGCGAAGGCCGCGGTCTTCGGCCGCTCGTCCGCAGGCAGCGACTCGAGGTGGTCGGCGAGGTAGGCGTAGTGGTCGTCGGCGACGGCCGGGGCGGCGTAGAAGAGGTTGTCGAAGCCCTGGGTGAAGACCTCCTCGGCCGCGCCGGCGGGCTCGACGAAGAGGAACCCGTAGTCCTGGGCCACCTGCGCCGCGGGCACGACCAGGCGGGTCGAGAAAGGCCCGAACACGAGGTCGACGCCGTCCTGGTTGATCAGCTTCTCGTAGTCGGAGGCGACCCGGTCGGCGTTCGACTGGTCATCGAGGATGGTCAGCTCGACTTGTTTGCCCAGCAGGCCGCCGTTCTCGTTGACGTAGTCGGCCCAAGCCTCGTAGCCGCGCTGCACCCCCTTGCCCGGCTCGGAGAAGTCGCCCGTCAGGGGGAGCGAGATCCCGATGTCGATCGTGTCGTCCTCGTTCCCTTCCTCCCCGCCGCCGGAGTCCGAGCTCAAGCACGCGGTCAGCGCGAGCGTGGCCGTGACGGCCACCGCGCCGAGGCTGAGGGAAGGGGTGCTGCGTCGCTTCATGTCACTCCTTGGGGGCCTTGGCGTAAGCGCTTTCGTAAGCGCTTACGGCTACACTAAGGTCCTCATCGGGGCTGTGGCAAGGCTCACAATGAAATCAAGACGCTCGCGACGGACGGGGGAGGAGGGGAGATGAGCGGACTCCGGGACGGACGTCCCCGGACGCTACGTCTTCTTGACGTGGCCGACGCCGCGGGGGTCTCGATCGCCACTGCGTCCCGCAGCCTCACCGGCGCGCCAGGTGTCAGCGAGAGCGTGGCGGAGCGGGTGCGCGAGGTCGCCCGATCGCTGGGCTACGTCGCCAATCTGCATGCCCGCAGCCTCGCCGCCGGCACATCGCGGGGCGTTGGCCTGGTCGTGCACGAGATCGGGGACCCATACTTCGCCGAGATAGCCAGCGGGGTGCTCCACGTGGCCGGCGCCGCCGGACTGTCGGTGCAGATCTGCCACTCCGGGCGTGACCCGCAACGCGAGCTCGAGCAGATCCGGATGCTGGTGGCCAGCCGGGTCGGCGCCATCATCGTCGCGGGCTCGGGATTCGTCGACGCGGCAGAACAGTCGGCGACCCGCGCCGACCTCCAGGCCTTCCAGGCCAATGGTGGCCGGGTCGCCGTGATCGGCCGGCACCACTTGGGCGTTGACGCCGTCCTGCCGGACAACGTCGGCGGCGGACGTGCCGTTGCCGGGCATCTCGTCGGGCTGGGCCACCGCCGGATCGCGGTGATCACCGGATCGCGGAGGTTGACGACGATCGCCGACCGGCTGGCCGGAGTTGACGTTGCACTCGCCGCCGCCGGGGTGCAGCTGCGCGACCTACCCGTCGTCGCGGCCGAGTTCACGCGGGAGGGCGGGAAGCGCGCCACCGAGGAGGTGCTGGCCGAGCACCCGGACGTGACAGCGATCCTCGCCCTGAACGACGACATGGCGATCGGCGCCCTGTCGGTGCTGCGCGACGGCGGGGTCGTCGTGCCCGACCAGATGTCGGTGGCGGGCTTCGACGACGTCGCGGTGGCGGGGGACCTGGCGCCGTCGCTGACCACCGTGCGCCTGCCGATGGTGCGGATGGGCGCGCTGGCGCTCGAGCTCGCGCTCGGCGAGCCGGCCAACCGGCCGCGGCGCCGCAGGGTCGGCCACGAGCTGATCGTGCGGGACTCGACCGCACCGCCGGTGACGTGACGCCGGCCCGGGTCGTTGTGGCGCCCGACAAGTTCAAGGGCTCGCTCACCGCCGCGGAGGCGTCCGCGGCCGTCGGGCGCGGACTTCGCGCGGCCCGACCCGACGTCGAGCTCACGTCGGTGCTCGTCGCCGACGGTGGCGAGGGAACTCTCGAGGCCGCCGTCGCGGCCGGCTTCCATCGGGTACCCGTGTCGGTGGCGGGCCCCACGGGCGAGCCGGTGGACACTGCGTACGCGCGCCGCGGACGTGCAGCTGTCGTCGAGCTGGCCGACGCGTGCGGACTCTCCCGGCTCCCCGGTGGCGTCCCTGCGCCGCTGACGGCGTCCTCAGCCGGGCTCGGCGAGGTGATCGTGGCGGCGTTGGAGGCCGGCTGTCGTGAGGTCGTGCTCGGCATCGGCGGCAGCGCGAGCACCGACGGGGGCGCGGGCATGCTGCAGGCGTTGGGTGCCGGGCTGTACGACGGCGCGGGCCGGCGCCTGCCGCTGGGTGGTGGGGCCCTGGGGTCCCTGGCGAGCGTCGACCTGGCAGGCCTGCATCCGGCCGTTGCCGACGGGTCGTTCGTGGTAGCCAGCGACGTCGACAACCCGCTGCTGGGGCTCCGTGGCGCGGCCGCCGTCTACGGGCCGCAGAAGGGCGCGTCGCCCGCTGACGTGAGGCACCTCGATGGCGCGCTCGCCCGCCTGGCCGACGTCCTCGCCGAAGCCCTGGGCTCCGACCACCGCGGCGACCCGGGTGCCGGCGCAGCCGGAGGCGTCGGGTTCGCCGCGCTCGCCGTTCTGGGCGCCGAGCTGCTCGCGGGCATCGACGTCGTGCTCGATCTCGTCGGCTTCGACGCCGCGCTGGCCGGGGCGAGGCTCGTCGTGACCGGCGAGGGGTCACTCGACGAGCAGAGCCTGCATGGCAAGGCTCCGGTCGGCGTCGCCCGGCGCGCAGCGGCCACGGGCATCCCCGTCGTCGCCGTCTGCGGCCGCAGAGCCATCGGCGACAAGGCCCTGGCTGATGCCGGGATCGCCGCGGCGTACGCCCTTCTCGACCTCGAGCCCGACCCGGCCGTCTGCATGCGCGACGCCGCCCTCCTGCTCGAGCGGCTGGGGCGGCGGATCGCAGGTGAGCACCTCCCGACTTAGGAGCAGCTGCCCTCCTGCTGTCTCGTAGCCGGCCATTGCATGGGAGGCCTCCCGCTCGGTCTCGTGCACGCGGGGGAAGTGGAGCGAGCGGGGCCATGGCGCCCTCCCGCCGAAAGGAGTAAGCAGGGATCAACCGGCGGTGCCGGACTGGGCACTGCCCCGTCCCAGAGAGGAGTGGGCCGTGTACGCACGTTCCACCACGTTCCAGGGAAGTCCCGACAACATCGACGCGGGCATCACCTTCATCAAGGACGAGGCCGGGCCGATGCTCGACAAGATCGAAGGCTGTCGCGGCCTCTCGATGCTGGTCGACCGCGAGACCGGGCATTGCATCGCAACCAGCTCCTGGGAGAACGAGGCGCTGATGCGCGCCAGTGATGAGCAGCTCCGCCCGATCCGCGATCGCGGACGGGACATCCTCGGCGGCTCCATGCAGGTGGACGAGTGGGAGATCGCCATCATGCACCGCACCCACCACGGCGAGTGCTGCCGCGTCAGCTGGCTGCAGGGTGACCTCGACGCCATGACGGAGACGATGCGGGTCGGGATCCTTCCCGAGCTCGAGCGGACACCTGGGTTCTGCAGTGCCAGCCTGCTGGTGAGCCGGTCGGCTGGTGTGGGCTGCGCCACCACTGCCTGGGAGACCCGCGCAGCGATGGAGGCCAGCCGCTCGGCGGCGGACGACATGCGCACCCGGGCCGCCAGAGACGCAGGCGGCGAGATCGTCGATGTGCACGAGTTCGACCTCGCCTACGCACACCTGCACGTCCCCGAGATGGCCTGACGATCCGGTCACCAACCGAGCCCGCGCCAAGCGGGCTCGGTTGTGGCCCGGAACCGGGGGTCGTGCTCGACGACGTAGTACTTCGTGCTGCCCGCCCGCGGCTTCGAAGATCGCCGGGAAGTCGATGATCCCCTCGCCGACGATCTCGATCCGAGCCTGACGATCTCGCCCAGCGACGCCGGTTTCCGCTCTAACGCTGACAGTTCATCACCCCAGGGCCTTCGCCCTCCCTCTCCCGGGACGCCAGCCCGGCAACTGCCGAGAGGTCGAGTGGGTACGAGTTCCCTTTGTCTGAGACTGCACTCGCGGGCTTCGGTAGCCTGCGAACCTCACCGCGAAAAGGGGGATGGTGCGTGGGGGTCGAGCCCGCCGATGACTGGCGCCGCGGTGTTGTCGTGGATACGCCTCCTCCGACGTCGCCTCCGACGTTCGAGCTGGCTCCGGACGCGGTCTCTGGCACCCCGCTCTGGCCGGTCCAGGAGATCCTCGACGGCGCCTTCTTCGTGATCGGCACGGCGCTGGTGATGTGGCTGGGATGGATCGTGGTCACCGTCGGCATCGACGGCTGGTTCGGGATCGGCTCTGTCTTTCTCTTCTGGGCATTGCTGGCCTACGTGGGGCTACCTCGCCTGCAGGAAGTGCTCTCAAAGGTCTATGTGCCTGACTACTTCATCGGGCGATCGCTCACCGAAGTTGGCGTGCTCGGTGACCCGATCAACCTGGCCCTGGACGGCAGCGAGGCGGACATCCATGCCGCCATGACCCGAGCCGGATGGGTCCGTGCCGAGGAGCTCACGATCCGCTCCTCTTGGGGGATCGTGCTTTCGTCGGTGCTTCGCCGTCCCTACCCTGAGGCTCCGGTCTCCTCATTGTTCCTCTTCGGGCGGCGGCAGGCTTTCGCCTATCAGCAGGAGGTGGACGGCAACGCCTCCCAACGCCACCACGTGCGTTTCTGGCCGGTGCCTGACGGCTGGAAGCTGCCCGCGGGGTTCCAGGTGGGGTGGTTAGCCGCTGCGACGTATGACAAGGCAGTGGGCATCTCCCTGTTCACCCTCCAGGTGACACACCGCGTGGACGCCGACATCGACCTCGAGCGCGACTACGTGATCAACACGGTCCGGTACGTCGAGCCGATGGCCTCGCTGCGCGTCATCAAGGAGTACTCCAACGCCTTCACCACCCGTAACGGCGGAGGCGACGTCGTGCGCACCGACGGAAGCCTGCCGATCCTGGACCTGACCAGCCTCCAGGCGCAGGAGCCGGACCAGGTGGAGCCCGCGACCGATGCGTTGTCGCGTGCGGTGTCCCACCGGGTGCCGCCGCCGAGCCTCCTCGCCGCCGGGGTGATGAGCATGGCCAAGGCCGGAATGACACTTGTCGCTGTTCTTCTTGCGATCCTCCGGGGGGATGGCCCTCCGGCTCACGCGTCGACCATGGAGCTTGCGGTGATGGGCGTCGGTGCGCTGTGCCTTATTGGCCTGTGGGTGTTCATGCTCGCTCACCACGCCTGGGCTCGGATCGCCCTCATGGTCGCATGCACCGTGGAGGCGGTCACGCAGCTGATCGACCTCAGTGCCGTCGCTGAGGTCAAGTTCCTCGTGTTGATGAACGCCGCGATCACTGTCCTCATCCTCATCGCGGTGAGCTCCAACCAGGCGCGGCGCTGGGTGAGACTCGGTCGACGAGGCTGAGTCCGATCCGGCGCGCAACCGCCGGCAGGGATCGGGCCTCGCCACGGCGATCGCGGGTGAGGTCACGGCCGCCCACGGCAAGCCGTCGCCCTCGACGCGTTCGTGCCACCTCTGGGCCACAGCGCGTCGGCCAGCCTCGGCTGACTGGGGGAAACGCGTGGCCGCGCTCGACAGCTAAGTTCAGAGCAGGGGATCGGAAGGGAGGTCAAGCGTCGATGATCTCAATGAGTGGTCCGGTGCCGGGAACGCTCCCATTTCGCTAGCGTTCCCGGCATGAACGAGGTTGGGGCGACCGAGCCGTCAGTTGCCCGCTGCGGCCTGCAGGATCAGTTTCGTGACGACCTCGGGGTGGCTCATCATCGCGACATGCGAGCTGTTGATGACGACGGTCGTCGACCCGGCGCGCTCGGCCATCGCCCGCTCGGCCTGCGGAGGGATGATCTTGTCCTGCTTTGCGACCAGGTACCAGCTCGGGATCGTCTTCCAAGCGGGCGCACCGGAGGGCGACACGAGCGCACCGAGCGCGCCGGGACGCTGCGAGACAGCCATGAGTGCCGTGATCGAACGCGGCAGGTCTGGGGCGAACAAGCGGTGGAACCACGTCGGGTCGATGAACGCGTCGGCGTCTCCTTCCGCCGCCCCAGGGTAGGGGCGGATGACGAGGTGGTCGGTGACCACCGAGTGCCCGCCGCCGAGCTCATTGGCCGCCGCGACGCTCTCGCCCTCGGCCGGTGCGTAGGCCGCGACGTAGACGAGTGCCTTGACGTTCGGGTTGCCGGTCGCTGCGTTGGTGATCACCGCTCCGCCGTAAGAATGCCCGACGAGCACCACGGGCCCGGGAATGGTCGAGAGGAACTGGCGCAGGTACTGACCATCCGACGTGGGACTGCGCAGTGGGTTGGAGAAGGCGAGCGCCGGGAACCCGCGCTTGGTGAGTCGGGCCATGACGTCGTTCCAGCCGCTGGAGTCGGCGAAGGCGCCGTGCACGAGCACGATGGTGGGCTTGGGGGCCGCGGCCTTCGCGGCGGGCGCAGCGGTCGATGCCGTCACCCGGTCGGCGGCCGCCTGTGCGGTCGAGCCGGTGCTGGTGGCGAGTACGCCACCTGCGAGGACGACGGACGCGGCGATCGCGGCCAGCGCTCGGCCGTGGAGTCGGTGAGTGTGCATGAGGAGCTCCTAGGCTGGGGATCAGTCCTCTGATGCTGAACCGATCACCGATGCCGGCGAACCACGCACTGCACGTAGTCAGCCACGTAGTCGCGGCTGCACGATGACGTCCCGCGGTCCTCTCCTAGGACGTCAGGACGAGCTTCGCCACATCAGGGCAGTGCTGGGCAACGCCCGCAACGGACGGGGCGGTTCGCTGTCGATCTCTGGCGATCCCGGGATCGGAAAGACCACGCTGCTGGCTGCCGCGACGGCCGATCTGCCGGGGGTGCAGGTGGTGTCGGTCGACGGGTACGAGGCCGAGTCGACGATGCCGTTCGCGGCCATCCAGCGCCTCGTGACGCCGCTGCGGGCGCACCTGCCGGAGCTCCCGGAGCGGTTCCAGCAGGCGTTGCGCGTTGCCTCCGGCGAGGCTATGGGACCGGCGCCCGACCGGTTCGTGGTAGGGCTCAGCGTCCTGGGCCTGCTCGGCGCGGTTGGGCAGAAGATCCCGGTCGTCGCGGTCGTCGACGACGCGCACCTGTTGGATCGCGAGTCCCTCGACGCGCTGGCGTTCGTGAGTCGTCGGCTCGAGGCGGAGTCCGCGGCACTGCTCTTCGCCGGGCGCGAGGTCCCCGAGTACACGACCCAGCTGGCCGGCGTCTCGACTCTGCGTGTCGGCGGGCTCAGCCCGGACGCTGCGGTACGGCTGCTCTGCCGCTCGGTCTCCGAGGAGCTCGACCCCGCCGTCGCCGTGCAGATCGCGACGGCGACCGGCGGCAATCCGCTTGCGCTAGTCGACCTGGCAGACGAGCTCACCGTCGCCCAGCTCACCGAGTCCAGCCTCGGCGACGAGCCGATCCCCATCGGCCGGCACCTTGAGTCGTTCTACCTGCGCCAGGTCCGTCTCCTCGGCGGCGACATCCAGCTCTGGCTCCTGGTCGCGGCGGCCGATTCCACCGGCAACGTGGACCTGATCACGGCGGCGGCTGACGCACTCGGGTTGCCTTCAGGAGCCGGCGAGGTTGCCGAGGCAGCCGGTCTGGTCGAGCTCGGCCAGTCGGTTCGGTTCCGCCATCCGCTGGTCCGCTCCACGTCCTACAGCGCCGCGCCGGGCAAGGACCGGCGCCGGGTTCACCGCGCGTTGGCCGACATCTCCGAGAAGAAGGGGATTGCCGAGCAGGAGGCCTGGCATGCCGCGAAGGCCACTCTGGGCACAGACGAGAGGGTTGCGCAGCGGCTGGAGGACGTTGCCGATCTCGCGGCCGCGCGCGGCGGCTTCTCGTCTCGGGCCCGGGTCCTGGTCCAGTCGTCGGCACTGTCGCCACCGGGACCTCGCAAGTACGCCCGTCTGGTCCATGCCGCCGAGGCAGCGCTTTCGTCCGGTACGGCACAACTGGCCAAGACGCTGATCGACGAGATCGACGAGGATCTCCTCGATCCGGTCTCGCGCGGCCGGTTGATCGCCCTCGGCGCGGACTATGCCCTCTTCACCTCGACCCCGGCCGTCGTCCACGGCACCGAGGAGATGGTGGCCGCCGCGGCCCTCTTCCACGGTGAGGACGACGAACTTGAGCAGCGTTCCCTGATTCGCGCGTGGGAGTGCGCGCTGCCTTCCGAGCGGCTGACGACTGGACCGACCTGGACTGAGCTCGGCGAGCGGTTCCTGGCCGGCGCCGAGGTACGTGAGGGCCCCGCCGCGATCATCCTGCGGGCGATGAGCGCGCTTCTGCTGCTGCCGTACGCGAAGGCAGTACCGATCCTCCGCGAAGCCGTGCAGGTCTACGAAACGATGGATACGGAGGAGCTGGTCGTCTACGGGCAGAGCAGCATCAGCCTGACCACGGCGCTGATGGACCTGGACGCGCGGCACCGCTGCCTCGAGCGGTGCGCTGCAGCCGCTCGGGATGCCGGTTCTCTACGGCAACTCGACAACGTTCTCTGGGCACTGTCGATGTGCGAGGCGTTCGGCGGCACGCCGCGTCGGGCCACTCGCTATATGGAGCAGGTGCGCGAGCTGCGCCGGGCCATCGGTTACGACGGCGAGCACGTCGTCAATGTCGCGACGCTCGCCTGGGGACCGGCCACCAGCGACCAGGTGCTCGCTCTGGCAGAGATGACTCAGGCCGTGGGTTTCGGTGGGGTGCACGCCGCCGCACTCGGGTCACTCGCGACCGTGGACATCGCAGAGGGCAGGTACCAGGACGCTTACGACAAGTTGAAGCCGTTGGTGGAGGACCCGTTCTTCCATGTGACCCCCATGATGTGGCCCGACTTCATCGAGGCAGCGGCGCGCAGCGACCACGCCGCCGATGCGACGGCGATCGCCGACCGGCTCGACGAGCTGGCCAGAGTTAGCGGTTCGCCGTTCGCACGCGGTGTGGCGGCGCGTTCGCGCGCGATCGTGTCGGAGGAAACCGAGGCCGAGCCCCACTTCCGGGCCGCCCTCGAGGCACTCGCGGGCTCCCGCGCTGCGGTCGACCTCGGTCGGGCACACCTCACGTACGGCGAGTGGCTGCGGCGGCGCAAGCGGCGCAGGGACAGCAGCGACCAGCTCCGCGCTGCCGGCGCAGTCTTCGCCACCACCGGCGCGGAACAGTTCGTCCAGCGCACAAACCGAGAGCTCGAGGCCATCGGCGACCGCGCTCACGCCGCGACTGCCGACCGTCCCGCGGGCCTGACCTCCCAGGAGCTCACGGTTGCGGAGCTCGCTGCGGAGGGCAAGACCAATGCCGAGATCGGCGCCACCATGTTCCTGAGTGCTAACACGGTCGACTACCACCTCCGCAAGGTCTTCCAGAAGCTGGCGATCTCGTCGCGCCGTCAGCTCGCAGACCGCCTCGAACACTCGTAGGACCTCACGACTACGTACCGCACGTGGTCCGTACGGCCCACCGGCAGATCGATCCTGGGATCACACCTGGAACCAGGAGGCGCCGATGCCCCACATGACGGCTGACGACGGAGCACAGATCTTCTATAGGGACTGGGGCGCTGACGGTCCCCCGGTCATCCTCAGCCACGGTTGGCCGCTCAACGCCGACGCCTGGGAGGCCACCGCGCTGGTCCTCGCCGAACACGGTTACCGCGCTATCGCCCACGACCGGCGCGGGCACGGACGATCCAGCCAGACCTGGCACGGCAACGAGATGGACACCTACGCCGACGACCTAGCATGCCTCATCGAGAACCTCGGTCTGACCGGAGTCACACTCGTGGGGCATTCCACCGGCGGCGGTGAGATCGTGCACTACGTCGGCCGGTACGGCACCGACCGCGTCGCCAAGCTCGTCCTGGTCGGCGCCGTACCGCCGCTGATGCTGCAGACCGACGACAACCCGGAGGGCCTCCCGATCGACGTCTTCGACGCCATCCGTGCCGGGGAGCGGGCGAACCGTTCGCAGCTCTATCGCGACCTCGCCGACGGGCCGTTCTTCGGCCACAACCGCGACGGTGACGTCGCCCAGGGATTCCGCGACGCGTTCTGGTTGCAGTCCATGGCGTGCGGACACCGCTGCGCGTACGAGGGCATCGCCGCGTTCTCAGCCACCGACTTCCGTCCGGACCTGGCGAAGGTCGACGTCCCCACCCTGGTCATCCACGGCGACGACGACCAGATCGTGCCGTTCGAGGTCGGCGGCAAGCGCTCCGCCGAGCTCATCGACGGCGCCGTACTGAAGGTCTACGAGGGCGGCGCTCACGCCCTGACCGACACCGACCGCGACCGGCTGCACGCGGATCTGCTCGAGTTCCTCAACAACTGACCCACCGACGGCAAGGAGCCCCACCATGTCCGACTTCACCCCCGACACCATCGTCCTGGTCCACGGACTTTGGATGACCCCGCGCAGCTGGGAGGGCTGGGTCGCGCACTTCGAGGAGAAGGGCTACAAGGTCCTGACCCCGGCCTACCCGGGCTTCGAGATCGAGGTCGAAGCGCTTCGCGAGAACCCCGACATCATCGCCAACCAGAGCGTCCCCGCCATCATCGACCACATCAGCGCCATGATCGGTGAGCTCGACAAGCAGCCGATCATCATGGGCCACTCGTTCGGAGGGACCATCACCCAGCTGCTCATGGACCGCGGCCTCGGCTGCTCCGGAGTCGTGGTCGACTCCGCGCCGACCGAAGGCGTCCGGGTCAACCCGCCGTCCCAGGCCAAGTCCCTATTCCCGGTGCTCAAGAACCCGGCCAACCGGCACCGTGCCGCCGGGTTCACGCCCGACGAGTTCCACTACGCGTTCACCAACACGCTGAGCAAGGAGGACTCCGACAAGGTCTACGACCGCTACCACATCGCGGCGCCGGGCTCTTTCGTGTGGGAGTTCGGCCTGTTCGCAAACTTCAAGCCGGGCAAGCAGGACACCTGGGTGAACTACGGCAACGACGACCGGGCGCCGCTGCTCTTCATCGCCGGCGGGTCGGACCACATCATGCCGCCGTCGGTGAACAAATCGAACTACAAGCACTGGAAGAAGAAGTCGAAGGCGCTCACCGAGTACCACGAGTTCCCCGGCCGCTCGCACTGGACGTGCGCCGAGCCGGGGTGGGAGGAAGTGGCTGACATGGCGCTCTCCTGGGCGGTCATCCACGCCACCGCCCGCGCGTCGGCCGAGACCTGAGTCGTGACCGTGCGCCTCACCCACATCGGGGGACCGACGCTGCTGGTCGAGGCGCACGGATGCGGGTTCTCAGCGACCCCACCTTCGACCCGCCGGGCCGGCGGTACTCCTTGGGTTGGGGCACGTCCTCGCCCAACCCCTCCAACCCACCGGCCTCGTACTTGCCCAGCCAGTCATGGACGGTCTTGCGATGCACCCCGAACCGGGCCGCCACCGACGTCACCGTCTCACCGCCACTGATCACCGCCAACACGGCCTGATACCGCTGCTCAGCCACACTCAACTCCCTCATAGGGGAGTGTCACCAATCAGCCGACGTAGGTGTCACCCATCAGCCGAAGACGTGTAACCCCTCAGCCGAAGCCGAAACGTCACCCATCAGCCGAAGTAACACAAGCGCATTGCGCCCCCGACAGGATTCGAACCTGTGACCGGCGGATTAGAAGGCCGCTGCTCTATCCAGCTGAGCTACGAGGGCTGGGCGGGGTCCATTGTGGCCCACCCGCGACCGACGGCGGCTGAGGGGACCTGGGTCCCTGGTCGCTGATCCCGGTGGGGCCGTACCTTCGCGCCAACTGGGTCTCGGCGTCGACGGTCGCGGACCGACGGTGGGATCGGGGGCACGATGCGGGGCTGCTGTGCGGCTGGGATTCCCCAGCATGCTCCGGGTCCGGCTCGGTGTGGAGGTGGGCGGTGGCCCTGACCCAGGGGAGCATGCAGACGGTCCTTGAGGCGTCGGTACGCCGGGCGCGGCACGCGGCCGAGCAGGGGACGGTGTCGCGCCAGATTCCCGAGCTCTCGGGGGTTCCGCGCGGTCGGCTGGCCATGTCGGTGGCCACGGTGGAAGGGGATCTGTTCGCCGTCGGCGACAGCGACGAGCCGTTCTCGCTGCAGAGCATCACCAAGCTCTTCGCCCTGGCCGCCCTGCTGCAGCTGGACCCCCACGCCTGGGACAAGGTGGGCTGGGACCCCACCTCGTCCGGCTACGGCTCCGTCGCCGAGCTGGAGCGGAACTCCGGCCGCCCGCGCAACCCGTTCGTCAACTCCGGGGCGCTCGTCGTGACCGACAGGCTGCACGCCCTGACCGACGGCGCCGCCCGCCGTACCGCTGAGCTCATCGCCCGCTCATCAGGCACCGGCGCGCGCACGAGCTCGGTCGCGATCGACGCGCGGATGGCGGAGTCCGAGGCGGGGGCCGACCACCGCAACGCCGCCATCGCGCACGTCCTGGCCGACCACCAGCGGCTGCAGACGCCGATCGCCGAGCTGCTGGAGCAGTACTTCTCGCAGTGCGCCATCACCGCGACCACCACCGATCTTGCGCGCGCGTCGCTCTTCCTGGCCAGCCGCGACGCCGAGGTGCTCGACGCCGCCTCGATCCGACGCGTCAACGCCGTCATGCTCACCGCGGGGATGTACGGCGCCGCAGGGGAGATCGCCTACCGGGTCGGCCTGCCCGCCAAGAGCGGCATCGGTGGAGGCATCGTCGCCGTCATGCCGGGACGCGGCGTGGTCGCCGTGTGGAGCCCGCCCCTCGACGGGCAGGGCAGCTCGTGCGGCGGCGTGGCCGCCCTCGAGGAGTTCACGCGGCTGACCGGTTGGTCGGTGTTCTGAGGCCGATCCACCCGACGCCCCCGGGCGGTAGTTTGCTCGCCATGGTGGGGATGCTGGACGGCAAGGTCGCGGTGGTCACCGGGGCGGCGCGGGGGATCGGACGGGCGACGCTGGAGGTGTTCCTCGAGGAGGGGGCCCGCGTCGTGGCCACCGACATCGACGCCGACGGGTTGGCCGTGGCCGTCGGGTCGACCGGGTACGCCGCAGACCGCGTCGTCAGCGTCACCGGCGACGTGTCGGTGGAGGACGACGCCGAGGCGATGATCGCGATGGCGACGCGGACGTGGAGCCGGCTGGACTGCCTGGTGGCCAACGCGGGCGTCATCCCGTTGAGCACGATCGACCAGACCAGCGTCGAGGACTGGGACCACGTGATGGCTGTCGACGGCCGCGGGATGTTCCTGACCTGCCGCGCCGCGATCCGGGTGATGGCCGCCCAGGGCAGCGGCAGCATCGTCTGCCTGTCCTCGATCAGCGGCATGGCGGGGCAGGCCAGCCAGGCGGCGTACGGGCCGGCGAAGTTCGTCGCCACCGGCCTCACCAAGCACCTCGCCGTCGAGTGGGCAGCGCGCGGCATCCGGGTCAACGCCGTCGCGCCGGGCACGATCCGGACCGACGCGGTGGCCGCTCTGCTGGGCAGCGAGTCGGGCCGGGAGTACGTCGCGCAGATGGAGCGGCAGCACCCGATGGGGCGTCTGGGGGAACCGCGTGAGGTGGCGCAGGCCATCGCGTTCCTCGCCTCCGACCGGGCCGGCTTCGTGACCGGCGAGGTGCTCGCGGTCGACGGCGGCTACCTGGCTCAGTAGGTCGCTTCGGGACGGGCGGTCGGCGGTGGGCTAGGCCGTCTCCGGGCGCAGAGCCGTGGCTATCCCACCGCCGGGTAGCCGGCCGCGAGCACGTCGCCGAGTCCCCGGCCGGTGAAGGCGGCGCGGACCCGCTCGGCCAGGGCGGCGCGCTCCGCGGCCTGCGCGTGCAGCGCGGCTCTGGCCGACGCCAGGTCGACGATCTCGAGCCGGACCCGGTCGCCCGGCCGCACCTGCGCGAGCCGGTCGAGGCCCTCGGTTGTGACGACGGCGACGACCGGATAGCCGGCCGTCACGAGCCGGCCGCGCATCAGGACGATCAAGCCGCCGTCGGGCACGACCTCGACCGCGCCGAGGGGTACGCCGCGCGACAGGATCTCCTCGGTCCGCGTGCGCTCGACGGGGGTGCACGCGAAACGCAGGCCGACTTCGTCCGACTGTGGCAGCAGGCGAAGCGTCTGCTCGAGCGCACCTGCGCCCAGGACGAGGCGGTCCAGATCGGGCCCGGCGGTGACGGGCACGCGCGCCAGGGCAGGGGCAGCCGGCGGGCGGCCGCCGAGCCGGAACAGGCCCGCAAGGTCGTCGGGAGGAGCGCCGCCATAGCGGCTCGCCACCTCGACCCGGTCGCCGGCGGCGAGCCGGGTGCCGACCTCGAGCAGCCGGTCGGGTGCGACGCTGCCCAGCACGCGGTCGGCGTGGATCGCGCCGTTGACGGCGACGTAGGAGCGATAGCCGGTCGGTGCGACCGGGACGGCGAGAGCCGAGCCGGCCGCCAGCGGGAGTGGCTCCCAGGCCGGGGCGGGATGCCCGTCGACGAGCACCTCCCGGGCCGCTCCGGTGACGGCGACGAGCACGTCGTCCTCGGCGCGGAGCGCGAGCTCCGATCCGGTCACCTCGACCAGGGCCGCGTCCTCGGCGTTGCCCACCAGGAGGCCGGCCACGCGGGCGGCGTGCTGGTCGACCGCGCCGTTCACGGCCACGCCGATGCCGCCGTACCCCGGGCGACCGAGGTCCTGGATCGTCGCCTGGCCCGCGCGCTCGACCCGGAGCGCCGACGTCACCCGCTCGCCCGCGTGGGCACGAAGCGGATCGAGTCACCTGCGCGGTAGGGCACGTGCGGTGGCGTGTGCACGTCGAACAGCTGGGCAGGAGTGCGCCCGACGATCCGCCAGCCGCCCGGCGACGCGGCGTTGTAGATGATCGACTGGACGCCGCTCATGCCGACCGAGCCGGGCTCGGTGCGCACGCGAGGGCTCGCCAGCCGGGGGACGCTCGCCGGCACCGGGGGGCCGTCCATGAGGGGCGCACCCAGGGGGGAGCCCACGAACCGGATCGTCCAGGGCTCTGCGGAGTGCAGCTCGACGACCTCGTCCGGGGAGAGATCCAGCGCCTCTGCGACCGACGCGAGATCGGGACCGTGGTCGCCGCCGTAGACCACCGGTACGTCGAACCTGCGCGGCTCGGGCGGGTCGGTGGACCGGGCCGCGAGCGCCACGACGGCGCCCTCGACCGCTGCGTGGTCGGTCACCAACGGGTCGAACTGCACGAAGACGTTGACGAAGCTGGCGACGACGTCGACCACTCCGGGCACGTCGCCGGAACGGAAACCCTCGCCCAGGTCGCGCGTCGCGGCCCAGCGGAGCTCCGGGTCGGCGGCGAGCACGTCGACGAGTAGCCCGGCATCGCCGTACTCGTGGCAGGCCAGCCGGACCCCCGGATGCGAGGGAAGCATCAGGGCCGGGTGCCGGCGAAGGCGGCGATCTCCACGCCGGCCTCCTCGAGGGCGGCGCGGATCCGCTCGGCGGTGCGCACCGAGGAGGGGTGGTCACCGTGCATCAGCAGGGAGTCGCAGGTGACCTCGATCCGGGTGCCGTGGCGCGAGAGCACGGACCCGTCGAGCACCATCGAGAGCGCTCGCTCGACCAGCGCGTCCTCGTCGTGCACCAACGCCTCGGGGTCGCGACGCGAGACGAGGGTGCCGTCGTCCTCCAGGTTGCGGTCGACCAGGCCGAAGACGACCACCCGCAGGCCGCGCGCCCTGGCCTCGCGCTCGAGCTCGCCGGTCATGGTCAGCACGGTCAGGGTCGCGTCGAGCTGCTCGATCCCGTCGGCGACCCCCTGCGCGTAGTGCGGGTCGGTGGCCACCAGGGTGCCGAGCCGGCCGTGCGGGGAGACGTGGCGCACCTCGGTGCCGGCCGCGCGTGCGAACGCCTGGAGCGCCCCCACCTGGTAGATCACGTCGGTGGCGATCTCCTCGCGCGAGAGCTCCATCGCGCGGCGGCCGAAGCCGACGAGGTCGGGAAAGCTCGGGTGTGCGCCGATCGACACGTCGTTCTCCAGGCACAGCTCGACCGAGCGCTTCATGGTCCTCGGGTCACCGGCGTGGAAACCGCACGCGATGTTGGCCGAGGTCAGCGTGCGCAGGATGAGGGCGTCATCGCCCATCGTCCACGAGCCGAAGCTCTCTCCGATGTCGGCGACGAGGTCGACGGTGCTGCCCATGAGGCCAGTCTGCCGTGCCTGGTCGCCCAGCCGGAAGGTCGTGTGCCTGACAACGCGGTGGGGCGCGCTCTCAGGCACACGACCCGGCTACGCGCGACGTGCGGTGACGAGCAGGTACTCCCACTCCATCGCGCCGTCCCCGTGGAAGCGGTCGCCCAGGGCGGCCAGCTCGGCGTCGAGGGCGGCGCTCCGCTCGGGCTGGTCGGCGAGGGAGGTGTAGACGGCGATCGTCGGACCGTAGTTGGCCTTGAAGTAGTCGCGGAACGCGACGCCGTCGGCGAACTCGGTGACCCGCAGCGTCTGCTGGCGGGCCTCGAGGTCCGTGACCCGGTCACCGAGCAGCGCCCGTACGTGGTCGGCCCGGCCCCACAGCGGCGGCGGCTGTGCGCCCGGAGGCGGCGGCGGCGCGTACGGCTTCATCGTCGCGAACATCTGGCCGATGAAGCCCTCGGGCGTCCAGCTCAACAGGCCGATCGTGCCGCCGGGACGCAGCACCCGCACGAGCTCGTCGGCCGCCTCCTGGTGGTGCGGCGCGAACATCACGCCGACGCAGGACACGACGGCGTCGAACGACCCGTCGTCGTAGGGCAGCGCCTCGGCGTCGGCGGTCTCCCAGTCGAGGGTGAGGCCCTCGGCGGTGGCCGCCTTCCGGCCGATCTCGAGAAGGTCGGGCGTGAGGTCGGTGGCAGTGACCCGGGCGCCGCGACGGGCCGCGGGCAGCGACACGTTCCCCGAGCCGGCGGCGACATCGAGGACGCGCTCGCCGGCTCCGATGCCGGCGGTGTCGACGAGGACCTCACCGAGGTCGTCGATGATCTCCGAGGCGACCGCGTGGTAGTTGCCCAGCGCCCACATCTTGGCGTGCTTGGCCTTCAGCGCGATGTCGTCGGGAGTGGTGGTGATGGTCATGGTCTGGCTCCTTCGGTGTGTGAGCACGACGCTAGGGGCGGCGTACGCCCGTCGGCATCCGCGAGAACGCGCATTTCTCGGTGCGAGGGCGCCGGGGTCCTGGCGGTCGGTGCGTAGTCGCCGGACGTGAGGTCGTGTGCTCAGGTGGTTGCCGGGGCAGCCACTTCAGCACACGACCCCCGCCCGGCTCGCTCGGCTCAGACGCGCGAGAGCAGCCGCGTGACGGCGGTGATGCGCGCCGACCTGCCCTGGAGGCCGAGCTTGGCGTAGATGTTCTGCAGGTGCCGCTCGACGGTGCGCACCGAGAGGTGCAACGCTGCGGCGATCCCGTCGTTGTCCTGGCCCTCCGCGGCCAGCCGGAGCACGTCCATCTCGCGCGGCGAGAGCGCGGCGAGGTCGTCGATCCCGGCATCGGACGTCGCGCCGCCGGCTCGGTCGGGTACGACGAACTCGGTCACCTCCCGCAGGAGCGTCGGCCACGCCGGCTCGTCCTCGAGGACGATGTGGTTCTTGCTCTCGAGGGCGACGAGGCGCGCGCCGGGGATGTGCGCGGCGAGGTAGCGGCTCTCGTCGAAGTTGTTCATCCGGTCGCCGCGGCTGTGCAGCACCAGCGTGGGTAGGTCGAGGCGTGGGAGTACGTGCCTGGCGTCCGCCTGGCGCCGCTGCGACCTGGCCAGCATCGCGGTCTCGGCGGTGGCCGCCATCCGCTGCAGCTCGTCGACCCAGCTCATCTGCTCCTCGCTGGCCTCGGGGATCATCAGCGTGGTGAACACGCGCCGGAACTCCGGCGTCGGCCGCTCCCACCCCACCCTGATCAGGGCCTGGAAGGCGTCGTCGAGCGCGACCTCCTCCGGCGTGGCGTTCTGCATCGCGCAGGCATAGCTGCCGTAGAGCATCAGCCGGGTCAGCCGGTCGGGGTGGCGATCGGCGTACTCCAGCGCGACCGGTCCGGCCTGCGCCATCGCGAGCAGAGCGAAGCGCCCGAGGCCGGCGTGGTCGGCGACCGCCTCCAGGTCGGCGACCCGCTTCTCGAGGCTGTGGTCGGTGACCTCGCGGTCGGACAGGCCGTGCCCGCGCTCGTCGAACCGGATGACGGTCGCGATCTTGCCGAGCTCCTGCAGGTAGTGCCGCCACACCGGGCTCTGCCAGTCGAACTGCAGGTGGCTCAGCCAGCACCCGTCGACAAGGAGCGGCGGGCCGGACCCGTGGACGGCGTACGCGATGTTGACCCCGTCGACCGACCGGGCGAAACGGATGTCCTGCACGCTGCTCGTGCCGCCCGTCCGCATGTCGGCGATGGTACGCCGGAGCACTCCTCGGGACCGTTCGACGGGCGATTCGACGGGCGATCCGACGGGGGTCGCCGATGCCGCTGACCTACGCCAGGGGTCGCGTCCCGAGGTGGGATCGACCGGGCGGGTTCTTGTGCGCACCCGGCCGGGGTCGGACACTGGCGGGATGGCCGCTGATGGGCGCAGTGATGGGCGCAAGACCCAGCCCGGGACCGCCGACGTCGACGCGTTCCTCGACGGGGTGGCCGACGAGCGGCGCCGCACCGACGCCAAGGCCGCACGGGACCTGATCGCCGAGGTCACCGGCGCCGAGCCGATCATGTGGGGCTCGTCGATGATCGGCTTCGGGACCCAGCGGTACACGACCGCCGACGGCAAGGAGCACGAGTGGTTCGCCGTCGGCCTGTCCCCGCGCAAGGCCGCGCTGACGCTCTACGGGCTCACCTACTACGCGTCGAACGCCGACCTGCTCGCGCAGCTCGGTCCGCACAGCACCGGCAAGGGCTGCCTGTATGTGAAGAAGCTCGACGACCTCGACCGCGACGTGCTCACCGAGCTGATCGAGCGCTCCTGGACCGAGAACAGCTCCGGCTGACCGAACCGCCGGTGACGAGACGGCGCTGGGACGAGGTCCCTTACTCGTCTTCCCTGCGGTCCGGGCGACTACGGCAGCAGCGAGCCCATCCACTCCTCGACCTCGGCCGAGGTGCGGGGGAGCGCCTTCGACAGGTTCAGGTAGCCGTCGGCGGTGACGACGATGTCGTCCTCGATGCGGATGCCGATGCCACGCAGCTCCTCGGGGACGAGCAGGTCGTCCTCCTGGAAGTAGAGGCCCGGCTCGACGGTGAGCACCATGCCCTCGGCGAGCTCCGCCTTGGCGTACGCCTCCGGCGCCGACTCGCCGCAGTCGTGGACGTCCATGCCGAGCATGTGCGAGGTGCCGTGGAGGGTCCAGCGGGCGTAGACCTTCGACTCCGGGTCGAGCGCCTCCTGCGCCGAGACCGGCAGGAGGCCCATCGACTCGAGCCCGTGGGCGAGCACGTGCATGGCGGCATTGTGCGCCGCGACGAACGGGACGCCCGGCCGGACCGCCTCGTTACCGGCCTGCTGGGCGGCGTACACGAGGTCGTAGAGCTCTCGCTGCACGGTCGTGAACCTGCCGTCGACGGGGAGGGTCCTGGTGACATCAGCGGTGTAGAGGTTGTGGCCCTCCGCGCCCATGTCGAGCAGCACCAGCTCGCCGGGCGTGATCGGCCCCGTGTTCTCGATCCAGTGCAGTGTCGTGGCGTGCTTGCCGCCACCCACGATCGAGTCGTAGCCGGTGTCGTTGCCCATCGCGCGGGCCCGGCGGAAGAAGGTGCCCTCGATCCAGCGCTCGCCGAACTCGATGGCGCGGTCCCACTCGCGGACGCTGTCGGTGAAGCCGAGCGTGGTGATGTCGCACGCCGTCCGGAGCTCCTCGATCTCCCACGCGTCCTTGACCAGCCGCATCTCGGAGGCGACGCGCACCAGGTCGGCATCGGTCGACTGGTCAGGCGCGACCAGGGCGTCGACGCGGGCGTCGACGCCACGCAGCACGCGCGTCTTGCCGGAGCCGGACAGCGCCTGCGGCAGGTCGTCGATGTGACGCACCTCGATGCCCAGCGAGGTGGCGATCTCGTGCGCGGACGGCCGGCGGCCGGCCCACAGCTCGCCGTACTGCCGGTCGCGGAAGAACTCGTCGGTGTCGCGCTGCGAGCGCGGTCGGGCGTAGAGGACGGACTCCCCGTCATCGACGACGAGGACAGCGTCGGAGGTCTGGTTGCCCGAGAAGTAGGTGTGCGCGGTGTCCGCGCGGAACCGGTAGTCGGTGTCGTAGGCCCGGACCTTGTAGCCGCCGGCCGGCAGCACCAGGCGCTCGCCGGGGAACAGCTCGGCGAGCCGGCGCCGGCGCTCCGCGGCGTACGACGCCACGGGATGCGGCGGGAGGTCGAGCTCGCGTTCGCCCCAGCCCTGGCGCATGAACTGCGAGTAGGCCTCGGGAACGGAGGGATCGTGGCTCTCGGTGTGCAGCTGCTGGGTCTCCAGCTGGTTCTCGAGGCTGGCTTCCGGGTGGGTGTGCTCGGTCACGTCCGTCACTCTACGCCGATGCCCGCCGCACGAAGCGAGGCCTGGGAGCACTGCCGGATAGGCTCCCCGCCATGGCTGGCCGCCCTCGCAACAGCATCGCCTTCACCGTCGTCGTGACGGTGTTGTCGGTCGTCGGCGCCATCGTGATGATCCTGTTGATCGCCCTCTCCGGAGCCCCGTCGTCGCTCGCCCTGGCCACCGCACTGGCGGCGCTGCCGGTGGGTCCGCTGGTCGCCTGCTACCTCTGGCTGGACCGCTACGAGCCTGAGCCCAGGGCCCTGCTGGCGACCGGCCTGGTGTGGGGCGGCTTCGTCGCGACCGCCGCGACCCTGCTCATCCAGGGCGTGGGAGGGTTCTTCGTCCCGCTCTCGGAGAGCGTCAGCCTGACCGTCGCGGCACCGGTGGTCGAGGAGGCTGCGAAAGGGTCCTTCCTGCTGCTCATGCTGTGGTGGCGCCGGCATGAGCTCGACGGCATCCTCGACGGCCTCGTCTACGCCGGCATGGTCGGCATCGGCTTCTCCTTCGTCGAGAACATCCTCTACCTCGCGGCGGCCTACAACGGCACCGACGCCACCGGCCCCGGCGGTGCCGAGGCGCTGACCGGCACCTTCATCCTGCGCTGCCTGGTCAGCCCGTTCGCGCACCCGCTGTTCACGTCGTTCATCGGCATCGGCGTCGGCATCGCCGTCTCCAGCCGGTCGCCGCTCACCCGGGTCGGGGCACCGATTATCGGGTACGGCCTCGCGGTGGCCACGCACGCACTCTGGAACGCCTCCACGCTGGGCGGCATCGACAGCTTCTTCGGGGTCTACGTCCTGCTGATGCTGCCCGCCCTGGTGTGCATCGTCGTGTTCGCGGCCTTCGCCCGCAGTCGGGAGCGGCGGATGCTCCTGAGCGCCCTCGACGACGCCTCGCGCCGCGGCCTCCTGCCCGCCACCGACATCCCGTGGCTGATCGACCTGGGCGCCCGCCGCTCTGCCCGCGCACACGCGCGACAGGACGGTGAGCAGGCGCTGGAGGCCATGAAGGACTACCAGCGGGCGGCCGTCGAGCTCGGGTTCCTCCACTACCGCTACCTGCGCGGCACGCCGCCCGACGACTACGCCGCCCGCGGGGCGGCGTACCTCACCGAGATCGGGGCCGTTCGCCCCCTCGTCTCCTTCCCCGGACAGCTGGTGCCCGCCGTATGAGCCCGCACGCGACGACCGCCGACAACAACGCGATGCTCACCGCCCTGGTGCGCCTGCGTGACGCTCTCCAGAGGGCCCGGTTGCCCCTGGAGCTGCCGAACGCCGACCGCTCGCGGGCGACGGTCACCGAGCTCGTCGACCAGCTCGAGGACTACGTCATCCCGCGGTTGATGACGATCGACGCCCCGCTGTTGACCGTGGTCGGTGGCTCGACCGGTGCCGGCAAGTCGACGCTGGTGAACTCGCTCGTCGGGCGGAAGGTGAGCGAGCCCGGGGTGCTGCGCCCGACCACGCGCTCACCCGTGCTGGTGCACAACCCCGCGGACGCAGAGTGGTTCGGTCAGGACCGGCTGCTGCCCGACCTCGAGCGGGTCACCCACGCGACCACCGACCCGGCCGCGCTCCAGCTCGTGCCCGCAGACTCGGTGCCACCGGGGCTGGCGATCCTCGACGCCCCCGACATCGACTCGGTCGAGGAGCGCAACCGCACCCTGGCCGCCCAGCTGCTGGCGGCGGCCGACATGTGGCTCTTCGTGACCTCCGCCGCCCGCTACGCCGACCAGGTGCCGTGGGACTTCCTGCGCAAGGCCGCCGAGCGGTCCGCCGCGGTGGCCGTCGTCCTGGACCGCACTCCTGTCGACGCTGTCGAGACCGTCTCCACGCACCTGGCACGGATGCTGGCCAGCCGCGGGCTCAAGGACTCGCCGCTCTTCACGGTCCACGAGGCCCCGGTCGACGACGACGGCCTGCTGGCGCCGGCGGAGGTCGCCGACATCAAGGGCTGGCTGGGGTCGCTGGCGGCCGACGCGGAGGCTCGCGCCGGCGTCGTCAAGCAGACCCTCGAGGGCGCCGTGCGCACCATCGCGCGCCACACCCACGAGGTCGCCGACGCGTCCGCTGCGCAGTCCGAGGCGGAGGTCCGGCTGCGCGAGGACGCCGACAAGGCCTACGACGACGCGCTGGCCGATGTCCAGAAGGCCTCGGCCGACGGGACCCTGCTGCGCGGTGAGGTGCTGGCGCGTTGGCAGGAGTTCGTCGGCACGGGTGAGCTGCTGCGGTCTTTGGAGAACCGGGTCGGCTGGCTGCGCGACCGCATCGTCAACGCCGTCAAGGGCAAACCCCAACAGGCCGAGCGGGTGACGGTGGCGGTGGAGTCCGGACTCGAGACACTGCTGGCCGAGCACGCCGAGACGGCCGCCGAGCGCGCCGAGGCGTCCTGGCAGTCGCTTGCGCCCGGTCAGGCGCTCCTCGCCGACGCAGGCGAGGACCTCGGTCGCGCCTCCCGCGACTTCCGCCGGCGTGCCGAGCGCACCGTCCGCGACTGGCAGCACGGGGTGCTCGAGATGGTGCGCACCGAGGGGGCCGACAAGCGGTCGACCGCGCGCTTCCTCGCCTTCGGGGTCAACGGCTTGTCGGTTGCGCTGATGATCGTCGTCTTCGCGCACACCGCGGGCGTGACCGGCGCTGAGGTGGGGATCGCGGGCGGCTCGGCCGTCCTGGGCCAGAAGCTCCTCGAAGCGGTCTTCGGCGACCAGGCGGTGCGCTCCCTCGCCGAGCGGGCGGCCGCCGACCTCGACGAGCGCGTCCAGGTGCTGTTCGCGGCCGAGCGGGCTCGCTACATCGACGTCCTCGACGCCCTGGCCCTGCAGCCGGGCACGGCCGACACCTTGCGAGACGCGGCCCGTCGCGTCGACGACCTGCGGTTCGCGGCCCAGTCCTCGGCACAGGCCTCGGCGCTGCCTCACCGGCAGTCCTGAGCGTCGGGCGCGACCTGGCGGGCGGCAGGTGGGCGGCACCGGCAACTCCTGACGGCGTACCCCATAGGCTTGACGCTGCACTGGAGACACCGACTCGGCGGCGAGGGAGAAGATGACGTCGTTGCTGGAGGGGGCCAAGAAGTTGGTCACCCGAAGCACAGATCTGGGCGCGCGACTCGCCGGCCTCGAAGAGGCAGTGGAGGCTGGTCGCGGCCGACTCGACGCTGCCGTCCTCGCCCGGGCCGGGACCGTCGTCGAGCGGGCCGGTCACCGACTTCGGCTCTCGCCCGACCACACCGTGGTCGCGATCGCCGGCGCCACGGGGTCCGGCAAGTCATCGACGTTCAACGCGCTGACCGGCATCGAGATCTCGTCGGTGGGCGTCCGCAGGCCCACGACGTCGTGGACGACGGCGTGCGTGTGGGGTGAGCAGGGTGCTGACGACCTGCTCGACTGGCTGGAGATCCCGCCGCGGCACCGGGTCGTCCGCGACTCCATGCTCGAGACGGGACGAGAGGACACTGCCATGCGCGGCGTCGTCCTCCTCGATCTGCCCGACCACGACTCGACCGAGGTCTCCCACCATCTCGAGGTCGACCGTCTGGTCCAGCTGGCCGACATGCTGGTGTGGGTGCTCGATCCGCAGAAGTACGCCGACGCCGCCGTCCACGACCGCTACCTCGCGCCCCTGGCCAGTCATCAGGACGTCATGCTGGTCATCCTCAACCACATCGACACCGTGCCGGAGGCGCGGCGCCAGTCGATGATCGACGACGTCCATCGGCTGCTCGCCGCTGATGGCCTGTCACGGGTCCCCGTGATGCCCATCAGCGCGAAGCACCAGATCGGGGTCGAGGCGCTGCGCGACGAGGTCGTCAAGCGCGTGGGTGCCAAGAAGATGGCGCGCACCCGCCTGGAGGCCGACCTGCGCGGCGCTGCCACCGAGCTGTCCGAGCTGACGGGCACCGCTCCGCCGGGACGGCTGAGCAAGGAGCGGGTGGCCGCCCTCGACGACGCCTTCGCCGACGCGGCCGGAGTGCCGGTGGTCGTCGACGCGGTCGAGAAGTCCACGCGCCTGCGCGCCGGCCGGGCCACCGGGTGGCCGCTGGTGACGTGGCTCTCGAAGCTGCGGCCCGACCCGCTCAAGAGACTCCACCTCGACCTGGGCCCGTCCGGGCGTGCCCTGACCGGCCGGGCCCGGACCTCGATGCCGGAAGCCAGCACCGTGCAGCGAGCGCGGGTCGACGCGGAGGTTCGGGCGCTCGCGGACGAGGTGTCGGTCGACATGGGCCGCCCCTGGGCGACGGCGGTGCGCCGGGCCTCGGTGGAGCGCCTGCCGGACCTCTCCGACCGCCTGGACGCCGCCCTCGGGGGCACCGACCTCGGTGTCCAGCGGATCCCCGTCTGGGCCGGCCTCGTGCGCGTGCTGCAGTGGGCGCTGATCCTCTCCGCCGTCGCGGGCGCCCTGTGGCTGACGACCCTGGCCGGCATGGCCTACCTGCAGCTGCCGGAGCCGGAGACTCCGGCCTACCAGGGCATCCCGGTCCCCACGATCATGCTGCTCGGCGGTGTCGCGCTCGGGGTCTTCCTGGCGTTGCTCTGCCGGATCCTGGTCGCCGTCACGGCGTCGCGACGAGCCCGCTCGGCGGACCGGCGGTTGCGCGAGGCGATCGGCGCGGTGTCGCGCGAGCTGGTCGTCGATCCGATCGAGGCCGAGCTGGCGGCGTACACGCGGGCCCGCAACGGCCTCGCCAAGGCGCTGGGCTGATCCTCGGGTAGCGCATCGGCCCAGCAGACGTCCACAGACCGGCAACGTCCGGGCGCTCTCCACAGGCGCTGGCGGCGACCGGCCGGAATGTCGGCGGTGGTCTCGAAGGTGGGTCGCGATCAGTCCACGACCCAGAGGAGCTGGAAGCGATGAACGAGACCCTCATCACCCTGCAGGGCTACGTCGGCGGCGACGTGCGCATCCGTGCGGCCGGCGACAGCGAGGTGGCCACCTTCCGCGTGGGGTGCACGCCGCGACGCTGGTCGCGCAAGGAGCAGACGTGGAGCGACGCGGCGACGCAGTGGTACTCCGTGACCTGCTGGCGCGGCCTCGCCCGTCACGTCGAGCGCTCGGTGCGCCGGGGTGACCCCGTGGTGGTCCACGGCCGGCTCGGCACCAACGTCTGGGTCAACAGCGAGGGCGTCGAGGTGACGGCCTACGACGTCGAGGCGCTGTTCGTCGGGCACGACCTCAACCGCGGCACGTCCGTGTTCACCAAGACGCCGCGCCCCGTGGTCGCCGCGGAGCCGATGTCGGCCGCACCGGCAGAGCCGGCACCGGAGGCGACCACCTCGGCCGCGGCCTGAGCCGGCGTGTCACCCCTGCCCACCGGGTCAGGGCCCACAGAAAGCAGTCGCGGCCGCGGCCCGCCGGCACGTACGGTGGCGCGGTGGAGTGAGCCCGAGTGACCCCAGCCCCGCCGTCGCACCCGACGGCGGCCGCTGCGACCTCAGGGAGTCCTCGTGCCTGCCACGCTCACCGTCAACGACCTCACCGTGTCCTTCGGCGCCCGCACCCTCGTCTCCGGTCTCGACCTCACCCTCGCCGACGGCGACGTCACGGCGCTCGTCGGTCCCAACGGGTCCGGCAAGTCCACGCTGATGCGCATGCTCGTGGGCGAGCTGCCCGTCGAGACGGGCTCGATCCGGTTGGCTCCACCCGACGCCACGCTGGCGTGGCTGCCGCAGGTGCTGCCCGCCCATGACGAGTCGTTGCTCGCCTACGCCCGACGGCGCACCGGTGTCGCCGCGGCCGACCGGGCCCTCGAGCGGGGAGCTGAGGCGCTGGCGGCCGGGCGACCCGGGGGAGACGACGAGTACGCCCGCGCCCTCGAGCGGTGGCTCGGCTTGGGCGCCGCCGACCTCGCCGACCGGTTGCCCGAGGTCGCCGCACGAGTGGGTCTCCGGGTCGATCCAGGCCGACCGCTCGGCTCCCTGTCCGGTGGGGAGGCGGCGCGAGCCACGTTGGTGGCCGTGCTCCTCAGCCACTACGACGTGCTGCTCCTCGACGAGCCCACCAACGATCTCGACGAGCGCGGCCGGGAGCTGATGGTCGAGTTCGTCGGCGCGCACTCGGGGCCGGTGCTGGTGGCCAGCCACGACCGTGGCTTCCTCGACGAGGTCGCGACAGGCGTGGTCGAGCTCGACCTCCACCAGGCCCGCGTCGGCCACTATGCGGGCGGCTGGTCCGACTACGTCGCCGCTCGAGAGCTGGCGCGCGAGCAGGCGTGGGAGGCCTACGCCGACTACGCCGCGGCCCGCGACACCCTCGCCGGTCAGGCGCGCCAGCGACAGGAATGGGCGGCGAAGGGACACCGGGCCGTCCGCGCGGGCAAGGAGGCCGACAAGCATCTGCGTGAACGCGACCGGGCCCGGGCCGACAAGCAGCTGGGCAAGGCTGCACGGGCGACCCGGGCCATCGGTCGGCTCAGCGTCGTCGACGAGCCCCGAAAGGAGTGGCAGCTGCGCTACGCGATCACCGAAGGCCCTGCGTCGTCCGCCGTGGTGGCCAGCCTCGATGGCGCCGTCGTGGAGCGTGGCGACTTTCGGCTGGGGCCCGTGAGCCTCGACCTCGGCCGCGGCGACCGGGTCGCGGTCACGGGCGACAACGGGAGCGGCAAGAGCACGCTGGTCGGCGCCCTCCTGGGCGATCTCCCGCTCGCGGCGGGTCGCCGGGCGGAGGGCTCGCGGGTGTCCCTCGGAGTGCTCGACCAGCAGCGGGCTCTGTTCGACACCGACCGGTCGGTGCTCGACGTGGTCCGTGCCGAGCTGGGGGCCGACGACGACGCCGAGGTCCGCACCCTGGTGGCCAAGTTCGGCCTCGGCGCCGAGCACGTGCGGCGCCCGTCGCGGAGCCTGAGTGTGGGGGAGCGGACGCGGGCGCTCCTGGCCCTGTTCCAGGGCCAGGAGGTCAACGTCCTCGTCCTCGACGAGCCCACCAACCACCTCGATGTGGCCGCGGTCGAGCAGCTCGAGTCCGCCGTCGCCGGCTTCGGGGGGACGATCGTGGTCGTGAGCCACGACCGCGTCTTCCTCGACGTTGTCGGCATCACCCACGAGTGGCGGATGGCAGCGGGTCGCGTGACGGTGATCGAACGTCGTTGATGCGGCGGCTCGCACGATTCGGACCTGACGAGACCCGTCGCTAGGGTTTCGTGACATGGCTGAGTACGTCTTCACGTTGCGCAACGTGCGCAAGGCCCACGGTGACAAGGTCGTTCTCGACAACGTCACCCTCTCGTTCCTCCACGGCGCCAAGATCGGAGTCGTCGGACCCAACGGCACGGGCAAGTCGTCACTGCTCAAGATCATGGCCGGGCTCGACCACGCCAACAACGGCGACGCCCTCCTCGACCCGGGGGCCACCGTCGGGATGCTCCAGCAGGAGCCGCCGCTCAGCGAGGGCAAGACGGTGCTCGACAACGTCGAGGAGGCAGTCCACGAGATCAAGGGCAAGCTCGACCGCTACAACGCGATCTCGGAGGAGCTGGCCGATCCGGACGCCGACTACGACAAGCTGCTCGCCGAGATGGGCGACTTGCAGACCGATCTCGACCACGCCAACGCGTGGGACCTCGACAGCCGCCTCGACCAGGCCATGGACGCGCTGCGCTGCCCGCCGCCTGACGTCCTGGTCGACAACCTCTCCGGAGGTGAGCGGCGCCGGGTCGCGCTGTGCAAGCTCCTGCTCCAGCAGCCGTCGCTGCTCCTTCTCGACGAGCCGACCAACCACCTCGACGCCGAGTCGGTGCAGTGGCTCGAGGGTCACCTGGCGTCGTACCCCGGCGCCGTGCTGGCCGTCACCCACGACCGCTACTTCCTCGACAACGTCGCCCAGTGGATCCTCGAGCTCGACCGCGGCAAGACCCATCCCTACGAGGGCAACTACACGACCTACCTCGAGACCAAGCAGAGCCGGCTCAAGATCGAGGGCCAGAAGGACGCCAAGCGCGCCAAGATGCTCGAGCGCGAGCTCGAGTGGGTGCGCTCCAACGCCAAGGCCCGCCAGACCAAGAGCAAGTCTCGGTTGGCGCGCTATGAGGAGATGGCGGCCGAGGCCGACCGGATGCGCAAGATCGACACCTCGGAGATCAACATCCCAGCAGGTCCCCGCCTCGGCGACGTCGTCCTCGAGGCCGACGACCTGGAGAAGGGCTTCGAGGGCCGCACGCTCATCCACGACCTGTCCTTCACCCTGCCCCGAGCGGGCATCGTCGGCGTGATCGGCCCCAACGGGGTCGGCAAGACCACGCTGTTCCGGATGATCACCGACCAGGAGAAGCCTGACGCCGGCGAGCTCAAGGTCGGACAGACCGTCAAGATCTCCTACGTCGACCAGAGCCGCGGCGGGATCGACCCCAACAAGAACGTGTGGGAAGTCGTCTCCGACGGCCTGGACTTCATCAAGGTCGCCAACTTCGAGATGAACTCCCGCGCCTATGTCGCGTCATTCGGCTTCAAGGGGCCCGACCAGCAGAAGAAGGCGGGCGTCCTCTCCGGTGGCGAGCGCAACCGTCTCAACCTCGCGCTGACCCTGAAGATGGGTGGCAACCTGCTGCTGCTCGACGAGCCGACCAACGACCTCGACGTGGAGACGCTGCAGTCGCTGGAGGACGCGCTCCTCGACTTCCCGGGCTGTGCAGTCGTCACCTCGCACGACCGGTGGTTCCTGGACCGCGTGGTCACCCACATCCTCGCGTGGGAGGGCGACGACGAGGACCCGGCCCGGTGGTTCTGGTTCGAAGGCAACTACGCGGCGTACGAGGAGAACAAGATCGAGCGCCTCGGTGTGGAGGCCGCCCGCCCGCATCGCGTCACCCACCGCCGACTCACCCGCGACTGAGCCGAGCGGGCGCAACTTCACCGCCGAGCAGTCGCAACTTCACCGCCGACCGGGCGCAACTTGACCGCCCAACGGGCGCAAGTTTGCCCACCGCAGGTGAAGTTGCGTCCGCTGGGCGGTGAAGTTGCGCCTGCTGGGCGGTGAAGTTGCGCCTGCTCGGCGTCAACGAATCTCTGCGGCGGGGTGCCGGCTGACCAGGTGGTCGGCGACGGCGTTCATGACCCGCCCGAGCGCTGCGAAGTCTTCGGCGGAGGCGAGATCGACGAGGTTGGCCCGCACTCCGGTGACGTGTACGTGCGCGGCGCGCTCCAGGATCGCGCCACCCCGGTCGGTCATCCGGGCAAGCACACCCCGGCCGTCCTCGGGTGAGTCGATCCGCTCGAGCAGTCCGGCGCGCTGCATGCGTTGCACGGTGTGGGTGACTCGGCTGCGGCTGTGACACATCGCATCGGCCAGCTGGGCCATGCGCATCTGGTGATCGGGCTGCTCGGAGAGGCGGACCAGGATCTCGTACTCCGTCAGCGAGATCTTGAACGACGCCCGCAGGTCGGCGTCGAGCCGATCCATCAGCAGGGTCGTGCCCATGACCAGGGCGCGCCACGAGCGCTGCTGGTCCTCCTCCAGCCATCGGGTCACGGGACCGATCCTGGGGACCTGGTCCGCACCACCCTGCTTGCCCGAGCTCTGCGTCATGGCCGGAGTCTAAGAAAGCCCTGGCCCACAAGCGGCTCGCCACTCCGGCGTTCTCGCGATGTCAGGCCGATCCTGCGTCGAGCGGCCGTCGTCAGGTCAGGCGTTCGAGGATCAGCGCCATGCCCTGGCCACCACCGACGCACATCGTGATGAGGCCGGTGGACTTGTCGTGCCAGTCGAGCGAGTTGATCATCGTCGCCTGCAGCCGAGCCCCGGTCATGCCGAACGGATGCCCGACGGCGATGGCGCCCCCGTTGACGTTGAGCCGGTCGAGGTCGATCCCGAGATCCTGGTACGACGGCACGACCTGCGCGGCGAACGCCTCGTTGATCTCCACCAGGTCGATGTCATCGATCGTCATCCCGGCATGAGACAGCGCCCGCCGCGTCGCCTCCACCGGCCCCAGGCCCATGATCTCGGGGGAGAGTCCGGAGACGCCCGTCGCGACGATGCGCGCCAGTGGCGCGAGTCCGAGCTCGGCGGCCCGGGTGTCCGACATGATCACGACCGCCGCAGCGCCGTCGTTCAGCGGGCAGCAGTTGCCGGCGGTGACCACGCCGTCGGGGCGGAAGACCGGCTTGAGCTGGGAGACCGCTTCGTAGGTGACGCCGGCCCGCGGGCCGTCGTCGGCCGAGACCACCTGCCCGTCCGGCAGCGAGACGGGAGTGATCTCGCGCGCCCAGAAACCGGCATCGATCGCCTTCTCGGCCAGGTTCTGCGAGCGGACACCGAACTCGTCGAGCTCCTGGCGGCCAAGCCCGCGCAGCGTGGCGACGTTCTCGGCGGTCTGGCCCATCGCGACGTAGACGTCGGGCAGCGCGCCGTCCTCGCGTGGGTCGTGCCACACGCCGGAGCCTCCGGCCGTGGCGGCCTCGCTGCGGGCGATCGCCTCGCCGAAGACCTCGTTGCGGTTGGCCGCCGCCTCGGACGTCCCGCGGTCGTAGCGGGAGACGGTCTCGACGCCCGCTGACACGATCACGTCGGCCTCGCCGGCCTTGATCGCATGGAAGGCCATCCGCGAGGTCTGGGTCGAGGAGGCGCAGTAGCGCGTCAGGGTGGCCCCCGGGACATCGTCGAGACCGAGCAGGACGTTGACGACGCGCGCCAGGTTGAAGCCGCTCTCCCCGCCTGGCCGTCCGCAGCCCAGGAGGACGTCGTCGATGGTGTGCGGGTCGAGCGCAGGGACCTTCTCGAGCACCGCACGCACGATCTGGGCGGTCAGGTCGTCCGGTCGCAGGTCGACCAGGGACCCTCGGCCGGCGCGGCCGATAGGCGAGCGGGCGGTGGCGACGATGACGGCCTCGGGCATGCCGCCCACCCTAACGAGACAGGCTTCCTGCCAGCATGGGGGCGTGCGTCACGTCTTCGAGTGCCCCCTGCGGTGGGCCGACCTCGACCTGCTCGGCCACGTGAACAACGCGGTCTACGTCGACTACCTCCAGGAGGCGCGGGTCGACATGCTGCGGGTTCATGCTCGCGACCGTCGCGCCGACGACCTCGCCGAGGGCGTCGTCGTGGTGCGGCACGAGGTGGCGTACGTCGCCCCGCTGGCGTTCCGGTTCGAGCCGGTGCGGATCGAGACGTGGGTGACCGAGATCAGGGCGGCCAGCTTCACCCTCGCCTACGAGGTGTTCGACGAGACCGACGACGGGCGTCGGGTCTACCTGCGGGCGACCACCGTGCTCACGCCGTACGTCTTCGCCACCGAGCGCCCACGGCGGCTGGCCCCCGAGGAGCGGCTGACCCTCGAGGGCTTCCGGGACGAGGCGCCCGCCGTCCGCCGCCCGCACCTGTCGGGGGAGGCGGTCGACCCGGCTCCGACGCAGGCCCCCGTGCACGTCCGCTTCTCCGACGTCGACGTCTACGGCCACGTCAACAACGTCGTGTACTTCGAGTACTTCCAGGAGGGCCGCATCCCGCTGCTCGGGGAGCTCGGTCGCGGACTGCCCCACGCCGGGGCGGTCGAGCAGGCCGTCGTCGCCCAGGCCGACGTCGACTACCGGCGCCCGATCCTCTTCCGGCCCGAGCCCTACGCCTGCTGGTCCGGTGTGCGCCGCGTCGGCTCGAGCTCGCTGGCCCTCGACCAGGAGATCCGCGACGGGGACGAGGTGCTCTCGCGCGCGCAGGTGACGCTGGTCTGGTTCGACACGGAGACGGGGCGGGCCGCGCCGCTGCCGGCCTCCGTGCGCGAGCGGGCTACTCGAGGGTGTTGATCATCGACTGGGCGGCGTACGTCACGTAGGCCCAGAACTTCGCGTCCTGCTCCGGGGTCAGCTCGGCCGCGTCGAGTCCCGACCGGAACGCCACGAGCCAGTGGTCGCGGGCGTCGGGGGTGACCCGGAACGGCGCGTGCCGCATCCGCAGCCGCGGGTGGCCGCGGGTGTCGGAGTACGTCGTCGGGCCGCCCCAGTACTGCGCCAGGAAGAGCGTGAACCGCTCGGCGGCCGGGCCGAGGTCCTCCTCGGGGTAGAGGGGCCGGAGCACCTCGTCGACGGCGACCCCCTCGTAGAACCTCGTCACGACGGTGCGGATGGTGTCCATGCCGCCGATCTCGTCGTAGAAGGTGGTCGTCGCCTCGGTCACGACCCCATTCTGCCGAGCCGTTGGTCATGCCTCGGACGAGGGGGCCAGCTCGATGCCGTCGCGATCGAAGCGCGCCTTGACCCGCTCGCGCATCTCGCGCGCGACCCGCCACTGCGACAGGGGGGCGGTCTTCAGGGTGACGCGCACCGTCATCGCGTCTGCGGTCAGCTCCTGGACACCCCAGACCTCGGGCTCCTCGAGCACCACGCCGGTGAAGTCCTCGTCGAGCCACAGGTCGTGCGCGACCTCTTGGAGGGCAGCCCGCACGTGGGTGAGCTCGGTGGCGGGGACGACCGGGATGTCGAGGACCGTCCGGGCCCAGTTCTGGCTCTGGTTGCCCACGCGCAGGATCTCGCCGTTGCGGATGTACCAGACCGTTCCGTTGACGTCGCGCAGCCGGGTGACCCGCAGGGTCACCGCCTCCACGGTGCCCGACACCGTCGCCAGGTCGATCGAGTCGCCGACCCCGAACTGGTCCTCGAAGATCATGAAGATGCCGGCGAGGAAGTCCTTGACCAGGCTCTGCGCGCCGAAGCCGAGGGCGATGCCGAGGATCCCAGCGCTGGCCAGGATCGGGGCGATGTCGACACCGAGCTCGCTGAGGATCATCACGAAGACGATGCCGAAGATGACGCCGCTCGCGATGCTCT
Organism: uncultured Actinomycetota bacterium; assembly: GCA_963723195.1. Classification (GTDB taxonomy): domain Bacteria; phylum Actinomycetota; class Actinomycetes; order Propionibacteriales; family Nocardioidaceae; genus Nocardioides. The sequence goes on from CAVRPU010000001.1 coordinate 262,178, forward strand.
TGAGCAGGCTGCCCAGCGTCTGGGCCCGCTGGACGCGCCGGGTCGTTCCAGGGTCGTCCAACGAGAACGCCTCGCCCAGCGAGACGCCGCCCACCGAGATCTTGCTGATCCGCTGGGGCAGGATGCCGTCCTCGGCGCTGCGGACGAACCTGTCGATCGCCCGGTGCACGAACCAACGCACGACCATCGCCAGGATGACGAGAACCAGGATCGTCAGCGGCTTGCCCACGAGCCAGTCGGCCACGTCCTCCCAGAGGTCCTCCGCCGTCACGAGTGGCTGCATGCGGACCAGTATCCAGGCGCGCGGGCTGACGGCGGCAAGCACCGGTGCTCCCGCTCTCGACCACCCAACGGGCGCAACCACACGTGGTCCCGCCCGTTGGTTCGTCGGGCCCTGCGGGGTCCAGGCACGCCCATCGCTTCGTTCTCGTCGGTCGACGTGGCGCTGCCACGCATGCCCTCGACCAACCAACGGGCGGAACCACTAGTCTTTCTCGGGTGACGACCACGAGCCCTGCTGTCGACACCGCTGTCCGCCGCCGAGACCTGGTGGAGTCGTGCAGACGAACCAGCCGTACGGCGCGCCGGCTTGCTGCGGGGGCGTTGGCCACCGGCCTCGTGCTCAGCGGCGGACCCGCGGACGCCGACGTCCCGAGCGGCTGGCCCGACCCGCCGTCCATCCCGCTGCTCGACGGTCTGGTGGTCTACGTCTTCGCGCCGTTGGGTCTCTTCCTGCTCGTGGTCCTGCTGAGCATCGGCCCGGCGCTGGCCCGGGGCGAGCGCATCGGGTCCCGGCCCGGCGGGGACCAGTGGTTCGGTGGGCGTCGCGGCGGTCCGGCCGAGCTGGAGTCCGGCGCTCCCGCCAAGAGCTCGGGAGGGGCCAGTGGCAGCTGGTGACCTGAGCGCCTCGCAGCGCTACGAGATCGACAAGGCCATCCGAGCGGCCGAGCAGGCGAGTCGCTACGAGTTCTCGGTGTTCGTGGGCGCGGCAGGTCCCGATCCGCGTCTCCGCGCGAACCAGCTGCATGCCTCCCTGGTGGTGCCCGACCGCAGCGTGCTGGTGCTCGTCGACCCCGACGCTCGGGTGATCGAGGTCGTGACCGGGGCCGAGGTGCGCCGTACGCTCAGCGACGCGTCAGTGGGTCTCGGCGTGCTGCAGATGCAGTCAGCGTTCGCCGCCGGCGACCTGGTCGGCGGGCTCAAGCGCGGGGTGGCCGTGCTGGCGGAGCATTCGCGGGCGCCCCAGACACTGCACGCGTCGGAGTAGCTCGGTCCGTCGAGCAAAGGGGGCTTGGGTCCCTGTCGTCGCCGAGCCGATGGCCGTTACGGTCGCGGTCGGTCCATCGTCGCCTCGGGACGGCATCACATCGGCATGGCACGCGCACGGGGGATGCCTTGGCGTTCGCGGCCTCGAAAGGCAGCCCGCATGACCGTTCTCCTGCGCAGCCGTTCGCACCTGGGGGAGTGGGAGGAGCTCGCACGCCTCGGCGTGGAGCGTCGGCTGCGGCCCGGTGAATGGCTCGTTCGACAGGGTGGGCCGGCCGACGCTGTCCACCTGATCCTCGAAGGCTCCGCCAAGACGATCGTCGACATGCACACCGGTCGAGATCTCACCCTCGCCCTCCCACGGGTGGGCGACCTGGTCGCCGACGCCGAGGTGCTGGCGGGTGCGCCGGTCGCCTTCGCCACCGTGATCGCCGTCGAGGAGCTGGTCGCTCGCAGGGTCCCCGCGCCGCAGTTCCTCGACTTCCTCGTCGACCATCCCGTTGCCGCAGCCGCGATCGCCACCTCCTTGGCCGCCCGGCTGTCCGCGTCCGACCGGCGTCGAGTCGCCGCGGCCTCGTTGAGCATCCCCCGACGGCTCGCCACTCACCTGGTCGAGCTCGCGGCCCCGTGTGCCGGGACCCCTGACTCAGCCGAGGTCGTCCTCAGCCAGGTCGAGCTGGCCAGCCTGATGGCCACCTCGAGAGACACGACCATCCGGGGTCTTCGGCAGCTGCGCGCGCTCGGGTTGGTGCGCACCCAGCGCCGCGTGATCCTGGTGCACTCGATCGAACGCCTCCGCAGCTACGCGCTCAGCGGCACTCGCTGACACTGCCGCTCAAGACCTGGGCGGACAGACCTCGGCCCCACCACCTAGGGGAGGGGCAGTGGGGCCGAGTCGTGGTCGTCCTCGCGTTGAGCCTCAGGCGCGGAGTCGACCGGTCCGGGGAACTGCCTGTCTGGCGAGGGTGGCAGTGCAGCGGTGGGCGTGTCTGCAGCAAATGCGGCACTTCTCGAACCGGGCGTCAGCGGGGGCCCAGCCCGAGGGCGACGAGGCGGTTGTCCTGGCCGCGCAGGTAGACGACGCCGTCACCGTCCGGCGTGGTCACGATGGCCGGCGCCGAACCGGCCGGTGACGGTGCCGTCGTCTCCTCGAAGTGCGAGATTCGTCGGGTCCAGTTGAGTCCGGAGTCCGCATTCCGCAGAGCGACATCGACCTTGCCCGATGCCGGCGAGAAGAGGGCCGGCGCCGCTGTCATGACGCGCTGGGGAGCACCGATCACGTTCCGCGCCCAACCTTTCCCGTCGTAGGCGCTCTGCTCCACCCAGACGCCTGGCTCGAAGCCTGTGACGTGCTGGCCGCTGACGACCCGAGTGATGCCGCCGGTCGTGATGGCCGCAGGCCCGGTGCTGAGAGTGCCGCCCAATGAGACCGCGCTGGTGACCTGGCCGTCGGTGATGCGGACGTGCTGCAGGTCGTGGCCAGCCCCTCGGAAGAACACGTCGAGGCTGCCCGAACGCATCGAGGTGACAGAGGGGTCAGAGGTGAGCGTCCCAGCGCCTGGGCGGGCGGTCCAGGCTCCCCAGCCGCTGCTCCAGGTGAAGGACTTCTGCCACAGGGCGCTCTCGGTGCCGCGGCCGAAGAGGTCGAGGCGGTCTCCATCTGCGCTCCAGAGGGCCGCGACGGTGGATCCTGGGTAGAGCACGGCACCGAGGTTGTGCTCGGGGCCGGGGACGCCGTCGGCGACGACGCGCTGGATGACCTGGCTGTTCTGATCGAGGTAGAAGAGGTCATGGTCCGGGACCGGAAGACCGGTCGTGCCGCGGGCCGCCACGGTGGGTGCTGAGGTCATCGTGCCCCCGCCCAGGTCCACCCACTCCCGATAGCTGACCGTGACCACGCCGTGGGCGCGGATGGCGCCGAGGGAGCCCGTGGTGGTCCCCGCGGGTCCGTAGCTGCTGCCGCCGCCTCCGCCCGCGCCGCCTGTGATGCCGCCGCCCCCGCCGCCTCCGCCGTACCAGCCGCCGCCTCCGCCGCCGCCCCAGCCGGCGTACTGGTCGCAGCGTCGGCCACCCCAACTGCTCTCGAGGTAGCCGCCCGCACCCCCGGTGGGACCTACGCCGGAGCTGCCTGCGGTGGGCCAGCCAGGTCCGTAGACGCCGCAGCCGTCCTGGAGACTCTGGCCGCCGCCGGAGGGACTGCCACCGGCCCCGGCACTCGAAGCGGTGCCGCCGGCCCCGCCGTCGGCCCCGTCCAGAACGCCGCCCACTCCGAGCGCAGCCTTGCCTGCCGCACCTCCGCTGTTCCCGCCACCGCTGGGCCAGCCACGCGACCCGGTGCTGAGGACGTGGGAGCCCGCGCCGCCGCCTCCGCCCCCGACGAGGACGCGGCTCGAGGTGTCGTACGGCCAGATCCGGATGTCGGAGGCGCCGCCACCCCCACCGCCGCCTGGGTTGAGTGCGCCGGCGCCGTTGCCGCCGCCGTTCCAGCCCCCCAAGCCGCGCAGCCCGAAGGCGTCGGTGTCGCTCCCTCCCCTCCCGCCCACGAACAGCCGGTAGACGGTGCCAGGGGTCACGGCCATCGTCGCGGTCATCGCTCGGCCCCGCCCCCCGAACTGGCCGCCAGCGTTGCCGCCTGCGGCGCCCAGCACTGTGAAGGTGGCCATGTGGACGTGGTCGGGGACCGTCCACTCCTGCCACGCGCCCGTGTAGGAGAACGTGCACGTGGTCGCCGTCAAGCTCGGGGCGCAGCCCGGAGGGGCCGCCGTGGCGGACGCCCCCGCCGCTCCGCCGCCCGCCAGTGCGGGCAGGATGGCTGCCAGCGCGACTGCTGCCGCCCCCCAGCGCCGACCTACCTGTGGCTCGCGCCCTGGAGGTTTGAGGTGCCTGTGTGATCGCATGCGTGCCGCTCCCTCTGTCCACGCCCGATCCCGTGCCCGAGCACGGGTGAGGGCTGTCCGGTCTCCTACCACGGGGCCTTGGCCGACAGCCTGTTGTCCGGCCCACGTGCGTAGGCAACGCTCGCTCCCGATCCTCCGGTGGCCAGGGCGACGGACTGTCCTGGGGGTGAGGAGATCGGCACCGTCGTCACCGCGCCCCAGTCGGTGGTCTCGGTGTAGCGCAGCCGGGACAGGTTGTTGTTCTCGTCGCGTACGGCCACCTCGACGACACCCCGGGCAGGTGAGATGACCGTGGGCGTCGAGGAGACCCCACCGGCGCCCACGGCGCCGTAGTAGGTCCAGCTGCTCCCGTCGTAGGTCCACCAGCACAAGGCGTTGCCGCAACCGGCGAGCAGGTCGACACGGCCGGGACCGGTGTAGGTGGCCCCGGGGCCGGTGCTGATCGAATGCCCGGGAACCGGCGTCGGCGCGGCGCTCCATCTCCCGTCGGTGGAGGTGAGCTGGAGCAGCTTGCTGTCGGGACCCCGGAACATCACGTCGAGCCGGCCGGAGCTCAGCGAGACCGCCGTGGGGTCGGAGGCCACCACCCCCGGGCCGGTGCGGGCCAGCCACGGGCCCCAGCTGGTTCCGTCGAACGACTTCTGCCACAGGGCACCCTCGGTGCCCCGGCCGAAGAGGTCGAGGCGGTCGGGGAACCCGTAGCGCCAGACCGCGGCGACGGTCGAGCCGGGATGGAGAGTGGCGCCGAGGTTGAACTCCGGGCGGGGCACGCCCTCGAAGTAGGTGCGCTGGATGACCGCGCTGGCGTTGTTGAGGTAGAAGACGTCGTGGTAGGAGGTGAGCCTGCTGCCGTTCCACGGACGAACCGCCACCGTCGGCGCGGACGTCATGGTGTCGCCACCTTGGCTGGCCCAGCCGTCCGTGGGGCGTACGTAGCTGATCGTGATCACTCCGTGGGCGCCCGGCTCGCCCAGCCGAGAGCCGACGTAGCCGGTCGCGGCGTACCCGCTGCCGCCCCCGCCGCCACCGCCACCGTTGACGCCGCTTGCCCCGCCGCCTCCGCCGTACCAGCCGCCGCCCCCGCCGCCGCCCCAGCTGGCCGACTGGTCGCAGCGCAAGCCGCTCCAGAAGCTGACCAGGTAGCCGCCGGCGCCGCCGTTGGCACCCGATCCGGTCGAGCCGCCCAGGGGCTTGGCAGGGTCCCAGAAGCTGCAGCCGTCGTACTTCGTGCCGGCGGACGGCGCGCCGCCGGCTCCGGGAGCGCTGGCGCCGCCGCCCCCGCCGCCACCGCCGCTCGCACCGACCGACTGGTAGGGAACATCTGAGGAGCCGAGGCCTCCGGTGCCGGCGCCGCCGGCGCCGCCGGTGCGGCCGCTGCCGTGCCCGCCGGCGCCGGGCGCACCACCGTGGCTTTCGTCGCTGACGTAGGAGCCCGCGCCACCACCCCCGCCACCGACCAGAATGCGATTGGTGCTGCCGAAGGGCGCGACTCGCACGTCGGAGGCGCCGCCGCCGCCGGCGCCGCCACGCGTACCCCCGCCACTGGCGCCCCCGCCGTTCCAGCCGCCCTGGCCCACAGCGCCGGCGGGGTCGGACGCACTGCCGCCCTTGCCTCCGACGTAGAGCTCGAACTCCTGGCCGGGAGACACCTTCATGGAGGCCTCGACGGCGCCACCGCGGCCTCCAGGCTGGCCGCCGGCGTTCCCGCCCGCCGCACCGACCACGACGAACGTGGCCTTGTGCACGCCGGCGGGGACCGTCCAGGCCTGCCAGGAGCCGTTGTGGACAAAGGTGCAGGCTGTCACCAGCCCCGTGGTGGCGCAGCTCCCGGGGGCGGCCTGCGCCGCAGGAGCAGTCGCGACGCCGACCCCGGCGACGACCCCGACGGTCAGGGTGGGGACAAGCACCGGGGCGAGACCGGCCATTGCCAGGGCGACCAACGGTCGGCGTCGGCGTCGATGACCGAGCTGTCCCGGCGGGTGGCTAGGACTCCCGTGCAACCTGTCCGAACGCATCTGGTGCTGGCTCCTTCGTTGTGTCCGCGGGCGAGTGCCCGGCGCGGTGAGATTGACAGGTGGCGATCGCCCGCGACCATGCCCACGCTGCACAGCGGGAACCCGCGCATGCAGCAGAAGGACTACCGCCACGTGGGTCGAGGCTGAGGACGCCGGCCGCGGTCAGGGCGAGCAGCGAAAGGCTGGCAGGAGGGTCGGCTCGTTGACTGTCGCACCTGCTACTCACGAACTGCCTGAAATGCCGCACAACGACATCGCCCGCCACGCGACGGTGGCGGGCGATGTCGCGGGTCTCGGCTCAGCGGGTGGCAGCGTCCTTGGCCTGGGCGGCGAGCGCGCGGGCCATGTCGGAACGGCCCTCCCGGACGTAGCGCTTGGCGGCGGGGTTGGCCGCCGACGCCTCGAGCCACGCGTCGATCCGGGCCAGGGTGGCCGCCGACGTGAGCGGCCTGAGGAACATGTACTCCAGGGCGGTCGAGGCGCGCTGCGTGCCCTTCTCCTCCCAGACCGTCTCGGCCATGGCGAGGTACTTCTCGAGGTACGGCGCGAGCAGCTCCTCCTGGCCGGCCGTGGGGAAGGCGTACGCGATCTGGCGCATCGTCTCGTTCGCGACGTCGTCGCGCTCGATCGCGTCGCGCCATGCCTCGGCCTTGGCCTCGGCGGTGGGGCGTACCGTGCGGGCCAGCGCGGCCTGCTCCTGGCCCGAGATCGTGTTGTCGAGCGCGAGCTCCTCGACGATGCGGTCCTCCTCCGCGCGGCCGCCGCGGGCCAGGCAGGTGAGCAGCGTCCAGCGCAGGTCGGTGTCGACGCTGAGCCCGTCGAGCGTGGTGGTCCCGTCGAGGATGCCCGCGACCAGGTCGAGCCCTTCGTCGGAGCGCGCCGCCGAGGCGAAGGACCGCAGGAAGGAGAGCTGGTGGTCCGAGCCCGGAGCTGCCGACATGAGCAGGTCGCGGATCCCGTGCTCCCACAGGGCCCTCAGCTCATCGCGGTGCGCCGGGTCGGAGTAGTAGTTGACGACCAGCTGGGCGTACGTCGGGAACCGCTCGACAGCCGTGCTGTCCGTCTCCGCCCCGATGCCGCGGAGCACGAGCCGGACGAAGTCGCTCGCCGTCATCTCGGCGTCGCGCGTCATGTCCCAGGCCGCCCCCCACAGCAGCGCCCGGGCGAGCGAGTCGTCGACCTTGTCGATGCTTTTGACGGCGGTGGCGAGCGAGCGCTCGTCGAGGCGGATCTTGGCGTAGGTGAGGTCGCCGTCGTTGAGCAGCAGGAGGTCGGGCTGACGCGTCCCGACGAGCTCGGGCACCTCGGTGAGGTCGCCCTGGACATCGATCTCCAGCGACGTACGCCGGATCACGTGGTCGCCGTCGACGTCGTAGAGGCCCACCCCGATCCGGTGCCGTCGGAGGGTGGGGAACTCGCTCGCCGCGGTCTGGACGACGCCGAACGACGTGTAGGCGCCGTCCTCGCCGATCTCGAACCGCGGTGCCAAGGTGTTGACGCCGGAGGTCTGCAGCCACTCGCGGGCCCAGGAGTCCAGCTCGCGGCCGGAGGTCTTCTCCAGGGAGCCGAGCAGGTCGCTGAACTCGGAGTTGGAGAACGCGTGCGCCTTGAAGTAGTCGCGCAGGCCGACGAGGAACTCGTCGATGCCTACCCACGCCACCAGCTGCTTGAGCGTCGACGCGCCCTTGGCATAGGTGATGCCGTCGAAGTTGACCTCCACCGCCTCGAGGTCGTAGTTGTCCGCGGCGATGGGGTGCGTCGAGGGGAGCTGGTCCTGACGGTAGGCCCAGTTCTTGCGGGCATTGGTGAAGCCGGTCCACGCCTCGGTGAACTCCGTCGACTGCACCATCGCGTGGTGGGAGGCCCACTCGGCGAACGACTCGTTGAGCCAGAGGTCGTCCCACCACTTCATCGTGACGAGGTCGCCGAACCACATGTGCGCCATCTCGTGGAGCACGGTGTTGGCGCGCTGCTCGTAGAACGAGTAGGTCTGCCGCGAGCGCGGGAGGTACTCGTCGCGGAAGGTCACCGCGCCGGCGTTCTCCATCGCGCCCATGTTGTACTCCGGCACGTAGAGCTGGTCGTACTTCCCGAACGGGTAGGGGAAGTCGAAGGCGTCCTCGAAGAACGCGAAGCCGTCCTTGGTGACCTTGTTGAGCGCCTCGTGGTCGAGGTGCTCGGCCAGCGACTGCCGGCAGAAGTGCCCGAGGGCGATCGTGCCGTGCTTGCCCTCGTAGACGTCGTCCACGCGGTGGTACTCGCCCGCGATCAGCGCGGTGATGTACGTCGACATCCGCTCGGTCGTCGGGAAACGCCAGAGGCCCTTGCCCTCACCGAGGTCCTCCGGCTCCGGAGTCGGGGCGTTGGAGACGATCGTCCAGTGGGCGGGCGCGGTCACGTTGAAGGTGAACACCGACTTGAGGTCGGGCTGCTCGAAGGTCGTGTAGACGCGTCGGGCGTCGGGCACCTCGAACTGGGAGTAGAGGTAGACGCGCTGGTCGACGGGGTCGACGAAGCGGTGCAGGCCCTCACCCGTGTGGCTGTAGGGCAGCTCGGCGTGCACGCGCAGCTCGTTGTCGGCCTGCAGGTCGTCGAGCTGGATCCGGTGGTCCTGGTACGCCGTGAAGGTGTCGAGCTTGGCGCCGTTCAGGGTGATCTCGTGCACGGTCGCGCCGTGCAGGTCGGCGAAGGTCGAGCTGCCCGGCTGGGAGCACGTGAACCGGATCACGGTGGTGCTTTCGAAGACCTTGTCGCCGGTGAGGTCGAGGTCGATGGAGTAGGAGTCGACGGCCAGGAGCGCGCCGCGGGTGGCGGCCTCGTCCCGGGTCAGGTTCGTTCCAGGCATTGGGCGATCATGTCACCCGCGTCACGCCTGGGCACATCGGCTTTGGATCACGGTTGGGCCACGGACGCCCCAAGCGCCCGCGGTCAGGGGGTGCCCGCGCCCTGAGACGCGCGGGAATAGGACCGTGGTCCGTTTTCGCTGTGCTGGGTATGAGCGATGCCGACTTCTGGTTCGACCCTGCCTGCCCGTTCGCGTGGATCACCTCCCGCTGGATCAAGGAGGTGCAACAGGTCCGCGACATCAAGGTGGCCTGGCACGTGATGTCCCTGGCGTACCTGAACCAGGATCGCGACATCTCCGACGAGTACCGATCCTTCCTCGAGCCGACCCGCGGCCCGGTCCGCGTGCTCGTGGCCGCGGAGGACAGGTACGGCAGCGAGGTGCTCGACCGGCTCTACACCGCGTTCGGCGAGCTCATCCACCGCGAGAAGCACCCGCAGGACCGCGACCTCGTCGTGTCGGCGCTCGCCGCCGCCGACCTCGACCCCGCGCTCGTCGACGCGATGGACGACCCGGCGTGGGACGAGGCGGTCCATGCCTCCCACGACGAGGGGATGGACCAGGTTGGCGACGACGTCGGGACGCCGACCATCGCGTTCGATGGCGCGGCCTTCTTCGGTCCGGTGCTCAGCAAGATCCCCCGAGGCGAGGAGGCCGGCGTGATCTGGGACGCCACCGTCGCGCTCGTCGAAGGTGCCGTACTTCTTCGAGATCAAGCGCACGCGCACCGGCGAGCTCGACTTTGGTTGAGCAGGTGCCCGCGAGGAACGAGCGGGCGACGTCGCGAAACCAGGTCGAGCAGCCCCGCGGCTGAGGGACGAAGTCGCGCAAGGGCGGGTCGAGACCAGGCGAGACGACTGCCGACGGTGGGGACCTACATGATCCCGAGCAGACCCAAGGGCTCGCTGAGCTCGTCCTCCTCGTAGGTGAAGTGCGAGCGGAGCACGGCGGCGAAGCGGTTGACCGCGTCCTCGAGCTCACCCAACACCTCGGGCTCCGCGTCGAGGCGGGCAGCCAGGGAGTCGACGTACACCAGGTGCTCGTGGATCACCACGTGCTCGTCGGCCAGGCGGTCGACCACGGGCTTGACCTTGGCGTGCGCGCCGAGGGCGGGGAACAGCGCGGAGTCCTCGAGGCTGTGGTGCATCGTCACGAAGCGGCACAGCTGCGCACAGTGCTGGCCCAAGGTCAGGCCTGTGGCGCCGCCGAAGGCGCTCACGGCCGCGCGTACGTCGGCGGCTGACGCCTCGCCACGGCGTACCTCCGCGACGCGCGACTCGAGCGCGGCGAGCTCGGCGCGGAAGGCGTCGTGGATCTGCCGCAGGTGCAGCCCGGCGGCCTGCTGCTGCGCTGTCAGGCTGAGTCCGAGCCGGACGGTCGGACGGGTGGCCTCGTCGAGAGCGGGAGTCGGACCGGACATCGACGGGGGCATCAGGAGCTTGCCGTTGCCGCGGCGGTCACGACGGCGAGGGTCGCGGCCGTCGTGGCGTCGATCGCCCGCTTGACCGCCGCCGCGGCCCAGTGGCCGTCGGCGATCTCCTTGGCGCGCGCCTTCACCTCGCGGGTCGAGAGGCCGTGGTGTGGCACCGACTTGTGGGCACGACCGATCGCGGCGAGCAGTGCGACGATCGCGCCGGTGCGAGGGTCGGGCTCGTTGCCCTCCACGAGGACGCTGACCAGCTGGCGGCGGACGGCCTCCTCGTGCGTGCGGTCGGCCGCCGGCCACCTCGTGCGCGGGAACAGCCCGAGGACCTTGGACTCCCGACGCTCGAGAACACCGGCCTCGGCCAGCCGGGAGGCGAGCCGATCACGCAGGCCCTTGCCGAGCCGCCCGACCAGATCCTGAGCCGAGCGCTCCTTCTCGGCCACGACCGCCGCCGCGTCGATGAGCGCTTGGTCGACGAGCGCGACGCCGGGCACGGCGGTCACCTTCGCGGTCGCCCAGATGCTCTTCTTCTCGCCGACCTCGATGGCTCCGGCGAGTGCGAGCTCGATGAGCACCGCCCCGCCGAGCACGGGGTTCAGGTCGACGCCGACGTTCGCGGTGCCCTTGTCCTCGTCCAGCAGCAGGAGCAGGAGATCTTCCGCGATCAGGGTCATGCGTCAACGCTAGCGACCGCCGGGAAAGGGGTCGCGCGCCCTCACTAGGCTTCGACGCATGACACATGTCCTGTCCGCCGTCGCCTGGCCGTATGCCAACGGCCCGCGCCACATCGGCCACGTGGCCGGTTTCGGCGTGCCCTCCGACGTCTTCAGCAGGTACATGCGGATGACCGGCCACGACGTGTTGATGGTGTCCGGCACCGACGAGCACGGCACGCCGATCCTGGTCGCCGCCGACAGCCAGGGTGTCACCGCGCGTGACCTCGCCGACAAGAACAACGCGATCATCGTCCAGGACCTCGTCGACCTCGGGCTGTCCTACGACCTCTTCACCCGCACCACGACCGGCAACCACTACCTGGTGGTGCAGGAGCTGTTCCAGACCGTGCACCGCAACGGCTACATGGTCGAGCAGACGACGAAGGGCGCGATCAGCCCGTCGACCGGCCGAACGCTCCCGGACCGCTACATCGAGGGCACCTGCCCGATCTGCGGGTACGTCGACGCGCGCGGCGACCAGTGCGACAACTGCGGCAACCAGCTCGATCCGACCGACCTGATCAACCCGCGGAGCAAGATCAACGGGGAGACTCCGGAGTTCGTCGAGACCCAGCACTTCTTCCTCGACCTGCCGGCGCTCGCCGAGACGTTGGGGGAGTGGCTCGACGAGCGCGAGGCGAGCGGAACCTGGCGACCCAACGTCCTCAAGTTCTCCAAGAACCTCGTCGGGGACCTCCGCCCTCGTGCCATGACTCGCGACATCGACTGGGGCATCCCGGTGCCGCTCGACGGCTGGCGCGACCAGCCCAAGCGCCTCTACGTCTGGTTCGACGCCGTGATCGGCTATCTGTCGGCCTCGATCGAGTGGGCGCGCCGGCTGGCTCTGGTCGAGGGGGGCGACGGCGAGCGGTGGCGCGAGTGGTGGAACGACCCCGAGGCTTTGGCCTACTACTTCATGGGCAAGGACAACATCGTCTTCCACAGCGTCATCTGGCCCGCCGAGCTCCTGGCGTACGACGGGCGCGGCACCCGTGGCGGCGGCCCGGGCGCCTACGGCGACCTCAACCTGCCGACCGAGGTGGTCTCGAGCGAGTACCTCACGATGGGCGACCAGCAGTTCTCGACCAGTCGCGGGCACGTGCTCTACGTCGGCGACTTCCTGGCGCGCTACGGGCCCGACGCGCTGCGCTACTTCATCTGCGCGGCAGGGCCGGAGACGTCCGACGCGGCATTCACCTGGGCGGACTTCGTGACCCGCAACAACTCCGAGCTGGTCGCGGGCTGGGGCAACCTGGTCAACCGGACGGCCACGATGGTCGCGAAGAGCTTCGGCGAGATCCCGGCCGCAGGCGTCCTCGAGCCGGTCGACGAGGCAGGTGCTGGCCGTCGTCCGAGCGGGCTTCGAGTCCGTAGGCGACCTGCTCGGCCGGCATCGGCTCCGGGCGGCGACCGCGGAGGCGCTCCGGGTCGTCGGCGAGGTGAACAAGTACCTCACCGTCACCGAGCCCTACAAGATGAAGGACGGGTCCCAGCGCGAGCGGCTCGCGACCGTGCTCCACGTCGCCGCACAGTGCGTGCTCGACTGCAACACGTTGCTGGCTCCGATCCTGCCGCACGCCTCGAACAAGGTCTGGACGACGTTCGGTGGCAAGGGAGAGTTCATGCCGATGCCGCGCACCGAGCACGTCGAGGACCTCGACCCCGGTCACGGCGCCGGGCTGTACGTCTACCCGGTGATCACCGGCGACTACTCCGCGACGCCGTCGTGGGGGAGCCGTCCGGTCGTCGTCGGTGCGAAGGTCGACAGGCCCACGCCGATCTTCGCCAAGCTCGACGCCTCGGTGGTGGACGAGGAGCTCGCGCGCGCGGCTGCTGCTGGTTGACCCGAGCTGCTGGTTGACCAGTGGGCTGAGGTTTCTGGCAAGCCCGCTGTGGTTGACGTTCAGACCAACCCGCTTCGGTTTCGGTCCGTTCCCGGCTCGCTGATCGTGGGCACCTCGCCGAGCCGGCGCACGTTCACCTTCCCCCGCTTCGCTCCTCCGGTGAACCTGCGCCTGCTCGGCTCTGTCTGGGGTCACCGGCCGCTGCTCGGCTCTGGCTGGGGTCGCCGGCCGCTGCTCGGCTCTGGCTGGGGTCGCCGGCCGCTGCTCGGCTCTGGCTGGGGTCACCGGCCGCTGCTCGGCTCTGGCTGGGGTCGCCGGCCGCTGCTCGGCTCTGGCTGGGGTCGCCGGCCGCTGCTCGGCTCTGGCTGGGGTCACCGGCCGCTGCTCGGCTCTGGCTGGGGTCACCGGCCGCTGCTCGGCTCTGGCTGGGGTCACCGGCCGCTGTTCTGTCAGTTGCTGTGGCTGACCAGCCTCTGCACGTCGGGGTGCAGGGCGAGCGCGTTGACGGTGACCGAGAAGACCAGGAACGCGATCGCCCAGCCGGAGTGGCCCGCGGCCCCGAGGCCGGCTGCGGCGAGGCCGAAGACGAGCACCTTCGCCACCGGGCGTACGACCGGTCCGCCGAGAGGCGCCTTGGGCGAGGCGAAGGTCCACCACACCGCCACGGTCAGCACCACGAGACAGGTGGCGAGCAGCCAGCCGCCTCGGTGGGCGCCGTACACCCCGGCGGCGACGCAGGCGAGCACCTCGTCGACGAAGACCAGGGTCAGGACCACCCAACCGACGGACGAGGGGATTCTCGGCACGGCTCCAGCCTGACAGGCTGGCCTCATGGGCGGGGGCAGGGTGACCGACGAGGACCGGGCCGAGGTCGCGCAGACCCGCGCAGACGCTGCGGCGGAGGCTGCGGTCGAGCGGCGCGAGAGCATCGCCGAGGTACGCGACGTCGACGCTGCCGGGGTGTCGTGCCGGCTCTACGCGCCGACCACGCCACGAGGCCTCCTGCTCTACTTCCACGGCGGCGGCTTCGTCTACGGCGATCTCGAGACCCACGACGCGCACTGCCGCCGCACGGTCAACCGGTCGGGCTGGGCCGTGCTCGCCGTCCACTACCGCCGTGCGCCGGAGCATCCCTTCCCGGCCGCGGTCGAGGACGCGACGGCGGTCGGCGACTGGGTCGCGGGCAGGCGAGGTGATCTCGTGGACGACGTCCCGTACGTGGTGGCCGGGGACTCAGCGGGCGCCAACCTGGCCATCACCGTGGCGCTGGCCCACCCCGACGCCTTCGCAGGGCAGCTCCTGGTCTACCCGTTCCTCGATCCCTCGTGCGACACCTACGACCGGGAGATCCGCGACGCGGACTTCCCGGTCGAGGCGCTGGCCTGGTTCTGGCAGATGTACCTCCCAGGCGACGAGGTGGCAGACGACATCCGCGCCGACCCGCTCCTCGCCTCGTCGTACGCCGGCCTGCCCCCCGCGCTCGTCCAGCTGGCCGAGCTCGACGTGCTCACGCCGACCGGGCGCCTGCTCGCCGACCGGATGGCCGGTGACGAGGTGCCGGTGGACCTGGTCGTCTACCCGGGCGTCGGGCACGGCTTCTGGCGGCACGACGACAACGACCAGCACGACCCGGCACAACGCGACGTCGCCGCCTTCCTGGCGCGACTCGCCTGAGGAGCAGGACATGGCGACGAGACCACACCTGGCCGGCATCGCCGAGGACGGCTGGAACCGCGTGCTCGGGGGTGTCCTGCGCTCGCGCGGCTGGCGCCACCTGGTGGTGCCGCACACCGGCTACGCCGGGCAGGACTTCGTGCGCGTCATGGCTCGGGTCGTGCTCGCTCCCCATGCCGACGACCCGGTGGAGCGGGCGGATCGGTTCGAGTACCGACGCGGCTGGCGCAACTTCCTGACCGCCGAGGCGCTCGGCGTCGAGGTGACCGTCGAGGTGGCGGGGGAGAGACACCTCACGCGCACCGACCGCTCGGGCCAGGTCGACGTCCGGCTGCCCAACCCGGGGCTGGCGCCAGGATGGGCCGACGTCACGCTGACCGCGCCGGGCTCGGAGCCCGCGTTGGTGCCGATCCGCGTCGTGGCCGGCGACGTGACGTTCGGGCTGGTGAGCGACATCGACGACACGGTCATCCGCACCCTGCTGCCCCGGCCGCTGATCGCGGCGTACAACACGTTCGTCGTCCAGGAGCAGTCGCGACGCCCGGTGCCCGGCATGGCCGCGCTGTACGACGCCGTCCTGGCCGCCCACCCCGGCGCGCCGACGGTCTACGTCTCGACCGGCGCCTGGAACACCGCGCCGACGCTGACCCGTTTCCTGGTCCGGCACGGATTCCCCGCGGGGCCGCTGATGCTGACCGACTGGGGGCCGACCAACACCGGGTGGTTCCGTAGCGGGCAGGCGCACAAGCACGCCTGCCTGACGTCGCTGGTGACGGACTTCCCGGCCATCCGCTGGCTGTTGGTGGGCGACGACGGCCAGCACGACCCCGAGATCTATGCGGAGTTCGCGCGCGAGCACCCCGACCGTGTCCGGGCGATCGCGCTGCGCGAGCTGACCGCGACCCAGCAGGTGCTCAGCCACGGCATCCCCACCGAGAAGACCGATGCGGAGGCGGTCCCCGCGTCGGTCCCGGTCGTCCGAGGTCCGGACGGCGACGCCCTCGCCGCCGACCTCCTCCCGCTGCTAGGTGAGGGGTAGCCGACTACCGCGGTGCTGTGGCCGGTTAGGCCCCCGCCGGCCACCCCCTAGGCGACAACAGCACCGCGCCAGTCGGTCGCCACGTGTCTGCGAGACTGCGCGCATGCGCGTGCACATCGGCTCTGACCACGCCGGGCTCGAGCTCAAGGCCCACCTGCTCGCCCGACTGACCGAGCTCGGCCACGAGCCCGTCGACCACGGCCCGTTCGTCTACGACGCGCTGGACGACTACCCGGTGTTCTGCCTGCGCGCGGCGGCAGGTGTGGTGCAGGACCAGGCGGCCGGCGTCGAGGCGCTGGGCGTGGTCGTCGGCGGCTCCGGCAACGGCGAGCAGATCGCGGCCAACAAGGTCCGCGGCGTCCGCGCCGCGCTCGCCTGGTCCGACGAGACAGCGAGCCTCGCCCGTGAGCACAACGACGCCAACGTGATCTCGGTCGGCGGTCGCATGCACTCGCTGGAGGACATGACCCGCTTCGTCGAGGTCTTCCTCGCTACGCCGTTCAGCGGCGACGAGCGCCACGTACGCCGGATCGGGATGCTCGCCGACTACGAGGCCACCGGCGGCCTTCCGCCGCTGCCCGAGTCGGCCCGCGGCCACGGCCCGGATGCCTGAAGGCCACACCCTCCGCCGGCTGGCAGACTCGCTGACGGAGGTCTTCGCCGGCCTGCGGGTCGGGGTCAGCTCGCCCAACGGCCGTTTCGCCGCGGACGCCGCGCAGGTCGATGGCACGGTCCTCATCGGCGCCGAGTCGGCCGGCAAGCACCTGTTCGTCGAGTTCGAGCACGACCGGTTCGTGCACGTCCACCTCGGCCTGATCGGCAAGCTCGACATCGTCACCGGGGTCGCCGACCCGGCGCCACCGGTGGGCGAGGTGCGCCTGCGGCTCACCGCCCACGACGCCCGCGACACGTCGTACGCCGACCTGCGCGGCGCCATCATCGTCGACCTGGTCGGTCCGGCGCGTCGGGACGAGGTGTTGGCGAGGCTGGGCCCCGATCCGCTGCGCGCCGACGCCGACGCCGACCCGGAGCGGGCGTGGGCGCGCATCTCCCGCAGCAGCCGGCCGATCGGCGACCTCCTGCTCGACCAGCAGGTCGTGGCCGGGGCAGGCAACATCTACCGCGCCGAGGTGCTCTTCCGGCAGCGGATCCACCCCCTGCGGCCGGGACGGACACTGCGCCGCGGACAGTGGACGGCGCTGTGGGCCGATCTCGTCGAGCTGATGGCCGAGGGCGTGCGCACGGGGCGGATCGACACCGTGCGCCCCGAGCACACGCCGGAGGCGATGGGCCGGCCGCCGCGCAGCGACCGTCACGGCAGCGAGGTCTACGTCTACCGGCGCACCGGCCAGCCCTGCCTGGTGTGCGGCACGGCGGTCCGAGCAGACGTGCTCGGCGGGCGAAACCTGTTCTGGTGTGGGCATTGCCAGCGCGCGTTCCGCTCGCGCGCTCTACAGTGAGTCCGACCGCGCCCCGTCGCTGACCGCTGAAGGACCCACCCCATGAGCGCTGAACGCGTGGACCTCGCGCGTCCCGGCGGCCTCCTGCGTCGCCGGTGGCAAGCGTGGGTCCGCGGCCTCGTGGAGTCCGAGACCGGGCCGTTCCTTCTGCTGATGACCTTCAGCCTCCTCGTGGCCGCGGCCATCGCGGTGTGGCCCGGGTGGCTCCCGCCCAGCGTGATCCTGCTGCCGCTCACCTTGGGAAGCGTGACGCTCGGGCCGCGCCAGCTGCCGTGGTTCGTGGTGCTCAGCCTGGCCTTCGTCGCACTCGGGGTGCCCCGGCAGTCCGACCTGAGCGCCCGACTGGTGGTCTCCTACGCGCTGGTGTTCGTGGTGGGCTTCATCTTCCTGGTGATCTCCTTCCGGCGGACGACGCTCGGCGTCGCGGGCTCTCGCGGCGAGTCGATGCTGGTCGAGCTGCGCGACCGGATCATGCGGGTCAGCAACCTGCCGCGGCTGCCGGGGGACTGGTACGCCGAGGTGGTGCTCCGCTCGGCCGGGGGCACCCCGTTCGCGGGCGACTTCGTCGTCGCCGCCCGGCCCGGCAACGGCACGCGTCTCGAGATCGCCGTCGTCGACGTGTCGGGCAAGGGCGCCCAGGCCGGCGTGCGCGCCCTCCAGCTGTCCGGGGCGTTCGGTGCGCTCCTGGCTGCGATGCCGCCCGAGCGCTTCCTCGACGCGGCCAACGACTACCTGATCCAGCAGGACTGGGCCGAAGGGTTCGCCACCGCGATCCATCTCTCGGCCGACCTGGCCACCGGGGCCGTCGAGGTGCGCAGCGCCGGCCACCCTCCGGCCGTGCGGCTGACCGCCGGCACGGGGCGCTGGTCGGCCGTCCCCTCGGAGGGCCCCGCCCTCGGCCTGATCCCCGGCACGGCGTACGCCCCGATCCGCGGGCTGCTGCGGCGCGGCGACGCGATCATGCTCTACACCGACGGACTCGTGGAGACCCCGAGCCGCGACATCGGGCTCGGCATCGACCGGCTGCTCGGGCAGGCCGAGCGGGTGCTGCGCTCGGGATTCGACTCCCAGGGCATCGAGAGCCTCATCGAGACCCTGGGCTCACGCAACGACGACCGCGCGCTGCTCGTGCTGCACCGACGCTGACTCATCGTGAGTCCGGAGATCGGAGCCGGGTTTGGGTGGGGTCGAGACCCTCTGGCACCATGACACCCGCCCGTCCGGCTGGTCGTAGACCTCTCGGCGGCACGCGGATGTAGCTCAATGGTAGAGCCCCAGTCTTCCAAACTGGCTACGCGGGTTCGATTCCCGTCATCCGCTCCAGGCGGCTTCCGGCACCTCGGGAGCCGCGTGGAACGGGGCGTAGCGTAGTGGCTAGCGCGCCTGCTTTGGGAGCAGGAGACCGCAGGTTCGAGTCCTGTCGCCCCGACCGAGGGTTCTCGACCAGTCGTTCTCGGATTCGGAGCCCCTCCACGGGTGCACTACGCTGGCAGACGGCTTTCCGGGGGACCGTGACGCGCGTCCGGCTCACCCGAGACGCGGCCCGTCGGGCCCCCAAGCACCAGTCCCTGCATGATCGGAGAACACCTGTGAAGAGCGCCGTCGAGACCTTGAGCCCGACCCGGGCCAAGCTGACTGTCGAGGTGCCCTTCGAGGAGCTCAAGCCGAGCCTCGACGCGGCGTACAAGCAGATCGCCCAGCAGATCAACATCCCGGGCTTCCGCAAGGGCAAGGTGCCTCCGATGGTCATCGACCGGCAGGTCGGCCGCGGCGCGGTCCTCGACCAGGCGATCAACGACGTGGTGCCGAAGAAGTACATCGAGGCGCTCCAGGAGAACGACCTGGTGCCGTTGGCCCAGCCCGACATCGAGGTCACCAGGCTCGAGGACAACGAGACCCTGGAGTTCACCGCCGAGGTCGACGTCAGGCCCGAGATCACGCTCCCGGCGTACGACGACCTGACCGCCACCGTCGAGGACCTCGACGTCACCGACGACGAGGTCACCGAGCAGGTCGAGGCGCTGCGCGAGCGGTTCGCGACGCTCAGCGACGTCGAGCGCCCGGTCGCCGACGGCGACTTCGTCGTGATGGACCTCAAGGCCACGCAGGACGGCGAGGTCGTCGAAGGTGCCGAGGTCGCCGGCATGTCCTACAAGGTCGGCCGCGGCGGCATGCTCGACGGTCTCGACGAGGCGCTGGTCGGCATGAGCGCCGGCGAGGAGAAGACCTTCACCTCGCAGCTCGTGGGCGGCGACCTGGTCGGCCAGGACGTCGAGGTGGCCGTCGCCGTGACGCAGGTCCAGGAGCAGGAGCTGCCGGCGTACGACGACGACTTCGCGCAGCAGGCGAGCGAGTTCGACACCGCCGACGAGCTGACCGCCGACGTGCGCGAGCGGCTGGGCCGGGGCAAGCGCCTCGAGCAGGCCGCGGCTGCCCGCGACGCCGTCCTGGAGGCGCTGCTCGAGCGCGTCGAGGTCCCGCTCCCCGAGGCGCTCGTCGAGGAGGAGCTCACCGCCCGCCGCGGCAACATCGAGCAGCAGCTGGCCTATGCCGGGATCACCATGGAGAAGTACCTCGAGGACGAGGGCCAGACGGTCGAGGAGTTCGAGGCCGAGCAGGAGCGCCGGGCGCGGGACGCGCTGGTCGGTCAGTTCGTGCTCGACGAGATCGCCGGCAAGGACGAGATCGGCGTCGAGCAGAGCGAGCTCTCCGAGCACATCGTGCGCAGGGCCCAGCAGTCCGGACAGGACCCGCAGGAGTTCGCCAACCACATGTTCGAGCACAACCACGTGCCCGAGCTGATCTCCGAGATCCGCCGCGGCAAGGCGCTGGCCCAGATCGTCGAGTCCGCGACCGTCACCGACGGGTCGGGCAACCACGTCGAGCTGAAGAACCTGCGCCCCGACGGCACGATCGGCGAGCCCCAGACTGAGGACGAGGCGGACTCCACCGACGAGTCCGGCACGGGCAAGGACGCCTGAGAGCCGTTCGCCCTCCTTCGCGTCTGCCAGGCGACGGGAGCTTCGGCAGCGGCTGATCGTTTCCGCGGGGCCCGCACGGCATTTGCGGTGCCGGCCTCCGCGCGCCGCCGCCGTTTCCGCTGGCGGCGAACAGGGTGGTCTTCTGCGTGGAAGTGTCCGTCGAGTTGGCTAGGGTCGCAACCGTGAACCCGACTCCCACGCTCTCCGGAACGCCCGGCCCGCAGATGAACGGCGCGGCGGCGACGTACGGCCTCGACGACCACATCTACCAGCGCCTGCTCCGCGAGCGCATCGTCTTCCTCGGCTCCGAGGTCCGCGACCAGAACGCCAACGCGATCTGCGCGCAGCTGCTGCTGCTGTCGGCGGAGGATCCCGAGGCCGACATCTTCCTCCACATCAACAGCCCGGGTGGCTCGGTCGACGCCGGCATGGCGGTCTACGACACGATGAACTACATCCCCAACGACGTCGCGACCGTCGGCATGGGGCTCGCCGCCTCGATGGGCCAGTTCCTGCTCTGCGCCGGCGCCAAGGGCAAGCGCTACGCCCTGCCCCACGCCCGGATCATGATGCACCAGCCGTCCTCCGGCATGGGCGGCTCGGCCTCCGACATCAAGATCCAGGCCCAGCAGTCGCTGCACATCAAGCAGGTGCTGCTCGAGCTGATCGCCCAGCACACCGGCCAGACCGTCGAGCAGGTCGAGGCCGACGCCGATCGCGACCGCTGGTTCACCGCCGAGCAGGCGCGCGAGTACGGCCTGGTCGACCAGGTCATCAAGAGCGCGCGCGAGGCCGCCGACGAGGGCCGCCCGGCCCGCTCCGACAAGACCTCCGACAAGAACTGAGGACGTCCATGAACTACTACATCCCCCAGTGGGAGGAGCGGACGTCCTACGGCTTCCGCCGCATCGACCCCTACGGCAAGCTCTTCGAGGACCGCATCATCTTCCTCGGCACGCCGATCTCCGACGACGTCGCCAACGCCGTGATGGCGCAGCTGCTGTGCCTGGAGTCGATGAACCCCGACCAGGACATCAGCATCTACATCAACTCACCCGGCGGCTCGTTCACGGCGCTCACCGCCATCTACGACACGATGAGGTTCATCAAGGCCGACGTCCAGACCGTGTGCCTCGGACAGGCGGCCTCCGCCGCGGCCGTGCTGCTGGCCGCCGGGGCTCCGGGCAAGCGTCTCGCGCTCCCCAACAGCCGGATCCTGATCCACCAGCCCTACACCGAGGGCACCTTCGGCCAGACCTCCGACATCGAGATCCAGGCCAACGAGATCCTGCGGATGCGTGAGCTGCTCGAGAAGATGATCTCCGACCACTCCGGCAAGGATGTCGAGACGGTCAGCCACGACATCGAGCGGGACAAGATCCTGACCGCCGAGCAGGCCGTCGAGTATGGCCTCATCGACGCGGTGCTCGAGTCCCGCAAGGGCCTGCCCGCGCTCGCCTGAGCGCCGACCACGCCCGATGACGACGTACCCGGTGCAAGCTTCCGTGTCCCGCCCCCCAACGGGGGGTGGCACGGGGTACCGTCAAGGGGTTTGCACCCGCCGCTTCGTCCCGATTTCCCCGCGGTGCAGCTCGTCCGACGCTCGATCCACTGAAAGGACCGCCCGTGGCTCGCATCGGTGACGGTGGTGACCTGCTCAAGTGCTCTTTCTGCGGGAAGAGCCAGAAGCAGGTGAAGAAGCTCATCGCGGGCCCCGGGGTCTACATCTGCGACGAGTGCATCGACCTGTGCAACGAGATCATCGAGGAGGAGCTCAACGAGGGCAACGAGGTCAGCCTTGACGAGCTGCCCAAGCCGCGCGAGATCTTCGAGTTCCTCAACGCCTACGTGATCGGCCAGGAGCAGGCGAAGAAGTCGCTCGCGGTCGCGGTCTACAACCACTACAAGCGCGTCCAGGCAGGCATCGCGACGCCGTCGGGCAAGCACAGCAAGGACGAGGTCGTCGAGGTCGGCAAGTCCAACATCCTCGTCATCGGGCCGACGGGTTGCGGCAAGACCTACCTCGCACAGACGCTGGCCCGGATGCTCAACGTCCCGTTCGCCATCGCCGACGCCACCGCGCTGACGGAGGCCGGCTATGTCGGAGAGGACGTCGAGAACATCCTCCTGAAGCTCATCCAGGCCGCCGACTACGACGTCAAGAAGGCCGAGACCGGCATCATCTACATCGACGAGATCGACAAGGTGGCCCGCAAGGCGGAGAACCCCTCGATCACCCGCGACGTCTCCGGTGAGGGCGTCCAGCAGGCGCTGTTGAAGATACTGGAGGGCACCACCGCCTCCGTGCCGCCCCAGGGCGGGCGCAAGCACCCGCACCAGGAGTTCATCCAGATCGACACCACCAACATCTTGTTCGTCGTGGGCGGCGCCTTCGCCGGGCTCGAGCACATCATCGAGCAGCGGGTGGGCAAGAAGACCCTCGGCTTCACCGCCGAGGTCCGCGGCGCCGCCGAGCGCGAGGCCGAGGACCTGCTGGCGCAGGTGCGTCCCGAGGACCTGGTCAAGTACGGCCTGATCCCCGAGTTCATCGGCAGGCTCCCGCTCATCGCCAGCGTCACCAAGCTCGACGAGGAGGCGCTGGTCCAGATCCTCACCGAGCCCCGCAACGCGCTGGTCAAGCAGTACCAGAAGCTCTTCGAGCTCGACGCGGTCGAGCTCGAGTTCACCCGCGACGCCATCGTCGCGATCGCCGAGAAGGCTCTCGAGCGGGGCACCGGCGCGCGCGGCCTCCGCGCCATCATCGAGGAGGTCCTCCTCCACGTGATGTACGACGTGCCTTCGCGCGGCGACGTCGAGAAGGTCGTGATCACCCGTGAGGTCGTCATCGACGACGTCGCCCCGACCCTGATCCCGCGCGAGGCCGAGACCAAGAAGAAGAAGTCGGCCTGACGCTCAGCGTCCCGATAGTCGGACATCGGCGGCCGCTGATGGCCGTGGTGGTGTCACTCACGGCGTCAGATTGACCTGTGGTGCTCGTGTGACTAGTCAAAACCTAGTCACAACGGGCCATTCACGTGCCCTCCTACCCCCGACAGACTTAAGTCCGTCACATGGGAAGGAACTAACTGATTAGGGACTGCGTGAGCGCACAGCACAGAAGGCCGTTGCTGGCGTTTCTCGTAGTCGCCGTCCTTTGCATCATCCTTCTCGGTCAGGCGGTGAGAAGTGAGGCTCTGCTGGGCCTCCTGATCAGCGCAGACCGGGATGCGTTCGGCCCCGAGCAGATCCGGCTCTCTACCGAGGTCCGCGACAGGGTCGTGACGGACGCGCCGCGGGTGCGGTCCCCCCGCGCACCGGCAGGCGCGTCCGTCACCTCGAGCCGCGGGCAGTCAGTGACGCCGCGGCCGGTTCGACGCGTTGCCCGCCAGCTCGGCTCCGTTGACGGAGCGGGCCTCCTGGCTCGCGAGCCGAAGCGGCACCGCCAGAAGGCCACGCCGCCCGGCCACGCGAAGAAGACCCACGGCAAGGCGAAGGGCCACGCGAGGGCGAAGGGCCACGCGAGGGCGAAGGGCCACGCGAAAGCGAAGGGTCACGCGAAGAGATCAGCCACGACCGGCTGAGCGTCAACCAGCGGTTGCCGCTGGCGCCAGCTCGGCGTCGACGCGAAGCGTGTCCGCGCCCTCGTCGACCCTGAAGCTCAGGGAACCCGTGATCTTCCCGGCGTTGCGCAGATCATCCGCAGCCGTCTCGGCCGCTCGCACCAGCGCCTCCGGGCCGGCGATCTCGACCCGCGCCAGCTCGGCGCGCATCGAGGCCTTCGCCTCGGACTTGGCGCCGCGGATGCCGGTCAGGGCGGCCGCCACCGCGTCGAGCACGGCTGGGTCGCCACCGGGCACCTGGAGGCCCGCACCGGTCGGCCAGGCTGCGTGGTGCACCGACCCGTCCTGCCACCACGACCAGACCTCCTCGGTCGCGTAGGGCTGGAAGGGCGCCAGCAGGCGGAGCAGTGTGTTCAGCGCGCAGGCCAGGGTCGCCTTGGCCGAGGCGGTGCCGGGGCCGTCGGCGTACGCCCGCTCCTTGACCAGCTCGAGGTAGTCGTCGCAGAACTCCCAGAAGAACGTCTCGGTGAGCTCGAGCGCGGCGGTGTAGTCGTAGGCGTCGAAGGCGGCGGTCGCGCGCCGGCACACCTCGCCGAGGCGCTGCAGCAGGGCGAGGTCGACCGGCTCGGTGGCGTGCTGCGGGTCCGGGTCGGTGGCCTCGACGTTGCCGAGGACGAACTTGGAGGCATTGAGGACCTTCATCGCCAGCCGTCGCCCCACCTTCATCTGCGACTCGTCGAAGGGGGAGTCCATGCCCGGCCGCACGAGGGCGGCCCGCCAGCGGACGGCGTCGGCGCCGAACTTGTCGAGGATCTCGGTCGGGACGACGACGTTGCCCTTGGACTTCGACATCTTCTTGCGGTCGGGGTCGAGGATCCAGCCCGACAGCATCGCGTGGGTCCAGGGCGCGACGCCGTTCTCGAAGTGCGCGCGCACGACGCGCGAGAACAGCCAGGTGCGGATGATCTCGTGGGCCTGGGTGCACAGGTCCATCGGGAAGACCCGCTCGAACAGGTCGTCGTCGCTGCCCCAGCCGCCGGCGATGTGCGGCGTCAGCGACGACGTCGCCCAGGTGTCCATCACGTCGGGGTCGCCGGCGAAGCCGCCGGGCTTGTCACGCTGCGACTCGTCGTAGCCGCCGGGCGGCGACGACAGCGGGTCGACGGGGAGCTCGGCCTCCGACGGCAGCAGCGGGTGGTCGTAGTCGGGCTCGCCCTCGTCGTCGAGGGGATACCAGACCGGGAAGGGGATGCCGAAGAAGCGCTGCCGCGAGATGAGCCAGTCACCGTTGAGCCCGCTCACCCAGTTGTCGTAGCGGTGCTTCATGTGCGCGGGCAGCCAGGTCAGCTCGGCGCCCCGCTCGAGGAGCTCGCCGCGGAGGGTCTCGTCGCGACCGCCGTTGCGGATGTACCACTGCCGGGTCGCCACGATCTCGAGCGGCTTGTCGCCACGCTCGTAGAAGTTGGCCATCCGGGTGGTGGGGGTCGGCTCGCCGACGAGGTCGCCGGACTCGCGCAGCAGCGTGACCATGGCCTCGCGCGCGGAGAAGATGGTCTTGCCGGCGAGCTCGCCGTACGCCGTCTCCGCCACCGCCCCGCTGATCCACGGCGGCGTCTCGCGCAGCAGGCGCCCGTCGCGCCCCACGACCGTGCGCACGGGCAGCTGCAGCTCGCGCCACCACTGGACGTCGGTCAGGTCGCCGAACGTGCAGCACATCGCGATGCCGGCGCCCTTGTCGGGCTCGGCTGCGGGATGGGCGAGCACCGGGATCTCGACCCCGAAGACGGGCGAGGTGACCGTGGTGCCGAACAGGTGGGTGTAGCGCTCGTCGTCGGGGTGGGCGATCAGCGCCACGACGGCCGCGATGAGCTCGGGGCGCGTGGTCTCGATCGCGACGGGCGCCTCGGGACCGTGGAAGGTGACGCGGTGGTAGTGGCCGGGGTACTCCCGCGCCTCGATCTCGGCCTGGGCGACGGCGGTCTGGTCGGTGACGTCCCAGACGGTGGGGGCGTCCTGGAGGTAGGCCTCGCCGCGGGCGAAGTTGCGCAGGAAGGCGCGCTGGCTGACCGTGCGGGCCTCGGTGCCGACCGTGGTGTAGGTCTGGGCCCAGTCGCAGGAGAGGCCGAGCGTGCGCCACAGCGACTCGAAGACCTTCTCGTCCTCCTCGGCGAGCTCACCGCACAGCGAGATGAAGTCGGCCCGGCTGATCGGGACCTGTCGCTTGGGGTCGGGCTTCTCGGGTGGGCGGAAGTCGGGGTCGACCGGGAGCGAAGGATCGCAGCGCACGCCGTAGTAGAGCTGGACCCGGCGCTCGGTCGGCAGGCCGTTGTCGTCCCAGCCCATGGGGTAGAACACGGCCTTGCCGCGCATCCGCTGGTAGCGCGCGATCAGGTCGGTGTGGGTGTAGGAGAAGACGTGTCCCACGTGCAGGCTGCCGTTCACCGTCGGCGGTGGGGTGTCGATGGAGTAGACGTTCTCGCGGGTAGCGGTGCGGTCGAACGCGTAGGTGCCGTCGGCGGCCCAGCGGGCGCCCCACTTCTCCTCCAGCCCCTCCAGCGCGGGCCGGTCCGGTACGACGACGGCGCGGGGTGCGCTCGTCGGGACCGGGGGCTGCGTCTGGGTGTCTGACATGCGCGAAAGGCTAGTCGGGGTTAGTGCGGCTGGGCGAACCGGTAAGTCGCTGGCAGGTCGGGCGCCTTGCGACCTACGGTGCCGGGATGGCACTGGAGTTCTACGACGACCCGGGCGAGTTCCTGCGCGTGGCCGGCGTCCGGCTGGCCGAGGACCCGGTGCTCAACACGGTGCTCACGACGGTGACCGAGCGGCTGCGCGACGAGGACGCCGCCGGCGTACCGGTCGACACGACCGTGCCGCGATGGTGGCTGGCCACGCGTGACGACGAGGGTGAGCTGACGGGCGTCGGCATGCGGACGGCGCCGTTCCGGCCCTACCCGCTCTACCTGCTGCCCATGCCGGACGACGCCGCCCTCGCCGCTCGCTCGCGCCCTGCACGAGCGGGACGAGGAGACCCTCGGCATCAACGGCGCCCTGCCGGCGGCGATGGTGTGCGCCGAGGAGCTGGCGCGGCTGACCGGCGGGCTGGCCGAGGTCGGGCAGCACACGCGGCTCTTCGAGCTCGGCGAGCTGGTCCGGCCCGCCTCGGTCCCGCCAGGACGACTGCGGGCGGCGACGCCGGACGACGTCGAGCTCGCACTCGCGTGGTACGAGGCGTTCGGTCTCGACGCCGACGAGCAGGCCGGCCGGGAGCCCGGGTCGATGCACGACACGGCCGAGGACGCCGACACGATGCTCCGGCGGATCGGCGCCGGCCGGGTGTGGTTCTGGGAGGACGAGCACGGCGCCCGGGTGCACCTGACGGGCGTCAACCCGCCGTCGTACGGCGTCGCGCGCGTCGGTCCGGTCTACACGCCGAAGTCGCACCGCGGCCGGGGCTACGCGAGCGCCGCCGTGGCGCAGGTGTCGCAGCGGATCCTCGACGAGGGCGGGCGGGCGTGCCTGTTCACCGACCAGGCCAACCCGACGTCGAACAAGATCTACGAGGCGCTGGGCTACCGACGCGTGGTCGACATGGCGAACGTCGTGGTGCAGCCGTCCCGCCTAGACTCGGGGCGCCATGACCGAGACCCCCGAGCCGCCCCGCCCGGCCCAGACGTACGCCGAGGTCGAGGACGCCCTGCTGTCGCGCTGGCCCGAGACCAAGCTCGAGCCGTCGCTGGACCGCATCCGGGCCTTCACCGAGCTGCTCGGCGACCCGCAGAAGGGCTATCCGGTGATCCACCTCACCGGCACCAACGGCAAGACCTCCACCTCGCGGATGGTCGACACCCTGCTCCGCGCCCTCGACCTGCGCACCGGGCGGTTCACCAGCCCGCACCTGGAGAAGCTCAACGAGCGCATCTGCCTCGACGGCGAGCCGCTCGACGACGACGCGCTGGTGCGCGCGTTCAACGACGTCGCGCCGTACACCCACCTCGTCGACGAGTCAGAGCCGTTCCCCCTCTCGTTCTTCGAGACGGTCGTCGGGATGGCGTACGCCGCCTTCGCCGACGCCCCGGTCGACGTCGCGGTGGTCGAGGTCGGCATGGGCGGCATGTGGGACGCCACCAACGTCGCGGACGGCACCGTCGCCCTCGTCCTGCCGATCTCGGTCGACCACGCCAAGTACCTGGGCGAGTCACCCGCCGACATCGCGTTCGAGAAGGCCGGCATCATCAAGCCCGGTGCGACGGCGGTGGTCGCCGAGCAGACCCCCGAGGTGGCCGAGGTGCTGCTGCGCCGGGCCGCCGAGGTCGGAGCCACCGTCGCGCGCGAGGGCCTGGAGTTCGGAGTGATCTCGCGGGTCGCAGCCGTCGGGGGCCAGGTGGTCTCGTTGCAGGGGCTGCGGGGCCGTTACGACGAGGTGTTCCTGCCGCTCTACGGCGCCCACCAGGCGCAGAACGCCGCCGTCGCGCTCGCCGCCGTCGAGGCTCTGGTCGGGGACGAGCCGCTCGAGGCGGACCTGGTGCTGGCGGCGTTCGCGGAGGCGACCTCGCCCGGGCGGCTCGAGATCATCCGGCGAAGCCCCACGATCGTGCTCGACGCCGCACACAACCCCCACGGGGCCGAGGCGACGGCGGCGGCGCTGGCCGACTCGTTCTCCTTCGACCCGCTCATCGGCGTCATCGGCGTGATGGCCGACAAGGACTACGAAGGGGTGCTGGCGGCGTTCGAGCCGCACCTCGCCCACGTGATCTGCACCCAGAACTCCACGTTCCGGGCGATGCCGGCCGCGTCGCTGGCCGACGTGGCTGCCGAGGTGTTCGGACCCGACCGGGTCACCGTCGTACCGTCCCTCGCGGACGCGATCGACCAGGCAACGGCGCTTGCCGAGGCCGGCGAGGCGTTCGGGTCCCCGCTCGGGTCCGGCGCGGTGCTCGTGACCGGCAGCGTCGTCACGGTGGGGGAGGCGCGCGCGATGCTGCGTCCGCGCGAGCGTGGGGTGTCGTGAGGTCACCGCGCCGCGGCATGTGCGCCGCGATCCTCTCGCTCGAGGCGATCACGCTCGGGCTCACGACGCCCGTCATGATCACCATCACCGACGTGCCGACCCCCACCGCCCTCGCGATCGGCCTCGGGCTGATGGTGGCGTGCCTGCTCCTGGCCGGGATGCTCCGGAGGGAGTGGGCCTACTGGCTCGGCTGGGCCATCCAGGTGGTGGCGATCGGGCTCGGCTTCGTGGTGCCGTTCATGTTCGCGCTCGGCCTGATCTTCGCGGCGCTGTGGGCCGCGGCGTACTTCCTCGGCCTCAAGATCGAGCGCGAGCGCGCGGCCGCGGAGGGCGCCGCCGTCACCGACTGACCGTCAGGTCGGGAGCGACGCTGCTCTCGCGGATGAGCCGCGCGTTGGCCTCGTCGGACCTTGCGACCCAGTCTGCGGCCGCGTCCGGCGACTTGCCGAACCGGACGTGCCGGGCCACCAGGCGGCGTACCCGGGTGTCGTCGTCGGTCTCGACCAACCACGTCTCGGTGAGCGCCTCGCGGGCGCGCGACCAGGGCGGGTCGGGCAGCAGGAGGTAGTTGCCCTCGGTCACCACCAGCCGCGCCGCGGGGGGTACGCCGACGGCCGCGGCGATCGGCTGCTCGAGATCGCGCTCGAACCCCGGCGCGTAGACGGTCGTGTCCGTCGGGTCGCGGAGCCGGGTGAGCAGCGCGGCGTACCCCCACGGGTCGAAGGTGTCGGGATGGCCCTTCACCTCGCGCAGGCCGAGGCGCGCGAGCTGGACGTCGGCGAGGTGGAAGCCGTCCATCGGCACGTGGGCGACGGCGGCGTCCCCGAGGCGAGCGCGGAGTGCGGCGGTCAGCGCCTCGGCCAGTGTGGTCTTCCCGGCGCCGGGCAGACCCGCGATGCCGACGATCGCCCTGCCGGTGGCGGGGACCAGCCCCAGGGCGCGCTCGACGAGCTCGTCGAGGGTCGGCCGGGGCTCCACGCGGCCGACAGTAGAGCAGCCCGGCGCCCTCGGTAGGGTGCGGCGCATGCCGGACAACGCAGCTCAGCGCACCCTCGTCATCCTCAAGCCCGACGCCGTGAGGCGTGGGCTCGTCGGGCGAGATCCTCGGCCGCTTCGAGCGCAAGGGCCTCACGATCGTGGCGATGGAGCACCGCACGATCGACGGCGAGCAGGCCGACCGGCACTACGCCGAGCACGTCGAGAAGGACTTCTACCCACCCCTGCGCGCATTCGTCCAGAGCGGTCCCCTCGTGGTCGCCGTCCTCGAGGGCGACGAGGCGGTCGAGGTGGTCCGCGCCCTCAACGGCGCCACCGACGGGCGCAAGGCCGCCCCCGGCACCATCCGCGGCGACCTCTCCGTGTCGAACCGCGAGAACCTCGTGCACGGATCCGACAGTCCCGAGTCTGCCGCCCGCGAGATCGCGATCTGGTTCGGCTCTCTCTAGAAACTCGTTGAGTTGGCCCAAATGGTCCCTCGAATTGGCCCGAATGGTCGTTCGTCGGAGCCTGCGGCGCTGAGGAACAACCATTCGGGCCAATTCGAACGACCATTCGGGCCAACTCAACGTGATGCGGGTGAGACTCGTGTGACTCGGCGTGGCGTGCCGGGTCGGGCGCCGCGCGCTCTTAACCTCGACGTACGGGTGCGCCGCCCAGCGCCGCCGACGGGCCATGGGGCTCGTGGGAGGGCGGGGTGCGTCCCGGCTTCCCCACCCCGCTCGACGAACGCGAGGCAGCGCGCATGGCGAACATCATCGGCCGTGACATGGCCGTGGACCTCGGGACCGCCAACACGCTGGTGTACGTCCGCGGCAAGGGGATCCTGCTCGACGAGCCGTCCGTCGTCGCGCTGAACTCGCGCACCGGCGAGATCCTCGCGGTCGGGCACGAGGCCAAGCGGATGATCGGGCGGACTCCGGAGACGATCACGCCGATCCGCCCGATGAAGGACGGCGTGATCGCCGACTTCGAGGCGACCGAGCGGATGCTGCGGCACTTCATCCACCAGGTGCACCGGCGCCGCTACTTCGCCAAGCCCCGGATGGTCATCTGCGTGCCGAGCGGGATCACCGCCGTCGAGCAGCGGGCGGTCAAGGAGGCCGGCTACCAGGCCGGCGCGCGCAAGGTCTACATCATCGAGGAGCCGATGGCCGCCGCGATCGGCGCCGGGCTGCCCGTGCACCAGGCCACCGGCAACATGGTGGTCGACGTCGGGGGCGGTACGACCGAGGTCGCCGTGATCTCCCTGGGCGGCATCGTCACCTCGCTGTCGATCCGCACCGCCGGCGACGACCTCGACGCCGCGATCGTCGCGTGGATGAAGAAGGAGTACTCCCTGCTCCTCGGCGAACGGACCGCCGAGGAGGTCAAGATGAGCCTCGGCTCGGCGTTCCCGATGCCCGACGAGCCGGAGGCCGAGATCCGCGGTCGCGACCTGGTCTCCGGGCTGCCCCGGACCGTGGTCGTGTCGAGCGCCGAGGTTCGCCAGGCCTTGGACGAGCCCCTGCACGCCATCGTCGACGCCGTCCGCTCGACGCTCGACCAGACCCCGCCCGAGCTGGCCGGCGACATCATGGACCGCGGCATCGTGCTGACCGGTGGCGGCGCGCTGCTCCGCGGGCTCGACGAGCGGCTGCGCCACGAGACCGGGATGCCGGTCCATGTCGCGGAGGACCCACTGACGTCGGTGGCGTTCGGCGCGGGCAAGTGCGTGGAGGAGTTCGACGCCCTCCAGCAGGTCCTCGTCACCGAGCCGCGGCGGTTCTAGATGACTCTGCTGGAACGCCCGCCGCAGCGTACGTCGGAGGTGCGCCCCGCCGGCCGCGAGCGCCGTTGGCGCCGCCGGCCGAGCCCGCGTCTCGGCGGCCGCTACACCCCTGACCCGCGGGGCACCCGGTCGCTGCTCATCGCGCTCCTGATGGCCTGCGCCACGCTGATCACGCTGGACCACCAGGCCGGCGGAGCCGCCCTGGACCCAGCCCGGCGGGTGCTGGGGGAGGTCTTCGGTCCGGCGGAGCGCGCGACCGACGCGGTCGTACGCCCCGTCACCGAGATCCCCGGCTGGTTCCGCGGCCAGCGCTCGCTGCGCGAGCAGGTGGCGGGACTCGAGGCCGAGAACGCCGGGCTCCGCAGTGAGCTCGCGACCACCGACCTCGACCGCAACCGCCTCGCCGAGTACGACGGGCTGACCGCCGCCGCGGGCGAGGCCGGCCATGCGCTGGTCCCGGCGCGAGTGGTGGCCATCGGCCCTGCCCAGTCCTTCTCCCGGACAGTGACCATCGACGCCGGCACGAGCGCCGGCATCACCCCCGACATGACCGTGGTCACCGGCGACGGTCTTGTCGGCCGCGTGCTGCGCGTGACCAGCACCACCGCCACCGTGCTGCTGATCGTCGACGGTGACTCCGTCGTGGGCGGCCGGATCGGCAGCAGTCTGGAGGCGGGCTTCCTGCGCGGTCGCGGCGTGCTGGGCAACGACGGCCGCCTCGACCTCGAGCTCGTCGACGACACCGTCGTGCCGGCCAAGGACGACGTCGTCGTCACCTGGGGGAGCGAGGACGGGGCGCCGTACGTCGCCGGGATCCCCGTCGGCCGGGTCACCCAGGTCTTCACCAACCTGCGCGAGACCTCGCAGCGCGCGGTCATCGAGCCGTTCGTCGACTTCTCCTCTCTCGACCTCGTCGGCGTCGTCGTCCCCTCCGGCACGACGAGCGACCGGGCCCTGGTCGAGGCCGACGGGAGCCTGCGATGACCTGGATGCGCGCGCTCGCGGCCGCTGGCCTCGTCGTGGTGGCCCTCGTCCTCCAGGTCAGCGTCTTCCCGCACGTCGCCTGGGACGGCGTCGTGCCCAACCTCGCCCTGCTCGTCGTCGTCGGCGCCGGGCTGACCCGCGGCCCGCAGTTCGCGATGACCCTCGGGTTCGTCACCGGCGTCCTCCTCGACCTCGCACCCCCGGCCGACCACAGCGCGGGCCGGTGGGCGCTGTCGCTCCTGCTCGTCGGCTACGTCGCCGGGCGGGTCCGCCAGGACGTGCGCCCCAGCGCCGGTGTGGTGGTGGCGACCGTCGCGGCGTCGTCGTTCCTCGCCACCTCGGTCTTCGCGCTGAGCGGGCTCCTGCTCGGCGACATCGACGTCGGCATCGGTGGGCTGCTGCAGGTCATCGCCGTCGCCGTGCTCTGGGACGTGCTGCTCACCCCGCTGGTGCTCCCGCTGGTGATGCGGGTCCTCGACCGTCCCGACTCGGCCGGCCCGCCCGGCGCCTGCGTGATGTCTCGACTGCGCTCGACCAGCGGTGGGCCGACCAGCGAGACGAGGCGCACGACCGGGCGGCTGCGTCTCGTGGTGATCCAGGCGCTGGTCTTCTCGCTGTTCGCGACGCTCTTCGTGCGCCTCTACTACCTGCAGGTCGTCGGTGGCGCCGACTACCAGGCACAGGCGGCGTCGCAGTCGGTGCGCGAGATCGTGGAGCAGCCTGCCCGCGGCCTCGTCGTCGACGCGATGGGCAGACCTCTCGTCGCCAACCGCAGCTCGTGGGTGGTCTCGCTCGACCGCACGATGCTCGACAAGCTCGATGACGACCACCCGCGCCAAGCTCGTCGCGCGGGTCGCGCGCGCCGTGGCCCTGCCGACCAAGCAGGTCGAGGCCAGGCTGGTCACGTGCGGCCACGAGGGGAGCGTCGCCGGCACCTGCTGGAACGGCTCGCCCTTCCAGCCGGTCCCGGTCGCCACCGACGTGCAGCAGCGTGTGGCGCTGAAGATCCTGGAGCAGCCCGAGGACTACCCCGCCGTGCTCGCCCAGCAGCAGAGCGTCCGCGCCTACCCGAGCCCCTACGGCATCAACCTCGCACACGTGCTCGGCTATCTCAGCCCGGTCACCGAGGACGAGCTCGATGCGGCGGAGAAGCGCGACGACGGCTCGGTCAACGGCGCCTCGGTGGTCGGTCGCGCCGGGGTCGAGAAGCAGTACGACCGCTGGCTGCGCGGCATGCCCGGCTACGAGAAGGTCGCCGTCGACTCGATGGGTCGCGTGCTCGGCGAGGACTCCACCGCCTCGGCCCGGCCCGGCGACACCCTGGTCACGTCGATCGACGCCCGGGTGCAGAGCGTGGTCGAGAAGCAGCTCGACCTGATGATGCGGACTGCTCGGACCGTCACCGACCCGGTCACCCGCAGGCCCTACGCCGCCGACTCCGGCGCCGCCGTGGTGATGGAGGCGCGGACGGGCCGGATCGTGGCGATGGCCAGCCAGCCGACGTACGACCCCGAGACCTGGGTCGGCGGCATCTCGGACACCGAGCTGGCCCGCCTCTACTCCGAGGCGGCCGGGACGCCACTGCTCTCGCGGGCGATGCAGGGCCAGTTCGCGCCCGGCTCGACGTGGAAGCCGTTCATGACCGCCGGTGCGCTGACCAACGGCTACACGACCGACACCGCACTGCCGTGCACGTCGGGCTTCCAGGTGGGCAACCGGGTCTTCAAGAACTTCGAGTCCGGCGCCTACGGCACGATCGGCTTCGCCAAGGCCCTCGAGGTCTCGTGCAACACCTTCTTCTACCGGATCGGCTACGAGTTCTGGCGCCGCTACGGCTCCGACGTCGCCGACGTGAAGGCCCGCGACCCGCTGGTCGAGGAGGCCAAGACCTTCGGTTTCGGCAAGCGCACCGGGATCGACATCCCCGGTGAGGCCGCCGGCCGGATCGCCGACCGGCAGTGGAAGCTCGACTACTTCGAGTCGATGAAGGACTACTACTGCGGCATCGCGGACAAGCCGCAGACCGCGCCGGAGAACGAGGGGATCTCCGACTTCGTCTACCTCTACGCCCGGGAGTTCTGCATCGAGGGCTACGCCTACCGGGCCGGCGACGCGGTCAACTTCGCCATCGGCCAGGGCGACACCATCGTCACGCCGCTGCAGCTGGCAAGGGCGTACGCCGCCCTGTCGAACGGCGGGACGCTCTACGCGCCCCGCGTCGGCAAGGCGATCGTCGACGTCGACGGCGACGTGGTCAGGAAGATCCCGCCGAAGAAGGTCGGTACCGTGGGCGTCCCCGCCCGGGTGCTCGACTACATCGACACCGCGCTGCAGGGCGTGGCGCGGCAGGGGACGATGGCGTGGAAGCTCGGTGGCTTCCCGCTCGACCAGGTGCGGATCCGCGCCAAGACCGGCTCAGCCGAGGTCCACGGCAAGCAGACCACCGGCTGGGTCGCGTCGTACACCGAGGACTACGTCGTGGTCATGATGATCAGTCAGGGCGGCACCGGCTCCGGCTCGACCGGCGACGGCATCCGGGCGATCTGGGAGGCCCTCTACGGCATCGAGGGCGAGGCCGTCGTCCCGTCGCGGGCCGCCATCCCCGGTGTGGTCGCACCGGACCGGCTGCCGACCTTCCGGCGCGACGGCTCGATCCTGCCGCCGGCCCGCAAGGGAGGGGAGTGACCCGATGAGCACCCTGGTCGGCTCGAGCCGTCGGCTCCGTACGCCGCCGCGCGGCCCGGCGCCCGCGCGGTCGCTGCTCCGGAGCCGCGGTGTCGACTGGGTGCTGGTCGGCGCCGTCGCCGGTCTGCTCGTGCTCGGCTCGCTGCTGGTCTGGTCGGCGACCGAGCCCCGCGACGCCCTGACGGGCGGTGACCCGACGGCGTACCTGCGCAAGCAGCTGGTCAACGTCGGCATCGGGATCGTGCTGCTGGTGGCCGTGGCGGGGACGGACCACCGGTGGGTGCGGATCCTCGCCCCGCTGGGCTACCTCGCGTCGATCGTCGGGCTCGGGCTCGTGCTGACGATGGGCTCGACGGTCAACGGATCGCGGTCGTGGCTGATGCTCGGCGGGCTGTCGATCCAGCCCTCGGAGTTCGCCAAGCTGGCCGTCGTCGTCGGGATGGCGCTGGTCTGCGCCGAGCGGGCCGACTGGTTCAAGCGGGGGGTGCGGTCCTTCGAGGTGCTCGCCATGCTGGTCATCGCCGGCCTGCCGGCGGCGCTGATCCTGCTCCAGCCCGACCTCGGGACGATGCTCGTGCTGTGCGCGACGGTCTTCGGCGTGCTGGCGGCCTCGGGAGCGCCGCGCCGGTGGCTGGCGCTGATGCTCGGCGGCGGGATCACCGCGGCCGTGGCTGCGGTGTCGATGGGGGTGCTGAAGCAGTACCAGATCGACCGCTTCCTGGCCTTCACCAACCCCGAGCTCGACCCGCGCGGCGCCGGCTACAACGTCGAGCAGGCGCGCATCGCCGTCGGCAACGGCGGGCTCTTCGGTCAGGGACTCTTCGACGGCTCGCAGACCCGCTCAGGCTTCGTGCCGGAGCAGCACACCGACTTCATCTTCACCGTGGCCGGCGAGGAGCTCGGCCTGGTGGGCTCGGCTGTCCTCATCGGTCTGCTCGGCGTGGTCATCTGGCGAGCACTGGCGATCGCGCGGGCCACCGACGACGTCTTCGGTCGGGTTGCGGCGGCCGGCATCGCCTGCTGGTTCGGCTTCCAGGCCTTCCAGAACATCGGGATGTGCCTCGGGATCATGCCGGTCACCGGCGTACCCCTCCCGTTCGTGTCGTACGGCGGCTCCTCGATGTTCGCCTCGATGCTCGCGATCGGGCTGCTGCTCAACATCCACCGGCGGCCGGCGCGCGGGGTCTGAGCGGCTGCGCCGGGGCAACCGACTACCGCGGTGTTGTGGTCGCTTAGGGGGTCGCTGGCCGCGCCCTCACCGGCAACAGCGCCGCACCAGTCGGTCGCCCACTACGGCGAGATCGTCAGGAAGATGTACGCCGCGAGGATCACCAGGTGCAGACCGCCGTTGAGGGGCTTGCTGCGGCCGGGTACGACGGTGAGCACGCCGACGACCATCGAGGAGAGCAGCAGCACCAGCTCGGTCTCGCCGAGGCCGAGCTCGAGAGGGCCGTCGAGCCAGATCGACGCGACCGCCAGCGTGGGGATGGTCAGCCCGATGGAGGCCATCGCCGAGCCGTAGGCCAGGTTGAGGCTGGTCTGAACCCGGTGGCGGGCGGCGGCGCGCACCGCCGAGATCGACTCGGGCAGCAGCACCAGCAGCGCGATCACGACACCCACGACCGCGTGCGGGAAGCCGACCGAGGAGACGGCGTCCTCGATGGCCGGCGACTCGACCTTGGCGAGCCCGACGACCGAGACCAGGGCGACGACCAGCAGCCCCAGGCTGACCAGCGCGGCGCGGGTGGTCGGCGGGTCGGCGTGGCCGTCGTGGTCCTCGTCGGGCAGCCCCTCGAGGCCCTCCTCGACGGGGAGGAAGAAGTCGCGGTGCCGGACGGTCTGGGTGAAGACGAACATCACGTAGATCGACAGCGACGCCACCGCGGCGAACGCGAGCTGACCCGACGAGAACTCCGGCCCCTTCTCGGTCGTGGTGAAGCGCGGCAGGACCAGCGTCAGGGTCGCCAGCGTGAGCACGGTCGCGAGCGCCGAGCCGGCACCCTCGGCGTTGAACTCCGCGAGGCCCCGGCGCAGCGCACTGACCACGAGGCACAGCCCGACGATGCCGTTGACGCTGATCATCACGGCGGCGAAGACCGTGTCGCGCGCCAGCGTCGAGGCGTCCTCGGCGCCGGTGACCATCAGCGTGACGATGAGCGCCACCTCGATCACCGTCACCGCGACCGCCAGGATCAGCGACCCGAACGGCTCGCCGACCCGGTGGGCCACCACCTCGGCGTGGTGCACCGCGGCCAGCACGGCTGCTACGAGCACGATCGCCACGAGAGCGAGCACCGGACCCGGCGGCTTCGTGGTGAACGTCGCGGCCAGCACCACCAGGGCCACGGCCGGCGCGAACGTCGTCCAGCGCCAGCGTCGGGTGGTCTCGGCCTGGCTCACACGGAAACCCTAGGGGGTGACCCGAAGCCCCCTGACCCACACCGCGACGGGTTGGGAGAGGAGCGTCACGTCGCGCTCGAGGTCGCCGTCGACGACGAGCAGGTCGGCGGCGTACGACGCCGCTCGGTGCTCTCGGAACCGCTCGGGGAGGATGTCGGGGGCGAGGGCACGTTTCGGTCCGGGCGGCACGCGCGGCGTACCCTGGGGACCTTCCCCGACCGATGAGGTGTTCCGTCATGCCCGCAGCGCCCGAGAGCGTCTTCTCGCGGCTCGAACCGCTGCTCCCCCGAGTGAGCAAGCCGATCCAGTACGTCGGCGGCGAGCTCAACTCGACGGTCAAGGACTGGAACTGCGGCGCGTCGGCGGACGGTGGCGAGACGGTCCGGTGGGCGCTGATGTACCCCGACGCCTACGAGGTCGGCCTGCCCAACCAGGGCGTCCAGATCCTCTACGAAGTGCTCAACGAGCGTGACTGGATCGTCGCCGAGCGCACCTACTCCGTGTGGCCCGACCTCGAGGCCGTGATGCGCGCGGGCGACGCCCAGGGCCCGATCCCGCAGTTCACCGTCGACGGACACCGGCCGGTCGGCGCCTTCGACGTCTTCGGGCTCAGCTTCTCCACCGAGCTGGGCTACACCAACATGCTCAACGCCCTCGACCTCGCCGGCATCCCGCTGCATGCCGTCGACCGCGGCGACGACGACCCGATCGTGCTGGCCGGTGGCCACGCGGCCTTCAACCCCGAGCCGGTCGCCGCGTTCCTCGACGCCGCGGTGCTGGGTGACGGCGAGGAGGTCGTGCTCGCGATCTCCGAGGTCGTCCGCGAGTGGAAGACCGAGGATCGCCCGGGAGGGCGCGTCGAGCTGCTGCGCCGCCTCGCGGTGACCGGCAACGTCTACGTCCCGCGCTTCTACGACGTGACCTACGCCGCCGACGGCACGATCGAGGCGGTCGTGCCCAACAAGCCCGGCATCCCGTTCCGGGTTCGCAAGCACACGTTGATGGACCTCGACGCCTGGCCCTACCCGGCCAAGCCCCTGGTGCCCCTGGCCGAGACGGTCCACGAGCGGTTCTCCGTCGAGATCTTCCGCGGCTGCACGCGCGGCTGCCGCTTCTGCCAGGCCGGGATGATCACCCGCCCGGTGCGCGAGCGGTCGATCGAGACGATCGGCGCGATGGTCGAGACGGGTGTGCGTGCCTCGGGCTTCGAGGAGGTCGGCCTGCTCTCGCTCTCCAGCGCCGACCACACCGAGATCGCCGAGGTCGCCAAGGACCTGGCGGACCGCTACGAGGGATCCAACGTCTCCCTGTCGCTGCCCTCGACCCGCGTCGACGCCTTCAACATCACCCTGGCCAACGAGTTCTCGCGCAACGGACGCCGGTCGGGGCTGACCTTCGCCCCCGAGGGCGGCTCCGAGCGGATGCGCAAGGTGATCAACAAGATGGTCACCGAGGAGGACCTGATCCGCACCGTCGCGGCGGCGTACTCCCACGGCTGGCGCCAGGTGAAGCTCTACTTCATGGTGGCCTGCCGACCGAGACCGACGACGACGTGCTGGCCATCGCCGACCTGGCGAGGAAGGTCATCGCCAAGGGTCGCGAGGTGTCGGGTCGCAACGACATCCGCTGCACCGTCTCGATCGGCGGCTTCGTGCCCAAGCCGCATACGCCCTTCCAGTGGGCCGCCCAGCTCGACCACGAGACGACGGACGATCGGCTGACCAAGCTGCGCGACACCGTGCGCGCCGACAAGCGCTACGGCCGGGCGATCGGCTTCCGCTACCACGACGGCAAGCCCGGCATCATCGAGGGACTGCTCTCCCGTGGCGACCGACGCGTCGGCCGCGTGATCGAGGAGGTGTGGCGCGACGGCGGTCGCTTCGACGGCTGGAGCGAGCACTTCTCCTACGACCGCTGGGTCGCTGCCGCCGAGCGAGGACTGACCGCGACCGGCGTCGACCTCGACTGGTACACCACCCGCGAGCGCGACTACGACGAGGTGCTGCCCTGGGACCACCTCGACTCCGGTCTCGACAAGGACTGGCTCTGGTCGGACTGGGAGGACGCACTCGCGGTCGCCGACGGCGCCGAGGTGGAGGTCGAGGACTGCCGCTGGACGCCGTGCTACGACTGCGGCGTGTGCCCCGAGATGGGCACCGAGATCCAGATCGGCCCCACCGGCATGCG
Source organism: uncultured Actinomycetota bacterium (assembly GCA_963723195.1). GTDB lineage: Bacteria > Actinomycetota > Actinomycetes > Propionibacteriales > Nocardioidaceae > Nocardioides. The sequence continues at coordinate 301,932 of CAVRPU010000001.1, forward strand.
GCTGTTGCCGCTGTCGGTCGTCTGATCGATGCCCGATCTCGAGCCGTCCGGCTGGCCCCCGGAGCCGCTGCGCACGGAGCGACTGGTGCTCCGGGAGGCCGAGGCAGGGACCGCGCGGCGATCATCGAGCTGAACGCGTCGGCGGAGGTCTTCGCCTATCTCGGCGGGCCGAGGGACCGTGCCGAGCTCGAGCGGATCGTCCCCGAGGTTCCGGGTCGGCACGCCGGATCCTTCGTGGTCGAGCACGAAGGCGCGCCGATCGGCACCGTCTCCTTCCGCCGCCGCGACCGGGAGCGGCCCGGTCACGTCCGGCCTGAGGGCGACGAGGTCGAGATCGGCTACCTCCTGCTGCCCGAGGCGTGGGGGTCCGGGTACGCCACCGAGGCCTGCACGGCCGCGCTCGCCTGGGTCGACAGGGCCGTCCCGGGTGAGCCGGTGGTGCTGTGCACCCAGACGGCCAACCAGCCCTCGATGCGGGTCGCGGAGCGGCTGGGGTTCGTCGAGGTCGGTCGGTTCGAGGAGTACGACGCGGAGCAGTGGCTCGGGGTGCGGTGGCCTGTCGGCACGGGTCGCTAGCGTCCGCCACATGACCGACACCGCTGAGCTCGCCCGCCGATTCCTCGCCACGCTCGAGGCGCGCGACTGGGACGCCTGGTCGGCGCTGCTGGCCGAGGACGTCGTCTACGAGATGCCGCAGACCCGCGAGCGGATCACCGGCCGGGCGGCGTACCTGGCGTTCAACCAGACCTACCCGGGCGAGTGGCACCTGACGCCCAAGGTCGTGATCGGCGACGCCGAGCGGGCGGTGGCGTGGTTCGCCTTCACCTTCGGCGACGACTCCGGTGACGGGCAGGTGTTCCTCGAGGTCGGCGCGGAGGGGTTGGTCTCGAGGGTGACCGACTTCTGGCCCGAGCCCTACGAGCCGCCCGCCCGCGCGGTGCCGGTGGAGCGCTGGTGACCCTCGAGGTCCGGGTGGCCACCCTGGACGATCGGGCGGCGGTGGCGACGCTGCGCCGTGCGTGGACGGAGGAGAACGTCGGTGCCCCGATCGACGACGACACCTTCCTGCCACGATTCGACGAGTGGCTCGAGCGCGAGCACGACCAACGCGTGACCTGGCTGGGGCTCGCGGACGGCGCAGCGGTCGCGATGTTGAACCTGCTCGTGTTCACGCGGATGCCGGCGCCGCGGCCGGTCGGCACGACGCGGCCGACCCAATGGGGATACCTCGCCAACGTCTACGTCGGGGCCGAGCACCGGGACGCGGGTCTGGGACGGCTGCTCCTCGACGCGTGCACGTCCTACGCCGACGAGCGCGGGCTCGCCCGCATCGTGCTCAGCCCGACCGACCGGTCCGTGCCGTTCTACGCCCGCGCCGGCTTCGTGCCGGCGACGTCCCTGATGGTCCGTCAGGGCATCAGCCTGGCGTGAGCGAGGCGTCGGTGGAAGCCGCAGCCGGCCGCCACCGGGCGCACGGTCCATTCAGCCGACCGCGGCGCTGATGTGAGGCCCGGTCCAGAGACAGGTGCCGTCGGGCGTGCGGGTGTAGCGCCACCGACCGGTCGTCCTGGCGTTGTCGCTTGCCGAGCAGCCGCTCAGTTCACCGGAGGAGCGGAGCGGGGGAAGGTGAACTAGCGTCGGCTCGGCCCATGCTGGCGGTCGTCGGGTCGCCTGTGCAGTCGGGTATCGCGCGGTCTTGTCCAGGGGCAGGTAGAGCGCGATCACTTGACGCCGAGACCTGGTCGGCTACCGCGCGCGGATGAGTCACCCGGCTCCAGACCAGCATGAGGATCGGGGCTACTCGACCAGCTCAGACCAGCTCGTCCTCGATCGAGGCGGGGCGCGCGACCCGGCCGGCGAGATAGAGCAGCGGGATGACGAGCGCGAGGAGCAGCAGGAGCGGCGCGGTCCAGGATCCGGTGGCGTCGTGGAGGGCGCCGACCGCGAAGGGCCCGAGCGCGGCGAGCAGGTAGCCGCTGGACTGCGAGAAGCCGGAGAGGGCAGCGGTTCCATCGGGGGTCCGCGCGCGCAGCCCGATCAGCGTGAGCACCAGGGCGAACGTGCAGGTGCCGACACCGATGAGGATCGCGCACGGGACGGCCAGGGTGTACGGCGCGACGAGGAGCCCGGCGTACCCGACGACGTAGCAGGAGACGACGCCCAGGAACAGCCCGACCTGGCTCTCGCGACGGGCGGCGGCGGCGGGCAGCCAGAGGGAGAACGGGATGCTCGTGCCGGCGACGAGGCCGACGAGCGCCCCGGCCGCGACGGGGGAGTAGCCGGCGTCGCGCCAGAGCTGGGCGAACCAGCCGAAGATGGCGTAGGCCTGCAGCGACTGGAGCCCGAAGGCGAGGGCCATGGCCCGGCCGAGCCGGGTGCGGGCGACGGCCGACAGGGTGGGGGCGCTGCCGGACTCGACTGGTCGACGGTCGTGGCCGACCAGGGCGAGCCAGGGCAGCACCGCGAGGACGGCGACTGCGGCCCACACACCCAGGCCCGTCCGCCAGCCGCCGAACGCCTCCGAGACCGGCACGGTCAGGACCAACGCAGCGGTCAGGCCGACGGCGAGCGCGGTGGTGTAGAGCGCGGTGACGGTGCCGATCCGGTCGGGGAAGTGCAGCTTGACCATTGACGGGAGCAGCACGTTGGCCGTCGCCATCCCGGCGACCGCGAGCATCGACAGCAGGAGGAAGACCGTGGGCGAGTCGGTCAGGACGCGTCCGCCGAGCCCCACGACCACGCAGAGCAGGCCCCCCAGCGTCACGCGGTGGATCCCCACCGCACGGGACAGCCGTGGTGCCAGCGCACCGAACGTCGCGAAGGCGAGCACGGGCATCGACGTGAGCAGGCCGGTCAGGGGCACGGACAGAGCGAGCCCCTCGCGGACCTCGGGCAGCACGGGACCCACGGCGACGGCGGCCGGGCGCAGGTTGAGCGACAGGGCCACGAGCCCGACCAGGATCAGCAGCCGCCCCCCGAGGCGGCTCACCCCGCGTCCTCGCCGACCAGGCCGCAGTCTCGCGGCGAGGTCAGCTCGAGCACGATGCGCACCGCGCGGTGGTCCGACACCGCCGACGTCAGGTGCTCGCCGGCCACTGGTGTGAACGCGTCGTCGTGCAGGACGAAGTCGATCCGGCGCTGCGGCTCGGCGGCCGGCACCGTCAGTCCGTCGTCGACGCCGACGGCCGGCCACGGGTCGCGCAGCCGCCAACCGGTGAACAGCCGCAGGGCCGGGGAGTCCGGCTCGGCGTTCAGGTCGCCGCCGACGATGGTGGGCAGGTCGCGACGTCGCAGCACCTCCTTGATCGCCCGCACCTGCACGCGCCGGATCGAGCCACTGGTGTGCTGGAGATGGGTGTTGTAGACGTCCACCGGCGCACCCTCGACGTCCAGCGTCGTTCGCAGCAGACCGCGCTGCTCGAGGCCGGGCTCGTTGGGCAGGCGCACGTTCTCGCTGTCGAGGATGGGGTAGCGCGACAACGTGAGCGTGCCGTACTCCTGTCCCTGGCCATCGTCCTCGACGGGAGGGCGGCGGACGTTGGAGCCGAACGCCGGGAACATGTCGAGCCGGGTCGCCAGCTCGAGCGGCTGGTCGTCGAGCTCGGTGCGCTCCCGGTAGCGGTCCACCTCCTGGAGCAGCACCACGTCGGCGCGCCACCTCTCCACCTCGCGGACGATGCGATCGAGGTCGTAGCCGTCGTGCCCGAGCCCGCCGTGGATGTTGAAGCTCAGCACCGTCAGGTCGCGCGCAGGACCGGGCGGGCACGGCGAGACGGTCGTGGGTGCTGGCTCAGTGGGCTGCGTCGACGGCGCGGACGAGGACGGCGACGGCGACGACGACGCGGACGAGGTGTCGGTCGCGGTCGGCGACGGGATCGGCGGCTCCGTCCCGGCCGGGTCGTCGGAGGGCGTCACCCGGATCACGACGTACGCCGCCGCGACGACCAGCACGGCCGCGGTCACGAGCAGCAGGAGGCGGAGCGGGCGCACCGCGTCAGCGTTCGTCGAGCCGGGCCGTATCGAGCTGGGCCGAGATCCAGTCCTGCAGCCGGTCGATGCCCGCCGCCAACGTGACCCGCGGCGCCCAGTCGAGGTGCGCGACCGTGTGCGAGACGTCGCAGGCCGCATGCCGGACATCGCCGTCGCGGAACTGGCCGGTCACGTGCGGGCCGGGTGCGGAGTGGTACGTCGCGATGGCGGAGGCCAGGTCGCGGATGGTGGTTCGCTCGCCGGTGCCCACGTCGAGCGTGCGCCGCCGTTCTGCAGGCGGTGTCGCGATGGCCGCGACCAGCGCGTCGGCGACGTCGTCGATGTAGACGAAGTCGCGGGTGATCTCGCCGTCCTCGTAGAGCGGGATCGACGTCTCCTCGCGCGCCAGCTGGGAGAACAGCGAGACGATGCCGGTGTAGGGGTTGGTCAGCGACTGCCCGGCGCCGTAGACGTTCTGCAGACGCAGCACCGACAGCGCCACGTCGTGGGAGCCGGTCCACGACCCGAGCACGTGCTCCTGCGCGAGCTTGGTCGAGCCGTAGACGCTCGACGGGTTGGGCGTGGTGGTGAGCACCGAGTTGGGGATGTGCTCGCTGTCGGGGAAGTCCCAGGCCCCGGCCTCGAGCTGGGCGTGGGTGCGCCCGTCGGGCTGGAACGTCGATCCGTCGGTGCGCCGCCACGTGCCCTCGCCGTAGACCGCTCGGCTGCTGGTCAGCACGACGTGCGAGGGCAGGTGCCCCGAGCGGGTGAGGCCGTCGAGGAGCTGCGTCGTGCCGACGACGTTGACCAGGCCGTGCCGTGAGCTCTCGCTCAGCGACTGGGCAGTACCGGTCTCCGCCGCGAGGTGTACGACGAGATCGGGATGCAGGTCAGCCAGCACCTGGTCCCACGTGCCGGGGTCGGTCACGTCCGCGACGACGAGCTCGGCCGCCTCGTGGAGCGCCTCGGGCCGGGTCTGCGACTCGTGCACCTGCGGGTGCAGGTTGTCGACGACGACCCAGCGGTCGGCAGACGCGGCGAGGCGGTCGGCCAGCGCGCACCCGATGAAGCCGGCGCCGCCGGTGACCAGCACAGTGCCCGGCGACACGGCCCGGGACGAGGGCGACGACATGAGACGAGACCTTCCGGAGGCGGGTCGAGTCGGGCGCGATGACAGGCTTCTTGCGGCGCAAGCACGGCGGCCCCTCCTGGCGCCGCCCCACTACCGAGCCCGACGCTCGCGAGCAGGCGGAGCCGATCCAAGTGACTCAGAGGAGGGATGTGGCGTCTGACTCGATGGTGACTCGGGATGCTGTCAGCCTGCTGCCACCTTGTGCGTGCCGGCCACCCACCCGGTTCTTCGCGGATCGCGCGCTCGCGAGCTAGGTCTGCCAGTCAGCCTCAGGTCCGGTGGGGCGTGGCTTGTGACGCAGCGCCGGCGCCTCGACGAGGTGCCAGGACAGTTGGGCGAGCACCCACACCACGGGTGTGCAGATGGCCATGACGACCCAGGGGCTGACGTCGCCGTCGAAGACCTGGACGACGGTCTGCTGCACCGGCCATGCCCAGATGTAGACGCCGTACGACGCGTCGCCGAACCTGGTGAGGACGCGCCCCATGGGCGGCAGTGCGTAGGCGAACCAGCAGGAGAGATAGGCCGCGGCGATGCTCCACACCACCACGCGCAACGGAGCGGGCCCGAGCCGGACAGGAGGCAGAGCATCGGCGCCCCGAGCGCAACCGGGTGGCTGAGCACGATCTTGTCGCGATAGGAGTACGCCGTCGCGCCGACCGCGAAGGCGGCGAGGACGTAGATCGCGCCCACCGCAGCGCTCGTGACCGCGATCCACACGGCTGCCCAGGCGAGCGAGGCGGCCGAGACGGCAATCAGGACCCAGCGCCTTGCCAGCAAGCCGGCGAGGCCGAGCAGGAACAGGCACAGGTAGGCGAAGACCTCGACGGGCAGGCTCCATAGGGGACCATTGACTGAGCCGGCGTACAGGCCGTCGTCGAACACTCCGGGCAGTTGGGCGCCGAAGGGGACCAGGAGCGTCATCCGGACGGGGTAGAGCCACGTCTCCCAGGAGGAGAAGTACTCCGCCAGGCTCGCGCTTGTGACGAGCGGACCCAGCACGAACGCCGTCATCAGGCCCACGACAGCGAGCGCAGGCAGCAGGCGCAGGGCACGCTTGGTCCAGAAGTCCCGCGGGGACGGGTCCCGCTCCCAGCTGCGACGGATCAGCAGACCGCTGACGGCGAAGAAGATCAGCACTCCGACCGCGCCGAGGCTCGTCCCGAGCTGGTGCAACGGCTCGTCGGCGCCGACCAGGGCGAACGAGTGCGAGACCAGGACGCCCCAGGCCGCCAACAGGCGCAGGAGGTCGAAGTTGTTGTCGCCGGTCGCCGAGACGGTCGCCCAACAGGACCGAGCCCGACCAGCCGCTGGCGGGCACGCGTGACTGCGTCCTCTCGCCCGTTGACATGGGCGGCACGCTACCAACGGACCTGGCCACCGGTGGGCATCGAGGAGGCGCGAAAGGGTGGCCTAGACTGCCCGACCGTCCGTCCCTCCGGAAAGGTTCAGATGCCCTCGCGTCCGCTCGTCCTCGTCGACCTGCTCTCGTACACGGGGACCAAAGGCGGCATGGAGGTCTACACGCGGGAGCTCTACGCGCAGCTCGGGCGGATGGAGACCGGGCTGGACTTCGTCGGCCTCGCGAGCAAGGAGGGCGCGCGCCTGGACTTGTCGTGGTTCCCGGGTGAGGTGATCCGCTCGCGCATCAGCGGGGAGAACCGGTTCGTCTGGGCGGCGGGCGAGCTGGCGGCCACGTCCTGGGTCGCCCGGCGCCGACGCGCGGACCTGGTGCATTGCCCGGCGACGCTGGGTCCGCTGTGGACGTCCATGCCGACCGTGCTCACCATCCACGACATGTTGTACTGGAGCCACCCTGAGTTGATGGTCGACGCCCTTCTACACCAAGCCGGTGATGTGGATGGAGCGGCGGGGCGCGGCCAACGCCACGCGCATCATCACCGACAGCCAGGTGTCCGCAGACGAGATCCATCGCTTCCTCGGCTTCCCGACCGATCGTCTGCACGTCGTGCCACTCGCTGCCTCCCGGCTGCCTGCCTCGAGTGCCGTGCCCGTGACCGAGCGGGAGAACCTGGTCATCGCCAGCGGTGCGCGCCGTCCGTACAAGAACTGGGACGCGCTGGTGCGAGCGCTTGCCCGCGTTGACCCCGACGTGCGCCCGCGCCTGGTGATCACGGGCGGCAGTGACGAGGACCCGCTGCGGCACGTGGTCGACGAGACCGGCCTGCACGACTGGGTGGAGCTGCGCGGGTGGGTGGAGACCCACGAGCTCGACGGGCTGTACCGACGGGCGCGGGCGATGGCGATGCCCACGTTGGCCGAGGGCTCGGTCTCCCTGTGCTCGAGGCGATGGCCGCCGGGCTGCCGGTGCTCGCGTCCGACCTCCCGGTCCTGCGTGAGGTCGGCGGTGAGAGACGCCTGGTGGTTCGACCCGTTCGACCTCGACTCGATCGCCGAGGCGCTGCACGTGGTCGGTGCCGAGCCCGAGCGTCTGGCGCCCCTCGCCGCCGGCGGCGCCCGTCGAGCTGCGCCGTTCACGTGGGCGCGGGTGGCCGACCAGACCCTGGACGTCTTCGACCAGGTGCTGGGGGAACGGGCCCGCTGAGGCGCGTGCGTCAGCGCCGGAAGGTCTCGCGCACCAGCCAGCGCAGGGACCCGTGGGCACAGGCCACGACGGCCACGACCAACCCCAGCCCGGCGATCCAGTGGTTCACCACGGACCTGCCGGAGAGCTCGCTGGCCAGCACAGAGAGGCCGAGCAGCAGCGTGATGACGAGGACGGCGCGGCGCCCGGCGCGGCCTGACATGAGCACGAGGCTGAGCGGGAGCAGAGTGACCAGCAGCTCGGTGGCCCACGTGATGCGTGCGCTGGCGAGAGCGCCGTACGTCGGGACGAACAGCAGGCTGAGGATCAGGTTCGCGGCGAGCCCGACGACCGCGAAGCCGAAGTAGCGCCTGCCGAGACCCAGGGAGATGAACACGTAGGCCAGCACCATGGCGGGCAGGATGACCGCGACCATCGGGGCGACCAGCTGGATGAACGTCTCGGCACCGGCGAGCTCCGGCCCCCCGATGACCACGGTCAGGAGCTCGGAGCCGGCGATCAGCGCCGCACAGGCCAGCGCGCCGACAGCGCTGATCGCCACGAGGAGACGCTGCGTGACGTCGTCGGAGATCAGGTGAGCGATCCGGGTCCGGGCCGCCAGCAAGGGGAGTACCGCGCCGGCGACGATGCCGGCGAACGCGATCGACTGCTCGGCGAACAAGAACGCGAACAGGAACCGGCTGGCGCTGGCGTCATCTTCGTAGCGGTTCACGAAGTACACCGACGTGCGGGTGTAGATCGCTGCCAGGCCGATCGCCCCGGCCAGCGGGAGCGTCTCGACCAGGACCGAACGCACCTTCGGCCACTGCGCGCCGGGCGAGGGGAGCCGGGTAGCCGGCGTGCGGCGCAGCTCACGCGGGACGAGGCACGCGATCAGCACCAGCGGGACCGTGAAGGCCATCGCGCCCAGCACGGGCGTGGGTGCGTCGAGGACGAGCGCTAGGGCGAGCCCCGCGAGCCCCAGCACCGCCGCCGCCGCCTCGAGGGCCGCCAGCCGGTACAGGCGCTGGTCGACCTGGAGCCACGACGTCGCGTTGTTGAACACCGACCGTGCGACCACCTGGCCGCCGAGGAGCACCGCAAGCAGCCAGACGTCGGGCCCGCGAGTCACCACGGCCAACGCGACGACGACCGCCCAGGAGACCATGCCGAGTGCCAGGCGCACGGGGAACATGGCGGCCGGCGTGGGTGCGTGCTCATGGTCGATGGTCAGTCGCTTGGCCACCACGGGCGCGAGACCAGGCTCGAGCAGGACGCCGGTGAGCGAGACCAGAACGATGACCGAGGCCCAGTCCGCGAAGTCGGTGCCGAGCCGCCGGGTGACCATCGCGGTCCCGACGACGACCGAAATGATGCCGACTGCCCGGGCGAGCAACTGCAAGATGGCTGTCTGGCCAGCGGCCGAGGGGGTTGGGGTGATGCCGGTGGCGGCAGCCGCTGCCGACTCGGGCGCGGGCGGGTCGTGGTCAGCCACGCTCCGCCCCGGTGGCGTACTCCGAGATCTGCGAACGGGTCACCGTGCCAGGATCCGCGCCGCTGGCCACGGCGGCGTACCACTGCAGCGTGCGGGACAGCGCGGCCTTCCAGTCCCAGGTGCCGTGCCAGCCAAGGCTCGCTGCGGCACGCGCGGAGTCGAGGGTGAGCTGGCCGGTCTCCGGCATCGACGGCCTCGGCTCGACCCGCCACGACGGCGTCGCGCCCGGCACCAGTCGACGCCACTCCACGGCGGCGCGCATGGACCAGGTCGAGAACCGGGACCGCCTGGAACTCCTCGGGTCCGAAGTTCAGCGCGGGGAACGTCCGTCCGGACGCGAGAGCCTCGGCGTAGGCGAGGTAGCCGGCCAGGGGCTCGACGACGTGCTGCCAGGGGCGGACGGCGTCGGGCGGCGCAGGACGAGCTCCTGTCCGGCCGACCAGGCGCGCACAAGGTCGGGCACGATCCGGTCCAGGGCCCAGTCGCCGCCGCCGATCACGTTGCCGGCCCGGGCGGTCGCGACGGGCGTGCCCCGGTGGGCCAGGAATGCACGACGAGCTCAGCGGCGGCCTTGCTGGCGGAGTAGGGGTCCTTGCCCCGAGGAAGGCGTCCTCGGAGTAGGGGGCGGGCTGCCGCACGTCGTAGACCTTGTCGGTCGTGACCACGACCGCCGACCGCAGCGACGGGAACCCGTCGAGGAAGGCGAGCACCGCCGAGGTGCCCTCGACGTTGGAGCGGAACGTGGCGGCAGGGTCGGCGTACCCGACGCTGACCAGCGGCTGGGCGGCAAGGTGCAGCACCACCTCGGGGTGAAGTCGCGGCCGGCGGCCTGCCATCGACCGGGAGGCGATGTCACGCGCGGGTCTCGGCGACGCCGTCGAGGTCCAGCTGGTCCCACAGGGACGGCATACTCGGCGGCTCCGGCAGCGACACCCCGTGCACCTGGCTGCCGAGGTCGCGAAGCCAGCAGGCCAGCCAGCTGCCCTTGAAGCCGGTGTGTCCGGTGAGGAGAACACGCCGGCCCGTTCCAGAAGTCTGCGTCGGGACGACCATCGGCTTCAGCCCACCCGGCGCAGGATCCCGTCGCGGAACTCGCTGACGAGGGCGCGCCGCCCCCACTCGGGAGCCGGCAGGAAGGCGGCGCTTCGGCGAGGAACGCGCGGACCGCGGTCAGGGGGTTGTCCCACGGCCCCACGGGCGCCCGGCGAAGTGCTCCTCCGGGAACTCCTCGACGAGGGTGTCGGCGACCATGACGATGCCCCCCACGGGGAGCAGTGGCGCCAGGGCGCGCAGCTCGGCCAACACATGGTCGTGGGTGTGGTTGCTGTCCAGGATGAGCACAGTCCGCTCGGCGTCGCCGATGAAGTACGCGCGCACGCTCGACAGTCTCGACCGAGGTCGAGTCGGCCTCGAGCAGCTCGACGCCGACTGCCGAGTGGGTGCGTCAGCGAGCGCGGACGTGGTGTGCGGCGTAGAGCTTGTGGTCGATCCCGAGCACGGCGGCTCGACGCCCGTCATCGCCATCAGGCTGGCGTCGAGGAGCATGCTGCCGCCGCGGGCCACCCGGTCTCGACCACCCGCTGCGGACGGTAGGCCCAGAAGAGCTCCTGAGCGACCACGATGTCGTCGGGGAGCCGGATGATCGGGACGCCCGGCCCACTCCCACACGTACGTGTACCGGTGCTTCTCGGCGGCGACCTGGAGGTCGACGGCGCGTGCCCTCAGCGGCGTCGTCGCCCGCCAACGAGCGACGCCAGTCACTCGCGCCTCGCGGCGTACTCGGCCGCGTCGGGCACATACTCGCCGTGCGAGGTCTGCTCGCTCGCCGGTCGTCATCAGTCATCTGCGAAGAGCTCCCGGGTCCTGGTCGGGGTCCAGCCGCGTTCGGTCAGCCACCCGATGTCGGAGGCCGCCTCGGTGTGCGAGGTCGTCGGGGCCGGGCTGTCGGTCGGCGGCCAGCCACCGAGGCACCGAGCGCGATGACCAGGTCGCTGACCTTGCGCAGCCTGACCCGGACGCCCACCGCAAGATATCCGGTGCAGCCCTGGAGCACGGCAAGCACCACCGCTGAACCGACGTCAGAGGCGTGCACGAAGTCGTGGCGGGAGTCCGGCGTGCGCAGCTGCGAGCGGGACGCCGGCTCGCGCCGCGTCAACGGCGCGGGCGACCAGATCGGGGCGACCCAGCGACTCGTCGACGACGTACGCCGGTCGCAGCCAGCCGAGCGTCCCGCGACTCGATGTCGTCCTGGACCTCCACGGCGCAGGGCGGCCTTGCTGCGGGTGTAGGCGTCCGCCCCGTCCTGGTCGTCGTCGACACCGGTTCCCGTGAGCCAGAGCGCCGCGCCGCCGTGCGAGCGGCCTCGCGGAGCTCGAGGCTGGCCTGGCAGCCAACGGTCGTTTTCGGCGCTCTGCCGATAACCGGGATGGCCGCTCGCGGACCACGCCAGGTGCACCACCAGAGCCGGCTGCGTCGGCCTCGACGAGCCGACGCGGCCCGCCAGGTGACAGCAGGTCGGCCTCCGCCGAGCCCGGGGCGAGCATGGTCGGGCCGCCGTCCGGCCAATGACGTCGCACCCACGAACCGACGAGGCCGCTCCCCCCCGTCAGCAGCACGGGCCCGCGGTCTTCATCGCGGCGGCCACGACTGGCCGGCCCGGTCCTTCTCCGAGATCAGGGTCACCAGCGAGCGGCCAGGCGATGCCGACCGTCGGGTCATCGTGGCGCAGCGTTCGCGCGTGCTCAGGGGAGAAGCCGCCGCCGATGAGGTAGGTGACGGCTCGTGTCGTCGACGAGCGTCTGGTAGCCGTGGGCGATACCCGGTGGCACGACGAGCGCGACGCCGTCGTCGGCCGACAGTCGACGGACACCCACTGCCCGTACGTCGGCTCGTCGGGCGCGACGTCGACCAGCACGTCGTAGAGCGCCCCCGTGGTGACCCAGAGGGTCTTCGTCTCCTCGTGCGGCGGCACCTGCCAGTGCATCCGCGGACCGTGCCCGCCACGTTGTTGTGGGTCGTGACGACCTCGTCGACGTGATCTCGACTCCGTGCTCGCGGCGGCCGTCGCTCACGACCAGCTTGTGCAGGTACCCCCGCTCGTCCGCGTGCCGGACGCCCCGCAGCAGGGCCAGACGCCTCGCAGACCCAGGCGCTCGACCCGACGGGACTCTCGCTCATGGCTCGAGGGCCTGCATCGCGGGAACTGCGATCCAGCTTGTCGCACCAGGGGCCAGCTCGGTGACGATCTGCGAGACCTCCGCGGCGATGTTCCAGGGGAGGATCAGCACGTCGTCGGGCCGTTGCGCTGCGAGCTCTGCCGGCGCGACGACCGGCACCTGGCTGCCGGGCAGGAACTTGCCCTGCTTGGCCACGCTGCCGTCGACCACCACCGCCAGGTCGTCGCTCCGGACGTCGGCGGCGTTCATCAGCGTGTTGCCCTTGGCGGCGGCGCCGTACCCGACGACCACCTTGCCGGCGGCGCGACGCTCGTCGAGCCAGGTGCGCAGGCCGTTGACGCACGCCGCGCTGCGACGTGCGAAGTCCTTCCAGACCGCCTCGTCAAGCAGGCCGGCCTCGAGCTCGTCCTGGATCGTGCAGGCGACACTGTCGTCGAGCGCGGCCGGGTCTGGTCGGCGGACAACCAGTAGCGGTTGGAGCCGCCGTGGGTGGGCAGCGCGTCGACGCGGACCAGCCGGAGCCCCACCGGCTCCACGACCCGGGTGAGCGCATGGGCCGTGAGGTAGGAGAAGTGCTCGTGGTAGATCGTGTCGAACTGTGCCTCGTGCAGCAGCCTGATGAACGAGGGGTTCTCGACCGTGATGATCGTGCGCTCGTCGCACAGCGCGGCGAGGCCCGCGGCGAAGTCCTGCAGGTCGGGCACGTGCGCCATCACGTTGTTGGCCGCGACCAGGCGCGGGTGGCCGTGCTCGGCGACGAGCCGACGCGCGGTCTCGAGCCCGAAGAACTCGGTGACGGTCGGGACGCCCTTGGCGCGGGCGATCTCTGCCACGCCGCCCGCGGGCTCCACACCGAGCACCCGCATGCCCAGCGTCCTGGATCTGGGCGAGCAGGTAACCGTCGTTGCTCGCGATCTCGACGACCAGGTCGTCACCGGTCAGGCCGAGCTCGTCGCGCATCGACGCGGCGTAATGCCCGGCATGCGCGACCCACGACGTCGAGACGGATGAGAGATAGGGGTACTCCTGGCCGAAGATCCGCTCGGGAAGGACGTACTCCCGACCTGGCCGAGCCCGCAGGAAGGGCAGCTCCTCAGGTGCAGGGGGAACGCGGGGTCAGGCTCGTCCTGCGAGAGCGCCATCTCGTTCGCAAGCGGCTGGCGACCGAGGTCGAGCACCGACACCAGGCCCTGAGCCCCGCAGCCGCGGCAGACGGTCGTGCCGCGCGGGCTCAGCTCGTCGGCGCCTGACGTCGGGCACGGTCACCTGCTGGTCCACGGCGCCTCTCCTGAGTCCCACATGCGCGTTCAGCTCGTCGCGCTCGCGCACGGTGTCCATCGGCATCCAGAAACCGTGGTGCTCGTACGCCGCCAGCTGGCCGCGCTCGGCCAGCGTGGACAGCGGCGTCGACTCGAACGGCGTCGCATCACCCTCGATCAGGTCGAGGACCTCCGGCTCCACGACAAAGTAGCCGCCGTTGATCCAGTCGTGGAGCTCGCGCGGCTTCTCGCGGAAGTCGGCACCAGCCCGTCCTCGATATCAGGGATCCGAACTCGGGGGAGGGTGCACGGCGGTCACGGTGGCCAGGGCGCCCGCGTCCTCGTGGAAGCGCGATCGACCTCGTCGACCGGCACGTTGGAGAGGCCGTCGCCGTAGGTGAGGAGGAACCGCTCGTCGAGCAGGTGGGCCAGCCGCTTGACCCGGCCGCCGGTCATCGATGTCGCGCCGGTGTCGATGAGGGTGACCTTCCAGTCGACCCGGCTCTGCGACAGGTACTCGACGGAACCGGTCGCCAGGTCGACGGTGACGTCGCACTCGTGCAGGAGGTGGTTGGCGAAGTACTCCTTGATGACGTAGCCCTTGTAGCCCAGGGCGACGACGAAGTCGGCGTACCCGAAGGACGCGTAGTGGCGCATGATGTGCCACAGGATCGGGCGCCCGCCGATGGCCACCATCGGCTTGGGGATGGCGTGGGTCTCCTCGGAGAGCCGGGTGCCACGGCCCCCGGCGAGGATCACGGTCTTCACGGGCTGCCCTTCCTGGTCCGCAATCGAGAGCGCACCGACGTCGCCAGCAGCAACGCGTCAGCGGAGATGTGCTCGAGCCAGGCCCGGCCGGTGAGCGCGGCGACGAGCTCACGCCGAGCGACCCTCCGCACCGAAGCGGTGACGTCGTCGGCGAGCCGTCGCGCGCCACAGCGCGCGCCACATCCTCAGCTTGCGCCAGTGCACCACGTCCGCGCCTGGCAGAAGGGCCTCGCTCATCTCGACGGTCGACTTGGCCGGGTAGACGCGGTAGTCCACCAGCGGCTCATCGAGGACGGCCAGCGGGCCGCGGAGCAGGAACCACCAGGTGAGCAGCACGTCGGCCCCGAACTCGTCGACGAACATCGGTGACGCCAGCAGAGTCTCTCGGCGATACAGGCAGTAGACCTCGGTCCAGCGCGGTCGGCGCAGGAAGGAGCGCAACCGGGTGGGGGGATCCGTGCTTGCCAGGTCGGGGTCGTGCTGCTCGCCCGACGGCTCGCCTTCGGGGGTGATGAAGCGGACGGCCGGCAGGGCGGCGGCCGCGTCCGGGGCCGAATGAAGGGCGGCCAGAGTGGACTCCACGAACCGCGGATGCAGCCTGTCGTCAGCGCCCAGCCAGGCGAAGTAGTCACCACTCGACTCCGCGACGGCCCGGTTGAAGTTCCACACCGCTCCGCGGTTGCTCGGGGAGCGGCGTACGGCGCCTGGTCCCAGGGCGGCGACGGCGATCTCGCCGGAAGCGTCGGTCGAGGCGTTGTCGAAGACGAGGGTCTCGGTCGGGGCCATCGTCTGCGCTCGCACGGAGTCGATCGCCTCAGCGAGGAAGCGCTCGCCGTTGTAGACGGGGATGGCGACGGACACCGTCTCCAGGCCTGGGACCGCCACTGACACACACCCTCCGGGTCGGCTCTGAACAGCCGTCACTGTAACGAGAGCCATCGATCCGAACCCGGATAGGGTCGGCGGTCGTGACACGCGTCCTCTGGTTCCACCCGCGCCAACTGGTCCCTCCGCGCGGTGGCGGCGACCATCGGCACGCTCGGGTTGGTCACTGGAATGCTGGCGGCCGGCCACGAGATCCTGCTGGTGGCTCCTGATGACGACTTGCCGGGCCGCGCGGGCGTCCCCCAGGGTCTGCTCCTTGCGGGGCTGAGGATACGGCGCGGCTTGGCGGGCGCGGTGAGCAAGGTGGTGTCGCGGGATCCCGCTGCGCAGCCCGCGCCCGACGCCGCCTCGGTCGCCGAGGCGCGGGCGGCGATCACCGCTTTCGAGCCGGACGTCGCCGTCGTCTCAGAGGTGATGGCCTGGGCCCTCGCCCGGCGCCTGCTCCCGGCCGTGCCCTGGGTCTACGACTCGCAGAACGTCGAGCGTGACCTGTTCCAGGGGCACCTCGACTCCACCCGAGGAGCGTTCGAGCGGGCTCACCTTCCGCGTCGACCTGCGCCCGCGTCTCCGCGGCGGAGCGAGCGCTGCTCGCTCGCTCGGCGGCGACGTTGGTGGTGTCCAAGACCGATGCCGGTGGCCTGCGGACCCTCGACCCGACAGCCCGGCTGGTGCTAGCGCCGAGCTCCATGCCCGCGCCGGCGGTGCCCTGCGATCCTGGCGCCGCCGAGCCGGTGGTCCTCTTCGTCGGAACCCTCGACTTTCCGCCCAACATCGCCGCGGTGGACCTGCTGGCCACCGACGTCCTGCCGCGCGTGCGCGAGCGCGTGCCCCAGGCGCGTCTGCTCGTCGTGGGGCGCCGGCCGACAGGTCGGGTGCGCGACCTGCTGTCGACCCGCCCTTGGGCCGAGCTCTGGGAGGACGCCCCGGACATCGCGGACGCCTACGCCCGGGCCCGGTGCGTGGTCATGCCGTTCACGTCCGGCTCCGGGACCAAGCTGAAGGTGTACGAGGCGATGGCGTTCGGCCTGCCGGTCGTCGCGACCGCACGGGGTGTGCGTGGTGTCGACATCGTGACGGGGGTCGACGTCCTGGTCGCGGAGGACTCGGCGGCGCTCGCCGATCACACTGTCGACCTGCTGTCCGACCCCGAGGCGGCACGGCGGCTCGGGCGGACGGCACGCGCGGCCTTCGACGAGCGGCTGTCCTGGGAGCAGGCGACCTTTCCGCAGGTGGACGCCCTGCTGCGCCGGCTGTCTTCTGCCCGCTGAACGGCCACGGTTGGAGGAGCGCATCGGTGCTCCGACGCTCAGTCGCCCACCGCGATCGCATGCCCGACGACGGTCCGGACGGCGGCCGCCTTGCGGGTGCCCAGGGCGGCCGGGAGCAGGCTGAGGCCGTGCAGGCGCGAGGTCCAGCGCAACCGGGCCGCGCGCCCCGCCCGACGCCAGCCGAGGGCGTCCATCTGGCGGGCGGCGATCCCGTAGTAGCGGCGCTCGTCGCGGAGGCGTCGCCCGGTGAGCAGGCTCGTCGCGGAGGCGCTCTGGGTGTGGCGCCGGTACTCGAAGACGACGGCCGGGTCGAGGACCAGGGTCGCGCCGTCGACCACGAGGTCGATGACCAGGGCCAGGTCCTGGATGATCGGCAGGTCGTCGCGGAAGGCGGGACCGCGGACCGCGTCGGTGCGGAAGACGAGGGACGGCCAGTAGAGCCAGTCGCCGTGGAGCAGGCTGGTGACCAGGGGCTCGCCGCCGAAGACGGTCGTCTCCGCGACGCCCGGCCGGATGGCGCGCTTGACGCGGTCGGCAAGCGTGTCGGTGGGACGGCCCTCGTCGTCGATCACCCGGACGCCGGGCTGGATGATCGCGGCGTCGGGGAACCGCTCGTGCGCCGCGCGCACCGTCGCGACGAAGTCGGGAAGCAACAGGTCGTCACAGCCGAGGAACATCATCAGGTCCGCGCTCGCCAGCTCGCGGCACCTGTCGTAGTTGGCCGTGATGCCGAGGTTCTGCTCGTTGCGCACGTAGCGGATCCGGGGATCGTCCTCGGCGGCGAAGTGCTCTGCCACCGAAGGGTCGGGATAGCAGTCGTCGACGACGGTCGCCCGCCAGCGCGGGTCGGTCTGCGCGCGGACGCTCTCCACGGTCGCGTAGAGCAGGCCGGGGTCGCCCCAGAAGGGGATGAAGACGTCGAGGGCGTCGTCGGTCACGGAGCGGTCACTCCGGGGTCTCGTCGGGGTCGCGGGTCGGGAGCCGCTGTCCCCGCCGCTGCTCCTCCAGCGCCACTCGCAGCAGCGCTACCTCCTCGGCGAGGGTCCGGGTCTGCTCCTCGAGCCGGCCGAGCTCATAGCTGTGCTGCAGGGTCAGGATGAGCAGCACCAGCGAGGCGATGAAGAAGAGCAGGTTGGTCGGCACCTGGAGGCCGAGCGCCTCGCTCGCGTTGACCAGGAGCGAGGGGAGGACCGCGACGAGGAGCGCGCCGATGGCGATGACGAACCAGATCACGGCGTACTTCTCGCGCAGCCGGTGTCGCCGCATCATCTCGAAGAGGGTCGCCAAGATGATGATCGACCCGATCAGGCCCAGGGCGTTGGCGCCGGTCATCGGACGACCGCCTCCTGGTCGCCGGACACCACGGACTCGCGGGTCGCCCCTTCGGCGAAACCGGTCGGCCAGCGCCGGAAGATCGCCATGCCCAGCGCCACGACGGCGCGGAGGAGGTAGATCGAGGCCCGCAGCGGGGACGACGACGCGCGGCCGGCCGTGCGCGGCCGCATGTCCACGGGCACCTGCGTGACGGTGCAGCCCATCCGGGTGGCGATCACGAGGGACTCGACGGTGTCGCCGAGGTACTCGGCGGGGTAGTGGGCGGCGAAGACGCCCATCGCCCGGCGGTTGGCCGCGCGGAAGCCAGACGTGACGTCGGTGAGGCGGGTGCGGGCCAGCCGGCTCAGCACCCTGGCCAGCAGGACCATGGCCCACCGCCGCGGGCCGCGCACCAGGTAGGGATCGCCGTCGCGGGCGAAGCGCGCCCCGATCACCACGTCTGCCTCCGCCAGCCGGTCGAGCAGCACCGGGAGGTAGCGCGGATCGTGCTGGCCGTCTGCGTCGATCTGGACCGCCACGTCGTAGTCGTTGCGGAGCGCGTAGCGGTAGCCGGTGCGCATCGCGCCGCCCACGCCGAGGTTGAACGGGAGCCGGCAGACGGTCGCTCCGGCCTGTTCGGCGCGCTCGGCCGTGCCGTCGGCGGACCCGTCGTCGATGACGAGCACGTCGAGGCCGGGGTTGGTCGCGGCGATCTCGGCGACCGTTGCGCCGACGGACTCCTGCTCGTTCCACGCGGGGACGATGATCAGCACGCGCTGCCCAGGAGCGCTGCTCCGTGCGGCCGGTCCGGACATGCCGCACAGGGTAGTGCTCCAGGTCAGCAGGCTCAGGCAGCGAGGCTCAGGCGGGAGGCTCAGGCGGGGGCAACGGCGGGCGCACCTCGACGCGGTAGTCCAGGGCTGCGTCACACGTCCGGTCGAGCTGCTTCTCGAGCTTCGGGTCGCGGGTCCAGACCGTCACGTCGCCGCGCCAGTCGGCGATGGCGGTGCAGACGGACTCGGGGTTGTTGGGGTCCATGAAGTAGGCGTCGACGCGGATCGGGTCGTCGAGGTCCTCGGCCCCCATCTGGAGCATCCAGTAGTTCACGAAGTAGTCGTGCCCGGGCACGGGCGAGTAACGCGCCACGATGCTCTTCGGTTCGCGCTCCATCAGGTCGAACAGGTCGGGGATCGCGGCGTCGTTGTAGCCGGGGTTGCGCAGCTGCACCGGGCTGAACATGCTCGCCAGCGTGACCGGGCGGCCGGGCTGCGACACCTGGGCCATCACCACGAGGATCACGGCGATCACGAGCAGCACGCCGTTGCCCTCCCAGCCGCGCCGCGCGAGGCGTCGGGCGGGGTGCTGGAGGGAGCCGACGGCGATGAGGAAGAGGGCACTGAGCGCGATCCAGGTGAACTTCACGGGGTAGTAGCCCCACCAGTCCGGCATGTCCGCGCGAGCCCGGATCAGGTACGCCGCCCCCAGGCCTGCCGCGGGGATCACCGAACCAGATCCCGACGCCGCACCGTGCGCGACATGCCTGTGCGCGGCACCAGCGACACGACGAGCACGGCGACGGCGACGCCGAGCGCCCACCACCGCTCGATGGCGGGAGCGGCGCCGTCGGCGGCCAGGTTGCCGCCCTCGCGGGTGAGGTCGGGGAGAGTGAGCACAGCGGCGTACGCCGCCGCGGCGACCAGGGTGAGCCCGGGCAGCAGCAGCCCGCGGCCGGCCGCACGCAAGCGCGCGCCGCTCGACGAGCACGGTCGCCAGCAGCCACGCCGCAGGCACGATGGCGATCGGTCCCCACGGCCAGCACGGCCGCCCAGGTGGCCAGGATCTGCCCGGTGAGCGACCCCACCGGATGATGGGCGTGCTGCTGCCAGCAGCACCAGGCGAGCACCAGCACCACCATCGCGGGCCAGGCGTTGGTGAAGCCGAGGTTCACGGCGATCTGGGCGATGAACCACGTCCAGGGCAGCGCCGGCAGCCGCGGCGGCGACCATGACGCGGGTGCCCGACCTGCCCGCGCGTGGTGGCCAGGGTGACGACGGCGGCCAGGAAGCCGAGCAGCGCCCAGCCGACGAGGCTCAGCTGGGCGCTGGTGCGTCAGCAGGTGCGCGACCAGGCCGGCCGGCGAGAGGCCGTCGGCACCCGGCGCGGCCCAGGTCGCGTGCAGGACGGGGGCGAGGGGAGCGGGGTTCTCCTGCGCGCGCAGCAGGCCGCCGTCCTCGAGCACGCGGCGCGTCATCAACGCGTAGGGGGCGGCGTCGTTGGCCATCGCCCAGCCAGCCACGGGCCGGACCTCGCTGCCGAGAGCCAGAAGTAGACCCCCAGCCCGGCGGGCACCAGCAGCGCGGCACCGAGGTCGACGGCGCGGGCGCGGGTCCACCGGACGGCTGGCGGCACGGGGAGGGCGTTGAGCGCGGCATGGCCGACGCCGACCGCGGTCCACACCACGACCGTGGCGGTCGCGAGCGACCAGCCGACCTGCGGCGCGAGCCACGCGACCAGGGTCTGTCCGACCAGGCCGCCGAGCAGTGCGAGAGCCAGCGCGAGGCGCCATCCGACCCACCGCCGCTGGGCCAGGACGACCGTGGTGATCACGGCGAGCGCCAAGGGCGGGACGGCGTCGATCGCGAGGGTCAGCGCGGCGCAGCCGACGACGAGGACGCGTGAGAGCCAGGGCTGCACCCCATCGGATGGCGGGGGCAGGCGCGTGCTGCGCGTCGATCGGGGTCTCCTCGTGCGTGATGGGGCGCGCCGACTACCGGGCATCGGCGACCGAGTAGACGCGTTGGCGCCTGCCGCTCCAGTCGAAGGTGCGTTCCAGGGTCAGGCAGGGCGCGTCGAGCTTGCTGCTCGGCGATCAGCGTGCGGACGTCGAGCTCGGCAGGGATCGCGCAGGGGTCGAGGCTGACCTGGATGATGTCCGGGTTGGGGTTGGCGATCACCGGCTCGGTGCCGGGGGCACCGTCGAAGGTCATCCGCAGATAGCTGGCGCCGCGGTTCCACAGCTCCTCGTCGCTCCCGTCGGGATCCAGGACGCGCCAGAGCTCCTGGCGGGGTCCGGTGATCTGCCAGCCGGTGATCGACGGAGCGCCGTTGGCGACCAGCAGGGCCGACACGAACGGATCGTCGCTGGCCACGGAGGTGCCGTTCGCGCGCGCGGCGGCGCCGATCTGCCGGGCGGCGCCGGCCGCGCCGCTGGCCCGCAGGTCCCCGAGACCGAACACCACGGGGTTCACCTGGGCGCCGGTCCACAGCAGGACCAGGCAGGCGGGGAGGACGGACCACCACCGCTGCGGGAAGAGGGTGACCACACCGACGCACCCGGACACGACCAAGGCGGTCACCCACACCTCGGTGGTGCTCAGGGAGGGGAGCGCGGCCCGCAGGTTGGCGACGCCGTACGCCGTCACCAGGCCGCACGTGACGGCCACCACCAGCGCCGTCCCCGGACCGAACCGCGTGGCGCGTGAGAGCACGACGCACAGCAGCAGGGCCGCGGCGTACCCGATGGTCTGGGCGGCGCGCGGACGGGGTGACCAGGTTGAGGAGCGGCAACGAGGTGCCCACGCTCCCCCAGGGAGTGCTGCACCACGCGACCCAGACGGCGACGGAGGCCGCCGAGGGTCCAGGCCGCCGCGCGCTGCGCCCGGGTCATGGTCGTGGGACGCACGGACACCAGCACCGCCCACAGCCCGCACACCAGGAACGCCGACGAGATCTCGCTCTGGTTGGCGATCGCCGGTGCCTCGCCGTCGGTCAGGTGGAACAGTCCGGGCGCCCCGATGAGGTGGAAGGCGGGCAGCGCGTCACCGGTCGAACGGCGCAGCCCGGGGTACGCCGTGTCGAGCGTGGCCGAGACGGAGTCGGCGTTCTCCCAGAAGACCAGCCCCAACATCGCGGCCCCGCAGACGGCGCCGACCCCGAGGACGAGGAGTCCGGCGCGGCGGCTACGACCGAAGAGCAGCCAGGCCACCACGCCCAGCACGAGCGGGACGCCGATGGTCAGGCTCCACGGCACGTAGTAGGTGCCGAGCCGGGCCAGTGCAGATCCCCCCGACAGCGGCGATGGCGAGCGCGGCCGCCCTCGACCGCGTGGCGGTCGCGGTGGTCCACCGCTCCGTGGCCAGGACGAGCAGGAAGCAGCCGAGACTCGCGAAGGACAGGACGCGCGCCGGCGTGAACGACCACCAGAGGGTGGCCGGCGCCAGGACGACCAGCGCGTAGCCGAACCACGACATCGCCCGGGTTGAGCCGAGCCGCTGCAGCAGCGGCGGCAACGTCAGCGCCAGGACGAGGAGGGGGAACGCGCGGGAGGCCGCGAAGAGCATCGTGTCGGGGAGCCAGGGCCCGAGTCGCAGCAGGTTGCCCTCGAAGAAGAACAGCGTCTCGAACGGCTGGCCGGAGGCGACCTGGACCACGAGGTCGGGGGAGTACGACATCGGGGAGGACGACGCGTGCCCGAGGGACAGCACGTTCAGCTCGACAGCAGTCCCGGTGAGCCACTCGTCGGAGCGGATGTCCAGCGACGAGCCCCACATGGTCCCCAGCGGGTCGGCCGGGTCCTGCCGCAGGACGCGGTTGCCCAGCGAGGAGGTGCTGGCTCCGGACAGGCACACGGCGGCGTACGCGAGGAGCGGCAGGACGATCTCGGCCAGGCGGGCCTTGGAACGAGGCGTGCGCGGAGCGGCTTCGGTAGCAGTCGCTTCGGTCTCGTCGCTGATGGTTCCTCCTCCGTGGAGACGGGTCACGGCAGGGTCAGGGCTTGGTGGCCGCGAGGCAGAACTCGTTGTACAGGAAGGCTCGTCCGGTGAAGCGGGGGAAGGGGAAGCTGAACCAGCCCTCCGGCACGAGACCGGCCGCACGAGCCATGGCCTCGAGGTCCTCGCCGGTCACGAAGCGGACGTGCGTCGGGTCGCTGGCGTAGCCGCGCTCCTGGGGGCAGACGAAGAAGACCTTCCCGCCGCTGCGCAGGAAGGGGAGGTACTCCTCGAGCAGCGCGGCACCGGTTTCGGCGTCCATGTGCTCGATGACGTGGGCGAGGAGGACGCCGTCGAAGGACTCCGGCCTCGCCTGGTCGCCGGCGTGGAACTCGTCGCCCGTCATCGCCGTCAGTCCCTGCCGTCGGGCCTCGTCGACGGAGGTGACGTTGTGGTCCACACCGACCGAGCCTGGCGGCAACGTCTTGAGGTTGCGTCCGATGCCGCAGCCGACGTCGAGCGTGCGACCGAGGCCCTGCCGACGGAGATTCCAACGGTAAGGGGCCTGGACGTCGAGAGCTCGTTTCCACCACGCGCCCTCACGCGCCTTGAGCCGGTCGGCGTAGTCAGGGCCTTCGGTGTCCTTCACGTCTCCTCCTCGAGTCGTCGCGCGCTCAGCCGGGATCAGTGTGCCTGTCTCACACTGGAGATGTTCGGGCGGGCACCCCGGCGAGCGGATTGGGGAGTTTGAGAAGTAGCGAGCCGGCGGAGCCAGCCGCGGCGAGCCGTCGCCTTTACACTCCTCCGGTGGATCAACCAGTTCTGGCGAGCGCGCTCGTCGAGGCCGTGCCTGCCGAGACCGTGCAGGACCTCGAGCTCACCATCGTGATGCCGTGCCTCGACGAGAGCGAGACGCTGGCCGTCTGTATCCGCAAGGCGCGTCGCTTCCTCTCCGAGCACGACGTCCGGGGCGAGGTGCTCATCGCCGACAACGGCAGCACGGACGGCTCGCAGGAGATCGCGCTGGCCGAGGGCGCGCGCGTGGTGGACATCCCCGAGCGCGGGTACGGCGCCGCGCTGAGCGGCGGGATCGCCGCGGCGCACGGCCGCTTCGTGGCCATGGGCGACGCCGACGACAGCTACGACTTCGAGGGGCTCGGGCCCTTCCTCGACGAGCTGCGCGCGGGAGCCGACCTGGTGATGGGCAACCGGTTCCGCGGGGGCATCGAGCCCGGGGCGATGCCGCACCTGCACAAGTACCTCGGCAACCCGGTGCTGTCGTCGGTGGGCCGGATCTTCTTCAGGATCCCGGTCGGTGACTTCCACTGCGGGCTGCGCGCCTTCCGCCGGGACGCGATCATCCGGCTCGGCCTGCGTACCTCCGGCATGGAGTTCGCCAGCGAGATGGTGGTGAAGGCATCGCTCGCCGAGCTGGACATCCGCGAGGTGCCGACCACGTTGAGCAAGGACGGCCGCAGTCGCCCCCCGCACCTGCGCAGCTGGCGCGACGGATGGCGGCACCTGCGCTTCCTGCTGCTGTACAGCCCCCGCTGGCTCTTCCTCTACCCCGGTCTCGCGGTCACCCTCCTGGGCCTGGTCGCCAGCGTCGCGCTCATCGCCGGTCCCGTGACGATCGGTGGCTACGGCCTCGACATCGGCACGATGATGTACGCCATGGCGCTCACCATCGTGGGCTACCAGGCGGTGCTCTTCGCCGTGCTGTCGAAGGTCTACGCCTTTCACGAGGGGTTCCTGCCCGCCAGCGCCCGCTTCGAGGTGTTCCAGCGCCGACTCAACCTGGAGAACCTGATCGGCCTCGGTGCCGTCATCCTGCTCGCCGGCGTGCTGTGGATGGTCGTGTCCCTGCTCTGGTGGCAGGACGCCGGCTTCGGTGAGCTGCCGCCGGAGGACAGTGCCCGCGCGGTCGCGCCGGCCGTGCTCGGGTTGGTGCTGGGTGTCCAGACCGTGATGGCCGGCCTGTTCCTCTCACTGCTGCGGATCCGGGTGATCCACCCGGCGCCGGACGCGGTGGAGGTCGTCGCGCAGTAGCCGCGCCTTCTCGCGCGCAGGTGCCCACCGCCGGGCGGCGACGTCGAAGACGGCGCGGACGAGCAGGTGCCCACGCACGGTGACCCGTCGACGGGCCGCCATCGCCGAACGGGTCAGCCCGGCATCGCGGCAGGCGCTCTCGGCGCGCTCCAGGAACGCCAGCTCCTCGGCGAACCGGGACGAGTCGGCGGTGAGCTTCGACGTCTCTGTCGCCGGGTGCCTGCGGTACTCCAGCAAGGGCTCGGTGACTGAGAACAGGGACTGCCCCCGGATCAGCACACCGGTGGTGAAGTTCCAGTCGGGCACGAAGATCAGGGACGGGTCGAAGGGATGGTCCCCGACCGCGGAGCGCCGCAGGCACAGCGTCGGACAGATGATGTAGTTGCCGGTCATCAACCGGACGAGGTGCTCGTCGCCCGCCAGGACGTGGTCGTGTCGCGGCCGGGGGAGCGCATCCTTCACCCGGTCCGAGAGGCCCCGCTGCGGCCTGCCGTCCGGACCTATCGTCACGGCACCGGTGAAGACGGCGGCGACCTCGGGGTGCTCACCCGCTGCCCTGACCACGGTCCCGGCATAGGTGGGAAGCAGCCGGTCGTCGTTGTGCAGCAGCGTCACGAGCGGCGCCCGGGTGAGCCGGACGCACTCGTTCCAGTTGCCCGCGAGGCCGAGGTTGCGCTCGTTGCGCACGTAGCGGACGCGGCGATCGGCGTACGACGCGACCAGCTCGTCGGCAGGCTCGGGGCCGCGGTCGTCGACCACCAGGAGATCCCAGTCGTCGAAGGTCTGGGCCAGCACGCTGTCGATCGCCTCGCGCAGGTAGTCCAGGCCCCGGTAGTAGGGGATCGCGATCGAGAGTCTGGGGGAGTCGACCGGCTCCTGGCTCACCGGCTCCTGGCTCACCGGGTCAACCTATCCGCGTCACGCCTGTCGGCGCCGTCCGGCACCATGCACCTGTGCGGCACATCTCCGATGACGAGCGGCGCGCCCGTCTCGCGATCCGACACGCGGTGGCCCCGTGGGCGCGCGTCGCCGACCCGGTGGCGGCGACGCGCGCGATGACCGTGCTCCACGCGACCGAGCCGCCCAGCGTCCACCTGTCGGTGGCCGCGCGCGTCGACGGGCTGCGCGTCGACGACGTCGAGCGGGCCCTCTACGACGACCGCTCCCTGGTCAAGCAGCTGGCGATGAGGCGCACGCTCTTCGTCTTCCCCCGAGACCTCCTGCCCGCGGCCTGGGGGGCGCCGAGCGCACGCGTGGCCGGGCAGGAGCTGCGCAAGATCGCGAGGGACGTCGCGGTGGCGGGCATCGCCGCCGACGGCGAGGAGTGGCTCACGGGCGTCCGCGAGCGACTTCATGACGTGCTGGCCGCGGTTCCCGACGGCCTGCCTGCCAAGGACCTCCGGCTCGCCGTCGCCGACCTCGACCGCAAGATCGAGACGTCGCCCGGCACGAAGTGGGGCGGTGCGGTGCCCATCGCACCGCGAGTGCTGGCGTGGCTGGGCGCGGCCGGCGACATCGTGCGCGGTCGCAACGCCGGCCACTGGCGGGTCTCGAGGCCGGCCTGGACGACCATGGAGTCGTGGCTCGGCGTGCCGCCGCCGGCGCTGCCGGAGGCCGAGGGGTACGCCGAGCTCGTGCGCCGCTGGCTGTGGACGTTCGGCCCCGGCACCGAGGCCGACCTCGTCTGGTGGCTCGGGGCGACCAAGGGCGCCGTACGCCGCGCGCTGAGCGAGGTCGGGGCCGAGCCGGTCTCACTCGACGGTGGCGGCGCCGGCTGGGTGCTGCCCGGGGACGACGATGCGGCCCCCGACGCAGCTCCGTGGGCCGCGCTGCTGCCGGTCCTCGACCCGACGACGATGGGCTGGCGTGACCGTCACTGGTACCTCGACCGCGCGGACGCGCCGTACCTCTTCGACAGCAACGGCAACGGTGGGACGACGGCCTGGTGGAACGGCCGCATCGTGGGCTGCTGGGTGCAGGACACCGAGGGCCGGGTCGTCGTGGTGCCTCGCGGCCAGCTGTCCCGCGCCGCGACCACGGCGCTCGGAGCCGAGGCCGAGCGACTCACGGCCTGGCTCGACGGCGTGACGATCAGCAGCGTCTACAGCTCGCTGCAGATGAAGTCCGCGCGATTGCCCTGACCGTCCACCGGACGCATAAGGTTCGCCCGTGCGTGAGCAGCCCGAGCAGCAGGCGCCGCCGGTCCAGCGGCTGCGGATCCGCTACGCCAAGCGTGGCCGGCTCCGCTTCACGTCCCACCGCGACTTCTCCCGCGCCTTCGAGCGGGCGGTCGCGCGGGCGCGGCTCCCGATGGCCTACTCCTCGGGCTTCCACCCGCACCCGCGCATCTCCTACGCCGGGGCCGCTCCGACCGGTGCGGCGAGCGAGGCGGAGTACCTGGAGATCGGGCTGGCCCAGGTCGTCGACCCGGCCGACGTGGCGGCGGCGCTCGCCGAGGCGCTCCCCGACGGGCTCGACGTCGTGACCGTCGTGGAGTCGCCGGGGGGATCCCTGGCCGATCGCCTGACTGCCAGCCGGTGGACGGTCCAGGTGGCAGGCGTCCCGGACCTGGCCGCCCGGGTGGCTCACTTCCTCGCGGCTGACGAGGTGACCGTGGAACGAATGACGAAGAAGGGTCTGCGCAGCTTCGACTGCCGCGCCGCCGTCGTCTCGCTGAGCGCCACCGGGTCCGCTGTCCCCGAGCTCGATCTCGTCCTCCGCCACACCGTGCCGGCGGTCCGGCCAGACGACGTGCTCGCCGGGATGGCGCTGGTGGCCGGGGACGATCCCACGGCGGGCGACACCCCGGTCCCGCGCGTCACGCGCCTGCAGCAGGGACCGCTTGACGAGTCGACAGGTGAGATCGGCGACCCGTTGGCGGCGTCCGCGTAGGTTCAACCCGTCTGGTGTGCGATACTCGGGGACGGTCGACGTACGACGACACCCCAGTGCCGGAGCACGCGACCCGACGACGTTCTCGCCGGTCCAACCTCACAACCTGGGCCGGCACACCGAGTGCGGATCGTCGTACCGGACCGCGACGCGGCCCGACCCGAGCCGGTGACAGCGGCTCTCGGGTCAGGCCCGGCGACCGCGGCGGGTGCGGCGGGTCGTGCACGTTGACGCTCACGCGGAGGGTGTCGCCGCCCGACAGGCTTTGCGTCCCCGGCCCGGCTTCGACTCGGCCCGGCCCGGTGGCGCCGATACCCCCGAGGCTCAGCCCTCGGGCCGAGGAGCACACATGCTCGACGACGAACTCGTCTCCACGACCACCGCTGCCGCCCCCGACGCTGACACTGCGCCGGCCGACGCCCCACCGCCCAAGAAGCGGGCGCGCAAGTCCACCAAGAAGGCGGCGCCGGCAGCCGCCCCGGAGGCGACCACCGATCCGCCGACAACGTCGGCCGAGGAGCCGTCGGAGCCGCCCAAGAAGAAGGCGCAGCCGAAGAAGAGGGCAGCGGCCAAGAAGAAGGCTGCTGTGCCCGAGGCCGCGCCCGTGGACTCCAGCGCCCCCGACGAGGGGTCGGCGACGACCGTCGCGGTCGACGACGCCGCGGCCCCCAAGACCCGTGCGCGCCGCAGCCGCAAGCAGGCCGAGCCGGCGCCCGACGAGACAGCTCCCGCCCAGGGTGACACGACCCAGGGCGACACGACCCAGGGCGACCCAACAGAGGGCGGCGCCGACGGCGCCACCGCGGTGTTGTTCAAGGCGCCCGAGCCCACGACCACGTCGCGGCGGCGGCGTACCCCCGCCACGTCCGCGTCCTCGGACGACTCCGCGCCTGCCGGCGAGGACGCCGCGACAGCGGCTCCCGACACGACGGACGCGGCCGCCGGCGACGAGTCGGCGACCGAGTCGGGAGACGACGGGGGCGACGACGACGGTCCGGGCGGCTCGCGCCGACGTCGCCGGCGCGGCGGACGACGCCGCCGCAAGGGCGGGGCCGACGAGGCCGCTGACGGCGAGGCCGAGTCGGACGACGAGCCGGCCGAGCCCGTCGCTGACGCCGAGCCCGCCGAGTCCACCAGCTCGCGCCGCCGCCGCCGGCGCCGCCGTACGGGCGAGGATGGCGCCGAGCCCGGCGACGAGCCCGACAAGACCACCACGAGGGTCCGCAAGACCCGCTCCGCGGCGGACGAGATCACTGCCGTCTCCGGCTCCACCCGGCTCGAGGCCAAGAAGCAGCGCCGACGCGAGGGCCGGGAGGCCGGACGGCGCCGGGCGCCCATCGTCAGCGAGGCGGAGTTCCTCGCCCGCCGCGAGTCGGTCGACCGGGTGATGGCCGTCCGCCAGCGTGACGACATCACCCAGATCGCGGTTCTCGAGGACAAGGTCCTCGTCGAGCACTACGTGGCCCGCGAGTCTCAGACCTCGCTGATCGGCAACGTCTACCTGGGCCGGGTGCAGAACGTCCTGCCGTCGATGGAGGCGGCGTTCGTCGACATCGGCAAGGGCCGCAACGCGGTCCTCTACGCCGGTGAGGTCAACTGGTCGGCCCTCGGTCACAAGGACGGGCAGCCGCGCAAGATCGAGTCGGTGCTGTCCTCCGGGCAGAGCGTGCTCGTCCAGGTCACGAAGGACCCCATCGGTCACAAGGGTGCCCGGCTGACCAGCCAGATCAGCCTGGCCGGCCGCTTCCTCGTCTACGTGCCCGACGGCACCACCAGCGGCATCTCGCGCAAGCTGCCCGACGTCGAGCGCAATCGCCTCAAGACCCTCCTGAAGGACATCGTCCCCGACACCGCGGGGGTGATCGTCCGCACGGCCGCCGAGGGTGCCGCCGAGGACGAGCTGACCCGCGACGTCGAGCGGCTCAAGGCGCGGTGGGAGGACATCGAGAAGAAGGCCTCCCAGAAGGGTGCCGGCGCCCAGCTGCTCTACGGCGAGCCCGACCTCACCCTCAAGGTGGTCCGCGACCTCTTCACCGAGGACTTCGCGCAGCTGGTCATCCAGGGTGACGAGGCGTGGGAGATCGTGCGCAACTACGTCCTCCACGTGGCCCCGGACCTGGAGGAGCGGCTGCAGCGCTACGACGTCGCCGAGCACCAGGACGTCGACCTCTTCGCCTCGCTGCGCATCGACGAGCAGATCCACAAGGGTCTCGACCGCAAGGTCTGGCTGCCCTCGGGCGGGTCGCTCATCATCGACCGCACCGAGGCGATGACCGTCGTCGACGTCAACACCGGCAAGTTCACCGGCTCGGGGGGCAACCTCGAGGAGACGGTGACGAAGAACAACCTGGAGGCGGCCGAGGAGATGGTCCGCCAGCTCCGGCTGCGCGACATCGGCGGCATCATCGTCGTCGACTTCATCGACATGGTGCTGGAGTCCAACCGCGATCTCGTGCTGCGCCGCCTCGTCGAGTGCCTCGGGCGTGATCGCACCCGTCACCAGGTCGCCGAGGTGACCTCGCTCGGGCTCGTGCAGATGACCCGCAAGCGGATCGGCACCGGGCTCCTCGAGGCGTTCTCCGAGACCTGCGAGCACTGCAATGGACGCGGTCTGATCGTGCAGGACGCCCCCGTGGAGCCCAAGCGGGTCGACGACTCCGCCGGCCGCGGGACCACCCGTCGTGCCCGCGGCGGCCGCGGTCGCGGCGAGGCGAACGGGAACGGGAACGGCAACGGAGCTACGGCGAAGCCCTCGGTGCCCAGCCCACGTGACGTGGCCGCGATGGCCCGCGACCACGCTGACAAGCCGGCGTCGGACGACGACGTGGCGGACTCGCTCACCGACGGCCCGGACGAGGCAGCCGAGCCGACCACGGATGTCGCCGCGGAGCTCGAGACGCTCGACACCCTCGACACCCTCGACACCGTCGACACCGAGGTGGAGGCGGCCGAGGACGTCGAGCCGGCACCGGAGCCCGACGCCCGAGCCCACGCCGGAGCCCACACCGGAGCCCACGCCGGACGCCGCATCTGAGCCCACACCCGAATCGGTGGACGGCGCCGACGCGAGTGGTGCGCCCGCGGAGTCCCCGGTCACCCGGACCACCACGGTCGTGACCAGGACCCGCCGACGTGCGGCCAGCCGCCCCGCCGGCCCCCCAGCGGCCGCTGACGCGACTCCGGAAGGGGCTCCTGGGACGGCGCTCCGGACAGCCGTCAGCGGGTCGGCGGAGGCGTCGGGCGAGGCACTCGACGACGTACCCCACGTCGAGCACGTGCCGATCAAGAAGAGGGGCGCCCGCAAGCGCTGAGTCGCCGTTTTGCGGGGGCCGAGCGCGATCCGTAGTATTGACCCTCGCGTGACATCATGGGCGCGCCCGAGATCGTCGGGAGCCCCGCCTCTGCATGGCACCCCTCTCTCCACTCGAGGGTGTGGCGTGCCGCAGACCGAGACCACAGTTCTGGACGAAGGAGACCGCCGTGTACGCCATCGTGCGCGCTGGCAGCAAGCAGCAGAAGGTTGCCGTCGGCGACGTCATCGAGATCGACCGCACCGACACCGCGGTCGGCGAGTCGGTGACGCTGCCCGTGGTCATGGTCGTCGACGGCGAGAAGGTCACCGCGACCGGTCTCGACAAGGCCGCCGTCACCGTCGAGATCCTCGGCGCGACCAAGGGCCCCAAGATCATCATCCAGAAGTACAAGAACAAGACCGGCTACAAGAAGCGCCAGGGTCACCGCCAGAAGTACACCCAGGTCAAGGTCACCGACATCTCCCTGTGAGGCTCCCGGCACCCGGGGCTCACACGTCTGCGAAGGACTGAACAGATGGCACACAAGAAGGGCGCGGCGTCGACCAAGAACGGTCGCGACTCCAACTCCCAGCGTCTCGGTGTGAAGCGCTACGGCGGCCAGGTCGTCAACGCCGGCGAGATCATCGTGCGGCAGCGGGGCACCCACTTCCACCCGGGCTCGGGCGTGGGCCGCGGTGGCGACGACACCCTGTTCGCGCTGGTGGGCGGTGCCGTCGAGTTCGGCACGCGCCGCGGTCGCAAGGTCGTCAACATCGTCGAGCCCCTCGGCTGAGCCTGCGAAGCCGAGAAGAGGGCGAAGAGATTGAGGAGGGCTCGGCTCAGTTCCGAGCCTGCGAGGAGCTGAGCGACCCGTCTCGAGATCCGGTGACCTCTTAGAGCACGTCGAGCACAGGAGGCACCTCAGATGGCCGTCCCGACGTTCGTCGACCGGGTGACGCTGCACATCGCGGCGGGGCGCGGAGGCAACGGTGTCGCGTCGGTGCACCGCGAGAAGTTCAAGCCGCTGGGTGGCCCGGACGGTGGCAACGGCGGCCCGGGCGGCTCGGTGATCCTGCGGGTCGACCCCGACGTCACGACCCTCATCGACTACCACCACAGCCCGCGCCGCAGGGCCGAGCACGGCGGCCACGGTGCGGGAGACCACAAGAACGGCGGGCACGGCGCCGACCTGGTCCTGCCCGTGCCCGACGGCACGGTCGTGATGGCGGCCGACGGCGAGGTGCTCGCCGACATGGTGGGCGCCGGCAGCGAGCTCGTCATCGCCCAGGGCGGTCGCGGCGGGCTCGGCAACGCCGCACTGGCCAGCTCCAAGCGCAAGGCACCGGGATTCGCCCTCCTCGGCGAGCCCGGCGACGAGCTCGACATCAGCCTCGAGCTGAAGGTGGTCGCCGACATCGGCCTCGTGGGCTTCCCGAGCGCCGGCAAGTCCAGCCTGATCGCCGCCATCTCCCGGGCCCGTCCCAAGATCGCCGACTACCCGTTCACCACGCTCGTGCCCAACCTCGGGGTGGTGCGCGCGGGCGACACCACCTTCACCGTCGCGGACGTGCCCGGCCTGATCGAGGGCGCCGCCGACGGGCGCGGCCTCGGTCACGACTTCCTGCGGCACGTCGAGCGGTGCGCGGCGATCGTGCACGTCATCGACACCGCCACCATCGAGCCGGGCCGCAACCCCGCCGACGACCTCGACGTGATCGAGAACGAGCTGGCCAGGTACGGCGGCCTCGACGACCGGCCGCGCCTGGTCGCCCTGAACAAGGTCGACGTGCCCGACGGCAGCGACATCGCCGAGATGGTCGTCGAGGACCTCCGTGGCCGCGGGCTCGACGTGTTCGCCGTCTCCGCGGCCTCGGGCCACGGGCTGCGCGAGCTCACCTTCGCCATGGCCGAGATCGTCCAGGCCGCCCGGGCGGCGAAGCCCGAGGTCGAGGCGCCGCGCATCGTGATCCGGCCGCGCTCCGTCGACGGCGCCGACGAGTTCACCGTGACCGAGACCGGCGACGGGTGGCGGGTGCGCGGCACCAAGCCCGAGCGCTGGGTGCGGCAGACCGACTTCTCCAACGACGAGGCGGTGGGCTTCCTCGCCGACCGGCTCAACCGCCTGGGCGTCGAGACCCGCCTGGTCCGGATGGGCGCGGTCGAGGGCGACCTGGTGCTGATCGGGCACCCCGACGACGCCGTCGTCTTCGACTTCAAGCCCGGGCTCGACGCCGGCGCCGAGAACCTGGCCCGTCGCGGTGAGGACCATCGCCTGACCGAGGAGCGGCCGGCGGCGCGCCGCCGCCGCGACATCCAGGAGGGCATGGCCGACCGCGGGGAGACCGAGACCCGGGCCGACGTGGCCCGCCGGCTCGACCAGCCCCAGGAGCGCACCGGCCCGACGTCGTACGAGATCGGCTCGGCCCAGGACCCCGATGCCGACCCGTCGGACGCGGACGCCGACCGGTGACCGACGAGCGACCCGAGGTCGTCGCGGCCCGCCGCGTCGTGGTCAAGATCGGCTCGTCGTCGCTCACCTCCGCCACCGGCGGGATCGACGCCGAGCGCGTCCGTCGCCTGGTCGACGTGCTCGCGGCAGCCCGCCTACGTGGCTGCGAGGTGGTGCTGGTCTCCAGCGGTGCGATCGCCGCCGGACTCGCACCGCTCGGGATCGCCAGCCGCCCCCGCGCGCTCCCGGCACAGCAGGCGGCGGCCGCGGTCGGCCAGGGACTGCTCGTGCACCGCTACACCGAGGAGCTGGCGCGGCACGGCCTCGTGACCGGCCAGGTGCTGCTCACCGTCGACGACGTCACCCGGCGCTCGCACTACCGCAACGCCTACCAGACCTTCGCCAAGCTGCTCGAGATGGGCGTCCTCCCGGTCGTCAACGAGAACGACACGGTGGCGACCACCGAGATCCGGTTCGGCGACAACGACCGGCTGGCCGCCCTGGTCGCCCACCTCGTGCATGCCGACCTGCTGGTGCTGCTCTCCGACGTGGACGGTCTCTACGACGCGCGGCCGGGCACGGCGGGGGCCACGCTGGTGGCTGAGGTGGCGACCCTCGAGGATCTCGCGTCGGTGCGGATCGGCAAGAGCGGCGTGGCCGGGGTCGGCACCGGTGGGATGCGCACCAAGGTCGACGCGGCCCGGATCGCCACCGGCGCGGGCATCCCGGTGGTGCTCACCTCGGCCGAGCAGGCTGGTGCCGCGCTCGCGGGCGAGCCCGTCGGCACGCTCTTCCGCCCGACCGGTCGCCGCCGTCCGACCCGCCTGCTCTGGCTGGCGCACGCCACCGAGCCCAAGGGCGCACTGACCCTCGACGACGGGGCTGTGCGTGCGGTGACCGAGCGCCGGGCCTCGCTGCTCGCTGCGGGTGTCGTGGCGGTCTCCGGTGGCTTCGTGGCCGGCGATCCTGTCGATCTGGTCGATGTCGACGGTCGTGCGGTGGCCCGCGGGCTGGTGAACTTCGACGCCGACGAGCTGCCCGGCCTGCTCGGCCGGTCCAGCCACGACCTCAAGCGCGAGCTGGGAGCGGCGTACGAGCGCGAGGTGGTCCACCGCGACGACCTCGTCTTGCTCTAGGTTCCCCACGTGGACGACGAGGAGTTCTTCCGCTGGTACGGCGACTGGGACCCGCTCGACCCACGAGGCGTCGCCGACCTGATGGCGGGCTTCGCGCGGCCGTGGTGGATCGTCGGCGGCTGGGCGATCGAGGCGTTCACCGGGGTCGCGCGCGAGCACGAGGACGTCGACCTGTCGATCCTCGCCTGCGACATCCCGGCCTTCCGGGAGCACCTGGGCGACGCGTGGACGCCCTGGAGCAACCACGGCGGGACCCTGCGACCGCTCAGCGACCGCTTCCCCGAGGTGCTCGACGTCCACAGCCAGATCTGGATCCGGCGCAGCGCCCACGAACCGTGGGTGATCGACCTGCCCATCACGCCCGATCGCGGCGGGCTGTGGACCAGCAAGCGAGACCCGGACCACGTCCTCCCCGTCGAGGACGCGACCTGGGTGGCCGACGACGACGGGATCCGCTACCTGCGGCCCGAGATCTCGCTGCTCTACAAGGCCGCGCTGCACCGGCCCAAGGACGACGCCGACCTGGCATCGACCTGGCCGCTGCTGGACTCGGCCGCGCAGGCGTGGCTGAGCGCGTCCATGCGCCGGCTCTACCCGGACCACGCCTGGCTGCGCCACCTGTAGCTCTTCGACCAAAGTCTGCGAGATGGCCTCGGGGGCGACGAACCGCGAGATCGGGGCGCGGCTCGGCCTGAGCGTCGAGACCGTGAGGCACCACACGGTCTCGATCGACCGCAAGCCCGGCGTCCGTGGCCGCGGCGAGGCCACCGCGTGGGCGTTCCGCGTCGGCCTGCAGGAGCGCTGACGCCGGGCTGGACGTCGGCTCGGTGCGCCGCGCGGCACGCCGTACGCTGGGGGATGCGATGAACCAGCCGACCGTCTATCTCGACCACGCCGCCACCACCCCGATGCTCCCGGCGGCCATCGAGGCCATGACGACCCACCTGGCCGACGTCGGCAACGCCAGCTCGCTGCACGCCTCCGGCCGCCACGCCCGCCGCGTCGTGGAGGAGTCGCGCGAGACCATCGCCCAGGCCCTGGGCTGCCGGCCGGGCGACGTCGTCTTCACCTCGGGTGGCACCGAGTCCGACAACCTCGCGCTGAAGGGGATCTTCTGGGCACGCCGGGCCGGCAACCCGCGGCGGACCCGGATCCTGAGCACCTCCGTCGAGCACCACGCCGTCCTGGACCCGTTGATGTGGCTGGCCGAGCGTGACGTCGCCGAGGTCGAGCTGCTGCCCGTCGACGACCGCGGTCGCCTCGAGGTCGAGGCGTTGCGCGAGGCGCTCGAGCGCGACCCAAGCACGGTGGCGATGGTCTCGGTGATGTGGGCCAACAACGAGGTCGGCACGCTCCAGCCGATCGAGGAGGTGGCCGAGATCGCTGCCCTCCACGGCGTCCCGGTGCACACCGACGCGGTGCAGGCAGTCGGGGCCGTCCCGGTCGACTTCTCGGCGAGCGGGGTCGACGCGCTGACCTTCACCGGACACAAGATCGGTGGCCCCTACGGCGTCGGCGCACTGGTCGTGCGGCGCGAGGTCGAGGTGAGCGCCCTCGTGCACGGCGGGGGTCAGGAGCGCGACATCCGCAGTGGCACGCTCGATGCCCCCGCGATCGCGGGGCTGGCCGCCGCGGCGGAGCTCGCGGTGAAGCAGCAGGCCGACCACGCCACCCGGCTGGCGGCGCTGCGCGACGACCTGGTCCGCAGGGTCGTCGAGGTCGTGCCCGACGTCCACCTCCACGGTCCCCAGCTCGACCGGGCGGCCACTGAGCGCCTGCCCGGCAACGCCCACCTGGGATTCCCTGGTTGCCACGGCGACTCCCTGCTGATGCTGCTCGACGCCCGTGGCATCGAGTGCTCCACCGGCTCCGCCTGCTCCGCGGGCGTCGCGCAGCCCTCGCACGTCCTGCTGGCCATGGGGTGCACCGACGAGCAGGCCCGGCACTCCCTGCGCTTCTCGCTGGGCCACACCTCGACCGCTGCCGACGTCGATGCCCTGGTCGCGGCGATCGGCCCCGTCGTCGAGCGCGCGCGATCGGCCAACCGCCGGAGCCGATGATGAGGGTCGTCGCCGCCATGTCGGGCGGGGTGGACTCCGCCGTCGCCGCCGCCCGCGCCGCCGAGGCCGGGCACGACGTGACGGGCATCCACCTGGCCCTGTCGCGCAACCCCGCGTCGTACCGCTCGGGCGCCCGCGGCTGCTGCACCATCGAGGACGCCAACGACGCGCGCAGAGCCGCCGATGTCATCGGGATCCCGTTCTACGTCTGGGATCTCTCCGACCGGTTCCACGAGGACGTGGTCGAGGACTTCATGGACGAGTACGCCGCCGGGCGCACCCCCAACCCGTGCCTGCGGTGCAACGAGAAGATCAAGTTCGCTGCCGTGCTCGACCGCGCGCTCGCCCTGGGCTTCGACGCCGTGGCGACCGGGCACTACGCGCGCCTGGAGACCGGGCCCGCAGCACGGGGTGGGCTGGTCGAGATGCACCGGGCCGTCGACCACGGCAAGGACCAGTCCTACGTGCTCGGCGTGCTCACCCAGGAGCAGCTCGCGCACTCGCTCTTCCCGCTCGGTGGCTCCACCAAGGCCGACGTGCGCCGCGAGGCCGCCGACCGGGGGCTGCGCGTCGCCGACAAGCCCGACTCGCACGACATCTGCTTCGTCGCCGACGGCGACAACGCGGGCTGGTTGCGGGAGAAGCTGGGCGCCCGGGCGCCCAACCACGGCGGCGCCATCGTCGACGACGCCACCGGCGAGGAGGTCGGCCGTCACGACGGCACGTATGCCTTCACCATCGGCCAGCGCAAGGGGCTGCGGATCGGGCGTCCGGCACCCGACGGGAAGCCGCGGTTCGTGCTGGACATCTCGCCGGTCAGCGGCACCGTCACCGTCGGCCCGCGCGAGCGGCTCGCCGTCGACCGGATCACGGCCAAGGAGCCGCGCTGGTGCGGATCGGTCCCGTCGGTCCTGGACGGCCCGTCGATCGGGGTCCAGCTGCGCGCCCACGGCGCCGAGCACCCTGCCCGCGTGCGGGTCGACGGCGACAGCGCCGGCGAGCTGGTCGAGATCGAGCTGCTCGAGCCGGCGTACGGCATCGCCCCCGGACAGGCTGCGGTGCTCTACGACGGCACCCGGGTGGTGGGCTCGGCGACGATCGAGCGCACCCGGGCCGTCGGCGTCTGAACCCCCGCCCGACCCCCCTGACCCCCCCTGGCCGGCCGAGCCACACAATGGGGGCGTGGCGTACGCGACGGGCATCGGCTCCTACCCCGGCGACGACGCGACGGACTACGCCGAGGCCGTGCGGGTCGTGCTCGGGGAGCTGGCCCCGCCCGAGGCGATGGCGCACCTGCCCGAGCTGCCCGGCCGGGGCGCGCCCGCGTCGATGACCGGCCGCGCGCTCGCGATGGTGGACCTCGCGGCCGACCTCCAGCCGGCCGGCTGGCGGCTCACCGGCTCGTCGGCCTCCTCCGGGGTCGACCACCGCCGCGCCCGGTCGCTGCTGGCCCAGGACCTGGACGAGGTCGAGGACCAGGCGCAGGGGTACGCCGGCGCGTTCAAGCTTCAGGTCGCCGGGCCCTGGACCCTGGCAGCGACGGTCGAGAAGCCACGCGGCGACAAGGTGCTGAGCGACCACGGTGCCCGACGAGAGCTGGCCGAGGCGCTGGCCGAGGGGGTCGCCGTGCATGTCGCCGACGTACGCCGGCGACTGTCCGGTTGCGACCGGTTGGTGGTCCAGGTCGACGAGCCTGCTCTCGCGGCGGTCATGGACGCGCGGGTGCCGACGGCGTCCGGCTTCGGCCGGCATCGGGCCGTCGACGTCCCGGAGGCGAGCGGGTCGCTCGGCCTGGTGCTGGAGGCGATCGCCGCGGCCGGCGGTGAGCCGTGGGTCCACTCGTGCGCCGCCGGGACGCCGCTGGGCCTGCTCCGGGGTGCGGGAGCACGTGGTCTGTCGGTCGACGAGGCGCAGCTCTCGCCCGGCGACCTCGACGACGTCGCGGCGGCGCTGGAGGCGGGGGAGACCCTCGCGCTCGGCGTCGTACCGTCCCTCGACCCCCCGACGCCTCCTGAGGCGGCTCGGATCGTCGGCCGCGTGCAGGGACTGCTGGAGATGCTCGGCCTCGACCCCTCCGAGGTGTCGGGCCAGCTGGCCCTGACGCCTTCCTGCGGGATGGCCGGTGCCTCACCGGCCTGGGTGCGCCGGGCCCTCGAGACCTGCCGCACCGTGGCGCGCGACGTGGTGCGCTGACCACGACGCCCCTCGGACAGTCGTGTGCCCCAGACCGCGCTCTAGCGCGTCCTGGGGCACACGACCTTGATCTCAGGCTTGATCTCAGGCAGCAGGGCCTCAGCCCACGTGCACGCCCTCGGGCCCGTCGGTGGCGAGCTCCGCGTGCTTCACGTTGAGGAACACCCACACCACGATCGAGGCGCCGAGCATCAGGATCGAGCCGACCAGGAACGCCTGCGTGGAGCCTTCGGTGAAGACCTGGTGCTGGGCGATCAGCGCCATGGCCTGCAGCTCGTCGGCCGACGGTGTCGGGCCTCCGGCCTGCGCCGCTGCCTGCCCGGCCGCCTGGATCTCGGCGCCGCGGTCGGTGAAGGTCTGGGTCGCGACGGTAGCCAGCACGGCCAGGCCGAGCGCGCCGCCGACCTGCTGCATCGTGTTGAGGACACCCGACCCGATGCCGGAGTCCTCGGCGCGCAGGTGGTGGACGGCTGTCAGGGTGACCGGGACGAAGGTGAGTCCCATGCCGACGGCCATCATGATGATGAACGGCAGGAGGTCGGAGACATAGGTTCCGGTCACGTCGGTCACCGGGAACTCCGTGTCGAACGGCAGCGTGGAGAAGCCGTACAACGCCCCGGCTGCGACCAGGGTGCCGACGCCAGCGATGTAGCGGGGGTCGATCCTGTTGACGAGGTTGGAGGCCAGGCCGGCCCCGAACACGATGCCCACGGTGAACGGTAGGAAGGCGACGCCGGCCTTGAGCGGGCTGTAGCCCATGACGTTCTGGATGTACTGGCTCAGGAAGTAGAACATCGCGAACATCGCCGCCGGGGCCAGGAACATCGCGACGAAGCTCGACGCCCGGGTCCGGTTGAGGAAGACCCGGAACGGCAGCAGCGGGTGCTGCACCCGGCTCTCGATGACGATGAAGAGCACCATCAGGGCCGCGCCGGTGACCAGGCTCGCGATCGTCAGGGCGTCGCCCCAGCCCTCGCTGCCGGCCCGGGAGAGGCCGTAGACGACACCGAGCAGACCCAGGGTGCCGGTGACGGCGCCGGGCAGGTCGAGCTCGCCCGGGTGCGACTCCGACTCGTTGAGGAAGCGCGGGGCCAGCAGGGCCGCGACGACGCCGATCGGGACGTTGATCAGGAAGGTGAGGCGCCAGCCGTCGATGACGAAGCCGAGGATCTCCGGCGAGGTGCCCGTCAGCCAGCCGCCCAGGATCAGGCCGACGGCCGCCCCGGCGCCGGACATCGCGGCGTACACGGCGAAGGCGCGGTTGCGAGCCGGACCGGCAGGGAACGTCGTGGTGATCAGGGCCAGGGCCGCGGGCGCGGCGAGCGCGGCACCGAGGCCCTGCAGGCCCCGGGCGGCGAGCAGGAGTGGCTCGTTGGTGGCGAGGCCGCCGAGCAGCGAGGCCACAGCGAAGATGACCAGGCCGACCATGAAGATCCGCCTGCGGCCGTAGAGGTCACCCAGGCGGCCACCGAGCAGCAGCAGGCTGCCGAAGGCCAGGGCGTAGCCGGTGACGACCCAGGTCAGGTTGGCCTGCGAGATGTTGAGGTCGGCCTGGATGTAGGGGAGCGCGATGTTGGCGATGGTGGCGTCCAGGACCACCATCAGCTGCGCGATCGAGATGAGCACGAGCGCCCAGCCGAGGTGCAGCTCACGCTGCGGGCGGGCCTCGACCGGCTCCACGGCCGGGGTCGGGCTGTCGAGATGCGTCACGAGTCTTCCTTCTGTGAGTTCTGGAGTTCTGTGTTCGGTTCTGTGTTCGGTTCTGTGTTCTGAGTCGGGGCGCCGCCCGGCCGCACGCCGCAGGCCGGGAGGATGATCTGGTCGACGAGGGCCGCGATGGTCTCCTCGGTCGGGGGCTCGCCGAGCACGAAGGTCCGGTGCAGGACCATGCCGGCGAGGGCGGGGGCCACGAGGTCGATGTCGACACCCGGGTCGATCTCGCCGCGGTCACGGGCACGCTCGAACGCCGCGCGCCCGATGGTGACCTTCGGTCCGATGAAGTCGCGGCGGAACGCCGTCGCGAACTCCGGGTCCTTGTTGACCGCGGTGATCAGGCTGGCCAGCACGCCCATGGCCCGGGCGTCGGTGACGCCGCCCTGGCCGCAGTGCATCTCCAGCAGGTCGTCGCGGAGGCTACCGGTGTCGGGCGCCTTGGTCGGGCCCTTCTGCGCGAGGATCGCGTCGATGACGAGCGCGGCCTTGGTGCTCCACCGGCGGTAGAGCGTGGCCTTCGACGCCTTGGCCGCGTGGGCGACCGCGTCCATCGTCAGCCGGTCGTAGCCCACCTCGGCGAGCACGTCGAGCGTCGCCTGCAGGATCTCCTGCTCGCGGTCGCCCTCGACGCGGGGCCTTCCGGCGGCGACGGCTGCTGCCTGCTGGGGGGTCATGCGCGGTGGTGCTCCTGCCTGTCGGTCAGCGGTTTACCTGGATGAAACGAAACAGTTTCGTTTCATCCGGAACCGTAGCGACCGGCTGAGCATTCCCACAAATCGATATTTCTTTTTCGGCTGCCCTGCTGGCGGGGTCAACGACCGTGACCGCGCCCCCATTCCCGGGCGGGCCCCGAAACCTTCCACCCGTCTTCACAAGCGGGCCGGGTTGGAGGATGGTGGTCCGCAACGTTGTGCCGGAGAGGCGCGGTCGTCCCGAGGAGGTGTCGGGTGACGTCCACGATCAGTCGGTTCCAAGCGAGGCTCGCGCCCTGTGGGCGCCCCCACGACGGCGAGGCCTTCGTGACCGAGGACCAGCACGGGCTTGTCACCGAGGAGGTCCGGTTCTCCTGCGGCTGCCGGACGGCCCGCGAGGAGTTCCACGACGGCAGCGTGCACAGGATGGTGGTCGACCACCACCACCGCGTCCTGGTCGACGAGGAGCTGCGGGGTGAGTGAGGGGGAGGTGGTCGCCGACCACGATGTGCTCATGGTGGGCGGCGGCGCGGCCGGCCTGCGCGCCGCGATCGCCGTCGCCGAGGCCGACCCCAGCGTCGACGTGGCGGTGGTCTCGAAGGTCTACCCGATGCGCAGCCACACCGTGTCGGCCGAGGGTGGCGCGGCGGGCGCCATCGCCGAGGACGACACGATCGAGGAGCACATCTACGACACCATCTCGGGCAGCGACTGGCTCGGCGACCAGGACGCGATCGAGGCCTTCGTCAACGAGGCGCCGCGCGAGCTGCTCCAGCTCGAGCACTGGGGCTGTCCGTGGAGCCGCGAGCCGGACGGGCACGTCGCCGTGCGGCCGTTCGGCGGCATGAAGAAGATGCGCACCTGGTTCGCCGCCGACAAGACCGGCTTCCACATGCTGCACACCCTCTTCCAGACCTCGTTGAAGTACCCCGAGGTGCGACGGTACGACGAGTGGTTCGTGACCCGGCTGCTCGTCGACGACGGGCGGGTGCACGGCGTCGTGGCGGTCGAGCTGCGCACCGGCAGGATCCAGGCGATCACGGCGCGGGCCGTCATCCTGGCCACCGGCGGCTGCGGCAAGGTCTTCCCGTTCACCACCAACGCCAACATCAACACCGGCGACGGGATGACCCTGGCCTACCGCGCCGGGGCGCCGCTGAAGGACATGGAGTTCGTCCAGTACCACCCGACCGGGCTGCCCTTCACCGGGATCCTGATCACCGAGGCGGCGCGGGCCGAGGGCGGCTGGCTGTTGAACAAGGACGGCTACCGCTACCTGCAGGACTACGACCTCGGCACGCCCACGCCGGAGCCGTCGCTGCGGAGCATGGAGCTCGGCCCGCGGGACCGCCTGTCGCAGGCCTTCGTCCACGAGGTCGAGAAGGGCCGCACGACGGACTCGCCGTACGGGCCGGTGACGCACCTGGACCTGCGCCACCTCGGCGAGGCCAAGATCGAGGCCAAGATCCCGTTCGTCCGCGAGCTCTGCCTGAAGTACGAGCGGATCGACCCGGTCACCGAGCTGATCCCCGTGCGCCCCGTCGTCCACTACATGATGGGCGGCGTCCACACCGACATCGAGGGGGCCACCCCGCTGGCCGGGCTCTACGCCGCCGGGGAGACGGCGTGCGTCAGCATCAACGGCGCCAACCGGCTCGGCTCCAACTCGCTGCCGGAGTGCCTGGTCTTCGGCGCCCGGGCAGGGCGGGCGGCCGCGGAGTACGCCGCGGGGGCGCGCCGGCCACCGGCGTCGATCTCGGCGCAGGTGGACGACGAGGTGCGCAGGCTGCACGCCCTGCTCTCCACGATGCCGCGCGGTGACGACGGCGTACCGTCCATCCGCGACGAGATGCAGGAGACGATGGAGGACGGCCGCCGGCATCTACCGCAACGGCCCCGACCTGGCCGCCGGGCGCGACCGGCTCCGTGGGCTGCAGGAGCGGATGGGCGCGGTCGGCATCCTGGACTCCAGCGCCTCGTTCAACACCGAGCTGGTCGCCGCGCTCGAGCTCGCCAACCTCCTCGACATCGCCGAGACCATGCTCGAGTCGGGGCTGCGCCGCGAGGAGTCCCGGGGCGCGCACCAGCGCACCGACTTCCGGGCCCGCGACGACGAGCGCTTCCTCACCCATCAGCTGGTCCACCGCGGAGCCTGACGGCACGCCGCGGGTCGAGCAGCTGCCGGTGACCATCACCCGGTGGCCGCCGGGCGAACGCGTGTACGGGAGGTGACGGCGGCCATGGCAGCAGACAAGGCCTACGAGGACCCGGATGGTGAACAGCCCAGCATCCGGATGGAGGTGCTGAGGTACCGGCCCGACAAGACCACACCGCCGCTCCTCCAGCAGTACGACGTCCCGCTCCGCACCGAGTGGACGGTGCTCGACGGTCTCAACCACGTGAAGGACCACCTCGACCCGACGCTGTCGTTCCGCTGGTCGTGCCGGATGGGCATCTGCGGCAGCTGCGGGATGAACGTCGACGACGAGCCCCGGCTGACCTGCGGCACGTTCCTCTCCGACTACGCGCCGGGCCCGGTGCGGGTGGAGCCGCTCGGCAACTTCCCGGTGGTGCGCGACCTCGTCGTCGACATCTCCGACTTCATGGAGAAGCTGCCCCGGGTGCGGCCGTGGATCATCCGCGACGACGACGTGACGGAGATCGACGGGGAGTATCTCCAGACGCCCGAGGAGCTCGACGCCTACAAGCAGTTCAGCATGTGCATCAACTGCATGCTCTGCTACGCCGCCTGCCCGGTCTACGGTCTCGACCCGGACTTCATCGGGCCGGCGGCGATCGCGCTCGCCGAGCGCTACGACCTCGACTCGCGTGACGACGGCGTCCGCGAGCGGCTCGACGTCCTCGTCGAGCACGACGGGGTGTGGGCCTGCACGTTCGTCGGCGAGTGCTCGGCCGTCTGCCCCAAGCACGTCGACCCGGCGGGGGCGATCCAGCGCTACAAGCTCAAGGCGGCCCAGGAGTCGGTGAAGGCGTTCCTCCTGCCCCGGGCGGCGCGATGAGCGCGCCCGCGACCCGGCACGACGGGCGACCTCGCGCTTCCGACGGCCGATGTCGACGTGGTGGTGGCTGCGGAAGCGGTCCTACTTCGTGTTCGTGATGCGCGAGCTGAGCAGCCTGTTCGTCGCCTGGTTCGTGGTCTTCCTGCTGCTGATGCTGCGCAGCGTCCGGTTCGGGCCGGCGGCGTACGCCGACTTCCTCGACTGGGCGGCCAGCCCCTGGGTGGTGGCGCTCAACGTCGTGGGCGCGGCCTTCCTCGTGCTGCACGTGGTGACGTGGTTCAGCCTGACGCCGAAGGCGATGCCGCTCAGCCTCGGCGGCCGCCCGGTGCCGCCGGTGGCGATCATCGCGGGCCAGTACGCCGCCCTGGCCGTGGCGTCCGTCCTCGTGACCTGGCTGGTGACCCGATGAGCCGGCTCGCCCGGCTCATGCCGCCGCCGTCGAAGCTGTCGAAGCGCCGCATCGAGCCCTTCGTCTGGCTGGCCTTCAGCGGCGG
Organism: uncultured Actinomycetota bacterium; assembly: GCA_963723195.1. Taxonomy (GTDB): domain Bacteria; phylum Actinomycetota; class Actinomycetes; order Propionibacteriales; family Nocardioidaceae; genus Nocardioides. Next base: position 346,443 of record CAVRPU010000001.1, read on the forward strand.
CGGGGTGGCCGCGGCGACGCTGCTGCCCGTGCTGGTGTTCCTGTTCGCCTTCGCGTTCCCGCTGGGGTGGATCTCGCCTCCGGACCACGACCACCTGCTCGCCGTCGCCGGCCACCCGATCACCGTGCTCGTGCTCCTCGGCTTCTTCGTCGTGCTGCTCGTGCACAGTGCGCACCGGTTCCGCTACACGCTCTACGACGGGCTGCAGATCAAGCAGAAGGGCCTCACCGCGCTGGCCTGCTACGGCGGCGCGGCGTTGGGTGCGGTCGCCGCCACCGTGACGCTCCTCGAGCTGCTCGACGTGAGCCTCGGCTCCTAGAACATCCCTCGGACGGCCGAGCGGGCGACCTCGTTCCAGGCGCCGGCGCGGCGGAGCAGGTAGTGCCCGAGGGGCCCCATGTCCACGTGCTCGGCCGAGGCTGTCACCGTCGCGGCGCGCTCGACGAACCGCTGGCTCTGGCGGTACGACGTGATGCGGTCCTTGCGCCCGTGGGCACCGACCAGGTGCTTGCCGCGCAGCGCCCCGACAGGCTCGTCGGCGGGCCACCACGGGGCCAGGCCGACCACGCCGACCACGCTCGCCTCGCCGGCGACGTGGATCGCGGTCCTGGCCCCCATGGAGTGGCCGAGCAGGACGACCGGCAGGTCGCCGAGCTCGCGGCGTACCTGCTCCAGCGCCCAGCGGGCGTCGTCGACGGGACCGGCGCCGCCGTTCCAGCCGCGCAGGCGATAGCTCATCAGGCACGTGAGCAGGCCGGACTCGGCGAAGGCCGGCGCCAGCGCCCGCTGCATCACCAGCGACCGGCGCCGCGACAGGCTGCGCTCGTCGACGACCTCGGTGGAGGCGGCCTTGCCTCCGTGCAGCATCAGCACCACGCCGCGCACCTGGTCCGTCGGCGGCGCGCTCGCAGCCACGTCGAGGCTCGGCTGAGTCACGGACAGCTCCTTGTGGGCGCTCACGCTGGTGTGTTCGTCGCCGCGAGCGTGCCAGATGGGTGGCTGCCGCGATGTCGGCGCGACGCGGCAGGATGGGCCCATGACGGAGCCCATGACGGGGGAGGCCCTGACACAGGAGACCGACGCCGAGGTCGCGGAGGTGACCGCCGAGGCGAGGGAGCGGCACGCGGAGCTGAGCGAGCAGATCGAGCAGGCGCGCTGGCGCTACTTCGTGCTCGACGACCCGACGCTCAGTGACGCCGACTACGACGTCCGGCTGCGCGAGCTGCAGGCCCTCGAGGAGCAGTTCCCCGAGCTGCGGACGCCCGACTCGCCGACGCAGAAGGTCGGCGGCGCGGTCTCGACCGAGTTCACCGCGGTCGACCACCTCCAGCGCATGGAGTCGCTCGACAACGCCTTCACCTACGACGAGCTCGAGGGGTGGTACGCCCGGCTCGGCCGCGAAGGGCTCGAGTCGCCGGCGCTCCTGTGCGAGCTGAAGGTCGACGGTCTGGCGATCAACCTGCTCTACGAGGAGGGCAGGCTCGTGCGGGCGCTCACCCGGGGCGACGGCCGCACCGGTGAGGACGTCACCCCCAACGTGAAGACCATCGCGTCGGTGCCGCACAAGCTCACCGCGACCGACGAGTTCCCGGTGCCGGACCTGCTCGAGGTGCGCGGCGAGGTGTTCCTGCCGGGTGCGGCGTTCGAGCGGCTCAACGTCACGATGACCGAGGCCGGCCGGCCGGTCTTCGCCAACCCGCGCAACGCCGCGGCGGGGTCGCTGCGCCAGAAGGACCCGCGGGTGACGGCCACGCGCGACCTCGGCATGGTGTGCCACGGCATCGGCGAGCGGCGCGGCTTCGAGCCGAAGGCGCAGTCGCACGCCTACCAGGCGCTGGCCGCCTGGGGGCTGCCGACCTCGGAGCAGGTCCGGGTGCTGGCGACGCTGAAGGAGGTCGAGGGCTACATCGAGCACGCCGGCGAGCACCGGCACTCGATCGTGGCCTACGAGATCGACGGGGTGGTGGTGAAGGTCGACGAGGTCGCGCTGCAGCGGCGGATGGGCTCGACCTCACGCGCGCCGCGCTGGGCGATCGCGTTCAAGTACCCGCCCGAGGAGGTCAACGCCAAGCTGGTCTCGATCGAGGTCAACACCGGTCGCACGGGCCGGGTGACGCCGTTCGGCGTGATGGAGCCGACGCGCGTCGCCGGATCGACCGTCGAGCGGGCCACCCTGCACAACCGCTACGAGGTCGCGCGCAAGGACGTCCGCCCCGGCGACACCGTGATCCTGCGCAAGGCAGGCGACGTCATCCCCGAGATCGTCGGGCCGGTGCTCGGGCTTCGGCCGAAGGGCCTGCGGAAGTGGAAGATGCCCACGACGTGCCCGTCCTGCGGCACGACGCTGGTGGAGGAGAAGGAGGGTGACAAGGACCTGCGCTGCCCCAACCACCACACCTGCCCGAGCCAGCTTCTCGACCGGGTCTTCCACGTGGCCGGTCGCGGAGCCTTCGACATCGAGGGGCTGGGATCGGAGGCGGCGTACGCCCTGTGGACCGCGAAGGTGATCCAGGACGAGGGCGACGTGTTCGACCTCGACGAGGCCAAGCTGCTGACCACCGACCTTTTCACCCGGGCCGCCAAGAAGACCGAGGCCGACCGGGCCACCGACGGGCGGGTGCTGTCGGCCAACGGCGAGCGGCTGCTGGCCAACCTCGACCAGGCCAAGCACGTGCCGCTGTGGCGGGTGCTGGTCGGGCTGTCGATCCGCCACGTCGGCCCCACCGCGGCGCGGGCGCTGGCCACGGAGTTCGGCTCGATGGTCGCGGTGCGCGAGGCCTCCGAAGAGGCGTTGGCCGCAGCCGAGGGCGTGGGTCCGACCATCGCCGCCTCGGTGCGACTGTGGTTCGACGGCGAGGGCGCCGACTGGCACCGAGCCATCGTCGAGAAGTGGGAACGCGCCGGCGTGACCATGGCGGACGAGCGCGACGCGTCGGTCGCCCGCACCCTGGAGGGACTCACCGTGGTGGTGACCGGGTCGCTCGAGCGGTTCAGCCGCGACTCCGCCAAGGAGGCGATCATCGCCCGCGGCGGCAAGGCGGCGGGGTCGGTGTCGAAGAACACCGACTACGTCGTGGTCGGGGAGAACGCCGGCACCAAGGCCGACAAGGCGGAGTCGCTCGGCGTACCGGTGCTGGACGAGGCGGGCTTCGAGGTGCTGCTCGAGCAGGGGCCCTCAGGCCTCTGATCCCTGGACCGTCTCGGCGACGAGCCGGGCGCGGTGCCGGTCGGTCAGCTCGCGGATCGCGTCGAGGTGCTCGCGCATCTGCGCGAGCTGGGCCGTGGTGATGCCGGCCAGCAGGTCGTTGCCCTCGGCGACGAGCGGGCCGTAGCACTCCCAGGTGCTCGCGAACCCTTCCTCGGTCATCTCGACCAGGACCTGACGTCGATCGGCCTCGCTCGGGATGCGGCGTACCAAGCCCCGGGCCGAGAGCCGGTCGATCAGCGTCGTCGTCGCAGCGGGGCGCAGGCCGGTGGCCTCGGCGAGCTGACCTGCGGTCTTGGGGCCGTCGGCGAGCCAGTCCAGGCAGCGCAGGTCGGCCGGGTTGAGCCCGAGTCGGCGTCCGACGGCGTCATCGAACGACTGGGTGCTGCGCTGGTAGCGCTGCATGGCCAGGCCGAGCTGCTCGACGAGCGCTTGACGGTCGGGTGCCACCTCGCATAACCTTTCGAAGATCAAACATTCTGAAAATCAGATAACACGGATTCCGTAGGGAAGGATAGCGCAGTGAGGGCTCTCGTCGTGGGCGGTGGAGTGGCGGGTCCGGCCGTCGCCCTGGCCCTGCAGCAGGTGGGCATCGCGTCGGTGGTGCTCGAGGCACGCACGCTGGAGGAGGCGGCGGCCGGCTCCTACCTGACGCTGTCGCCCAACGGCGTCCACGCGGTCGGCGAGCTCGGCCTGCTCGCGGGTCTACGCGACCTGGGCTTCCCGACGCGCCGCAACGACCTGGTGTCCGGCACCGGCCGGCGGCTGGGCTCGGTGACGCTGGGGGAGCCGCTGCCCGACGGCACGACCGCGCTGACCCTGGAGCGGCCGGCGCTGGCCCGGCTGCTGAGCGAGGAGGCTGCGCGCCGCGGTGTGGAGGTGCGCTACGGCGCCCGCGTGGTGACCGTGCACGAGCACCCCGACCGTGCCGAAGGGCCTGGGCTGAGCGTCGAGCTGGCCGACGGGTCCCGGCTGAGCGGAGACCTCCTGGTCGCCGCCGACGGGGTCCGCTCGCGGATCCGTTCGCTGGTCGACCCCGGTGCCCCCGAGGGTCGCTACGTCGGGCTCACCAACTTCGGGGGCATCACCCGGCAGACCGCGCTGGCGCAGCAGCTCCCGGTCGAGGCCTGGCAGATGGTCTTCGGGCGGCACGCGTTCTTCGGCGCCCATCGCACCCCCGCCGGCGACGTCGTCTGGTTCGTCAACGCGCCACGCGAGGCGATCGGCCCCGACGAGCGCGCCGCCACCTCGACGGCGCAGTGGCAGCAGTGGCTGGTCGGACTGCTCGACCCCGACGCAGGCCCGGGCGCCGAGCTGGTGCGTGCCGGCGAGCTCGAGCTGGCAGGTGACAGCACCTACGACCTCCCGCACGTCCCGGTCTGGCACCGCGGCCGCCTCGTGCTCGTCGGCGACGCCGCCCACGCGCCGTCACCGAGCTCGGGGCAGGGCGCCTCGATGGCGCTCGAGGACGCGGTCGAGCTGGCGCGCTGCCTGCGCGACCTGGCCGGCGTCGAGGCGGCGTTCGCGGCGTACGAGGAGATCCGGCGCGAGCGGGTCGAGAGGATCGTTGCTGCCGGTGCGCGCAGCAGCAGCTCCAAGACGCCCGGTCGGGTCGGGGCGATGATGCGCGACGCCGTCCTGCGGCTGGTCTTCCGCTACGTCGTCACCGACTCCTCGGTCGCCTGGATGAGCGACCACCGGGTGCACCTGGCCGAGCCCGTGGTGGTCGGCGCTCGTCCCGCAAGGTCTCGCACCGCCGGCTGACGTGATCTCCGGTGGATCGGGTGTGGGCGAATCCGGGGCGGAGGCAGCAAGCCGCTCCGCCCTACGCCAACGCGCGGCCGTTGGCAGAGTCCCTCTTCTTGGTTGTACGCACGTGCGTACAACCTGGAATCCCTCTCCCTGGAGCGGACTCGTCAGCACGTGTGGATCCCGTCGTACCTGGCACGACGAACTCCGCACGAACCCGACGTCGGCGGCGCCGAGCACTCCCGCCCCACAGCCGAGACCTCGGGACCGGCTGCGCGGCCCATCACGTCCCGTCGGTGAGCGGGTGCCGGTGCAGCCGGGTGACCAGGAGCCGGCGCTCGGCGTCGTTGGTGGTGAGCTCGAGCGCCCGCTGGTTGGCGGCCGCGGCCTCGTCGGACCGGCCGACGAGCTCGAGCAGCTCGGCGCGGGTGGCGTGGAAGAGGTGGTAGCCACCGAGGGCCCCGGCCAGGTCGTCGACGTCGGCCAAGGCGCGGGCGGCCTGGTCGGGGCCGAGCTGGGCCAGCGCGACCGCGCGGTTGAGTCGGGTGACGGGCGAGGGCTGGTGCGCCAGCAGGACGTCGTACAGCGTCACGATCTGCAGCCAGTCGGTCTCGGCCCAGGTGGCGCTGGAGGCGTGACAGGCGGCGATGGCGGCCTGGAGCTGGTAGGGGCCGGAACGACGCAGGGCGGCCGCCCGGTCGAGGTAGCTGTGCGCGGTGGCGATGCGGGCGGGGTCCCACAGGGAGCGGTCCTGGTCGGCGAGCAGGACGAGGTCTCCGCCCTTGTCGAAGCGCGCGGCCGCCCGGGCGTGCTGGAAGGACAGCAGGGCCGCCAGGCCCCACGCGTCGGCCTCCTTGGGCAGGCTGGTGGCGACGACCTCGGCGAGCCAGACCGCGTCGGCGGCGAGGTCGCGGTCCTGGCTGGGTCCGGTCGAGGAGACGAAGCCCTCGTTGAACATCACGTAGACGACGGCGAGCACGTCGCCGAGACGCTCGGTGAGCTGGCCGGGCTCCGGCACCGTGAGCGAGATCCCCGCGGTGACGATCTTTCGCTTGGCCCGCACGATCCGCTGAGCGAGCGTCGTCTCGTTGGCCAGGAACGCGCGGGCGATCTGGGGTGTCGTCAGACCGACCACCGCCCTCAGGGTGAGCGCGAGCCGGGCCTCCGGCGCGAGCGCCGGGTGGCAGCACGCGAAGAGCAGCGCCAGCCGGTCGTCGGTGCCGGAACCGTCGGGGCCGGAACCGTCGGGGCCGGACCGTCGGGGCGGGAGCCGGTGTCCTCGGGCCCGGCGGCCCGCGCGGCGAGGTCGCGCTGCCGCCCGGACCGGCGTACGGCGTCGAGGGCGTTGCGATGGGCGGCGGTCTGCAGCCAGGCCGCGGGGTTGTCGGGCGGACCGTCCCGGCGCCAGGCCGTCAACGCCTCCACGACCGCCTGCTGGACCGCCTCCTCGGCGAGGTCGAAGTCGCCGAAGCGGCGCGCCAACCGGGCCACCAGCAGTCCGGACTCCTCGCGCAGCACACGCGCGAGGAGCCCGTCGCTGATGACCTCGGTCATCAGGCTGGTCAGCCCTCCATGTGCGAGTAGTCCTCGACCATCGGCCGGATCTCGACCGCGACGCCCGGGAAGTCGAGCAGCGGCCAGGTCTTCACGATGGCGATGGCGGCGTCCATGTCGGCGACGTCCAGCACGCTGAAGCCACCGATGACCTCCTTGGCCTCACTGAACGGCCCGTCGACGACGACGGGCCCGTCCGAGGCGTGCTTGACGGTGGTCGCGGTGGTGACGGGGTGGAGCTCGGCGCCGGTGTCGGAGAGCGAGGCGGCGTTCTCGCCGAACCACTCGTAGACCAACTTGTAGACCAGCTGCGCCTGCTCCGGGTCGACGGCCGCGTCGAGGTCGGGGCGGGAGGTGAACATGATGACGTACTTCATGGCGGTGCCTTTCGGAAGGTGTTGTGCTTGCTCCCTCTCGACGCCGCTGGGGGCGCGTTCTCGACAGGTGCCGCCGAAATTGTCGCAGGAATCTTCCGCGAGGACGCCGGGCGGACCGGGTCGGTCGGGTGCCTGATCCTGGCAACTCGTGCCACCCATAGGATCGACGACATGCCTGAGATCAGTCGTGCGGAGGTCGCGCACCTCGCCGACCTCGCCCGGATCGACCTGTCCGACGCGGAGCTCGACCACCTCGCGCCCCAGCTGAGCGTGATCCTCGAGTCCGTCGCGTCGATCACCGGCGTGGCCGGCGACGACGTACCTCCCACCTCCCACGCGATCCCGCTCACCAACGTGTTCCGGGACGATGTCGTGGTGCCCGGCCTGAGCGCCGACGAGGCGTTGTCGGGGGCGCCCGCCCAGGAGCAGCAGCGCTTCTCCGTGCCCCGGATCCTGGGTGACGAGCAATGACGGGGCGAGACGAGCGAGGGACGAGCGCGTGCGCGCCGGGATGGGTTGTGACGTGATCGACCTGACCCGGTTCTCCGCCGCCGCGCTCGCCGACCTGCTCGAGGCCGGTGACGTCTCCAGCGTCGAGCTGACCCAGGCCCACCTCGACCGGATCGCCGAGGTCGACCCTGATGTGCACGCGTTCCTGCACGTCGACACGGACGGCGCGCTCGCGCAGGCAGGTGACGCCGACGAGCGCCGCCGCGCCGGCAACCCGCAGAGCCGCCTCGACGGCATCCCGATCGCGGTCAAGGACGTCCTGGCCACTCGAGGGCTCCCGACCACGTGCGGTTCGCGGATCCTCGAGGGCTGGGTGCCGCCGTACGACGCCACCGTGGTCGCCCGCCTACGCGCCGCCGGGCTGCCGATCCTGGGCAAGACCAACATGGACGAGTTCGCCATGGGCTCCTCGACCGAGCACTCGGCCTACGGCCCGACCCACAACCCGTGGGACCTCGACCGCATCCCCGGCGGCTCGGGCGGCGGCTCGGCCGCCGCCGTCGCCGCGTTCGAGGCACCGCTCGCGATCGGCACCGACACCGGCGGCTCGATCCGGCAGCCGGGCGCCGTCACCGGCACGGTCGGCGTGAAGCCGACGTACGGCGGGGTCTCGCGCTACGGCCTCGTCGCGCTCGCCAACTCGCTCGACCAGGCCGGGCCGGTGACCCGCACCGTGCTGGACGCCGCTCTGCTGCACGAGGTGATCGGCGGGCACGACCCGCTCGACTCGACCAGCATCGACCAGCCGCTCCCTGCCCTCGTCGCGGCCGCAGAGCAGGGCGCGACCGGCGACCTGACCGGCGTGACGATCGGCGTCGTGACGGAGCTCGGAGGCCCCGCGACGGCAGAGGGCTACCAGGACGGTGTCCTGCAGCGCTTCCAGGAGTCGGTCGACCTGATGGTCGGCGCCGGCGCCAAGGTCGTCGAGGTGTCGTGCCCGTCGTTCGTGCACGCCCTGGCGACCTACTACCTGATCCTGCCGGCCGAGGCGTCGTCCAACCTCGCGAAGTTCGACGCGATGCGCTACGGCTTGCGGGTCCTGCCCGAGGACATCGACTCGCCATCGGCGGAGGAGGTCATGCGCGCGACTCGCGACGCCGGCTTCGGCGACGAGGTCAAGCGCCGCATCATCCTCGGCACCTACGCGTTGTCCAGCGGCTACTACGACGCCTACTACGGCCAGGCGCAGAAGGTGCGCACGCTGATCACCCGCGACTTCGAGCAGGCGTTCGCCACGGCCGACGTGCTGATCTCTCCGACGGCGCCGACGACCGCGTTCAAGCTGGGGGAGAAGGTCGACGACCCGCTGGCGATGTACCTCAACGACCTCGCCACCATCCCCGCCAACCTCGCAGGCGTGCCGGGCATCTCCGTGCCGAGCGGTCTCGCCGACGAGGACGGTCTGCCCACCGGCGTACAGATCCTCGCCCCGGCGCTGGCCGACGACCGGGTCTACCGCGTCGGCGCGGCGCTGGAGGCGATGCTCGTGCACGAGTGGGGCGAGGCGATCCTCGACAAGGCTCCGCAGCTGGCGGGGGAGGGGGCCCGATGACCGCCACGCTGCTGTCCTTCGAGGAGGCGCTGGAGCTCTTCGACCCCGCCCTGGGCCTCGAGGTGCACGTCGAGCTCAACACCGCCTCGAAGATGTTCTGCGGCTGCGCCACCGAGTTCGGCGCCGAGCCCAACACCCAGGTCTGCCCGACCTGCCTCGGGCTGCCGGGGGCGATGCCGGTCGTCAACGGCAAGGCCGTCGAGTCGGCGATCCGGATCGGGCTCGCGCTCAACTGCGAGATCGCGGAGTGGTGCCGGTTCGCCCGGAAGAACTACTTCTACCCCGACATGCCGAAGAACTTCCAGACCTCGCAGTACGACGAGCCGATCGCGTTCGACGGCTTCACCGAGGTAGAGGTCGAGGGCACGACGTACCGCATCGGCATCGAGCGCGCGCACATGGAGGAGGACACCGGCAAGTCGCTGCACGTGGGTGGCTCGACCGGCCGGATCCACGGCGCCGACTACTCGTTGGTCGACTACAACCGCGCCGGCATCCCGCTGATCGAGATCGTCACCAAGCCGATCACCGGCACCGGGGCCGCGGCGCCGCTGGTGGCGAAGGCGTACGTCGCCCAGCTGCGCGACCTGCTGCTCGCGCTCGGTGTCTCCGACGTCCGGATGGAGCAGGGCTCGCTGCGCTGCGACGTCAACCTCTCGCTGGCGCCGAAGGGCGCCGACGTGCTCGGCACCCGCACCGAGACCAAGAACGTCAACTCGCTGCGCTCGGTCGAACGGGCGGTGCGCTACGAGATGCAGCGGCACGGCGCCGTCCTCTCCGGCGGGGACACGATCCTGCAGGAGACGCGGCACTGGCACGAGGACACCGGTGTCACGACGAGCGGCCGGGAGAAGTCGGACGCCGAGGACTACCGCTACTTCCCCGAGCCCGACCTGGTGCCCGTCGCGCCCACGCGCGAGTGGGTCGATGAGCTGCGGGCCGGCCTCCCCGAGGCTCCGGAGAAGAAGCGTGCGCGGCTCCAGGCCGAGTGGGGCTTCTCCGACCTGGAGATGCGCGACACCGTCGGCGCGGGCGCCCTCGGGCTGGTCGCGGAGACCATCGCCGCCGGCGCCACGCCGCAGGCGGCCCGGAAGTGGTGGCTCGCCGACCTGGCTCGCCGCGCCAACGACACCGGCGTCGATCTCGCGTCTCTCGGGGTCACGCCCGCGCAGGTGGCGGCAGTCCAGGGTCTCGTCGACGCGGGCACGCTGAACGACAAGCTCGCCCGCCAGGTCTTCGAGGGGTTGCTCGCCGGCGAGGGCTCGCCCGACGAGATCGTCGCCGCCCGGGGGCTCGCCATCGTCTCGGACGAGGGCGCGCTGTCGGCGGCCGTCGACAACGCGATCGCCGCCAACCCCGACGTGGCCGACAAGATCCGCGACGGCAAGCACGCCGCGGCCGGTGCTCTCATCGGCGCCGTGATGAAGGAGATGCGCGGCCAGGCCGACGCGGGCCGGGTGCGCGAGCTGATCCTGGCCAAGCTCGACCCGGAGAGGCTGACCTGAGCACGCGAGCACGGCGTCCGCGACCGTCCGACATGACCGCGCCGCCCGGCGCTCGGGAGGTGTTCACCGACGGTGCGTGCGTCGGCAACCCCGGGCCGGGCGGCTGGGCCTGGGCGCTCGACGCGACGACGTACGCCTCCGGTGGTGAGCTCGTGAGCACCAACCAGCGGATGGAGATCCGCGCTGCCCTCGAGGCCGTCACCTCGCTCGTCGGCCCGCTCGTCGTTGTCAGCGACTCGACGTACGTCGTCAACTGCTTCCGCGACCGCTGGTGGGAAGGGTGGCTCGCCCGCGGCTGGACGACCTCGGCACGCAAGCCGGTCGCCAACCGCGACCTGTGGGAGCCGCTGGTCGACGCCTACCGAGATCGTGCCGCCGGCGAGGGGGTCTCCTTCCGCTGGATCAAGGGCCACTCGGGCGACCCCATGAACGACCTCGTCGACGCGCTCGCCGTCGCCGCGTCGCACGCCGTGCGCGACTCCTCTGGTTGAGGTCGAGCCGCCGGGATCGGCTTCGAATGACCGGTCGCACGTGACGGGCTCAAGGTGGTTGCGACCGACAGCAGCAAGAGGGCGTGCTCGGGTCGCCCGCCGCCGCCGGCTCGCGGTCTTGTGACCGACCGGTCGCGTCAGGCACCACCAATCGGTGGCACAGAGTCGGGCACCTCCTTCGTGCCCTTGGTTGGGGAGGGACAGTCTCGAAGCCAAGGCACCCAACCGTTCAGGACGTCCCGGATGCCCAACGGCGACATCAGGTACCACCGCCGCACCTGAAGAGGGCTATTTCAATGAGTTGTTGTCAACGACATGTTGATACTCTGGGCTGGTGATCTTCGAGGACGACCAGCGGACGGCCCACGCGGAGAGAGCCGCCCGCACGCTGCTGCTGGCGGCCGGAGCCGAGGATCTTCCGCGGGCGCCCTGGCTGCACACGGCCCAGCCGCCCCCGTCGGGTGACCTGGTGCGCTTCGTCGTCTGGCGCGGGGGAGACCAGGGCGCCCTCACCGGCGACCAGGTGGCCGCCGGGCTCGCACTGCTGCCGGCTGCTCGGGAGGAGCTCGACCAGGTGGAGGCGGCGATGCTGTTCACGGCCCGTGCCGAAGGGCTGTCCTGGGCCCGCATCGCCCGAGCGATGGGGCTCGGGTCGGCGCAGGCGGCAGTGCAACGCTACGAGCGGCTGACCGAGCGGGTCGAGCGGAACCGGCGATGACGGCGTACGTCTCCAGCGTCGAGGACCTGGCGCTGCATGCGCCGCGGGTGCTGGGCTACGCCGACGCCGGGCGGGTCGCGTCGCGGTACGCCCTCGACATCGCGCCGGTCCAGGAGCTGCTGCTCGACTACGCGGCCTTCGGCTGGGTGCGGCACTCCGAGTTCGCCGGCTCATCGGGCTGGTCGATGACCGACGCCGGGCGGGCCGAGGACGAGCGGCGGATGGCTGCCGAGCTCGACCGAGCAGGCGCTCGCGAGACGGTCGCCGAGGCGCACGCGGCGTTCGTGCCGCTCAACCGCCGGTTCGGCCGGGCCTGCACCGCCTGGCAGATCAGGCCCGAGCCCGGCAACCCGATGGCTGGCAACGACCACACCGACTGGGGATGGGACGAGCGCGTGCTGCGGACCCTGGCCGGTCTCGAGGTCCAGATGGGCCACGTCTGCGGCCGGATGGCCGACGCGCTGGCGCGCTTCGACGGGTACGCCGAGCGCTACGCCGCCGCCCGCTCCCGGGTGGACAGGGGACAGCGCGAATGGGTCGACAGCATCGAGGTCGACTCCTGCCACACGGTCTGGATCCAGCTGCACGAGGACCTGTTGTCGACGCTCGGCATCCCGAGAGGCAGCGACGCCTGAGCCAGCTGCTCTCCGCGGGGCCGTCAGCCGGCTTCGGGCGCGAGCCGCACCTTGGCGGTGATCAGCTTGTGGTCGCTGGCCCGCCACACCTCGCGACCGCCCAGCTGGCGGTAGCGGCCGAGGTCGACCCGGGGGTTGGCCATCAGCACGTCGAAGACGGGGTTGCCGGGCGGCCGGCAGGGGTAGAGGCGGCCGCCGGCGGCGTTGTCCATGGCGGCGTAGCGGCCCATCCGGCAGGCGAAGTCGTACCAGGTGTTGGAGTCGCCACCGATCACGACCGGGACGCCGGTGTCGCGCAGCTCGTTGACGAGGTCGACCAGCCGCGCCGTGGCGCCGTTGCGCTCGGCCATGTGACGGGAGTTGTGGAAGGTGAGGAACCAGAACTCCTGGCCGCTCGCCTTGTCGCGCAGGCGCACGTAGGGGATCGGGCGGGTGTTGCCGTCGAAGCGGGTGTAGAGCTTGCGGCCCTCGACGAACTCGTAGCGGTCGCGCTTGTAGGCGATCTGGAGCCGCAGACCCTGCGCCATCCCGAGCCGCTTGTACGGCCAGATCCAGTAGTCGTCCAGCTCGCGGCCCAGCACCCGAAGCTGGTCCCACTGGACCTCCTGCATGCCGATCACGTCGATCTTCTTGTCCTGGACCAGCCGAGCGGTGTACGCGGCCCGGATCCGGCCCGGCTCGAAGCCGCCAGGTCGCGCGGTGTGCTGCGAGCCCAGGATGTTGAAGCTGCCGGCCTTGACCTTGAACGGCACCGCGGCGGTCGGCGTGACCGGTGGCTCGTCGCCGTCGCCGTCGTCGCCCGAGGCGAAAGACGTCGACGTCAGGGCCAGGGGGAGAGACAGGGTCAGGGTGAGGACCGCGGCGCAGAAGCCGGCAACGCGAGGACGAGACGTCCACATCGTTCGACCTGCTCGGGGCGCACGCGGCACGAGTCCGTGCTCGAGCATCCGGCGACCGTATCCGAATCGTTATCTGGACCGCCAATCCTCGTCCACCGATCGTGCCGGGTTACGTCGGCGGGCGCGGCGGGAGTACGGTGAGCCGGCACACCACACATCCACGTCCGCACGCGGGGGAAGCCGGTCGAAATCCGGCGCTGACCCGCAACCGTAGGCCGACCCGGCTGCCGTCGCATGACTGGCCGGGAGAGCGAGCCGGAGCACCCGCCGCGAGACGTCCTTGAGAAACACGCTGTCGAGGTCAACAGCGGGCTCGTTCCGGTTCCGGTCCGACCCCGCTCTGCAGCGGGAAGGAAAACCGTGAACACCCTGCTCCACCGAGCCACGCGCGCCGCTGCGCTGGCCACGGCCACCGCACTGACGGCCACCACTGTCGCCCTGGTCGGCGCGGCCCCCGCGTCGGCCGTCACACCGGCCGGCGACGCCTCCAACTGGCTCTCCGGCGAGCTCACCAACGGGCTCATCGACAACCCCAACTCAGCCCGGGGTTCCTCAACTACGGCTGAGCATCGACACTGCCTTCGCCATGCAGGCGGTCGGCGACAACGACTGGCGTCGTCCGCCAGATCCGCGACGCGATGGCACCCGAGGTCGGCAACTACACGGGCACGTCGACACCGAGTCCTACGCCAACCCGGCGCGGCCAAGGCTCCTGGTCTTCACCCAAGCCACCGGGGCGGAACCACGTCGTTCGGCGGGACCAACCTGGTCGCGCAAGCTCGCCGACCTGGTGAGCGGCGATGGCGCCCATCAGCGGGAGACTCGAGGACAAGTCCGCCTTCCCCGGCGACTTCGCGAACGTCATCGGCCAGGCTTTCGCGGCGCGTGGTCTGACCGTGGCCGGCTCGCCCAAGGCCGCCAGCGTCACCTCGTTCCTGCTCGCACAGCAGTGCGCGGCGGGCTACTTCCGCCTGTATCTCACCGCGGACAAGGCCGCGGCGAAGCCAGGGCTGCGTCGAGGTGCGGAAGGCAGCGAGCCCGACTCGGACGTGACGGCGTTGACCGTCCTCCAGCTGGACGCGATCCCGCAGAAGAGCCGCGGCGGTCACTGCGGCCATCGCAAGGCGACGGCATGGCTGAAGACCCAGCAGCGGGACGACGGCTCCTTCGGCGGCGGGCTCTCCACCGCCGGCTCCAATCCAACAGCACCGGCCTCGCCGGCTGGGTGCTGGCGAGCCAGGGCGAGTGCGTGGCCGCCGGCCGTGCGGGCGCGTGGGTGCGGAAGCTGCAGGTGCGCAACGCCGCGGCCGGCTCGCTGCTGGCCGGCGAGACGGCGGCGCGATCGCCTACGACCAGACCGCGTTCAACGACGCCACAGGCGGCGGGGCATCGCACCCGACGCGTTACGAGGACCGCTGGCGCCGCGCCACCACCCAGGCCGCGCCCGCACTTGCGGCGGCCCTGACCTCCGCGGACGTGACGTTCGCGGGGCCGACAGGCTTCCAGCGGGCCGGCTCCCAGCCCACCCTGACCGTGTCCGGTGCCGCCGAGGGCGAGCGCGTCTGCCTGAGCGGCCCGGGTGTCGCGGGAGTGCGGGGCCTGACCGCCCCTGGGGGCACCACGCCGATCAGCACCACGGTGCTGCTGCCCGGCACGACCGCCACCCCGGTCTACACGATCGCCACGGCGACCGGCACCAGGACCCTGGCGTTCAAGGTGCTCGGCAGGACCAAGCTGGACGTGAAGGCCAAGAAGAAGAAGGTCGACAAGGGCGATCGTCAGACCATCAAGGTCAAGGGGCTCGAGGCCGGCGAGCGGGTCGTCGTCCGGATCCGCGACAAGAAGGTCGCCTCCGGCGTCGCGAAGGCCGACGGCACGTTCAAGGCGAAGGTCAGGATCAAGAACAAGCTGGCCCGCCCCGGCCGTCCCAAGGTCGTCGTGACCGGTGAGTTCAAGGACCTGCGCAAGGGCACGGCGTACTTCCGCGTACGTCGATGACTCCGCGCTTCATCCGGCTCGTCGCCGCGGCCGTCCTGGCCGCGGCGGCGGC
The DNA here is from genome assembly GCA_963723195.1 of uncultured Actinomycetota bacterium. Classification (GTDB taxonomy): domain Bacteria; phylum Actinomycetota; class Actinomycetes; order Propionibacteriales; family Nocardioidaceae; genus Nocardioides. Next base: position 361,688 of record CAVRPU010000001.1, read on the forward strand.
GCCGGTCGCCGCGCTGACGGCCGCTCCGGCCTCGGCAGCGGTCTGCGGGGCCGGCGGCGGCGTCAGCGTCGTCGTCGACTTCCGCGAGCTCGGCGGCGGAGTGCAGACGGCCTGCGACAGCAACGGCGCGGGGAAGACCGCCGCGGCCCTGATGACCGACAACGGCTTCCCGCTCACGTACGTGCAGCGCCAGCCCGGGTTCGTCTGTCGCGTCAGCGGCAAGCCGGAGACCGACCCGTGCGTGAACACCCCACCGGCCAACGCGTACTGGGGCCTCTACTGGTCCAACGGCACGTCCGGCTCGTGGTCCTACTCCTCGGCGGGAGCCGGCTCGCTGACGGTCGCTGCCGGCGGGTCGGTGGGCTTCGCCTGGCAGGGCGCCTCGACGGGGCCCCCAGGGGTGGCGCCGCCCGCTTCCGGAGGTACGTCGCCGACGCCGACAGCGACGCCCACGAGCCCGTCGAGCCCGAGCCCGACGAGCCCGAGCCCGACGACCGGGACGACGCCGACGAAGGCTCCCACCAAGAGCCCGACCCCGTCCGAGAGTCCGACCAGGAGCCCGACCAGGAGCCCGACCAAGGGCTCCACCTCGGGCGCCGGCGCGCAGCCGTCGGGATCGGCGACGACCGCCACCCCGTCCGCCGGGAGCCCCACGGCGGCCGGCTCGTCGACGTCCGCGGCCGGCGACGAGTCGTCGGCGGCCGGGTCGGAGTCCGCGACGCCCGGCGAGGACGAGACCACCGTCGACCCGACGGCGAGCGAGGAGGCCGCGACGGCCGCCCCGTCGGACGGCGGCACGAGCTCGTCGGCCTCGCCCGCCGGGTCGACCGAGGGCGCCGAACCGACCGGGTCGGGCTCCGTGCCGATTCCGCTCGTGCTCGCCGTGATGGCGTTGCTCGGGGCCGCGGTCGCCGGCACCGTCGTGATCAGGGGGCGGCGCTCCGCGTGACGCGCCTGTCGCGCGACCTGCACCCCGTGGCCTGGTGGCTGTGGGCGCTTGGTCTCGCGGCGGGTGCGTCGATGACCACCAACCCGCTGATCCTGCTGCTGCTCATCGGCGTCGCCGCGCTCGTCGTGGCCGCCAGGCGGTCCGACCATGCGTGGGCGGGGTCCTTCCGGCTCTATCTCTGGCTCGGCCTGGCGATCGTGGTGATGCGGGTGGTCTTCCGGGTGGTGTTCGGCGGTGTCGTCGGAGGGGTGGTGCTGATCGACCTGCCGGAGGTCCCGCTGCCGGGCTGGGTGGCCGGGGTCCGCCTGCTCGGGCCGGTCACGCAGGAGTCGCTGCTGGCCGGGCTCTACGACGGGCTGCGGCTGGCCAGCATCGTCATCTGCGTCGGCGCGGCCAACTCGCTGGCCAATCCCAAGCGACTGCTCAAGTCGGTGCCGCCGGCGCTGTACGAGATCGGGACCGCGCTGGTCGTCGCGGTCACGGTGTTCCCCCAGCTGGCCGACAGCGTGCGCCGGGTCCGGGCCGCCCAGGCCCTGCGCGGTGGCGCCGCTGGCCGGGTCGGGCGAATGCGACGCTTCCTGGTGCCGGTGCTCGAGGACGCCCTCGAGCGCTCGCTGGCGTTGGCGGCCGGCATGGATGCCCGCGGCTACGGCCGCGCACCCGGGCTGGACCGCGGCCAGCGCTTCCGCACCGGCGCCCTGCTCGTCGCGGGGCTGCTCGGCATCTGCGTCGGCACCTACGCCGTCCTCGACCTGACCGCCCCGCGCGTGCTCGCAGCTCCGATGCTGGTGCTGGGCGCGGTCGTGGCGGTCGCGGGGCTGTGGAGCGCTGGCCGCCGGGTGGAGCGCACGCGCTACCGGCCGGACCACTGGCGGCTCGCCGAGGTGGTCGTGTCCCTCTCGGGCATCCTCGTCGCCGCGTGTCTCCTGCGCGTGGTGCGCACCGACCTGTTCGTGGCGCACCCGGGCGTCGAGGTCGCCCCGACGCTCAGCGTGCTCGCGCTCGTCGGTGTGCTGGTCGGCCTGGTGCCCGCCGTCGCGGCGCCGCCGCCGACGAGCTCCGCGCCGCTCCTCGCGGCGCCGCGGCGTCAGGCGGGTCCCCGCGAGCCCGGCCCCCGCGAGCCCGCGAGCACCGGGTCGGTGACCCCGTGATCGAGCTCCGCGACGTGTCGGTCGGCTACGCCGAGGGGGCGCTGGTCCTCGACCGGGTCGACCTGACCGTCGAGGAGGGAGAGCTCGTCGTCCTCTCCGGTCGCACCGGCGTCGGCAAGTCCACGCTGCTCGGCGTCGTCACCGGGCTCGTGCCCCGCTTCAGCGGAGGGCGGCTCAGCGGAGACGTGCTCTTCGACGGGCACAGCATCGTGCGCACCCCGCCGCGAGAGCGTGTGGACCGCATCGGGTACGTCGGCCAGGACCCCCTCAGCGGGTTCGTCACCGACACGGTCGAGGAGGAGCTCGCCTACGGCATGGAGCAGCTGGGCCTGCCAGGTCCCACGATGCGCCGCAGGGTCGAGGAGACGCTCGACCTGCTGGGCATCGCCGATCTGCGCTCCCGAGACCTGCGCACCCTGTCGGGGGGCCAGCAGCAGCGGGTGGCCATCGGGTCGGTGCTGGCGATGCACCCTAGGTTGCTCGTCCTCGACGAGCCCACCTCCGCGCTCGACCCCACGGCGGCGGAAGACGTGCTGGCGACGTTGACACGCCTTGTGCACGACGCAGGGCTGTCGGTGCTCCTGGCCGAGCACAGACTCGAGCGGGTGCTGCCCTTCGCCGACCGGATCGCGCTGCTGACCGGCGACGGCGGACTCCTGGTAGGCGAGCCGGCCCAGGTGCTGCCGCACTCACCGGTCGTCCCGCCGATCGTCGATCTCGGACGGGCGGCCGGTTGGGAGCCCCTCCCGCTCACCGTGCGCGACGCCCGGCGGCGTACCCGTGACCTCACCCTCCCGGCGCCGCCGGCCCCCGCTGCTGCCGTCGACGGAGCGGTCCGGCTCCAGGCGACCGGCGTGTCCGTGGCCCACGGTCGCATCCTCGCCGTCCGTGACGTCGACCTGCGCCTGCGCGCGGGCACGACGACCGCGCTGATGGGCCGCAACGGTTCGGGCAAGTCGACGCTGCTGTGGACCCTCCAGGGCGCCGGGAAGCGCCGTGGCGGCGAGGTCGCGGTCGACGACGCAGGGTCGTCGATCGACCCCGCCACTGCCGAGCCGGCCCAGCGACGGTCGCTGGTCGGGCTGGTACCCCAGACCGCAGCGGACCTGCTCTACCTCGAGACGGTCGACGCGGAGTGCGCTGCCGCCGACGAGGGCGCCGGCGCCGCTGCCGGCAGCTGTCGCGCGCTGCTGGACGGGCTGGTGCCGGGTCTGCCCGGTGGCCAGCACCCGCGCGACCTGTCCGAGGGTCAGCGGCTCGCCCTGGCGCTGGCGATCGTCCTCACCGCACGCCCGGGGATCGTGCTGCTCGACGAGCCGACGCGCGGGCTCGACTACCCCGCCAAGGCGCACCTCGCCGACCACCTGCGCACCCTCGCCGCGCGGGGCCACGCGATCGTGGTCGCGACCCACGACGTCGAGTTCGTGGCCCAGGTCGCCGATGACGTCGTCGTGCTGGCCGAGGGCGAGGTCGTGTCCTCCGGACCGGTACGCCGCGTGGTCGCCGAGTCGCCCGCCTTCGCCCCCCAGGTCACCAAGATCCTCGGACCGCCCTGGCTGCGCGTCGGCGAGCTGGGCCTGCGAGGCGCGTCGTGAGCGCGCACGTCGCCGTGCCCCTTCGGCCCCGCTCGCTGGTGGTGCTCGGTGTCGCGTCGGTGGCCGGGCTGATGATGCTCACCTGGCCGCTGCTGGTGAAGGTGCCCGACGGCGCCCGGATGGACCCGCCGTTCCTCTTCCTCGCCCTGCTGCCACTCGTGGTCGTCGTCGTGCTCGCCGAGGTGAGCGAGGGCGGCATGGACGCGCGCGTGCTGGCGATCCTCGGCGTCCTCAGCGCGATCAACGCAGTACTCCGCGCGCTCAGCGCCGGGGTGGCCGGGGTCGAGCTGGTGTTCTTCCTGCTGGTGCTCGCCGGGCGGGTCTTCGGGCCGGGCTTCGGCTTCGCGCTCGGCTGCACGTCGCTGTTCGCGTCGGCCCTGTTGACCGCCGGCGTCGGACCGTGGCTGCCGTTCCAGATGCTCGTGTCGGCGTGGGTCGGGATGGGCGCGGGGCTGCTGCCGAGACGGGTGACCGGCCGCGCGGAGATCGCGATGCTGGTCGCCTACGGCATCGTGGCGGCGTACGCCTTCGGCATCCTGATGAACCTGTCGGGCTGGCCGTTCCTGCTCGGCGTCGCGGTCGCCGGCACGGCACCCGACGGCGGACTCTCCTTCGTGCCCGGCGACCCGGTGGCCGAGAACCTCCAGCGGTTCGCGTACTACACCCTGCTCACCTCGACCGGCTCGTGGGACACCGGGCGAGCGATCACCACCTCCGTCGCGATCATCGTGCTCGGCCCGGCCGTCCTGCACACGTTGCGCCGGGCGGCCCGGCGCGCGGTCGTGGTCGGCCCTGCTGACTCCCGCGGTGCTGTGGTCGCTTAGGGCGCGGGCGGCCACCCCCTAAGCGGCAGGAGCACCGCACCAGTCGGTCACCCCGCGCCGACCTCGACGACCAGGATCCGGTCATCCTCGGCGGCCGGGTCGCCACGCCCGTCGCGGTTGGAGGTGGTCACCCACAACCGGCCGTCCGGGGCGACGACGACGGTGCGCATCCGGCCGTACTCCCCGACGAAGAAGTCCTGCGGGTCGCGGGCCTGGCCGGTCGACACGTCGACGCGCCACAGCCGCTGCCCACGCAGGGCCGCCATCCACACGTGACCGTCGCGGTAGGCCAGTCCGGAGGGGGAGGCGTTCTCGGTCGCCCAGACCACCTGCGGGTCGGTGAGCTCGTCGCTGTCGCCGCGCCCCTCGATCTCCGGCCAGCCGTAGTTGGCGCCCTTCTCGATGCGGTTGAGCTCGTCCCAGGTCGAGTCGCCGAACTCCGAGGCCCAGAGCCGGTCGCCGTCGTCGAACGCGAGACCCTGCACGTTGCGATGTCCCCACGACCACACCGGTGAGCCGCCGGGGTTGCCCGGCGCGGCATCGCCCTCGGGCGTGATCCGCAGGATCTTGCCGGCCAGCGAGTCGCGGTCCTGAGCCAGCTGCGGCTGACCGGTCTCGCCGGTCGAGACGTAGAGCATGCCGTCCGGGCCGAACTCGAGACGGCCGCCGTCGTGGACGAAGCCGTTCGGGATGCCGGCCAGCACGACCTCCGGGTCACCGATCTCAGCCGAGGCGTCCGCGTCGTCGAGGACCGCGCGGACGATGCGGTTGTCCTCGGCCGTCGTGACGTAGAAGTAGAGGAACCGGTCGTCGTCGTACGTCGGCGACACGGCCACGCCGAGGAGGCCGCCCTCGCCCTCGGGGGCGGCGGCCTCGACGCTGCCGAGGGGCTCGACCGTGCCGTCGTCACGGATCCGGAGCACGCGCGTGCTGTCGCGCTCGGTGACGACAGCAGACCCGTCGGGCAGGAAGTCGATGCCCCACGGCACGGCGAGGCCCTCCGCGACCGTGCCGACGACCCGCGGCCGGCCCGAGCCGGATTCGTCCCCACCGCTCGTGGGCGACGGGTCGTCAGCGGCATCGCTCTCGTCGGAGGGCGTCGCGACCACGGTCGTGCCGCCGCGCTCGTCGTCGCCGGAGCAGGCGATCAGCAGGCTCCCGGCGGCGCCGAGCACCAGCGCGGCCGGGAGCGGCCTCACAGCACCCGCTCCAGGAAGTCAAGCAGCAGGGCGTGGACGACGTCGGGCTGCTCCATCTGCACGAAGTGGGTGCCGCGCAGCTCGACGTACTCCCCCTGCGGGAGCCGCTCAGCGGCGGTGCGAAGGTCGCGCGCGCCGGTCAGGACGTCGTAGGTGGCGCCGACGAGGAGCGCCGGGAGATCCAGCGAGGTGAGCGAGACGCGGCGGTGCTGGGAGGTGCGCACGGCGAGGTGGAAGTACCAGTCCAGCGGTGTCGCGAGGAAGTCGTGCACCGCCATCAGCGCGAGTCGCCGATCGCGGACGGGGAGCATGAAACCGCTGTGCGTGAGCAGCGTGAGCGTCTTCTCACCAACGGGGAGCCGCCGCGTCAGCGGTCCGAGGGCACGGCCGGCGTGCCGCATCGTGCGGGCGATCGTCAGCGTGAGCGGCCGGGCCACGGCGTGCGGGACACGCAGGGGCGCGAGCATCGTGCGGAAGGTGTCGCCGGGGACGCCGGCGACCGCCATGATGGCCGTGACCCTTTCGGGGTGGCGGGTGGCGAGCTCGAAGGCCGTGTTGACCCCGATCGACCAGCCGAGGACGGCGACGCGGTCGAGGCCGAAGTGGTCGAGCACCGAGAGGGCATCGGCGACCAGGTCCTCGACGCCGACGCGGGCCGGGTCGGCGGGGCGGTCGGACCCCGCGACGCCGCGGTGGTTCCAGGACACGACACGGACTCCGCAGCCGGGTTCGAGCAGAGCCGGCCAGGCCCACTGGCTGACCCCGAGCCCGTTGCACAGCAGCACGGTCGGGCCGTCGATCTCGCCACGCGGGTCGTTGGTCCAGGCGCGCAGCCGGGTGCCGTCGTCGGAGAGCACGTCGGCGTACCCGATGACCAGTCGCTGCGTCGTCGACTCACGCGCCACGCCGTCCGACGTCGCACCGTCCGACGTCACCCCGTCCGGCAGGGGGCCCGGGAGGGCGTCGGGCTGCGTCGACATGCGGCGATTGTGCCGCAGGGAACCCCATGGATCCGGGAGGTCCGGGCCCAGCCGGTGTCCTGGCTCAGCCGTGTGCGGCGACGCGCACCGGCTCGACATGCCCCTCGAGGTAGTGCTCGATCTCGGCGCGCTCGACCTGTCTCCGCGACGACTCGGTTGCCGCGGTGCGGGCGTTGCGGCAGCTCTGCTCATGGGCGCGGACGGCCCACCGACCGAGAACGGCGAGCGGGGCGAGGCGAGCAAGGGGGGTCTTCATGGGGCGCGGCTTCCGTCGGGATCGGGAGGACGTGGTTCTGACCCTAGTCCAGACGATCGGCCGGCCGGGTCACGCGTTCGTGACGATCGCGTGAACTCCGGGAGGGTGTTCGGTGCGGGCGGTCTCAGCCTGGAGTCACCGAGCTCCGCCTGCCACGCGCCACAGCGCGGGGCGATGGCGATGTTGCCGACGCTCGACAGGCATCCAGCCTGCCGTCGCGCCGGCGCCTCGCCCTCGCACCCGCCTGGTGACGCTCGCGACGACGGCCATCGGTGATTCCAGGCTCAGTCAGGGTGCGGCTCGGTGATCGGCTGCGACCGGGTGGCGCCGATGCTGGCGGCGACGACACACGCGATGGCCAGGAGCTGGACCGGACTGAGCAGCTCGTGCAGCAGGAGCACGCCGGCGAGCGCCGCGGCGGCGGGCTCGAGGCTCATCAGGATGCTGAAGACCCGCGGAGGCATGGTTCGCAGGGCGATCATCTCGACCGAGTAGGGGATGACCGAGCTGAGCAGGCCGATCACCGCGCCGAGGGCGATCACCTTCGGGTCCAGCAGCGCCTCGCCGCCGGCCCGGACGGCGAACGGCGTGATCACGAGCATCGCCACCACGCTCGCCACGGCGAGGCCGTCCAGCCCGGGCCAGCGACGTCCCGTGTGCCCGGTGAGCAGGATGTACGCGGCCCACGCGGTTCCGGCGACCAGCGCGAACAGGACGCCGGCGGTCGTGATGTCGCCGGGCTCCAGCCCGAGCAGGGCGACGCCGACGGCGGCGAGGGCGACCCACAGCAGGTCGCGCGGTCGCCGCGACAGCAGCACCGCCAGGGTCAGCGGGCCGAGGAACTCGATCGTCACTGCGATGCCCAGCGGGATGCGCGCGAACGACTGGTAGAAGGACCAGTTCATGATGCCCAGGCTGAGCCCGAGCGCGGCGGCGACGGTCCAGTCCATCCGCGAGCGGCCGAGCACGCGCGGCCTGGCCAGCGCGACCACGATGACGGCGCTGGTGGCGAGCCGGAGCCACACCATCGTGGTCGGGTCGACCTCGTCGAAGACGCTCTTCGCGACCGCTGCGCCGAACTGCACGGACAGGATCCCGGTGAGCACGAGCCACACCGGCGACAGGGCGGGGCGCTGCGGCACCCGCGCAACGCTACAAGGCCAGAAATTCGTGACCGGATCGAGATGAGTTGCTGGGGGTGGGCCGGTCTACGTTGTTCGGCAAGGGGTCGCCCGAGGTCGAGACGAGGAGCACAGATGAGCACCGTTCTGCTGGTCGGCACGCGCAAGGGACTGTGGATCGGGCAGTCCGACGACGCCCGGACGGACTGGTCGTGGACCGGCCCCCACTTCCAGATGGAGGAGGTCTACTCCGCCATGGTGGAGACCAGCGGCGACCGGCCGCGCATCCTCGTGGGCTCGTCGTCGTCCTGGCTCGGCCCGCAGGTGTGGCGCTCCGACGACCTCGGCGAGTCCTGGGAAGAGACGCCCAACGGCGCGATCCGGTTTCCCGAGGACACCGATGCGACGCTCGCCCGCGTCTGGCAGCTCGCGCCCGGAGCCGAGGAGGGCGTCGTCTTCGCCGGCACCGAGCCGGGCGCGATCTTCCGCTCGACCGACCGCGGCGAGACGTTCGAGCTCGTGCGTGGCCTGTGGGACCACCCGCACCGGACCGAGTGGGGCGAGGGCTACGGCGGGCAGGCGTTCCACACGATCCTCCCGCACCCGGACGATCCCGAGTCGGTGATCGCGGCGATCTCGACGGGTGGGGTCTACCGCACCGGCGACGGGGGAAAGTCCTGGGAGCCGGCCAACAAGGGCGTCAAGGCGGAGTTCATGCCGGGGGATCGGCACTACCCCGAGTTCGGCCAGTGCGTGCACAAGGTCGCCCGCCATCGCGGCAAGCCCGACCGGCTCTACCTGCAGAACCACGGGGGTGTCTACCGCTCCGACGACGCCGCCGACTCCTGGCACGACATCGCACCGGGCCTGCCCACCGAGTTCGGGTTCGCGATGGTCGTCCACCCGCACGACCCGGACACCGTCTTCACCTTCCCGATCGCCGATGCCGGCGCTCGTTGGCCGGTCGACGGCAAGGCCCGCGTGTGGCGCTCGCAGGATGCCGGCACCTCGTGGGAGCCGCTGGGCGACGGCAGCCTCCCCGACGACTACTTCGTCGCGGTGATGCGCGACGCGATGTGCACCGACGCGCACGAGCCGGCGGGTCTCTACTTCGGCGGCCGCAACGGCGCGGTGTGGGCCTCGGCCGACGAGGGTGAGAGCTGGCGCGAGGTCGTGCGAGACCTGCCCGACGTGATGATGGTGCGCGCCGCGAGGATCTGACCCGGGCTGACCGATCGGTCGGTATCTCTCCCCTCACCCGAAGGGGAGGGTCTAAGGTGCCGCGCATGGCGGAGTTCACCTATGTGCGCGAGACCCACATCGACGCCGATCCCGGACGCGTGCACGCGCTGATCAACGACTTCCGTAACTGGCAGCAGTGGTCGCCCTGGGAAGGCCTGGACCCGGACCTCCAGCGCGAGTACTCAGGCCCCGGACAGGGCGTCGGCGCGCACTACACCTGGCGCGGCAACAAGAAGGCCGGGGAGGGCTCGATGGAGATCACCGACTCGAACCCGCAGCAGATCGACATCAAGCTGTCCTTCCTCAAGCCCTGGAAGGCGCAGAACGATATCCGCTTCGCCATCGTGCCCGACAACGGCGGCAGCGACGTCGCGTGGACGATGTCAGGCGAGAGCCGGGGAATGGCCGCGGTCTTCGCGAAGGTCTTCAACATGGAGAAGTACCTGGGCAAGGACTTCGAGAAGGGCCTGGCTCAGCTCAAGTCCGCGGCGGAGAGCTGACCGCGGCGACGATCTGCTCGACCTCGCGGAGGGTGAGCGGCTCGTCGACGAACTCACGCACCCAGGCCTCGTTGTGGCGTCGATCCGCCTCGGTCGCCGAGGCCAGCCACCTGCGGCAACCCATCTCGCCGATGTGTCCCAGCTGCGCGACCACGACGGCGAGGTCCGAGGGCTCGACGAGGCGGCCGGGCCCGCCGGCGTCGACGTACGACGTGTAGAGCGCCGCCATCCGATCGGGCTCGCCCAGGCCGACGTCGAAGAGGGCGAGACCCAGCTCCTGGCCGGGCGCGCCGGGGCCGCTGTTCTCCCAGTCCAGCACCACCAGACCGTCGGTGACGCCAGGACTCGACGCGGCTCGGCCTCCTCGCCCCGCTCGGAGGATGTTGTCGGTCCAGAGGTCGAGGTGGCACCACTGGGTGGCGGCCACGGGATACAGCAGCTCCTCCACTGCGACGAGGTCCGGCACGAGAAGCTCGAGCTCGGCCGCGAACGGCGCCTGGCCCCGGTGGAGCTCCTCGACCAGCTCGTGCCAGCGGTCGGCGCCGACGGGCTCGACGTACCACGGATCCATCGGCTCGTCGCTGGGGACGACGACCGAGTGGATCTGCGCGAAGAGCCGGCCGATCTCGGCCGGGTCCAGCCGGCGGTCCTTGTCGAGGACATCGACCCAGTCGTAGACCCGAACCGTCGCCCCGCCGACCTCGACCAGCACGGCGCCGTCAGGCGTGCGCACCACGCCCGGCATCGGCACGCCCGCCGCGTGGACGGCGTCCTGGTACGCCGCGTCCGCCAATGCCTCGGCCGCGTCCACGTCGACGAAGGGATCCTTGACGGCATACGCGCCACCGCCGGTCGCGAGCCGCCACACCTGACCCTGCTCGCCCCGGGCCACCGGACCCTGCAGGAGCGGGCGGCCCGGCCCGGTCGGCAGCCCGAACGCCTCCGCGACGGCGGCACCGGACGTGGGGTCGAGCACGGAGGCAACCGTAGTCTGCCGCTGACGGACGGCGGCCGACCCGACGGCTCGGCCCGCGCCCGCGGTCGTGGGCACCCTGGCCGACGCTCTGGGCCGGGTGCCCGTCCCGTCAACGCGACTAGGGTGACCTCGTGCTCGACGAGCGGACCCTGGCGACGGCCGCCGACGCGGCCGGGCTGTCGGCTCTGGCGCCCGTGCGCCAGCTCGGGGGGAGCGACCGGAGCGAGGTCTGGCGGGTCGCCGACGACGACGGCGCGACGTACGTCGTCAAGCGCTACCTCTCCCGCGACGGCGGCACCTACGCCCGGGAGCCCGCCGCCCTCGAGGCGCTGGTCGGCGGGCACTCCGTGCCGCGGCTCCTGGGCACCGCTCACGATCCGGACCTGATGGTGCTCGAGGACCTCGGCTCGTTCCCGACCGTCGCCGACGTGCTCCTCGGGCGCGACCCCGCGGCGGCGCAGGCCGCCGTGGACGGGTGGGTGGACGCCGTCGCCGACCTCCACCTCGCGGGCACCGAGGACGTCCTCGACGCCTACGGGCGACAGCTGGGCCTGCGCGCGCCCGACATCACGACGCACCGCGTCCCGGTCGCCCTCGCGGACACCGCGGCGGACTACGCGCAGTTCGGGGAGCGACTCGGGGTGCCGGCCTCGGCCGAGTTCGTCGACACCCTGCGCGACGTCGCGTCGCGGCTGACCACCGCGCCGCCGGTCCTGACGGCCGCCGACGCCTGTCCCGACAACAACATGATGACGCCCGACGGGGTCGTGCTGCTCGACTACGAGTTCGCCGAGGTGCGGCACCTGGTCTGGGACGTCGCCTACCTCAGCGTCCCCTGGCCCACCTGCTGGTGCGCCTGGCGACTGCCCGACGACGTCGTAGCGGCCGCGATCGCCAGGTATCGCGAGCGCGTCGCGCCCGCGGTGCCGTACGTCGCGTCGGCTGCGTTCGACGCCGACCTCTCACTCGCCACGCTGGCCTGGTGCCTGATGGCCTCGTCGTGGCGGATCGGGGCGGCGCTGGAGGAGGACCAGGCACCCTCCGCGGGCCTCGACGGCCCGACCCTGCGCCCGGTGGTGCTGCACCGGCTCTGGCTGGCCTCGCACCTTCCCGGGCCCGGTGTGCTCACGTCGTACGCCCGCGATCTGCTGCGTGAGCTCACCCGCCGCTGGGGAGAGCCGACCCTCGTCCTGGCGCCCGCCTTCCGGGCAGGCGACATCCTCATCCCCTGACTCGTTGAGTTGGCCCACATGGTCGTGCTCGGGCCTGTTGCTGGACCATTCGGGCCAACTCAAACAACCATTTGGGCCAACTCAACGAGGTTCGAGATGCGGCCGTAGGCTCCGAGCATGCCCGAGCACGACATGAAGCCCCGTTCGCGTGACGTCACCGACGGCCTGGAGAAGGCAGCCGCTCGAGGGATGCTGCGGGCGGTCGGCATGGGTGACGCAGACTTCGCGAAGCCGCAGATCGGGGTGGCGTCGTCGTGGAACGAGATCACCCCGTGCAACCTGTCCCTCGACCGGCTCGCGAAGGCAGTCAAGAACGGCGTGCACGCGGCGGGCGGGTATCCGCTGGAGTTCGGCACGATCTCGGTGTCCGACGGCATCGCGATGGGTCATGAGGGGATGCACTTCTCGCTGGTCAGCCGCGAGGTGATCGCCGACTCGGTCGAGACGGTGATGATGGCCGAGCGGCTGGACGGGTCGGTGCTCCTGGCCGGTTGTGACAAGTCGCTGCCGGGCATGCTGATGGCGGCCGCGCGGCTCGACCTGGCCAGCGTGTTCCTGTACGCCGGCTCGATCATGCCCGGCCAGGTCGACGGGCGCGACGTCACGATCATCGACGCCTTCGAGGCCGTCGGCGCGTGCCTGGCCGGGAAGATCACCCGTGAGGAGGTCGACCGGATCGAGCGGGCGATCTGCCCGGGTGAGGGGGCCTGCGGCGGCATGTACACCGCCAACACGATGGCGTCGGTCGCCGAGGCGCTCGGGATGTCGCTGCCGGGCTCGGCCGCTCCGCCCGCCGTCGACCGGCGCCGGGACGGGTTCGCTCATCGTTCCGGCGAGGCGGTCGTCGGCCTGCTGCGTGAGGGCATCACCGCGCGGCAGATCATGACGCGCGAGGCGTTCGAGAACGCCATCGCGGTCGTGATGGCGCTGGGCGGCTCCACCAACGCCGTCCTGCACCTCTTGGCGATCGCCCGCGAGGCCGAGGTCGACCTCGACCTCGACGACTTCAACCGGATCGGCGACAAGGTGCCGCACCTCGGCGACCTCAAGCCGTTCGGGCGCTATGTGATGAACGACGTCGACAAGGTCGGCGGCATCCCGATGGTGATGAAGGCCCTGCTCGACGCCGGGCTGATGGATGGCGACACCCTGACGGTGACGGGCCGGACGATGGCCGAGAACCTCGAGGCGCTCGCGCCGCCCGCGGTCGACGACGACGTCATCCGCACCCTCGACCGACCGATCCACCGCAGTGGTGGCCTGACGATCCTCAAGGGCTCCCTGGCGCCCGAGGGCGCGGTGGTGAAGACCGCCGGGTTCGACGACACGACGTTCACCGGAACGGCGCGCGTCTTCGACCGCGAGCGGGCGGCCCTCGACGCGCTCACTGCCGGGGAGATCACGTCCGGCGACGTCGTGGTGATCCGCTACGAAGGCCCCAAGGGCGGGCCGGGCATGCGCGAGATGCTGGCCATCACCGGCGCCATCAAGGGCGCCGGGCTCGGCAAGGACGTGCTGCTGATCACCGACGGCCGCTTCTCCGGCGGGACCACGGGCCTCTGCGTCGGCCACATCGCGCCCGAGGCCGTCGACGGCGGCCCGATCGCGTTCGTCCGCGACGGCGACCCGATCACGCTCGACGTGGCCAACCGCCGCCTCGAGGTCGACGTCGATCCCGACGAGCTCGACGCACGCAAGGTCGGCTGGGAGCCCCTGCCGCCGACGTACACCCGGGGCGTGCTCGCGAAGTACGCCAAGATGGTGCAGTCGGCCGCGCACGGCGCTGTCTGCGGGTGACGCGGCCCCTCCAAAGCTGGTGGTCATCTCCGGACGTTCGTCCGGAGATGACCACTAGGCTCCGCGGCATGCGGATCGCCTCCCCCCGGTCGCTGGTCGCTGCCGTCGCCGGACTGACCGCGATGGCGATCCCGGTGGCGATCACCGGTGCCTTCGCCGACGACCAGAGCGTCGCCGCGGTGCCCGTCTCCGCGCCGCGCATGACATCGTCGGCGACACCGGGGCCGGGGCCCGCCACCCCGCCACCGGCGACCGCGCGGCCCCAGCAGCTGCCCGGCGGCGGGACCAAGGTCTTCGGGCATCGGCGGTTCCTGACCGCCTACTACGGCACCGCCGGCACCGGCGTGCTCGGCGTGCTCGGCGAGACCGACATCGACACCGCACACCAGCGCGTCGTCAAGGCCGGCAAGCCCTTCCGACGCGAGGGCGAGCAGCTGCTGCCCGTCTACGAGCTGATCGTGACGGTCGCCGACGCCGGGCCCGGCCCGGACGGCGACTTCAGCCACGACATCGCACGCAGCCTGGTGGAGCCGTACGTCAGAGCCGCCCGCCGCAACGGCGCCCTCCTCGTCCTCGACCTGCAGCCGGGACGCAGCGACTTCCTCAGCGTCGCGAAGCGTTGGCGCTGGGCGCTCGAGAGCCCGTACGTCGGCCTCGCCCTCGATCCCGAGTGGCGGATGGGACCCAGGCAGGTCCCCGGCCGCACGATCGGGTCGGTGTCCGCGCGCGAGGTCAACCGCGTGTCGGCCTGGCTGGCGGGCATCGTGGAGGAGAAGAACCTCCCCGAGAAGGTCTTCATGCTCCACCAGTTCCGCACCGACATGATCCCGGACGTCGAGAACGTCGAGCAGCGTGACGGCCTGGCCCTGGTGCAGCACGTCGACGGCTTCGGCAACCCCGGCCAGAAGCTCGCGACCTTCCACGCCGTCGCCCGACCCGGGCGCTTCTCGATGGGCTTCAAGCTGTTCTACGACGAGGACAAGCCGCGGATGACCGCCGCCGCGGTCCGCGGGGTCAGGCCACCGGTGCGCTTCGTCAGCTTCCAGTGAGGGACGATGCGGCAGTGACCCTCGACCCGCGGCCCCACGACGAGGCCGACCCGCTGGCCTCGTATCGCGCCCGCTTCCTCGGTGCCGACTCCCCGCTCGTCTACTTCGACGGCAACTCGCTCGGCAGGCCGCTGAGCGCCACTGCCGACCGGCTGGCCGCCTTCGTGCGCGACGAGTGGGGCGGCCGGCTGATCAGGGGCTGGGACGAGCGGTGGTTCGCGCTGCCGCTCACCCTCGGCGACGAGATCGGCCGGGTGTGCCTGGGCGCCGCCCCCGGCCAGACCTTCGTCGGGGACTCGACGACCGTGCTGCTCTACAAGCTGATCCGGGCGGGTGTCGACGCGGCCGCGACAGGGCGCGACGAGATCGTCGTCGACACCGACAACTTCCCGACCGACCGCTACGTGGTCGAGGGCATCGCCGCCGAGCGCGGGCTCACGGTCCGGTGGGTCGAGGTCGACCGCGCGCTCGGTGTCACACCGGAGCTGCTCGCCCCCGTGCTGGGCGAGCGCACCGCGCTGGTCGTCCTCAGCCACGTCGCCTACCGCTCCGCCTTCGTTGCCGACGGCCCCGCGATCACCCGGCTGGCCCGCGACGCCGGCGCCCTGGTGCTGTGGGACCTGTCCCACAGCGTGGGCTCCGTGCCGCTCGCCCTCGACGAGTGGGGAGCCGACCTGGCCGTCGGCTGCACCTACAAGTACCTCAACGGCGGGCCCGGCGCTCCCGCCTTCGGCTACGTCGCCGCCCGGCACCTCGACACGCTCCAACAGCCGGTGCAGGGCTGGATGGGTCATGCCGACCCGTTCCTGATGGGTCCGGGCTACCGGCCGTCGCCGGGGATCCGCAGGTTCATCTCGGGAACGCCGGCGGTCGTCGGCATGCTCGCGCTCACCGACATGGTGGCTGCGATCGACGAGGTGGGGATGGACGCCGTCCGGGCGAAGTCGGTCGCTCTGACGTCGTACGCCGTCGCGCTGGCGGACGCGTGGCTGGCCCCGCTCGGGGTGACCCTGTCGTCGCCGCGCGACCCCCAGCAGCGGGGCGGCCACGTGACGCTGACCCACGACCGGATGCGCGAGGTCGTGGCGGCGCTGTGGGAACGCGACGTGATCCCCGACTACCGGGACCCCGGCGGTCTGCGGGTGGGCCTCTCGCCGCTGTCGACCAGCTTCGCCGAGGTGGCCACCGGCCTGGCCGCCGTGCGGGACCTGCTCAGGGAGCCGTGACTCAGACCAGCTCGCCGGACGCCCACTTCTGCAGGGCCACCCCGGCGAGCCGGTCGTGCGCCTCGCGCATCGAGAGTCCCGCGAGCTCGACGGCATGGGCGGCGCCGTACTCCTGCCCCGTCGCGTTGTTGCGACGGTCGATCTCGGAGTCGCGCCGGTGGGGAGTGTCGACCTCCTGGGCGTCGGCGATCGCCCGGGCCAGGTCGACGCCGTGCCGGGCGGTCAGCAACGCCTGCCAGACGAAGTGGCGCACGGCGTTCTGCCGCCCTGGGACGCCGCGGCCGCGCCTGGTGGCGACGCTGGTCGCCCCGGCGGAGATCGCCACCACCTGGGCGGCCTGAGCCGGGCTCGCGCCGGCCCGCAGGGCGGCGGAGAAGAGCCGGGGAACCCCCGAGGCGGCATGGATCGCCGCGCGGATGCTGATCACCCCGTCACTCTCGCACGGAGGCGCGGGCCGGGAGGCGCGGCCACAGCGTGACGAGCAGGGTTGCGCCGGCCAGCCCGAGCGCCCCGCCGCCCAGCCACAGCGCCGTGCTGCCGACGGTGAGCAGCCAGCCGGCCAGCGGGGCCGCGTGTTCGACGACTGGGTCGGCGATCCCACGCTGTCCACGCTCGACCTCGACGGCACCGGCGACTGGTCGCTGCTCGATCCGGCGACCGGGCCGGTCGACGTCACCGGCCGCCTCGTCGGCGGCTGCCTCGAGGTGCTCGGGCCGATCTGCTCGACGTACGCCGACGTCGCGGCCGTCGGACGCGAGCACGCCGCCGAGGGACGTGTCGTCTATGTCGCGGAAGCCGAGGAGGAGGCGATCACCACCTGCCGGATGCTGCACGCGATGCGCTGTGCCGGCTGGTTCGACCACGTGAGCGCCGTCCTGGTCGGCGCACCCTGGCCCCCGACTCCACCGGGATGACGCAGCAGGACGCCGTCCGCGACGCGCTCGGCGATCTCGACGTACCTGTGGTCCTCGACGTGGAGTGCGGCCACGTCGCGCCGTTCCTGCCGCTCGTCAACGGAGCCCCGGCGCGCGTGGTCCTCGATGGCGAGCGTCGCGAGATCAGCCAGGAGCTGGGTCGCTGACCCTCTCGAGGGCGGGAGGGAACGGCGACAGGCGCCGGTCGAGGTAGTGGACCAGGGCGAAGATCGCGAGGAAGAGCACGGTGATGCCGACGCAGACGCCCAGCACGGACCCCCAGCCCTCCTTCTCGTAGTCCAGGAACGGGTAGGGGAACCAGCCCGTCGCCGCGCCGACCACGAGCGTGCCCGCGAGCCAGGCGAACGGCCAGCAGACGGCGATCGCGATCTCCCGGCCCGTCACCCGCGGCCGTGGACCGGCGAAGACCCAGCCGAACACGGCGAGCACCGGCACCACCATGTGCAGGGTCTTGTCGCACCAGTAGCTCAGCCCGTCGAGGTGGATCAGCGGGCGCAGCAGGAAGAAGTGCACCAGCCCGGTGACCGTGATGCCGACCAGCCCGGCGAGCCGCAGCACCCGCCAGCGCCGGTCGTCGCAGCCCGGGTCGCGCGCCAGCATGAGCGACGTCGCGGCGACCAGGATGTTGCTCTGGATCGTGAAGTAGGCGAAGAAGCGGTAGACCGCCTCGGCCCGCGACGGCGGGTCCTCCTCGATGAGCACCTGTGCCCCGTCGAGCACGAGGCCGAACTGCGCGACCAGCGCGACCAGCGCCACGACTCCGGTGACGACGTGCCAGCACTTCGCGAAGCGGATGTCCACGATGGCGAGCGTAGAGGTCAGACTGGCTCCGTGGCGCGAACCAACGAGCACGGGCAGGCGATCGGGATCGACGTACCCGGCTGGACAGCGAGGCCACGGCCCGCTCGGGTGACACTGCCCGGGCGCACCGTGACACTCGAACCGATCGGCCCCGAGCACGCCGAGGCGCTGTACGCCGCCCTGTGCGCGCCGGACGACGCCTGGCGCTGGACCTACCGCCCGCACGAGATGCCGACGGACCGGGCGGGGTCCGACGCGCTGGTGACGACGATGGCGACGGCCACCGACGTCGTGACGTTCGCGGTCGTGCCGACTGCCGGCCCGGCTGGAGGGTCGGCTGCGGGCCACGCCACCCTGATGCGCTGCGACCCCGCGCAGGGCAGCGTCGAGGTCGGCGGGATCATCTACGGCCGCGCACTTCAACGGACCGTCGCCGCGACCGAGGCGATGGTGCTGCTGATGCATCACGTCTTCGAGGACCTCGGCTACCGCCGCTACGAGTGGAAGCTCGACCACCACAACGCCCCGTCCGCAGCAGCCGCCCATCGACTGGGCTTCACCTACGAGGGGCGGTTTCGCAACGCGATGGTCTACAAGGGCCGCAACCGCGACACCGACTGGTTCGCGATGACGGACGCCGACTTCGCCCGCCTCGCCCCGGCGTACGACGCATGGCTCGACCCGACGAACTTCGACGACGAGGGCCGGCAGCGCGTGTCGCTGTCGGCGATGACACGCTGAGGGGATGGACCAGCGGATCAGCTTCGTGACCCTTGCCGTCCGTGACGTCGGCGCAAGCCGGGCGTTCTTCGTCGACGGGCTCGGGTGGGAGCCCGCCGTCCACGTGCCGGGAGAGGTGTTGATGTTCCGGGTCGCCGACAAGGTCGTGCTGTCGCTGTGGGACGCCGACCACTTCGAGGCCGAGATCGGGGCGCCGCCTGTCCTGGGCGGGGTGCCTCCGCTGACCCTGGCGCACAACTGCGCGACGAAGGCAGGGGTCGACCGGGTCCTGGAGACGGCGGGGCGCGCCGGCGCCGTAGCCGTCCGGGCCGCGCAGGAGCGTGAGTGGGGCGGCTACACCGGCTACTTCACCGACCCCGACGGGTTCCGCTGGGAGATCGCCTACAACCCGGACGAGATCGGACAGTCCGTGCTGCCCTGACTCGCCCGCGACTTTCGCCGGGCGCCCGCGCGTGCTTGGTTGGAGGGGTGACCGACGACAGGAAAGTGCTGACCGAGGACGATGTGGCCGCCGAGCAGCTGGTGGCATGGAGCTACGACGCCGCCGAGGGTGGGCGGCTCGTCGCGACGTTCGAGACCGGCGACTTCGCCACCGGACTTCGCCTGACCAACAAGATCGGCGAGGTCGCCGAGGCGGCCGACCACCACCCCGACCTCACGCTGACCTACCCCACGCTCGCGGTCACGCTGTCGAGCCACGACGTGGGAGGCGTGACGGCGCGCGACGTGCGGATGGCGCGGTCGATCACCGAGCACGCCGCCGGACTCGGCGTGATGCCGCGCGAGGGATAGCGGGACTACTCCCGGTCCGTGACGGCAGGCGGGATACGGCGCTGCTGAGACGCGCGTCCCGCATCCTGGGACGCCTGGCACACTGTGTTGACGCCGGGTCGGCGGGCCGGGGACCGTAGGTGCATGCGCCTTCTCCTCGTACCCTCTGACGCGTGAGCCGACGACCAGCCTGAACGCAGCCGGTCCCGCCAGCACACGCGTCCGCCCCTCGCCGCCCTCGGCCGAGGGGTTTTTTGTCGCCTCCCGCTGAATCCCACCGACAGGAACTGAACCGATGACCACGAGCCCGGCTCCCGACCGGATCACCGGCGCCCAGAGCCTGATCCGCTCGCTGGAGAACGCCGGCGCCGAGCACATCTTCGGCATCCCCGGCGGCGCGATCCTCCCGGCGTACGACCCCCTCATGGACTCCACCAAGATCCGACACTTCCTCGTCCGGCACGAGCAGGGAGCCGGTCACGCGGCGGCCGGCTACGCCTCGGCCACCGGACGGGTCGGGGTCTGCATGGCGACGTCCGGCCCCGGGGCGACCAACCTGGTGACGCCGATCGCCGACGCGCACATGGACTCCGTCCCGATGGTGGCCGTGACCGGCCAGGTCGGCGCCGCGGCGATCGGCACCGATGCCTTCCAGGAGGCCGACATCCGCGGCATCACGATGCCGATCACCAAGCACAACTACCTCGTCACCGACCCGGCCGAGATCCCGCGCACGATCGCCGAGGCCTTCCACATCGCCTCCAGCGGCCGTCCCGGTCCGGTGCTGGTCGACGTCGCCAAGTCGGCGCTCCAGGCGATGACGACCTTCGAGTGGCCCACCGAGCTGTCACTGCCGGGCTACCGCCCCACCACCAAGCCGCACAGCAAGCAGATCCGCGAGGCCGCGCGGATGATGCTGGAGGCCAAGCGCCCCGTGCTCTACGTCGGCGGCGGGGTCATCCGATCGCGGGCCTGGCGCGAGCTGCGGGTGCTCGCCGAGCTGACCGGCATCCCCGTGCTCACCACGTTGATGGCCCGGGGCGCGTTTCCCGACAGCCACCCGCAGCACCTCGGCATGCCCGGCATGCACGGCACCGTCGCCGCGGTGGCGGGGCTCCAGCGCTCCGACCTGATCATCAGCCTCGGGGCACGCTTCGACGACCGGGTGACCGGCAACCTGGACTCCTTCGCCCCCAACGCCAAGATCATCCACGCCGACATCGACCCCGCCGAGATCGGCAAGAACCGCTTCACCGACGTCCCGATCGTCGGCGACTGTCGCGAGGTGATCAGCGATCTCATCGTCGCGCTGAAGGCCGATGCCGACGCCGGCAACACGGGCGACTACGAGCAGTGGATCGAGTTCCTGGCCGGCATCAAGAAGCGCTACCCCCTGGGCTACGACGCCCCCACCGACGGCTCGCTCGCCCCGCAGCTGGTGATGGAGCGGTTGAGCGCGATCGCCGGCCCCGAGGCGATCTACGTCGCCGGCGTCGGTCAGCACCAGATGTGGGCGGCCCAGTTCGTCGGCTACGAGAACCCGCGCACGTGGATCAACTCCGGGGGCCTGGGCACCATGGGCTTCTGCGTGCCGGCTGCGATGGGCGCCAAGGTCGGCCGCCCCGACGCGACGGTGTGGGCCATCGACGGCGACGGCTGCTTCCAGATGACCAACCAGGAGCTCGCCACCTGCACGATCGAGGACATCCCGATCAAGGTCGCGATCATCAACAACGAGTCGCTGGGCATGGTGCGGCAGTGGCAGACGCTGTTCTACAACGAGCGCTACTCCAACACCGACCTGCACACCGGGGCCGACCGCCGGATCCCCGACTTCGTCAAGCTCGCCGAGGCCTACGGCTGCGTCGGCCTCGCCTGTGACTCGCCCGCGGACGTCGACGCGACCATCCAGAAGGCCATGGAGATCAACGACGTCCCGGTCGTGGTCGACTTCCGGGTCCATCGCGACGCGATGGTCTGGCCGATGGTCGCGGCCGGCACCTCGAACGACGCGATCAAGTACGCGCGCGACCTCGCGCCCGAGTTCGACGAGGACGACCTCTGATGGGCGAGCGGAGCGAGACCACCATCGAACACAGCCACCCGAGTGCGTCATCGGCGCCCGGAGCGAAGCGAGGACGTCGATGAGCACGCACACCCTGAGCGTCCTCGTCGAGGACAAGCCCGGCGTCCTGGCTCGCATCGCCGGTCTCTTCTCGCGGCGTGGCTTCAACATCGACTCCTTGGCGGTCGGCCCGACCGAGCACCCCGACATCTCGCGGATGACGATCGTGGTCAACGTCGAGGAGTCGCCGCTCGAACAGGTCACCAAGCAGCTCAACAAGCTGGTCGAGGTGATCAAGATCGTCGAGCTCGACGGCACGGCCTCGATCAACCGTGAGCTCCTGCTCGTCAAGGTGAAGGCCGACCCGACGACCCGGGGCCAGGTGCTGGACGCCGCGAACCTGTTCCGCGCCAAGGTCGTCGACGTCGCCCCCGACGCCATCACGATCGAGGTCACCGGCAACGTCGACAAGCTCGCCGACTTCCTCCGCGTCATCGAGCCGTTCGGCATCCGCGAGCTCGTCCAGTCCGGCATGGTCGCCATCGGTCGTGGCGGCCGGTCGATCTCCGAGCGCACCCCCCGCCCGACGCCGGTCCCGATCGCGCCGGCCAGCTGACCCGGCCGGCTGAGGCGGCGTACCCCTGCCTGTCAGACCCACGCACGACCCACCAGAAGGAGAGCCCCCAGTGGCTGAGATGTTCTACGACGACGACGCCGACCTCGCCCTGATCCAGGGCAAGAACGTCGCGGTGCTCGGCTACGGCAGCCAGGGCCATGCCCACTCGCTGTCGCTGCGCGACTCCGGCGTCGACGTGCGGATCGGGCTGCCCGAGGGCTCGAAGTCGCGCGCCAAGGCAGAGGCCGAGGGCCTGCGCGTGCTCACCCCCGCCGAGGCGGTGGAGGAGGCCGACGTCATCGTCATCCTCGCCCCCGACCACGTGCAGCGGAAGCTGTACGCCGACGAGGTCGAGCCCAACATCGCCGAGGGCGACACCCTCGTCTTCGGCCACGGTTTCAACATCCGCTTCGGCTACATCACCCCGCCTGCGGGTGTCGACGTGTTCATGGTCGCGCCCAAGGGCCCCGGCCACCTGGTGCGTCGCGAGTACGTCGACGGTCGCGGCGTCCCGGTTCTGGTCGCGGTGGAGAAGGACGAGTCCGGCACCACCTGGCCGCTCGCGCTGTCGTACGCCAAGGCCATCGGCGGCCTGCGCGCCGGTGGCATCAAGACGACGTTCACCGAGGAGACCGAGACCGACCTCTTCGGCGAGCAGGCCGTGCTCTGTGGCGGCGCGTCGAAGCTGGTGCAGTACGGCTTCGAGGTCCTCACCGAGGCCGGCTACCAGCCCGAGGTCGCCTACTTCGAGTGCCTGCACGAGCTGAAGCTGATCGTCGACCTGATGTACGAGGGCGGCATCGCCAAGCAGCGCTGGTCGGTCTCCGACACCGCTGAGTACGGCGACTACGTCTCCGGCCAGCGGGTGATCACGCCGCAGGTGAAGGAGAACATGCTCGCCGTTCTGGAGGACATCAAGAACGGCTCCTTCGCCCAGCGCTTCATCGACGACCAGGACGCCGGCGGCCCCGAGTTCAAGGCGTTCCGCGCCCAGGAGGAGCAGCACCCGATCGAGCAGACCGGCCGCGAGCTCCGCAAGCTGATGGCCTGGGTCAAGAGCCACGACTCCGACTATGTCGAGGGCAGCTCAGCCCGCTGAGCGCGGCCGCGATCAAGGGTCCTGACCAGACGCAGGTGCCGAAGCTGGCGAGCGTTCGCGACTTGTGTCATGTCCGTCGTACGTGGCGCGACGAAGTCTCCACACAACGTCCGCGCGGTGGCGGAGGGCGGCCACCGGCGCGGGACTGATCGCTCGCTTCGCTCGCTGCTCGACCACGGGGGCGCACCCGGCACACTTGGACCATGAGCACGCTGCAATCGAGGAGCACGAGGGGCAGGGTCGGGATCGCGACGGCGTTCGTCGCGATCGGTGCGTTGCTGATGGGCATGTGGCTGCTCGAGGCGGTCGACCAGCTGAGTGGCAACTCGCTCGATCCCTACGGCATCCGGCCGCACACCGACGAAGGACTGGTCAGCATCTTCCTGGCGCCGTGGTTGCACGGCGGCTGGGCGCACCTGATCAGCAACTCGGTCCCGTTCCTCCTGCTGGGCGTCCTGGTCCTGCTCGACGGCTGGCGGCGGTGGGCATGGGCGACGCTGGTGATCATCGTGGCGTCGGGGCTCGCGGTCTGGCTCTTCTCGCCGCCGGGCTCTCTCACCCTCGGCGCCAGCGGCATCGTCTTCGGCTGGCTCACCTACCTCCTGGTCCGCGGGTTCTACTCCGGCAGCTTCGCGCAGATCGGCATCGGCATCGTGGTCTTCTTCATCTACGGCGGCATCTTGTGGGGCGTGCTGCCGAGCGACGCCAGGGTGTCGTGGCAGGGCCACCTGGGCGGCGCCGTGGGCGGCGTCCTGGCAGCCAGGTGGCTGCACGGTCGAGCACGCAGCAACGGCTCCGTGCCGGCGTAGGCGATGAACGACCCGGCTCGCCCGGTGTTCGTGCTGCACGAGCACCGCAAACCGAGGCCGCACTTCGACCTCCGGCTGGAGGAGGACGGCGTGCTGAAGTCGTGGGCCGTCCCGAAGGGGATGCCCACGAGCGATCGCCAGGACCGGCTCGCGGTGGCCGTCGACGACCACGACCTCGACCACGCGACCTACACCGATGCCGACAAGGACATCGCCGACTCCGGGTGGTGGGAGCTGGAGGACCGCAGCGCGAAGCGCTTCGTGTTCGTGCTCCACGGTGCCGCCGGCAGCCACCGGTATGCGCTCATCGACACCGGCCGCGACTGGCTGCTCCATCGGACGAGGAAGCAGCCAGGCTGACCGTGGCGGGCGGGTCAGCGCGTCACGCGCACCGAGCCCACGCGGTAGGAGCCGTCGGCCGCGCGCCCCTGGATCGCCAGGTTCATCGGCGCCAGGTAACCCGACGGGTCGACCACCGCCACGGCGAGGGCGTAGCGCCCCACGCCCAGCTTCGGCAGCCGCACCGATGACCGATAGGTCTGGCGGCCGGGTAGCAGGCGGCCCAGGTCGATGGGCAGCGTCCGCGTCGCCACGGTCGCGCCGGCGCCGTTGCGCACGCGGAGGACGACCCTCCACTCGTCGTACGTCGGTGCCGAGCCCGCATTGGCCCACCGGGTGACCACGGACATCGCCCCGCCGCGCCCCACGCGCTTCGGGACCGTCACCTTGCGTACCGCGTAGCGGAACCCAGCCGATCGAGCCGCGTCCTCGAAGCCCGCCTGCTCGGCCGCCGTCATGTCCGCATGGCGCACCCGGAGGTTGTCGCTGGAGACCTGGGAGACGTGGTACTGCCGTACCTGCTTCGCGCCCAGCACCGTGCTGGTCGTCGACGTGCCGCACCACTCGCTGAGCACGGGCGCCGTCTTCCACCGTTGCTGCATCTCCGGGCTCGTCGCGAGGGTGGAGTACATGTTGAACTCCCCGAGGCAGTCCACCCGGAGCCCGAGGCGCGGGTGCTCGCGAAGGGCGTTGAGCACGAGGCCCGGGGTCATCGCGTTGATGACCACGTGCGTCGTCGGGAACGCCCGGACCACCGCCCGGACCACGCGGGCGGCGTTCGCGTCCGAGATCTCCTCGCCGTCCGAGACGTGCCACTCACCCCACTTGCCGTAGCCGCCGACGTCGACCCACCCCATGCGTGGGTCGCTGTCGTAGCGGCTGCCGAGCTGGGACATGAGCCGTTCCCATCCCGCGAGGAAGGCTTCGCTGTTCCAGTCGGGGATGTCCGTGCCGGGTTGCCTCGGGACGAACGAGGGTGTGGCGTCCTCGAACCAGCAGTTGGGGCAGTACGCCAGCACCCGGAAGCCGAAGCGTCCGCCGCGCTGCTGTGCTGCCGCCAGGCCCTTCTCGAACCCCGCGAAGTCGTACGCGCCCGCGGTCGGCTCGACGCGACCCCACGGGACCTGGTCCCGGTAGTACACATCGGTGATCGGCCACCCCGCGGGTTGTGCCTCGTAGCCGAGCCAGGCGTACTGGCCGCGGAACGAGTTAGGCACCTCAGCGGACTCCGCCTCGATGGTCCGCGGGCGGAAGGTCGTGGTCCGGTTGCTCTCCTTGCTGCCCTTCGCGCTCGCGCTGACCGCTTCGCCAATCGGGGGGGCTGGCGCGGTGAGCGCTGCAATGGCGAGTGCCAGCGCGAGCGCGGGGACAACTGTGGATCGGAACTGCATCCGGACGACCTTCGAGCATTGCGGGGGGTCAACTGGGGGGAGCCCGTTGAGGTGTTGCCTGACAGTAGGGAAGGTCATGCACTGGCTGAGGGTTTCCCGGCGAACCATGGGCGAACGTCGGACGGATTAGTCCCTTGGGGTCATGCCCGAGTAGTCCGTTCGGATGTGGCCGGGGTAGACCGGCCGAGTCACGCCGACCCTGGTGGTGAGCGGTACGGCCGGCTGGTCGGGCCCGTCCCGGGGTGGACATCCGCCTGGGGCCGGGATCTCCGCGGGTACTCTGGGGGCAGCACAGCGCCGTGCCGACCGGGCCGCTCGCCCGGCGCCGATCCTGGCCCATCCCACCCGCCCTGACCTGCGAGGACCCACCGCTGTGAGCAAGCCCGTCGTACTCATCGCCGAAGAGCTCAGTCCCGCGACCGTCGACGCGCTGGGGCCCGACTTCGAGATCCGCACCTGTGACGGCTCCGACCGGGGAGAGCTGCTCTCTGCCATCGGCGACGTCGACGCGATCCTGGTGCGCTCGGCCACGAAGGTCGACGCCGAGGCGCTGGCTGCCGCCACCCGGCTCAAGGTGGTCGCCCGCGCCGGTGTGGGCCTCGACAACGTCGACGTGCGCGCGGCCACCCAGTCGGGCGTGATGGTGGTCAACGCCCCCACCTCCAACATCGTCAGCGCCGCCGAGCTCGCGGTCGCGCTGATGCTGGCTGCCGCCCGGCACGTGTCGCCGGCACACGCCGCCTTGAAGAACGGCGCGTGGAAGAGATCGCGCTACACCGGCATCGAGCTCTACGAGAAGACCGTCGGCATCGTCGGCCTCGGCCGGATCGGGGTGCTCGTGGCCCAACGTCTCTCGGCGTTCGGGATGTCGGTGATCGCGTACGACCCCTACGTCCAGCCCGGTCGTGCCGCGCAGATGGGAGTGCGCCTGGTCGACCTCGACACGCTGCTCGCGGAGGCCGACTTCATGTCGGTCCACCTGCCCAAGACCCCCGAGACCGCCGGTCTGATCGGTGCCGAGCAGCTCGCGAAGGCCAAGCCGTCCCTGGTGCTGGTCAACGCCGCACGAGGTGGCATCGTCGACGAGCAGGCGCTCTACGACGCCCTCAAGACGGGCCGCATCGCCGGCGCCGGTCTCGACGTGTTCGCCAAGGAGCCGTGCACCGACAGTCCGCTGTTCGAGCTCGAGAACGTCGTGGCCACCCCGCACCTCGGTGCCTCCACCGACGAGGCACAGGAGAAGGCCGGCCTGGCGGTGGCCCGCTCGGTACGGCTCGCGCTCTCGGGCGAGCTCGTGCCCGACGCCGTCAACGTGCAGGGCGGCGTGATCGCCGAGGAGGTGCGGCCGGGCATCCCGCTGACCGAGCGCCTGGGCCGGGTCTTCACCTCGTTGGCCGGTGAGGTCGCGCAGCAGATCGACGTCGAGGTCCGCGGCGAGATCACCGAGTTCGACGTCAAGGTCCTCGAGCTCGCCGCGCTGAAGGGCGTCTTCCACGACATCGTCGAAGACCAGGTGTCCTACGTGAACGCTCCGCTGCTGGCGGCCGAGCGGGGCACCGCCGTACGCCTCGTGACCGACCCGGAGAGCCCCGACCACCGCAACCTCATCACGATCCGAGGCACCCTCGCCGACGGGTCGCAGGTCTCGGTCAGCGGCACGCTCGTCGGGCTGGCCCAGAAGGAGCGGCTGGTCGAGGTCAACGGGTTCGACGTCGACATCGAGCCGACCGACCACCTGGCGTTCTTCACCTACGAGGACCGACCGGGCATCGTGGGCATCGTCGGCCGGATCCTCGGCGAGGCGGCCGTGAACATCGCCGGCATGCAGGTCTCGCGCGACACCAAGGGCGGAGCGGCGCT
This sequence comes from uncultured Actinomycetota bacterium, assembly GCA_963723195.1. GTDB lineage: Bacteria > Actinomycetota > Actinomycetes > Propionibacteriales > Nocardioidaceae > Nocardioides. Next base: position 389,212 of record CAVRPU010000001.1, read on the forward strand.
GGTGGGTCTCTCGGTCGACTCCGCGATCCCGGCCGACGCGCTCGACGAGATCGCCAGCGCCATCGACGCGGCATCGGTGCGCGGCGTGAACCTCGTCTGACGGCGCGCGCCACACCCCTAGGGAGGCATGTTCGCGACCGAACGAGCGCCTGGTTCGCAAGCAGGTCACGAATCGATAACGATGCCGCCTGACCGACCGGTCGGGTATTCCGCAGCCCGTCTCCCCGGGCGCAGGATGCCCGACGGTGGGAAGGCTGGCCCGCCTGGTTCGTGAGTCCCGGGATCCGGTCTCCCTGCCGTCCATCAGGTCCGACTCGACGCGACCCGTCGGAGCGGCCAGGGAGACAAGGAACCCATGTGAACCCCATCCACCGACGTCGTCGCCAGGCAGTGGTGCTGCTTGCTTCGACGACTCTCGTGGCGGCGGGCGTGTTCGCCTCCACCACGGCAGGGGCCGCCGCACCGGCCCCGAAGGAACGAGCTCCGAAGGCTGTCGTTGCGGCAGCCCAGCAGGCTGACCGCGACCGCGGTCACGTCCCGGAGGAGACCTGGGACCTGGCTCTGAAGCGCCAGGCGCAGAAGGAAGCGGCCATCCAGCGCCTCATCCAGGGCAAGAAGCCCTTCAAGGGCAACGGCAAGGGCCAGCGGGTCCCGCTCACCCTCGAGGGCACCGACCGGGTCTTCGTGATCCTCGCGGAGTTCAGCGACCACCCGCACCCGTCGTACTGCAGCGCCGTCGCCGTGGAGGGTCAGCCACCGCCGTGCGCGTTCCCGTCCGACGGCACCCCTCAGACCTACGACGGCCCCGAGCACAACGCGATCCCCGAGCCCGACCGGGCCGTGGACAACTCCACCCTCTGGCAGGCCGACTACAACCGGGCCCACTACGAGGACATGTACTTCAACCGGATGAAGGAGTACTACGAGACCCAGTCCTCGGGTCGCTACTCCATCGCCGGTGAGGTCACCGACTGGGTGCGGGTGCCCTTCAACGAGGCGCGCTACGGCCGCGACTTCTGTGGCGGGATCGTGTGCAACAACACCTGGTTCCTGCTCCGCGACGCCATGTCCGTCTGGACCCAGGACCGATTGGACGAGGGCATGGAGATGCCCGAGATCCAGGAGTACCTCGCGACGTTCGACGTCCAGGACCGCTACGACCTCGACAACGACGAGATCTACGACGAGCCCGACGGTGCGATCGACCACATGCAGATCGTGCACGCAGGCGGCGACCAGGCCGCGGGCGACCCGAGCTTCGGCACGGACGCCATCTGGAGCCACCGCTGGCGCGCCGCGCTGACCAGCCGCTCCGACGGTCTGCCGGGCTTCGAGGTCGGCTCGGGCGGGCCTACGGGCGACACCACGGTGCCGAACAACCCCACCGGCATGTGGGTCAGCGACTACACCATCCAGCCGGAGAACGGCGGTCTCGGCGTGTTCGCGCACGAGTACGCCCACGACCTGGGGCTGCCGGACCTCTACGACACCTCGGGCAACACCGGTGGTGCCGAGAACAACACCGCCTTCTGGACCCTGATGTCCTCCGGCGCCAACATCGGCGACGGTGGTCCTGACGGGATCGGCGACGCGCCGACCGACATGGGGACGTGGGAGCTCCTGCAGCTCGGCTGGCTCGAGCCGCAGGGCGGGAACGGCCCGTTCTACGACACGGTGCCGTTCGGTGAGACCAAGACCGCGGTGCTGTCCAACAACACCCCGGCCTACGACAACGGACTCCAGTCGCTGATCGCCTCGTTGCCGAGCAAGACGCAGACGATCTCGGTCGGTGCGCCGTTCGAGGGCAGCTGGCAGTACTACTCCGACCAGGGCAACAGCATGACCACGCGGATGGTGAAGACCGGTGTGAGCGGTACCAACCTGACGGCCAAGGTCCGTTACGAGATCGAGGCGGACTGGGACTTCGCGTTCGTCGAGGCCTCGACCGACAACGGGGCCACCTGGCAGCAGGTGCACACCAACCTGTCCGGTGCGGGCAACGAGAGCGGCTTCAACGGGCAGGGCAACGGCATCAGCGGCGTCCAGGCGACCTGGACCGACCTCACCGCCACCCTCCCGGCCGGAACCAACGCGGTCCGCTTCCGCTACCGCACCGACGAGGCGTTCGTGATGAGTGGCTTCCGGGTCGACAACATCGCGATCGACGGAACCGTGATCGGTACGGCGGAGACGGCCGACGAGGGCTGGACCCTCGATGGCTTCCTCCGAGCCCAGACCACTGCGGAGAAGCAGGTCAACCACGCCTACATCGTCGAGAACCGCCGCTACGACGGCTACGACGAGTCGCTGCGCACGGCGTACAACTTCTCCTTCGGGCTGACCAGGCCCGACTGGGTCGAGACGTACCCCTACATGGAGGGCGCCCTGATCTGGTACTGGGACGAGGAGTACGACGACAACAACGTCGGCGAGCACCCAGGTCACGGTCTGCTGCTCCCGGTCGACGCCCACCCGGGTCTGTCGCACTGGCCGGACGGCACGTTGATGCGCAACCGGATCCAGTCCTACGACTCGACGTTCGGGCTGAAGCCGACCAAGAAGGTCACCTTGCACCGGGAGGTTCTCGACGGCGAGAACGTCGTGACCCAGACCGGTGTGATCAAGTCGCAGAGGGCCGTCTCGGTCTTCGACGACACCGCGAAGTGGTGGTACCCGACCGACGGTCACGAGGTCCTCGTGGACGACGACGGCGACCCGACGACGCCGATGGTGCTGGCACACCCGGGCCGCTACCAGCCCGGCTGGTACAGCGTCGACGTGCCCAAGACCGGCACCGTCATCGAGATCGTCCGCACCAAGGGCGACACGGTGACGGTGATGGTGGCCCCGAAGGGCTGACCACCGCTCGACCCGCTCCATCCCGGGGGCCTCGTCCGCAGCAGCGGGCGGGGCCCTCGGGCCCTCCCAGCGCAGTCCGGATGCAGGGTCAGGCCACCATGACGCGCGACCGCGGCGCGATCGTGCTGTCGCCCGACCGCACGACCGCCCATGCCTGCGCGAGCCGGTCGACCGCCTGCTCCAGCTGCTCGGGTGATCGCGTCCACGGGATCCGGACGAAGCGGTTGAGCCCGCCACCAACGGCGAACACGGGTCCGGGGGTGACGGCCACGCCGCGGTGCTCTGCCTCGGTGGCGACGGCCACCGCCTCGTCCGTCGGCAGCTCGCACCAGAGTGCGAGCCCCCCGGCGGGCACGCGGAAGCCCCACTCCGGCAGGCGTGACGACACCGCCTCCACGAGCGCGTCGCGCTGCGCACGCATCCTGTCGCGATGGTGCGCGAGCACCTGGGAGTCGCCGAGCAGCCGGCTCAGCACGAGCTGCTCGAGCACGGGCGCGCCGAGGTCGAGCGCCACCCGCGCGGCCGTCAGTCGCTCCATCGCCTCGCGCGGCGCGCGGATCCAACCCAGACGCAGCCCGCCCCACACGCTCTTGCTGGCGCTGCCGACAGTGATCGTGTCCGGCGCGTACGCCGCGAACGGCCGCGGCATCGGCTGCCCCTCCAGCGCGAGCGCCTGGTGAGCCTCGTCGACGACCGCCACGGTGCGTGCGCGACGCAGGTGCTCGGCGTACTCCACCCGCTGCTCGTCGGTCATCAGGTGGCCGGTGGGGTTCTGGAAGTCGGGGATCAGGTAGGCCAGCGTCGGGGCGTGCTGGCGCAGGCCGGCTCCGATCGCGTCGAGGTCCCATCCGTCGGGGTCGACGGGGCTGCCGACAACTCTGGCCCCGTGGTGGCGCAGGGCCTGCACCGCGTTCGGATAGCCGGGGGACTCGACCAGCACGCGCTGGCCGGGGCCGGTGAAGGCCCGGGAGACCACGGCGACGGCGCTGAGCGCTCCGGCCGTCACCATCACCTGGTCGGGAGAGGTGGGCAGCCCTCGTGCGTCGTACGACGCGGCGACGGCCTGCTGGAGCGACGGCAGCCCCACCGGGTAGTAGCCGTGGCCGGCGAAGTACGCCGGCAGCTCGGCGACCGCCTCCTCGTAGGCCTGCGCCAGTCCCGGCGGCGGTACGGGGGCTGCACAGCCCAGGTCGATCAGGTCTGCGTCGTCCTGGCCGCCCGACCGGGGGAGCAGCGCGCGATCGCTGCGGGCGGCCCGGACGCCGCCGGGCACCGAGGTGTAGGTGCCGGCTCCCTGGCGGGCGACGGCGTAGCCCGCCTCGGCAAGCGCCGCGTAGGCACGGGTGACCGTCGTGCGTGAGACGCCCAGCGCGTGGGTCAGATCGCGCTCGCTCGGCAGGCGGGCGTCCAGCGGCAGCCTGCCGTCAGCGACGAGGAGGCGGAGAGCCTCGGCAAGCCCGGCGTACGCGGGCGAGCGGTCGAACTGGCCGACCAGAGTGGCTACCCGGCCGGCACCGATTGTCGGGGTCATGCAGGCCACTCTCTCACGATTGGCTATTTCTTCAATAGCCAATCGTTGACACAGTGGTCTGCATGAGCACCACCGCCGCCGTCCTCGCCGATCTCGGACCGATCGCCCAGCTGCGAGCCGGTCACCTCGGGCGCAGGCTGCCGCAGCTCTACGCCGGCCTGGTGCTCTACGGCCTCTCCATCGCGATGATGGTGCGCTCCGACCTCGGCCTGGCGCCCTGGGACGTGCTGCACTCCGGTGTCACCCTGCACCTGCCGTTGACGATCGGCCAGGTGCTGGTGGGCGTCAGCTTCGTCGTGCTGCTGCTCTGGATCCCGCTGCGCGAGAAGCCGGGCATCGGGACGGTGTCGAACGCGATCGTGATCGGGCTCAGCGCCGACGCCTTCCTGTCGGTGCTGAGCACGCCCGACGCCATGGCCGCCCAGGTGGCCCTCGTCGTCGGCGGCGTCGTCCTGTGCGGCTTCGCCACGGCGGCCTACATCGGCGCCCAGCTCGGCCGCGGCCCGCGCGACGGGCTGATGACCGGTATCTCGCGGCGCACCGGCCTCTCGCTGCGCCTGGTGCGCACCGGCCTGGAGATCACCGTGGTGCTGGTCGGCCTCACGCTCGGCGGGTCGCTGGGCTTCGGCACCGTGCTGTACGCCCTGGCGATCGGTCCCCTGACGCAGGCGATGCTGCCCCACGTCGTGGCGCCGGTCAGCGTCCGTGAAGCGGTCAGCGTCGGGTCGCGATGACGGCTGACGCGTCGGAGGCGATCATCACCTCGACCGCGGTGAACCGGTCGTCGGTCAGCCACTCCTCGCGGAGGGTGTCGACGCGGTTGTAGGCGACGGGCGGCCAGGACTCGCACGGCGCGAAGTCGTCGAGCACCACGATGCCGCCGGGCTCGACGAGGTCGGCGATCGCGTCGACCCGGACGCTGTCGGGATCACCGGAGTCGAGGAAGAGCAGGGAGAACGGCCCCTTGTCGGACAGCGTCGACCAGTCGGCCGCAAGCACCTCGACCTGCCGGTCGTCCTCGAAGATCTCGGCGGCAGCGCCGGCCAGCCGGCCGTCGAGCTCGGCGGTCAAGATGTGCGCACCGTTGCGGATTCCCGAGCGCAGCCACGCCGTGCCGACGCCGCAGCCGGTGCCGAACTCGGCCAGCGTCCCGGAGCGGGTCGCCGCCAGCGCCGCCAGGAGGCGACCGGTCTCGTTGCGGCAGAACGACACGTAGCCGGCGCGCCGCGAGACGTCGAACGCGCGTTGCACGATCTCGGGGAGGTCGGGGGGTGCGCTCACACGGCGATCCTTTCATCGGGGCGTCTTTCCTGATGGGCAGCGGGTCTCACATCTTGAACGGTTCTTCAAAACCAGGTGCCACGGCCGGTCCGGCGCCGTACCGTCGATCCATCATGCGGAGCGTGTTCGTACTTATCGACTGCCGCGGCGAGGCCTGACAGCAAGGCCACCTCGCCGCGGTGTTCGGCGTTCACGTCGCAGGGCCTTGCGAATCGCTGAAGATGCCCGCGGCGGACGCTCCTCCAGGCGAGACCCGCCTCTTCTGAGTCTCAGAGCATCACCACGCGACCCGTGCCTCTCTGGTCCGGTCTGCGGGCTCCTTCGGCCATCTCGGCGGTCCGACCCGGCTGCCGAGCCCGACCTATCCGTAGAGCCCCACGCACAGAGAGAGCAGACCGATGTACGACATGTACCCCGACTGGGGTCCCGCCCAGCACAGCCCCGAGAACCCCCGCAGCGCCGAGGCCGTCCAGGCCGCGATCGACCTGCGGGACAACGGCGGCCAGCGCCCCGACGACAACTAGTCTCCACCTTCGTGACTACTGCTGCTGACAGCCACACGCTCGCGGTCGTCCCCGGTGACGGGATCGGCCCGGAGGTCGTCGCCGAGGGCCTGAAGGTCCTCGAGGCGGTGGCTCCGGTGAAGTTCGAGACCACTCGCTACGACCTCGGCGCCGAGCGCTACCTCGCGACCGGCGAGGTGCTGCCCGACGCCGTCCTGGACGAGATCCGCGGGCACGACGCGATCCTGCTCGGGGCCGTCGGCGGGAAGCCGGGCGACCCGAACCTCCCCGCCGGCCTCCTCGAGCGCGGGCTCCTGCTCAAGCTGCGCTTCGAGCTCGACCACTACGTCAACCTGCGGCCCTCGCGCATCTTCCCCGGCGTGGCCACGCCGCTGGCCGACAGCGTGCTGGCCAAGGGCGAGGTCGACTTCGTCGTGGTCCGCGAGGGCACCGAGGGCCCCTACGTCGGCAACGGCGGCGCGCTGCGCGTCGGCACGCCAGCGGAGATCGCCACCGAGGTCAGCGTCAACACGGCGTACGGCGTCGAGCGGGTGGTGCGCGACGCGTTCTCCCGCGCCCAGCGCCGCCCGCGCCGCCAGCTCACCTTGGTGCACAAGACCAACGTGCTCGTGCATGCCGGCGCCGTGTGGTCGCGCATCGTCGGCGAGGTCGGGCGCGAGTTCCCCGACGTCGCCGTGGACTACCTGCACGTCGACGCGGCGACGATCTTCCTCTCGACCGACCCCGCGCGCTTCGACGTGATCGTCACCGACAACCTCTTCGGCGACATCCTCACCGACCTTGCCGCCGCCGTGACCGGTGGCATCGGCCTGGCCGCGTCGGGCAACATCAACCCCGAGCGCACGGCACCGTCGATGTTCGAGCCGGTGCACGGCTCGGCGCCCGACATCGCCGGCCAGCAGAAGGCCGACCCCACGGCCACGATCCTCTCCATCGGCCTCCTGCTCGACCATCTCGGCTACGCCGACGCCGCTGCCGCGCTCGAGGCCGCCGTGCTGGCCGACCTGCGTGAGCGAGTACCCGGCGCGCCCCGGCGTACCTCCGAGGTCGGCGACGCCATCGCCTCCCGCCTCGCCTGAACCGTCGGGACGCGGCTCCGTCGGTTTACCCGGGTGACCGGGTAAACCCTCGGTTGTCGGCCGAAACTTAGGCCGACAACCGCCAGTTTCCCCGGGCAGCCGGGTAAACCGACATCGACCCCACTGACCCGCGCGAAAGAGGTCGGATACCGTGCATTCCGTGTCCAGCAGCCTGCAGATCAGCACCACTGAGAACCCCAGCCCGGTGAGCGACGAACGCCTCGAGGAGATCCTCGAGAATCCCGGGTTCGGCATGCACTTCAGCGACCACATGCTCACGATCGAGTGGACGCCGGCGAAGGGCTGGCATGCGGCCCGCATCGAGCCCTACGGTCCGCTCACGCTCGACCCGGCCACCGCGGTCCTGCACTACGCGCAGGAGATCTTCGAGGGGATGAAGGCCTACCGCCACGCCGACGGGTCGGTCTGGACGTTCCGGCCGGAGGCGAACGCGCAGCGGATGGCGCGCTCGAGCCGCCGACTTGCCCTCCCGGTGCTGCCGGAGGACGACTTCGTCGCGGCCGTCGACGCACTGGTCGAGACCGACGTGCGCTGGGTGCCGGGAAGCGTGGGGGAGAAGAGCCTCTACATCCGCCCGTTCATGTTCGCCAGCGAGAAGTTCCTCGGCGTGCGGCCTTCGCAGCACGTCACGTTCATGGTGATCCTGAGCCCGGCCGGCGCCTACTTCAAGGGCGGCGTCAAGCCGGTGACCCTGTGGCTCACCGAGGAGTACACCCGAGCCGGTCGCGGCGGGATGGGGGCCGCCAAGACGGGCGGCAACTACGCCAGCTCGCTGGTCGCCCAGCAGGAGGCGACCGAGCATGGCTGCGACCAGGTCGTCTTCCTCGACGCACAGGAGGGCCGCCACGTCGAGGAGCTGGGCGGGATGAACATGTACTTCGTCCACGCGGACGGCCACATCGTCACGCCGGCGACGGGCACGATCCTCGAGGGCATCACCCGCGCCAGCATCATCGAGCTCGCGGGCAAGCTGGGCCACGACGTCGAGGAGCGCAAGCTCACCATCGACGAGTGGCGTGACGGCGTCACCAGCGGCGCCATCACCGAGGTCTTCGCGTGCGGCACCGCGGCCGTGGTCACCCCGGTCGGCTCGCTTCGGTGGAACGGCGGCGCGACCCCCGACGTGACGGAGACGGGTCCGGTCACCGGGCTGATCCGCCAGGCGCTGGTCGACATCCAGTTCGGCCGCGCCGACGACACCTTCGGCTGGATGCACAGGGTCTGCTGACCCACGCATGCGCGGGTCCGTCTCACGACGGGACCCCCTCCTTGGGCTGTGGCGGTGAGCGGTCGCTAAGGTTAGGCTCGCCTAAATAAGGGTGCCCTAACCAAGGAGCTGTCGCATGCGTCGCCGTACCCGCACACTCGTGTCCGTCGTCGCCGGGGTGCTCGCCGCGGTCACCCTGGCGTCGTGCGGCGGCGACGCCGAGGAGCCCGAGGCCGCGCCGGCCGACGACAGCACGCAGGAGCAGGCGGACCAGACCGGCGCAGGCGTGTTTCCCGCGGTCGTCGAGCACAAGTTCGGCACGACGACCGTGCCGGAGGAGCCCGAGCGGGTCGTCTCGGTCGGCCTCACCGAGCAGGACACGCTGCTGCAGCTCGGCGTCGTGCCGGTCGCGACCACCGAGTGGTACGGCGAGCAGCCGCACGCCGTCTGGCCGTGGGCGAGCGACCTGCTCGGCGGCGCCGAGCCCGAGGTGCTCTCCGACGACGACGGCTTGGAGTTCGAGAAGATCGCGGCGCTGGAGCCCGACCTGATCGTCGGCACCAACGCCGGCATGACCGAGAAGGACTACCAGCTGCTCTCCGCCATCGCGCCCACCGTCACCAGCGTGAAGGGCTCGACGCAGTACTTCTCCTCCTGGCAGGACCAGACCCTGCAGATCGCCCGCGCCCTCGGCCGCGAGGCCGACGGCGAAGCGCTGGTCGAGGACGTCGAGACGGCGTACGCCGAAGCGGCCGCCGCAAACCCCGAGTTCGAGGGCCTGACGGCGACGTTCTCGCAGGGCGGGCCGTACGACGGGCTGCTCTACGTCTACCAGGACGGGCTGAGCACCGACTTCCTCACCGACCTCGGCTTCACGATCACCGCCGGGCTCGAGGAGTACTCCCCGCAGGAGGGCTGGCAGGCCGAGATCTCCGCCGAGAACGTCGGCCTGCTCGACGCCGACGTGATGGTGTTCGCCACCGAGTCGCAGGAGATGTTCGACGAGCTGCAGGACTTCGGCACCATCGACTCGCTCGAGGCGGTGCAGGAGGGCCGCAGCGTCTACACCGACGAGGTCCTGGCCGGCGCCATCTACTTCGACACCCCGCTCGCGCACCGGTACCTCCTCGAGAACCTCACGCCGCTGCTTGCGCAAGCCGCCGCGGGGGAGTCCTCGACGTCGTTCCCGTCCACCGCGTCCTGACCCACCGCGCCCCCTCTCGGGCCCATCCGACTGCCACGAACACGAGGAACTCCCATGAAGCCGCTCCAGCCCACCCGCCGTACCCTTCTGGCCGGGCTGTCCGCCCTGGCCGTCGCCCCGTTGCTCGCCGCGTGCGGGGACGACGCCGAGCCGACGTCGGGCAGCGACGCCGGTGGCGGTGGTGAGACGGCCGCGGCCGAGGAGAACGCGTTCCCCGCGACGCTGACGCACAAGTACGGCGAGACGACGGTCGAGAAGGCCCCGGCGCGCGTCGTCTGCGTCGGGCTGACCGACCAGGACGCCCTGATCGCGCTGGGCGTCGCCCCGGTCGCGATCTCCTACTGGTTCGGCGCCGAGGACGCCAAGGGCGTCTACTCGTGGGCCACCGAGGCCTACGGCGACGCCGAGCTGCCGACCGTGCTGCAGTCCGCGAACGGCGTCCCCGTCGAGGAGGTCGCCGCGCTCGCCCCCGACCTGATCGTGGGGCTCTACTCCGGCATGACCCAGAAGGAGTACGACCTGCTCAGCCAGATCGCCCCCACCGTTGCGCAACCGGGCGAGTACGCCGACTACGGCGTTCCGTGGGACGAGGGCACCCTGACCATCGGCACCGCCATCGGCAAGCCGGTCGCCGCCCAGGAGCTCATCGACTCGGTCAAGGCGCGCATCACCGAGGAGAAGGACGCACACCCCGAGTTCGCCGGCCAGACCGCTGCAGTCGTGACGCCGTACGAGGGACTCTTCATCTACGGACCCGAGGACCCGCGCTCGCGGATGCTCGTCGACCTCGGCTTCGAGCTGCCACCCGTCATCACCGAGGCCGACGACAGCGAGTTCGGCATCTCCCTGAGCTCTGAGCGCACCTCCGACCTCGCCGACGTCGGCGCCGTCGTGTGGCTCGACCTCGCCGCCGACCAGCAGGTCGAGAAGGTCTTCCAGGGCACCACGGCCTACGACGAGGGCCGCTGGTTCGACATCAGCGACGAGGCCGACGGCGACTACTACGTCGCGCACAGCTTCGTGTCGCCGCTGAGCATCCCCTACGTCCTGGACCGCTACGTGCCGCAGCTGGCAGCCGCCGCCGACGGCGACCCCGCCACCGAGGTGCCCTCCTCGGACATCTGAGCCGTTGAGTCGCGCCGAAGGTCGGTTGAGTCGCGTCGTGGGGCTGTTCAATCGCGTGCTCGGGCGTGATGCAGCTGCCCTGCGGCGCGACTCAACCGACCTCAGGCGCGACTCAACGAGGGGCCGGCGAGCTCCCGGCTCGCGCAGGACGTCGGCACGATGATCGGCAGGCCGGTGCGCGGATCCGGGAGCACGTCGGCGTCGAGGCCGAACACGTCGGCGAGCAGCTGGACGGTGAACACCTCGCGCGGCGGGCCCTGGGTGACGATGGCGCCGTCCTTCATCACCACGATGAGGTCGCTGTAGCGCGCCGCCAGGTTGAGGTCGTGCAGGACCATCGTCACGGTCCGGCCACGGTCCCGGTTGAGGCGGCTGACCAGGTCGAGCACCTCTACCTGGTGGGCGAGGTCGAGGAAGGTCGTCGGCTCGTCCAGCAGCAGGAGGTCGGTGTGCTGGGCGAGCGTCATCGCGATCCAGGCGCGCTGCCGCTGTCCACCCGAGAGCTGGTCGAGCGGCCGGTCGCGCAGGTCGGCGGTGTCGGTCATCTCCAGCGCCTGCGACACGACGTCCTCGTCGTGCTGGGACCACTGGGCGAACCACCTCTGGTGCGGGTGCCGCCCGCGGCCGACGAGGTCGCGAACGACCAGACCCTCCGGCGCGACCGGGCTCTGGGGGAGCAGCGCCATCCGCTTCGCGATCTCGCGGGTGTGGATCGCGCCGATCGGCTCGCCGTCGAGCATCACGGTGCCGCTCGTCGGCTTGAGCAGCCTGGCGAGGGTGCGCAGCAGGGTCGACTTGCCGCAGCCGTTGGGTCCGATGATGGTCGTCACCTGGCCGTCGGGGATGACCAGGCTGAGGTCGCGGACCACCGGCTCGGCGTCGTAGCCCACCGTGATGGAGTCGGCGCGCAGCCGGGACGTGGTGCTCATGCGGTCACCAACTTGTTGGAGCGGAGGAGGAGCCAGATCAGGTACGGCGCGCCGATGGCGGCAGTCACCAGGCCGGCCGGGACCGAGAACGGGATCACCACGCGGGTGACCAGGTCGGCGCCGACGACGATCACGGCACCGATGACCATCGAGGCGAGCACCGGCTCGCGGGAGCCGCCGGTCAGCTTGAGGGCGATCTGCGGCGCGACGAACGCCACGAACTCGAGCGGGCCGACGGCGGAGACGGCCACCGCCGCCAGTCCCACGGCGACGATGAGGACGAGCAGCTGGGTGGACTGCAGTCGCAGGCCGAGGGCGCGGGCGTTGTCGTCGCCGAGCTGCAGGGTGTTCAGCGAGCGGATCAGCAGCAGGGCGATCGGCACGAGCACTGCCAGGGTGACCAGCAGAGGCCACGCATGCTCCCAGCCGCGGGCGTTGAGCGAGCCGTTGAGCCAGACCTGGGCGCTCGCGGCGTCCTGGATCCGGGCCTTGACCAGCAGCCAGGAGGTCACCGCGGACAGGCAGGCACCGATCCCGATGCCGACCAGCACGAGGCGCTTGCCGTCGATGCCGCGGCGCCAGGAGAGTCCGTAGAGGAGGGCGGCGGTGGTGATCCCGCCGGCGAACGCAGCGGCGGGAAGCCCGAAGGAGGCCAGCGATCCCGACACGATGCCCCCGCCGTATCCAGAGGCACCGCCGAGCACGATCACCGACACGGCCCCGACGGCGGCACCCTCGGTCACGCCGAGGATGTCGGGGCTGGCCAACGGGTTGCGGGCGAAGGTCTGGGTGAGCGCGCCCGAGAGCGCGAGGGCGGCTCCCACCATCAGCGCGACCAGCGTCTGTGGCAGTCGCAGCTCGCGGATGATGAACTGCTGGCCCGGATCGCCCCCTCCGAGGAGCGTGTCGACGACGGCCGAGAGCGGGATGTCGAACTCGCCCATCGACAGGTCCAATGCGGTCACGACGGCCAGGACGACCAGCCCGACCAGGGTGACCAGGGCCGCGCGGTAGGGGACCAGCCAGGACGCCGGGCCGATCCGCAGCGGCCTGGCCAGGAGACGGTCGGTCGCCTCGCTCGGTCGGGGGCGGGTCAGCGTGGTGCTCACAGCTGCACCAGCCTCGAGCGCCGCACCAGGACGACGAAGACGGGGCCGCCGACCAGGGCCATGACGATGCCGACCTGGAGCTCGCCGGGCTTGACGACCACGCGGCCCAGGATGTCGGCGAGCAGCACGAGGAGACCGCCGATCCCGGCGGCGTACGGCACCAGCCAGCGGTAGTCGACACCCGCGGCGAAGCGGGCGACGTGGGGCACCACCAACCCGACGAAGACGATGGGTCCGCAGGCGGCGGTGGCGGCGCCGGTCAGCAGCATCACGGCGAGGATGCCGACGGTCTTGTGAGCCAGTGGGTTCATGCCGAGCGAGCGGGCGACGTCGTCGCCCAGCTGGAGCAGGTTGAGCCCGGGTGCCCCGCCGGCCGCGAGGAGCAGGCCGAGGACGATGAACGGCAGCACCTGGTAGAGCACGTCCATGTCGCGGCCGGCGGTCGAGCCGACCGCCCAGAAGCGGTACTCGTCGAGGGTGCTGAGGTCCTGCAGGACCATGCCCTGGGACAGGGCGAGCAGGAGCGCGCTGACGGCAGAGCCCGCGAGCACCAGCGAGACCGGGTCGGGCCCGCCCCTGGTCGAGCCGATCGCGAACACGGCGAGGGCCGCCAGGCCGGCGCCGCCCATCGCGAACCACGCGTAGCCGGTGAGGTCGGTCACGCCCACGACGTAGATGGCGAACACGACGGCGAACGTCGCGCCGGCGGTGACGCCGAGGAGGCCGGGGTCGGCGAGCGGGTTGCGGGTGTGGCCCTGCATCAGGGTGCCCGCCACGCCGAGGCTGGCGCCGACGACCAGCGCGAGCAAGGTCCGCGGGAGGCGCAGCTCGTGCACGATGGTGGAGATCTCGGAGCCGTCGGGGTTGACCAGCGCGTCGAGCACGGCGCTCGGTGCGATCGACCGGCTGCCGACCATCAGGCCCAGCAGCACCGCGAACGCCAGGGCGACCAGCAGGACGAGGAGTCCGAGCACGGAGCCGCGACGCGTCGTCGTGCTCGGTGAGGTCGTCGGGAGCGCGGCGGAGCGCGGCGTCTCGACAGTCTCCGGCACAAGGTAAGGCTAACCTAACCGACCCGATCGTACGAGCGCGGAGGCCCGACCGGGCTCGGCACGGGAAACCCTGACGGCGGGGTGCTCGCGGGTACATTCGACGGCGTGACGACCGCGCCGCGTCCCGAGCAGGCAGGTCCGCCGCCGGGTCTCACGGTGGGGGGCTACCGACTGCTGACGCGCATCGGCGAGGGCGGCATGGGCGTCGTGCACCTGGCCCAGCGCCCGGGCGGTCCGCGGGTCGCCCTGAAGGTGCTGCGCCCGCACATCGTCGGCGACGACGAGGCCCGGCAGCGGCTGGCCCGCGAGGTGGGCTCGCTGTCCCGGATCCGGCACCCAGGCGTGGCGGAGATCGTCGACGCCGACCCGTGGGACGACATCCCGTACGTCGCCACGCGCTACGTGCCGGGCCTCTCGCTCCACGACCACGTGCGCGAGGAGGGCCCGATCACCGGTGACGACCTCGTCTGGTTCGCGACCCGGCTCGGCGAGGCGCTCCTGGCCGTGCACGCGCAGGGGGTCCTGCACCGGGACGTGAAGCCGTCCAACGTGCTGATGGAGGGCCGGACCCCCATCCTCATCGACTTCGGGCTCGCGCGGGTCGCCGACGACCCCAAGCTGACCCACACGGGCTGGCTGCTCGGCACGCCCGGCTACCTCGCTCCCGAGATCCTCTTCGGCGACGATGCGACCGCTGCCTCCGACGTGCACGCCTGGGCCGCGACGGTCGCCTTCGCCGGCACCGGGACGCCGCCCTTCGGACGCGGCCCGGCGATGGCGGTCATGGACCGCGTACGCCGTGGCGAGCACGACCTCTCCGGCCTTCCGCCGCACGTGCGCCAGGTCGTCGTCGCGGGCCTCGACGCCGAGCCGCAGCGCCGACCCTCACTTCCCGAGCTGGTGCGGCGCCTCGAGCGTCCCCCGGCTCCCGCTCTGCCGAACCCCGATCGCTCCTTCGAGGACGACTTCTTCACCACGCCCCTCGCCGTGGCGTCGGCAGCGCGCGCCGACGACCTGACCCGCGCCGATGCAACCTGGGGTGATCGGCCTCCCTGGCCGACCCTGGTCGAGCCGACCCGCCACGACCCGCAGGGTCACGGCTGGGTCGGCGACCCGCGCTGGGCGCCGGAACCGGCTCCGCCCAAGCAGCCGTTCCCGGTGCGGGCGCGCGCCGCCGCGCTGCTCGGCGCCGCGGCTCTCGCGGCCGGCACCGCCGTGGGCGCCTACCCCTATCTGGCGACCTTCTGGCTCGTCGTCCTGGTCTGGCTGTTACGCAGCGGATCCCTGGCGGCAGCCGCGGCCAGCAACCGGCGGACAGTGCGCGGCCGGACCCGGTGGTACGACGGCCTGCAGCTGCTCCTCGCCACACCGTGGCACCTCGTGCAGTCGATCCCGGGCACGCTCATGCTCGCCCTGTGGGGTCTCGGCCTGGCCACCGCGGCTGCCCTGCTGGGCTACGCCTTCGGGCTGGGGCTCTCCTGGACCTTGGTGCTCTGCGGCCTCACCTTCGCGGTCGGCCTGTGGCTGGGCCCGGGCGGTCGGCGGGTGCGCGGGCCGGTACGCCGCGTCGTCGGCCCGATGTCGCTGCGCCCCGTGGTCTCGTTGACGGCGACCGGGGTGCTGCTCGCCGCGGCCTGGTTCGCGGCGTACTCGGTCGACACCCGTGGTCCCGACTGGGCGCCCGCCGACGACCACCTGCTGGCGGGGTTCAGCCTCGACGAGCTGCTGCCCGGCCTGCGCTGATCCGGCGGCGCGCGGGGAGGGGTCGTGTGCTGGAGTGGCTGCCAGGGCAACCACTCCAGCACACGACTCACCCGCGCTCGACGGCCTGCCGCAGCCGGCCGAACTCCTCGACGAGCGCGGGCAGCTGGTAGTGCGCATTGAGCCCGCTCGGGTTCGGCAGCACCCACACCTGAGTGCCGCCCAGCGGCTGCTCCTGTCGACCGACAGCGGCGCCGGGAGCCCCGAAGGCGGTGCGGTACGCCGTCACGCCCAGCACCGCCAGGCAGGCCGGCCGGGTCTCGGCGACCAGCGCGCGTAGGCGCAGCCCGCCCGCCACGAGCTCCTCGCGCGTGAGCTCGTCGGCCCGGGCGGTCGCGCGTGGCGCGACGTTGGTGACCCCGAGCCCCAGCGCCGCCAGCTCGCCCTGCTCGGCAGGCCGGAGCAGTCGCGGGGTGAGCCCGGCGCCGTACAGCGCCGGCCAGAAGCGGTTGCCCGGCCGCGCGAAGTGATGACCGCTGGCCGCCGAGACCAGGCCCGGGTTGATGCCGCAGAAGAGGATGCGCAGGGCCGGGTCGCCCGGCCCCGGCAGCACGTCGGGGAGCAGGGAATCGCGGGCCGCCTCGAGCTGCTCGGGGGTCCAACGCGCCACCCGGCCACGCTAGTGGCCAGCCGCGCGCTCGGATCCGGATTGCGAGACCTAGCCCCCGCGACGCCGCAGACCGTGCCAAACTCGGAGGCGTGCAGCAGTCGCTGATCATCATCGCCTAGCGCGTCGGAACCTCCCGACGCGCCGACCTCTCGTCTCCCACGAGAGGTTTTTTGTTGCCCGACCAGCTTCCAGCACACACCCGATCCGACCGACGAGGACAAACCGATGGACCTGCAGGGCTCGTTCCACGTGTACGACACGACGTTGCGCGACGGCGCCCAGCAGGAGGGGCTGAACCTCTCGGTCGCCGACAAGCTGAGCATCGCCAGGCAGCTCGACGGACTGGGCGTCGGCTACATCGAGGGGGGTTGGCCGGGCGCGAACCCGAAGGACACCGACTTCTTCCGTCGGGCGGTCGACGAGCTCGACCTGCGGCACGCCCGGCTCGCGGCGTTCGGCGCAACTCGCCGAGCGGGGATGCGCGCCGCGGACGACCCCCTGATCGGGGCCCTGCGCGACAGCGGCGCCTCCGTGGTCACGCTGGTGGCCAAGTCGCACGACCGACACGTCGAGCTGGCACTGCGGACCACGCTCGAGGAGAACCTCTCCATGATCCGCGACACGGTCACCCACCTGCGTGAGGAGGGGCAGACGGTCTTCCTCGACGCGGAGCACTTCTTCGACGGCTATCGCGACAACCGGGCCTACGCCCTCGAGGTGCTGCGGACGGCGTACGACGCCGGCGCCGAGGTCGTCGCGCTCTGCGACACCAACGGCGGCATGCTCCCCGGCTGGGTCGGCGACGTCGTGCACGACGTGGTGTCGACGACCGGCGTCCGGGTCGGCATCCACTGCCACAACGACACCGGCTGCGCGGTCGCGAACAGCCTGGCCGCGGTCGACGCCGGCGCGACGCACGTGCAGGGCACGATCAACGGGTACGGCGAGCGCACCGGCAACGCCGATCTCGTCTCGGTCGTCGCCAACCTCGAGCTCAAGCTGGATCGGCAGGTGCTCCCGCCGGGCCTGCTGCGCGACGCCACCAGGATCGCGCACGCGGTCGCCGAGGTGACCAACGTGCCGCCCGCCTCGCGCCAGCCGTACGTCGGAACGAGCGCCTTCACACACAAGGCGGGCCTGCACGCGTCGGCCATCAAGGTCGACCCGAACCTGTACCAGCACATGGACCCGGTGGGCGTCGGCAACGACATGCGGCTGCTCGTCTCCGACATGGCGGGACGTGCCTCCATCGAGCTCAAGGGCAGGGAGCTGGGCTTCGACCTCGGCGGCGATCGCGACCTGGTCACCCGGGTCACGGCACGAGTGAAGGAGATGGAGGCCCTCGGGCACACGTTCGAGGCCGCGGACGCATCCTTCGAGCTGTTGCTCATCGAGGAGGTCGAGGGCGTCCGGCCGGCGTTCTTCGACATCGAGTCCTGGCGGGTCATCACCGACTCCACGCCGGGCGGCGAGGCGGTCTCGGAGGCGACGGTCAAGCTTCGCGCGGGCGGCGTCCGCTACGTCGTCACCGGCGAGGGCAACGGACCGGTCAACGCGCTCGACGCGGCCCTGCGGACGGCGATCCAGCAGGCCTACCCCGAGGTCGCGAAGTTCGAGCTGATCGACTACAAGGTCCGCATCCTCGACCAGGGACACGGCACCGACGCGACCACCCGCGTGCTCATCGAGACCTCCGACGGCGCCTCGACCTGGGTGACGGTCGGCGTCGGCGCCAACGTGATCGAGGCGTCGTGGGGGGCGCTGACCGACGGGCTCACCTTCGGGCTGCGGAAGCACCACCGGGCGGAGGCGGATAGGGACTGAGTGTCGTGAACGGGAGCTCCTCGAACGGGTGACGCACCCCTGGCACGCGCCTCGCGGCGTTCTCGGAGACTCGACGGGCCTCCGGCCCGCCGTCGCTCCTCGGCCTTCCGAGGCACGCACCAGGAGCACGTCACCCGTCCAACGACCTCCAGTTCACGACACATCGCCGACGATCCGCCCGGCCAGGTCGGCCCAGCCGTCGTACACCCGATCGACGTCGAGCCCCTCGATGCGCACCTGCTGGTCGAGGATCGGCGCCTCGAGCGGGGCCATCAGCGCGACG
Source organism: uncultured Actinomycetota bacterium (assembly GCA_963723195.1). Taxonomy (GTDB): domain Bacteria; phylum Actinomycetota; class Actinomycetes; order Propionibacteriales; family Nocardioidaceae; genus Nocardioides. Next base: position 407,611 of record CAVRPU010000001.1, read on the forward strand.
GCGAGCAGTGGCAGGTCGCCGGTGACGCCGAGCTCGGTCAGCAGGTAGCGCAGGTGCATCGCGGCGAAGGAGTATGCCGCGAACGACCGCGTGCCGGCACGGCCGGCGTTGCGGATCAGGTCGGTGTGCTTGAGCGTCGTCTCGAGGCGGGACCGCCCGAACGCGAGCAGCCGCTCCCAGGGCTCGGCTCCGGGACCGAGCGGGGCCGGACCGGAGATGACGGCCGCCTGCCACTCGGTCTCGGAGTGGTTGAGGAGCGCCCCCATCAGCCCTTCGCGGGACTCGAAGCGGCGGAAGACCGTGCCCTTGCCGACGCCGGCCGCCTCGGCGACCGCGTCCATGGTGACCTTGTCGATCCCGCAGTGCTCGATGAGCCGCTCGGCCGCCTCGAGGAGCGCGACCCGGTTGCGCGCGGCGTCGCGCCGCTCGGGCGGGCGGGCGTCGAGCAGCGGCAACGGGCGGGGACCGGTGACGTCCCCCGGGGTCGGCGTCATCTCGGCCACACCGTAGCCACCCGCGCCCACGGCGTCGCCTGACTTCTAGACCGGAGGACGTCCGGCGGCGTCAGTCGTCGTCGACCCCGCGCGCATGCAGCGCGTCACCGGTCTCGTGCGCGCGAGCCACGACCCGGATGACGAACGGCGTGAGGTAGGCCCGCGGATGCCTCCCCAACCCGCGTGCCCTGGCCGCGTCGCGGGTCTCCAGGGCCAGCGCCACGGTGCCGGGCAGCGCTTGGATGGCCAGTCCGACCGTGAGCGCGACCCGCTCGGCGTCGACCCCGATCCTCCGCGCGGGCCGCAGCGCGCGGACGAACGTGTCGAGCATCGCGTTGACCGGTGTCGAGCTCGACACGACGACCGCCATCAGGGTGAGCGCGACGAGGTCGACGAACGTCTCGACCGCCTTGTCGCGGCCGTACCACCACCACTGGAACCCCGAGACCACCACGGCGATCGTCAGCACCGCGCGGGTCGCCCTCCCGAGCGCGCGCAGGGGCACACGCGCGAGGGCCGCCGCGACCACCGCGATGCCAAGGAAGACGAACGCCGCCGGCATGCTGCGGGTCAGCACGACGGTCAGGCTGAACGCCGCCAGCGCCAAGAGCTTCACACCCGGCCACAGCCGGTGCACCACGGTGTCGCGCGGGACGTAGACGCCCACCAGGAAGGCGTTGTTCGTGCCGGCGTCGCTCATCGCGGGCTCACGCCGTCACCGACGCAAGGTAGTCGTCGACCGCCGCACCGGCGTTCCCGTCGAAGCGGATCCGCGCATCCTCGACGACGAGCACACGGTCGCAGCGCTGGGCCAGGTCGAGATCGTGGGTGACCAGCACCAGCTGCTGCTCGAGGTCGAACAGCAGGTCGGCCACACGACGGGTGTTGGCGAGGTCGAGCAGCGTCGTCGGCTCGTCGGCGACGAGCACGCGCGGCTCGACGGCGAGCACGCCGGCCAGCGCCAGCAGCTGCTTCTGACCACCGGACAGCGAGTGCACACTGTCGTGGGCGTGCTCGGTCAGGCCGTAGCGCTCCAACACCTCCAGCGCACGGGTACGCCGCCGCTCGGCGCCCTTCTCGTGACGGCGCAGGCTGAGCTCGACGTCCTCGACGCAGGTCGGCATCACCAGCTGGGCGGCGGGGTCGGTGAAGCAGAAGGCCACCAGGCGGCGTACGGCGGCGCCCGCGCGCGCGACGTCGAGCCCGTCGACGAGCACGCGCCCTGAGGTCGGCTCGACCAGCCCGTTGAGCAGCCGCGCCAGCGTCGACTTGCCCGAGCCGTTGGCGCCGATCACGCCGATCCGCCGCTCGGTCAGGGTCAGCGTGGTCGGGGCGAGGATCTCGCGCTCACCGACGGTGACGCCCGCCCCGTCGAGCTCGAGAGTCGGCAACTACTTCCCACTCGCGACACTGTCGCGGTGGAGCAGTCGCGGGAAGGCCCGGTGCACCTCGGCGGCGATCAGCGCGACCAGCGTGGTCTTCAAGACGTCACCGATCCAGAAGATCTTGTCGATGTCGAACGCATCCGACAGCGGGATGTCGAGGTAGATCATCAGCCCCGCCATCCCCATCGGGTGGATCACCAGGATGCTCGCGGTGATCGAGCACATGAACACGACGAGGGCTCGGGTCTTGCCGACCGGCCCGGCGACGTACTTGACCAGGTAGCCGCCGAGGGCGGCGGCGATCGGGAACGACCACAGGTATCCCGCGCTCACCCCGGTGAGCACGGCCAGCCCCGAGGAGTGCTCGGCGAACACGGGCAGGCCGATCGCCCCGAGCGCGAGGTAGAGGCAGACGCTGAGGAAGCCGCGCACGGGCCCGAGCAGGCAGCCCGCGAGCATCACGCCGAAGGTCTGGAGGGTGATCGGGACGCCGCTGCCGCCGACGGGGATCGCGCCGATGTAGGCGCAGGCCGAGATGAGGGCCGCGAAGGCGGCGACCAGTGCCAGGTCGGTGGGGGAGAAGCGTCGCTTGGCTGTCGAAGTGGTGGGGCTGGTGTCGGTCATGCTCACGCTCTGCTCGTCCTCACGTCGGGACCTGAACGGTGGTCAGGTGAACGGCGTTCAGGTTATGGTCGGAGCCGACCGCCGTCAAACGCGAGGAGCCAGGCGTGCGCTACCGCCGAGCCGACATCGTGGCCCGCGCCGTCGACCTGCTCGACGACTACGGGCTCGCCGACCTCTCGATGCGGCGCCTCGGGGCGGAGCTCGGCGTGCAGCCGAGCGCGCTCTACCACCACTTCGCCAACAAGCAGGCCCTGCTGGCCGCGGTCGCCGACGAGCTGCTCCTGCTCGGCGCCCGGAGCGCTCCAGCGTCGGAGGCGGCCTGGGACGACGTCGTACGTCATGTCTGCGGCGAGCTCCGCGACGCGATGCTGGCCTACCGCGACGGCGCCGAGCTGGTGGCGACCGTGCACGCCTTCGGGCTCGGCGCGCAGCGGCCCGGCGCCGTGCTGGAGGCGACGCTGGCCGACGCCGGCTTCGATCCGGCGCTCGCCTCCGCCGGCGCCCGCACGCTCCTGCACTACGTCTTCGGTCACGCCGCCGACGAGCAGGCCTACCTCCAGGCCGGGTCCGCCGGCGCCCTCGACGACGCGGCCTCCCCACCGCGCGCCACGTCCGACTTCGCCCTCGGCCTCGGTCTCATCCTCGACGGCCTCCGCCTCCGCCTCCACCTCCACCTCCCCGTCCCGAAATCGGGATAGTCCCTGACATCTGGGTTGCTGCCGCCGGCTTCTGGCAACCCAAACGTCAGGGACTATCCCGACGTGACGACGAGGGCGCCGAGCTTGCTCGGCGTACCAGTCCTCGTCGCGCCAGTCCTCGTCGCGCCAGTCCTCGTCGCGCCAGTGCTCGTCGTGGTGGGCGCCACCGACGACCGCGGGGTCAGGCATCGACGCTGCCGCCGACCCGCCAGTACTCGCCGTCCTCACGAGCGAGGAACTGGTCGTCGACCAGGTAGCGCCGAAGCGCCGCGTAGTCGGGATGCACCTGTTCCAGCCGCGCGCTGACCTCTGCCTCGGTGTAGCGACGGCCGGGCTCGAAGGCCTGGGCGAGGTGGTCGAGCACCACCAGCCGCTTGGCCCGCTTGGTCGGGATGGTGTGCAGCGTTCCGTCGGGTCTGAAGAAGGCCGACAGCACCCGCTCGTTCGCGGTGTTGTCAGCAGGATGCGGGGCGGTCATCCGATCGACCCTAGGAGGCTGGTGCACGCCTCGGCCAGCCGAATGCGCAGCGGGGCGGCGCGGTCGGCGAAGACGCGCTGCGCGGCGGCGTACTCCTGCTTGCCCTCGGCCGTCTCGATCCGGATCGGTGCGAAGCCCAGGTCGGCGAGGTCGTAGGGCGAGGCCTGCATGTCGACGACCCGGATGTCGCGCGCCAGCTCGAAGCAGTCGGCCACCAGCTCCGACGGCACGAGCGGGGTCAACCGGAAGGCGTGCTTGTAGAGGTCCATGTTGGCGTGCAGGCACGCCGGCTGCTCGTACGACGCCCGGTCGGCGGGGCCGGGCTGGAGCACGTTGAGCGGCCGGGCCGAGGGGGTGAAGAAGCGGAAGGCGTCGAAGTGCGAGCAGGCGACCCGGTGCGACTCGACGACCCGGTCGGTGCCTGCCGGACCGAGGCGGAGCGGCCAGTCGGGGTGTCGGGTGGTGTCCTCGCCGAGCCGGTGCACCATCGCCCACTCGTGCAGGCCGAAGCAGCCGAAGTTGGCCGGCCGTCCCGCGGTGGCCGACAGGAGCGCCGACGTCGAGGCGACCAACGACCTCTGGGCGAGAAGATGGGCGGCCGACACCGAGGTGGTCGAGCCGGCGACGGCGTACCCCTTCCAGTCCGCACGCTCCTCGGCGTCCGCCAGCCCCACGCCGAAGCCCGGGTGCCAGCGCCGCAGCTGAGCCGGACGCTGGGAGTAGTAGGTGAAGAGGAAGTCGTGGACCGGGTGGGCCTGACCGTCCCTGCGACGAGCCAGGTGCGGCGCGACGAGATCGTCGACACGTGCTTCGTGAGCTGCTGCACGGGCGCGCCAGTCGGCCGCGGACAGCACGCTCGGAAGCGTGACCCCGGCCGTCTGCACCACCCGCCAAGGGTAGGGCGCGAACAGAGCTCGGCCCGAACCCTCGAGGGGTCCGGGCCGGCTCGGGACCGGGGTGGGCAGCACGGTTGTCGTCCATCCGGGTCGGGCTCTGTCCTTCGACGCTACGACGGCCCACCGACGCGTGGCACATCCCAAAGGCGAGAACCCAGGGACGAGAACCAACGCCTCGATAGGCTCGGCCCCGTGCGCATCGCGAGGTTCACCGCAGGTGAGGAGCCCCTGTTCGGCGTCGTGACCGGAGACGTCGACGCCTTCGGCCAGCCCGCAGACGACACCGTCGTCGTCGAGCTCTCCGGTGACCCGATGTACGTCGGCGTGAAGCCCACCCAGACCGAGCACCGGCTCAGCGACGTCCGCTTGCTCGCGCCGGTCATCCCGCGCAGCAAGGTCGTCGCCATCGGGCGCAACTACGTGGCCCACGCGGCCGAGCTGGGCAACGAGGTGCCCGAGGAGCCGTTGATGTTCCTCAAGCCCAACACCTCGGTGATCGGCCCCGGCGACCCGATCTTCTACCCGCGCCAGACCCGGAACCTCCACTTCGAGGGCGAGCTCGCCGTCGTGATCGGGCGGATCTGTCGCGACATCCCACCGGAGCAGGCGACCGACGTGATCTACGGCTACACGATCGGCAACGACGTCACCGCCCGCGACCTGCAGAAGAAGGACGTGCAGTTCACCCGCGCCAAGGGCTTCGACTCGTTCTGCCCCCTGGGGCCGTGGATCGAGACCGACCTCGACCCCCAGGACTTCGCCGACGGGGTCGCCGTGCAGACCTTCCTCAACGGCGACGTGAAGCAGGACGGCTCGACCAAGGACCTGATCTTCGACATCCCCACCCTCGTCGCCCACGTCACCAGCGTGATGACCCTGCTGCCGGGAGACGTGATCCTCACCGGCACACCTGAGGGCGTCGGGCCGATGGAGGTCGGTGACGAGGTCGAGGTCTCGATTGCCCGCATCGGCAGCCTCACGAATAGGGTCGCGTCCCGTGACTGAGCAGGTACGCGTCCGGATGGCTCCGTCCCCGACCGGGAGCCCCCACGTCGGGTTGGTGCGCACTGCCCTCTTCAACTGGGCCTTCGCCCGCCATCACGGCGGCACCTTCGTGCTCCGCATCGAGGACACCGACGCCGCGCGCAACACCCAGGAGTCCTACGACGGGCTCTTCGACCTGTTCGGCTGGCTCGGGTTCGACTGGGACGAGGGCCCCGACGTGGGCGGTCCCCACGCGCCGTACCGGCAGTCCGAGCGTGGCGACGTCTATCGCGACGCCCTGGACAGGCTGCGCGCGGGCCAGCACACCTACGAGTGCTACTGCACCACCGACGAGGTCGCGGCGCGCCGGCAGGCCTCCGGTTCCAAGAGCATGGGGTACGACGGCCACTGCCGTGCGCTCTCGGCCGAGCAGGTGGCGGCCTTCGAGGCCGACGGCCGGACGCCGGTCACGAGGTTCCGGATGCCCGACGGCGAGATCGCGTTCGACGACCTGGTCCGCGGCCAGGTGACGTTCCACAGCGACCACGTCCCCGACTTCGCGCTCGCGCGCGCCAACGGAGACCCGCTCTACACGCTGGTCAACCCCGTCGACGACGCACTGATGGGCATCACCCACGTCCTGCGCGGTGAGGACCTCCTGTCGAGCACTCCGCGTCAGATCCCGCTGTACGCCGCGCTCGCCGAGGCCGGCATCGGCACCGGCTCCCCGCGCTTCGGCCACCTTCCCTACGTCATGGGCCAGGGCAACAAGAAGCTCTCGAAGCGCGACCCCGAGGCGCACGCGCTCGCCTACCGTGACCAGGGCTTCCTGCCCGAGGGCCTGCTCAACTACATGGCCCTGCTGGGCTGGGCGATCGCGGCCGACCGCGACGTCTTCTCGATGGCCGAGATGGTCGAGGCGTTCGACATCAAGGACGTCAACCCCAATCCGGCGCGCTTCGACATCAAGAAGTGCGAGGCGATCAACGCCGCCCAGATGCGGCTGCTGTCGGTCGAGGAGATGGGGGTGCGGGTGCTGCCCTACCTCCACGGTGCCGGCCTGGTCGCCGACCCGCCGACCGCCGAGCAGCAGACCGTTCTCGACGCGGCGATGCCGCTGGTCGCCGAGCGGATGAACAAGCTCACCGAGGCCGTCGAGATGCTGTCGTTCCTGCTGGTCGACGAGGCCGACTTCACCCGGGTCGACGAGGTCGGCGACGACGGGACGCCGGTCGTCAAGGCGGCGTACGACGCCCTCGCTGCGCTGCCCGAGTGGACGACCGTGGCCATCGACGAGGCGCTGCGGGTCGCGCTGGTCGAGGAGCTCGGCCTGAAGCCACGGCTGGCCTTCGGCCCGGTGCGCATCGCCGTGACGGGACGCCGGGTGTCCCCGCCGCTCTTCGAGAGCCTGGAGCTCCTGGGCCGTGACCGCGCCCTGGCGCGGCTGGCCGCGGTGGCGGGCTGACGGCCGGATGAGCGACGGACGGCGGCTCGCCTACCACGAGCTTCACGAGGGTGGCGACCCCGGCCTCTGGCGGCCCCTGGTCGGCGTCCTGGTGCTCATCGCCGTCGTGTTCGTCGCCGTCCCGGTCGGCATGCTCGTGCCGTTCATGACCTACTACCTGTTCACCGGGGCGCCCTTCCAGGAGAGCCTGGAAGGCCTCGTCGACCTCTCCGACCCGACACCCGCCGGTCTGGCGTACCTCAACCTCACCCTGGCCAGCGCGATCCCGGTCACCTGGTTCCTCTCGCGGTTCCTCCACGGCCTCAAGCCGCGCTGGCTGGCGTCGGTGCGGCCGCGGATCAGGTGGGCGTACTTCGGCGTCTGCCTGCTGCTCTCGGCGGTGGCCCTGGTGTCGACCGTGCTCGTGTCCCTGGTGCTGCCCGACCAGCAGGGCACGGGTACCGAGCTGTCCGGCGAGCTCAACGACTTCACCCGCACCACCCGCGACTTCCTGCTCGTCGTGCTGTTCCTCACCCCGCTGCAGGCGGCGGGGGAGGAGTACTTCTTCCGCGGCTACCTCACCCAGGCCTTCGGCGGCATGTTCGGCCGGCTCGGACCGAGTGTGGCGCGCACCCTCGCGATCGTGATCCCGGCGGTCCTCTTCGCGCTCGCGCACGGCCTGGGCCAGAGTGTGCCGATCTTCTTCGACCGCCTCGCCTTCGGTCTCGTCGCAGGCATCCTCGTGGTGCTCACCGGGGGTCTCGAGGCGGGCATCGCCATGCATGTGCTCAACAACTTCCTGGCCTTCGGGCTCGCCTTGGCCTACAGCGACATGGCCAGCACGCTCAACCCCACCGGCGGCACCTGGTGGAGCATCCCCGTCACGCTCACCCAGTCGGTGGTCTACCTCGCGCTGGCCGTCGTCGTGGCCCGCGCCATGGGACTCTCGCCCACCGCCGACCCAGCCGTTTTGGCCGCCTCCCGAAGGCCTGTGTATCGTGTCCCCTCGGCTCAGGCGTGAGGTTCCGCTGGTCGTCAGAACCCTTGTTCCAAGGGGTTTTCGACCGTCGGCGCCGCGGGTCTGGATGCCCCCTTGGGGTATGGTGTAATTGGCAGCACGACTGGTTCTGGTCCAGTTAGTCTAGGTTCGAGTCCTAGTACCCCAGCTCGTCGATCCCGGCGGTCCTCCTCGGAGGAGAGCCGGGATTTTGTACGACGTGCGCGGGGCCGATAAAGTCTCGCGCTGTTGCAAGCCCCCGTTGTGTAGCGGCCTAGCACGCCGCCCTCTCAAGGCGGTAGCGCCGGTTCGAATCCGGTCGGGGGTACCAGCGCAGAAGGGCCCTGACCAGCGGAAACGCTGGTCAGGGCCCTTTCGCATTTCGTGGCCAACACACCGCCTCGTGAGGCGGTAGCGTCGCCCGACTCTGGCCGGAGGTACCTGGGCATGGGACGCGGAAAACCGACTGTGACCTGCAATATCGCTGAGTTCTGGCACGGTGCCCGGGTGGCTGATTCGCCGTCGGTGCCTGCGTTGCGCTCTCGGGAGTCGGAGTCCCTTGCCCCATGCGTGCCCAAGTTCTGCGCTCCTGATCCGCCTCCGGCACCTTGCTCCAGTTGTCCTTGCTGCAGGGCTCCTCGCTCGATTGGCAGCGAGCGAGCTGCGCGACATGTTCGTGCTCAACGGTCCTGCTCGCAGCGTCTGACAGCCGACCAGCGATCTCGATCGGACCGGCATCCAAATCGCTCACAACGTGGCCGGGTGCTCGAGCTGGTTCGCAGGATGCTCGTCATCGAGCTCGACGAGGATGATGGCATCGAGTTCGACGCCGGCGGGGCGGTCGCCGAGGTGATCCGCGAGGCCGATGAGTACTCCGGTACCCGGGTCAGTGCGGACACGACGCTGGCCAGCGCACGCCTGTAGTTCCGCGTGGACGTGGATGTCGGCGACCCCATCTGGCCTGCACCGGAAGTGGTGGCCGTCCACGGGAAAGCGCCCGCGACGGGGGAGCTACACCAGCTTGGCGCGCTCGCCCGCCTCACCGCGTGAGCCTTGCCTTCGCAGTCAGCCCACCCAAGCGTCCCGTAGAACGTCCCTGTCCCGGCGATGACCTCCGGACGGGCCTTGCGGGACCCCTGTGCCCCGCGAACCTGCGTCCTTCCGCCCAGAAAGGGCTACTGCGGGAGTAGCCGCGTCAGACCGTCCTGGCGAAAATCGGGTTCAACAGTCGCAGACATTTCTCGAAGGGGCACGCTCGGGCAGCAATGCCACCCTCGATCAACAGTTGAAGCAAAGGCTCCTGCGAGTGCCAGTTCAGGCGTGCGGAACTTCGGGTGTCGCGGGTTTGGCCAGCCAGTCGGGCAGATGGCCAGGGTTTAGGCCGCACGTCGCGCGGAAGGCGGGCGGAGCGGCCCGAACTTCGATAGTGGTACCGGCGGGCTACCACGACGGACGCATCGACTGGATCACTTCACTCGAACGCCCCGACGAGTGCAACAGCCGCCGACACCGAGTGGATCGACGCCGAGGATGTCGAAGGGCCAGGAGCGAAGGTTTGCCCGGTTGGTGCCTGATTGCCGGCTCGTCGCCGGTGACTATGAGGAAGATCTGGTAGCCCCCGAGGGGGGTCGTGGTGGAGGACGACTGCCGGGTAGTCACTGACAATCCGGCGTCACGGAGCACAGTGAGAGCGGTCGCCGGCAGCCCGACCACCTGGGGAACTGCCACAGGCTGCAAGTCATCGGGCCTTGACGCCACGGAGAATCGGGAGCAGCGTGACTTCCGGTCGGAGAGGCTTTGGAACGGGGTGGCGTCATGGTTCGAATCGCAGCCGTCCGGTGTTTCTCGGCGCAATGGCACCTGACTTGGTTCCTCGCCCTTGTGATGCTCATGGCCACCACAGGGGCCACCGCCCATGGGGCGACCCCCGCCCCTGGGTGGTCCCGTGCTGGGGACATGGCCTTTGGTCGAGCGTCCGTCCCAGCCGTGACACTTCAGGACGGGCAGGTGCTTGTCACATCCGGCCACGCCGCCGAGATCTTCGATCCTGTAACTCAGACATTTAGCGACGGCGGCGCCTCCAATATCGATCGGAGTATCGGTTTCAGCGCCACGCTGCTTGAGAACAGCGATGTCCTGGTCGCCGGTGGGCCCGGTCATGCAGACGCCGAACTCTATGATCCAGTCACCGGCACGTACACGCCAACCGGTGACATGTCGGAACTCCGTTCCTTTCACACCGCCACACGCCTCACGGACGGACGCGTCCTCTTCGTCGGCGGAAGCAGGTTCGGTGGAGTGGGTTCAGACCTCGGGAGTGCCGAAATCTACGACCCTGACAGCAAAACGTTCTCACCTACCGGCTCCTTGACTGTTCCTCGGCAACAGCACACGGCGACATTGCTGGACGATGGACGTGTGCTGGTGACCGGCGGCTACGGCAGTGACCCGTTCGTGGCGGGGCTGGCGACAGCCGAGATCTACGACCCGAGCAACGGCACCTTCACTCCTACTGCTGAAGGCATGGGGAGCGGTCGCGGCCAGCACACGGCGATGCTCTTGGGTAATGGGTCGGTGCTGATTGCGGGCGGCTTCCTGACGGCGTCTGGTCAGGCCGTTGCGAGCGCCGAGAATATACGACCCCTCCACCGACACCTTCACAGTCACCGGCGACATGAACGACGCTCGCGGCGCCCACTCGGCGACGAGCCTGCCCAACGGAACTGTGTTGATGGCGGGTGGCTTCACAGCTGCTGACTTCAACGGCACACCGCTAGCGAGCGCCGAGACCTACGACCCGTCCACCGGAGGTTTCACGTCTACAGCGGCGATGTACACGGCGAGAGGCAGCCACGCGGCAGCACCTCTAGCAAATGGTGACGTCCTTGTTGCGGGCGGAAGGTCGAAGCAATGTTGCGATCCCACCAAGACCGCCGAGGTGTTTTCGCTGACGTTCATCGACACGCGAGCCCCACGTATCACTACGCCGGGCGACTTTGTGGTCATCTCGGCGGATCCTGTGGGCGCTGCTGTTCCCTACATCGTGAGCGCGACCGATAACGTTGATGACGACCCGACGGTAACGTGCGAGCCGCCCTCCGGAAGTACCTTCCCGATAGGAGCAACGACCGTCACGTGCACGGCAACGGACAGCGCGGGGAACACGGCAGTTGCAAGCTTCACGGTGACCGTCCTGGTCCCGTTCGATCTAGGCCTCGTGCTGAGTTCCTCCGGTGGTGTTGACACGAGGACCGGCGTGGCCACCGTTCGCGGCACGGTCACCTGCAATCGCGAGGCGCATGGATACGTCTCCGGGGAGCTGTCTCAGGTCGTCGCCCGCCGCGCGCAGGTTGATGGCTTCTTCTTCGCGGAGTTCGACTGTTCGCCGCCGTCTGCCACTTGGGTTGCCGCGGCGACACCGACCACCGGTCGGTACATCGCGGGCAAAGCCACCGCCTCCGCATCAGCCAGTGCCTGTGACGCAATCATCTCTTGTGATGGTGATCAAGGCACCCGCATCGTCACCCTTCGAGGCCGCTAGACAAGGGCGAGGTGGAGAGCACCCACACGCTGCCCAGTGAAGCGCCCCAGGTTTGATGCCGCTCCTGTCTTGAGTTCAGGAGGATGAGCACCACGCCGTCCTGGGCGTCCTCCAAGCCGAGCACGACCTGCTCGTGCGCCTCAAGTCGTTCCCGACCGCGATGAACCTGCCGCGTCAGGGACGCACTCTCTGCCGATGTCAGAGGCTTGAGATCGGCTGAGGCTGTCGATGTGGCCTGGAGCCTGGCGGCGCGGCCCGCACTGGTACACGATGGCGAGATGACTGGGAAGGGTCATCAGAGCCGGCGACGGTGAGGTCCTCGGGTCGCCGGATGGGTGCCGCGATCGGTTTCTGATCAACTCGAACGAGTGGGGCGGTCGGTTCGCCCTGGTAGAACACCTCCTGGCGCCTGGCTCGATCGCCGCGCCGATGCACCGGCACACGAAGGAGGACGAGTTCAGTTTCATCCTCGAAGGTCGCATTTCGTATCACGCCGCTGGTGAAGAGCTTGAGGCGACCGTCGGTGACCTCGTCTTCAAGCCGCGAGGTGAGTGGCACACGTTCTGGAACGCCACGGACGAACCCGCGCGAGTGCTGGAGATGATCAGTCCCGGAGGGCTTGAGGAGGCCTTCCGGATCATTGATTCTGCTCCAGGCGACCTGGACCTCGGCCCTGTCATTGATCCTTACGGCTGTGAAGGCGACATGGACGCAACGCTGCCCATCATCCAGAAATACGGCCTGACGTTCGGCTGAGCGTCGCGGCCACCATGGAGCACCCTCGTCGCTCCGTCACGTAAGCAGCACCGTCACTCCGAGCGGATGCTTGCTCTCCCCATGCTCCCTGCGCAAAGTGTCCATTTAGGTTGCAGCTCGGCGCTAAGGTCAACCCCTACAACGTCTACCTCGGGTCGGACATTGCCATTGGCTCTCAGCATTCCGGACCCAGGAGCAAACGCATGAAGGTAACGGTTGACACGCGCCACGACTCGCTGGAGGAGGCATTGGCGACCGTTCGCGCGGCCTTCGGATCCAACGGGACCTCCCCCAATGGGAACGCACACACGGCCAAACGCGCTGAATCAGTGGGGAGCGCTGCCGCAACGCCAGCGGCGAAACGACCTCCAGCGAGGCGGGCCACCACGACCAAGAAGGCGTCGGGCCGCAACGGACGGAAGCCCACTGCTCCGAAGAACCCAACTTCGAACATTGCCCCTCGCGGCCAGGCGGACGCTATCCGAGCGTGGGCCAAGGCACAGGGCATGCAGGTCAAGCAAGCTGGCCGCCTCCCCGCGGCAGTGATTCAGGCCTACCGGGAGTCGTCGCACAGCTGAGCGTTGGGGCCAACTTGCCGGGCCGTGCCGGTACCTCCCGAAGGCCCTCACTTCGGCTTCTATGACTGTCAAGCGCAGGCTGGCCACGCTCGATGCTCTGGTCCATTCCGTCCGGAAGCGG
>CAVRPU010000002.1:0-267500 GCA_963723195.1 uncultured Actinomycetota bacterium
GCTGGGATGCGTCCTGGCCGTCATTGCCGCAGTCCTGCTCATCGGAGTGGCTGGGGGGTTCACCTCCAGACGACGCAGCAGCTCCAAGGTCTAGGACGGCGCGTGGCGGTCTATTGAGACCGTGCCCCATCACAGGCCGGCGGCGACAAGTCCCACAACCACCCCGACCAGCGCGCACACGCCGAGAGTGCGCAGGGACTGACCAGCCAGTCTGAAGATCAGCACGCATCCGAGCGCGGTGATCGCGGCTGCGGCCCATCGGATGGTGTCCAGCACGGGGATCTCCAGACTTAGCCGGCCTGCGGTGATCTTGCGCGTCGACTCGAAGAGGGTGTGCAGGGCGAAGTACAGCGCCAGGTTCGCGATCACCCCGACCACGGCGGCGGTGATGCCGGTGAGCGCAGTCGCGAGCGAGTGGTTGCCGCGAACCAAAGAGTTCCTCCGCGCCTACATGGCCGAGTTCCGCACCTACATCGGCATGGTCCTGACCGTCCTGCCACGCCGGCAGGAGAGCGACGACGCGACAGGCGAGCCTTCTGGCAAAGATGACGACAGGTAGGAACGACGACCGGCGGATCGAGCTCACTCCCGGGAACCAGGAGGTGTCCACGTCCGGACAGAATGGGCGGTTTGCGCGGTACGTCCCGAGACGGCCATGGCGCGGTTCTGGACCTCAACCTTGTGCCAAAGGTGCCTTCCCGAAACCGTCGGGCGCGCGTCCTCGGAAGTGAATCAGCCGCCGTTCGGCGGGACTCGGTCCTCGGCGAGCAGTCGCCGGAGGGCCGAGACGGATCGTTTTGCGGACTATTTGCGGACCGCTGGCCCTACGATTCTGCGTTTGCCCTGGTCACAGGCCTGGTGCGGACGGGCTGGCCTGTAGGCCGGGTTCTGTCCCGGGCCCTCTCACGAGGACCCGGTGGCGACCATCCATCTACGACGACCGTTGCCGGCCGCCTCCAGCGATCTACCCGCGTACTCGGGCGGGCCGCCCTCGACGTACGCGCACCGTCGGCCTCCGCAGATTTCACGGCGGCCGGCGGCTTCTTGATCTTGCTCCAGGTGGGGTTTGCCGAGCCGTTCCGGTCGCCCGGAACGCTGGTGGTCTCTTGCACCACCGTTTCACCCTTACCGCGCCGTCCCGGAGGACGACATGGCGGTCTGTTCTCTGTGGCACTGTCCCGCGGGTCACCCCGGGTGGCTGTTAGCCACCACCCTGCCCTGTGGAGCCCGGACCTTCCTCGGGACCGCCCCTTTCGAGGAGGTCACGCGGTCGCCCGGCCAGCCCATCCGCGTTGGCCATCGTACCGGCCGTTGTCTTCGGCAACGCGCCCATGCCACCGCTCCTGTGCCGTCGCGAGGGCGTAGGAGCATCCGGCAGGGCGCGTTACCGACCGGCTGGGCGGCCCGGAATGCCTCGGGCGCCATGACCCACTGCTCCACCCCGCGCTCGCCGACGCCTGCAGACCCTTCACACGGCCGGCCATCCGGGCACGGTCATCTCGTGAAGAGACGACCGCAACCGTCGGTACGGCGCACGGAGCTCGTCGCCCTCGTCGAACATCTCGTCTCAGGCCGAGGTGGCTTGCCCGGGTAGCCCTCGAACATCGAGTCCATGCCTCAGCACCCTCGCCACGTGTAGTTTCGGCCGTATGACGGACTCGGACGGGACACCCGCGGAGTACTGGTTCTGCCTCAAGCACCACACGGTCGAGGGCCGCGACGGCTGCAAGAACGCCGATCGGCTCGGGCCCTACGCCTCCGCCGAGGAGGCCGGCCGGGCCCTGGACAAGGTCGAGGAGCGCAACGAGGAATGGGACAACGACCCTGACTGGAACGACGAGGTCGTCGAGGACTGAACGACGGGCCTCCGGCTGGCCGTTCGTGGGCATGGCCCTGCTGGCCTGCTCGCTGTTCCTGTACGCCGCCAGCGGACTGCTCGCACCGCCCTGGGCGGTCGTCGCGCTGGTGGCACTGTGGCTGGTGCTCTTCGTCATGGCCTGTCGCTGGTGGACCCGACGGCCTCGCGGCGTCGCCGTGATCGGGGTGGCGTCGGTCGTGCTGTGGTTCGCCGTCCTCAACGCAGGCGGCGCCTGGCTCGGCTGGACCGCCTGACCTCGCGTCGTCTTGCCCCGGTGGTCTCGAGACGGTCGCTGCGCGACCTCCTCGACCAGCGGCGCGGACTCGGCGTCGGTCTCGAGACGGTCGCTGCGCGATCTCCCCGACCAGCGGTGGCGGGACCGATGGTCGCTGGTTGAGGAAGGACGAAGTCCTGTCTCGAAACCTGCGACGCCGTCAGCCCTTGGGACGCACGCGCAGGACGGCGTCGTTGCCGCCGCCGTTGGCGGTGGTGATCAGCAGGTCGCCGTTGACGGCGCTGGTGACCGAGCGCAGCCGCCCGTAGGACCGCAGCGCCGGCGGCGTACGCGTCCACTTCAACGCGCCGGCCTTGTCGAACTTCATGAAGACCACGCGGTTGCCGGCCAGTGCGGCGACGGCCAGCGTGCCGTTGTAGCGACCCCACTGCTCGCCGCTCACCCACGCGGCCCCGGACGTCGCGATGGTCGGGTTGCCCGAGCTCCACGCGGCGTCGACCTGCGGGCCGGGCAGCGTCTGGTCGGTCATCGGGACCGCCTCGTTGTAGCCGGGAACCGGGTGCCAGCCGTAGTCGCCGCCGTCCTCCAGGAGGTTGACCTCGTCATCACGGTAGGAACCGTGCTCGACCGACCAGACCGACCCGTCGCGTCGCTGGGCGAGGCCCTGCACGTTGCGGTGTCCGTAGGTCACGACGTAGCGCTGCTGGAGGCTGTCGGCGTCGATGAACGGATTGGCCGGCCACGGCTTCCCTGTGCGCCGGTCCAGGCGCAGCGTCTTGCCACCCAGCGACGTGAGGTCGCGCGGGTTGGTCCCCACGGCGGCATCGCCGGTGCCGACGTGGAGGGCGCCCGACTCGCGGTCGACGAGCAGACGGCAGCCGCCGTGCCGGCCGCTGGTCGTCGGCAGGCCGGAGAGCAGCACCTGCGGCTTCTTCACGCGGGTCTGCTTCGCGTTGACCTTCCAGGCCAGGACCCGCACGTCGCGGGCTCCGGATCCGATGAACCCCTGGCACGTGTAGATCCGGTGGTTCTCGGCGTAGCCGGGGTCGATCGCCATGGACATCAGCCCGGTCTCGCCCGACACCCACACCTGGTCGGCGGGGTAGCCGAGCGAACGGGCTTTGCCGTTGCGCACGATCGAGAGCCGGGCCCGGTCACGTTCGGTCACCAGCAGCACGCCGTCCGGCAGCTGCTGGACGTCCCACGGGATGTCCAACCCGGTGACGGCTCGCGTGACCGTGAGCTCGGGTGCGGCGTGGGCTGAGACGCCCGCGGACGACGGTGTCGACGATGGTGCGTCGCTGGGGGAGGCAGCGGTGGACGAGGTGGCAGGCGTGGTCGGGTCCGGCGCGGCTGAGCCGGATGTCGCCGGGGACGACGAGCAGGCCAGCCCGACGGCGACGAGGGGGAGGGCGGCGACCACGAGAGTCCGAGTGCGCATGTCAGCCACCCTAAGAGCGTCCTGAAGACTGCCGAGGCAGACCGGAGGTTTCGAGGGACGTCAGAACGTGTGTTCCGGGCCTGGGAAGGTGCCGTTGCGCACGTCGTCGGCGTAGGCGCGGGCGGCGTCGAGGAGGACGCCGTGCACGTCGGCGTACTGCTTGACGAAGGTCGCCATCCGGCCGGTGCGCAGGCCGAAGGCGTCCTGCCAGACCAGCACCTGACCGTCGCACTCGACGCCGGCGCCGATCCCGATGGTCGGGATCGTGAGCTCCTTGGTGACCTGGGCCGCCACGTCGCCGGGCACCATCTCGAGGACGACGGCGAACGCTCCCGCCTCCTGCACGGCGTGTGCGTCATTCAGCACCCGGTCGGCTGCGTCGCCACGTCCCTGCACCCGATAGCCACCGAGCGCGTGCTCGCTCTGCGGGGTGAAGCCGATGTGCGCCATCACCGGGATGCCGCCCTGCGCGCACTTCGTGATGACCGGCGCCATCTCGGCGCCGCCTTCGAGCTTGACGCAGTGCGCCCCGGCCTCCTTCATGAAGCGCACCGCGGTCAGGTAGCCCTGCTCCGGCGAGGCCTGATAGCTGCCGAACGGCAGGTCGCCGACGACCAGGGCCCGCTTCACGCTTCGCGCCACCGCGCGGGTCAGTGGCAGCAGCTCGTCCACGGTCACCGGCAGCGAGGTCTCGTTGCCGTAGACGTTGTTGGACGCAGAGTCTCCGACGAGGAGCACCTCGACGCCGGCCTCGTCGAAGGTGGCCGCGGTGTACATGTCGTACGCCGTCAACATCGCGAAGCGCTCGCCCCGCTCCTTCATCTCGCGCAGGTGGTGGGTCCGGATGCGCTTGGCCGTGGTCGGCGGGGTCTTGGCGGTCCCGGTTCCGTACGGCGCGGGTTGCTCGCTCATGCCGTTCAGGCTAGACCCGCGCGGCGACGTTCGACCCTGTGTCGGTCGTCACGTGCTCGTGGACTCAGGCAGGCGTGGCGAACTCGGCGCGCTCGAGCTCGCCGAGCAGGCCGCCGTACGCCACCTCGTCGCTCTTCGTGCCGGTGTGCGGCGCCGCGAACCAGGCGGCGTACTGGGCGATCTCGTCGAGGCGCCACTCGAGGTCGAACATCTCGACCATCTCCCAGTCGGGCGCACACAGGTCGCCGTAGCCGTTCTCCACCAGGGTGCGCAGGTCGCGCTCGGCCGGGGCGCGCCGCAGCGACTCCCAGTCGAGGAGGAGGCGGGCGTCGGAGGTGACGAGCTGGTTGGCGGAGTGCGGCTCTCCGTGGGTCGCCACCCAGGGACGCTCGGCGGCGACCGCGACCAGCCGGCGGTACCGCGTCGTCCAGCGGCCCACATCGGCAACCCGCGACCCGATCGAGGCACGGGCGCGCTCGCCGTACGGGCCGGTGCCCCAGGGCGTGCCGAGGGTGAGGGCGAGCTCGGCGGCGAATCGCGCGCCGACGACGGGCTCCCAGTCACGCGTGGCCGCGGGCACCGGCGTCTCATGCAGTCGGCACAGCATCGCGAGGGTCGCCTCGGCCTCGTCCCGATCCCGGAGTGCACCTCCGCCAGCAGTCCCCTCGTGCCACGGCGTGACGCTGAGACCGCCGCCGGCGAAGGGCACGGCGAGCTCGCCGGAGCCCGCCGGGACCGGCACAACCGCGAAGTCGAGGCCGCTCGAGGCGAGCGTGCATGCGGCGCGGTAGGTCTGGTCCAGCTCGGCGAGCGAGTGGCGCTGACCCACGCCGTCGTACGTCACGAACCAGCGCTGCCCGCCGCGACCATCGGCCCGCCAGTGGTGCGCGCCGAAGCCGACGGGCAGGTGCTCCACGGCCGTGGCGTCGGCGTTCCAGTGCGTCCGGACTGCGGCCAGCACCTGGGCGTCGGTGACGTGGGGAGGGGGTTCGCGCACCGTCGTAGTCTGCCGTCATGACGTCTGAACCTCGCGCGTGGAACCAGCGCGCCGACGAGCTGGCGGCCGAGCATCGAAGCACGAACGAGCCGATCGGCTGGTTCGACAAGCTGTACGCCGAGGGCGTGGCCGGCGACGTGACGATGCCGTGGGACCACACCGATCCGAACGCCGCCCTGCGCGAGTGGGCGGAGCGGTCGGGACTGCGCGGTGAGGGTCGCCGGGCGGTCGTCGTCGGATGCGGGCTCGGCGCTGATGCGGCGTACGTCGCCTCGCTGGGCTTCGAGACCACCGGCTTCGACCTGTCACCGCATGCGATCCGGGTGGCGCGCGAGAGGTTCCGGGAGACGGGTGTCGACTTCCTCGCGGCCGACCTGCTCGACCTGCCGCCCGAGTGGGTGGGCGCCTTCGACCTGGTCGTCGAGATCTACACGATCCAGGCCGTGCCCGAGCCGCCGCGCACGGACATCGCCTCGGGCGTGCGGGCCCTGGTCGCGCCGGGCGGCTCGCTGCTGGCGATCCAGTTCCGCGCGAGCGGAGAGGACGACTCCACCGAAGGGCCACCGTTCGCGCTGGGCGAGGGCCGGATCCGATCGCTGGGGAGTGACACCCTCGACCTGGTCGAGCTGGAGGCCATCGACGGGCCGCTCTGGCGGGTGGAGTACCGGAGGCCCGCCGCTCCCTAGACTGCTGACGTGGACTTCTACTCGGCGTACGCCCAGGGTTTCGCGCGCGTCGCGGCCTGCACGGTCCCCGTCGCGATCGCCGACCCGGCCGCCAACGTGGCGACCGTGCTCGCCGAGGCGCGGAAGTGCCACGACGAGGGCGTGGCCGTCGCTCTCTTCCCCGAGCTGGCGCTGAGCGGGTACGCCGTCGACGACCTGCTGATGCAGGACACCCTGCTCGCCGGCGTCGACGCAGCGGTCGGCGACCTGGTCGAGGCGTCGGCCGACCTGCTGCCCGTGCTGGTCGTCGGGGCGCCGCTGGTGCACGGCACGCGCGTCGTCAACGCGGCGGTGGTCGTCCACCGGGGCGTGCTGCTCGGCGTGGTGCTGAAGTCCTACCTGCCGACGTATCGGGAGTTCTACGAGCGACGCTGGTTCGCTCCCGGTGACGACCGTCGCGACTCCACGATCACCGTCGCCGGTCGCACCGTGCCCTGCGGACCCGACCTGCTCTTCGACGCGACCGACGTGCCCGGGCTGGTGCTGCACGTGGAGATCTGCGAGGACATGTGGGTGCCGATCCCGCCGAGCAGCGAGGCCGCGCTGGCCGGGGCGACCGTGCTGGCCAACCTGTCGGGCAGCCCGATCACGGTCGCCCGCGCCGAGGACCGACGGCTGCTGGTGCGCAGTGCGAGCGCACGTTGCTCGGCGGCGTACCTCTTCGCGGCCGCCGGTCAGGGGGAGTCGACGACCGATCTGTCGTGGGACGGCCAGACGATGGTCTACGAGTGCGGCGACCTGCTCGCCGAGACCGACCGCTTCCCGGAGGACGCCCAGCGCAGCGTCGCCGACGTCGACCTGGACCGGATCCGCCAGGAACGCATCCGGCAGGGGACCTTCGACGACAACCGGCGCACCCATCACGCGCGAGTGCGTGGCTTCCGCACGATCGACGTCGAGCTGCGGCCGCCGACCGGCGACATCGGCCTACGCCGCAAGGTCGACCGGTTCCCGTTCGTCCCCGACGACGTCGACCGGCTCGCGCTCGACTGCTACGAGGCCTACAACATCCAGGTCTCCGGGCTGGAGCAGCGACTGCACGCCATCGGCCAGCCGCGCATCATGATCGGCGTCAGCGGGGGTCTCGACTCCACGCACGCGCTCATCGTGGCGGCGAAGGCGATGGACCGGCTCGGACGCCCGCGCGCCGACATCCATGCCTTCACGATGCCCGGCTTCGCGACCGGTGAGACCACGAAGTCCTATGCCACCCGGCTGGCCAAGTCACTCGGCGTCACCTTCGAGGAGCTCGACATCACCACGGCCGCGCGGCAGATGCTGAGCGACCTCGACCACCCGTTCGCCTCCGGTGAGGCGGTCTACGACGTGACGTTCGAGAACGTGCAGGCCGGGCTGCGCACCGACTACCTCTTCCGGCTGGCCAACCACCGAGGCGGCATCGTGCTCGGCACCGGCGACCTCTCCGAGCTCGCGCTCGGCTGGTGCACCTACGGCGTCGGCGACCAGATGTCGCACTACAACGTCAACGCCGGCGTGCCGAAGACCCTGATCCAGCACCTGATCCGGTGGGTGATCGACTCCGGGCAGTTCGGTGCCGACACCAACGACGTCCTCGTCGAGATCCTCGGGCAGGAGATCACCCCCGAGCTGATCCCGCACACCGAGGGGGTCAGGCCGCAGGCGACCGAGGACTCCGTGGGGCCCTACGCACTCCAGGACTTCACGCTGTTCCACGTGCTGCGCCGCGGCTATCGGCCGGCGAAGATCGCCTTCCTCGCCTGGCACGCCTGGCGCGACGCCGGCGCGGGGGAGTGGCCGCCCGGCTTCCCGGAGGAGCGCCGTGGGTCGTACGACCTACCGGCCGTGCGGAAGTGGCTCGTCGTCTTCGTGCGGCGCTTCTTCTCCAGCCAGTTCAAGCGCTCGGCGCTGCCCAACGGCCCCAAGGTCTCAGGGGGCGGGACCATGTCGCCTCGCGGCGACTGGCGGATGCCCTCGGATGCCGCGCCGACAGCGTGGCTGGCCGAGATCGAACGCGACGTCCCGCTCTAGGGTCTTGTCCATTCTCCTCTGGTAATACGGTCGTATGCGTGCCAGTCTCCCGAGGTTGTCACCACCGCCGGAGGGAATCCCCTGCAGCACGTTCGCACGATCGTCATCGGCCTGATGGCCGCGCTCCTCGCCAGCGTCGGCCTGAGTACGCCCGCCTCAGGCGCCGCCGCCAACACCACGGTCACGATCAAGGTCGCCAACTGCGAGGGCTGCCAGGTCTTCCCGAGCTCGATCCTGGCCGCCCACCCCGACGACGTGTGGGTCGGCAACGGGAAACGGTCAAGAACGGTGAGGTGACCTTCAAGGTCCCGACCGACCGCACGGCCGGCCTCGTCCTCGGCGTGAGCGCCCCGTGGGACGTCGACCTGCCGTGGCAGACCATCGTGGTGATGGGCTACAAGGGCTATGCAGCAGGGGACAAGATCTCGACCGCCGACGCGAAGGCCGTCAAGAAGGGCGCGGCCTGCTGGGCCGGCACCGACGCGGCGGCCTACACGCTGAAGCTGGTGGTCAAGAAGGTCACCGTGGAAGGCAACGCCGGGCCGACCACGGGCAGCATCGCCTTCGCGAAGAAGACGCAGGAGACGACGAAGCCGCTGCGCCAGACCTGGAAGGGCGTCCTCGGCAGCCAGGACGCGATCATGTGTGGCCCGGGGGGAGCCTGAATCTCGGGTGGGTTCCACGGCTGATGCAACCGTCCGCCCCGATGTGGCGTCTGAGGAGCGACAAACCCACGAGAAAGGACCCGAGATGCTGCACGCCCGTTCCGTCCTGACGGCCGCCCTGCTCCTGGCCGTCGGCCTCGTCGCCGCCGGCGGCGCCACGTCCGCGCAGGCGCACCCCGCAACCGCGAAGGCGGCCAACACCACCGTGACGATCAAGGTCGCGAGCTGCGAAGGCTGCCAGGTCTACGTGTCGTCCGTGATGGCGGCGGACTACGAGGATGTCTGGGAGGGCCCCGGCAAGAAGGTGAAGAACGGCGAGGTCTCCTTCAAGGTCCCGACCGACCGCACCGCCGGCATGAGCATCGCCATCGACACTCCCTGGGACGGCGCCGTGCCGTACCAGACGATGGTTGCCCTGAGGTACAAGACCTTCCAGCCCGGCGACCGGGTCTCCTTCTCCGAGATCAACGACGCCAAGAGGGCCTCCGGTTGTTGGGCCGGCACCACCGCCGAGGCCGCCACCATCAAGGTCAAGGCCAAGAAGGTCACCGTGATGGGCCACCTGGGCCCGGTCACCGGCACCATCGCCTTCGCCAAGACGACTCAGGACTATCTGCAGCCCATGCAGCGCACCTGGGACGGCGTCCTGGGCACCCAGGACCTCTTCGGCTGCGGCCCGGAGGCCTGAGCTCACGCCCTGACTGGGTCGCACACCATTGCCTCGCCTTAACGCTCGGCTGGTTCGGCGTTAGCGACGTCCGAGCGATGGTCCTCCTATCACCCGGAGCGCCAGCTCCGGCCAACGAGGAGGAGGAACGCGTGAAGGTCGGAACCATCGTGCTCGGTGCGGCGGCCGCGGTCGTGCTCTCGGCGGGCGCGGCCACGGCCACCTGGATGGTGGTCGACGGCGGCGACGCGTCGACGGTCGGCCAGTGCGCCGACGCGACGTACTCACTGGAGGCGGAGCGCGAGGACGGAACCCTCGAGCTCTCCTTCGAGCTGCAGAGCAGCGCGCCGGGAGAGACCTGGCAGGTCGAGATCGCGCACGGCGGGGAGAACCTCCTCGTCGGGGAGCGGGAGACCGACACCGACGCCGAGATCGACGTCGACGTGCCAGCCCCCCGGGACAGCGAGGGCGAGTTCACCGCTACCGCCACACCCGCCAGTGGAGGCGAGCCCTGTACGGCCACGCTCACCACCGGCTGACGCCCACCATCCAGCACCCAGCACCCAGCACCCAGCCAAGCCCAACCCAGAGGAGAAACAACCATGAACCTGCTCACCCGCAGCGCAACCGCCGGCATCGCAGCCGTGATCGTCGCCGTCCCCACCGTCGCCCTCATCGCGAGCCCGGCGAGCGCCGACACCGAGAAGCACGTGTCCTGCGCCGGCGGCCACCTCGAGCTCAGCGTCGACAACGAGGCAGGCGGCTGGGAGGTCGACGCCCAGGTCGACAACGTCGCGGCCAACCAGAAGTGGCGGATCGTGCTCAAGCACGACGGCAACCGCTACTTCAAGGGCGTGCGCACCACCGACTACGAGGGCGACGTGGACGTCGACCGCTTCCGCTCCGACAGCTCCGGCTCCGACAGGTTCTCGATGAAGGCGGTGCGCCTCTCCGACGGCACCACCTGCTCGGGCTCCGTCACCGTCGGCTGACCCGGCCCGAAGGATCAGCCGGCCGGGCCGAGCTCGACGACCACGCGGCCGCCTCCCCGGGGCGACCGTTCGACCACAAGACCGCCACCGGACTCGGTGGCGGTCCTGTGCGCGATGGCGAGGCCGAGGCCGCTGGAGTGCGCGCCGCTGGCACCGCGACGTACGACGTCGACCCCGTCGGGGAAGCCCGGCCCGTCGTCCTCGACGGTCAGCGTGAGCCCACCATCCGCGCGCGGGCCGACGTTCACTGACAGGCCCGTGCCCTCCGGCGTGTGCGTGAACACGTTGTCGAGAAGCACGTCGAGCAGCGCCTCGAGGTCATGCTTGCTCGCGCGGACCAGCCGCTCGGGGAGGTCCGCCTCGATCCGGACATGGCGGTCCTGGTCCTCGGCCAGCGGTGCCCAGAAGCGGGCCCGGTCCGCCAGGACGGACACCCCTGGAGTGGCCACGACGAGACCCTCGCGCTCCGATCGGCGAGCCTCCGTGACGATGTGGTCAACCATCATCTGGAGCTGGTCGAGCTCCTCGCTCAGCCGGGCCTGGTCGCCGGTGTCCGACAGCGAGTCGATGCGCAGGCGCAGGGCCGTGACCGGCGTACGCAACCGGTGGGAGAGGTCCGAGACTGCCTGCCTCTCGCGTTCGAGCAGCAGGTCGACGCGCTCGACGAGGCGGTTGACGGTGCTGTTCAGCTCGCGCACCTCGGGCGGTCCCGACGCCGTGACCGGCACCGGGCGACTGGTGTCCCCGAGACGCTGGGTCCAGGCCGCGAGCCGGCGGATCGGGTCGACGAACGAGCGCCCCAGCCGGTCGGCCATCAGCAACGCCCCGACGAGCAGCACCAGGCCCAGCCCGGCCATCACCAGGACGGCACGCAACGTCGGCCCGGAGGCGAGTCCGGGCTCAGGGACCACGATCCGGATGACCGGCGTCTGCTCGGGTGCGGCGCTGCTGCCCCCCAGCGACACGGGCACGAGGATCTCGGCGCCGCCGCCGTCGATGTCGTCCACCCGCGCCTGGCCGGTACGTCGTGCCTGCTCCACCCGGGCGTCCTCGCCTGGATGCGGCCCGATGTCCTGGGCGTTCGGGTAGAGCACCGTGGTCTGCACCGGGTTGTCCTGGTTGATGCGGGCGACGTAGAGGTTGACCTCGCCCTTGTCGTCACCAGCCCCGGACACGACGGTCTCGGTGGCCTGCACCTCCAGCGCCGCGGTCGCCAGCCGATCCTCCAGGGCGTAGTCGCGCAGGAGCACCGTCATCGGCACCAGCATGGCCAGCAGCACCATGCCCACCGCTGCCGCGACAGTCACGATCAGGCTGCGTCTCATCCGGTGCTCGCCGGCGCCGACAGACGTACGCCGACGCCCCGCACCGTGTGCAGGTAGCGCGGCTCGGCCGCGCTCTCCCCGAGCTTGCGGCGCAGCCAGGAGAGGTGCACGTCGACCGTCTTGTCCGAGCCGCCCCACGCCTGGTGCCAGACGTCGACCAGGAGGTCCTTCTTCGTCACGACCTCCCCGGCACTCTCGGCGAGCCTGACCAGCAGGTCGAACTCGCGCGGGCTCAGGTCCAGCTGCCGCGCGTCGAGCGAGGCGGTACGGGCGGCGGTGTCGAGCTCGAGCCCCCCGACGACGAGGCTGCGCCGACGCGCCTTGGTCTCGCCGACTCGGCGCATGACGGCGCGGATCCGGGCCTCGAGCTGGGCAGTCGTGTAGGGCTTGACCACGTAGTCGTCGGCGCCGGCGTTGAGGCAGCCGATCAACGACGGGTCGTCGTCGCGGGCGCTCGCCACGATGACCGGCACCTGACTGACCGCACGCAGCATGGAGAGCACCTGCGTGCCGTCGACGTCGGGGAGTCCGAGGTCGAGGATCACCAGGTCGGGCTTCGTCTCCACCGCCATGGTCAGACCGGCCATCCCCGTCGAGGCCGAGGCGACGGCGTAGCCCATGTCGCCGAGCGAGCGCATCAGGAGCGGTCGGATCCGAGGGTCGTCCTCGACGATCAGCACGTGCGCCACGCACGCAAAACTATCCCGTGTGGCCGCGACGTTAGCGTCGCCTTAACCCAGCGCTAGCGAGGCGTAGGTACCTGGAGCGACACAATGCGCACGTGGAGGAGCTGGAGCAACGAGGGCACGGCCGCGCTGCCGCGCTGGCCGTGGGCTGGCTGCTCGCCGCCGGACTCGCCGTGGCGGTCGGTGTCGTCGCCGTCACGACGGTCGGCGCGAGCATGCGCGGCCGGGGTCCGCTCGGCAACGAGTTCGTACGTGAGGACGTGCAGGCTCAGACCGCCGAGGTGGACGAGACGCTGCCGCTCGTCGAGCGCACATTCAGCGAGGAGTTCGGCGAGCTCGACGTTGCCTGCCGGGGGCTCCACGCGCTCGGACTGGACGCCCGGCCCGACAAGCCGGCCGGCTGGCGGGTGGTGAGCTACGAGTCGGGGCCCGACGACGACGTCGACGCGGTGTTCGCCAACAAGCAGCGATCGATCGAGATCGAGGTCTACTGCAACCGTGGCCAGCCGACCATCTCCGACCTCGAGCGCAACACGCTGCCCGACAGCGACTGAGCCCTCCGCTGGTTGAGGAGGCGCCAGCGCCGTCACGAAACCACCGGAGCCGTTGCAGTCTTGTTGGTTTCGAGAGACGGGACTTCGTCCTTCCTCAACCAGCGGGCCACGCCGGTGGTGGCGCGGATCGTACGGAATAGTGGTCCGCATGGGTAAGCAGGAAGACTTCGTGCTGCGAGCACTCGAGGAGCGCGACGTCCGGTTCGTCCGGCTCTGGTTCACCGACGTGCTGGGCTTCCTCAAGTCGGTCTCGGTAGCGCCGGCCGAGCTCGAGGGCGCGTTCGCCGAGGGGATCGGCTTCGACGGCTCGGCCATCGAGGGCTTCGCCCGCGTCTACGAGGCCGACATGCTCGCCCACCCCGACCCGGCGACGTTCCAGATCCTGCCGTGGCGTGGCGAGGGACCGTCGACAGCGAGGATGTTCTGCGACATCGTGATGCCCGACGGCAGCCCGTCCTACGCCGACCCGCGCTTCGTCCTCAAGCGCACGCTGGCCGCGGCGGCCGACAAGGGGTTCACCTTCTACACCCACCCCGAGATCGAGTTCTACCTCTTCAAGGACGCGCCTTCCGACGGTGTCGAGCCGGTTCCGGTCGACCGCAGCGGCTACTTCGACCACACCGCGCAGTCCAAGGGCACCGACTTCCGCCGTGAGGCGATCACGATGCTCGAGTCGATGGGCATCTCGGTGGAGTTCAGCCACCACGAGGGCGGCCCGGGCCAGCAGGAGATCGACCTCAGGTACGCCGACGCGCTGAGCACGGCCGACAACATCATGACCTTCCGCACCGTGGTCCGGGAGGTGGCGCTGGGCCAGGGCATCTGGGCGTCGTTCATGCCCAAGCCGTTCACCACGCACCCCGGCTCGGGCATGCACACGCACGTGTCCCTGTTCGAGGGCGACCGCAACGCCTTCTTCGAGGCCGGCGCGGAGTACCAGCTGTCCAAGGTCGGCCGCCAGTTCATCGCGGGCATCCTCACCCACGCCGCGGAGATCAGCTGTGTCACCAACCAGTGGGTCAACTCCTACAAGCGGCTGCTCGGCGGCGGCGAGGCTCCGTCCTACATCTGCTGGGGCCACAACAACCGCTCGGCGATGATCCGGGTGCCGATGTACAAGCCCAACAAGGGCCCCTCTACTCGCATCGAGCTGCGCACGCTCGACGCCGCCTGCAACCCCTACCTCGCCTTCGCCGTCATCCTCGCCGCCGGCATGAAGGGCATCGACGAGGGCTACGACCTCCCGGCGGAGGCCGAGGACGACGTCTGGTCGCTCACCGAGCGCGAGCGCAAGGCGCTCGGCATCGAGCCGCTCCCGAGGAGCCTCTACGACGCCATCGGCATCGCCGAGAGCTCCGAGCTGCTCGCCGAGACGCTCGGGGAGCACGTCTTCGACTTCTTCCTGCGCAACAAGCGGCGCGAGTGGGAGGAGTACCGGGTCCAGGTCTCGGCGTTCGAGCGGGACCGGATGCTGCCGGTCCTCTAGTGAGGTTCAGGACACGAGGCGCGGTGCTCCGACCCGACTACCAGGCAGCGGCCTCGAGATAGGCCAGCACCGCCAGCACCCGCCGGTGCTCGCCCCGGTCGGCCTGCCCGAGGCCAAGCTTGCCGAGGATCGACGTCACGTGCGTCTCCACGGTGCGCGGCGTCAGCCACAGCCGCTCGGCGATCCCGGCGTTGGTGCGCCCCTCCGCCATCAGGGCGAGGACCTCGAGCTCGCGCGGGGTCAGGCTGGACAGCTCGCCAGACCGACTGCCTACGAGGCGCGCGACGACCTCCGGATCGAGCGCCGACCCGCCGGCCGCGACCCGGACGAGCGTGTCGAGGAAGTCCTCGACGTCGAGGACCCGGTCCTTGAGGAGGTAGCCGAAGCGACCGCTCGCCACGAGGTCCACCGAGTGTCGGGTCTCGACGTGCTGGGAGAGCAGCACGATGCCGAGGTCCGGCCGCTCGGCTCGCAACCGGGCGGCCGCGCGGGCGCCGTCGTCGGTGTTGTCGGGCGGCATCCGCACGTCGACGACAGCGAGGTCGCAGTCGTGGGTGAGCACGGCGTCGACCAGGGCGACCGCGTCGGCGGCCCGGGCGACCACGTCGTGTCCGGCCTCGGTGAGGAGGCTGGCGAGTCCTTCGCGGAAGAGGGCGGAGTCCTCACCGATCACGATGCGCACGGCAGCACCGCCTCGACCGTGGTGCCCTCACCGCTGGCGCTGGAGACGTCGAGGCGGCCGCCCAGGGCCAGCACCCGGTCCCGAAGACCCGACAGTCCCGAGCCGTGGTGGGCGCCGGCACCTCCGACTCCGTCGTCGCGGACGGCGATCCGGACGGCGTCGCCCTCGCGGCGCACCAGCACGTCGATGGTGGCAGCACCTGCGTGCTTGACCGCGTTGGTCACGGCTTCGCTCGCAACGAAGTACGCGGTCGTCGTGACGTCGTCGGGCAGCCCGTCGGCGTCGAAGGTGACCCTGACGGGCAGCGCCGAGCGTCGGCTGAGGTTGGCCAGCGCCGCGGCCAGGCCGTCGTCGAGGCTGCTCGGACGGAGTCCGTGGGCCAGCTGGCGCAGCTCGCCGACGGCGGTCCCGATCTCCTCGACCGACGCGTCGAGCAGGGCGTCGACATCGACGTCGCGGTCGGTGCGCAGCCGCAGCTGTGCCACCCGCAACGCCATCCCGAGGCTGACGAGCCGCTGCTGCGCTCCGTCGTGCAGGTCGCGCTCGAGCCGGCGGCGTTCTTCGTAGCCGGCCCGGAGCATGCGACTCCGGCTGGCCTCCGCCTCGCCGAGGGCGACCGCCAGCTCACGTCTCATGCGGACGGCGTCGACGAGGAGCGCCGAGGCGTCGGCGACGTCCTGGGGAGGACGCTCCTGGCCGGGGCCGGACACGAGGGCGCCGACCTGCTCGCCGGCCAACCGCACCGGGACCGACCCAGCCGCCGGCACCGGCCGGCCCTGGTGATCGACGACCTGGAGCGTGTCAGGCAGCAGGTAGCCAACCCGGAGCCCGTCGTCGCGCAGCGCCTCGCGCAGCACGTCCTCGATCCGCTCGGGACGGTCGCGTCCGGCGTGCACCGCGGCGAGCAGCGCATCGATCGCGGTCAGCCCACGCTGGCGGCGCGGGTGCAACAACCTGCCGGCCCGCTCCAGCAGCAGTCGCCGCAGCGGGAGGAGCAGCAGCATCGTCACCACCGTCGCGATCACCGCCGGTGCGGTCGACCCGGAGCCGGCGAGACTGCCCGCGAGGGTCGACACTGCGGCATACACGACCAGGAGCAGCGCGGCCAGCCCCCCGTAGGCAGCGCTGCCCACGATGGCCTTGTCGACGTCGTAGAGATCGTGGCGCAGCATCGCGACGAGCGTGGCTAGCGGGATCGCGACGTACATGAAGGCCAATCCCACGACCACCAGGTCGGCCTGACCGAGGAGCAGGTAGCTCAGCCAGCACAACAACAGCGTCCCGGGCACCGAGACACCGGCCAGCAGCACCCACTTGAGCTGCACCCTGGTGCGCGGGTCGGCGCCGAGGTAGCGCTGCCGGAACGACCACGCCGAACGGGCCAGGCCGGCGAGGAACACCGGCAGCAGCGCGTACGCCGCGTAGCCGACCGGGTGGGTGCCGAGGACCCGAGGGGTGTTCTCGAGCGGCGGCAACAGCGCGCCCGGGGTGATCGAGAGCAGCAACGTGAAGGCCACGGCGAGCACGGGCAGCCCGATCAGGGTCAACCGGTCTGCGCCGTTGCGGATCCGACCGTCCGGGAAGACCAGCAGCAGCGCGGCAAACGGGAGGAACAGCCACATCCAGGTGCCCTGGGTCAGCACGATGAAGATGTCGCTGCGCGGGACCCGGCCCGGCTGCTCGGCGAGGAGCGTGACGTAGACGTCGTACGCGCTCGTGAGCAGCAGGACGAGGCCCGCCGTGGCGAGGGCCACCGCCGTGCCGTTGCCGGGTCGGTGCCACGCGACGAGAAGTGCGGAGGCGAACGAGATCGCGCCCACGGCGATGCCGGACCCGAACGACCACCAGCCGCCGGGGGTCCCGAGCACCGCGGTGAGCCAACCGAGCAGGACCGCACAGGGGACGGCAGCGACCGCGAGGGCCACCGTCCACGCACGGGCAGTCATGCGCTCAGGTTAGGCGCCCGGAACCGCCCTCATATCCGAGCAAGCCCGTAGGAGGAAGCCGGGATGCTTCGGATCCGCCGGCGGTGCCGACGGCGCGAGCCTGGGAGCTCACCCGACTCGAGGAGGACTCGCATGACCGCCACGGACAGCACCGTCAGCACGGACACGACAGACGGCACCACGGAGCGCGCGCCGAGTGACCTGCGAGCGCTCTGGCGACTGCTCCTGGCGATCGCCCTCCCGCTCGGCCCGCTCGGGATCGTCGCCACCCGCGCGGTGATGCCGTACTGGACCAACGACGACGCCGACACCGCCGTCGGCCTGATGGTGGCCGAGCCCGGGCGCACCCTGGCCATGCAATGGATCTTCTTCTTCGCGTTCCCGCTGCTGCTGATGTCGGTCGTGGGGGTGGCGTTCGTCGTGCGGCGCGGGGCCCCGCGGCTCGCCATGGTCGGGGGTCTCCTGACCTTCGCCTCCTGCGCGCTCGTCGGTGCGGTCGGCAGCAGCGACGGGGTGGCCCACGCCATGGCCGAGGCGGGCTACGACCAAGGGGCGATCATCAACGTGGTCGAGGCCATGAACGCGCAGCCGACCGCGGTCGCCGGGACGATCGTCTTCGTCCTCGGTCACATCATCGGGTTCGTGACCCTCGGCGTCGCGGTCGCGAGGTCCCGGGTCGCACCAGCCTGGGTCGGCGTCATGATCGCCGTCTCCCAGCCCATCCACCTCGTCTCGGCGATCATCCTGCCGAGCCGGCTGCTGGATGTGCTGGCCGGTTGGGGCTTCACCACGATCGGCTTCGCCCTCGTCTCCCTGGCCGTCCTGCGGACCCCTGTCGACGAGCTCGACCTGCCGCCGTCTCGCTGACCTCGCGCTCACACAGCGCCCAGACCTCTACCCCGGACGCGGTGGGAGCACAGGTAGGTTCGTCGCGTGCGACGGATGCTGCCCGTCCTGTGAGGCCCGCTCCGACCCGGGAGGAGCTGCGTCCGACGACGGCGGGTGTCGCCGTCACGGTGTCCGTCGCGGTCGGCCTGCTCGTCTGGACCGCCGCCACGACGTACGCCGCCTTCCATGACGACGACGCCTGCGAAGGGCCCTGCCACGAGATCGTGATCCTGCGGCTGCTCACCCCCTTGGGAGTCGTCCTCGCCAGCGGCCTGCTCGCCGTGGCCGTGGGTGCGCTCGTCGCGATGCTGCGACGGAGTCCGGCCGCGGGCGCCACCCTGACCGTCGTCGGGGTGGCGTTCGTCGTCTGCGCGCTCCCGGCCGCCGCGCTCGACAGGTGGGTGTCGCTCGTGATGCTGGTCGTGGGCTTCGGGAACCTCTGGCTCGGGCAGCGCGCGATCATGAAGGACTGGGCGTGATCGGCGGTGCCGGCCGGTAGGTTGGGAGCGTGCGCCCCAAGGTCTACAGCGAGCAGCGCGAACGCGTGCTCCGCGTCGCCCTCCGGGTCGTGCAGGGCCTCGCGCTGATGATGGCCGTCGTCGCGGTCTACGTCCTGGTGCGGCTCTTCATCGACGTGGACGCCGGCGCGCGCGAGGCCTCGATCCTCTACGTCATCGTGCTCGGGCTGCAGGCGGGCGTGCTGGCGACGGTCGTGCGATGGACCCTTCGGCGGCTGCCCGACCGGGGACCCGACGCGCGCACCTGGTGCCTCACGACGGCAGGCCTCACGCTGCTCGCCAGCCTTCCGCTGCTCAGCAACATCCTCGGGATCGTGGTCATCTTCGTCGGGCTCTTCCTGCTGACGCTGTCGCTGCGGACCGACCAGGTCGCCGCATCGGCCTGAGATCACGCTCGGCGCAGTAGGTTTGGCCGCGTGTCACGCGCCCCGATGACCTCGAAGGTGCTCGTCGTCGAGCACGAGGCGGATGCCCCGCCTGCCCTGCTGGGCCGCTGGCTGGAGGAGGCCGGGGCCGAGCTCGACGTGTGCCGGCCGTATGCCGGTGACAGCCTCCCGGATCCGACGGCGTACGACGCCCTCCTGGTCCTCGGCGGCGCGATGGGCGCCAACGACGACGAGGCGTTCCCCTGGATCGGCCCGACCAAGGGACTGCTGGCCCGGGCGGTCCAGGAGCGGGTGCCGACGTTGGGCCTGTGCCTCGGCCACCAGCTGCTCTCGGCAGCGCTGGGGGGAACGGTCACGGTCAACCCGGCGGGCCACCAGGTGGGCATCCACCGGATCGGCTGGACTGCTGAAGCCGCCGACGACCCGCTCGTGGGGCCGCTCGCCCGCAACGGCACCAGCGAGGTCGGCGTGCACTGGAACTACGACGTCGTCGTCGAGCCGCCGCCTGGCAGCGTGGTCCTGGCCCGCACCGACCGGGGCGAGGTGCAGGCCCTGCGGCACACCCCCTGGGCGTGGGGACTGCAGTGGCACCCTGAGGTCGATCTCCAGGTCACCCGGGCCTGGGCGGACGGCGACCACCAGAACATCATCGAGAAGGGGATCGACCGCGAGAGCATGCTCGCTGCGATCGGTGCCTCCGAGCACGAGCTCACCACGGCCTGGGCGCCGTTGGCCGGCACCTTCCTGGCCGTGGTCGGCCAGCGGGTCCCGTGAGCCGCGCCGACTCCTCGACCAGCCGCGCGGGGCTGCTCGCCCTGGGGTTCCACGACATCGACCGAGCCCGCGGGGGCCTGGCCGAGCTCGGTGTTGCGGCTGAGCCGTTGCTGGCGTTCCTGGGCAAGGCGGCCGACCCCGACCTGGCCCTGGCCGGCCTCGTCCGCCTGGCCAAGGCGAGCGAGGACGACCTGCTCGACGTGCTGGTCGGCGACGAAGGGACGGCCATGCGCCTGCTCGGGGTGCTCGGCGCCAGCCAGGCCCTCGGCGACCACCTCGCGCGGCACCCCGCGCACTGGCACGAGCTCACCGACCCCTCGCTGGGCTCGACCAGGCCGGCGGCGTACGCCGTCCGCGCGGGCCTGTTGCGTGCGGTCGGCGCCGACCCGGCAGACCCGATGCCGACGGCCACCGTCCCCGACCCAGAGGCTCTCGACGCCCTGCGCGTGGAGTACCGCCGGGTGCTGCTGCGCTTGGCCGCGCGCGACCTCACCCACCACCTCAACGTCGACGACGCGGCCGCCGAGCTCTCCGACCTGGCGGGCGGCACGCTCGACGCCGCCCTGGCTGTGGCCCGGCAGCGGGTCGGCCCGGCGTCGACCCAGGCTCGCCTGGCTGTGGTCGCGATGGGCAAGTGTGGGGGCCACGAGCTCAACTACGTCTCCGATGTCGACGTCATCTTCGTCGCCGAGCCATCGAGTGTCGACGACCGCCGCGACGAGAGTGGCGCGCTGCGCACCGCGGCCCAGCTGGCCGCGCACCTGGTGCGGATCTGCGGCGAGCACACCGCCGAGGGCACGATCTGGGAGGTGGACGCCGCGTTGCGCCCCGAGGGCAAGGCGGGCCCCCTCGTGCGCACCATCGCGAGCCACCGCGGCTACTACGAGCGGTGGGCGAAGACCTGGGAGTTCCAGGCGCTGCTGAAGGCCCGCCCGGTCGCCGGCGACCTCCAGCTCGGCGCGGCGTTCGTCACGATGGTCGCGCCGCACGTGTGGAGCGCTGCCGAGCGCGACGGCTTCGTCGACGACGTCCAGGCGATGCGCCGGCGCGTGCTCGACCACATCCCGGCGCGCGACGCCGAGCGCCAGCTCAAGCTCGGATCGGGCGGGCTGCGCGACGTCGAGTTCGCGGTGCAGCTGCTGCAGCTCGTGCACGGCCGTGCAGACGCGAGCCTGCGTGAGACGGCAACCCTGAGCGCGCTCGCCGCCTTGACCAAGGGTGGCTACGTCGGGCGCGAGGACGGCGACGCCATGCACGACGCCTACGCGTGGCTCCGCACGCTCGAGCACCGCATCCAGCTGTATCGCCTCCGCCGCACGCACGTCGTGCCGAGCGACGAGGAGTCGCTGCGGCGTCTGGGCCGGTCCATGGGCCTCAGCAAGGATCCCGTCGAGTCGCTGGAGAAGGAGTGGGCGCATCATCGACGAGAGGTCCGCCGGCTTCACGAGAAGCTCTTCTACCGCCCGTTGCTGGCCGCGGTCGCCCGGATCCCCGGCGAGGAGGCCCGGCTGTCCCCGCAGGACGCCGAGTGGCGGCTGGCGGCCCTCGGGTTCGCCGACTCGAAGGCGGCACTGCGCCACCTCGAGGCCCTCACGACCGGGGTGACCAGGACCGCCCAGATCCAGAAGACGCTCCTGCCGGTGCTGCTGGAGTGGTTCGCCGACGCGCCCGACCCGGATGCGGGGCTCTTCGGCTTCCGTCGGATCAGCGAGGAGCTCGGCCGGTCGCCGTGGTACCTCAAGATGCTCCGTGACGAGGGACAGGTCGCCGAGCGCCTGGCCCGGCTGCTGGCGACGTCCCGCTACGCCACCGACCTGCTCCAGCGGGAGCCCCAGGGCGTCCGGCTGCTGGGGGAGGACCTGCAGCCGCTCTCGGCCGAGGCGCTGACCACCGAGATGCTGGCCACCGCGCAGCGGCAGGACGACCCGGAGGAGGCGGTCCGCTCGATCCGCGCGGTCCGACGGCGCGAGCTGTTCCGCATCGCCGCCGGCGACCTGCACCAGCTCATCGACGTGGCCGACGTGGGAGCCGGGTTGTCGCGGCTCACCGACGCGACGCTCGAAGCCACCCTCGACGTCGTCCAGCGCTCGGTCGCCGAGCAGCGCGGCCTCGACGCGCCGCCGACCGTGATGGCGGTCGTCGCCATGGGCCGTTACGGAGGGTTCGAGCTGTCCTACGGCAGCGACGCCGACGTCATGTTCGTGCACGAACCGCTCGACGGTGCCGATCCGCAGGCAGCGACGACGTACGCCCAGGCGGTGGCCAACGAGCTGCGTCGGCTCCTGTTGCTGCCCGGCACCGATCCGGCCCTCGAGGTCGACGCGGGGCTACGGCCCGAGGGCAAGCAGGGGCCACTGGTGCGCACGCTCGACTCCTACGCGGCCTACTACGCCAAGTGGTCGAAGGTGTGGGAGTTCCAGGCGCTCCTCCGCGCTGACGCCGTCGTCGGCGACCTCGGGCTGCGCGAGCGGTTCACCGAGCTCATCGACCCGTTGCGCTACCCAGCCGTCGGCATCAGCGAGGCCGATCTGGTGGAGGTACGCCGCATCAAGGCCCGCGTCGACACCGAGCGACTCCCGCGGGGTGCGGATCCGCACACCCACCTCAAGCTCGGCCGGGGCGGCCTCGCCGACGTCGAGTGGACCGTGCAGGCGCTGCAGATGAAGTACGCCGGCCGGCATGCCGCGCTGCGCACGCCCAGGACCCTCGAGGCGCTCGAGGGGGCACAGCGCCGCCGATGTGATCGGGCCGGCCGACGCCGACGAGCTCGCGACCGCGTGGCGGCTGGTCAGCAGGGTGCGCAACGCGGTGACCCTGGTGCGTGGCAAGCCCGGCGACAGCCTGCCCCGAGACCCGCGGGAGAAGGCCGCTGTCGCCAGCCTGCTGGGCTACCAGGTCGGCGGCTCGGACGCGATGGTCAACGACTACCTGCGCACGACCCGCCGGGCGCATGCCGTGGTCGAGCGGATCTTCTGGGGATGACGCGGCCGGTTCAGCCTGGATCAACCGATTCCCGGCGTCGCGCGGCAGGCGGGAATCGGTTGATCCAGGATCGGGCCAAGCGCCTCCGGCGGCACCAGGCGCTGGCGCTGGACGCCCTCGACCAGGCATGGAGAGCTGGTCGCAGCCGCGCCTGGGTGGAGCTCCCGCCCGGCGCGGGCAAGACCCTGGTCGGCCTGGAGACCGCCCGACGGCTGCTCGCAGGTGAGGGCGGGCGACCGCGCGTGGACAAGGTCGTGGTGCTGGGGCCGAACACGGCGATCCAGGGTCAGTGGGTCGACCAGGGGCGGGGCCACGGCCTGGACCCGGGAACCGACCGGTCGCTGGCCTCGACCGTCACCGCGCTGACCTACCAGTCCGTGGCCGTCTTCGACCCCGACGCGGAGGCGCCGGACGCCCCGGCCGCGGCACAGGACGCGCCGCTCACGGCCCGGCTCCACGAGAACGGCGCGGCGCTCGTGGCCCGCCTGCAAGCGGCCGGACCGCTCCTGCTCGTGCTGGACGAGTGCCACCACCTGCTCGAGGTGTGGGGTCGGCTGCTGGGAGAGCTGCTCGAGCAGCTGCCGCACGCCGTCGTGCTGGGGCTCACCGCCACTCCGCCCGAGACGCTGACGGCTGACCAGGCCCTGCTCGTCGCCGAGCTCTTCGGCGACGTCGTCTTCGAGGCGTCCATCCCGGCCGTCGTCCGCGAGGGCGACCTGGCACCCTTCGCCGAGCTGGCCTGGCTGACCGTGCCGACCAGCGTGGAGTCGGACTGGCTGGCGAGCGAGGCGAGCCGGTTCAGTCAGCTGGTCGAGCAGCTGACGGATCCCGAGTTCGGCTCGACGCCGTTCCTGGGGTGGCTCGACGCGCGCTTCCTGGCGGCCGAGGCTCCGTGGAGCGAGCTGGTCCGCCGCGAGCCGGAGCTGTGCGCCGCCGCTCTGCGCGTGCACCACGCCGGCCTGCTCGGGCTGCCCCGGGGCGCCGTACCGGCCGAGGAGCACCGTCGCGACCCCTCCGCCGACGACTGGGTGCTGCTGGTGGGGGACTGGCTGGCCAAGGGCCTGGCCCGCACGGGCGACCCGGCCGACGATGCGGTCGTGGCGGCGGTACGACGCGCTCTTCCGGCCGTGGGCTACGTCTGGACCAGACGCGGCATCCGGCGCGGCCGCTCGCCCGTCGATCGCGTCCTGGCCCGGTCGACCGCCAAGACGACCGCCACGGTGGCCATCGTGACCACTGAGCACCTCAACCTCGGCCCGCGGATGCGGATGCTGGTGCTCTGCGACCACGAGCGGGCCAGCGCGATGCTGCCGGTCGACCTGCGCGGCGTGATCGACCGTGAGGCCGGCTCTGCCCACGCCGTCCTGGCCGCGCTGCTGCACGACGACGTCACGGCTGCGCTGCGACCCCTGCTGGTCACCGGACGGACGGTGGCCGGGGCACCCGACACCCTCGCGGCGCTGCGCGACTCCGCCGTCTCGCAGGGCGTGGCCGAGCCGGGACGCCTCGTGGTGGCGCCGCTCGACCCGCCGGTCGAGGGCATCGCCGCCCTGGTGGGTCCGTGGTCGAGCCGCGAGTGGGTGCACGTCGTGACCCACTTCCTCGAGGCCGGCCACAGCCAGGTGCTGGTCGGCACCAGGGGGTTGCTCGGCGAGGGCTGGGACGCTCGTCGGATCACCGGTCTGGTCGACCTCACCGCCGTGACCACGTCGACGGCCGTCGTGCAGACCCGGGGGCGGGCGCTGCGCATCGACCCGGAGTGGCCCGAGAAGGTGGCCCTCACCTGGTCGGTCGTCTGCGTCTCGGACCGGCACCCCAAGGGCGGCAACGACTGGGACCGGTTGGTGCGCAAGCACGAGGGCTACTTCGGGGTCGACGAGTGGGGCGATGTGGTCGACGGCGTCGCGCACCTCGACCCGGCGTTCTCCGCGTTCGGCGCCCCGCCCGTGGAGGTTTTCGACGCGGTCAACGCGCGGATGGTCGTGCGCAGCGAGGACCGCGAGGCCATCCGCGCCGCTTGGGGCGTTGGCGAGCCGTACGCCGACGCGATCGCCCGGACAGTGCGCATCACGCCCCGACGTCCGGAGTCGGTCGGCCAGGGGCTGCTGCCGGTCGTGGCCGCGGCCCGGTCCGACCACCTCGAGCTCGTCGAGGCTCGCCCTGGCTGGGGGGCCCGGGCCTGGGCGAGCGCGCTCCTGCTCGGAGGGCTCGTGGCCGCGGGCGCCGTCGCGCTCGCGGTGCCCGGCGTCGCACTCGCGCTGCTCGCCAGCCCCCTGGTGCTGCTGGCCCGGGCGGCCGAGCTCGGGCCGTACGGCCGACGGGTCCTGACCGACGCCGCCGAGCCACCGAGCGTCCAGCGCGTGGCGAGCGCGGTCGCCGACGCGCTGCAGGCGGCCGGGCGGCTCCCGGTCGGGGCGGAGGCCGTCGTCGTCGAGATCGAGCCGGCCGGCCCCGGAGGTGTCGAGTACCGCTGCCGGGTCGACGGCGTGACCGAGGCCGAGTCCGACCTCTTCGCCACCGCGCTCGACGAGGCGTTGGGTCCGGTCGTCGCGCCCCGCTACGTCGTTCCGCGCTGGGTCGTCACGACCCCGGCGACGTGGTGGGCCCGGGTGCGGGCGGCCTACGGACGACTGCACGCCGACGGAGAGGTCTGGCACCCCGTCCCGACGGTCCTCGGCGCCAACGCCGGGCTGGCGGCGCACTACTCCCGGGCCTGGGAACGATGGGTCGGGGGCGGCTCCGCGGTGTGGACGGGCTCGCCGGAGGGCGCCGGAGTGCTGGCCGCGCAGCAGGGCAGCGACCCGTTCGACGCCGTGACCGTCATGCGCCGGCACTGGACCTGAGCCCGGATCCGGGCCGTGAGCAATGATCGGGCCATGGACGAGACACAGCTGCGCACCAGGTACGCCGACGCGCTGAAGTCCGCCGACGCCGTCGTCTCCTGGCGGCGGGAGTCGCCGGCGGAGCACCTGGCCCGGCTGGCGACCGCGGCCGACGAGCTCGACCTGGAGTGGGACGGCTATGGCGAGCGCGGGGCGGTCGCCCGCCTCGAGGAGGAGATGGCCGAGCTGCTCGGTACGCCGGCCGCAGTCCTCGTGCCCAGCGGCGTGATGGCGCAGCAGTCGGTGCTGCGCGTGCACTGCGACCGCGCCGGCTCGACCCGCGTCGCCCTGCCCGATCTCAGTCACCTGCTGCACCACGAGGCGGACGGCCCGCGGCTCGTGCACGGGCTGCGCTTCGAGCACCTGACGACCGGGCGGCAGACGCCCACGGCTGACCTGCTGGCCGCGGTGCCGGGCCACCTGGGTGCCGTCCTGGTGGAGCTGCCACTGCGCGACGCCGGCTGCCTGCTGCCGACGTGGGACGAGCTGGTCGCGCTGTCGGCGGCAGCCCGCGAGCGCGGCGTGGCGCTGCACGTGGACGGTGCGCGCCTGTGGGAGGCGCAGGCGTCCTACGAGCGGCCGTTCCCGGAGATCACCGGTCTCTTCGACAGCGTCTACGTGTCGCTCTACAAGGGCCTCGGCGCGATGGCGGGGGCGGTCGTCGCCACCGACGGCGACACCGCCACGGAGCTGAGGCTGTGGCGGACCCGGATGGGCGGCACCCTCATGCGGCTGACGCCGTACGCGCTCGGTGGGTTGCTCGGCCTTCGTGACGAGCTGCCGAGGATGGGGGAGTACCTCGTCTGGTCGCGCGCTCTCGCTGCCGCGTTGTCCTCGCGCGGAGTCGTCACGGAGCCGGTCGTGCCGCACATCAACACCTACCTGATCCACAGTGCTGACTCCGCCGATGCGGTGAACGACCGGTTGCTGGGCGTCGCCGAGCGCACCGGCGTCGTGCTGTGCGGACCGTTCCGGCCCACGGACGTGCCGGGCACCAGCGTCGCCGAGGTCGCCCTCTACGCCGCTGCGGTCGCGCACGACCCCGCCCGGGTGGCCGACCTGTTCGCCGAGGTCACCAACGGCTGACCCCTCCGCGTGCGGTGGCCGACCGACTAGTCACTCCGGGTCACCTCAGGTAGCCCGTTCGGGGCATGGTCTGGAGCGGAACCGGTGGCGTTGTGCCTTGGGCGGGTGGTTTTCAACGAAAAGTTAAGACCCGATGCGACCCCATCACTACCTTCGTCGATGAGTCGCCGACGGCCTTCATGGGGAGGCCGGCCGGTGCAGGACAGGGCGATCGGGGGCCCTGGGTTCCTCCTGCCCGGTGTCGAACGGCGCTCGCCCAGATCGGGGAATCTTCATGTCTATCGCGCGTCCCTCCAAGTCGTCAGTCGCCGTCGTCGGCGGCGCGGCCCTGCTCCTCGCCCTCGGTGGCGTCGGTGGCGCGGTCGCGGCCGGCCAGATCAGCGGCAAGCAGATCAAGGACCACACCATCTCCAAGCAGGACCTCAAGAAGAACGCCGTCGCCAGCCGGCAGGTCAAGAACGGCTCGCTCAGGGCGGTCGACCTCTCCTTCGGCGTGCTCGCCGGGATCACCGGCCCGACCGGTGCGACCGGTCCTGCCGGCACGAACGGCGCCAAGGGCGACAAGGGCGACAAGGGCGACAAGGGCAACACCGGTGAGGCCGGGGCCGATGGCACCAATGGTGTCGACGGCGAGGACGGCCTCGACGGCACCAACGGTGTCGACGGCGAGGACGGCCTCGACGGCACCAACGGCCTCGACGGCACCAACGGTGTCGACGGCGAGGACGGCACGGACGGCGTCGACGGCACCAACGGTGTCGACGGCGAGGACGGCGAGGACGGCACCGACGGTGTCGACGGCGCCGAGGGTCCCCAGGGCCCCGAGGGTCCCCAGGGTCCTGAGGGTCCGGCAGGTCCCGCGGGCGGCAACGTCGGCAACACCACCGTCGTGTCCAGCTCGACCAGCTCGAGCGGCCCCCTCCTCCTGACGGCCGCCTGCCCCGCCGGCTCGTTCGCCGTGGGTGGCGGTGGTCTCGCGGGTGGCAACAAGACGATGGTCGGCGAGTACCCCTCGACCGCCGCGGGTGTCCCGCTCACGACCGGTGCTCCGACCCACTGGAGCGCCTCGTTCACCGGTGGCGGTGCCAGCACCACGCAGACGGTCTACGTGATCTGCGCGTCGGCGCCGACCCCCTGATCGCTTCGAAGGTCAGCCACCGGCCCGTTCCCACCTGGGGGCGGGCCGGTGGTGCAATTTCTACCGCCTGCGCTCGACCCGGGCCCGGAGCCAGTCCTCCTCCTCGGCCGGCAGGCAACCGGACGCGAGCACCTGCTCGGCTGCGTCGAGGTCGCCGGTGAAGGCACGGAAGGCCCGCACCAACGTGATCCGGTGGCCGGCCCGCTGCCGCACGTCGACGCGGTCGCCGACCGACACGGTCCCGGCCTCCACGACAGACAGGTAGGCGCCGGACAGGCCGTGCTCGGTGAAGCGGCGTACCCAGCCGGGCTCCTGCATGCGGTGCTGGAACGTCGCGCAGGGGATCCGTGGACCGGTCACCTCCAGCACCACCGAGGAGCCGACCTGCCACTGGTCGCCGACCAGCGCGTCGTCGACCGCCAGGCCCTGGGTCGTGAGGTTCTCCCCGAACACCCCGTTCGGCAGCGGACGCCCGAGTCGCGCCGCCCAGCCGTCCAGCTCCTCGCGGGCGAACGCGTAGACCGCCTGCCGGTCGCCGCCGTGGTTGGCGACGTCGCCGATGAAGTCGCCCACGAGCCCGCTGCCGAGTCCGCCGCGCCGCGGGCCGGGGTCCCGCAGCTCGGCTCGGACGACCGGACGCTTCCCGATGCCCGTGACGCCGACGCCCTTGGCCGGGTTGGGCTCGGCCGAGCCGACGTTGACCGAGAGCACGTACGCCGACACGTCTGCCAGGGTAGGAGGCCGGCCATGACCAGCGTGGCCACTACCCTCCGGACATGGCTCTCCTGCAC
Organism: uncultured Actinomycetota bacterium; assembly: GCA_963723195.1. GTDB lineage: Bacteria > Actinomycetota > Actinomycetes > Propionibacteriales > Nocardioidaceae > Nocardioides. Next base: position 28,627 of record CAVRPU010000002.1, read on the forward strand.
CGTGCGCGTCCCGGTCGCGCCGCCGTCCTGTCCGCTGCTGGTCTCGCGCTGGTCGTCTCGGGCGGCGGGGTGGGCTACTCCGTCGCCTCCGCGGCCGACCCGGCTCCCGTCACGGTCACCCGCCAGTCGCTCGCCGAGGTCGCCTCGCCGCCAGGTGCGAGCAACCGCACCCTCGGCCTGAGCAAGGTCGTGGTGATGCCCGGAGCGCAGCTGCCCTCGCACCACCACCCCGGTCAGCAGCTCGGCTACATCGCCGAGGGCGTGCTGACCTACACCGTCGAGACCGGGACGGCCGCGCTGATGACCGGACCCGGCGACGACGCCGAGAAGCTGCGGTCGATCAGGCCCGGCCAGACCGTGCGGGTGAAGCCCGGGCAGTGGCTGGTCGAGGAGCAGGGAGAGGTGCACCACGCGGCGAACGCCGGCACCGTGCCCGTGGTGATCTACCTGGCCACCCTGTTCAGGACCGGTCAGCCCGCAGCGATCCCCGACTGACCATGACGAACGGGCGCCGGCTCGGATGGTGCCTGGCCACGGGCCAGGCGCTCCTGTCGGCGTGCCAGTCGGGCGATCCCTGTGCCGCGCCGACGGCCGACGCGGACTGCGCCGACCTCCGGTTCGGCGACCGGCTCTACGACGAGTGGCGCGAGGTGCCCGCGTCGGACGCCAGGCAGGAGGTCGGCAACGCGACGTACCCCGCGTGCAACGCACCGGAGGGCTGCCCCGGCAGCGAGTTCGACGGCTTCGGCGCGACCGACGTGTGGCTGGTGGTGGGTGTCGACGTCGAGGACGCCGTCATCGGCCTGCGTGAAGGCTCCGACACCTACGTCGTCTTCGTCCGGCGCGGCGTGGACCCCGCGTCGCTGCCGATGCCGACCGGCTGATGCATTCCGGGTGTCGATGGCGGTTGTCTGTGGTGCCGACCGAAAGGGCAGCAAGAGGGTGTGGGCGGTCGGGGGTGCCTGCCCGTTGCCGGCTCCCAGGTGGGGAGTGACGGATCTGAACGATCGTTCGTTCAGGACTCGGCGGAAGGTGGCCTTCTGGGTTGTACGCACGTGCGTTCAAGACGGGCTCTTGTACGCACGTGCGTACAACCCAAAGGAAGGCCGCGGCTGGACGGCCGCTTGACGAGTCGGACGCGCTGCTAAGCGGGGACGGCGCGTCAGGTGCCTGACACACAGGTCAGGGGACCGAGGCTCGACGAGATCCACGCTCGGCTGCTGCAGACTTCGGACATGGGCCAGGCATTCCTGTGGGGCATCGTGGCCAGCTCGTCGCTGGTCATCGGTGGGGTTCTGGCCCTGCGTCTCTCGATCCCCCCGCGCGTGCTGGGACTCGTGATGGCCTTCGGCGCCGGGGTGCTGCTCAGCTCGGTGAGCTTCGAGCTGGTGGAGGAGGCGTTCGACACCGCGTCCGGCACCAGCCCGGTCGCCGTCGGCCTCTTCGCCGGCGCCGGGGTGTTCTTCGCGGGCGACCTCCTGCTCGACCGCATGGGTGCCGGTGAGCGCAAGAGCTCGATGGGCAAGCAGGCGGGCGGTTCCGCCCTCGCGATCGTGCTCGGGATCGTCCTGGACGGGGTCCCCGAGTCGGCGGTCCTCGGGCTCACGGTGCTGCAGGAAGGCTCGGTGAGCGTCGCGTTCCTGGTTGCCGTCTTCCTGTCCAACCTCCCCGAGGCCATCGCTGCGACCAGCGGGCTGGCGAGCTCCGGGTGGCGCGCCGGCAGCATCCTGGGCCTGTGGGTCCTCGTCACCGTCGTCTGCGGGCTGGCCTCGCTGGCCGGGTTCGCGCTCTTGGACACCGCGTCTCCGGGCACGGTCGCCTTCGTGCTGGCCTTCGCCGGCGGAGCGATCTTGACCATGCTGGCCGACACGATGATGCCGGAGGCCTTCGAGCACGGTGGCAAGCTCGTCGGCATCTTCACGACGATGGGCTTCGCTGTGGCGTTCGCGCTGAGCGTCCTGCAGTGAGCCGGGGCCGCAACCGCATCCATCCGGCGGCTCTCATCCGGCTCGGGTGAGGCGACTCCGGTGGCGAAGGGTCCAGGGTGAGGGGGTGACGCACCTCGTCGAGGTCCCACGGCCGCCCGACGTGCCTGCAGCGCGCCCGGAGGCCGAGCTGGTCGTCGACGTCGCGCTGGGGATCCTCGGCGCGTCGGTCCGCGTGGGCGTGGCCGTCGTGCGGGCCACGGCGGAGTCGTCGCTGGTCCGGTCGGTCGCGGCCTGGCGACCGCCGCTCGTCCCGGTCAGGCTGCAACCGGCCTCGATCGTCGCCGACATCGCGAAGCGGGGGGCCCGGGACCGCGCCTGGGTCGCCGAGAGCGTCGTACGCCTGCTCGACGAGTGGACGCCGGTCATCGCCGAGCTGGTGGTGTCCCGCCTGGACCTCACCGACATCGTCACCCGCCACGTGGACATCGACGAGATCGTCGAGGCCGTGGACCTCGACGCGGTGGCAGCCCGGATCGACCTCGATGCGATCGTGCAGCGCATCGACCTCGACGCCGCGGTCAGCGGCGTGGACCTCGACGCGGCCGTCGCGGGCGTGGACATCGACGCGATCGCCGGGCGGCTCGACATCGACGCCGTCATCGAGCGGATCGACCTCATCGCGATGGTCGAGGAGGTGATCGCCGCGATCGACCTGCCGGCCATCATCCGGGACTCGACGGGATCCATGGCCTCCGAGACGGTGCGCAGTGCCCGGATGACCGGCATCTCCGCCGACGAGGCGCTCAGTCGCGGCCTCGAGCGGTATCTCTTCCGGCGTCGTCGTGCGCCCGCTCCCTCGGACGCGACGTGAACGACACCGAGCTCTCGCTCGTCCCGCTGGAGGCACGTCCCTACCAGGGAGCTCCGGCCGGCATCATCACGCGGGTGGCGGCGAACAGCGTCGATGCCCTGGTCGTGGTCCTGGCGGTCGCCGGCACGTACGCCGGCGTCGTCGCGCTCACGTTCGTGCTCGACCCGCGCGGCTTCGAGCTGCCGGATCCGTCGTTCCTGGTGTTCGTCGTCGGGTATCTCGCTCTCCTCGTGGTCTACCTGACGGCCGCCTGGTGGGTCAGCGGCCGCACCTTCGGCGATCACCTCATGGGGATCCGGGTCGTCACCGGGACGCGCAGCCGGCTCCGGCTCCTGCAGGCGTGCGCCCGGGCCCTCGTGTGCGCCTTCTTCCCGATCGGGCTGGTGTGGTGCGTGGTCGACCGGGATCGCCGTGCGCTCCACGACCTCCTGCTGCGCACCTCCGTCGTCTACGACTGGCTCCCACGACCCACCGCGCGCGGCGGGTCGAGGCTCGCAGATGACTCTTCGCCGGCGCTCTCACCGTAATCGGGGGATGTGACGCCTCACCCGGCGCGCCGAGCCTGGAGGTCCATGACCACCACCAGGTGGCACGATCGGGGAGGGTCCATGTCGCGAGAGTTCCAGGGGAAGATCGAGCTCGACGTTCGAGACTCCACTCCGGACTGGGAGGCGTTCCTCCCCGGTAAGGCGCGCGAGGGCGCACCGAACGTGCTGGTCGTGCTGTACGACGACACCGGCCAGGCGGCCTGGTCGCCGTACGGCGGGCGGATCAACATGCCCACCATGGACCGGCTGGCGGCGGGTGGTCTGACGTACTCCCAGTGGCACACCACGGCCCTGTGCTCGCCGACGCGGTCGACGTTCCTCACCGGGCGCAACCACCACCAGAACGGGTTCGCCACGATCTCGGAGTCCTCGACCGGGTTCCCCGGCTACAGCTCGCACATCCCGCCGACGAACGCCACGATGGCCAGCGTCCTGCGCGAGGCAGGGTGGAGCACCTTCTGGGTCGGCAAGAACCACAACGTCCCGGTCGACGAGTGGACGATGGGGGCCTCCAAGAAGCGCTGGCCGCTCGGCCAGGGGTACGACCGCTTCTACGGCTTCATCGGCGGCGAGACCAACAACTGGTACCCGTCGCTGGCCGAGGACAACAGGTACATCGACCAGCCCTACGGTCCCGAGGACGGCTACCACCTGTCGAAGGACCTCGCCGACCAGGCGTTGCGGATGATCCGCGACAGCAAGCAGACCGAGCCCGACAAGCCCTGGTACCTGTGGTTCTGCCCGGGCGCCAACCACGCGCCGCACCACGCGCCGGCCGATTACATCGACAAGTACAAGGGCATGTTCGACGACGGCTACGAGGCCTACCGCGAGTGGGTGCTGCCGCGGATGATCGAGCGCGGCATCCTGCCCGAGGGCACCGAGCTCACACCGATGAACCCGATGCCCGACGGCACCTACACCCAGACCGACTACGTCCGGCCGTGGGACGAGCTCAACGACGCCGAGAGGCAGATGTTCTGCCGGATGGCCGAGGTGTACGCCGGCTTCTCGGAGTACACCGACGCCCAGGTCGGCCGGATCGTCGACTACCTCGAGGAGTCCGGCCAGCTCGAGAACACGCTGATCTTCTACTGCGCCGACAACGGCGCCTCGGGCGAGGGCAGCCCCGACGGCTCGGTCAACGAGGGCAAGATCTTCGGCGGCTACCCCGACGACCTCGAGCAGAACCTCACGATGGTCGACCAGCTCGGATCCCCGGACACCTACAACCACTACCCGACCGGCTGGGCGATGGCGTTCTCCACGCCGTACCGGATGTTCAAGCGCTACACCTACCAGGGCGGCGTCTGCGACCCGCTGGTCATCCACTGGCCCAAGGGGTTCGCCGCCCGGGGCGAGGTCCGCCAGCAGTACCACCACTGCACCGACATCGTGCCCACGATCTACGAAGCCTGCGGGGTCGAGCTTCCCGAGGTCTTCGACGGCTACGAGCAGACTCCGCTGTCGGGCGTCTCGATGGTCTACTCGTTCGACGACGCGGACGCACCGACCGCCAAGCAGACGCAGTACTACGAGATGCTCGGCAACCGCGGGATCTGGCACCAGGGCTGGAAGGCGGTTGCGGAGCACGGGCCTATGGCCGGCACGAGCAACTTCGCCGACGACACGTGGCAGCTGTTCCACACCGACGAGGACCGCTCCGAGGCCCACGACGTCTCCGCCGACAACCCGGAGCGGCTCAAGGAGCTCGTCGACCTGTGGATGTCGGAGGCGAAGGCGAACAACGTTCTGCCGCTGAACGACCTGCAGATCATCGGGAACCCGAAGGACTTCGAGACCTTCATCGGGATGGAGTTCAAGGTCCCGGTCCCGCCCAGCGGGCAGTACACGTACTACCCGGGCACGACGGAGGTTCCGGAGCGGTCGGCTGCCAACGTGCACAACGTCTCCTACAAGGTGCTGGCCGACGTCGAGCTGACCGCGGACTCGAGGGGCGTCATCTTCGCCCACGGGTCGAGGTTCGGCGGCCACTCGCTGTTCGTGAAGGACGGGAAGGTCACCTACGCCTACAACTTCCTGGGGATCCCACCAGAGGACCACATCTCCGCGCCGGTGCCGACGGGCGGACGGCACATCATCGGGGTGGAGTTCGTCAAGGAACGCATGGGGGAGCACCGCGAGGGTGTCGGTCCGCTGAAGCTGTACATCGACGACCAGCTCGTGGGTGAGCAGGAGATCAGGACGGTGATGGGCCACTTCTCGCTGTGCGGCGAAGGGCTGTGCATCGGCTACGACAGCGGCGACGCGGTCTCCCAGGAGTACGCCGGCGACCGGTTCGAGTTCACCGGTGGCCGCATCGTGAAGGTCGTCTTCGACATCGCCGACGACGCGTACGTCGACGTCGAGAAGCACCTCGCGGCCGCGATGGCGCGGGACTGAGCGAGCGCGGCGCACATTCCTGACCAGCCGAACCTGACGTGGAGCACCTCGTCGGCGCTGCGAGGGGCGCTGTACGCCGCGCCGGCGGCGGCCGTCCTCGTGCTGGTCGACGAGACGGCCGGCCTCGGCGTGGCGCTGGGGACCATCCCGGCGGCGGTGCTGCCGCTGGCCCCACTGCGCCGCAAGCGCTACCTGGCCGCCGTGATCGGCTCGTTGGCCGGTGCGGCCATGCTCACGGGCGCGCTGCTGGCGGCGGCCGGCGCCTGGATCGCCGTGCCGGCACTGTTCCTGCTGGCGGTGGGGGCGGCGCAGCTCGCCGCGCGCCGACCGTTCGGGATCTACGTGATGAGCCTCTGCGTCCCGCTGGTCGGCGCCGGGCTCAGCTACGACGACGTCGGGACCGCCGCGGCGCTCTCCCTCACGTTCGTCACCGGAGCCGCCTACAGCTGGCTGGTCTCACTGCTCTGGCCCGAGACCACGCCCCCCGCCGCAGGGTCGCCTCCGGCCCGCGGTCCGGCGGTGCAGGCCGCGATGCTCGACTACGGCATCCGCCTGGGACTGGCCGGGGCCGTCTGCGCGGCGATCGGCTTCGCGCTCGACCTCGAGCACGTCGGGTGGGCGGTGACAGCGGCACTGCTCGTGATGCGCCCCACGCCTGAGCTGCAGCGGCTGCGCTCGATCGGTCGGGTCGCGTCGGTGACCATCGGAGCGGTGGCCGCGATCGCCGTGGTCGAGACGACGCCGTCGGCCGGGGTGCTGGCAGCCGTCACGGTCGCCGCGCTGGCCGCGACCGCTGCCACCGCTGGCGGTCGGTGGTACGTCACGCCGATGTTCTCGACGTTCCTCGTGTTCCTGCTGCTCCTGTACGCCCACCCCGACCAGGCTGCCGGCCGCTTCTGGGAGCGGATCGGCGAGACGCTGCTCGGGGTGGGCGTCGCGTTCGTCTTCGGCCTGCTCGTCCCCGTTCTCCGCGAGCGGCGTCGCCGTGCGGGGGCGGCCGGGGGAGAGGTCGCGCCGTAGGAGGACCTAGGAGTCCTTCTTGTGCTTCTTCTCCTTCTTCTCCTGCTTCTCCGCTTCCTCGGCCTCCTTGGCGGCGGCCTTGATGTCCTTGGCCGCGACATCCTCGATGGCGCCCTCGACGATGGCGTCGGCGGTGGCCAGTGCCCTGCGGATCTCCACGACCCCGGGATCCGACACGAGCGCGAGGATGCCGGAGTGGCCCGGCGCGATCGAGTCGGCCAGCTCGTCGGCGAGCTCGCTGCGGTGGTGGCGCTGGCGGATCTTGCCGACGGCGGCGCCGCCCGCACCCAGCGCCGCGGCGCTGCCGAGGACCGACGGCGGGAAGATGACGCCGAGCGCGATCCCACCCACGAGGCCCCACCTGAGGCCGGAGCGGGTGCTGTGGTCGGTGGCCTCCTGGATCTCCAGCTTGCCGTCGGCGTCGCGTTTGACGACGACGACGCCCTCGATCTCGACCGTACGTCCGTCCTCGATGCCCTTCAGCGCCTCGTAGGCGTCCGAGGCGGTGGCCGGGTCGGCGAAGTCGGCGACGATCAACGTGTAGGCGCCGTCGGACGCGGCCGCGATGAACTCGTCGTCGTTGGCGGGGGGTGGGGTGGTGCCTTCAGACATATGGACTCCTCTTTTGCGCGCGCAACTGTCGTCACGCCTCACGACGAGTCTCGACCCTGTCGGAATCGACGCACTTCCCCCGAAGCGGGTGACAGGGCGAACCGCCCCGGGCGGACGTCCGGGGCGGTCCTGCCGTCGTCCGGGTGCGCGAGCCTGATGTCCCCCCAGATATCGGCTCAGCGCTCCCGACGTCGGTGCCTAGCGACGTACCCCGTTTGCCGAACCGCCAGCCGCGTCGGCGCCGAGGTCACGCCTGGAGATCCCCAGTAATGGGTATCGACCCGGCTCGCCGCCGTGCCGGACACTCGGACGAGGCTCGGGCACGTCCACCGGCCGCCCCACGAGGCCGGGGCGCCGAGCTTAGGCGCCCTCTCCCCCCGGGGGCGCCGCCCTGACCTCCGCGCGAACAACACGACCGCGCAATGACCAGCCTGACCCCCGACCAGACCCTCACCACGTGGGACCGCCACTCGCACACTCAGACGGCCGTACACGATCCGCGCCTGCCGTCGTGGTGCCCGAGCTGGTGCACCACGAACCATCCCCAGTTGATCGCCGAAGGCTGCCCCGACGACGACGTCGCTGTGCACTCTGCCACCGAGGGAGAGGGAACCCTCGACGAGATCCGCAACAGCGCCAGTGACCGCGTGACCCGCCAGGGTGGCGGCTCGGGGGACGTCAGCGCCGAGCGCGACCGACTCAACCTCGAGACGGTCAACCTGACGGTCTCAGGAGGGCGGGCCTCGACGCACCCACCGTCACGCTGAACCTGACCCCCGGCGAGGCCCGCACCATCGCGCGCCAGCTTGTGCACATGGCGGATCGGATGGACCTCGTTTGACCTCCTGCAACACAGAGAACCGCCCCCCGGCAGAGTTGGTGCCGGGGGCGGTTCCTTGTTTCGCGCCGTGCCGCCTACGCGGCGGGTACCCAACGGGTCATCTCAACAGTCACGCGACGTCCGTGCAAAAGTAAACCGCCCCTACCGGCTCCGGAGCCAGCGGGACGGTCCCGTCTGGGCCGCTCGGGCCAGACAGGGCCCCCATCCCTCTCCCCCGACAAGGGCTGGAGTCCACCACTGAGCAACCTAGCGCAACCGTCACCGCGGCCACTCGGCGTCCTTCCGCCATTCACGCCTCGGACACAGAACCGCCCCGGCAGTGGGCCCGCCGGGGCGGTTCTGTGTCTTGAGACCCCTGTCCTCGCCGACCGGGGGCTCGCGCGGACTGGCCTTACTGGGGAGACGGTTGGCCTCGAGCGGGCCATGCACCGCTCGCGCGAAGGTGCCCGGATTGCCGCCTGCGGCACGCGAGCGCAAAGACGACGCTTGACACCTACGGCCACCTGTGGCCGGACTCGGACGACAGCACACGAGCCGCCATCGATGCGGTGATGGCGGCTCGTGCGGACAATCTGCGGACTGCGGCGGGGGTGATACCTGAACGCCGCAGGTCAGACGGGCTAGTCGGGCCTAGATGTCGAAGTAGAGCTCGAACTCGTGCGGGTGCGGCCGCAGCGCGACCGGCTGGATCTCGTTGACGCGCTTGAAGTCGATCCAGGTCTCGATCAGGTCAGGGGTGAACACGCCACCCTCGAGCAGGAACTCGTGGTCTGCCTCGAGCGAGTCGAGCACCGCGTTGAGCGAGCCGGGCACGGTCGGGATGTCGGCGTGCTCGTCCGGCGGGAGCTCGTAGAGGTCCTTGTCGACGGGCTCGTGGGGCTCGATCTTGTTCTTGATGCCGTCGATGCCGGCCAGCAGCATCGCCGAGAACGCGAGGTACGGGTTGGACGACGGGTCGGGGCAGCGGAACTCGATGCGCTTGGCCTTCGGGTTCGCCCCGGTGATCGGGATACGCACGCACGCCGAGCGGTTGCGCTGGCTGTAGACCAGGTTGACCGGCGCCTCGAAGCCCGGCACCAGCCGGTGGTAGGAGTTCACCGTCGGGTTGGTGAACGCCAGCAGCGACGGGGCGTGCTTGAGCAGGCCGCCGATGTAGTAGCGCGCCATGTCGGAGAGTCCGGCGTACCCGGTCTCGTCGTAGAACAGCGGCTCGCCGTCGTTCCAGATCGACTGGTGGCAGTGCATGCCCGAGCCGTTGTCGCCGAAGATCGGCTTGGGCATGAACGTCGCGGTCTTTCCGTTGCGCCAGGCGACGTTCTTGACCAGGTACTTGAACTTCATGACGTCGTCGGCGGCCTTGAGCAGCTCGTCGAAGCGCCAGTTGATCTCGGCCTGGCCGGCCGTGCCGACCTCGTGGTGGGCGCGCTCGACGAGCATGCCGGACTTCTCCATCTCGATGACGATCTCGTCGCGGAGGTCACCGAAGTGGTCGTAGGGCGCCACCGGGAAGTAGCCGCCCTTGTACTTGACCTTGTAGCCCCGGTTGTCGATCTCCGAGCCGGTGTTCCAGGCGCCGGCCTCGGAGTCGATGTGGTAGTAGCCGGCGTTCTGCTTGGTCTCGAACCGCACCGAGTCGAACACGTAGAACTCCGCCTCCGGGGCGAAGTACGCCGTGTCGCCGATCCCGGTGCCCCTGAGGTAGGCCTGCGCCTTCTTGGCGATGTTGCGCGGGTCGCGCGAGTAGGCCTCGCCGGTCAGCGGGTCGTGGACGAAGAAGTTGACCACCAGCGTCTTGGCGGCCCGGAACGGGTCGAGGTACGCCGTCGTCGCATCGGGGAACAGGGCCATGTCGGACTCGTGGATGGCCTGGAACCCGCGGACCGAGGAGCCGTCGAAGTTCAGGCCGTTGTCGAAGACGTCCTGGTTGAACGAGCTCACCGGAACCGTGAAGTGCTGCATGATGCCGGGCAGGTCGCAGAAGCGGACGTCGACCATCTCGACGCTCTCGTCCTTGATGTACTTCAGCAGCTCGTCGCTGTTTGCGAACATTCGTCCTCCTTGGCCTGACGCGTGCGGTCGGGCCGTCTGGTCTACGGGTCTGTCCGGCAACCTAGGCAGGGGCAGTTTCCCGACCGTATCCCGATTGTTTCGTGCGTGTAACAGGTTGCTCGGCGGGCGGCCGGCAGCCGGGATCTCGCGGGTGTCTCCTAGGGTGGAGGACGTGACCGAGACCGCCACCTGGCCGCGGCGGATGCTCGCGCTCCTCGTCGACTGGATCGCCAGCACGCTGGTCGTCATCGCCGTGATCGGGCGCGACGCCTGGCTCGACGACCGGCTGAGCGGCACCTACACGATGGGCGTGTTCCTCCTCGAGACGACCCTGCTGACCGCCCTGGTCGGTGGCTCGTTCGGAAAGATCGCCACCGGGCTCCGTGTCGTCCGGTACGCCGCCGGCGGCGTGACCGAGGCGCGTCCGCCCGACCTCCTGCGCTGCCTGGTCCGGCAGGTGCTCATCTGCCTGGTGATCCCGCCCCTGGTCTTCAAGCCCGACGGCCGCGGCCTGCACGACCTCGCGGCCGGAAGCGCGACCGTGCTGCGTGGTTCTCCCGACCGGTCACCGGGGCGTCGTTAGGCTGGCCGGAGTTGGTCAGCGATGGCCGAGACCCAGACCGGAAGGCCTCACCCATGCGTACCTCCCTGCGCCGCACCCTCGCGACGGCAGCCGCCGTCACCATGCTGACCTCGCTCGCCGCCTGCGCGGGCGACGACGGCGGCGAGGCATCGGACGACCCCGCCGCTTCCGCCAGCGAGACCTCGGAGGAGCCGGAGGCGACCGCCGAGGAGTCAGAGGCCGAGGAGTCTGCCGACGACGGGGCCGACGACGCCGCCGACGGTGAGGAGATCGACGCCGACGAGTTCCTCGACACGTTCCGCGAAGGCGTCGAGAACTCCACGACCGGACACATGACGATGACCACCGGCTTCAGCGGGATGAGCATCGACGCCGAGGGCGATGTCGACTACCGGACCGACCCGCCGGCGATGGCCGTCAACATGACGATCCCGAGCATGGGCGGCGAGATCGACATGCGGTTCGTCGAGGGCATCTTCTACATGAACATGGGCCAGGCGTCGCAGAACAAGTTCATCAGGCTCGACCCGTCCGACCCCAACAGCCCGATGGGCGACGTCGGCGAGCTCACCGAGTCCATGGACCCGGTCCAGTCGTTCGAGCAGTTCGCCACCGGGCTCGACAAGGTCGTCTACGTCGGCGAGGAGGACATCGACGGCGAGTCGACCGACCACTACGTGCTCACCCTCGACACGACCAAGATCGAGTCGCTCAAGGACGCCGGCACGGCCGGAATCCCGAAGGAGCTCGACTACGACATCTGGCTCGACGACGAGAACCGGATGCGTCAGGTCCTGATCGACATGGGCACCAACGGACAGATCAACATGAGCATCGAGGACTGGGGCCAAGACGTCGAGATCGAAGCCCCGGCGGCCAACGAGATCGTGGAGATGCCGAAGGGCTGACGATCACGCTCGTCGAAGTCCCCGGCGCGCCGGGGACTTCGGCGCTTCTCGGCCAACATGACACCCGAGAGGCGCCAAGGTTGCCTGGATCAGTAGAGCGTCCGGAGCGGCCGGGATCACCACGCGGCACCTCGTTCACGCTCGCATCCACAGGTTGCGGAATCGCGTGATTGGCGTGCAGAGCGCGCGGGCAGGCACTGCGGCATGGACTTCGATCCCTCGCAGCACCTGATGATGCGGCCGGACGCCCTGGCGGCCGGATTCTCTGATCGTGAGCTCTCCAGACTCGTGCGTGCGGGTGCCCTCCATCGCATCCGGCCAGGCGCGTATGTGTCCGGCCAGACCTGGGCCACCCTCGACGAGCCGGCTCGGCACCGGGTGCGGGCGCGGGCAGTGCTCAGGAACGCTCGGACGCCCGTCGTCCTGAGCCACGTCTCCGCCGTCCCGGAGTACGGCGGACCGACCTGGGGCCTGGCTCTGGACGACGTCCACGTCACCAGGACCGACCGGCGCGCGGGGCGCAACGAAGCGGGGGTCCGTCAGCACCAGGGCTTCCTACGCGCTGACGACGTCGTCTCACGCGGCGGCATCGAGGTGACGAGCCCGACCAAGCTGGCGATCGACATCACCACCGTCGCGCCGCTCGAGGCGAGCCTGTGCGTGGTGAACCACCTGCTGCACGAGGGGCTGACCGATCCCCAGCAGATCTGGGATCGGTACGCCGCGATGGAGAACGACCCGAACACCCTCCGCAGCGGCCTGGTCTTCAGGCTCGCCGACCCTCGCATCGAGTCTGTGGGGGAGACCCGGACGTACCTCGTCTGTTGGCGGCAGTCGATACCGGCTCCGGAGATTCAGTTCGTCGTCGTCGGCGCCGATGGGCGCGAGATCGCCCGCCTGGACTTCGCTTGGCCTCGGCTCGGGAAGTGGCTCGAGTTCGACGGCAGGCAGAAGTACGTGACCTACCTGCGCGACGGCGAGACAGTCACCGACGTCGTGCTGCGCGAGAAGCGACGGGAGGATCTGGTCCGCGAGATCACGGGCTGGCAGTGCCTCCGCATCACGTGGGCTGATCTGGCGGATCCCAATCGGCTCGGCGCCCGGATCAGGAGGTTTCTGGCTGCCGTACCCGGAGACCTGGCTACCCCTGCCCGCCGCCTGGCTTGACGCTTCTCGGCCAACATGTTGCCCGAGGAGTGCAGAAGTCCCCGGCCCGCCGGGGACTTCGACAGGCGACGGAGGACCGTCAGCGACCTCGCAGGTTGCCGCGCATCCCCTTCATGCTGGTGGGGAGCGGGCCCTTGGGCAGGGGCAGCGGCGGGCGCTGGGCGTCGATGGCCTTGATCCGGTTGAGCACGTCGGTCTGGTCGGCCGGGGCCAGGCCCTTGGGCAGCTTGTTGACGTACTTCATCAGCTTGGGCAGGGGCACCTGACCCTCGCCGTCGCCCACGATCACCTCGTGGACAGGGGTCTCCGCGGCGACGCGTTCGTACTTGCGTCGCTCGGCGGCCAGCACGGGCCGCAGCCGGTTGGGGTTGCCCTCCGCGACCAGGACGATGCCCGGGCGTCCGACGACCCGGTGCACGACGTCCTGCTGCTTGGTGAAGGCGACCGCGGGGGTGGTCGTCCACCCGCGGCGGAGCATGTTCAGCGTGGCCGCGGCCGCGCCGGGCTTGCCGTCCATCTGCTTGAACGCCGACGACTGGGCGCGACGGCTGAAGACGAGCAACGCGGCCATCAGTCCGAAGAGCAGGCCACCGACGACCATCGAGGCGATCTCGAAGATCCCGCCGTCGGGTGGCAGGAGCCAGAAGAGCCCGGCACCGACGGCAGCGCCGCCGAGGAAGGACAGGAGGATCCACAGGCCGAGTCGCTTGTCGGCGACCTTGGCGTACTTGTAGGTCTGGACGAACTGCTGACGCCGGCTCAGGTCCTCCGGTGCGGTGCTGCTCATGCGGGGCGGTGCCTCACTTGGGTGGGTGGGTCGGGTGGGGACGGGTGGTCGACGCGGGTCGATGCAGGTCAGGACTGGGGCGCGAGCGCGTCCGCGCGGGCGTCCATGGCCTGACGGTACAGGCGACCGGCACGGTACGACGAGCGCACGAGCGGCCCCGACAGGGCGCCGGCGAAGCCGATCTCGTCGGCCTCCTGCTTGAGCTCGACGAACTCTTCGGGCTTCACCCACCGCTCGACCGGGTGGTGGCGCAGCGAGGGTCGCAGGTACTGCGTGATCGTGACGATCTCGCAGCCGGCGTCGTGGAGGTCACGCAGGGCCTGTGAGACCTCCTCGCGGGTCTCGCCCATCCCGAGGATCAGGTTGGACTTGGTCACCAGACCGAAGGCGCGGGCGGCCGTCAGCACGTCGAGCGAGCGGTCGTAGCGGAACGCCGGCCGGATCCGCTTGAAGATCCGCGGCACCGTCTCGACGTTGTGGGCGAGGACCTCGGGCCGTGACTCGAAGACCTCGCGCAGCTGGTCGGGTCTGCCGTTGAAGTCGGGGATGAGGTTCTCGACGCCGGTGGCACCCCACTCGTTGTTCGCAGTGAGCTCGTGGATCGCGCGCACGGTCTCGGCGTAGAGCCAGGAACCGCCGTCGGGCAGGTCGTCGCGAGCGACGCCGGTGATGGTGGCGTAGCGCAGCTCCATCTTCTGCACCGACTCGGCGACCCGGCGCGGCTCGTCGCGGTCGAGGGGCTGCGGCTTGCCGGTGTCGATCTGGCAGAAGTCGCAGCGGCGGGTGCACTGGTCGCCGCCGATGAGGAACGTCGCCTCGCGGTCCTCCCAGCACTCGTAGATGTTGGGGCAGCCGGCCTCCTGGCAGACCGTGTGCAGGCCCTCGGACTTCACGAGCGCGTGCAGCGCGGTGTACTCCGGGCCCATCTTGGCGCGGGTCTTGATCCACTCCGGCTTGCGCTCGATCGGCGTCTCGGCGTTGCGGACCTCGAGCCTGAGCAGCTTCCGGCCTTCAGGTGCTGGGGCGGGCCCAGTGGAGGACGCAGGGGCTTGGGTCACGTTGCCCAACTCTACGCGGCCGGTGTGCGCAGCCCTACGGCACGTCGCGGCGGCGGAAGGTGAGCCACCCGGCCGCGCCGGGGAGCAGCAGGATCGTCCCCAGGAAGCCGACGCCGCCGAGCAGCGAGAGCGTGCGCTCGCCGTCGCAGACCATCGCGCCGTCCTCTCCCTGCACGCAGGTGATGTTCATGTTGTTGTTGTAGTACGTCGCGCCGTCGAGCACGACCGCGGCCACGTTGGTGTGCAGCATCCAGCGCTCGTTGTCGCCGTCGAGGGGGAGGACCGAGATGATGATCGTGCTGGCGACCGCGACCCCGAACAGGATGCCGAGCGTGACGACCGTGCTGCGGAAGAGCATCGTGAGGGAGTAGCCCAGGAGCGCAGCACCGACAGCGAGCAGGGTGCCGCGCACGATGATGCCGGGCAGCTGGTCCCACACCGCCGGGATGACGTCGAGGCCGCGCGAGCGGGCGACCGCGTCCAGGACCACCCAGAAGAGCACCTGCACGATGCCGGCCGTGACGGCGGCGGCCAGGGCGAGCACGCCGGCCTTGGCCGCCCACACCCGCGTGCGCCGGGGCTCGAACAACAGCTGGTTGCTCATCGAGCCGCTGTTCCAGTCGGCGCCCACATAGGTCGCCGCGGCCAGCAGGAGCAGCACCGACAAGATGATGGGCACCGCCGTCCCGAGGTCATCAACGGCCTGCGCGAGGTCGAGAGGCTGCCGCGTGACGAACCAGTCGGCCCGCGGAGTCGCCATCTCGACGCAGGCCGCCTCGAGGTCGCCTGACGGCGTCTCCGGGCCGAAGTACATCTCGGGATCGTCGATGCAGTCGTCGATCTGGTCCTGGACGTACGGCTGCTGGGCCTCGCGGTCGGCCGTTGCCTGCGCCTCGGCGAGGTCTGCTGCGGACACCGGACGCGTCGACCACACCGTGCCGCCGAGCACCACCAGAGGGATCACGAAGCAGGCCACCAGCAGCACCTTGACGGCGCGCCGCCAGCGCAAGCGGGCCAGCTCGACACCCAGCAGCCTCATCACGCCACGCCGAGCTGCTCGTCGCGGGTGAGGTCGAGGAAGAACGTCTCGAGATCCACGCGGACCGGCGTGAGCTCGGCCACCCAGTGACCGCTCTCGCCGAGGATCCTGCTGACCTCGGCGGGCGGCCGGTCGCCGTCGACCGAGAGCGCGCCGTCCGCGCCGTCACCCACGCCGATCCCGGCCGAGGTGAGCACCTTCCGGGCGCCCACGGGGTCGGCGACCACCACACGGTACGTCGCGCCCGACGGCGCGAGCAGCTCGTCGACCGTGCCCGAGGCGAGCATCCGGCCGTTGCCGATGATCGTGGCCGAGGTGCACACCTGCTGGACCTCGGCGAGGATGTGGGAGCTGAGCAGGACCGTCACCCCGCTCGCCCCCAGCTCCCTGATGGTGTCGCGGATCTCGCGGATGCCGGCCGGGTCGAGGCCGTTCGTGGGCTCGTCGAGGATGAGCAGCTCGGGGTCCTTGAGCAAGGTGGCGGCGATCGCGAGCCGTTGCTTCATGCCGAGCGAGTAGGACTTGTAGCGGTCGCGGTCGCGACCGGCCAGGCTGACCGTGGCGAGCGCGCGGTCGACCGCCTCGGCGCCGGCGCCCATGGTCCGGGCAAGAAGGGTGAGGTTCTGGCGACCGGTGAAGTGCGGCGAGAACTTCGGTGACTCGACCACGGCGCCGACCCGGTCGATCACCGTCGGGAGCTGGCCGGGCACGTCGGCGCCGAGCAGCCGCATGGAGCCGCTGGTGGCGCGCGCGAGCCCGAGCAGCATCCGGATCGTGGTGGTCTTCCCCGACCCGTTGGGCCCCAGGAAGCCGTGGACGCCGCCCGCGGGCACCGCCAGGTCGAGTCCGTCCACGGCGACCCGCACGTCCCCACGCCGGGAGCGGAAGATCTTGCGCAGCCCGTGGGTCTCGATCACCAGACGGTCCGTCACGCGGGCGATCGTCGCACCGGCGTGGGTGGCTTCAGCCCAGGCTCGCCGAGGACCAGACCTTCCCTGTGTCGGTCACCAGCTCGATGGAGGCGGCATCGGGATCGGACGGCGTGATCCACGTGGCCGTGCCGGACTCGGGAACGACCCAGTCGCCTGCCGGCGTCGTGGAGTCGTCATCGAGGCGCAGCCGGCAGACGTAGTGCATGCCCGGCGGGCCGTCGACGATGTGCAGGACGAGCACGTCCTCGCCGTCGACCCGGCTGGGCAGGACGCGGCCGACCACGCGGCCGTCGTCGGTGCGCAGCGCGATGGCGTCGGCAGGGGTCGGCTCGTCGAGGACCGCCTGGACGCCCAGCAGCGCGGCGATGCCCACGACCAGGCCGACCGCGGCTGCCACCGCGAGCGTGGCGAGCCGGCCGGCACGCCGGCGGGCGAGTGGCGTCGGCGCGCTGGCGAGGCGGCCGAGGACCCGGCTCTCGAAGCCGGCCGGCGCCTCGATCGCGGGCGCGGCGGCGAGTGCGACCTCCAGGTCGCGGGTGACGTCGTCGTACGCCGCGCGACAGTCCGCGCACTCGCGCAGGTGGGCCGACAGGGCGTCTGGCGCCATCGCCGCGCCCAGCGCCAGCTCGACCAGGGCGTCGCCGTCAGGATGGGCCTGGGTCATGGTGCTTCCTCGATCAGTCCGGACCGCAGTGCGCGGAGCCCGGCGCGCAGGCGGGTCTTGGCGGTCCCGAGCGGGATGTTCTCGCGGGCGCTGATCTCCGCCGACGTGAGGCCGAGGATCACCGCCAGGACGACGGCGCGCGCCTGCGCGGGCGGGATCTCGCGCAGCCGTGCCCGGGCGCGTGCCGACTCGATCTCGATGGTCGCGGCGTGCTCCGGTGCGCGGGGGTCGTCGGCGAGGGTCTCACCGACGAGCCGCTCGAGGGCGTCGGAGTCGACCGGCAGCAGCCGCCGGGCCCGAACCACGTCGATGGACAGGTTGCGGGTGATGGTGAGCAGCCAGGTGAGCGCCGAGCCGCGCCGTGCGTCGTAGCCGCCGGCCGCCCGCCAGGCGCGCACGAACGCCTCCTGGCTGACGTCCTCGGCCAGTCCCCGGTCGCGGGTGATCGAGAGGGCCAGGCCGAACACGCGCGCCTGGTAGCGCCGCACGAACGCCGTGGTGGCGTCCTCGTCGCCGACGGCCACGCCGGCGAGCAGCGTGGCGTCGTCGGCCCGATCGGCGCGGGAGTACAGCTCCACACTGCAGAGTACGTGGGAGTGGGGCCCGCGGGATTGCGGTCGTCGGGACAAAATCTCGCGCGCACCCTGCGGCGTACCACCGGGTATGGGCGCGATGAGTGTGAGTGCGATGGGAGTGGCGGCCCTGCTGGCCGCGGGCCTGCTCCTCGGAGCGTGTGGGAGCGACGACGGCGACGGAGCAGACACGGGCGCCGACACGGGCGGTTCGGCCGCCACGGTGCAGGTGGCCGAGACGTCGTTGGGCGAGGTGCTGACCGACGGCGACGGGAAGACGCTGTATCTCTTCACCCAGGACCAGGAGGGTTCCAGCTCCTGTGAGGGTGACTGCCTCGCGGCGTGGCCACCGCTCGAGGGGGAGCAGTCGGCCGGCGACGGTGTCGACGAGTCCCTGCTCGGCACGATCGAGCGCAGCGACGGCAGCACCCAGGCGACGTACAACGGCCACCCGCTCTACTACTTCGCCCAGGACAGCGCTGAGGGCGACGTTGCCGGCCAGGGCGTGAACGACGTCTGGTGGGCGGTCGATGCCGCCGGCGACGCCGTCGAGACCGTGCCGGAGGAGACCGGGTCGTCAGGCGGCGGCTACTGAGGGATCAGCGACTCGGCGTGACCAGGTCGATGCGGGGTTGCCGGCCGAGCTGATGACCGGGTTGATGACCGGGCTGATGACCGGGCTGATGACCGGGTTGGGGCCTCGGCTCGTAGTCGGGAGTGGGGGTGTAGGGCTGCCACGCGAGGTAGTGGTCGAGGTGGTGGCGTACGGCGGGCTCGACCTCGGCCGTGGTGACGTCGCGGCCGAGCTCGCGACTCAGCGTCGTCACGCCCGCGTCGGCGATGCCGCAGGGAACGAAGCGGTCGTACCAGTCGAGCGACACGTCGCAGTTGAGCGCGAACCCGTGCATCGTCACCCCGCGGGCGACCCGGATCCCGATGGCGGCGACCTTGCGCTCGGGCCCGTTGCGATCGGCCTGCAGCCACACGCCGCTGCGGCCCGGCACCCTGGCGGTCCTCACCCCGAGGCCGGCGCAGACCTGGATCAGCGCCTCCTCGACCCGGCGGACGTAGTCGACGACCTTCACGTGGTCGGGGAGGGCCACGATGGGGTAGCCCACGAGCTGTCCGGGACCGTGGAAGGTGATCTTGCCGCCGCGGTCGACGTCGATCACCGCCGCACCGCCGGGATCGGCGGGACGTTCGTGCGGCTCGGTGCGCTTGCCCGCCGTGAACACCGGTGGGTGCTCGAGCAACAGCACGGTGTCGCCGCGCAGCCCCTGCGCCACGTCGTCGTGGAGGGCTCGCTGCCGGTCCCAGGCGGTCAGGTAGTCGACGAGGCCGGCGCCGAGGCCGGTCGAGTCGTAGACGAGGACCACGCCGCCAGGCTACCCGCCCGCCCAGGGCCGCACCTCGGCGACGACCCAGCCGCGGCCCTCGTCGACCAGGGTGACCACGCGCGTCCGGGCGGTGCCGGCCGGCAGGCGGATCCGGCGGCCGGGCCCGACGGCGAAGGCGGCGGCGAGCCGGTCGGTCACGCGCAGGACCACCTCGCCCCGCAGCTGGAGCACGCTCCGCACGTCGAGCAGCTGGGTCGTCAGGCCGACCACGCGCAGGCCACGCGCCCGGTAGGAGCGCAGCACCGCGACGTCGCGGCGGCCCGCGATCGACCCGTCGGCGTAGAGCCCGCGCAGGGCGGCCACATCGGCCTCGGCGTACGCCGACGCACGGCGTGCGTCCCAGGTGATGGAGCAGCTCAGCGGATCCGCCTCGGCGAGGCTGCGTCCGGGTCGGCGCGAGCCTGGGCGCCTCAGGCTGCTCGGCCCGCGGCGCCCGCAGCTGCTGGGTCTGCGACACAGAGGCGCCGACGCCGACGAGGGCGAGGACGAGGCACAGTCGCCGCCACCGGCCAGGGCCTGTCCGTCGCACCCCGCCACTGTGCCGGCTTTCGCCCGGCATCGCGTCGGGCGCTCTCCACAGGGCTGCTCGATCAGGCCAGGGCGGTGGAGAGGATCGCCTCGATGTCGCGGTCGGCGAACTCGAAGCCGAGGGTCTCGAGGGCGGCCGGCCGGATGTTCAGCGACCCAGCAGCTCCGGGGCCAGTCGGGCCCGCGGCGACGCGCAGGACAGCGAGCGGGGCGGAAGACGAAGGCCCGGCGTGGACGGCCCTGGCGAAGGCGTGGGTGAACTCGGCGTTGGTCGGCGTGTCGGGGCAGCAGATGTTGAACGGCCCGGACGCGGTCGGGTGCTCGGCCAGCAACTGACGGCCGCGTTCAGCCAGTCGCGGAGGGACACTGCCGCGAAGAACTGCGTGCCGTCTCCGAGCCGGGCGCCCAGACCGAGCCGGAACATCGGCTCGAGGATGGTCAAGGTGTCGCCGACCGCGCGTCGATGACCGGTGCGTTGCGCAGGATGCACGACCCGGGCGCCGGCGGCGATCGCAGGGTCGGCGGCAGTCTGCCACGCGCGAGTCACCTGGGTCATGAAGGCGTCGCCGCGGCTGCCGGACTCCTCGGTGACCGGCTCTGCCCCGTGATCGCCGTAGTAGCGACTGGCGTTGCGCGCGAGCAACGCCGGTCGCCGGTCGGTCCGTGCTATCGCCTCGCGCGAGAACACGTGTCGGTCGTTGCGACCCGGCTCTCGAGCATGTTCCGTTGCCAGGCGCGGGTTGGGGGATCCCGAAGAGCGTGGCTCCGGCGCAGTTGACGACCACATCGGCGGCTTCGACCACGTGGTCGGTCGATCTGCTCGGCATGGGGGTCCCACGGCGCCTCGTCGGGACCATGTGCCTGCCCGCGGACCAGCCGGGGACGTCGTGGCCCTCGACGCGAAGGCTCGCCTGTCAACCGGGCCCCGAGGAGGCCCGATGGACCCTGCGACGACGAGATGCACCTGGCTCAGACTTCGAACTGCGCGCCTTCGAGGCGCGCCTTCACGTCGACCAGGAACCGCGCGGCGTCGGCGCCGTCGACCAGACGGTGGTCGTAGGTCAGGGCCAGGTAGACCATCTGACGTACGGCGATCGTCTCGCCCAGGTTGGCGTCGTCGATGACGACCGCCCGCTTGACCACGGCACCCGTCCCCAGGATGGCCACCTGCGGCTGGTTGATGATCGGGGTGTCGAACAGCGCTCCCCGGCTGCCGGTGTTGGTCAGGGTGAACGTGCCGCCGGACAGCTCGTCGGGGGTGATCTTGTTGGTGCGCGTGCGCTCGGCGACATCGGCGATCTTGCGCGCCAGCCCGGCGATCGAGAGGTCGCCGGCCTCCTTGACGACCGGGGTCAACAGCCCTTTCTCGGTGTCGACGGCGATCGCGAGGTTCTCGCGGTCGAAGTAGGTCACCTCGCCCTTCTCGGTGTCGATCGCGGCGTTGAGCGAGGGGTGCTGCTTGAGAGCGTCGATCGCCGCCTTCGCGAAGAACGGCATGAAGCTCAGCTTGACGCCCTCCCGCGCCGCGAAGTCGGCCTTGACCGAGTCGCGCAGCCGACTGATCGCCGTCACGTCGACCTCGACGACCGTGGTCAGCTGGGCACTGACCTGGAGCGACTCGACCATGCGCTTGGCGATGACCTTGCGCAGCCGCGACATCTGCTCGGTCTTGCCGCGCAACGGCGAGGGCGCTGACGCCGCTGCTGCCGGGGACTGCTCTGCCGGAGCCGCGTCGGCCCGCTCGTCGGTAGCGTCCTCGGCGGGCGCCTCCTTGGCCTTGGCGGCGTCGAGCACGTCCTGCTTGCGGATCCGGCCCCCCACGCCCGATCCGGTCACGGCGGCCAGGTCTACGCCGTGCTGGCTCGCGAGCTTGCGCACCAGCGGCGTGACGTAGCTGCGGTCACCGCCGTCGCCGGACGACGACGCAGGCTCCGACGGCTCGGCGGCCGGCTCCTCCGCCGCTTCCGGCTCCTTCTCGGGCTCGGACTTCTGCTCGGACTTCTGCTCGGGCTCCGGCTCGGGCTCGGGCTCGGACCTCTGCTCCGGCTCGGGCTCGGACCTCTGCTCGGGCTCGGCCGGCTTCTCCTCCTGGGCGGGCGCAGCGTCGCCCGAGCCGATGATCGCCAGCTCCGCGCCGACCTCGACGGTCTCGTCCTCGCTGACCTTGATCTCCAGCAGCTTTCCGGCGACCGGCGAGGGGATCTCGGTGTCGACCTTGTCGGTGGAGACCTCGAGGAGCGGCTCGTCGACCGCGACCTCGTCGCCGACCTGCTTGAGCCAGCGGGTGACGGTGCCCTCGGTCACCGACTCACCCAACGCGGGGAGCGTGACCGGCGTACCGCCACCGCCACCGCCGCCGCTGCTGCCGCTGTCGGACGACGACGGCTGCTCCTGCTGGGGCTCCTCGGACTGCGTCTCCTCAGCGGCCTGCTCCGGCTCGGGCTCCGACGCGGTCTCGGCCTCGGGCTCCTCTTGCTGCTCCTCCTGGGGCTCCTCCTCGGGCTCCTCCTGGGCGCCGCCACCGTCGCCGCCCTGGTCGCTGGTCTGGTCGCCGCCCTGGTCGCTGGTCTCGTCGCCACCGGACGACTCGTCCTTGGCGCCGATCACCGCGAGGAGTCCGCCGACCTCGACGGTCTCGTCCTCGTCGGCCTTGATCTCCAGCAACGTCCCGGCGACCGGGGAGGGGATCTCGGTGTCGACCTTGTCGGTGGAGACCTCGAGCAGCGCCTCGTCGACCGCGACCTCGTCGCCGACCTGCTTGAGCCAGCGGGTGACGGTGCCCTCGGTGACGGATTCGCCGAGCGCGGGGAGGGTGACTTCGGTGGCCATCAGGTTCCTTCGCTTCCCTTGGGTCAGGACTGGTCGAGCGCGTGGGTGTCGCAGTGGGTGAGGATCAGGTGTGGGCGTGCAGGGGCTTGCCGGCCAGGGCCAGGTGGGCCTCTCCGAGCGCTTCGTTCTGGGTCGGGTGGGCGTGCACGAGCGGGGCGACGTCCGCAGCGTGTCCCTCCCAGCCGTAGATGAGCTGGGCTTCCCCGATCAGCTCGCCCACCCGGTCGCCGACGAGATGGATGCCGATGACCGGGCCGTCGGTGAGGCTGACCAGCTTCACGAAGCCCTGCGTCTTGAGGATCTGGCTCTTGCCGTTGCCACCAAGGTCGTAGGTCAGCGTCGTGACCGCGTCGGCGCCGTGCCGCTCGACCGCCTGGGCCTCGGTCAGGCCCACCGACGCGAGCTCGGGATGGGAGTACGTGACCCGGGGGACGCCGCTCTCGTCGATCGTGGCGGGCGCGAGCCCGGCGATGTCCTCGGCGACGAAGATGCCGTGCTGGAAGCCTCGATGGGCCAGCTGCAGCCCCGGCACGATGTCGCCGACGGCGTAGGTCTTCTCGAGGTTGGTGCGGAGGCGCTCGTCGGTGAGCACGAAGCCGCGCTCCATGGTCACCCCCTGCTCGTCGTAGCCGAGCCCCTCGGTCGTCGGCCCGCGCCCGACGGCCACGAGCAGCAGCTCGGCCTCCAGCACGTCACCGCCCTCGACCGTGACGGCGACGCCGGCGTCGGTGGTCTTCACGCTCTGGAAGGGAGTCCCGGTGTGCAACGCGATGCCGCGCTTGCGGAACGTGCGCTCCAGGACCTTCGACGACGCCTCGTCCTCGGCTGCGACGAGCCGGGGGAGCGCCTCGACGATGGTCACCTCGGCCCCGAAGGAGCGCCAGACGCTGGCGAACTCCACGCCGATGACACCGCCCCCGAGGACGATGACCGAGGCCGGCACCCGGTCGAGGCGCAGCGCCTGCTCGGAGGTGATGACGCGCTCGCCGTCGACCTCGAGGCCGGGCAGGCTGCGCGAGTAGGAGCCGGAGGCCAGGACGAGGTGATCGCCGGTGTACGTCGTCTCGCCGACGGTGACCTGCCGCGCGCCGCTCATCACGCCGGCGCCTTCGATGACCGTGATGCCGCGCGACCTGATCAGACCCGTGAGTCCCTTGAACAGGCGGCTGACGACCCCGTCCTTGTAGGCGTTGACGCCGGCCATGTCGATGCCCTCGAGCGTCGCCTGCACGCCGAACTGCGACGACTCGCGGGTCTGGTCGGCGATCTCGGCCGCATGCAGCAGAGCCTTGGTGGGGATGCACCCGACGTGGAGGCAGGTGCCGCCGAGGTTGCCCTTCTCGACCAGCCCGACGCTCAGGCCCAGCTGCGCGGCGCGGAGGGCACAGGCATAGCCTCCGGATCCCGCCCCGAGGACGAGGACGTCGAAGTGGTTCTCCGGCACGGTGGTCCTTCCCGATCGGCCACGGGGTGATGTCCGTCCCATCCTTGCACTTGTCGGGTCGGGCTCGACACCGGGTCGTGGAGCCTTATCCGGGTCTGCCCACCCGGCCTCGGGCACAATGTCGCCATGGGACTCTTCGACCGCTTCACCGGGCCGCGGCAGCGGATGCGCCGCCCTTCGGGCGACCCCACCCGGACCGGATCCACCCAGGTCAGGGCGTCCGACAAGCTGGACGAGGAGCACCTCGCCGGCTGGGTCGCGGCCCGGACCGGGGTCGAGGGTTTCGTCGAGCCGCGGACCGCGGTCAGCGACGTCACCCTTCTCCTGGTGGCCCATGACGGGGAGTGGACCCGCCGCCGGGTGCCGTCGGTCGCCTGGGCGCACCAGTTCTGCAACCACCACCGGGTGCCGTCGTACGACGCCGCCGTGGTCGGCATCCCGCAGCGGATGCGCGACTACAACCGTCGCAAGAAGCGCGACGGACTCCTCTGACCGGCCCGCACCCTCCTAGGAGGGTGCTGAACAATCCGCTCTGCTGCGCGCCGCGATGCACGCACGCTGGCGTCGTTGTCGTCGCTCGACGGGGCACGCCCCGCCTTCGCTCCTCCGCCTCGCCATCGCACGCGCCTCACGACGCTCGCGACGAGCAGATTGTTCAGCACCCTCCTAGGACTTCTCGGCCATCGCGCGGGCGTACTCGACCAGCGTGGCCACGGCGAAGCCGGTGCCGCCCGGGGTCCAGTGCCCCCAGGCGCCGCCGGAGTTGAACGCGGGTCCGGCGATGTCGAGGTGGGCCCAGTCGTGGCCGTCGGTGAACTCGCGCAGGAACGCCGCTGCGTAGAGACCGCCGCCCCACCGCACCCAGTCGTGCTGGAGCAGGTCGGCGATCTTGCTGGCGTTGACCCGCTCGACCATCTCGTCGGGGATCGGCATCTGCCAGTGGGCCTCACCCGCGGCGGCACCGGCCGCCACGATGTCGGCGACCACGTCGTCGCTGCCGAGGACCCCGCCCATCTTCTCGCCGAGCGCCAGCACCATGTGGCCGGTGAGGGTGGCGACGTCGAGGATGACATCGGGCTTCTGCTCCGTGGCCCGCACGAGCGCGTCGGCCAGGATCAGCCGACCCTCGGCGTCGGTGTTCTGCACCTCGACCGTGCGGCCGCCGTACATCGTGAGGACGTCGCCCGGCCTGGTCGCCTCGCCGGAGAGCATGTTCTCGGCCATCGGCGCGAAGGTGGACACCTTGAGGGGCAGGCCCAGCCGCGCGATGGCGAACGTCGCCTGCGCCACCGCAGCGGCGCCGGCCATGTCGCACTTCATCGTGCCCATGCTGGTGGCGGGCTTGATGCTCAGCCCGCCGGAGTCGAAGGTGATGCCCTTGCCGACCAGGGCGAGGTGTGCGACCGCGCCGCGGGGAGCGTAGGTCAGCTCGACCAGGCGCGGCGGGGCTGCGGAGCCGCGACCGACGCCGATGATGCCGCCGCAGCCGAGCTCTGCGAGCGCGGCCTCGTCGTAGACCTTCGCGGTGACCTTGCCGGCTCCCTTGATCTTGCTGACGGCCTTGGCGCCCTCGCGCACCGCGTCGGCGAATTCCGGCGGTCGCAGGTCGCCGGGCGGCAGGTTGACCCAGTCGCGCGTCGCGGCGACCGCGTCGGCGACGACCTGGGCCCGGTCGAAGGCGGCGGACACATCCTGCTTGCGAGCCGCCGGGCTGAGCACGACGACCGAGCTCGGGGTGTCGGCGGCGGCGGCGTCCTTCTTCTTGTACGTCGTGAAGGTGTAGCCGCCCAGCTGGTAGCCCTCGACCGTCGCGCAGACCAGCGCGGCCGAGTCGCCTGGCAGGGCCAGGGCGACCGAGGCCGCGTTGGCGACCGATCGGGCGGCGATACCCGCCGCGCGGCGCACGGAGGTGTGGTCGACGTCGGCCTTGCGGCCCATGCCGACGAAGACCACCAGAGGTGAGGAGATCGTGCCGTTGGTGGGCACCTTGGTCACCTCGCCGACCTTGCCCTTCGCGCCGAGGCCGGCCAGCAGCGGCCGCAGCTTGCGCCCGTATGCGGCCGCGACGTCCTCGCCGCCTGCTGCGACCTCGACCGTGTTGCGGGCCTGCACCAGGCCGACGACCACGGCGTCGGCGCGGGTCTTGGCGGGGCTCGCGCCTCGCAGGGTGTACGTCGTCACCCGCGCAGGATAGTCGCAGCGGCGTGGAGTACCTTCGCCCCCATGGCGGACCAGCATTCGGACCAGCCCTCGATCGGGGGCGCCCTGTTGCAGTCCCCTCTGCACGACCGGCACGTCGCACTGGGTGCGAAGTTCGCGGAGTTCGGTGGGTGGTCGATGCCGTTGGAGTACGCCTCGGGCGTGGTCAAGGAGCACACGACCGTGCGCGACGGCGTCGGCGTCTTCGACGTCTCGCACCTCGGCAAGGCCATGGTCACCGGCACGGGTGCGGCGGCGTACGTGAACGCCACGCTGACCAACGACCTCGGCCGGATCTCCCCGGGGCAGGCGCAGTACACGCTGTGCTGCGACGCCGCGACGGGTGGCATCGTCGACGACCTCATCGCCTACTACCAGGACGACGAGCACGTCCTCCTGGTGCCCAATGCGGCCAACACCGCTGAGGTCGTCCGGCGTCTCGAGGCGGAGGCGCCCGAGGGCGTCACCGTGCGCGATCACCACCGCGACTACGCCGTGCTGGCCGTGCAGGGCACCTGGTCCGACGAGGTTCTCGCCGCGGTCGGGCTGCCGGTGGGACACGACTACATGTCCTTCGTCGAGGCTGCCCTGCCCGGCTCTGCTGGCGACGCCGCGGGCGTGGTGGTGTGCCGCACCGGCTACACCGGTGAGCGCGGCTACGAGCTGATCGTGGCCAACGAGCTGGCCGGCGAGCTGTGGGACGCCCTGATGGCTGCCGGCGCCGCCCGCGGCATCCTCGCGTGCGGCCTCGCGGCGCGCGACACCTTGCGCACCGAGATGGGCTACCCCCTGCACGGCCAGGACATCACTCCCGAGGTCACGCCCAACGAGGGCGGGCTCGGCTGGGCGGTCGGGTGGAAGAAGGACACCTTCTGGGGCAAGGAGGTGCTGGCCGCGGAGCGCGAAGCCGGGCCGAAACGCCGCCTGCGTGGCCTGGTGGCGGTCGGCCGCGGGATCCCGCGTCCGGGCATGGGCGTCACGCTCGTGCCCGACGTACCCCTGTGCGACATCACGTCCGGCACGTTCTCGCCGACGCTGAAGAAGGGGATCGGCCT
Organism: uncultured Actinomycetota bacterium; assembly: GCA_963723195.1. GTDB lineage: Bacteria > Actinomycetota > Actinomycetes > Propionibacteriales > Nocardioidaceae > Nocardioides. Next base: position 56,061 of record CAVRPU010000002.1, read on the forward strand.
CGCCCTGGTGCCGACGTTCGTGAACCCCGATGCCGAGCTGGGCGTCGACGTACGCGGCCGGCGGGAGATCTTCCAGTCGGTCAAGCCGCCGTTCGTGCAACCCTCCGTCCGCGAGTCGTGACGGAAGCGCTGCGATGAACCTCCCCGAACAGCCGCCGACCTTCCGGTCCCCCTCGCCCGGGGAGAACCCGTGGTTCTGGGGCCTCGAGGACGGCGACGGCTCTACCGTCGAGGTCCAGGGAGACCTGGCCGACCAGCGGTTCCCGACCCAGGCCGAGGCCGAGTCGTGGGTCGGCGAGGTCTGGGCCGACCTGGCCGAGCAGGGCGTCCACGGAGTCACCTTGTACGACGGCGACCGCAAGGTCTACGGCCCGATGTCCCTGCAGGCCTAGCTGACCGGCCGTCGGTGCCGGGCGTCGATGTCGGGCGTCGATGTCGGGCGTCGGTGCCGGGCGTCGGTGACTAGGCCGAGCTGGGCTGCTTGTCGCGGTCGGGGTCGCCGCCACCCTCGGACTCGGCGTCCTCGGCGGTGAGCGGCTTGGCGATGCTCTCCAGCGACTCACCCTCGGCATGCACTCCGAGGAAGGCCGCGACCAGGCCGCCGATGATCATCAGGGCGGCGCCGATGAAGTAGCCGATGGCGATGCCGGTGATGTCCTTGTCGGCGGAGGAGGTCTCGATCAGGTAGCCGAAGAGCAGGGGTCCCGAGATGCCGCCGGCGGCGGTGCCGATGGCGTAGAAGAACGCGATGCACAACGCTCGGGTCTCCATGGGGAAGACCTCGCTCGCGGTGAGGTACGCCGCGCTGGCGCCGGCGGAGGCGAAGAAGAAGATCGCTGCCCCGAACATCGTCAGGGTCACGGCGGTCAGGCTGCCGAGCATGGTGCCCGCGATCGCCAGGCCTACCCCGGAGATCAGGTAGGTGCCGGCGATCATCTTGACCCGGCCGACCGTGTCGAACAGCGGGCTCAGCACGAGCGCGCCGACGAAGTTGCTGACGGCGAAGATCGCGATGTAGTAGCCGGTCTGCGTGACGCCCATGAACGTGCTGAGGGTGTCGCCGTAGGTGAAGAAGAAGGCGTTGTAGAGGAACGCCTGGGCGACGAACAGGGAGAAGCAGAGGACCGTCCGCCTCGGGTAGAGCGTGAACACCGTCTTGGCGATGAGCGCCAGGCTGATGGTCTTGCGCTGGCGCACCGTGATGGTGCCGTCCTCGGGCTCGGGGAGCGAGCCCTTCTCCTCCTCGACCGTGCGCTCGATGTCGCGGACGATCTCGTCGCCCTCGTCCTCGCGGCCGTGGATGAAGAGCCAGCGCGGCGACTCGGGGACGTTGCGGCGAACGAGCAGGATGCCGACGGCCAGGATCGCGCCGAGGCCGAACGCCAGCCGCCAGCCCCACTCGGCGCTGATGACCGTCGGGTCGAGCAACGGGATGGTCAGCAGGGCGCCGGCAGCGGCGCCGACCCAGAACGAGCCGTTGATGGCGATGTCGGTGCGGCCGCGGTACTTCTTGGGGATCAGCTCGTCGATCGCGGAGTTGATCGCGGCGTACTCGCCACCGATGCCGGCTCCGGTCAGGAACCGGCAGGCGAAGTACCACGCCGGGTTCATCGAGAACGCCGTCAGCACCGTGGCCACGGTGTAGACGCCGAGGGTGATCAGGAACAGCTTCTTCCGGCCGAGCCGGTCGGTGAGCTGCCCGAAGAACAGCGCTCCGATGCACGCGCCGGCGACGTAGATGGACCCGGCGAGGCCGACGTCGAAGCTGCTCATGCCGAGACCGGTGTCGGGGTCCTTCAACGCGTCCGACATCGAGCCGACGATGGTGACCTCGAGCCCGTCGAGGATCCACACCGTGCCGAGCCCGATGACGACCAGCCAGTGGAAGCGGGACCACGGGAGCCGGTCCAAGCGGGCCGGGATGTCGGTGGTGATGGTGCCGGTCTGGACGCCTGACATGGGATCTGCCTCTCGCGACGAACAGCGTCGCCCGAGCGGAGACGCCGTCTCGACATTGCCGCAGAGGCCGGTTTCGGGACAGCACCCCTGGGGGTGGCTTGTCCAAGGGTCGGAGCCACGCCTGGTGATACAGGAGTAAGTCAGTAGGCTAATGCGCATGGCCAGGCCTGACCGGCGACCCCCGGACTTCTTCCTCATCGGCGCTCCCAAGGCGGGGACGAGCGCGCTGCACGCCGCGCTCGCCCAGCACCCAGCGCTGTACCTCAGCACGGTGAAGGAGCCGAAGTACTACATGTGCGGCGACTCACCGCCGCCGTCGTACACGGGTCCCGGCGACGCGCACAGCATCCAGGAGTGGGTCTGGCAGCGAGAGCGGTACCTGTCGCTGTTCGACGAGGCTCCCCTCGGCCGCTTGCGCGGCGAGAGCACGCCGTTCTACCTCTACAACCGCGACGCGCGACGCAGGATCGCCGTGGACAACCCCGACGCCAAGCTGATCGCCGTGCTGCGCGACCCCGTCGACCGTGCCTACTCCAACTGGATGCACCTGCGGATGGACGGGCTCGAGCCGCAAGGTGACCTCGTCGAGGCCGCACGCCGCGAGCAGCAGCGGGTCAACGCGGGCTGGGCGCCGTTCTGGCACTACCGCGGCCTCGGCATGTACGGCCGTCAGGTCGAGGACCTGCTCGACCACTTCCCGCGCGAGCAGGTCCTGCTGCTGCGCTACCGCACCCTCGTCGACCATCCCGTCGACACGCTCGATCGGGTCAGCGACTTCCTGGGTGTCGATCGCGCCAGGGTGGCGTCGGTGCCCTCGGACAACTCGCGACCGTTCGTGCAGCACGGGCGGCGCGCGCAGACGATCGCCGCCGTGATCCGGGCCGGCGCGCGCGTCGGCCAGTTCTTCCCGCCGGAGGTATGGCGCCGGGCGAGCCGGCCGCTGATCGCTCAGCTCCACAAGGGCGGCGACCCGAACCGTCCGGCCCTCACGCCCGACCAGCGGACCGAGCTCCTCGAGCCGCACCTGCCCGACATCGAGCTGCTCGAGCAGGTCACGGGGGAGTCGTACGCCGAGTGGAAGGGCTACCGCGACGGCGGGTCCTTCTCCAGCCGGCGGAGCTCCGCAGCCCCGGTCCGTTGAGTCGCGCCTCGCGTCCGTCGAGTCGCGCACCCGCCCGCGACTCAACGAACCGCAGGCGCGACTCGACGAGGGGTCACAGCAGCACGAGGTCGTGGGCCCCGTCGGGGCGGGCCATCTCGGCGTACCTGCGAACGGTGCCGTCGGACAGCGTCACCTGGCTGACGTAGCGCAGCGCACCGTCGGAGTGGGGGGAGGCGATCACGCCGGCCTCGGGGTCGGGGACGAGCAGCTCCTCGGGTGTCGCGAGCGAGCCTCGTGCGACACCGGTGCGCTCGTGCCAGTTGTCGGCTGCGGTCGGTCGGCCGTCGTACAGGACGACCAGTGGGTCGAGGGAGACGACGGCGGTGACCCGGGCGCCACGCGCGTCCCACTCGCCGGGGCGAGGCGACAGCACGGTGCCGACCCGCTCCCACCGCAGGCCATCGCTGCTGGTGGCGTAGGCGGTCGACATCCGGTCCTCGTGGCCGTCGTCGGTCAGGGGGTGCTCGCAGATCCAGCCGTGCCAGCGACCGTCGTCGTCGACCAGGATCACCGGGTCCTTGACGGCGACCCGGTCGTCGCCCGCCAGCACCACCGTCCGGCGGCCGCGGGGTAGATCCTCGGGACGGTCGGCGTCGAGGGCCTCGATCCACCAGTGCTTGGAGTCGGGCGTGGCGCAGGACAGGTAGAGCCGCCAGCCGCCTTCCGGCGTGCGCAGCACGACCGGCCTCTCGAACGACTCGGCGCCGAACGCGTCGCGTTCGACCTCGCAGACAGGCTCGAAGACCAGGCCGTCGCGGCTTCGCGACACGATCGTCGAGACGCCGCGGCCCTCGGTGATCGGACGCCGCACGCGGTAGGCGAGGTAGGTCACGTCGCCGTCCTGGAAGGCACTGGCAGCGCCGGACCAGTTGCCGGGACCGGCGTCGGGAGCCGGGACGACGACGCGGGCACCGCCCACGTCGAGGAGGGGAAGCGTGGTGGTCGTCACCGCAAAAGTCTACCAATCCACATCAATTTGCTGGGTCAGGCTCGCTACCGTGTCGTCATGGACGGCAGGACCGTCGCGATGACGGGCGGCGCCCTCGGGGTGGTGGCGCTGCTGGTCGCTGCCATGGTGGCCGTCCGCACCGAACCCCGTGAGACCGTCGACCCGGGCACCACTCAGCCGCTCTCGAGCCCGACGTCGGCCGCCGCGCCACCCGAGCCCGACGACCGGCTGCTGCCCGACCTGCGCAGTCTGGACGCCTTCGACCTGCAGATCGAGGCGACGCAGGCGGGTCGACGGCTGCGGTTCGCCGCCGCGCTGGGCAACGACGGACCCGGCCCCTTGGTCCTCAAGCCCCGCGATCGCCGGGACTGTGACCCCGGCGAGCACGCCGCTACCCAGATCCTCTTCGTCGATGCCGACGGCGACGACCGGTTCCGGCGCGATCGCGACGAGCGGACCCGGCGGCAGTTCGCGGGCTGCATGTTGCGACACCGTGGCCACGACCACTGGCACTTCGACGCGATGGCGGCGTACTCCCTGCGCCGACCCGAAGCGACCCGCCGGCTCGCCCAGCGCCGCAAGGTGAGCTTCTGCCTGCGCGACAACACCCGGGTGGAGGGGGTGCCGACCAGCGTGCGTCGGGAGTACTTCGGCGATTGCAACGCCACCCGCGTGCAGGGCATCTCGCCCGGCTGGGTCGACGTGTACGGAGCCGACCTCGACGGCCAGTGGCTGCCGGTGCCGCGCGGAGTACGTGACGAGGTGGTCTGCCTCGACCTCGAGGCCGACCCGCGAGACCTGGTCGAGGAGGCCGACGAGACCGACAACGCCACGACGGTCGCGGTGCGGATCGACGGCACCCGGGTGAGCCGGGCGAACCGCAGGGTCTGCTCCTAGGCTGCTGGCGTGCGCCCCTTCCGTCAGGTCGACGTCTTCGCCGCCGAGCCGCTGCGGGGCAACCCCGTAGCGGTGGTGCACGCTGCCGAGGGACTGACCGGTGCGCAGATGGCGCACTTCGCCCGGTGGACCAACCTGTCGGAGACGACCTTCCTGTTGCCGCCGACGACCGAGGAGGCGGACTACCGCCTGCGGATCTTCACCCCGGCCGAGGAGCTGCCGTTCGCCGGGCATCCCACCCTCGGGAGCGCGCACGCCTGGCTCGAGGCCGGCGGTGTGCCGCGGGTGCAAGGCGAGGTGGTGCAGGAGTGCGGCGCGGGGCTGGTCCGGCTCCGACTCGAGCCGCGGCTCGCCTTCGCCGCCCCGCCCCTGATGCGGTCGGGCCCGGTGACCGACGAGCAGCGGGCGACCGTCGCCGCCGCCCTGCGGCTGCCGCCCGACGAGCTGCTCGACGTCCAGTGGATCGACAACGGACCCGGCTGGGTGGGTGCCCTGCTCGCCGACGCCGAGACGGTGCTCCGCCTCCACCCGGACTGGTCGGCGTTCGGCGGGCTGGAGCTCGGGGTCGTCGGCATCCACGCGGACCCCGTTGCGGGCGGCCCGTTGATCGAGGTCCGCGCGTTCTGCCCGAGTCTGGGCGTCGTCGAGGACCCCGTGACCGGCAGTCTCAACGCCGGCATCGCCCAGTGGCTGAGCGGCAACGGCACGCTGCCGCCGTCGTACGTCGCCTCGCAGGGGACCTGTGTCGGCCGTGCTGGGCGGGTGCACATCGAGACCGTCGGCGGCACGGTCTGGGTCGGCGGCGAGACACGCACGATCCTCGTGGGCGAGTGCCTCCTGTAGGCCTGGGCTCGGAGTAGGTTGACCTCGTGCAGAGCTATCTCGATCTCGTCGCTCGGATCCTCGACGAAGGCGTCGAGAAGGGTGACCGGACGGGCACCGGGACGCTCAGCGTCTTCGGACACCAGACGCGCTACGACCTGACCGCGGGCTTCCCGCTGCTGACCACCAAGAAGGTCCACACGCGGTCGGTGTTCGGCGAGCTGCTGTGGTTCCTGCGCGGCGACACCAACGTCAAGTGGCTCCAGGACCGCGGCATCTCCATCTGGGACGAGTGGGCCGACGCCGACGGCGACCTCGGGCCCGTCTACGGCTACCAGTGGCGCTCCTGGCCAGCTCCGGACGGGCGGCACATCGACCAGGTGAAGCTCGTCCTCGAGCAGCTGCGCGGCGATCCCGACTCGCGCCGCCACCTGGTGAGCGCCTGGAACGTCGCCGACATCCCCGACATGGCGCTGGCGCCGTGCCACGCGTTCTTCCAGTTCTACGTGGCGCCGGCCGACGACGGCGGTCCCGGACGGCTGAGCTGCCAGCTCTACCAGCGCAGCGCCGACGTCTTCCTCGGAGTGCCGTTCAACATCGCGTCGTACGCCCTGCTCACGCACATGGTCGCGCAGGTCGTGGGCCTGCGGGTCGGTGACTTCGTGCACACCCTCGGAGACGCGCACCTCTACACCAACCACCTCGACCAGGCCAGGCTCCAGCTCACGCGCGACCCCAGGCCGCTGCCGACGCTCCGGCTCGACCCCGCGGTGACCGAGATCGACGGCTTCGACCTCGAGCACATCGCCGTCGAGGGCTACGACCCGCACCCCGGGATCAAGGCGCCCATCGCCGTATGACCGCGCCGCTCCGCGCCGGCCAGCGGGTCGTCCTGGTCGCCGCGGTCGCCGAGAACGGCGTCATCGGCGCCGCTGGCGGGATCCCGTGGCACCTGCCCGAGGACTTCGCCCACTTCAAGGCCGTGACCGTGGGCCACACCCTGGTCATGGGCCGAGCGACGTACGACTCGATCGGCCGGCCGCTGCCCGGACGTTCGACGATCGTGGTGACCCGCGACCCGGCGTGGTCCGCGGCGGCGGGCGTCCTGGTGGCCCACTCGTTCGAGGACGCTCTCGCCCAGGCCGCCGACCTGCCGGGCGACGTGATGGTCGCCGGGGGAGCGCAGGTCTACGCGCTCGCCCTTCCCCGCGCCACCCATCAGGTGCTCACCGAGGTGCACGCGCGGCCTGAGGGCGACACGTTCTATCCCGAGTGGAACCGGGACGAGTGGGTCGAGACCCGGCGCGAGCGTGGTGACGACGCCGACTACGTGTGGTGGGAGCGAAGGGAACGTCCATGATCATCACCGTCGACCCGACCGCCTCGGAGCCGCCGTTCGAGCAGGTGAAGCGGCAGATCACCGAGCAGGTGACGGCGGGCGGGCTGAGGCCCGGCGACAAGCTGCCGACCGTACGCCGCCTCGCGGCCGACCTCGGCCTCGCGCCCAACACCGTCGCCCGCGCCTACCGCGAGCTCGAGGCACTCGGCGTGATCGACACCCGCGGTCGCTCGGGCACCTTCGTCAGCGGCGACAAGGTCGGTCGCGCCGCCCGCGAGGCAGCGGCGGAGTACGTCGAGCGCATCCGCGCGCTCGGCGTCGACAGTGCCGAGGCACTCGCGCTGGTTCGGCGGGGGCTGGGTCTGTCCTAGAAGTGCCGCTCACGTTCGTCGGTGGTACCTGATGTCGCCGTTGGGCCTCCGGGTGGTGGTGTAGCGGGTGTCGTGGGCGCGTCTGTGGTGCCAGTGGCAGAGAAGCTGGCCGTCCTTGACGTCCGTCTTCCCTCCGGCTGACCACGGCGTTGCGTGGTGGGCTTCGCACCAGGGGGCGGGGACTGTGCAGTCCTCGGCGCGGCATCGGGGGTGCTGGGTGGCGAGGGCTTTGCGTTGGGCTGGGGTGAAGAGCCGGGTGGTGCGGCCGAGGTCGAGGACCTCGGACGTGGTGCCGAGGACGGCGGGGACGAGGCCGGCGGTGCAGGCGAGGCGGCGGGCTTCGCCGGCGGTGATGGTCTCGCCGGTGCCGAGCTGTGCGGTGCCGAGGCTGGTGGTCAGGGTGTCCAGGGGAAGGGTGACGACCATGGTGGTGGCCTGGCCGCCGTGGTCGGGCAGCTGGTGGGGGTCGAGGCGTTCGAGGAGGGCGCAGAACGCGAGGCCGCGTTGCCGGTCGGCGGGCAGGCGGACGCCGGTGGCGGGGTCGGTGGCGGGGTCGGTGGCATCGCGGGTGTGGTGCTGCCTCGGTGAGGTGAACGCTTCGAGGTAGGTCTTCAAACGGGCGGCGACGGCGTCGGGGAGGGTGGTCGTGATGTCGGTGGACCCGTCGCCACGGCGCCTGAAGTCCAGCCGGGTCACCGACTCGGCCCGACGCTCGGCGCGTTCCAACGAGCGGCGTTCGTGTTCGTCGCCGACCTCGGGGGCGACCACGTCGAGGACCCGCCGCCCGAGCCGGGCCAGGTCGGTGGGTCCGAAGTCTTGCGCGTGGTCGATCAGTCGCTGCTCGGCGAGCTGCTTGACCTCGGCGCCGACGTCGTCGGGCAGTGCGTCGAGGGCTTTGACGATGACCCGCGCCTGGTCGAGGTGCAGCCGGCCGTCGGCCAGCGCGCCGGCGACGTGGTGCCACGTCTGGTCCAACGCGTGGGCGAGCTTCTCCTGGGCGTACGCCGCCCGTTTGTCCGCGCGGGTGCGGGGGGCGATCCAGTCCGCGACGGTGCGGCAGCCGTGGTCGGCGGCGACGTCACCGGCGGCGGCGACCGCGCGCAGCCGCAGGGCTTCTTGTTGGGAGATGAGCCGGGTGAGCTGGAGCAGGAGCTCGGCCTTGTCACTCGGCGTCGAGGTAGACCGGGTCGCAGTCGAGGACCGAGGCCAGCGCCTTCTCGATGGTGTCCGCGCAGGCCAGCAGCGGGTGCCGGGGTGTGCTGGTCGAGTGGCTCATCGGTGACAACGCTAGAGGAGGCCACCGACAACCGGCCCGGCCCGAGAACCCTTTCTCCACAGGGGTTCTGGGCATCTGGGGTGCCTTGGTTTCGAGACGGGACTTCGTCCCTCCTCAACCAGCGGCAGCAGGAGCCGGCTCGCCTCCTCAACCAGCGGCAGCAGGAGCCGGCTCGCCTCCTCAACCAGCGGCAGACGGGACTTCGTCCCCCCTCAACCAGCGGCGGACGGGACTTCGTCCCTCCTCAACCAGCGAAGGTCGAAACCGACGACCCACGTCTCAGAACGGGTCGGCGTAGGTGAGGTCGGTGCGGGTGGACCTCTGGGTGGCGCCCCACGACAGGGAGCCGTCGAGGCCGGTGCAGGCGACCGAGGCCCGGCCGACGGTCCGGCAGTAGGCGACGCCGTCGGCGGTGGGCAGGAAGGCGCGGTAGTCGGCGTGGCCCCAGGAGCTTCGGCGAGACGAGCGGGTCCATCGCCACCCCGTCTCGGTGAGCACGTGGCAGCCGACGCGCTGGCCCTTCTCGGTCCCGGCGCGACCGCAGAGGGCAGGTCCGGCGACCGTGTCGAGCCAGCCTCGGTTGACCGTCGCCAGCGACCCTGACGTGGACGAGACCACGGCGCGCTTCCAGCGCAGCTTCTTGGTGTCGAGGGCGGTGCAGGCAGCCCGGTACGCCGATCCGGACCGGACCGTGCGGCACCAGGAGACGCCGTCCCCGTCGCCGACATAGGCCTGGCTGGTCGCGTGGACGCTGCCGGCCGAGCGGGCCCGGACGAAGCGCCAGCCCGACCAGGTGAGCACGCGGCAGCCCGCGGGCGCCGTGCCGCCGCACAGTGCCGGGCCGGCTGCCGTCGGCAGCCAGGTTCCCTCGGTGGGCCCGGCGGCCGACGGGTCGGACTTGCGGTCGTAGCCCCACTTCAGGCTGCCGGCATAGAACGGCGTGCAGGAGAGAAGCTGGGTGTTCGGCCTCGGGCTGACCGTCCGGCAGAAGGAGACGCGGTCGCCGTCGGCGACGAACGCGCGACTGGTGGGTGCGCCCCACCGGATCGAGCGGTGCAGGCCGCGGTAGCGCCAGCCGGCGTCGGTCAGTACCGCGCAGCCCAGTCGCTGCCTGGCCGCGCCGCCGCCGAGTCCGCAGAGCGCCGGGCCGGCGTCGGTCGAGGTCCACACGCGGCCGTCCGCGAGGAGCGGCAGCCGCCCGGACCGCACGTCTCGGCCCCAGGTCAGCGTGGTGGCGTCGAGGACGGTGCAGGTGGCCCGGGACCGACTCGGCCGTCCGACCGTGCGGCAGTACGCCGCGTCGCCGTCCGTGGTCACGAAGTGCCGGCTCCCGACGTGGCCCCAGTCGGTGCGACGCGGCAGCTCCACGCGACGCCAGCCGGCGTCGCTGAGCACCGTGCAGGACAGCTGGGGCTTGCGCGGCTTCCCACTGCGCCCGCACAGCGCCGGTCCCGCGTCGGTCGTGACCCATGCGCGGTCGGCGGCCTCGGCGCCCGGCGCCACCCGGGCGCGAACGGCAGGCGAGGTGTTGCCGGCGGCGTCGAAGGCCTCGACGGTGTACTCGTAGGCCTGACCAGCCGAGACCTGGCGGTCCCAGTACGACGGTCGCCCCGTGACCGCGAGGGGCACGCCGTCGCGCAGAACCCGGTAGCCCGCGACGCCGTACCCGTCGTACGACGGCCGCCAGGCGAGCCCGACGCGGCCCTGGTGGGCCACGACCCGCGGCCGGCCAGGCGCGGACGGTGCCGTGGCGTCATAGGGCACCACGTCGGCGAGATGGAGGAACTTGTCGGGCCAGTACCCGCTGGCGCGGCTGACGGTGACGAAGCGGAAGCCGTTGGCGCCGTCGAAGTTCATCTCCGAGAGGACGATGCTGCCGTCGTAGTTGACCTGCTCGACGTAGGCGACATGGCCGCGCTTGAACCAGGCGACCGCGCCGGTGCTCGGCGTGAGGTCGGGCTTGATCGCCATCGACTTGGCGACGTTCTTCCAGTCGACGGCGTCACCCCAGTGGCGGCCGGCGTACCAGTTGGAGAAGGAGATGCCGTTGCGCTGGCTGAGGCGGTGCGCGACCCAGGAGGTGCACTGGCCCTGGTAGAAGCCGCGGTCGTCGCCCACGCAGGTGGTGCCGAGGGTCGCCTCGTTGCAGTCGGGGGCCTCGGGATAGCCGTAGGCGTAGCCGTCGTGCGCGGCGTGGGTGCCCGGCGAGCCGACCAGGGTCGGAGTCGCGCTCGGCGACGGCGACGGCGTGGGCGTCGGAGTGGGCGAGGGGGCAGGAGTCTTCGGCTCGGCCGCGGAGCGGGTCGGCTGCGGCGAGGGCATGCCGGGACCCCATCCGGGGTCGGCCGCAGCGATAGCAGTGCCGGACAGCAGCAGACCCGCCGCGACGAACCCGACGGACAGCAGTCGCGCGGTTCGTCCACGACGAGACGGGCGACGCGGGGTCAGGTGTCGCACGGTGTTCGGTGCTCCTCGAAAGACGTATCTCACAGACGGTTGCCCCCGAGGGCACTTCGATGGTGGGGCCCTCCGGGCGGCCGCGGACGGGAACAGGCAAACTGATCCGGCCGGGCGGACGATGGGTTATAAGGCAACGGCGATAACCTGACGACATGTCGCCAACCACGGGCTCCCCCGCGCCCGCTGCCCCGTTCGGTCGGGTGCTGACCGCGATGGCGAGCGCGTTCCACGACGACGGCTCGGTCGACCTCGACGGCACGGCGCGCATCGCCGCCCACCTCGTCGAGCACGGCCACGACGGTGTCGTGGTCTCGGGCACCACCGGTGAGTCGCCGACCACCACGGTGGCCGAGGACGGCGACCTGCTCCGCGCCGTCAAGGACGCCGTCGGCGACCGGGCAACGGTCCTGGCCGGCGTCGGCACGAACTCCACCGCGCACTCCGTCGAGCTGGCCCGCCAGGCCGAGAAGCTGGGCGCTGACGGGCTGCTCCTGGTGACCCCTTACTACAACAAGCCCGGCCAGGTGGGCGTGCTCGCACACTTCCGTCAGGTCGTCGAGGCGACCGGCGTGCCCGTGATGCTCTACGACGTCCCCGGCCGCACCGCGACGACGATCGCTCCGGAGACCTATGCCTCCGCCGCCGAGTGGGACGGCGTCGTCGCGGTGAAGGACGCCGTCGGTGACTACGCACGTGGCGTCCGGATCATGCGCGACACCGGCCTCGCGATCTACTCCGGCGACGACGCGGCCAACCTCGGCTGGCTGGCCCACGGTGCCTGCGGCGTGGTGTCGGTCGCCGGCCATGCGTGCGGCGACCGGCTCAGGAGCATGGTCGACCTGTTCTTCGCGGGCGACTGGGCCGGCGCCCTGGCGGCGTACCAGCAGATGCTGCCGGCCGTCGACGCCATGATGGACGTGCCCAACTACGGCGCAACCACGGCCAAGGCGGCGCTCGAGCTGCTGGGCGTCCTCGGCAACCGCAACGTCCGCGGACCTCTGGTCCCGCTGGACGAGGCCGAGGTGGCGGCGCTGCGCGCCGGCCTGGCCGCCGCCGGCGTGTTGTGACGCCCTCCTGACCTGACCACTCGCAGTCCCATGGAAGAGAGCACGTGAGCCATCCCCACCCCGAGCTGACCGCACCCGGACCCCTGGCCGAGGGAGGCCTGCGCGTCATCCCTCTCGGCGGCCTCGGTGAGGTCGGCCGCAACATGACCGTCTTCGAGTACGCCGGGCGGCTGCTCATCGTCGACTGTGGCGTCCTCTTCCCCGAGGACCACCACCCCGGCGTCGACCTGATCCTCCCTGACTTCGACCCGATCCGAGACCGCCTCGACGCCGTCGAGGCCCTCGTGCTCACCCATGGGCACGAGGACCACATCGGCGCGACGCCGTACCTGCTGCGCGAGCGCGGCGACATCCCGCTCGTCGGCTCCGAGCTCACCCTCGCGCTGCTCGACTCCAAGCTGCGGGAGCACCGCCTCCGGGAGACCGTGCACCACGTGGTGTCGGAGGGCGACCGGATCTCGCTCGGCCCCTTCGACCTCGAGTTCGTCGCGGTCAACCACTCGATCCCCGACGCCCTGGCTGTCGCGATCCGGACGCCTGCGGGCCTGGTGCTGCACACCGGCGACTTCAAGATGGACCAGCTGCCGCTCGATGCGCGGATCACCGACCTGCGGGCCTTCGCGCGGCTCGGCGAGGAGGGGGTCGACCTCTTCCTCACCGACTCCACCAACGCCGAGGTGCCCGGCTTCACGACCCCCGAGGTCGACATCGCGCCGGTGCTCGACCGGGTCTTCGCCAAGAGCAACCAGCGGATCATCGTGGCCTGCTTCGCGTCGCACGTGCACCGCGTGCAGCAGGTGCTCGACGCCGCGGTCGCGCACAAGCGCAAGGTCGGCTACGTCGGCCGCTCCATGGTGCGCAACATGGGCATCGCCCAGGACCTCGGCTACCTGCACGTCCCCGAGGGGGTGATGGTCGACGCGAAGGATCTGGCCGACCTGCCACCGGAACGGCAGGTGCTGATCTCCACCGGCTCGCAGGGGGAGCCGTTGTCGGCGCTCTCGCGCATCGCCCAGAACAGCCACGACTTCGTGCACATCCAGGAGGGCGACACCGTCATCCTCGCCTCGTCGCTGATCCCCGGCAACGAGAACGCCGTCTACCGCGTGATCAACGGGCTCTCGCGTTGGGGCGCCCGCGTCGTCCACAAGGGCAACGCGCTCGTGCACGTCTCCGGCCACGCGAGCGCCGGCGAGCTGCTCTACTGCTACAACATCGTCCGTCCTCGCAACGTGCTGCCGGTGCACGGCGAGATCCGGCACATGCGCGCCAACGCCGAGCTGGCCAAGTCCACGGGCATCCCCGACGAGAACGTCGTGGTCGCCGAGGACGGCGTGGTGGTCGACCTCATCGACGGCGTGGCCAGGATCGCCGGCAAGGTCGACGTCGGCTACGTGTTCGTCGACGGCGCCTCTGTCGGTGACATCACCGAGTCGTCGCTGAAGGACCGCCGGATCTTGGGCGAGGAGGGCTTCGTCTCCGTCATCGTGGTCGTCGACTCGGTCACCGGCAAGGTCGTGAGCGGCCCCGAGATCCACGCCCGAGGCTTCGCCGAGAACGACTCGATGTTCGACGACATCAAGCAGCCGATCATCGACGCCCTCGACGCGGCGGTGCGCGACGGGATCGGCGACAGCTACCAGCTGCAGCAGACCGTCCGTCGGGTTGTTGGTCGTTGGGTCAACAAGACGCACCGCCGGCGGCCGATGATCATCCCGGTGGTCATCGAGGCCTGACCGCCGTGACGATGACGCGCGTCGAGCGTTGGGAGCGCCGCACCGAGGTGCCGCTGCTCCTCCTCGCGCTGGCGTTCCTGGTGGCCTACGTGTGGCCCGTCCTCGACCCCGACATCAGCCAGGGAACGCGGACGTTCTTCGACACCGTCTCGTGGACCGTCTGGGGTGCGTTCGCCGTCGACTTCGCCATCCGCATCGTGTTGTCCGAGAGTCGACTGTCCTACGTCCTGCGGCACTGGTACGACGTCGCGCTCGTCGTGATCCCGCTGTTGCGACCGATCCGCCTCCTGCGGCTGCTGGCCTTCGTGCGCATCCTCAACCGGACGGCGGCCGGATCACTGGCGGGCAGGGCGACGACGTACGTCATCGCCATCGCCGTCATGTCCGTGGGGCTCGGCGCCGTCGCGGTCCTGGACGTGGAGCGCGCCGCCCCCGACGCGAACATCACGACGATCGAGGACGCCCTGTGGTGGGCCGCCACCACGGTGACGACGGTCGGCTACGGCGACCACTACCCCGTGACCGGCCAGGGGCGCATCTTCGCCGTCGCGTTGATGCTGGTCGGGATCTCGCTGGTCGGCGTGGTCACCGCCTCGGTGGCGGCGTGGCTGATCTCCAACGTGGAACGACCCGTCGCGTCGTCCGAGGACGGCTAGGAGCCCCCTTCTCGACGCCGCCAGGAACCCGCACCCGACACGCTCTGATGTGACCGGTGTTGCTCGTGTGACTCACGTAGGGTCGTCAGCATGGCGACCCGGACGTCTTCCCCGCCGGGGTCGCGGAGCAGGAGCACGCCCTCCAGAGGATCCGCCAAGGGTTCCTCGAAGGGCCGCTCGAGCACCCGATCCCGCCCATCCCGTCGTAAGCAGGCCAGCCCGCAAGCCCGCGACCCGTCGTACGACGGCGAAGCGGCCTGCTCCGCGCGCGGTGCGCTCCGGGCCGGGTCCGGTCTTCCGGTTCTTCGCGTTCCTGGGCCGCGGTGTCGCCGCGGTGTGGCTCGGGGTCGCCCACGCCATCGGGGCCGCGGCGCGCGGCATCGGCCGCTCGGCCCGCGAGCTGGATCCCGAGCACCGTCGCGACGGCGTCGGCCTGCTGCTGATCGGTCTGGGCGTCATCGCGGCGGCGGCCGTGTGGTGGCAGCTGCCGGGTGGCCCCACCGAGACCGTCCGCACGATCGTTGCCGGCTCGGTCGGCAAGGTCGGCTGGCTGGTCCCCGTCATGCTGGCCGTCATCGGCCTGCGCAACATGCGCGACCCCGAGAGCAACGGGCCGGTGGGCCGGCAGCTCATCGGCTGGCTGGCGCTGGCCTTCGGCGTCCTGGGCATCGTCCACGTCGCCGCCGGCAACCCGCAGCCGGCGCTCGGTGACGCCAGCCCCCTCCAGGAGGGCGGAGGCGCGATCGGCTACGTCGTCTCCAGCCTGCTGCTCGACCTGCTCCGCTCGCCGTACGTCGTGGTGCCGCTGCTCGGACTCGTGGCCTTCTTCGGCGTGCTGGTGATCACCGCGACGCCGGTCTACCAGGTCCCGGCCAAGCTCGCCGCGCTGCGCGACCGCCTGCTCGGCCGGCAGCCTGCCGAGGACGGCGCCGGCCTGGAGATCGAGGACACCCAGCCCATCAAGACCCGACGCCGTCGGGCCTTCGACCCCGACGAGGCGCCCGAGGGCGACCCGGCCTACGACAGCCCGGTGCTGGAAGATCGCGAGGTCCGCCGTCGCAGGCCGAAGGGCGACATCGCGGACCCCACGACCGCAGAGGACACCAGCGCCGAGCTGCAGCCTCCTCCGCACACCCCGTTGCCGCAGCGCGTCGAGCAGCTCGCGCTCTCGGGCGACGTCACCTACTCCCTGCCCGGCAACGAGGTGCTCAAGCCGGGCTCGGTGCACAAGGCGCGCTCGAAGGCCAGCGACGACGTGGTCGGCCGGCTGACCCAGGTGATGGACGAGTTCGCCATCGACGCGGTGGTGACGGGCTACACGCGCGGGCCGACCGTCACCCGTTACGAGGTCGAGCTCGGGCCCGCCGTGAAGGTCGAGAAGGTCACGGCGCTGTCCAAGAACATCGCCTACGCCGTCGCGTCGGCCGACGTGCGGATCCTGTCGCCGATCCCCGGCAAGTCCGCGATCGGCATCGAGATCCCGAACCTCGACAAGGAGATCGTCTCGCTCGGCGACGTGCTCCGGTCGGGCAACGCCCGCAGCGACCACCACCCGATGGTGTGCGGGCTCGGCAAGGACGTCGAGGGCGGCTTCGTGGTCGCCAACCTGGCGAAGATGCCGCACCTCCTGGTGGCCGGCGCCACCGGCTCGGGCAAGTCGTCGTTCATCAACTCGATGATCACCTCGATCCTGATGCGCTCCACGCCCGACGAGGTCCGGATGATCATGGTCGACCCCAAGCGGGTCGAGCTGAACTCCTACGAGGGCATCCCGCACCTGATCACGCCGATCATCACCAACCCGAAGAAGGCCGCCGAGGCGCTGGCCTGGGTCGTGCGCGAGATGGACATGCGCTACGAGGACCTGGCCAACTTCGGCTTCCGCCACATCGACGACTTCAACAAGGCCGTCCGCGCCGGCAAGGTGAAGGTGCCACCGGGCAGTGAGCGCGAGCTGACGCCGTACCCCTACCTGCTGGTCGTCGTCGACGAGCTCGCCGACCTGATGATGGTCGCGCCGCGCGACGTCGAGGACGCCGTCGTCCGCATCACCCAGCTCGCCCGGGCCGCCGGCATCCACCTCGTGCTCGCCACCCAGCGGCCGTCGGTCGACGTCGTCACCGGGCTGATCAAGGCCAACGTGCCGTCGCGGCTGGCGTTCGCCACGTCGTCGCTCGCCGACAGCCGGGTCATCCTCGACCAGCCCGGAGCCGAGAAGCTCGTCGGCCAGGGTGACGGGCTGTTCCTGCCCATGGGCGCGTCGAAGCCCGTGCGCGTGCAGGGCTCCTGGGTCACCGAGGCAGAGATCCACCAGGTGGTCGCGCACTGCAAGGGCCAGCTCGAGCCGACGTACCGCGACGACGTCACCGCCCCGCAGGCGGCCAAGCGCGAGCTCGACGACGACATCGGCGACGACATGGACCTCGTGGTGCAGGCGGTCGAGCTGGTCGTCTCCACGCAGTTCGGGTCGACCTCGATGCTGCAGCGAAAGCTGCGCGTCGGGTTCGCCAAGGCGGGTCGGCTGATGGACATCCTCGAGAGCCGGGGAGTCGTCGGGCCGAGCGAGGGCTCGAAGGCGCGAGACGTGCTGGTCAAGCCCGACGAGATCGACCAGGTCATCGCGACGCTGCAGGGGGAGGTCTAGGGATGGGGGCCGCACAGGCACACGAGCACGCCGCGCCGGACGGCTTCGACACCGAGACCGCCCGCACCCGGGCGCTGGCGATCGCGCCGCAGGCCGTCGTGGTGCGTCGCGACGGACGAGTGCACGCAGCGGTCGCGCTGGTCGCGGCCGGGGTCGGCGCGGCGTACCTGTCCCGCGCCGTCGGCACGGGCTCGCCGCTCGACTGGGCGCTGACCGTGCTGATGGCCGGCATCGCAGGGATGTACGCCGCCGGACTCGTCGACGCGCGCACGCCCCTCCTCGTCGCCGACCCGCAGGGCGTGCGGATCCGCCTCGGCCGGACCTGGCGCGGTCTCACCTGGGGATCCCTGGAGCGCGTCGAGCACGACCCCCGCGGACGGCTGCGCGACGGTCGACTGCTGCTCGTCTCGCGAACCCCCCACCGCGTGCTCGACGACCTCGCCGGCGGTGCCCGGCGCCACACCGCCTGGGCGCGACGGCTCTACGGCGAGCCGTTCGCCGTGCCGCTGGGCCTGGCCACGCGGGTCAGCCACCCGGCCGACGAGCTGACCGCTGCTCTGCAGGAGCTCGCGGGGGGCGCGACGCTCGTCGTCGAGGCCCTGCCCGTGCAGGCCGCCGAGGTCGACGTCGTCGAGGATCGGGCCGGCGCCCGAGGAGACGACACCGCGCTGGCGTCGCCTGCTCCACGACCCGCGCCCGGCGCTGGCCGGCACCATCGAGCATCTCGCCGCGAGCGCCACTCCCGCGCCACTGCGCGACACCGTGTCCGGTCGCCGCGCCGAGGTGACGGTCGACCTGCCGGGCCCGGAGTCGACCGGGGAGTCGACCGAGGCGCCGGCCGAGGAGGCCGACGTCCGCCAGCCCGGCGAGCTCCGACGTCCCGGCAGCGTGCCCCTGGTCGAGGACACCCAGGCGTGGGCAGATCGAGACTGGGCTGATCGGGACGGGAACGTGCGCCCGCTGGCCCGGGCAGGCGACACCGTCGAGCCCCTGGTCCTCGCCGACGACGAGCCCGAGCCGGCACCCGATCCCGTGATCGGCCCCGAGCTCGCCGCCGCGCGCACGCGGCTCGGTCTCACCGTCGACCAGCTCGCCGACCGGACCCGGATTCGCCCCCACGTCATCGAGGCCATCGAGGTCGACGACTTCGCGCGCTGCGGCGGCGACTTCTACGCGCGCGGCCACCTGCGCACCCTCGCCCGGGTGCTCGGCCTCGACGCTCCTCCGCTGCTGGCCACCTTCGAGGAGCGTTACTCCCAGGCACCTGTCGACGCCCGCCGCGTCTTCCAGGTCGAGCTCGCCTCGGGCGGGTCGATCCGGTCGACGCGCGGCGGTCCGAACTGGTCCGTCCTCGTCGCCGCGGTGATGGCGCTCGTGCTGGCCTGGTCCGTGGCCAGGCTGATCATGGACTCGCCGGTGGAACTGCGGAACGTCCCCGCCCTCAACGGCTCGGCGGGCCCCGGTCACGGCGGTCGGGCGGCCGGCCCGACGGTCCCCGTGCTCCTGCGGGCCGCCGGCGGCGGCGCCCACGTGGTCGTGCGCGACGGCACCGACAAGATCGTCTACACCGGCGACATCGCCTACGGGCAGACCAAGGCGCTCGAGGTCTCCCCGCCGGTCCAGGTCGCGACGTCCGACGGCTCCGTCGAGGTCGTCGTCGACGGATCGGAGCGCGGCGCGGTCGGGGACACCGGCCAGGAGGCGACGGGCACGTACGTCGTCCGCTAGCCCGGGCAGGCCCGCTCCGCCCTCCACCCGGCATACTCGACTCGATCATGACGACCGTCTCCGACAGGCTGCCCTCCGACGAGGAGACCGACGACCGCACGTCCGTGGCCCCGTCGGTCGCGCTGGTGACCCTCGGCTGCGCGCGCAACGACGTCGACTCCGAGGAGCTGGCGGGCCGGCTCGCCGCCAGTGGCTTCCGGCTGGTCGACGAGCCTGAGGACGCCGACACGGTGGTGGTCAACACCTGCGGGTTCGTCGAGTCGGCCAAGAAGGACAGCATCGACACGCTGCTGCAGGCCAGCGACCTCAAGACGTCGGGCCGCACCAGCAAGGTGGTGGCGGTGGGCTGCCTGGCCGAGCGATACGGCAAGGACCTCGCGGACTCACTGCCCGAAGCCGACGCCGTGCTCGGCTTCGACGACTACCCCGACATCGCCGACCGCCTGCGCTCCGTCCTCGCCGGTGAGACGCTCCATCCGCACACGCCGCAGGACCGCCGCAAGCTGTTGCCCATCAGCCCCGCCGAACGGCGCTCCTCGGTGGTCGAGCCGGTCGAGACCACGCCCCGCCAGCGCATCGTCGACCGCGGCCCGATGGCGCCGCTCAAGCTGGCCAGCGGGTGCGACCGCCGGTGCACGTTCTGCGCGATCCCACGCTTCCGCGGCTCGTTCGTGAGCCGCAGGCCGGGCGACGTGCTCTCCGAGGCTCGCTGGCTCGCCGGTGAGGGCGCGCGCGAGCTGTTCCTGGTGAGCGAGAACTCGACGTCGTACGGCAAGGACCTCGGCGACCTCAGGCTCCTCGAGACGCTCCTGCCCGAGCTGGCCGCTGTCGACGGCATCGAGCGGGTGCGGGTCTCCTACCTCCAGCCGGCCGAGACGCGCCCTGGCCTCCTCGAGGCGATCGCGACCACGCCCGGCGTGGCGGCGTACTTCGACCTGTCCTTCCAGCACGCGAGCGGACCCGTGCTGCGCCGGATGCGCCGGTTCGGCGATGCAGAGGCGTTCCTCGACCTGGTGCAGCGGGTGCGCGGGCTCGCCCCCGATGCCGGCATCCGCAGCAACGTCATCGTGGGCTTCCCCGGTGAGACCGACGCCGACCTCGACGTGCTGTGCGACTTCCTCGTCGCGGCCCGTCTGGATGTGACCGGCGTGTTCGGCTACTCCGACGAGGACGGCACCGAGGCCGCGACGTACGCCGACAAGCTGGACGACCCCGAGGTGGCCGCGCGGGTCGACCGGGTCACCGCCCTCGTCGAAGAGCTCACCGCGCAGCGCGCGGCCGACCGGATCGGAGAGCGTGTCGAGCTGCTTGTCGAGTCGATCGAGGACGGCATCGCCGAGGGACGGGCCGCCCACCAGGGGCCCGAGGTCGACGGCACCGTGACACTTCCGGCCGAGGGCCTGGAGGTCGGGCACCTCGTCCCCGCGGTCGTGACCGACAGCCTCGGCGTCGACCTCGTGGCCGAGCGGGCGGGAGAGCCGCGATGACCGACCCGCAGCCCGCGCCCACGGCCAGCAACTGGAACCTCCCCAACGTCCTCACGACGGCGCGGATCGTGATGGTGCCGTTCTTCGGGTGGGCGCTGCTCCAGGACGGCGGCGACTCGATCATGTGGCGTTGCATCGCCTTCGTGATCTTCGTCGCGGCGATGATCACCGACAAGATCGACGGCGACATCGCGCGGTCTCGCAACCTGGTCACCAACTTCGGCAAGATCGCCGACCCCATCGCCGACAAGGCCATCACCGGGATGGCCTTCATCGGCCTCTCGATCGTCGGCGACATCTGGTGGTGGGTGACGATCCTGGTCCTGCTGCGCGAGTGGAGCGTGACGCTGCTGCGCCTCTCGGTGCTCAAGCACGTGGTGATTGCGGCTGCCGGCAGCGGCAAGCTCAAGACGATCTTCCAGGCGATCGCGCTCTCCGGCCTGATCCTGCCGTTCCCGCACGGCGAGAACTCCCACGGCGGGGCGTTCGACCAGTTCGGCTGGCCGGGCGAGGCGCTCTTCTACCTCTCCCAGGGCCTGCTCGCCATCGCGGTCGCGCTGACGATGTGGTCGGGCTACGAGTTCTTCCGCGACGTCTGGAAGCAGCGCGACACCATGCGGTCGACGACACCCGCAGAAGGTCAGGGCTGACGCTTTTCTCGCGGGTTAGGGTGACCGCACCGCCGAGCCCCAGGTCATCCGGGCTTGCGTCCCGGACACCTACTCGAGAGGGCTCATCGCCTTGCGATCCACGTCCAGCAGGTCCGTCAGGCACACCAGCCGCGCCGCGGCAGCCGTCGTCGCCGGGGCTCTTGCCGCAACGACGCTGGTGGTGGTCATCGCACCTGCTGCCAATGCTGTGGGGGTCGACGTCCAGATCCTGGGCATCAACGACTTCCACGGCCGGATCGTGGCCGACGACACGCAGGCCGGCGCGGCCAAGCTCGCGGGCGTGGTCGACAACCTGGAGGCGAGCAACCCCAACACCGTGTTCGCCGCGGCCGGCGACCTGATCGGCGCCTCGACGTTCGAGTCGTTCATCCAGAAGGACAAGCCGACGATCGACGCGCTCAACGCGGCTGGCCTCGACGTGTCGGCCGTGGGCAACCACGAGCTCGACCAGGGGTACGGCGACCTCGTCAACCGCGTCATGGCGCCCTACGACGCGACGGCGAACCCCTACGGCGGCGCGCAGTGGAAGTACGTCGCCGCCAACCTGCGCAAGAAGTCCGACAACAGCCCTGCTGTCCCGAAGTCGTGGACCACCACCGTCGGGGGTGTCCAGATCGGCTTCGTCGGGGCCGTGACCGAAGAGCTGCCGAGCCTGGTCTCCCCGGGCGGCATCGCCGACATCGCGGTCGACAACATCGTGTCGTCAGTCAACGCCGAGGCCGACGCACTCACCGCGGGTGGCGCCGACCTGGTGGTGCTGCTCGTCCACGAGGGCGCCGCCACCACCAGCGAAGCGTCCGCCACCGACCCGGCGAGCGCGTTCGGCAAGATCGTCAACGGCGTCGACGCCGACGTCGACGCGATCATCAGCGGCCACACGCACCTGGCCTACAACCACACGATCGGCGGGCGGCCGGTGGTCTCGGCCGGCCAGTACGGCGTGAACCTCAACCAGCTGGTCTTCACCGTCGACCCCGTGGCCAACACCGTGGCGGTGAAGTCCCAGGCGATCGTCCCGGTCGCGGCCGCGACCGGCACTCCCGACCCGGCCGTGACCGCCATCGTCGAGGCGGCCAAGACGCAGGCGGACGTTCTTGGAGCCCAACCGCTCGGTCGCATCTCGGCTGCGTTCGGCCGGGCGCGGCTCTCGCAGGTGGTCGGTGACACCGACGAGAACCGTGGCGGCGAGTCGACGCTCGGCAACCTCGTCGCCGAGGTGCAGCGCTGGGCGACGCGCTCGGCGACGTCCGGCAGCGCGCAGATCGCGTTCATGAACCCCGGCGGCCTCCGCGCCGACCTGACGGCGGCGACCTACCCGGCCACGCTGACCTACCGGCAGGCCGCCAACGTGCAGCCGTTCGCCAACACCCTGGTGAACATGCGGCTGACGGGCGCCCAGATCAAGACGGTCCTCGAGCAGCAGTGGCAGCGCGACGCCAACAACAACGTGCCGACGCGGCCGTTCCTGCGGCTCGGCACCTCGAAGGGTTTCCTGGCGACGTACGACCCCTCCCGCCCCGAGGGCGACCGCGTCACCGGGATGTGGCTGAACGGGACGGCGCTCGTGCCCACGACGTCCTACTCCGTCACCGTCAACTCGTTCCTGGCGTCCGGCGGCGACAACTTCCGCGAGTTCGCCAACGGCACGGCCAAGCGCGACACCGGCAAGGTCGACCTCCAGGCGATGGTCGACTACCTGGCGGAGTTCGCCCACCCGACCGCCGACCCGCCGCTACCGGTCGACTTCGCCCAGCACCAGGTCGGTCTGTCACGGCCCGCGAAGTTCTACCGCATCGGCCAGAAGCTGGACCTGCGGTTGTCCTCGCTGCGGATGACGGCGAAGGGCGACCGGGTCGACACCCAGCTGGCGGCCAAGATCGGCGCGGTGTCGCTGACCCGGGCCAAGCTCGACAACGCGGTCGGCACCGATCCCCGCGACGAGTACGGCAAGGCCCTGGTCAACGCCTCGCTCAACGTGCGGGTGCCGACCGGCAACAAGGTGCTGGCCCTGTCCGGGCCGACGACCGGCACCGTCGTTCGGGTGCCGATCCAGATCCGCAAGGCCAAGCCGACCCTGAAGGTCAAGGTGTGGCCCAAGCGGGTGCGCGTCGACAAGACGTCGGCGCGGGTGAAGGTCCGGCTGGTCGCCGAGGGCATCGACAAGGTCCAGGGCAAGGTGCGCATCAAGGTCGGCGGCCGGACCTACCTGGGCACGCTCAAGGACGGCAAGGTCAAGGTCACGCTGCGCCAGTTCGGTCACCGCGGCAAGAAGAAGATGGAGATCAAGTACCTCGGCACCAAGTCGGTCAAGTCCGTCCGCACCAGCCTGAAGGTGCGGGTCCGCCGCTGAGCCGCGACCTGGCGCGCAGCCTCCTCCGCCTGGCGGAGGAGGTCGGCGCGACCGTCGCCACCGCCGAGTCCCTGACCGGCGGCCGGCTGGCCGCGGCGCTGACCGCGGTGCCAGGCGCATCGCGGGTGTACGTCGGCGGCGTGGTCGCCTACGCGCCGTCGGTCAAGCAGGACCTGCTCGGGGTGCCCGCCGGGCTGGTCGAGGCGCACGGCGTGGTGTCGGCCGAGTGCGCGCGGGCGATGGCGCTCGGGGTGCGCGCGGCGACCGGGGCGACGTACGGCGTGAGCACCACGGGGGTCGCCGGCCCCGATGCGTCGGAGGGAAAGCCGGCCGGCACGGTCTACGTCGGCGTGGACGGGCCGGGCGGTACGACGGCGCTGGCCCTCGAGCTCACCGGGAACAGGGCCACGATCCAGGACCGGACGGTCGCCGAAGCCCTCGAGGCGCTGCTCGAACGGCTCGCCGCAGAGGGACTTCGCTCGGAAGAAACCCCGACCCGGTAGCGTTGTGCACCTCACAGCGGGTCGAGTGCGGAGAGGAGAGCGGCATGGTGATCTTTCGTCGGCTGCTCGGTGAGGTGCTCCGCGGGCGCCGGATGCAGCAGGGCCTGACCCTGCGCGAGGTGTCGAAGAACGCGCGAGTGAGCCTCGGCTACATCTCCGAGATCGAGCGCGGCCAGAAGGAAGCCTCCTCCGAGCTGCTGTCCTCGCTGTGCACCGCCCTCGACGTCCCGCTCTCCGACGTCCTCCGCGAAGTCAGCGACGCCGTCGCCGTCGAGGAGGCCGCGCTCTCGCTGACCGCCACCGCCCTGCCCGTCGGGCGCAGCAGTGGCGGCGACGTGGTCGCCTCCGCAGCCTGATCCCACCCCTTCAGGTGGGCTCCGGCTTCCGGTCCAACCCCTTCGGGTGAAGGGGCGGCGAACCGCCGCGTACGCAAGCGCATCGATTGCCGAAACATCGGCCATTTCGTTATCAACTGCTCTGGACCGGACGTCGGTGCTGCGGGTTACTGTGCTCCCACTTCTCCGCTTGCCTGGCTTCACCCACCCTTTCTTCTCGTGCTCGAAAGGCTCTTCTGTGCACTTGCGACCCCCGTTCCGGTCACGTCGTCCGAAGTCCCGCAAGGGTCTCGTCTCCGCCGCCACGATCGGGCTGGTCGCAGCGTCGCTCGCCCTGGTGGCCGCGCCCGCCCAGGCGGTGAGCAGCGGACTCGTCATCAGTGAGGTCTACGGCGCAGGCGGCAACGGGACCAACCCGACGTTCTCCAACGACTTTGTCGAGATCGCCAACCGAGGCACCGAGACGGTCTCGGTGGACGGGTGGTCGGTCCAGTACCGCAGCGCCACCGGCACCGGCGCCACGGTGACCAACCTGGACGGCCAGATCCCGGCCGGCGAGACATACCTCGTCCACCAGGCCCAGGGTGCTGGCGCCGGCACCATCCCGATGCCGGCCGCCGACGCCACCGGCACGGCCGCGATGGCCGGTGCCGACGGTGTCGTCATGCTGGTCAACGACACGGTGCCGGTGACCTTCGTCGGCAACTTCGCCGCGGGCTCGGTGCCGGCACCGCCGGCGACCGTCGTCGACATGGTCGGCTACGGCGACGGACCGACCTCGTTCGAGGGCGTCAACACCGGAGTCGACCTGACCAACGTCACCTCGGCGCAGCGCGTCGCGGGTGCCGACACCGACAACAACGCGAACGACTTCTCCGAGGCCGTTCCGACGCCCGACGGCTGCGGTGTGGCCTGCGAGCCCGACGAGCCTCCGGTCGACCCGATCGGCCTCTCCATCGCCGAGATCCAGGGCACGGGTGCGGCCACGCCACACGCCGGCGAGGTGGTCACCACCACGGGTGTCGTCACTGCCTCTTACCCGACCGGCGGCCTCAACGGCTTCGTGATCCAGACCGGCGGCACCGGCGGCACGACCACGACGACGCCCGGGGCGTCCGACGCGATCTTCGTGTGGGGCGGCAGCGACGGGTTCGCGACGTACCCCGGGCTGGGAGCTTCGCTCGAGGTGACCGGCACGGCGGTGGAGGGGAGCGGGTCGGCCACCGGTCTGACCCAGATCGTCGTCGATGTCGACACCGACGTCGTCACGCTCGCGTCCGCGCTCCCTGCGGTGACCGCGCGCTCGATCGCGCTGCCGGCGGCGGCCGACCGCGAGCAGTACGAGTCCGAGCTCGTGTCCTTCACCGACACGTTCACGGTGAGCAACAGCTTCAACGTCAACAGCTTCGCCGAGATCGGCCTGGCCCGCGGCACGACGCCGCTCATCCAGCCCTCCGACGTCGCCCGTCCCGGCACGCAGGCCTACACCGACGTGGTGAACGACAACGCCAACCGCCAGCTGAACCTCGACGACGGTGCCGGCTTCAGCTACCTCACCGGCGCCAACCGCGACATCCCGCTGCCGTGGCTGACCCCGGCCAGCGCGACAGCCCCGGTCCAGCCGGTGCGCGTGGGCGCCACCGCCACGATCAAGGTCCCGCTGATCTTCGAGTACCGCAACAACACCTGGAAGCTCCAGGCCCGCCAGCAGGTCACGGCGGCCACGGACCAGGACGTCGCGACGTTTGCCAACACCCGCCAGGCCGGTCCGCGCCCCGTCGGTGGGGACCTGACCCTGGCCACCTTCAACGTGCTGAACTACTTCAACACCACGGGTGAGGCGTGGGTCGCGGCAGGCACCGGCCGCACGTGCGGCTACTTCACCGACCGGGCCAACAACCCGATCGCGGTGAACACCAACCCCGGCTGCGTGCGCGGCCCCGGGGACGCAGCCACCGTCAACGGTCCGCGTGGCGCCGCCAACACGGCCAACCTCACGCGGCAGCAGAGCAAGATCGTGCGGGCCATCAACAACATGGACGCCGACATCGTGAGCCTCGAGGAGATCGAGAACTCCGTGGCGCTCGGCGAGGCCGACCGCGACGACGCCGTCAAGGCCCTGGTCACCGCGCTGAACGCACAGGCCGGC
The DNA here is from genome assembly GCA_963723195.1 of uncultured Actinomycetota bacterium. GTDB lineage: Bacteria > Actinomycetota > Actinomycetes > Propionibacteriales > Nocardioidaceae > Nocardioides. The sequence goes on from CAVRPU010000002.1 coordinate 82,622, forward strand.
GTCACGCGGTGGGCGTACGCCGCCACGCCGCCGTCCACGCCGGCGCTGGCGGACCAGGATGTGATCCGCACAGCGTTCATCTACAACCCGGAAACCGTCGAGACGGTGGGTTCGTCGCGCATCCTCATCGGCTCGACCGCCTTCGCCAATGCGCGAGAGCCGCTGGCGCAGGCGTTCAAGCCGTCGGACGCCCCCAGCGACGAGGCGTTCGCGGTCATTGCCAACCACTTCAAGTCGAAGAGCTGTGGTGGCGAGACCGGTGACAACGTCGACTCCGGCGACGGTCAGGGCTGCTTCAACGGCTCCCGCGAGCGCCAGGCGGCTGACCTGCTCACCTTCGCCGAGGACTTCGCCGAGACCCGGGGCACCGACGCGGTGTTCCTGACCGGTGACTTCAACTCCTACACGCAGGAGGACCCGATGCAGGTCCTCTACACCGGAGGCTTCGAGGTCATCAAGTCGAGCACGCCCAACGAGTGGTCCTACAGCTTCAGCGGACTCTCGGGCTCGCTCGACCACGTGCTCGGCAACGAGGGCGCCATGGACATGGTGGAAGGCGCCGACATCTGGGAGATCAACGCCAACGAGTCGCCGGCGTACCAGTACAGCCGGTTCAACTACAACGTGACCGACTTCTACGCGCCGACGCCGTACTCCGCCTCCGACCACAACCCGGAGATCGTCGGCCTCGACACCACTGGTGACGACAACATCGAGAACATCCAACTACTCGGCATCAACGACTTCCACGGTCGGCTGACGCGCAACCCCTCGGGCGCCGAGGCGGGTGCCGCGGTGGTCGCCGGGGCGGTCGACTACCTCCGGGAGCAGACGCCCGACACGGTGTTCGCGGCCGCGGGCGACCTGATCGGCGCCTCGACATTCGAGTCGTTCATCCAGAACGACAAGCCGACGATCGATGCGCTGAACGCCGCCGGTCTCGACGTGTCGTCGGTGGGCAACCACGAGTTCGACCAGGGCTACGACGACCTGGTCAACCGCGTGATGGCCAACGACAACCCCGAGGGCGGAGCCGAGTGGAAGTACCTCGGCGCCAACGTGAGGTTCAAGGCGACGGGCAACCCGGCGCTGCCGGCGACGTGGATCAAGGACTTCGGCGACGTGGAGGTCGGCTTCGTCGGCGCGGTCACTGAGCACCTGCCTGAGCTGGTCTCGCCCGACGGCATCGCCGAGATCATGGTGACCAATATCGTCAGCGAGACGAACGCCGCGGCCACCGAGCTCAAGGACGAGGGGGCCGACATCGTCGTCCTTCTGGTCCACGAGGGCGCGGCGACCCCGGCGTACGCCTCAGCGGTCGACCCGGCCTCCGACTTCGGCAAGATCGTCAACGGCGTCAGCCCCGACGTCGACGCGATCATCTCCGGCCACACGCACCTGGCCTACAACCACCGGGTGCCGGTGCCGGAGTGGGCCCAGCAGGACCGTGCGGTCACCAAGCGGCCGGTGGTCTCGGCCGGGCAGTACGGCTACAACCTGAACCAGCTGCGCTACCGGGTCGACGGTGACACCGGCGAGGTGCTCGGAGTCCGCACGCGGATCCTCGCGCTGCAGTCCTCCGACGGTGCGGCGACGCCCACCTTCACGCCCAACTACCCCGAGGACCTGGTGGTCAAGGGGATCGTCGACGATGCCGTAGCGGTCGCCAACGTGTTGGGCGCGCAGGAGCTCGGCAAGATCGCCGGGCCGTTCCGTCGTCCGACGCTGACCCCGAGCGGTGACGCGCGCGGTCGTGAGTCGACGCTGGGAAACCTGGTGGCCGAGGTGCAGCGCTGGGCGACGGAGTCCGAGACGACCGGCTCGGCGCAGATCGCCTTCATGAACCCGGGAGGCCTTCGGGCCGACATGGTTCCGGGCCCGGGAGGCGTGCTGACCTACCGGGCGGCTGCCAACGTCCAGCCGTTCGCCAACACGTTGGTGAACATGGACATGACCGGAGCCCAGATCAAGGCAGCGCTGGAGCAGCAGTGGCAGCCTGCCGGGGCCAGTCGGCCGTTCTTGCGACTCGGTGCCTCCGAGGGCTTCACCTACACCTACGATCCGAACGCCGTCGCAGGCTCGCGCATCGGGGCGATGTACCTGGACGGGACCCGGCTCGGCCTGACCGACGTCTACTCCGTCACGGTCAACTCCTTCCTGGCTGCCGGAGGTGACAACTTCGGCGCCTTCGCTGGAGGCGCCGGCAAGCAGGACACGGGCAAGACCGACCTGCAGGGCATGGTCGACTACATGGCTGAGTTCGCCAACACCGCCGAGGGTGACCCGCCGCTGCCGGTCGACTACAGCCAGCGCGCCGTCGGCGCGGTCTTCCCCGGTGGCGCTCCGGCGTCGTACGACCCGGGAGCCTCGGTGGGCTTCGGCCTCACGTCGCTCGACATGACCGCGCTTGGCGACGTGCAGGACAGCCAGGTCGACGTCAGCCTCGACGGCGAGTCGCTGGGCACCTTCCCGGTCGATCACACGCCGGCACTGCAGACGTTCGACGAATCCGGTACGGCCTCGGTGAGCGTGCTGCTTCCGGCGTTGGCACCGGCTGGCGACCAGGTGCTCGAGGTGACCGGTGCCAGCACCGGCACCACGGTCCGGGTGCCGATCACGGTGACCGGCGGCACGCCTGGTCCTGGGCCCGGTCCTGGGCCTGGCCCCGGCCCGGTAGCCACGACGATCACCGGCTCGGCGCCGGGGGTCGACTACGGCCAGGCCTCGGTGATCACCGCGACGGTGCCGCAGGCCGGAGCGACCGGATCGGTCACCGCCCTGCTCAACGGGGTGGGAGTCGGATCGGCTCAGCTGTCCGGAGGCACGGCGACCATCACGGTGGCGGGCAAGGTGCTGACGCCCGGCGTCTACGCGTTCACGCTGAACTACACCAGCAGCAACGCCGCCACCCACCAGAATTCGTCCACGGTGGTGAGCCACACGGTGGCGAAGGTGACGCCGACGATGACGGTCAAGGCGCCCAAGAAGATCGAGGTCGGCGAGAAGGCCAAGGTCAAGGTCAAGCTCGCGGCCGCCGGGGGCCTCGAGGTCACCGGTCGCGTGCAGGTCAAGCTCGACGGCAAGACCTACAACGGCAAGATCGAGGACGGCAAGGCCGTCTTCAAACTGCCGAAGGCCAAGGACGCCGGCAAGCTCAAGCTGCGCGTGATCTACAAGGGGTCGACGTTGCTGGCCGCGGTGGAGCAGAAGGTGAAGATCAAGGTCGTCGACAGCTGACCTGCTGATCAGTCGAGCAGGAGGGCCCGGGGTGCACACCCCGGGCCCTCCCGCGTTCTCAGCGCTCCGGCTGGCAGCTGGGGCACCAGTAGACGACCCGCTCCTGGCCCTCGGGGCCCATGTCGGCGCGGCTTACGGTCGTGCCGCAGCGAGGACACGGCCGGCCGCGCCTGCCGTAGACCCAGAGCTGACGCCCGCGTCGGGTGTCGCCGGTCGTGGTGCGCTCGACGCGCGCCTTGTTGAGGTCGAGCATCTGCCGGGCCCGGCGGGCCAGGCGGCGTACGTCGGGAACCGAGCTGATCGCCGCGCGAGGGTGCAGCCCGGCAACGAAGCACAGCTCCGAGCGGTAGACCGACCCCACACCCGCCAGGCAGGTCTGGTCGAGGAGCACCTCGCCGACGGCCCGGTCCGGGTCGGCGGTCATCCTGCGGACCGCTTCGTCCTCGTCCCAGTCCGGGCCGAGCAGGTCGGGACCGAGGTGTCCGACGACGGTCTCCTCCTGGGCGGTCGGCACGAGCGCCACGACACCCAGGGCGAACCCGACGGCCTCGTGGCCGGCCGTGCGCAGGACGACGCGCGCCTCGTGCGCCGGCCGTCGCCACCGGGCGCCGGGCGCGTGGACGTGCCAGACGCCCTCCATCTTCAGATGGGTGTGCAGGGTGACGCCGGGAGAGTCGTCGGCCGGCTCGAAGCGGGTGAGCAGGTGCTTGCCGCGGCTGACCGTGGTGGTCACCGTCGCGCCCACCAGATCGGCGGTGGCGTGCTGGGGCACCCGGAAGTCCGAGCTCGTCAGCACCTCGCCGTCGAGCGCCCTGAGCCGCAGGGCGGTCTGGTAGACGGTGTCACCCTCGGGCACGGAAGCGGAGACCTCGCGGGGTGGTGACGAAGCCGGCGTCCTCGAGGGCGACCCGCAGCGGAGTCTGGCCGCCGCCCAGCAGGTGCTCGCCGTCGGCCTTCTCGACCGTGATCCGGCCGAGCGCTCCGCGCCGGGCGGCGTCGGCCAGCGCCTGGGCGGCTGGGGTCAGGAGGTCGGCCGGCCCGAGGTCGCGCTGGCTGGACTCGGCCCAGCTGAGGAGGGTCTTGCCACCGCGCTCGACGTAGAGCACCAGCGCCCCGTCGACCAGGACGACCAGGGCGCCCGCCTTGCGCCCGGGCCGGTGGCCACCATCGCCCGGCGGCCAGGGCAGCGCGGCGCCATAGGGATTGGCGGGGTCGGTGGCGGCCAGAGCCAGCGCCACCGGCTTCGCCTCACCGCCCGTGACCGGGATCTCGGCGAAGGTGCGCAGGCGGTCGATCGCGCCGGCCGTGCCGAACTGGGCCGCGCCGAGCCCGTCGACGAAGTAGCCGCGCCGGCAACGTCCGGAGTCCTCGAACGCGGAGAGCACCTTGTAGACGGCAGCGAAGCCGCCGGGCACCCGCTCCCCGGACACGGCTCCTCGGGTGACGACGCCGTGCCGGTCGAGCAGTCGCTCGGCGGCGGCGTGGGCGCGCCGGGTCGGGTCGGCATCGACCTCGGGCAGGGCGGTCCATCGGCCCGCCGTCTGGGGCGGCCCTGAGCGGACCGGCATCCGGCCGCGCCTGCCGAGCCGCGGCCGGGCGCCTGGCCGCTGGGTGCGGTGGGCGGCCCCGCCCGAGCCGACCAGCGCGCGCAGCGGTGCCAGCGTGTCGTTGCTGATGCGGCCGGCCCACACCAGGTCCCAGAGAGCGGCGGACAGGGTGGCGTCACCGACGGTGTTGCCGACCGTGCGAGCCGCCGACTCGGCGAGCTGGCGGAAGAACCAGGCGCCACCGGGCTCGAGGGCGTCGAGCAGCGCCTGGTGCACCTCGGAGTGGTCGACGGGCTCGCGGGGCGGAAGGGTGAGCGGCGCCTGGTCGGCGAGGTGGAGCGAGACCCAGCCGTCAGACCCGGGCAGCGCGGCGTGCCCGGCCCAGAGCACCTCGCCGCTGCTGGTGAGCTCGTCGAGGTACGACGGCTCGTAGTCGGGGATCCTGGCCGCGAGCACGAGCGGCTCCAGGGCCGAGGCGGGGACCGCGCAGCCAGCCAGCTGGTCGACCACGGACAGGACCCCGTCGACGCCGCGCAGGCCGCGACCGGTGCCGGGCGCGACGTGCGCCCAGGCCGCCAGGAAGCGGGCGAGGGCCGTCGGCTCGACCGGCTCGACCTCCTTGCGAAGTCGCGCGAGCGAGCGCCGCCGGAGGCGGCGGAGCACCTCGGCGTCGCACCACTCGGTGCCGGCTCCGGCCGGGCGGAACTCACCGTCGAGGACCCGGCCCTGGGAGCCCAGTCGCTGCAGGGTGTGGCGAACGACGGCCGTACCGAGGCCGAGGCGCGCGGAGACCTCGTCGGTGGTGAACGGGCCATGCGTGCGGGCGTAGCGGGCCACCAGGTCGGCCAGGGGGTCCTCGACGGGGTCGGTGAAGGCGTCGGGGGTGCCCTGCGGGACAGGCACACCCAGGCCGTCGCGCAACCGGCCGACGTCCTCGACGGCGGCCCACCGCTCGGCGCCGGCCATCCTGACCTCGACGACCCGCCGCGTGGCGGAGAGGCTGCCCAGCCATGCGTCGATGTCGGCGCCGTCGACCGCCCGGGCCCGGACCTCGGCCGTCGACAGGGGCCCGAGCAGCCGCAGGAGGTCGGCGACGCCCTCGGCGTCGCGGGCGCGACGATCCTCGGTGGTGCGTTGGAGCTCGGCCTCGACCTCGGCCAGCACCGCGGGGTCGAGGAGCTCGCGCAGCTCGGCGCGACCGAGCAGCTCGGCCAGCAGTCCCTGGTCGAGCGAGAGCGCGGCCGCCCGGCGCTCGGCGATGGGGGAGTCGCCCTCGTAGACGAACTGCGCGACGTAGCCGAACAGGAGCGTGCGGGCGTAGGGCGACGGCTGCTCGGTCGCCACGTCCACCACCGAGACCTCGCGCCGGTCGACCCGACGCATCAGCGCCACCAGGGCGGGCAGGTCGTAGACGTCCTGCAGGCACTCGCGGACGGCCTCGAGCACGATCGGGAAGGAGGGGTACTTGGCTGCCACCTCGAGCAGCTGCGCTGCGCGTTGGCGCTGCTGCCACAGGGGGCTGCGCCGGCCCGGGTCGCGACGCGGCAGCAACAGGGCGCGGGCCGCACACTCACGGAAGCGGGCGGCGAAGAGCGCCGAGCCGCCCACCTCGGCGGTCACCAGCTCCTCGATCTCGTCGGGCTCGAAGACGACGACCTCGCCGGTGGGCGGCTCGGCGTCGGTCTCGGGGATCCGCACGACGATGCCGTCGTCGGAGGCGACGGCCTGCCCGTCGATGCCGTAGCGCTCCCTCAGCCGCGCGTTGATGGCGAGCGCCCACGGGGCGTGGACGGGTACGCCGTAGGGCGAGTGCACGACCAGCCGCCAGTCACCGAGCTCGTCGCGGAACCGCTCGACCATGACCGTCGTGTCGCTCGGGACGGTCTGGGTCGCGGCGACCTGCTCGGCGACGTAGCCGACCAGGTTGGCGGCGGCGTACGCGTCCAGGCCGTTGGCGGCGGCGCGCTCGCGGGCCTTCGTCTCGGGCAGGGTGGCCAGCTCGCGGGTGAACGCGCCGATGGCGGCGCCCAGCTCGGCAGGACGGCCGAGGGTGTCGCCCTTCCAGAAGGGCAGCCGGCCCGGTACGCCGGGAGCCGGTGTGACCAGCACGCGGTCATGGGTGATGTCCTCGATGCGCCAGCTGGTGGCCCCCAGCGCGAAGATGTCGCCGACCCGAGACTCGTAGACCATCTCCTCGTCGAGCTCGCCCACCCGGCGCCCCGGACCCCCGCCGCCAGTGGATTGGCCACCGACGAGGAAGACGCCGAACAGGCCACGGTCGGGGATGGTGCCACCGCTCGTCACGGCTAGACGCTGGGCGCCGGGCCGACCGCTGAGGCTGCCGGTGACGCGGTCCCACACGATCCGAGGGCGGAGCTCGGCGAACTCGTCGCTGGGGTAGCGGCCCGACAGCAGGTCGAGGGTGGCGTCGTAGATGCTGCGCGGCAGCTGGGTGAACGCCGCGCTGCGGCGTACCAGGGCATAGAGCTCGTCGACGTCCCAGTCCTCCACCGCCGTCGCGGCCACGACCTGCTGGGCCAGGACGTCCAGCGGGTTGGTCGGCACTCGGAGGGACTCGATCGCGCCACTGCGCATCCGCTCGACGGCAACGGCGGTCTGCGCGAGGTCGCCTCGGTGCTTGGGGAAGAGCACCCCACGGCTCGTCTCCCCGACCTGGTGGCCGGCGCGCCCGACTCGTTGCAGCGCGCTCGCGACGCTCGGCGGCGACTCGATCTGCACGACCAGGTCGACCGCTCCCATGTCGATGCCGAGCTCGAGGCTGCTGGTGGCCACCACGCAGGGCAGCCGGCCGCGCTTCAGGTCGTCCTCGATCAGCGCCCGCTGCTCCTTCGACACCGAGCCGTGGTGGGCCTTGGCGATGACGGTGTCGGCGCCCCGCGACGCGCCCGACTGGGCGATCACCTGGGCCGGCACTGCGGGCTCGGCCAGGGCGAGCTCGGCCCGCGTGGTCGCGATCTCGTTGAGGCGGGCCGTCAGCCGCTCGGCGAGCCGACGCGAGTTGGCGAAGACGATGGTCGAGCGGTGCTGCTCGACCAGGTCGACGACCCGTTCCTCGACGTGTGGCCAGATGCTCGTGGAGCGCGAGGGGTCACCCCCGTCCTCGTCGTACTCCTCCGGCGCCGTCATGTCCTCGACGGGCACCACGACCGTGAGGTCCCAGGACTTCTCGCTCGGCGGCGCCACGATCTCGACGGGCGCCTGCCCGCCGAGGAAGCGCGCCACCTCCTCCAGCGGCCGCACCGTCGCCGACAGGCCGATGCGCTGGGCGGGCTTCTCGAGCAGGGCGTCGAGGCGCTCGAGGCTCACCGCGAGGTGGGCGCCGCGCTTGCCACCGGCGACCGCGTGGACCTCGTCGACGATCACCGTCTCGACGCCGCGCAGTGACTCGCGCGCCTGGCTGGTGAGCATCAGGAACAGCGACTCGGGGGTGGTGATGAGGATGTCCGGCGGGCTGGTCACCAGGGCGCGTCGGTCGGCTGCCGTGGTGTCGCCGGAGCGTACGCCGACGCGGATCTCCGGGAGGCTCGTGCCGAGTCTCTCGGCGGTGTGCCGGATGCCGGTCAGCGGGGCGCGGAGGTTGCGCTCGACGTCGACGCCCAGCGCCTTGAGGGGCGAGATGTAGAGCACCCGGCAGCGCTGCTTCTTGTCGGCCGCGGGCGTCCCGGTGAGCAGTCGGTCGACCGACCACAGGAACGCGCTCAGCGTCTTGCCGGATCCGGTCGGCGCCACGACGAGGGCGTGTCGACCGGCGCCGATGGCGTCCCACGCGCCCTCCTGGGCAGGCGTGGGCGCGGCGAACGCCGCCCGGAACCAGGTCCGGGTCGGCTCGCTGAAGGCGTCCAACGCGGTCACGTCGACATCCTGCCCGACGGCACCGACAGTGAGCCGGGCCCGCACGCTCCGCAGGCTGTCGGCGGGTGTCGGCGGCGTGTGCTGGACTGCTGTCATGCCGACTGAGGGGGACGACGTACGCCGCCGCTTCGACGCGCTCGTCGGCGAGCTGTCCGCCCGGCCGGGCGTCACGCCTCCCACCGGCAGCCGCGCCTTCGGCGGGTCGGGCATGAAGGTCGACGGCTCGGTCTTCGCGATGGTCGACGTCTGGGAGCGGTTCGTGGTCAAGCTCCCGGCCGAGCGGGTCATCGCGTTGGTGGCCGACGGGGTGGGGCGCCCCTTCGACAACGGGAAGGGTCGCGTGATGAGGCAGTGGCTGGTCGTCGACGACCCCGCGCGCGAACGCGAGCTGACCGAGGAGGCGCTGGCCTTCGTCGGCGGCCGGCAGGTCGAGGGCCAGCGCGACGACGCGCCCGACATCCCGCCGGCCGCCGGCAACGTGGTGCGCAGGGCGCTGGAGGCGGAGGCAGGCGTCACCAGGCTGACGCAGCTGACCGCCTGGTCCGAGCGCGAGCTGCTGGCCATCCACGGGGTCGGGCCCAAGGGCGTGCGCATCCTGAAGGAGGCGCTGGCCGAGCGTGGGCTGGCGCTGAGGTCTCCGTGACCGTCCGCGCGTTCCCCGCGGCGGCTGCCTGGCTGCAGCCGTTGCTCCTGCTGACCGGCGTGACGCGCGACCGCTCGGCGGTGACGGTCTCCGCGGATGTCGTCGGGGTGCGCCTCGGCTGGGCTGGCCGGTCCGCCTGCGCGAGCTGCTCGTCAGCGTCGCCGACCCACCGGCGCTCGTGCAGGACCTCGCCCGAGTCTCAGCGCACCGCCGTCCTGAGCACGGCGACCAGCGGCGCCGGCACCTCGTCGGGTTCGAGCGCGTGGGTGAGCAGCCCGGCGTACCTCAGCTTCCGGCCGCTCGTGGTGCCCATGAAGCGTCGCAGCACGTCGAGCTCGCGCCGGTTCCGATGGAAGGGCTGGTTGCGCAGGATCGCGTACGACGCCCCGTCGCCCGCCTCCTCGATGACGGCCCGGACCCGCGCCGGTCCGAGGGCGCGGATCAGCTCGTCCTCGAGGTCGTCGGTGCAGCCGAAGAACTCCTCGTGCCGACCGAGCCGGGCCAGGGCCCGCCGCACGTAGCCGCCCTGTGCGGCGTCGTACAGCCCGGTGACCTGCACGCTCGTCGACAGTCCGCGGAGGTGGCGGGGGAGGTTGGTGATGCCGTCCATCGACACGACCGTGACCCCTGCCGCCTCGAGGTCGACGGCGAGGAGCCCGGCCGCGACCTCGACGGCGCGCTGGTCGCTGGCGCCCTCGACGAGGATCAGCCGACGGGTCATGGCAGGCAGGCTCGCACGTGGCGCGGATGGATGTCCGTGAATATCTGTACGGTCGTGGATCGTGAGTGACGCCATGATCAGCGCGCGCGGGTTGCGCAAGTCGTTCGGCGACTTCGAGGCCGTCAAGGGAATCGACGTCCAGGTCCGTCCGGGTGAGGCGTTCGGCTTCCTCGGGCCCAACGGTGCGGGCAAGTCCTCGACGATGCGGATGATCGCCGCGGTCTCCCCGGTGACCGGGGGAGAGCTGCGCATCTTCGGGCTGGACCCGGCTGAGCACGGCCCGACGATCCGGGGGCGCCTCGGCGTCTGCCCGCAGGACGACAACCTCGACAACGAGCTCAACGTGCGCGACAACCTCTACATCTACGGCCGCTACTTCGGGTTGCCGCGCGGCGAGGTCAACGAGCGGGTCGACGAGCTGCTCGACTTCGTCCAGCTCACCGACAAGGCGAGCTCCAAGGTGGAGGGGCTCTCGGGTGGCATGAAGCGACGGCTGACCATCGCGCGGAGCCTGGTCAACAACCCCGACCTGCTGCTGCTCGACGAGCCCACCACCGGCCTTGACCCCCAGGCGCGCCATCTGTTGTGGGACAAGCTGTTCCGGCTCCGGCAGTCCGGCGTCACGCTGGTCCTCACCACGCATTACATGGATGAGGCTGAGCAGCTGTGCGACCGCCTGGTGGTGATGGACAAGGGTCTCATCGTCGCGGAGGGCTCGCCGCTGGCCCTGATCCGGGAGCACTCGACACGCGAGGTCGCCGAGCTCCGGTTCGGCGTGGCGGCCGAGGGCACCACCCACGAGGCGCTCGCGGCGAAGGTCGACGATCTCGGGGAGCGTGTCGAGGTGCTGCCCGACCGGCTGCTCGTCTACAGCGAGGACGGCGAGGAGGTGATCGCCAAGGTCCACGAGCGCGGCCTCGAGCCGGTCGCCGTGCTCGTGCGGCGCTCCACCCTCGAGGACGTGTTCCTGCGCCTCACCGGCCGGACGCTGGTGGACTGATGAGCTGGGGAGGAGACCTCACGTCCACGCGCGAGGTGATGATGCGGGGGCTGCCCGTCGGTGAGGGGGTCGGCCGCCAGTTCGACTACTGGTGGACCGTCTACCGGCGCACCTGGCGCGGCACGATCATCTCCTCGTTCCTCTCTCCGCTCTTCTACGTCGTCGCGATGGGCGTCCTGCTCGGCGGTTTCATCGAGGCCGACCCGGCCGAGCTCGAAGGCGCCACCTCCTACCTCGCGTTCATCGTCCCGGGTCTGGTCGCCGCCCACGCGATGCAGACCGCGGTCGGCGAGACGACGTACCCGGTCATGGGGATGATCAAGTGGCAGCGTGTCTACGACTCGATGCTGGCCACACCGCTGCAGGTGGTCCACCTGGTCACCGCGCACCTGCTGTTCGTGACCTTCCGAGTGGCCTCCAGCTGCGCGGTCTTCATGCTGGTGCTGACGCCGTTCGGCGTCTTCGAGACCTGGTGGGGACCGCTGCTGGCCTTCGCCTCCCAGGTGCTGGTCGGGATGGTCTTCGCCGCACTGGTCTACGGCTTCAGCGCCCGCCTGCGCTCCGAGGAGGGCTACGGGATGCTGTTCCGGCTCGGCATCTTCCCGCTGTTCCTGTTCTCCGGGGCCTTCTTCCCGATCACCAACCTCGGTGACGTCGGGGCGTGGATCGCCCGGCTCACGCCGCTGTGGCACGGCGTGAACCTGTCGCGGATGTTCTGTGTCGACAACGTCGACTGGTCGGTGGCGGCGATCAACGTGACCTACCTGTTGGTCCTGCTCGGGTTCGGGATCTGGTGGGCGATCAGCGGTCTGACGAAGCGGCTGGTGTCATGACGATCGCGACACGCCCGGCCCCGACCAGGGTGCGCCCGCTGAGCCCCTGGCAGGCTCTGCGCCTCCTCGTGCTCCGCAACTACCTGGTCTACCGCCAGTTCTGGAAGCTCTTCCTGACCGGGTTCCTCGAGCCGGTCTTCTACCTGTTCTCGATCGGCATCGGCGTGGGGCAGCTGATCAACACCTTCGAGTTCAACGGTGAGCAGATCGCGTACGCCGCCTTCGTCGCCCCGGGCATGCTCGCCGCGTCCGCGTTCAACGGCGCGCTCCTGGACAGCACCTACAACGTGTTCTTCAAGCTCAAGTACGACAAGCTCTACGACCAGATGCTGGCGACCCCGCTCACGACCGGCGACATCGCGCGCGGGGAGATCGTGTGGGGTCAGCTGCGCGGCGGCTCCTACTCGGCGGCCTTCCTGGTGGTGATGCTCGCGATGGGGCTGGTCGACTCGTGGTGGGCGGTGCTGGCCCTGCCGGCGGCGCTGCTCATCGGGTTCGCGTTCAGCGCGGTGTTCATGGCGGTGACGACGTACTTCAGCTCCTGGCAGGACTTCGACAAGATCACGCTCGTCCAGCTGCCGCTCTTCCTCTTCTCGGCGACGTTCTTCCCGATCACCGCGTTCGACGGTGTGCTGCGCTGGGTCGTCGAGGCCACGCCGCTCTACCGGGGCGTGGTCCTGTGCCGCGAGCTGACGACGGGGTCCGTCACGGCAGCGAGCGCCGTGTCGGTGGTCTACCTGGTCGTGATGGGGCTGCTCGGGCTGATGGTCGTCCGCCGCCGCCTCGACGCCCTCCTGCTCACGTAGGCGTTGTGCCGAACACCACGGCGTACGCCGCGTCCAGGGCGTCGGCGTCGAGCTCCGTCACGACCGCGTGCGGACCGTCACCGGTGCGGGTGAGGCGTCCGGGCTCGCGGGTCAGGTCGACCTCCCACGAGCCGGTGGTCGACCGGCCCGCTGCGGGGGTCGTGAAGTAGCCGACTGTCGCGAGGTCCCAGAACCTCGGCGTCGGCGCGCTCGTGAACACCCCGACCGTGCCGACCACCGGTGCGCGCATTCCCGCCGGCGGTCCGAGCGGGGCCACCTCGTGGGGGACGACCGTCACCGGCACCGGCCCCGCCAGGACCTCGGCCAGCGCGTCTGGGTCGGCGGCGGCGTTCCACTCGCCGGCGATGTCGTCCTGCGGCGGACCATCGACGACCCCGGTCATCGCCACGATCCGGTCGATCAGCCCGTAGCCCTCCGGCTCGTCGCGCAGGGTGGCCGCGACCTCGGTCATCGGGCCGAGGGCGACCAGGGTCAGGCCGGGATGCTCGACAGCCAGGCGCGCGATCAGCCCGGGCGGCGCCTCGTCGACGGGCGTGCTGGTCTCGGCGTCGTCGCGGCTGAGGCCGTTGTCGGTCAGCGCTCCCATCGACCACAGCGTCGGGAACGGCACCCCGTGGTCACCGCGGGGGGTCCCGCCGCACGAGATCGGCACCGGCTCGACGCCGACGGACCTCATCAGGTCGGTGGCCAGGTCGACACCGGCCGGACACGTGACCAACCCGGTCGTCGGGACGGTCACCGCGAGCACGTCGACGTCGGGGTGTCGGAGCAGGTAGGCGAGCGAGACCAGGTCGTCGGGCGCCAGGTCGCTGTCGACGACGACCGGCACGGCGTCGGCCGCCTTGGGGGCCGGGGCCGCCATGGGTCCTGCTAGCGCGAAGTCGCCGTCGTCGTCGTACGCCGCCGTGCAGCCCGTCGCGGAGAGCGTCAGCACCAGGGCTGCGATCGTCAGCCGGCTCACGGGATCGCCACCAGCTGCAGGGTCACCCCGGCGACCGCCAGCACGACGCCGATCACGGCAGGCACGGCCCGGTGACCTCGCGGGAGGGCGATCGCCACGAAGAGCGCGGCGAGCCCGAGCAGCCACAGGTCGTGGCCGGCAGCGAGCCGCACCGACACGAGCAGCCGCGCCCAGTGGTCCTGGAACTCGCCCGGTGCGCCGAGCAGCCAGTGCGCGGGGAAGTCGAGCGGGTCGGCGGAGCTGGGCCCGATCTCGAGGCTGACCGGCTGGATCTGGATGATCGAGTACGGCGTCACCACGGCCGACTGGAAGGCCCACGACACCACCACGAACGGGAACCAGCCGACGAACAGCACCAGCGTCGAGGTGGCGCGCTGGGCGAGCCGTCGCCCGGCTGCTGCCCCCACCGCCACGGCCAGCACCGAGAGGCAGAATGGTTGGAGGATCTCGGCCCAGGAGAAGTGCGCGTGCAGCGTGCGCCCCGGCTCGTCGCCCAGGTCGAAGCCACCCGACCATCGGGCGAGGGCCGCACCCACGAGGGACAGGAGCGTCACCACGGCGACCAGGGCGAGAGCCCCGACCAGCCGGCCCAGCGTGCGTACCGTCTCGGTGACGGGAACGTCCTCGTGAAGCCCCGAGCGCTCACGATGGAAGCTGCCCGCCACCGCGAACGAGATGCCCACGACCGCCGGGCCCACCAGCGCCGGGGAGACGGTGTAGCGCGCTCCGGACCAGTCCTCGGGGAAGCGGATCGAGAGGTAGCCGAAGACCACGCTGAGGGCGACGCCTCCCCAGAACGCGGGGCTGCGCAGCAGCCGACGCGCCTCGACGCGGGCCAGCGCCACGACCACGGGGCGCAGCGGGCGGGCGGGTGTCGCCGCGATCGGCGTCCGCTCCAGCGTGGCGCTCACCGGTGCCGCCCGAGGACGACGAGGACGACGGCGACGAAGGCCACCGGCCACGGGTGCCGCACCCACAGGTCCGCCGCGTCGCCGACCAGCCCGCTCCGCCCGCCGAGGAGCTCTGCCGCGGTGGCCCACACCAGCGGTAGGGCGGCTGCCGGGAGCACGTCGCGCCCGACGGGGAGCCAGGTCGCGACGGCGACTCCGCACAGCGTCAGCGCCGCCAAGGGTGCGAGCGCGCGCCCACCGCCCGGCAGCAGCAGCGTGATGGCGAGCCAGACCGGGGCGGCCGCCACGGTGACCAGGGCCAGCCGGAGCAGCCGCCGGGTCAGCCTGGACACCGGCAGGGGAGCCAGCAGCGCGTCGGCGGGGTCACGCAGAGCGAGCACGAGGGCCGCGGCGAGTCCCGCGGCGCCCATCACGACGACCGTCTCGGACGGGGTGTCGCGCAGGCGGAACAGCCCGGCCACGAGCAGCAGGCCGACGCTCAGGGCGATCAGCGGCGTCCAGGCGGTGGCCTTCGCGGTCGGCGCAGCGCTGGTCAGCAGGACAGTCGGCGCCGTCACGGCGTACGCCGTTCGTTGGCAGCGACCAGCAGGTAGCCGTCGTCGAGCGTCGGTGGCACCACCTGCGCGCCCGACGGCGGCTCGCCGACGTGACGGAAGTGGCCCTCGGCGGTCATCCAGCTGCGCGCCGACCCGGCCTCGTCGTGCTCGGACTCCCAGACCCGGCCGTCGGCGATGGCGACCAGGTCGCGAGGGGTTCCGAGGAAGCGGATCCGGCCCTCGCGCATGACGGCGACCCGTTGGCAGAGCGCCGCGACCTCGGCGGTGTTGTGGGTCGAGAGCAGCACGGTGCCTCGGCTGGCCGCACTCGCCAGCAGAGAGCGGAGCTCGAGCCGCTGCTCGGGGTCGAGCCCGGTCGCGGGCTCGTCGAGGAGCAGGAGCTCGGGGTCGCCGACCAGCGCCGCAGCGAGGGCCACCCGCTGCTGCATCCCGCCGGAGAGCGTGCGGATCTTGCGGTGCATGCGGTCGGCGAGGCCGACCGCCTCGAGCACGCGCACGCACTCCGTGCGCCGCCAGGCCCGGTCGGTGTGCTCCTTGAGGATGGCCACGTAGTCGACCAGCTCCAACGGTGTGAACGCCCCGTAGAGGCGCGGTGTCTGCGGGAGATAGCCCAGCCGGCGCCGGATCTCGAGCCGGTCGGCACCGACAGCCGGATCACGCCCGAGCAGCCGCAGCTCGCCGTCGTCGGGAGCGAGCACGGTGGCAAGCATCCGCAGGAGAGTCGTCTTGCCGGCGCCGTTCGGCCCGAGCAGGCCGACGACGCCGCGGCCGACAGCGAGGTCGACAGCGTCGACGGCGGCCATCCGCGCGAAGCGCTTGGTCAGACCGGTCATCTCGATCGTGGTGCCCACGAGCGTCGGCGCTGCGTTGGTCAGGTCGATCATGCGGTCCTCCGATAGGCGATGCGCTCGCGGCGCGAGACGGTGAGGGCGACGGCGGCCAGCGCCACCGCGAGGCAGGCGAGCTGGACGGGGGCACCGCCCACCTGGTCGGCGACGGCCTCGGCGGTCGAGCGTCGTACGGCTGAGGGCACACCCACGGCGAGGGCCCAGACGCCGCCGAGCACGCCGGCGACCTGCGTCGGGTCGAGCCGGGTCGACCCCGACAGCAGGACCAGCGAGGCCAGTGCCAGCCCGGGCAGCACCCAGCCGAGCGCCAGGGTCACCGGCAGACCGGCGAGCACGGCAACGCCGACGACCAGCGGCAAGGCACCCGCCCCGGCCAGCAGGGCGCGGCGGACCACCAGGCGGAGCCCGGCGAGCGGCGTCGCCAACGCCAGCTCGCCCGCCGGCTCCAGGTCGGTGCGATAGGCGACGACGACGGCGGCGAGCGGGGCCAGCGGAGCGAGGGCGAGCAGCAGCGTGGGGGACCCGAGCCCGACGAAGGCGGCGGCGGCCAGCGGGACCAGGACGAGGAGTGCGACGGACGCGAGCCACGCGCTTCGGAGCGGCCGCGTGGCCAGTCCGAGCCGGAGCAGCGGCGTACGCCGGGGCTCGTCCACCACCGCCGTGAGCGCTGCCCAACGTCGCTCGGACGCCTCGTGGGCGGTCGCGTCGTCGGTGTCGGCCAGTCGCTCGCGGCACTCAGCGCACGCGAGCAGGTGAGCCTCGACCGAGGCGGCCAGGACGGTGTCGGTCGTGCGGTCGCGGTAGGCGCCGAGCAGATCGGCGTCCAGGTGCCAGGTGTTCACAGCAGAGCCTCCCGGAGCTCGTGGCGGGCTCGGCTCATACGGCTCTTGACGGTGCCGCTGGGGATGCCGAGCAGGGTGGCGGCCTCGCGCGTGCTGAGGCCGTCGAGGACGGTGGCCTGGACGACGGCGCGCAGCTCGGGGGAGAGCCGTTGCAGCGCCGCCCCGACGTCGCTGTGCTCGACCCGGGCGAGCACCTCCTCCTCGGAGGAGACAGCCGCGTCGCTGCGCAGGCGGACCAGGCGCTCGACGACGTTGCGGCGCGGGCGCAGCTGGTGGAGCAGCGACCGGATCGCGATGCCCCAGAGCCACGCGGCGACCTCGCCCTCGCCCCGCCACGACGCCGGCTTGCGCCAGACCGCGAGGAAGGTGTCCTGGAGCGCCTCGTCGACGATCGCCGGGTCGGCGCAGCGGCGCGCGAGCCGCAGCGAGAGCCAGGGCTCGTGGCGGCGGAAGAGCTCGTGCAGTGCCCCCCGGTCGGCGTCTCTGACTGCGCGCACCAGGTCGGCGTCGGTGCGCTCGTCGCGCCCGCCGAGCCGTCCGGTGGAGTCCACGGGTCCCATCACACCTCCTAGTGGCCCCGAGCGACCGGATCGGTTCGCCGTCCCGCCCACAAATTTTGGATAGTCCCTGACATTTGGGCTGTTTTGAGTCGTTTCAACGGGTCCGAACGTCAGGGACTACCCCGATGTTGCGAACCAGGAGGGGGGCTGAGCGGCACAAGCAGGTGTCGAGACCGCGAAGACGTCGCGGCCGTCCAGGAGGTGCTCCATGAAGAAGCTCACCACCGGCTCGCTCGTCGCAGCGTTCGTGATCGCGGCGCCGGCGGGTGCCATCGCCGCCGCGATGCATGTCGACAACGCCGCCGGCCCGACCGTCGTGCACGACCACGGGTACGACGCGATCCACACGGCCGTCCACTCGACGTCGCGCGACGGCAGCACCACCGTGCGGCTCACCGTCGTCGGGCTGCCGGTGGGCGCGACGTACGGCGCCCACGTGCACACCAAGCCCTGCGGCGAGCTGGCGACCGACTCGGGCGGCCACTACCAGCACTCCACGGACGGGGCCGTCCCGCTCGCCGAGCGCGAGGTCTGGCTCGACATCACGCCGGACGGCACGGGCACCGCGGTGAGCTCGGCGAC
Organism: uncultured Actinomycetota bacterium; assembly: GCA_963723195.1. Classification (GTDB taxonomy): domain Bacteria; phylum Actinomycetota; class Actinomycetes; order Propionibacteriales; family Nocardioidaceae; genus Nocardioides. Next base: position 100,564 of record CAVRPU010000002.1, read on the forward strand.
GGTGCCGTGGGAGTTCGCGCCCGGAACTGCAGGTTCCGTCGTCGTGCACGCGCTGCCGACCAACCCGACGACCGGCGCGGCCGGCGCACGGTTGGCCTGCACCACCGTGACCTTCGGCGAGTAGCACTCACCCCACCATCAGCTGCAACCAGGCGGTGTCGACCCAGCGACCGTGCTTGCGGCCGACCTCGCGCATGACGCCCACCTCCTCGAACCCGCAGGCCCGGTGCAGCGCGAGGCTCGCGTCGTTCGGCAGCGCGACGAGCGCGACGACGGTGTGCACGGCGTCGGCGGCCAGGCGCGCCAGCAGGTCGTCGTACAGCCGTCGCCCGAGCCCTTGTCCGCGCGCGCCGGCGGCGAGGTAGATCGACGTCTCGCGGGTCCGGACGTAGGCCGGCCGCGGCCGGTACGCCGAGGAGTACGCGTAGCCCAGCACCGCGCCGTCGAGGTCGGCGACGAGCAGGTGGTCGCCCGGCTCGGTGCTGGCCAGCCGCGCCGCCCAGTAGCCACGAGGCGGCGGGACCAGGTCGAAGGTGGAGACGGAGGTCTCCACCTCGTGGGCATACACCGCCGCGACGGCGTCGAGGTCGGCGTCCTGCGCAGGTCGGATCCGCATGCTGACAGGATGGCGGCATGCCGATCGAACCCGACACCAAGGACTGGACCTGGGTGCTGACGCGGGCCTGCCCGGACTGCGGGTTCGATGCGACCCAGCTCGAGCGTGCGCGCGTCCCGCAGGCGATCCGCGACAACGCGACGCTCTGGGAGGTCGTCCTCGGCACCGACGACGCCGCCGTCCGGCCCTCGCCGGTCGTCTGGTCGCCGCTCGAGTACGCCTGCCACGTCCGCGACGTCAACGTGCTCTTCGAGCAGCGCCTCGGCCTGATGCTGACCGAGGACGACCCGCACTTCGCCAACTGGGACCAGGACGAGGCCGCGATCGAGCAGGGCTACCTCGAGCAGGACCCCGCGACGGTGGCGGCCGAGGTGGTCGCCGCTGCCGATCGCGTTGCCGCCCGCTACGAGACGGTGCGCGAGGACCAGTGGGAGCGGCCGGGCACGCGCAGCGACGGCAAGCGCTTCACCGTCGACTCGTTCGCGCGCTACCACCTGCACGACCTGGTGCACCACGCCCACGACGTCTCCCACATCACCAAGCGCGTGACCGTGGCGTCCTACGACGCGTTCGCGGACGACTACGCCGCCGGCACCCAGGCCATGCCGGACGACGTCCAGGCCGCGATCGAGGCGTTCGCGCGCGACCTCGGCCCCGGCGCGCGGGTGCTCGAGGTCGGGAGCGGGCACGGCCGTGACGCCGTCGCGCTCGAGGCGGCCGGGCTCTCGGTCCGGCGTACCGACATCACGCCCGCCTTCGTCCGGATGATGCGCGCGGCCGGGCACGACGCCGACGTCGTCGACCCGCTCACCGACGACCTCACCGATCCGCAGACCAAGGCGCCGTACGACGGCGTGTGGGCCTCCGCGTCACTGCTGCACGTCCGGCGCGAGGACCTGCCTCAGGTGCTGGCCAACCTGGCCGGGGCCACGCGCCCCGGACGGGCTGCTCATGCTGGGCCTGAAGGAGGGCGACGGCGCCCGCTTCTCGACCCACGGGCATGTCGGGGCGCCGCGGCACTTCACGTTCTGGCGCGAGGAGCCGCTGCGGGTCGTGCTCGACGCGGCCGGCTGGGCGGTGACCGAGGTCGCGCACGGCGACGGGGTCCGCGGTGACCGCTGGCTGGTCGTGCGCGCAGCCAGGACGTGAGCGCGTGAGGCACACCGAGCTCTGGGTCCGGCTCGAGCACGCGCTCGGACCGACCTACGCGCGGTCGTGGGCCCACGACTTCGTGATCACCGACCTCGGCGGCCGCACCACCGAGGAAGCGCTTGCCGCGGGGGTCGAGCCCAAGGAGGTCTGGGCCGCCGTGTGGCGCGTCCTCGAGCTGCCGCCGAGCGAGCGATGAGCGCGACGGAGCCGTCGTCGGGGCCGTCGTCGGGGCCGTCGTCGGGGCCATCGTCGGGGCCATCGGCGGGGCCATCGGCGGGGCCATCGGCGGGCACGGGCACCGGGCGGGAGACCGAGGTCGCGCTGGTGCAGCGGCGCACGATCGGCAGCCTGGTGATGGCCCAGGCGGTCGGGGCGCTCGGCATCACCATCGGCATCGCCACCGCCTCCCTGCTGGCCAAGGAGATCTCCGGCTCCGAGAGCCAGGCCGGGCTCGCGCAGACCTTCCAGGTTCTCGGGGCGGCCGTGGCGTCGTACCTCTTGGCGCGGCTCATGTCGCTCCGCGGCCGTCGGGTCGGTCTCACGCTCGGCTACCTGATCGGGGCCGCCGGCGCGTTCGTCGCGGTGCTGGCCGGGGTCGTCGGCTCCATGGCCCTGCTGCTCGTGGGCGCCGCGATGCTCGGCACGACGGCAGCCGCCAACAGCGCCTCGCGCTACGCCGCCACCGACCTGGCCAGCGCGCAGACGCGGGCGCGGGCGCTCTCCACGGTGGTGTGGGCCACGACGATCGGCGCCGTCGTGGGACCCAACCTGACGGGCCTCTCGGCGACCGTCGCCGACGGGCTCGGGATCCCCGAGCTCACCGGACCTTTCGCGATCGGCAGCGTCGGCATGCTGCTCGCCGCTCTGGTCCTCTGGCTGCGGCTGCGACCCGACCCGCTGCTGCTCGCGCGCAGCCTGGCGGGCGAGCCGGCCACCGGCGCCGTGTCCGGAACATCGTGGGGCCGTGTCGTCATCGCCGTCCGGGAGCGCCCGGTGCTGTTGGCGGCCGTGGTGGGACTGTCCGGAGCCCATGCGGCCATGGTCGCGGTGATGGTGATGACACCCCTGCACATGGATCACGGCGGGACCGGGCTCCGGGTCATCGGCTTCGTGATCAGCGTGCACGTGCTCGGCATGTTCGCCTTCTCCCCGGTGGTCGGCTGGCTGGCCGACCGCGTCGGGCGCTGGCAGGTGCTGGCCTCCGGAGGCGTGGTGCTGCTCGTCGCGCTGATGCTCTGCCGCTCCTCGCCCGAGGGCAGCTCGTGGCAGATCTTCGCGGGCCTCTTCCTCCTCGGCCTCGGCTGGTCGCTCTCGGCGGTCTCGTCGTCGACGCTGATCGCCGACCACGCGCCGCTCGAGGCGCGCACCGACGTCCAAGGGGCCGCCGACATGGTGATGGGACTGACCGCGGCGTCCGCGGGAGGTCTGGCGGGACTGGTGGTGGCGAAGCTCGGCTACCCCGAGCTGGCGCTGGTGTCGGTGCTGCTGGCGCTGGCCGTGATCGGCGCGGCGGCCTACGTCGGCGTGGCGAGCCAGGGCCGCGCGTCGGTGCGCAGCAGGGAGTAGAGCACGACGTCCTGGTTGCGGCCGTCGTTGAAGAACGCCCCGCGCACGGTGCCCTCGAGCTGGAAGCCGCACTTCTCCGCGATCCGGCGCGAGGCGAGGTTCTCGGGCACGATCACCAGGTGGATGCGGTGCTGCTTCTTCGCGCCGAAGAGGTAGTCGACCACCAGCTGCACCGCCTCGGTGACGTAGCCGCGCCCGGCAGTCGAGGGGTCGAAGAGCTGGTACGACAGCTCGAATGCGTCCCAGTAGCTGACCGGCACGAAGAACTCGATGTGCCCGAGCAGCTCCTCGTCCGGGCCCGTGATCAGGAGGGTGCCCTCGGTCTTCTCCCAGAAGCCCGTCTCGGCGAACCGTCTGCGGAACTCCGGCTGCGAGACCACCCCGAGCGGGAAGAACGCACCGCGGCTCGCAATGTCGGTGTGGGCGGCCCACACGGCGTCCAGGTCGGACTCGCGGACTGGCCGGAGGGTGACGAGCTCACCTCGGAGCATGCCTGGCCCCCCTAGGAGCGCGATGAAGAATCAGCCCTGCGCGGTGCGCTGCCCGCGCACTGGCGGCGTTGTCGGAGACTCGACGGGGCTCCGCCCGCCGTCCCTCCTCCGCCTTGCCATTGCACGCGCGCCACACCGCTCGCGACGGGCTCATCCTTCATCACGCCCCTTCCTCGAAGGAAGCCGTCAGGCTAGTGCGGCCGGTGCCTCGTGCGGCAGGCCGGACCAGTCCACCGTCGCGGGATCCTCGAGCGCCAGGTCGACCAGGTGGCCGGCGTGCGCGACGGCCGAGTCGACCACGGGCAGCGGCGCATCCTCGGCGGAGACGAGGAGACCGATCTCGGTGCAGGCGAGCACGACGGCGTCGGCTCCGCGGGCCGCCAGGTCGTGCATGACGGCGACGTACGCCGCGCGCGACTCGGCGGTGACGATGCCCTGGGTGATCTCGTCGAAGACCACTCGGTCGACCATCTCCCGGTCCTCCTCGCCGGGCACGACCACGTTGATCCCGTGGGTGGCCAGGCGGTCGGCGTAGAAGGTCTCCTCCATCACCCACCGGGCGCCGAGCAGGCCCAGCGTCGTCCAGCCCTCGCGGCGCGCGACGGCGGCGACCGCGTCGGCGATGTGGACCGCCGGCACCGAGACCGCCGACTCGAGGGTCGGGAAGTTCTTGTGCATGAGGTTGGTGCACAGCCCCACGACATCGGCACCGCCGGCCTCACAGCGTCGGGCGGCCTCGGCGAGCAGGGCGGCGGATCCGGCCCAGTCCTCGCGGAGCTGGCAGTCACGCACCTCGGAGAAGTCGAGCGACTGCAGCGAGATCTTCGCGGACGCGTGGCCGCCGAGCCGGGCCGCGACCTCCTCGTTGATGAGGCGGTAGTACGTCGCCGTCGAGTGCCAGGACATGCCCCCCACGAGGCCGATGGTCTTCATGGCCCGAGCCTGACCGCTCGCGTCCCTCAAAGGAATCCCCGTACTCCTTCGAGGCCCCATATCCTCTGCTTATGGCCCTCGATGCCCGCCGGATCCTCATCTTCCGCCACGTCGCCCGCGCCGGGTCGATCAGCGCCGCCGCCCGCGCGCTCGGCTGGACCCAGCCCGCCGTGAGCCAGCACCTCTCCCGTCTCGAGCGCGAAGCGGGCGCCCCGCTGCTCCTCCGGGGTCCCGGAGGCGTGACCCTCACCGAGGCCGGCTCACTGTTGCTGCGCCGCGCGGACGTCGTGGCGGCCGAGCTGCACGCCGCGGCCGAGGAGCTGGCGACGCTGACCCAGCTGCGGGGCGGCCGGGTGCGGTTGGTGGCATTTCCCAGTGCGTCCGCAACCCTCGTGCCGGAGGCGCTCGAGGCGCTGGTGCTGGCCTATCCGGGCATCGACGTCGGCCTCGAGGAGGCCGAGCCGGCCGAGGCGGCGGTGGCGGTGGCGGCCGGCGACGCCGACCTGGCGCTGGTGTTCGGGTACGACGGCCCGCCGGCCGGCCTCGGGGCGTTGACCTGGCGGCCGCTGCTCGACGAGCCGGTGCACCTCGTGGTCCCGCCTGGACGGCGGGTGCCCGTGCGTCGCGGCCTGGAGACTCTCGCCGACGACGCCTGGATCGGCGGGTGTGTGCGGTGTCGGAGCCACCTTGTCGAGCGCTGCCACGCCGCGGGCTTCACGCCCACGATCCGGCACACGAGCGACGACTACGTCGTCGTGCAGAACCTCGTCGCCCGCGGGCTCGGGGTCACCCTGCTGCCCGAGTCGGCGCTCGCGGCGTACCGGCATCCCGACGTGCGCGTCGTCCCGCTCGCCGCTCTCGGCCGCCGGCACGTCGGGCTGGTCCACCGGCCGGGCGGCGAGACCGTGCCCGCCACTGCTGCGCTGATGCGGGAGCTGATCCGGTTGTCGGGCGTACGGGGAGGGACCCGGCGACCCGAGGTCGCGACGGCCACCTGACAGGGTAGGCACATGCTCCGGGACCAGGCGCGCGCCGACCTCGCCGTGATCGGCGGCTCCGGGTTCTACAGCTTCCTCGACGACGCCGAGAGCGTCGCGATCAGCACGCCGTACGGCGACCCCTCGGCCCCGATCTCCGTGGGCTCGGTGGCGGGCCGGTCCGTGGCGTTCCTGCCGCGGCACGGGGCACACCACGAGCTTCCGCCGCACGCGATCAACTACCGCGCCAACGCGTGGGCCCTGCGTTCGCTGGGGGTGCGGCAGGTGCTGGCGCCGTGCGCGGTGGGTGGGCTGCGCAGCGACGTGGCGCCGGGCGACGTCGTCGTGCCCGACCAGCTGGTCGACCGCACCCAGCGGCGCGTCCAGACGTACGTCGAGACCGGCGCGGTGCACCTGCCGTTCGCGGACCCCTACTGCGAGCGTCTGCGCAGCGCGGTGACGGCCGCGGACGACACGATCCTCGACGGCGGCACGATGGTCGTCATCGAGGGCCCGCGCTTCTCCACGCGCGCCGAGTCGGTGCACTACGCCGCTCAGGGCTGGACGCTGGTCAACATGACGGGTCATCCGGAGGCCGTGCTGGCGCGGGAGCTGCGGCAGTGCTACGCGGCGATCGCGCTGGTGACCGACATGGACGCCGGTGTCGAGGAGGGCCACGGGGTCGGCCAGGAGGAGGTCTTCGCCCGGTTCGCGGCCAACCTCGACCGGCTGCGCGGCCTGCTGCGCGACGTGATCGCGACCGCACCCGACGCTGACGGCTGCTCGTGCTCCTCGTGGGCCGACACGATCGACCTGACCTACGAGATTCCCTGATCCCGACACGCCGGGTCCGGGTGCCCGGGTCGAACACCTGTTCGGCCTAGATTGTCTCCACAGGCGACGCGAGGAGCGCGGTTCTCCACAGGCCGCACCCGCCGTCGGAGCCCACTGTCGGTGGCCCCGTCTAGCGTCCCGAGCACACAGACGAACACAGAGACGTGAGGGGACATCCAGATGGCTGGAGGAGACCGCGACAAGGCGCTCGACGCCGCACTCGCCAACATCGAGAAGCAGTTCGGCAAGGGCTCGGTCATGCGCCTGGGCGACGACGTCCGAGCGCCGCTGGAGGTGATCCCGACCGGTGCGATCTCGCTCGACGTGGCGCTCGGCCTCGGTGGCCTCCCGCGCGGCCGGGTGGTGGAGATCTACGGTCCGGAGTCCTCCGGCAAGACCACGGTCGCCCTGCACGCGGTGGCCAACGCCCAGAAGGCCGGCGGCATCGTGGCGTTCATCGACGCCGAGCACGCGCTCGACCCGGAGTACGCCAAGAACCTCGGTGTCGACACCGACGCCCTGCTGGTCTCCCAGCCCGACTCCGGTGAGCAGGCGCTCGAGATCGCCGACATGCTGGTCCGCTCCGGCGCGCTGGACCTGATCGTCATCGACTCGGTCGCGGCGCTGGTGCCCCGCGCCGAGATCGAGGGCGAGATGGGCGACTCCCACGTCGGCCTCCAGGCCCGGCTGATGAGCCAGGCGCTGCGCAAGATGACCGGTGCCCTCAACGGCGCCGGCACGACCGCGATCTTCATCAACCAGCTGCGCGAGAAGATCGGCGTCATGTTCGGCTCGCCCGAGACCACGACGGGTGGCCGGGCGCTGAAGTTCTACGCCTCGGTCCGCCTCGACGTACGCCGCATCGAGACCCTGAAGGACGGCACCGATGCGGTCGGCAACCGCACCCGCGTCAAGGTGGTCAAGAACAAGGTGGCCCCGCCGTTCAAGCAGGCCGAGTTCGACATCATGTACGGCAAGGGCATCAGCCGCGAGGGCGGACTCATCGACGTCGGCGTGGAGGCGGGCCTGGTCCGCAAGGCCGGTGCTTGGTACACCTACGAGGGCGACCAGCTCGGCCAGGGCAAGGAGAACGCCCGCTCCTTCCTCCAGGACAACCCAGACCTGGCCAACGAGCTGGAGAAGAAGATCCTCGAGAAGCTCGGTGTCGGACCGACGGTCGACACCCCGGCCGACGACCTCTCGGACGAGCCGATCGGTGTCGATGACTTCTAGCTCGCAGTGGCACGGTGACGTCGCCGCTGGGGTCGATGCCTGGACCCGGCGGGGCGCGCCCCCTCCAGCGTCGCGTGCCTCGGCGCTCGATCCGCCGCCGGACCCGGTGGCCGACGGGCCCGAGGCCGACCACGAGGCGGTGGCGCGCAAGATCCTGCTCGACCAGCTGACGGGCCGGGCCCGGACCCGGCGAGAGCTGGCCGACAAGCTGAGCGCGCGAAACGTGCCCGAGGATCTGGCGGCGGGGCTGCTCGACCGGTTCGAGGAGGTCGGGCTGGTCGACGACAGCGCCTTCGCCAAGGCCTGGGTGAGCGACCGCCAACGCTCCAAGGGGCTGGCCCCCCGGGCGCTGGCCCAGGAGCTGCGCCGCAAGGGCATCGACGACGAGGTCGCCAGGGAGGCTCTCGACGACGTGAGCGCCGAGAGCCAGGAGGCCGCCGCACGGACCCTCGTACGCCGCAAGCTGCGGTCGGTGCGCGGGGTCGACGACGTCGTGGCGACCCGTCGCCTGGTCAGCCTGTTGGCGCGCAAGGGCTACTCCGCATCGATGGCGTTCCGGGTGGTCAAGGAGGAGCTCAGTGCCGATGAGGAGTTCGAGCCGGACGACTGATCCCTCGCCGGACGCGGCATCAGTGCCGTGAACGTGAGGACCTTGGCGAGCTGACGCGCCCTTGACTCGCACCTGGCCACGTTGTCGGAGACTCGACGGGCCTCCGGCCCGCGTTCGCTCCTCCGCCCTGCCGTGCACGCGCACGAGCACGTCAGCTCCCCAATGACCTCACATTCGCGGCACTACTCTCACGAGGGTGACGACCCACCTCACCGTGCAGGACCGCGGGCGCGAGCTCAGCGGCGTGGTGCGGGAGGGGGAGTCATGGGCGGCAGCGGCGCGACGTACCTGCGCGAGCCTCTCTCACGAGCCGGTGCCACTCGACCTGTCCGGTGCGGTGAAGCGGTTCGCCATCGACCACGACACCACGGTGACCGTGCGCGCGATGAGCAGGGGCGACCTCCCCGACGTCGTGCGGTGGCGGCAGGCCTCCCACGTGCACAAGTGGTGGGTCAGCGACGGGGCACCGACCGAAGAACGGGTCACGGCCCAGTACGGCCCCGACATCGATGGGATGACGCCCACGCGGATGTGGGTGGCGGAGGTCAACGGCCGCTCGGTGGGCTTCGTGCAGGACTACCGGATCGCGGACTATCCGGAGTTCGCGGTGCTCACCCCGGATCCTGAGGCGATCGGAGTCGACTACGCGATCGGCGAGCCCACGTGGGTGGGGCGGGGCTACGGCGTGCGGGTGCTGTGGGCGTGGATGGTGCGGGCGCGACACCGGTTCCCGGACGCGACCGTCTACTTCGCAGCGCCGGACCATCGCAACGAGGCGTCGCTGCGGGTCCTCGACAAGGCCGGGTTCACGCGCGGGATCTGGTTCGACGAGCCGCAGGCAGACGGCACCACCGGCACCGTGGTCGGTTGCACCCTCGACGTCGGCACCGTGCTGGCCTGAGCGCGTCCTACGCCATGATGGCGCCCATGAGTCTCGTACCTCGGCTGTCGCCCGGCCCCGTCGACCTCACCAGCATCGAGACCGATGCCGCGCCCGGCTTCGACGACGGCAAGTCGGCGGGGAAGAAGGCCGTGGCTGGGATGGGCCCCGAGCTCGCCGACCTGCAGGAGCGGCTCTTCGCAGCCCGGTCGACGGGGAGCGCGCGGCGGGTGCTGCTGGTGCTCCAGGGCATGGACACCTCCGGCAAGGGCGGCACCTTGCGCCACACCGTCGGGTTGATGGATCCGCAGGGCATCACGATCACCTCGTTCAAGGCGCCGACCGACGAGGAGCGCTCCCACGACTTTCTGTGGCGGATCGAGAAGGCGCTGCCGCAGGCGGGGTACGTCGGGGTCTTCGACCGCTCCCACTACGAGGACGTCCTGATCGCGCGGGTCCGCTCCCTGGCTCCGCCCGAGGAGATCGAGCGGCGCTACGGCGCCATCAACGACTTCGAGGCGAGGCTCGTCGACGAGGGCACCACCATCCTCAAGTGCATGCTCCACATCTCCGCGGCCGAGCAGAAGGAGCGGCTGCTGGCCCGGCTCGACGACCCGACGAAGCACTGGAAGTTCAACCCTGGCGACCTCGATGAGCGAGCGCTGTGGCCGGCGTACCGCGATGCCTACGAGATCGCGCTCGAGCGCACCAACACCGACGTGGCGCCGTGGCGGGTGATCCCAGCTGACAAGAAGTGGTTCCGCAACCTCGCGATCGGCGACCTGCTCCTCCAGACGCTGCGCGGCTTCGACCTGACGTGGCCGGCCGCCGACTTCGACGTCGCCGCCGAGCGCAAGCGCCTCGTCGAGGAGGAGCCCGTCTCGTGACGCTGCCGATGGTGGGGGTGACGCGCTACGTCACCCCGCTGCGTGAGGGCGGGTCGCTGCCGGGCATCGTCGAGGCCGACGACCTGGGCACCTACGTCTGCAAGTTCCGGGGCGCGGGGCAGGGCGTGCGGGTGCTGGTGGCGGAGGTGATCGTCGGCGAGCTAGCGCGCCGCATCGGGCTGCGTACGCCGCGGCTGGTCGCCCTCGACCTCGACCCGGCGATCGCGCGCTACGAGGCCGACGAGGAGGTGCAGGATCTGCTCAACGCGAGCCCCGGGCTGAACCTGGGAGTGGACTTCCTGCCGGGCGCGTTCGGCTACGACGGCCCGCGCGGCGAGGCGAGCCACGAGGCGAATGACGTGGCCGGCCGGGTGCTGTGGCTCGACGCGTTCACCGCCAACGTCGACCGGTCGTGGCGCAACCCCAACCTGCTCATCTGGCACAGCGACCTGTGGGTCATCGATCACGGCGCCGCCCTCTACTTCCACCACGGCTGGCCCGGCGGCGTCGGCGACCCGGCCCGCTTCGCCCAGCAGGCGTGGGACATCGGCGACCACGTGCTGGCGGCGTACCGCGGCGTCCTTCCCGACGTCGACCGGGCGATCACGCCCATGCTGACGCCGGACGCGTTGGGCGACGTGCTCGCCGAGGTGCCGGACGCCTGGCTCGAGCCGGTCCGCGGCGCCGCCACGCCGGACGCGGTCCGCGAGGCGTACGTCGCGCACCTCACCGCGCGGCTCGGCACCCGGCAGTGGCTGCCGACGGCCCAGGGCGGTGCAGCGTGACGCTGGCCTACCAGTACGTCGTCCTGCGGTGCGTCCCGCGTCCCGACCGCGAGGAGTTCGTCAACGTCGCGGTGGTGCTCTACTGCCAGGCGACCGACTTCCTCGACGTCGGCTGGCGGGTGGACGAGACCCGGCTGCAGGCCGTCGATCCGCGCGTCGACGTCGAGATGGTCCGGGAGGCGCTGGACTTCGTTGCCGGCGTCTGCGCGGGCGACGCCCGAGGCGGAGCCGCGGCCGAGCAGCCACTGGGCACCCGCTTCGGGTTCCTCAAGGCGCCCCGCAGCACCGTCATCCAGCCGGGGCCCGTACACGGCGGGGTCACGGCCGACCCGGCCCGTCAGCTCGAGTCGCTCGTCTCGGCGCTCGTCGGCTGACCCACCGTCCCTCTCAGAGCCCGGGTGCGCCCTCCTGCCACCACTGCTTGGTCTGGAGCATCCAGAAGGCGGCGAACGGCACGAGCAGGGCCAGCTCGACGGCGAAGACCCAGTACTCCCAGCGTCCCCCGGGGTCGCTGCGGGTCGCGACGAAGTAGATCGCGGCCACGAGCAGTGCGGCGATCATGACGACGGCGATCAGCGCGTAGCGCCAGTCCACCTCACGCCCGCGCATCGTGGCGGTCTGCGCGTCGTCCTTCGGCTGCAGCGCGTTGCTCACGGCAACGTAGGCCAGCGCCAGGAACAGCGGCACGGCCGCGACGTAGTGACCCCACTGCACATAGGTGTCGTGCCAGCCCACGTCGAGAGCAAGGAAACCGAGGAAGACGAGGCCGGCGATGACGAGCCCCACGGTCGCCTGCTTCTGGTTCGTCGTGCCCCAGCCGACCCGGCCGTCCCTGACTGCGAGGGCGATGACGGCGACCAGCACGATCGCGCCGACGATGCCGAGCGTCCATGCGCCGTTGGTGATGCCGGGCTCGAACGTGCTCGGCACGCACGAGCTCTTGGGGTCGGGACATTCCACTGGCTGGTCGTTGACGATCGTCCCCTCGGCGACGGCCGCAGGGATCAGCGCCACGACCGGCGCGAGCATCCCCGCGACGTTGAGCATCACGTCTTCGAGCAGCCTCTCGCGACCCTTGATCGCCACCAGAGCCACGCCGACGCCGATGAGGGCGCCGACGAACATGCTCCGCGCGGGCGTGAAGTAGTACGCGCTGATCGAGCCGAGGTGGACGTCGTTGGCGATGAGCTCGTAGCCGACGGAGACCGCCAGCATCGTGACCAGGGCGAGGACGCCGAGCCGGAGGTAGTTGTACGTCGCGACAGCGGGGGGCATGCGCTGATTGAACGCCACCCTCGCCGTCACGGCGTCACGGTCTAGACCGGGACGAGGCTAGACCGGCACCAGCTCGACGGCACCGACGGCGTAGCGGGCCAGGACCACGCGCGCGATCTCGGCGTGCGCGCCGAGCGGCTCGGAGACCGCCACGGCACCGGCCTCGAGAGCGAGCTCCTTGGCCCGGTCGGGCAGGAAGCCCGGCGCCAGGAACAGCGACGCGACGGCGATGTGCCGGCGACCCTCGTGGCGGAACGCCCGGACCGCCTCGCCGGTGGCCGGCGGGGCGCTGGAGGCGAACGCCGCGGTCACCGGCAGCTTGTGGTGGGTGCCCCACAGGCGGGCCAGCCGCGCCACGGCCTGGTTGGCCAGCGGGTCGGAGGAGCCGGCGGCGGCGAGCACGAGCGCGTCGAGCTCACGGACCCTCGCGTCCTTGAGGGCCTCGCGCAGGCGCAGGTCGAGCACCTCGAGGAAGCAGGTCTCCAGGCCGAGGATCTTGGTGGCCCGGATCCGCAGCCCAGCGTGTCGGGCCGTCGCGTCGGCGATCGCCGCGGGCACGTCGACCTTCGCGTGGAAGGCCTCGGTGAGCAGCAGCGGAACGACGACGATCTCGTCGAAGCCGGCCTTGACCAGCCTGTCGACGACGGTCGTGAACGACGGCCTGGACAGGTCGAGGAACGCCTGCTCGATGCGCAGGTCCGGACGCATCGTGCGGACCTCGTGGACGAGCGCCTTGATGGACGCGGCGGAACGGGGGTCACGGCTCCCGTGGGCCAGGGCGATCAGTGCGGGTGCTGCCATCAGGGTCAGCCTCCCTTCGGTTCTGTGGGGCGGTGGTCTTCGACGCCGGTGTCGAAAGATTGGAGGGTCGAGGTCGAGATCGTCGAGGTCGGGGTCAATGGATGCCGCACTCGGTCTTGCCGGTGCCGGCCCAGCGACCGCTGCGCGGGTCGTCGCCGGGGGCGACGCGGCGGGTGCAGGGCCAGCAGCCGATCGACGGGTAGCCGTCGTAGACGAGCGGGTTGACCAGCACGTTGTTGTCGACGACGTACTGCTGGAACTGCTCGTCGCTCCAGCGCGCCAGGGGCGAGACCTTGACCTTGCCCTTCTTGGCGTCCCAGCCGACCACCGGCGCGATGACGCGGTTGTGCGTCTCGGCACGCCGCAGCCCGGTTGCCCAGGCGTCGTACCCGGCCAGCGAGTCGGTGAGCGGCTGGACCTTGCGCAGCTTGCAGCACAGGTCGGGGTCGGTCTTGTACAGGTCGGGCCCGTGCTCGGCGTCCTGCTCGGCCACGCTCTGGACGGGCGTGATGGTGAGCAGGTTGACCGGCAGGGTCGCCTGGACGGCGTCGCGGGTGCCGATGGTCTCGACGAAGTGGTAGCCGGTGTCGAGGAAGACCACGTCGATGCCCGGCGCCACCTTCGACGCGAGGTCGGCCAGGACGGCGTCCCCCATCGAGGACGTCACGCAGAAGCGCTCGCCGAACGTCGCCACGGCCCACTCGATGATGTGCTCCGCGGGAGCGAGCTCCAGCTCAGCGCCCACGTGGGAGATCAGCGCGCGCAGCTCCTCCGGAGAACGACCCTCGGTGTGGGTCCCTCGGAACTCCCGTGCGGCGCGGGTGGTGGCCGCGGTCATCGCGTCACTCCTGCCGGGCGGGCGACCTGGCCGAGGTAGGTCACGGTGAAGGCCCGCAGGCAGCCCCGGCACTCCCAGCCGTCCTCGCGTGGGAAGAGGGCGTCGTCCTCGCCGCAGTAGGGGCAGTGCAGCGGGCTCTGGTGACGGCTGCTCATACCAGCGCCTCCTCGGGGATCCGGTCGGTCGTGACGACCTCGCCGCGAAGCAGCTCCTCGTCGGCGCGGACGACCCAGTCGGCGAAGAGCTCGCCCTCCCTGCGGTCGGCGAGGAAGTTGGTCACCACGTTGCTGACGTAGTCGTCCAGGCCGGCGCTGGTGACCTTGTGGGCCCGCAGCTTGCGACCGAAGTTGGCGTTCAGCCCGGTCGCCCCGCCGAGGTGCACCTGGAAGCCCTCGACCTGCTGGCCCTCGTCCAGGACCAGCTGGCCCTTGAGCCCGAAGTCGGCGACCTGCGTGCGGGCGCAGGCGTTGGGGCACCCGTTGACGTTGACCGAGATCGGGGTGTCGAGGTCGGGGAAGCGGCGCTCCAGCTCGGTGACGAGGTCGGCAGCGCGGTTCTTGGTGTCGACGATCGCCAGCTTGCAGAACTCGATGCCGGTGCAGGCCATGGTGCTGCGCCGCCACTGCGACGGCCGGGCCGAGAGCCCGATCTCGTCGAGCCGGTCGAGCAGCGCGTCGACGCGCTCCGGCGCGACGCCGATGAGCACGATCTTCTGGTACGGCGTCAGCCGGGCCCCGGCGATCTCGTACTCGTCCATCAGGTCGGCCAGCGAGACCAGCAGCGAGCCGGACACCCGGCCGGCCGTGGGCGCGATCCCGACGTAGCGGTTGCCGTCCTTCTGCTCGTGCACACCGATGTGGTCGCGGTGCCCGACCGGCGACGGCGGCGACGGGGTGGAGACCAGCTCGCGGCCGAGGTACTCCTTCTCGAGCACCTCGCGGAACTTCTCCACGCCCCAGTCGGCGACCAGGAACTTCAGCCGGGCCCGCGAGCGGAGTCGTCGGTAGCCGTAGTCGCGGAAGATCGACGCGACGCCCGCCCAGGCGTCGGCCACCTCGTCCAGCGGGATCCAGACGCCCATCTTCTGGGCCAGCATCGGGTTGGTGGACAGCCCACCGCCGACCCACAGGTCGAAGCCGGGGCCGAGCTCGGGGTGCACGGTGCCGACGAACGAGACGTCGTTGGTCTCCGGCGAGACGTCGTGGCTGGGGTGGCCGGTCAGCGCGGTCTTGAACTTGCGCGGCAGGTTGGAGAACGCCGGGTCGCCGATGTAGCGCTCGAAGATCTCGGCGAGCGCCGCCGAGCCGTCGATGATCTCGTCCTTGGCGACACCGGCGACCGGCGAGCCGAGGAAGGGTCGAGGGGAGTCACCGCACGCCTCGATGCTGCTCAGCCCGGCTGCGTCGAGCCGGCTCCAGATCTCGGGGACGTCCTCGACCCGGATCCAGTGGTACTGGATGTTCTCGCGGTCGGTGACGTCGGCGGTGTCGCGCGCGAAGTCGGTGCCGATCGTGCCGAGGGCCCGGACGGTCGCGGGGGAGAGGAGCTGGCCGTCGGAGCGGACCCGCAGCATGAAGTAGCGGTCGTCGAGCTCCTCCTCCTCGAGCACCGCGGTCTTGCCGCCGTCGATGCCGGGCTTGCGCTGGGTGTAGAGCCCCATCCAGCGGAAGCGGCCCCGCAGGTCTGCCGGGTCGATGGAGTCGAAGCCGCGCTTGGAGTAGATGTGCAGGATCCGGTCCCGCACGTTGAGCGGGTCGTCGTCCTTCTTGGACTGCTCGTTCTTGTTCAGTGGCTCGGCGTAGCCGAGCGACCACTGACCCTCCGCGCGCTTGGGACGCGGGATCTCGGTGTGGCGAGCGGGCTGCGACTGGAAGCGCAGGTCGGGCATCGGGATGTCCCCTTGCTTGGCTGGATTCGCCTGGACTGAATTCGCCTTGACTGAATCTGCTGAGGGCCGCGCGCGACGGTGGGCGCGGGAGGGAGGGCGGAACCGGCGGCGTTCAGCGATGCCAACAGATCATGCTGCGCGTGCGCATGAGGTCCACGTGGCGACGGACCACGAGGTGCGCGACGGTGTCAGCGGAGACCATGTCAAGGAGTCTCAGGGACCGGACACCTTGTCCACAAGTCGAAATCTCGTGATGTGAGACGCGCGTCCATCATTCGGACAGCACGTCCGCGGAGCGTACGCCGCTTCCCAGACCCCGGGGGTCCAGCCCTACCCTGTCCGCCATGACCCAGTCGACCGCCGCCCTCATCAGCAGCGCCTACAGCCAGGCGCTCGACGTCATCGAGTCCGTGGAGCCCCGCATCGCCGCCGCGACGCGCCAGGAGCTCGCCGACCAGCGGGCCTCGCTCAAGCTGATCGCCAGCGAGAACTACGCGTCGCCCGCCGTGCTGCTGACGATGGGCACCTGGTTCAGCGACAAGTACGCCGAGGGCACGGTGGGTCACCGGTTCTACGCCGGCTGCCAGAACGTCGACACCGTCGAGGCGCTCGCCGCCGAGCACGCCCGCGAGCTGTTCGGGGCGCCGTACGCCTATGCCCAGCCGCACTCCGGCATCGACGCCAACCTGGTGGCCTACTGGTCGATCCTGGCCCACCGGGTCGAGGGTCCGTGGCTGGACAAGCTCGGCGCGAAGAACGTCAACGAGCTCTCCGACGCCGACTGGGAGACGCTGCGCGGCGAGCTCGGAAACCAGCGACTCCTGGGCATGTCGCTGGACGCGGGCGGCCACCTGACCCACGGCTTCCGGCCCAACATCAGCGGCAAGATGTTCCACCAGCAGCAGTACGGCACCGACCCGGAGACCGGGCTGCTCGACTACGACGTCGTGCTCGCCAAGGCCCGCGAGTTCCGCCCGCTGGTGCTGGTGGCGGGCTACTCGGCGTACCCCCGGCGCATCAACTTCGCGAAGATGCGCGAGATCGCCGACGAGGTCGACGCGACCCTCTTCGTCGACATGGCCCACTTCGCGGGTCTGGTCGCCGGCAAGGTGTTCACCGGCGACGAGGACCCCGTTCCGTTCGCGCACATCACCGCGACGACCACCCACAAGTCGCTGCGTGGCCCGCGGGGCGGGCTGGTCCTGGCGCAGGAGGAGTACGCCGCGTCCGTCGACCGGGGCTGCCCGCTGGTCCTCGGCGGTCCGCTGTCGCACATCATGGCGGCCAAGGCGGTGGCCCTGGCCGAGGCCCGGCAGGACTCGTTCCGCACCTACGCGCAGGCGATCGCCGACAACGCGAAGTCGCTCGCCGACGGCTTCCTGACGCGCGGTGCCAACCTGGTCACCGGCGGCACCGACAACCACATCGTGCTGCTCGACGTGACCTCCTTCGGGCTCACCGGCCGGCAGGCCGAGTCGGCCCTGCTCGACGCGGGCGTGGTCACCAACCGCAACTCGGTCCCGTCCGACCCGAACGGTGCCTGGTACACCTCCGGCGTCCGCCTCGGCACTCCCGCGCTGACCACGCGCGGCTTCGGCCACGACGAGTTCGACACGGTCGCCGAGCTGATCGTCGACGTCCTGAAGAACACCCAGCCGGGCCAGACCAAGGCGGGCGGCCCGTCGAAGGCGACGTACTCCCTCGCCGACGGCGTCGCCGACCGCACCCGGGCCGCCTCGGCCGAGATGCTCGACAAGCACCCGCTGTACCCCGGCCTCGAGCTCACCTGAGCGCGCCAGCGGCACTCCACGTCGCTGGTCACATCCGCGGAGTGGTCCGGGTGACGAGGGTCCGCAGCGCTGACGCCGCAACGTCGAGGGTGCCGAAGGTGCCGGCGTACGAGGGGGTGAGCCGCGAGGCGCAGAAGGCGTCGGCGACCTCGGCGGGGGCGTCCCGCACGAGCAGCGAACCCTGCAGGCAGGCAGCCATCAGCCCGGCCAGCCGCCGCGCCGAGCCCTCGCTGCCGACGGTGTCTCCCAGCAGGCGCAGCGTGTCGTCGACGGCGCGGTCGAGGCGTGCGTCGGCGCCGCGGGCCCGGCCCACCTCGGTCACCCACGCGTCGAGCACCTCGGGCTCGCGGGCCAGGGCGCGCAGCACGTCGAGTGCGTTGACGTTGCCCGAGCCCTCCCAGATCGAGTTCAGCGGAGACTCGCGGAAGAGCAGGGGCAGGCCCGAGTCCTCGACGTAGCCGTTGCCACCCAGGCACTCCAGCGCTTCGGCGACGGCCATCGGCGTGCGCTTGCAGACCCAGAACTTCGCCAGGGGCAGCGCGATCCGGCGCAGCGCGGTCTCGTGGGCGTCGTCGGGGTGGTCGACCGCGGCCGCCAGCCGCAGCGCCAGCGCGGTTGCGGCCTCGGACTCGACGGCCAGGTCGGCGACGACGTTCTGCATCAACGGCTTGTCCGCCAGCAGCGAGCCGAAGGCGGAGCGGTGCGACACGTGCCACGACGCCTCGGCGACGGCACGCCGCACGAGCGAGGCCGACCCGAGCACGCAGTCGAGCCGCGTGGCGGCGACCATCTCGATGATCGTGCGCACGCCACGGCCCTCGTCACCGAGCCGCTGCGCCCAGGTGCCGTCGAGCTCGATCTCCGCCGAGGCGTTGGAGCGGTTGCCGAGCTTGTCCTTGAGCCGGACGACGTCGAGGCGGTTGCGGGTGCCGTCGGGCAGCACGCGCGGGACGACGAAGCACGACAGCCCGCCCGGGGCCTGCGCGAGCACCAGGAAGACGTCGTTCATCGGCGCGGACGTGAACCACTTGTGGCCGTGGAGGGTGTATCCGTCGTCGCCCGAACCGGTCGGGCGGGCCTCGGTCACGTTGGCCCGCACGTCGGAGCCGCCCTGCTTCTCCGTCATCCCCATCCCGGCCAGGGCGCCCGACTTGGACGAGGCCACGCGCAGACCCGGGTCGTACGACGTCGCGGCCAGCAGCGGCACCCACTCCTTGGCGACGGACTCGTCGACGCGCAGGGCCGGCACGGCGGCGTACGTCATCGAGATCGGGCATCCGTGTCCCGGCTCGGTCTGGGACCACGCGAAGAACCCGGCCGCCCGACGGACGTGCGCATGCGGCGCGCCGGCCGCCTGCTGCTCCCACGGCGCCGCCTGCAGCCCGTGACCGACCGCGCGGGTCATCAGCCAGTGCCAGGAGGGGTGGAAGTGCACCTCGTCGAGCCGATGGCCGAACCGGTCGTACGCCGTCAGCTCCGGGTGGTGCCGGTTGGCGAGCACGCCGTGCTCGCGGGCCTCGGCAGACCCCGCCTCGGCGCCCAGTGCGACGAGGTCGTCGAGCACGTCGTCGCCCGCGTGACGGAGGACGGCCTCAGACAGCGCGGCGTCGGAGGTGACCACGTTGTGCCCCGCCAGCGGTGGCGGTTGGTTGGTCGCGGCGCGGAGGTCCGGGGTCTCCATGTGGTTACCGTAGAGGCCATGGCGACGAGGGAGGAGCCGGCCGAGCCGGCATCGTCCTCCCGACTGGTCCGGGCCCGCGACACGCTCTGGCGGCTTGTCGTGACGACGGTCGGGGCGTGCCTGCGCTACCGCGTCACCGGGCTGGCCGCGGAAGCCGCGTTCTTCGCCGTGCTGTCGATCCCGCCGCTGGTCTTCGCGTTGGCCGGCGCCATCGGCTTCGTCTCGGACCGGTTCACCGCGGCCCAGGTGCAGGAGGTGCGCGCGTCGGTCATCGACCTGTTCTCCCAGGCGCTCACCGAGCGAGCGGTCAACCAGATCATCGTGCCGACGATCAACGACGTCCTGTACTCGCCGCGCTACGACATCGTCTCGCTCGGCGTCATCCTCGCGCTGTGGTCGGGAAGCCGGGCGCTCAACGTCTTCGTCGACACCATCACGATCATGCACGGGCTCGGCGGGCACCGCGGGATCGTGAAGACGCGGGCGCTGTCCTTCCTGCTCTACATCCTGGCCATCTTCACCGGCGGCCTGATGATCCCGCTGATCGTGGCCGGCCCGTCCCTCGTCCGGCGAGCGTTGCCGGAGCGCGGGGAGTTCCTGATGACGTTCTACTGGCCGCTGGTCATCGCCGTGTGCATCTGCTTCCTCGCGACGCTCTACCACGTGTCGGTGCCCGTCCGGACGAACTGGAGCTTCAACCTGCCCGGGGCGACGTTCTCGCTGGTCTGCTGGATCCTCGGCTCGGCCGCGCTGCGCTGGATCCTGACCGTCACCGCGGCCGAGTCGCGCTCCATCTACGGACCGCTCGCGGCGCCCATCGCGGTGCTGCTGTGGCTCTACCTGCTCGCCATCGCCGTGCTGATCGGGGCCGCGGTCAACGCCGCCTTCGACACCGTCTTCCCCCAGATGTCGACCTCCAGCGCCCGAGCCGACCTGATGGCGCGCCTGCGCAGAACCATGGGAGGACGCTCCGGAGTGGGAGACTCCTGACGTGGTCGACGAGTCACCGACGTCCGCGCCGGCGTCGAGTGCGACGTACGGCAAGGTGTCGCTTCCCGAACGCGTGCGTTCGCCGTGGTGGGAGCTCGGCCGGCGACTCCTGGCCGCGATCGGGATCCTGGTCGGCACGGTCATGTTGGTCTACTTCGACCGCGACGGCTATCGCGACGGCAACGACCCGCCCGACTACGAGGTCGGGTTCACCGACGCGATCTACTACACGACCGTCACGCTGAGCACGACCGGGTACGGCGACATCGCACCCGTCTCCCAGAACGCGCGACTCATCAACGCGTTCGTGATCACCCCGTTGCGCATCGGGTTCCTGGTGCTGCTGATCGGGACCACCCTCGAGGTGCTCGCCTCGCAGGGCCGCGATATGTTCCGGGTCGCCCGGTGGAGGAGAAACATGGGCCAGCACGTCGTCGTCGTGGGCTACGGCACGAAGGGTCGCAGCGCCGTCGAGACCCTCGTCGGCAACGGGCAGGCCCGCGAGAGCATCGTCATCGTCGACCCGAGCCGCGTCGCCGAGGCCGATGCCCACGCCGACGGGCTGACGGTCGTCACCGGCGACGCCACGCGTCGTACGGTGCTGCGCCAGGCCGGCGTCGAGACCGCCACCCAGGTCATCATCACCACCGACCGCGACGACTCCAACGTGCTCGCCACCCTGACCGTGCGGCAGCTGAACCCGGACGCCTGGATCGTGGTGTCCGCGCGCGAGGCGGAGAACGTGCCGCTGATGCGGCAGTCGGGCGCCGACTCGGTGATCACGTCCTCCGACGCGGTCGGCCGGCTCCTCGGCCTGTCGTCGGTCTCGCCGACGCTCGGGTCGGTGATGGAGGACCTGCTCACCCAGGGCGAGGGCCTGGAGGTCGCCGAGCGCGACCTGCTCGTCACCGAGGTCGGCAAGCCCCCGCAGTCGCTGCCCGACCAGGTCATCGCGGTCGTGCGCGACGAGAAGGTCTATCGCTACTTCGACCCGGTCGTCTCCCAGCTCGCCCGCGGCGACCGCCTCGTCGTGGTCCGCTCGGCCAAGGAGCGCCCCTGGGCACCCCGCCCCGGTACCCACGGCGAGGACGTCTCCACCGACGAGGGCTGAGGTGCTTGCGGCCCTCCTCGCCGAGTCGTGTGCCTGAGACCGCGCCCTGGCGCTGCGTGAGGCACACGACTCTTCGCAGGGCTGTCCACAAGGGGATCTAGGTGCATTCCGGCCAGTTGTGAGCGTCGGTAGCGTCCGAGGCCGCTCACCTAGGTCTCGGGAGGTTCGAGGGTGCTCGTACGTCGCCATGCCGTCGCGCTCGTCGCGGTGCTGCTGCTCGCCGGTTGCTCCGGGGATGATCCAGATCCCGTCGCCGATCCGGTGCCGACTGCTTCGAGCTCGGCGCCTGCTGCTGAGCCGACGCCGACGGCCTCGCCCGAGCCGAGCGACGAGCCCGAGTCGGCAGAGGAGTTCATCCTGGCGCTGGTTCGAGCTCCTACAGCGCACTGCAGGCGACCGGGTCGTCGACAGATTTCGTCCGAGTCTCGCGCAGATGCGACGGCCTGCATCGCGCGTCGCAGACGGTACCAGGGCATCTATGCGGCTGGCGGGTGGATCCGGGGCGGCGACATCACCGTCAAGGTCGATGCAGCGAGTCGAGACGGTCGAGCACGCGAGAGACCTGGATCGTCTGACGTGACGTCGACCCCGACTCGATACAGAGAGTCCGACGACGGCGACGTGATGAAGCTTCCGGCGGGGGCGAAGCGACCTTCCGGCTCGGTCGTCAGAAGTCGGCGGCTCCTGGCGTGCGTCGAACTGTTCCAGGAGTCGACGTGATGCGCTCGGCTGCGTGCTCGGCTCGTCGTGCTCGTTGCGCCGCTGTCGTCGTTGATCGCCGGCGCCGGCCAAGTCTCGCCGACTGTGCGACGCGGACTTCCTTCTCGGCGTGCCGAGGTGACTTGCTACAGCACCGGCGCCGACCTGCAGGCGTACATGCTCACGTCGGAGGGCAGCGCGTACGCGTACCGGTTCAGCCAGTTGTGCGCGGGCGAGGGCGATCCGAGCATCTGCGACTCGCCGCGTGCGTGCGACGTCGGCGGGGTCGAGGGGACGCTGTACTCGGTGCTTCGCCGACCGAGCGCGACGCCGGGTGCGGGCTTCGAGGCGTACGCCGTGGTCTGTTTGACCGCGGGCGAGGAGGACGACTTCGAGGTGATCTCGTGGCGCCGGGTCTGGGCGGTGATGAGGACGATGGACTGGCCGCAAGCGGAGCTGGTGGTGCAGCCGGTGGGTGGTCGGACGTTGATCAACTTCGAGACGAACTTCTTCACGACCACGACGCAGGCGCGGGTGCAGCCGGTGCGCTTGGGAGAGCGCGACGTGGAGATCGAGGCGACGCCGGAGTCGTACACCTGGCACTGGGGCGACGGGAGCAAGGGCGAGGCCACCGACGAGCCGGGTGCTGAGCACGAGGACGGCGAGCCGCACGAGGTGTTCCACGTCTACACCGACGCGGGGGTGACGGTGCGGCCGTCGGTGGATGTGACGTACCGCGGTCGCTACCGGATCGAGGGTGGGTTGTGGTTCCCGATCCCCGAGACCCTCACGATCGAGGGCGACCCGGTGGCGCTGGAGGTCGTGTCGGCGCGGGTGCAGCTCGTCGGCTGAGCCCGGTAATACGCTCGCTCGAGGCAGCCGGCGCGGAGGCGCGGCGGCGGAGGGAGTGGGCACATGGGTGACTGGCTGAGCCTGTCGTGGAAGGTCCTGATCATCCGCGGGATCGTGGGCGTGGTGTTCGGCGTGCTGGCGATGACCTGGCCCGAGCTGACGATCCTGACGCTGGTCGTCATCTGGGGCATCTGGGCCCTCGCGGACGCGGTGATGTCGGCGACGGCGGTGTTCGCCTCGGGGAGCGATACCAAGACCCGCGTCTTCTTCGGCCTGGTCGCCCTGGCGGGCCTCATCGCCGGTCTCTTCGCGCTGCTCCGCCCGGGTGTCGCGGCCGTGACGATCACCTGGTTCCTCGGCATCTGGCTGATCGTGCGTGGCGTGCTCACCCTGGTCAGTGCCTTCTCGCCGTCGGCCGGCTCGCGCGGCGTCGTGATCCTGAGCGCTGCCATCGACGTGCTGCTGGGCATCCTGCTGGTCGCCAACCCCGGCCGGGCCGCGCTCGACATCGCCTGGGTGCTGGGTCTGGTGGCCGTCATCTGGGGTGTCGCCATGATCGTGATCGGCATCCTCACCCGCAGGACGCTCAAGGACCTCCCGGCGGATCCGGCACCGCAGCCGGCCGGCTGACACCCGCGCCGTCGTCACGCTGCAGCACGAGCGTCGCCAGCAGCGGGCAGAGCAGGACGGTTGCGGCGCCCGCTGTGACGAGCAGCGAGGCGTTCTCGAGCGTCATCTGGCCGGCGTCGACCGACACGGTCGTCACCGCGACGATGATCGGCAGCCCGGTGGCCGCGAACAGACCGATCCCAGGCTCTCCCGGCGCCCGAACCGCGGCCGGCCGAGGGTGAGCGAGGCGAGGAAGACAGGCAGGCCGCGCGCGCCGAGGATCAGCACGACGATCACGACTGAGCTCCCTGAGCACGATCTCGAAGCCTGCCAGCAGGAACAGCATCGCGAGTCCCAGCTCGCGCAGGAGCTCGACCGATCCATCGACGCTCGCCAGCCCGGTGGCGTAGGGCCCGATGACCACGCCGAGGACGAGCAACAGGACGACCTCGGGGACGAGGCGGCGGGGGACGAGGCCGGCGACGAGCGGGGCGATCACCGACACCAGCACGATCCAGAAGAGTGGCTCCACGGTGGCGTCCACCCGTCGACACCCCACTCGCACTCGCCCGGGATCTGGCATCCCCGACCCCAATTGGTCGACAGAGGCCGTCGTGTTCGTCACCCGGGACTTGTCCTCGTCTGACATCGTGTCCCCATGAAGAGTGCGGCTCGGCGCATCGCTCTCGAGTCGCTGGGGTGGCTCCTCGTGGTGGCCGGCATCGCCGCGCTCGTGCTGCCCGGGCCGGGCCTGCTGATGATCTTCGGCGGCATGGCGATCCTGTCGCAGCAGTACGACTGGGCCGAGAAGCGCCTCGAGCCGGTCAAGAAGCGGGCGCTCGGCGCCGCCGAGGAGAGCGTCGAGACCTGGCCGCGGATCATCTTCGGGGTGGTCTGCGGCCTCGCCGTCATCGCCTTCGGGTTCTTCTGGGGGCTGGGGCCGGACGCGCCGGGCTGGTGGCCGATCGACGACCAGTGGTGGCGCTTCGGCGGGTGGGGTCCGGCGACGACGCTGATCCTCTCCGGCATGATCGGGATCGGGCTGATCATCTACAGCTTCCGCAGGTTCCGGTCAGCCTGATCGGGATTAACCGGGCGACGGGCGGGACGCGGCGGCGTACGCTCGAGGCATGAGGCACTCGTTCGGTACGACGACGGCGGCACCACTCCGGAGCTGACCGTCACCCGAGCACGACCAGACCAAGCCCCGGAGCCAGTCTCCGGGGCTTTCGCGTATCCGGGGCCGGCTCCCCCACACCAGGAGCACACGATGCCGGACCAGCCGATCGACCATCGCGAGGTCAACCACGACCTGCAGATCTTCGCGACCGACCCGCTCGCAGGTGCCGGGTTGCCACTGTGGCTGCCCAACGGCGCGGTGATCAGGGCCGAGGTCGAGGCCCTGGCCCGCGACCTGGCCCGGGCCGACGGGTGCATGGGCGTCTACTCACCCGTGCTGGGCAAGCGAGCGCTCTTCGAGCGCTCGGGGCACTGGGCGAAGTTCAGCGACGACATGTTCCCGCCGATGCCGGTGGGCGGCGACGAGCTGGTCCTGCGGCCGGCCAACTGCCCGCACCACGCGCTCATCTACGCCGCGTCCCGGCACTCCTACCGCGAGCTGCCGCTGCGGTTGCACGAGCTCGGCGCGATGTTCCGGGCCGAGCGGTCGGGCGTGCTCTCCGGTCTGGGCAGGGTGCGCCAGATCCACCTCGACGACACCCACGTCTTCTGCCGGCCCGACCAGGTGGCGGACGAGGCGGCGCGGGCGCTTCGCTCGGTGCTCCGCGCCCAAGAGGTGCTGGGCCTGCCCATCGATCATGTGCGGCTCTCGCTTCGCGGTGACGGCGGCGGCTACCTCGGCGACGACGAGGCGTGGTTGCGCGCCGAGGGGGCCCTCGCAGCGGCTGCCGATGCGGCCGGGCTGGCCGAGCGCGGGCTCGACCTCGTCGAGGGCCCGGGCGAGGCGGCGTTCTACGGACCCAAGCTCGACGTACAGGTCGTCGGAGCGCGCGGCCAGGAGGAGACCATCGCGACCGTGCAGGTCGACTTCAACCAGCCGGAGGGCTTCGACCTCACCTACGACGACGCCGACGGCGAGCGCAAGCGCGTGGTGATGATCCACCGCGGCACCGTCGGGTCGATGGAGCGCGTGGTGGCGGCGCTGCTCGAGCGGTACGCCGGACGGCTGCCGCTGTGGCTGGCGCCGGTGCAGCTCTGCGTGCTGCCCGTCTCGCCCGAGGTCGACGCCGCCGCCCGGGAGATCGTCGACGAGGCCAGAGCCGTCGGCCTCCGGGTCCGGCTCGACGCGGACGGGTCCCTCGGGTCGCGCATCAGGGCCAGCCGGCAGCGTCGCGACTGCGTGATGGCGGTGCTGGGCCCGCAGGAGCTTGGCCGGGGCGAGATCAAGGCCGTCGACCCGGGCGAGGGGTTCGACGGGGCGGTCGCGCGCGACGACCTGGTCCCGCTGCTGCGCTCGGCCTACTCGGCTCGGGCGTCCGTGGCGTGGCCGGGCGTCGGCTGAGCCAGCTCACGGCGCAGGATGTCGTCGACCGTCCGGGCGGGCCGGCCGAGCAGCAGCCCGGTCACCCTCGACCCGGCCGGGAACCCGTGCGCGTCGTAGTAGTCGAACATCGCGCGCAACCCAGCCCGTTCGCGTTCGTCGAGTCCAGCGCCCGCTGCTCGCTCCCAGGCGCCGGGGTCGAGCCGCTCGGCCGCGACGTGACGGCCCAGCACCGCGCTGGCACCGGCCGCGACGGACCGCATCGTGACGGGCTGGCCTCCGAGCTCGTACGTCGCGCCGACGTGGCCGTCCTCGACCAGCACGGCGGCGGCGCACGCCGCGACGTCGTCGAGGTCGACGAGCGCGTGGGGCAGGTCGAGGTCGTAGGGCAGCCGAACCCCCGGCGGGTCGGCTCGCAGCCCGGGAAGCAGGTTCTGCACGTAGGCACACGGCTGGACGATCGTCCACGCGAGCCCGGACCTGCGGACCACGTCCTCGGCACGAGCCTTGCCGAGGTGGTGCGGCATCGCGGGGACGTACGGCGAGGCGACCGAGTGGTAGCCGACCCGGCCGATGCCGACTGCCCCGGCCGCGCCGAGCACCTCGCCGACGTACGCCGGCTCGTCAGGGTGGAAGTTCGGCGCGATGACGTAGATGGCGTCGGCGCCGGCGAGCACCTGACCGAGCGACGTCCACTCGGGTCGGCCGACGACGATGACGTCGGCGCCACGCAGCCTCAGCGCGGCCTGGACCGAACGGCCGGTCTTGCCGCGGCCGCCGATGACGGCGACGCGGGCGGATGTGGCGCCCATCGGCGTGACGATAGTGGCCGGGAACCCCGCCGCCCCTCGACGGCGGGGTCTTCCCTGAGGGCCATCCCTGCTGAGGAGAGTAAAGAGGTCCGCGCCCGATCGGTGGCGAAAACGGCCCGGCATGGGCCGCGGATGGGGCAAGTCGGGACGATCGTGCAGACATTCGGCGTTCTCAGGACGCGTCGGGCACGCTTTGCTAGGCGCTTGCGCTGAGCCGGCGGGGATCGGACCGGGGGGTGGCGACCCCCGCCGGCGGAGTGATGCCCACGTCACGCGTACGTCGGCGGCTGGACACTCCGGAGGCGATGTCCCTGCCTCGCCCACCACGATGCCTGTCCAGGCGGCGAGACTCGGGCAGGTCTGCCCAGCCCCGCGCGGAGTGGCCATCCGACCGCGCAGGGTGGATGTCGCCACCGCTGGCCGTCGACCTAGGATGACGGGCGCGCAGGACCTTGGTCGCGTCCGCGCCTCCCCCCCGAATCCCGACCACGAAGCGAGCCCGATGCCACGCGATGACGCCCGCGCGTCCGAACGCGTGCGTCTGGGCTACCTCGGCCGGCTGCCGGTCGCGGAGGCACCGGTGCGCCGGCGCGCGACCGACGCGGAGGGTGCACAGGAAGCGGTCTCGGAGCTGTACCTACCCAACCGGCTCGAGCTCACCGGCGGGCCGGGACCGCTGGACATGCGGCTCACCGGTGTGCGCGTCGGCGCGCTCACGGCGGGCCGGCTCTCCTACGGCAGGGAGGTGCGCCTGACGACCGCGGTCGCAGAGAACTTCCACGTCAACCTGCCGCTGCGGGGCTCGGCAGTGTCGACCCGGGGCCGTGGCGACGTCGCGCACACCAGCGCGGGGCGGGCCGCGGCCTTCACTCCGGGCGAAGCGGGCGACATGCGCTGGTCGGACGACTGCGTCCAGCTGTGCCTGATGGTCCCGCGCGGCGCCCTGGAGAGCGAGCTCGAGGCGCTGCTGCTGCGGCCCCTGCACGACGAGCTGCGCTTCCAGTTCGGCTCGGACCTCAGGCGCGGCCCCGCCCTGCGCTGGCAGCGCGCTGTCCAGCTGCTCCTCGCCGAGATGGACGAGCCGGCCGGGCTGGCGGCCTTCCCTGCGTCGGGCCGTCACATGGAGGGCCTGGTCCTCGACGGTCTGCTCCTCGGTCTGCCGCACAACTACAGCGACCGGCTGCTGGAGCCGCCGACCGCATCGAGGGGCGACACGACGTCGCGCGCGGTCCACCAGGCAGCCGACCTCATGGAACAGCGGCCGGGGGAGGCCTGGACCACCACGCGCCTCGCCGCAGCGGTGCACCTGGGCGTCCGAACCCTCCAGGAGGGCTTCAACCGCGAGCTGGAGACCTCCCCGACGGCGTACCTGCGCCGGGTCCGGCTCCGGCATGTCCGCGAAGCGCTCGTCCACGCCGACGCGGGCGCCACCACGGTGCGCTCGGTCGCCACCGAGCTGGGCTTCCTGCACATGGGCCGGTTCACAGCGGCGTACCGCGAGGCCTTCGGCGAGAACCCCTCGGTCACCCTGCGTCGCGACGCGACCGCCGCCTGGTGACGGTGGCGGTCGAGGAGACTGTTCGCCGTCGGACCGTGGCCACCGGTTCACGTCGACGTCGCCGTCCCCTCACCTGGGTCAGGGACGCTCCAAGCCGTGACCACGACTGATCTGCGCGCCACACCGCGCGCCCAGGCGCCCGAGGACGTGCCGCTGGCCTGGGGTCAGCGGCTCCTCCCGGAGGCGCCCGCGCTCAACCGCGGTCGGCACTCCGCGAAGGCGGCCGCAGGCCAGGTCGGGTACGGCGTCGACGTGCTCGGCTCGGTGCCGCTGAGCAGCAGCACCGGGCTGCTCGTTGCCGCGCACGCGCACCGCGCGGACGAGCTGCCGGACTTCACCACCGCGGACCCGCGTGAGCGGGCGAAGGTCTCGATGGCCGCGCACGGCCTGAGCGTGGCGGCGGTCCGCCGGCGTCGCAGGACCGGCGAGTGGGAGATCCTCGACCCGACCCGTTCGCGCTTCCATCGCCGCGTCCACGGGTCGACGCTGGTCAAGCTGACAGGGCCGGCAGCCGGCGACCGTCGCCTGCGGACCGCCGCCGACCCCGGCGGTCGACACGTCCGGGGCACATTCGGCCACTCGGTCGGCACGCTGACGCCCTGGGGCTCGTTCCTCACTGCGGAGGGTGGCTTCGCCGACTACTTCGAGGCGAGCGGCCCCGTCGAGCCGGCTCTGGTGCGGTCGTTCCGTCGCTACGGCCTCGACGGGCCGGGCCGTGCCTGGTCCACCGTCGACCCGCGTTTCGACCTGGCGACGACACCGCAGGAGGCGTTCCGCTTCGGTTGGGTCGTGCTCCTCGACCCGCGGCGCCCGTCGGCCCGGCCGCGCAAGCTCACCATGCTCGGCCGCCTCGGGCACGATCGGCTCGAGGCCTCGATCGCCGACGACGGCCGGGCTGTCATCCGTCTGTCCGACGCGCTCCCTGGCGGCCACGACTACGTGTATGTCTCCCAGTGGCCCATCGACCACGGCCCTCTCGCGGGCGTGCACAACAGGCGGATGCTGACCACGGGCACGCTGTACGTCGTCCCGCCGGGCACCTCGCGGCCCGACGATCCGGCGAGCTGGGTGCCGCTGGTGACGGACACGACGTCGTACGCGCCAGGGCTCTCGGTCGCGAGCGCCCTGCTCGACACCCGGCTCGCCGCGCAGCGGCTGCTGGGGGAGCCGGCCTGAATGGACGGACCCGGCTCCTCCTCGCCGAGCTGGTCGACGTCGGATCTCCAAAGAATCGGCGCCCCGGGGGGTGGGGCGCCTGACCCGGGACAGCCGGCCGTGCATGGGGATATCGGCCGGTTGACCATCCTGGGCGTGGATACGACTCTCGTCGCCCAAGGTAAAGGAAATCAACCTACTAAAGGGTCGACCCGCGTTGTGGTCGGATTTCCTCGGCATCGACAGATCCTTGAGGTCAGTCCCAGGGCCTTCCATCGAACGACGTCACGAGGCCGTCCCATACGCCAGACTCCGAACTGCGGCAGACGGGCTGCCCCACCGACGCCTGAGGGATGACGTGTCGTCGCAGAACGCTCCTGAGGCGCCGCGACCGCGCCGCGTCCAGGTGCGGGTCGGCGACGTGTGGCTCTTCGGCCAGGTCTGGGACTGGTCGGTCGACCAGGACGGCACCTGGTGGGTGCACGTCTGGTGCCGGGAATCGGTGGGCGAGCTGCCGCACCTGCGTACCTTCCGCCGCACCGAGGTGATGAACGCCCGTCCCGACGTCTGACGCGCTGCCTGTCCACTGCTGCCTGTCCCACGCACCGGTGGCGACTTGACGACCGTCGTCAGCAGGAACACGCTGCGACTGGCGGGTGGGCATCCGGCTCGGGGTGGGCGCCCGTGTCCTGCCCGGACCCCGGTTGGACACAGGCCCGGACCGGCGCGCTTCTGAGGTTGGTCGAGTCCACGAGTCGCCGGGGTCCGCTCCCGACATAGACGGCGCCCCAGGGGGATGTGGGGCGCCTGAGCCCGGGCCGGCCTCATGGGGCGGCCGGATGCAACCATCCGGGCCTGCCTTCGAGTGTCTCCTGCGCCGTCGACGACGTCTAGAGCGTGGCGGTCTAGTCGTGCCAGACGGCTTTGTCGACTTTTTTTCGGTCTCGTGGCAGCGTGCTCTGTACGTCAATAGGGGTCGCTGTCCAGAGGGGCGGGGGAGCGCTGGAAAGCGGCCCCTCTGACATGTGGCTCCGCAGACATGACCGCCCCGGCACCTGGTGCCGGGGCGGTTTTCTGTCGCCTGGGCAGGGCCTCATCACTCCCTGCTCAGCCACACGTCGTGTCAATGGCTCGTACGGCAGAGCCGCGCTCGCTTCCCGTGGGCGTGTGGGGTGTTGGTGGGCGAAACCGGGTCGAACCAGCGACCTCTTCGGTGCCCACGGCAGAGCCGGAGGTGGGTGGTCGGGGGAGCGACCAGGAACTAGCGGAGGAGTTTCCCTGCCGTGATCGGTGTCGTGGCGCGCGCCCCTGCCTGGAAAGCTCCTCGCCCGCGACGGTGCGTGCGCCGCCCTGGCAGGGTGAGCTACCGGACGCTGATCGTCCGCAACCGTGGGTACGTTGCCAGGCATGTCCGACTTCACGATCAAGGCGCTCACGCCGGAGACGTTCGACGACTTCGCTGCTCTCGTCGGACGGAACAAGGGCATGTTCGCCAGCTGCTGGTGCACCCATTTCCATCCCGACTGCGCGGAGAAGGGTCAGAGCGCCGAGGGGAACCGGGCGCTCAAGCAACGTCTGGTAGCCGACGGGATCGCGCACGCGGCGCTGGTCTACGACGGCGACCTGGCCGTCGCCTGGGCGGAGTACGGATCACCCGAGGAGCTGCCCAACATCCAACACCGCAAGGAGTACGTCGCCACGGCCGAGCGACTGCCCGACTACCGGGTCACCTGCATCCAGGTCGAGCGCGGCCTTCGCGGTCAGGGCCTGGCGGCGTTCGCCCTGCGCGGAGCCGTCGAGCTGATCGCGCAGGCCGGCGGCGGCCTGGTCGAGGGCTACCCGCACGACACCGGCGGGGTCCGCAAGAAGAACTCGTCGTTCCTCTACAACGGCACCCGCACCATGTACGAGCGCGAGGGTTTCACCTACGACCGGCCCAAGGGCCAGGGCAACTGCGTGATGGTGCGCGAGGTGGCCCCGAGCACGCCCGACTGAACGACAGTCTTGCTGACAATTTGCGGCCTCGTTAGGCCACGTCAAGGCAGGACCAGGGAGAGCGCTCGAGGCCTGCCCGCAGACTGTCGCCAGACGCCGCAACTGGCCGCATAGGCGAGGACCGGAACCGCCGATGCGAATCCGGCCCTCGGCCAGTGCCTCCACGGGGGGCGAGGCGGTTGGACGGACACCCAATCACGGCACCTCAGTCGGCGGGTAAATGCGGTCGGGAACCTGCTTCACGGGGACGTCCGTCGGCGGGTAGACGCGCTTCTCCGCGACCTCACCCCTCGCATCGAATGCGTCCTCCGAGACGTCGGTCTGCGACCCGCAGGCCGTGATGAGGAGCCCGACGACCGTGGTGAGCGCCGCCGCCGAGGCGATCGAACGGATGTTGTTGAGAACCGACATGGCAGTCCTTCTTTCTGGCTTGTTGGTTGGGATGGCTGAGCCGCTGGGGTTGTCCGCGAATCGCATAGGGGACCTGCGACGGAGGCGGCTGATACGCCGCCCGACATCGGGGTCGCCTCCTGGCTAGGCCAGCCCGGCGCCCCCGGCTCCGACTTCCTCGAGAGCGGTCCCGGCATTCGCTCAAGGACCGCGCGTCGCGTGCGCGTGGCCCGGCACCAACCAAGCGCCGCCCCCGCGGACCCCCGGCGGGTTGGTGTCCGCACCCGTCAGCGGCGGGGACGCAGGCCTACTGGGACGGCGCGGCCTGGACTGACCCCGTGGCGCCCCGCCGCCCTCGACCGCGCCCACGGCCCAGAACGAGCTTGGTGGGCTGGTCACAGCGGCGTACGTCTGCGCCGCGTCCTGCGGTAGGGCTGACCGGACATTGACCAACGGTTGTGGTCGGTCTTCGGACGCGACGTCTAGATGTGTCGGTACGAGGGCTGCTGGCCACCGCAGTCGGGCGTAGCGTCCCAGGGAGGTGAGCTGGCCCCGCTCGGTGCGGACTGTCGCCGCCGAACCTGAGTTCCACGCGCGATGGTCGCGCTCCGCACCGAGAGGACGACAGACATGTCGCGTTTCAGCAAACTTGCATTGGCGGTCACGCTGACGGTCGCGTTCCTTGCACCCGGGGTCTCCGGGGCAGCAGCGGGAGTCCCCGCGGCAGAGGGCCAGACCGGCACGCCGAGGGTGACCAAGCTGGCCTCCTTCGTCAACGGTCCTTGTGCCGACGACATCTGCGGTTCGGGCAGCACCGTGGGTCCTGACGGAGCCTTGTACGTGACCGACAGCACCGACGGACGGATCCGGTGGATCCACCCCAAGAGCGGGAACGTGAAGACCTATGCCGACGGACTGCCCCTGCAGATCGAGGGCGTGATCGGCGGGGGGGTCGCCGACATCGCCTTCCACGGTCGCACTGCGTACGTGCTGGTCACCGGCGTGAGCGAGTTCTGGACCGAGCTGGTCGGCTCGACCAACGCCCCGGCGGCCGAGGGCATCTACCGCCTCGACCGCGTCGGCAAGGGCACGACGCGTACGACCTTGATCGCCGACCTCTACACCTGGAGCGAGGCGCACCCGCCGGCGAGTCCCAACTTCTTCGTCCCCGGCGGGTACACGTACTCCATGCAGACCTATCGGAACGGGTTCCTGGTCGCCGACGCGCACCACAACCGGATCCTCCGCGTGCGGCTCAACGGCAGGATCAGCGTGTTCGAAGACTTCGCCAAGAACGTCGTCCCGACAGGGCTCGAGCGCGTCGGACGACGCACTGTTCTGGTCGGCCAGGCCGGGCCGGTGCCGCACACGGCGAAGACTGGCCGGGTCATCGCACGGCGCGCTGACGGTCGGATCGAGCGGCTGGCCTCGGGTGCTCCACTGCTCGTCGATGTCGAAGTCGGCCCGCAGCATCGCCTGTACGGGCTTGCGCAGGGCAACTGGCCATATGAGGGTCAGGAGGGCAAGGAAGGCTTCCCTGCCAAGCCGAAAACCGGTCACCTGATGCTGGCTAACAGCCATGGTCAGTTCAAGAGCGTCGTCTCCGGCCTCGACCGCCCGACGACGTTCGAAATCATCGGCGACACAGCGTTCGTGGTCACGATCACCGGGAAAGTGCTCCGCATCTCCGGGCTCGACCAGTAACCGGCGCAACCTCGGACTCGCGGCTCGCAGGGCCGGCCCCACGACAAAGGAACCGCCCCTGCAGAGTGGGTCACTGCCGGGGCGGTTTCCATTGACAACTGACTCGGTATCAGGTGTCGGACCCTGGCGCTCTTATGGCAGAGACCCGCCCCGGCAGCAAGATCTGCCGGGGTGGGTCTCTTCAACACTCGTCAGCCCCGCATGGCGGCTTCCTTGACTCCCTCCGCGTAGCCGATCCGCCTCCAGGCGTCAGTGACGTAGTTGAAGTGGGTGTGGTTGATGACTAGCCAACGGCCGAGCCTCAGCTTGCGCCCACGCGGAAGCTCCGAGATCGCCTGCGAGCGAGTCTGCGCCGGGAACGGGATGACGGTCGCGGTCATGCCGCACGCTCCTCGTCCAGCTTGGCCAGGAAGGCTTCCAAGAACCAGAGCACGTGCTCCTTCCTGGCATCGTCGGGCAAGCCTTCGACCGTCTAGCCGATCTCGGCGAACCGCCTGACGACGCTCAGCGCCAGAGTCTCGGGCACGGCGGGAGTGGTCTCCGCCTCGTGGCGCTCGACCCACTTGTCGATCAGCTGGTCGGGGGTGAGATCTGTGGTCATTCTGCGTTCCTCTCTCGGTGTGGGAGAGGTGGCACCGTTGGACACGTATAGGACACGTGCCCCGAACAAGAACCGCCTCTGATCTGCTGTTCTCGCAGGTCAGAGGCGGTTTTGTGGACCGTGGGCGATACTGGGTTCGAACCAGTGACCTCTTCGGTGTGAACGAAGCGCGCTACCACTGCGCCAATCGCCCGCGTGGTGCGGCGGGAACTCTAACGCATGAGCCCCAGCAGCCTCACATCGCGAGTCGGCTCACGGGTCGACGTCGGCGGCCTCGCGCACCCGCCACTCGGCAAGCACGGCCTGGGTCACCGGACCGACGTCCAGGTGGCGGTCGTCCCAGCGGGTCACGGCCTGGGCGTCGCGGGTGGTCGAGGCGAGGAAGATCTCGCTCGCGTCCTTGCTCACCGATTCGATCGGCCCGTCGACCTCGACGGCGTCGCACCACTCGAGGATCAGGGCGCGGGTGATGCCGGCCAGGCAGCCCGAAGCCAGGGTGGGCGTGCGGAGCTGGCCGTCCAGCACGTAGAAGACGTTGGAGCCGGTGCCCTCGCAGAGCTGGCCCTGCAGGTTGGGGAAGACGGCCTCGGTGGCGCCGCGCTCGGCGGCGTATGCGAGGGCGACGACGTTCTCGGCGTACGACGTCGACTTCACCCCGGCCAGCGCTCCGCGCTCGTTGCGCGGCCAGGGCACCGTCACGGCACTGGTCGTCTCCGCGTGGCGGCCGAGTGGCGCGACGGCGACGACCAGGGTGGGCGGTGCGTCGCCGCGTCCGGAGCCGAGGGGAGCGGGTCCGCCGGTGTAGGTGATGCGCAACCGTCCGAGCGGCTCGTCGAAGCCGTCGAGGACGGCGGCGATGCCGCGTCTCACCTCGCCGTCGTCCAGCACCGGCAGGGCGAGCCGCTCGGCCGAGCGAGCGAGTCGCGCGAGGTGTCGCGTGATCGCGAAGGGACGTCCGTCGACGACCTTGGCGGCCTCGAAGACCCCATCGCCGACGGTGAAACCGTGGTCCATGATCTGCACCGCCGGGGCCGTGGGGTCGCTGAGGAGCTGTCCGTTCACCCAGGCCCGCATGCGGCCACTCTAGGCTCGACAATCGGGGTGACACGCGGGTCTCTACCTCGATTTTGGGCGGTCCGAGGCATCGGCTAAGGTTCTCACGCACCTCGCCGGGGACCCCTCCGGCGAACGGCGCAAGCGGACGTAGCTCAGTTGGTAGAGCGCAACCTTGCCAAGGTTGAGGTCGCGAGTTCGAGCCTCGTCGTCCGCTCGGAGCGGGTCTCGGCAGACCCATCCAGCGGTGGGTTGGCCGAGAGGCGAGGCAACGGACTGCAAATCCGTGTACACGGGTTCAAATCCCGTACCCACCTCGAAATATCTGAACGACGAGGGCGATTGGCGCAGCGGTAGCGCGCTTCCTTGACACGGAAGAGGTCACTGGTTCAAACCCAGTATCGCCCACCAGCAACAGGCCCCGTCTGGCACTGCGAGTCCGCAGGTCAGGCGGGGTTATTGGTTTTCCGGCACACCTGGAGCCGACCAGCTCGCGATCGTCTGATCGGGTGCGGTTGGTCGAGCATTTGGCGAAGGAACCAAGCCCACGCTGCGCTCTGGGCAGCCAGTGTCAACGTGTTGGGGTCGAGGAGTCCTGTCGGTTGGAGACAGCCGCGTCGGCCCTCGATCGACGGGCCTCCAGGAGGCCGATCGCAAGCACGGCGAGCCCGACGACGGCCGCCCCGAGCCACTGGCCGGCTGACAGGCGGTCACCGGCCAGGAAGGCTGCGGCAAGGCCCCATACCGGGATGAGCGGGAGGACCGCGCCGGCGGTGACTGCTGGAACGTGCCGTAGGCCGGAGACGTAGAACACGAACGCGAGCCCGTAGTAGACGAGGCCCGAAGCGGCTGCCAGGCCAACGGTTGCCAGGTCGGGCCGGTCGCCCAGCACGTCACCGCCGGTCGCGCCGGCCAGGACGACAAGAGCGATGAGCACCAGGACGAGCGCGAGGACCTGCTGTCCGAGAACCACGATCAGCGAGCCGTCGTCGAGCAGCAGCCGGCGCGTCAACACGGTGTAGAGCGCGCACGCGCTGACCGCTGCGAAGGTCAACGTGAGCCCCCGCGCGTCACCAGATGCGCCGGACCCGCCGAGCACCACGACCGCTCCACCGACGGCGGTCACGGTGAGGAACGCGACGGGTGCGGAGAGTCTCTCTCGCAGCAGGAAGACAGCAAGAACGGCCACCAACAGGGGCTCCAGCGCCCAGACGAGGACGGCCAGGCTCGCGCTGACCGTGGTGAGGCCTAGGAGCCCGAGGGAGTAGCCCAGAGCTGGGTTGAGTGCGCCGAGTGCCGCGACTCGTGAGTAGTCGTGAGTCCTCGGGAACCGAGGGCGGCCACGGCTCACGGCGACGAGGACGGCGAGAACGAAGGAACAACTGGCGAAGAGCTCCACGACGAGCAGCACCATGGGAGCGAGCCCACGATCCAGAGCGAGCTTGCTGAGCACGGTGCCGACACCCCAACAGGCGGTAGCAGCGATCAGGAAGATGTAGGGACGAGCAGGATGTGGTGCAGGCATAGGTGAACTCCAAACGGACGACGACAGAGGTTGCGGAGCGCTCAGCGCGTGCACTCGGTCGAGCAGTCGTCGTCGCAGCGGTCGTACGCCGGCAGGCGGCGCAGCCGATGGCCGGCACCACGTTCCTGCATGCTCTCGACGCTACTCCCCGCTAGGCGAGGAGCGCAGGCAGCGGGATGCCCGGCCAACGCGCGTTGGCGCGCGGTATAGGTCGTGGACGGCGGCCATCCCGGCTTCAGCAGCAGCGGCTGGCGGCGCTAGCGGCCTCCTGCGCGGAGGAGGGCTCCACGAGAAGGCTGGTGCAGCACTCCTGCCCGTCGGCCTCGCCGTTCGGGGTGGGGCTGTCGGCCAGGACTGTGTAGATCTCCCAGCTCTCCCCGTTGGGCGCGCCCTGGACCCAGAACTTGTCCTGCTTGGCATAGCAGCAGGTGGTGTCGCGCTCGTCGACAGAAGCGAGCCCAGCGTGAGCGAGGCGGGTCTGCTCGGCGTCGACGGTGTCGGTGTCGGCGACCTCGACGCCGAGATGGTTGAGGCTGCCGCCCTGGCCGGGGTTCTCGATGAGCACCAGCTTGAGGGGCGGTTCCGGGACCGCGAAGTTGGCGTAGCCGGGCCGGCGCTTGGCAGGTTCGACGCCGAACAGGGCGCTGTAGAAGGCAATGGACTGGTCGATGTTGTCGACGTTGAGGGCCAGTTGGACGCGGGACATGAGCACTCCTGAATATTGATGACGGTCGATGTCACGTTCCATGTTGCCTCGCACATCGACATCTGTCAATATAGATGCATGTCGAAGTCCGTTCTGGAACTAACCCCGGTCGAGACAGTCGCGTGCTGCTCTCCGCTCACCAGCGAGCCGATCAGCACCGCCCAAGCCGAACGGATCGCGCCCCTTCTCAAGGCCCTGGCCGACCCCGTCCGCCTTCGCCTGCTGTCCCTCGTCGCCGCCCACACCGACGGCGAGGCCTGCGTTTGTGACCTCAACGACGCGTTCGACCTCTCCCAGCCGACCATCAGCCACCACCTCAAGGTCCTGCACGAGGTCGGCCTGCTCGACCGCAGCAAGCGCGGCGTATGGGTCTACTACTCGATCAAGCGCAACGCTCTCGCCGACATCGGCGCCCTCCTCGGCGGCGTCGCCGCGACCATCTGAGGCACCGAACCCCCATGGACCTGGCCCGCCGCGCCGTCGCCGAGCTCGTCGGCACCGGCTTCCGATCAGCCGACAGGAGGGGTGCCCGCCAGGTGCGGTGACGTCGGCACCCATGAGCGAGGCCGTGCGCTCGGCTCGGATCAGGCGGACTCGCAGATGCAGAGCTGGAGCGGCTCAGCCCCGGTGAACGATCGACCCGACCAGTCACCGAAGCGATCGATGAGCCGAAGTCCGCCGAGCGAGAGGAGCAGTGGCAGCTCTTGCGGGAAGATGCTCCTGATCTCCAGCGGCAGGACGATGAAGTCGGGCTCGGAGTCAGTCGAGAGGTGCCACGTCCCGCGGGTCACTTGCGCCCGTGCGTCGTAGGTCTCAGCGACATCGACGCTCACGTCGCCACGGTCGGGATCGGTGAACGACAACGACTCTCGCGTGCGCCGTAGGCCGACGGCTTCGGCCAGGAGGCGCAGGCTCGGGTTGAAGACGTCGAAGGCAAAGCGCGCGCCAGGCGCCAGGTGTCTCCGGACCGATCGGAAGCAGCTCACCAGGTCCTTGGCGTCGTGCAGGTGCAGCAGGGAGTTGGCCGCGATGAACACGAAGTCGAAGGTGCGGCCCAAGTCGAAGTCCCGCATGTCGCCGTGCACCCACTCCACCGCTACTCCGCGCTCGTCCGCCTTGTGGCGAGCCTCGGCCAGCATGTCCGATGAGAAGTCCAGGCCGACGCACGGATGCCCGTCGGCCGCGATGGGGATCAACTTGTGCCCGGTGCCGCACCCGAGCTCCAGGACGCGCCCGCCCGGCCGACCGGCCTCGACCCGGTAGAAATCCGCTGCGGGTCCGCCGCTGGGGAACATGAGGTCGTAGAGCTTCGCGTGTGAGTAGAACGCTTCGCTCATCACATCGCTCCTTGCCGACTGGTCTGCAGCCTGGCCGTCGTTGCCCCGCTGGTTCAAGCGTCTGTGCCGACAGTGTGCCTGTCGGTGGCCGCGATAGCGGGGATGGAAGCCGCTTCGCGGCATGAGCGACGTCCAGGGGTCGGCGACAGCCTCGTCCTGCCGTTCACCGATCATGAACCTCATGGAGAACCAGCAGGCGCCGCAGTCGGCCGAGGGCGAGGCGAAGGTCATCACGCTCTGCGGCTCGACCAAGTTCGAGGCTGAGTTCGCGGAGGTCAACCAGCGGCTCACGATGGAGGGTTGCGTCGTGATCAGCCTCGGAATGTTCAGCCTCCCCGATCTGCCGGACGACGACTGGACAGCCGACAGCTCGGACCTGAAGGGGCGGCTCGGCGGCGTGCACTTCCAGAAGATTCGCATGGCTGACGAGGTGTACATCGTGGATCCGGGCGGCTACGTAGGAGAGTCAACCCGACGGGAGATTGCCTACGCGGAGTCGCTCGGCAAGCCGGTCCGGTATCTGAGTCGCGAGCGCTTGGCTCGAACGGGAGACGGCCCCCGAGAGTAGGTCCGACCGCCCTGCCCTGAGGGCATGAGCGGACGCAACCGTGCGTACCCGAGCCGCGGTCAGTAGACAAACAACGGCAGTGACTCCGCCGCCGACACCTGAGTGGCCGCCGCCCACGGAGTCCCAGGAGCATGGGGATTGCCCGCCGCCCTGATCTGGTGAGCGGTCCTCAGACGCCCTCAACGGCCATCGGAACGAGCTCCTCAGGCGGCGGTGTGGTCAGCACGGCCGGATCGCCGCTCGTGACCCGTCCGGGCAACGTGACGTCGGCGTACACACCGAACGTCACCTCGCCGGCGCTGCGGCGATAGGCCGACAGGGCATGCAGCAGACCTAGGTCACGCGCTCCGGAAGCGGGGCTCAGGTCGATCACTGCGCACCGAGGAACCAGGCCACGAACCCGAAGCTCCGCTGTGCCGAGCCGCAACCGACGGCCCGCCCACCCGTCCTCCGCGTGGGGATCGAGGTGGTCCCCGCCGTCGAGCTGGAACGTGGCCCGGAAGCGGGCGCCGTCGACAGGAACCCCGACTTCCGCGGCCAACCGCGACAGGGACGCGGTCGTCACCAAGGTGACCGGACCGCCGTAGACCATCTCACCCGGAGCGCTGGACGTCAGCACCACCTCGCGGCCCAGGAAGGCGGAGTAGGCAGAGGCCCATGGCCCCTCCACGCGCTCCACCTCGGCGGTCCTGCCCCAGTAGTCAACCGTTCGGACGTCCCCGGTCGACACCGGCTCGCCGGCCACCGTGCCCGAGGGCAGCTCGACGGACAGCGCCACCCCATCCCACGAGGCGCGCGTCTGCAGCAACGTGGGGTTCTCAACTGTTCGGAGGCACCGGCCGTCGGTCGGATCGATCAGGCAGAACGCCCGGTCGCCTCGAGGTCCGGTCTCGGTCAGCAGCACCGATCCCTGGGTCTGGTGTCGACCTCCCTTGATCGGCGTGAACCCGATCCTGGCGACGTGCACGACAGCACCCTGCCATCAAGGCAGTCGGGACCGAGGTCCAACGGTCTCCCAGAGACTGGCGAGAGCGAGCGCGTGCACCCTCCTGCCGCGGACCCGCGTCGTCGGCTGCGACTGACAGGATCGCCGACATGGACACCGCACGTGCCACCTCCTTCGGTGCCTGGGCCGAGGCGTACGACAGCTGGCGGCCTACCTATCCGGACGCCGCCGTCGACTGGCTCGTACCGCCGAAGGGGGCGCGCGTTGTCGAGGTCGGTGCCGGGACGGGGAAGCTGACCGATCGTCTGATCGAGCGTGGACTCGAGCTGGACGTGGTGGAGCCCGACGGGCGAATGCTGCGCGTGATCAGCCAGCGTCACCGGGGGCTGCGAACCCACGAGACGGGTGCCATGAGCCTCCCGATCGGTGACGCCTCGGTCGATGCTGTCGTCGTCGCGGACGCATGGCACTGGTTTCCCAAGGAGGAGGCTGCTGCCGAGGTGGCCCGCGTGCTCCTCCCAGGCGGCTGGCTCGGATGTGTGTGGAACGTGCCGGTCCTGGAGCACGACTGGGAGTGGCAGGCGCTCAGGCTTGACCGCGCCCTCCAGCTTCCCGGCGACCTCGACCCCCTGGACCGTCTGGGGCTCTCGGCGGGTCGTGCCGAGCAGCGTGCCTTCCGTTGGACGTGGGCGCTGACGCCGCAGCAGTGGCGAGGGTTCGTCTCGACGGTCTCGCACGTCCGGTTGCTCCCCGAGGACGAGTGCCAGGCGGCACTCGACGAGACCGAGGGACTGGTCGCTCGGGCGTGCGCGGCGACGGGGGAGACCACCGCGTCCCTCGTCCACGACGCGCTGTGCGTGCGCTGGTACCCGAACGGCGCTCTAGGCTCGCTCGGATGAGGATCCTGATCATCGGAGGCACCCGCTTCGTGGGCCACGCGATGGCCGAGTCGGCGCTCGCCGCCGGTCACGACGTGACCCTGCTCCACCGCACCGCCACCGACGAGCTGCCGTCTGCCACCCATCTCCTCGCCGACCGCAACGGCGACCTCTCCGTCCTCGCGGACGGTCGCTGGGACGCCACCATTGACGTGTGTGCCTACCTGCCCGGCCAGGTCGCATCGCTCCACGACGCCCTCGGCGAGCGCGGCGGTCACCACGTCTTCGTCTCGACCGTCTCGGTGTACGCCGACCAGGAGGCGCCGGGGGCCGACGAGGACGCCGCCCTGCTTCCCGAGTCGTCGGCCGACACGACCGAGGTGACCGCCGAGACGTACGGTCCTCTGAAGGTGGCCTGCGAGCGGGTTGCCCGCGAGAGGTGGGGCGATGGCCGCCTCACGATCATCCGCCCGACGTTCGTCGTGGGGCCGCGCGACCTGACCGGCCGCTACCCGTGGTGGGTGCTACGCGCGGCACGCGGCGGTCGGATGATCCTGCCCGGGCCCGCGGACGCGCCCATGCAGTGCATCGACGCCCGCGACATGGGCGCCTGGACCATCCGCCTCGTGGAGGACCGCACCGCGGGCACCTTCACCGCCGCACGACCCGCCACCACCTTCGGGACGTTCCTCGCCGACACCGCCGCGACCGTGGGCGCGCCCGTCGAGCTGACCCCGGTCGACGGGGCGTTCCTCGGTGAGCACGGTGTGGACGGTGCCCGGCTGCCGCTGTGGTCGGAGGGCGCGCCGGAGTACGTGCTGGCGATGAGCACCGCCCGCGCCGAGGCCGTGGGCCTTGTCCACCGGCCGTTCGAGGACGTCGTCATCGACACGCTGGCCTGGGCTCAGGCCCACCCCGACCAAGCCGCGCGGGACGGCGTAGGCCTCTCTCCCGAGCGCGAGCAGGAGCTGATCGACGCAGCGTCCGGCGCCTGACAGGGCAGTTCGAGCGGTTCTCGGATATCCGAGCAGCCCGCGTGTGAGACTCGCACGATGGCCTTCAGGCTCTTCACCGACAAAGACGGCAACTTCACCCAGTACGGCGACGACGACGGCTACCGGATCCAGGAGAACGGGATCCTGGAGCTGACGAAGGCCGACGGCGTGACCCGCTACTACTCGCCGACGGGATGGGTCGCCGTCGAGGAGCGGCGCTAGGTCATCGGGACTGCGGCTGCGATGCGCTGCAGCTGCAGGATGGGATCGCGGAGCGGCCAGAGCAGCACCTCACGTGCTCCTGCCGCGGCGTAGGCCGCGAGCGCCTGCGCGCAGTGCTCCGGACTCCCGATGGGCAGGTGGCGCAGCTCGGCCGGGTCGCGGCCAAGGGTCGGCGCGAGCACGTCGGTGATGACGTGCTCGGCCTCGGCCGGACTCTCGCTCACGTGGAGCCACGCGGTGGCGACGGCGTCGGGGACCGTGCTCGGCTCGCGGCCGCTGTTCCGGAGATGTCCGTCGAGGCGCCCGCGGGCGGCGGCGTACTGGTCCGGCGTCGCGTTGTACGCCGACGCCAGCCAGCCGTCCGCCAGCGGCGCGGTGGCGGCGATCCGGCGATCCGACCCCCAGGTCCCCAGCCAGATCTGTGGGCGCGGTTCGGCCACCGGTGCCAACGCGGGAGTGGCCCGGTAGAACCGCCCGGCCGGCCCCGGCTCGCCGCGGACCAGGGTGGTCACGCAGCGCATCGCCTCGTCGAAGCGGGCCCATCGTTCCTCGAAGGGCACGCCCACCGCGTCGTGGTCGGTGCGGCTCGAGCCCGGCCCGAGCCCGCCGATCACGGGCCCACGGGCGAGGGTCGCGAGCGTCGTCAAGGTCTTGGCGACGACGACGGGATGGCGCACGACCGGCAAGATGACGCTGGTGGCGATCGCCATGTCGCCGGCGGCCGAGATCACGCTGGCGAGCGCGGTAGGGCCGTCGAGCCAGGGATGACGCCAGAAGAGGTGGTCGTTCGCCGAGACCGTCGCGAACCCCAGGTCGCGGGCCTCCCGTGTGTAGGCCACCAGGTCCGCGTGGCTGGCCGCGCCACCGCCCGCGAGGTCGGCCAACGGCAGATGCACACCCAGCCTCATGAGCCCCCGTCCAGGATCGGCATGCGGCGGAGCCAGACTAGTCCCGGGTGGCGGCGCCGGCGCCACGTCCTTCGGCCACCGGGGGCTACTTCGGTCTCGACCGGCCGGAAACCAGTCAGGCGCGCGTTACCGGACGGCTAGCGTGGAAGGGTGGCGAACCTCACCCCTGGCAGCGCCGTCGAGGTGCTCGTCGACGGCTCCTGGCTGCGTGGCGAGATCTGGGACGCCTCGGTGACCGCGCAGGGCTTGTGGTTCCACGTGTGGTGCCGCGAGGAAGGTGGCGCGCGCTACCTGGTCACGGTCCGCTCGGGCGGGGTTCGCGAGCGGACGCCGGGGAACCGGCAGCGCCGCGAGACCTCGACCCGCGAGCCCGGCCTCGGGTCGTAGGTGTCGCCAGGCCACCACCCCAACGACTCACGAACCCACGAGGAGGGCGGCGAACGGGCGGATGCCGTAGTCGATCGTGTCAGGGGCGGCGACCCAGGGCGAGGAGCTCGGGCTCGGCAGTCAAGGGGACGCAGCAGCCGTCGCCGGCATGATCGTCGAAGAGCCCGGACCCGCCGCAGACTCCTCGCGGTGCGCTCACGCATCGGCCGGCTCGACGGCGAGTGGCGCGACACCGTCCTGCTCGAACGACGCCGCGATGCCGCCGCCGGCTGAGGCTGCCCCGCTCTCCAGGGGCGCGAGTCGTCAGAGCTTCTTGGCCAGCCCGGGCGGCAGTGGCTTCTCGCAGGGGCTGCTGCCCGCCTCCTGGCAGGTTGCGAACGTCCGCATGCCCCGCTTGTGCTCCTTGACGAGCGTCGTCATCAGGTCGGCGCGTGCAGCGGGAGACAGCTGCTTCCAGGCGTCGTTCCCGCCCGTTGCCTTGCCGTGCGCCTTCTGCTTGTCGTGGTCGTTGTTCGCCCACGGCGGCGGCCCCTGACCCTGGTCGCCTCGCTCCTGGCCCTCGCGCTCCCCGTCGGCCGGGTCGTCG
The DNA here is from genome assembly GCA_963723195.1 of uncultured Actinomycetota bacterium. Classification (GTDB taxonomy): domain Bacteria; phylum Actinomycetota; class Actinomycetes; order Propionibacteriales; family Nocardioidaceae; genus Nocardioides. The sequence goes on from CAVRPU010000002.1 coordinate 144,888, forward strand.
TCGGCCGGGTCGTCGTCGGCCGACAGCGAGACGTTCGCGATCCCGACGGCGGAGTCAGCCAGCGCTGCCTGGACGGCTGCGAACGCCAACGCGGCGAGCAGGCCGACCACACCCACGAGTCCAGTCAGCCTCTTGCTCACCTGGCAACTGTGCGTCCCCGCCGTCGGATCCGCAATCGAACCCCTGGAACCTTTACCGTGCTTCCGGAAGGTGGTGCAGCCTCCGCCCACGAATCGGACCACGGTCCGTTCATGAGCAGGCAGTCGGCAGACTCGACCCATGCCCACACCTCTCGACCAGCTCACCGCCACCGCCGCGCGACTGCGCACCGTCGCCGAGTCGCTCACGGCCGACCAGCTGCGCGCGCCGGCGTACCCCAGCGAGTGGACGATCGCGGACACCCTCTCCCACCTGGGCTCGGCCGCCGTCATCAACCGGCAGCGGGTCGAGGACGCGCTCGCGGGCCGTGAGCCGGATGACGGCTTCGCGCCATCGGTGTGGGCCGACTGGGACACCAGGTCGCCCGAGGACCAGGCGACCGGCTACGTCGCCGCGACGGCGAACCTGCTCGCCCTGGTGACCGGCCTCACCGAGGAGCAGCGCGCCCCGCTGAGCGTCTCGATGGGGCCCGTGGCCTTCGACGCCGACACCTTCGTCGGTCTGCTGCTCAACGAGCACGTGCTGCATGCGTGGGACGTCGAGGTCGCCCTCGACCCGACGACCGCCCTTTCCGAGGCTGCGACCGAGCACGTGCTCGGCCAGCTCCCCATGATCGCCGGGTGGGCAGGGAAGGCCAGTGCCGACGGAGGGCGCGTCGAGGTACGGACACACGCGCCCGAGCGCCGCCTCTCGCTGACGCTGGGTCCCGAGCGGGTCTCCATCGAGCCGTCCCCCGACGGGGACCGACCCGACCTGACCCTCCCGGCAGAGGCGTTCGTCCGGCTGGTCTACGGCCGGCTCGACGACGCACACACCCCGGAAGAGGTGGCCGGTACCGCGGACCTCGACCGGCTCCGGGCGGTCTTCCCCGGCCTCTGACTCCTCGCTCGGCCGCCCCGTCACCGACGATGAGGCGTTGGCGGTCGGAGAGCTGTCACCGTGCCCGACGGGAGCTGCAGGTCCGCGGGTACGGTCGGCAGATGACATCGACGCTTCTGGTCGAGCAACAGGTGGACGCTGCACCCGCTGCGGTCTGGCCCCTCTGGACGACGGCGACCGGGATGGCGCGATGGTGGTGGCCGCACCTGCCCGACACGACGTACGACGTCGACGCTCGTCCGGGCGGGCGCTACCGGATCGAGGCGGCGGCCGTCGGGATCGGTGTCCAGGGCGAGGTCGTCAGCCTCGACGAGCCGCGGGAGCTGGTGCTGACCTGGCAGTGGATGCACGCCAGGGTCCCCGGGCCGGTCGACCGGGTCCGGGTCGCTCTCGAGGAGTCGGGGACCGACACGCTGGTGCGGGTCATTCACGAGATGGCCGGCGACCAGGAGCACGACGGCTACCAGCAGGGCTGGACCGACGTACTGGCTCGCTTGGCAGGGTTGTTCGATGCCGCAGAGACGGACATCCATGACTGAGTGATCCGCAGATTCGGCGCTATAGTGTCGCTTGTGCCGCATCTGAGGATCAAGGATGCCGCGGCGTACCTCGGCGTCAGCGATGACACCGTCCGCCGCTGGATCGACCGAGGGTTGCTGCCCGCGACCACCGACGAGAGCGGGCGCAAGGTCGTCGACGGGTACGACGTCGCGCTGGTCGCCCGCGAGCACGCCAACCTGCCCGGACCGCCCGGGGAGCGGGCCAGCTCGGCGCGCAACCGGTTCGTCGGTCTCGTCACACACCTCGAGGTCGACAAGGTGATGGCCCAGGTCGAGCTGCAGTGCGGCCCGTTCCGCGTGGTCTCGCTGATGAGCAGCGAGGCCGTGCGCGACCTCGGCCTCGAGCTCGGGTCGGTCGCCGTCGCTGTCATCAAGTCCACCACCGTCATCGTCGAGGCCGATCGAGGAGCGTCATGACGCGTGCCGTCCTCCGAGCCGTCAGCACCGGTGCCGTCGCCGTCCTGAGCGTCGTCGCACTTGCTGCGTGCGGGAGCGACGACGACGGGGGCGGCGACAGCGGCACCACCCTGACCGTCTACGCCGCCGCGTCCCTGACCGCGACGTTCGAGGAGATCGGCGAGGAGTTCGAGGCCGCCCACGACGGCGTCGACGTGGACTTCAACTTCGCGGGGTCCTCCGACCTGGTGGCGCAGATCCAGGAGGGCGCGCCCGCCGATGTCTTCGCCTCGGCCGACGAGGCCAACATGGACAAGCTCACGGCCGAGGACCTCCAGGGCTCCGACCCGCAGACCTTCGCGTCCAACACCCTCGAGATCGCCGTGCCCGAGGGCAACCCCGCCGGGATCGAGACGTTCGACGACCTGGCCGGCGACGACGTCAATCTCGTGATCTGCGCGCCGGAGGTGCCCTGCGGCGCGGCGGCGCAGAAGGTCGCCGACGTCGGCGGGCGTCGCGCTCTCGCCGGTCAGCGAGGAGCAGTCGGTGACCGACGTCCTGGCCAAGGTCGCCTCGGGCGAGGCCGATGCCGGGCTGGTCTACGTCACCGACGTGATCGCCTCCGACTCGGTGCAGGGCATCGAGTTCCCCGAGTCCTCGGCAGCGGTCAATGTCTACCCGATCGCCACGGTGGCGTCGTCGGAGAACGCCGACCTGGCCGAGGAGTTCGTCGAGCTCGTCGTCGGGGAGACCGGCCAGGGGATCCTCGCGGACGACGGCTTCGCCCCGGCGCCGTGACGGGGAGCTGAGATGGCCGACCCGAGGGCCCGCGTCGGGGTTCCGACCTGGGTCTACGTACCGGCCTTCGCGGGAGCCGCCTTCGTGCTGCTCCCGCTGCTCGCGATCGTGCTGCGTACACCCTGGGGCAGCTTCCTCGAGCTGATCACGTCGGAGGGCTCGCGCGAGGCGCTGCAGCTCAGCCTGCGCACGTCGGCGACGAGCACCCTCCTGTGCGTCGTCATCGGCGTGCCGATGGCGACGGTGCTGGCCCGCAGCGAGGCGCGATGGATCGGGCTGGTCCGCTCGCTCGTGCTGCTGCCGCTCGTGCTGCCGCCGGTCGTCGGGGGCATCGCGCTGCTCTACACGTTCGGTCGCCGGGGCCTGCTCGGCGAGACGTTCGAGGTGCTCGGGATCCAGGTGGCGTTCTCGACGGCAGCGGTCGTCATGGCGCAGACCTTCGTGGCGCTGCCGTTCCTCGTCGTCAGCCTGGAGGGCGCGCTGCGCACCGCCGGCCAGCGCTACGAGGTCGTGGCCGCCTCGCTGGGGGCGTCGCCGACGACCGTGCTCCGTCGGGTCACGCTGCCGATGGTGCTGCCGGGCCTCGTGTCCGGGGCGGTGCTGGCCTTCGCCCGGGCGTTGGGCGAGTTCGGCGCGACGATCACGTTTGCTGGCAGCCTGCAGGGTGTGACGCGCACGCTGCCGCTGGAGATCTACCTGCGCCGGGAGACCGACGCCCAGGCCGCGGTGGCGCTCTCGCTGGTGCTCGTGGTCGTCGCGGTCCTCGTCATCGGCTTCGCCCGTCAGGGGCGGAGCGCGCTGTGACGTTCGCGTACGACGCGGCGGTGGCCGCTCGTGGGGTCGACGTCGCCTTCGACGTGGCCGACGGGGAGACCGTCGCGCTCCTCGGGCCCAACGGGGCCGGGAAGTCCACGGTGCTCGGGGTCACGGCTGGCCTGCTCCGGCCCGACCGGGGCCACGTCGTGCTGGACGGCCGGGTGCTGACCCAGCGGGGCGACGACGAGGTGCACGTGGCCCCCCACGACCGGCGGGTGGCGCTGCTCGCACAGGAGCCGTTGCTCTTCCCGCACCTCGACGTCCGCGAGAACGTCGCCTTCGGGCCGCGCAGCACTGGCGCCCGTCGAGCGGCCTCGCACGAGGCCGCCGACCGATGGCTCGCCGAGGTGGGCGCCGGCGACCTGGCCCGCCGGCGGCCCGGAGAGATCTCAGGCGGTCAGGCGCAGCGGGTCGCGGTCGCCCGCGCCCTGGCCGCGGAGCCGAGGCTGTTGCTCCTCGACGAGCCCATGGCTGCCCTCGACGTGGCGGTCACGCCGGGGTTGCGGCAGATGCTGCGCCGGGTGCTGGCCGACCGTACGGTCGTGCTCGTCACGCACGACGCCCTCGACGCGCTGCTCCTGGCCGACCGCGTGGTCGTGCTGGAGCAGGGTGCGGTCGTCGAGCACGGTCCGACCGCGCAGGTGCTCTCCCGGCCCCGCAGCGCCTTTGCCGCCCAGCTGGCCGGGCTCAACATGGTGACCGGGTCGTGGCGCGATGCCGCCGTGCACGCTGCCGGCGGCCTGACGCTCGAAGGCCAGACCCTGGAGCCGCATCCCGTCGACGGAGATGCCGTCGTGGCGGTCTTCCCGCCCAACGCCGTCTCGATCTTCCTCGAGCGTCCGGGTGGCAGCCCGCGCAACGTCCTCGAGGTCACCGTCACCGACCTCGAACCGCAGAGCGGCCACGTCCGGGTCCGGGCCGACAGCCTCATCGCCGACGTGACGTCGCGCGCCGTCGCCGAGCTCGACCTGGTGCCCGGTTCGCGGGTCCTGTTCGCCGTCAAGGCGACCGAGGTGTCGGTCTACGCGACCTGAGCCTGGAATCACCGATCTCCGCCTGCTGCGCGCCACCATGCGGGGCGATGGCTGCGTTGCCGACGCTCGACAGGCACCCAGCCTGCCTTCGCGCCGGCGCCTTGCCGTCGCACCCGCCTGGTGACGCTCGCGACGTCGGCCATCGGTGATTCCAGGCTGAGCCGACTTCGACAGCAGGAGGACGGGAGTCAGCCGAGGCCGAGGGCGAGGTGGGCGACGAGACCGACGAGCGCGCAGGTGCCGAGGACCCGGAGCACGCCCCACTTCGCGACGAAGACCAGCACGAAGGCCAGGACGGTGATCGCGAGCTGGGTGGCCTGGAGTGAGTCGAGGTGGGGGAACTCCAGGTCGAGTGGTCCCCAGGTCACGCGGCCGGTCTCGGCGAAGAGCGTGTGCAGCGCGAAGAACACCGCGAGGCTGGCGATCACGCCGACCACGGCGGCGGTGATGCCGGCGAGGGCTGCCGCGAGGGTCTGGTTGCCGCGCAGGCGCTCGACGTACGGCGCTCCGAGCAGGATGAACAGGAAGCACGGCACGAACGTCACCCACGTCACCAGCAGCGAGGCGACCACCGCACCGACCCAGGGATCGAGCGTGCCCGGGTCTCGGTAGGCGCCCACGAAGGCGACGAACTGGACGACCATGATCAACGGGCCGGGGGTGGTCTCCGCGAGGGCCATGCCGCGGACCATCTCGCCCGGGACGAGCCAGCCGTAGACGTTGACGGCCTGCTGGGCGACGAACGCGAGGACGGCGTACGCGCCGCCGAAGGTGATCAGCGCGGTGCCGGAGAAGAAGAGTCCCTGGTCGACGTAGATGCTGTCCGCGCCGAGCAGGACCGCGGCCAGGCCGACGGGGAGCAGCCAGACGACCAGACCGACCGCCAGCCCGACGACCGTACGTCGCGTCGACGGGGCCTCCTGATGCAGGGCGTCGTCGGGGATCAGCGGCGGCGGACCGTCGTCGGCGACGGCGGGTCCCGCGGTCATCGCGGCGGGGGAGCGTCGTCCGACCAGCCAGCCGACCATCGCGGCGACGGCGATCACGACCGGGAACGGCACGCCGAACACCGGCCAGCGCCACGAACGCGCCGAGGGCCAGACCGGCGAGCGTCGGGCCCGGCAGCGCGCGGCGGGCCAACCGCCAGACCGCCTGGGCGACGATCGCGATCACCGCCGGCGCCAGGCCGAGGAAGACCGCCTCGACGACATCGTTCTCGCCGTACGCCACGTAGACCGCCGAGAGCGCCAGCAGCGCGACGACACCCGGCAGCACGAACAGCGTCCCGGCGACGAGCGCGCCCCGGAAGCCGTTGAGCAGCCAGCCGACGTACGTCGCCAGCTGCTGTGCCTCCGGACCCGGCAGGAGCGTGCAGTAGGCGAGCGCGAACAGGAAGCGCTGCTGGCCGATCCAGCGGCGCTCGTCGACCAGGGCCCGCTGCATCACCGCGATCTGCCCGGCCGGGCCGCCGAAGGTCTGCAGCGAGATCAGGAACCAGGCGCGGGTGGCCTCGCGCAGGGGCACGACGTCGCGGTTGTCGGCCACATCCCCCATCCTTCGGGTCGCGGCGAACCGGAGTCAAAATGGGCGACCCGCGGCCGCTCGTCGGTCGCAGCTGTCTGGTTCGGGCCCCCCGATCAGTCCGCGCCTCGCATAATGACCCGCGTGGGAGCAGCGCGCGTCGCCGTGGTCGCGGCCGAGGTCTGGCTGCTGACGACGGTCGCGCACACGGTCGCGGGCGGCGCACTGCCGTCCCTGCCCTGGCTGCTCGGCCTCGGCGCGCTGGTCACCCTCGCGACCGCCTGGGTCCTCCGCAGTCGGGTGACCCCCTGGCTGGTCGCCGCGGGGCTGGCCGTCGCGCAGATCGGGCTGCACCTCGCCCTGCGCGCGATGGCGGCCGCGCCGGACTCCGGCGCCGGGACGGCGTTGGGCCGGCACGCGCACCACGGCCACGCTGAGCTGACGGCCACCGCCGCGAACCCAGGAGTCCTCGACGCGGGGCTCCTCGAGAGCGTGTCCGCGCGGATGGTGCTGGCGCACGTCCTCAGCGCCCTGGTCACCGGCTTCGTCTGGTGGCTCCGCCGCCGCGTCGTGGCCGAGGTGCTGCGCCTCGGACGACCTGCGCCCATCGTCGTACGCCGGCGCGCGGTCGTGGCCCGTGAGGCGGCCGCGACCCGCCTCCACCCGCGCTCCTGGCTCGTGGGCGACCCCGGTCGCGCGCCGCCGCGCGCGGTCGTCACGGCCTGAGCCCGTCGGGGTTCCAGGCCGTAACAGCCTGTCCCGTCGTACCTCATCCGCAGAACCCAAGGAGCTCTCATGTCCCTGCGCACACTGGCGCGTCTCGGCGCCGTCCCGACGGTCCTCGGCATCGCCGTCCTCGGCGTCGCCGCGCCCGCCGCCGCCCATGTCACCATCACCCCGTCGAGCACCGCGGCCGGCGCCTTCGCGGTCCTCACCGTCAGCGTCTCCCACGGCTGTGACGGTTCGCCCACCACGGAGATCGCCATCTCGATACCCGAGGAGATCAACGCCGTCACCCCGACACGAAACCCCCTGTGGGAGGTGGAGAAGGAGGTACAGCAGCTGGACCCGCCGGTGACCGATGCCCACGGCAACGAGATCACCGAACGGGTGGCGACCGTGACGTACACGACCGACGAGCCGCTGCCGGAGGGCTTCCGCGACTCGTTCGAGCTGTCCCTCCAGGTGCCCGATGCCGAGGGCACGACGCTGGTGTTCCCCGTCGTGCAGACGTGCGAGGAGGGCGAGTCGGCCTGGATCGAGGTGCCCGCCGAGGGGGAGAGCGCCGACGACCTCGAGCTGCCCGCTCCCGGCTTCACGGTCACCGCGGGCGGCGACGACGGCCACGAGGAGGAGGCCGACGGCGCCGAGGAGACAGCCGCCTCGGAGGAGGCCGCATCGGAGGGCCGCATCGAGGAGGCCGCCGACTCCGACGACGACGATGCCCTCAGCGCCTGGGCATTGGGCGCCGGCATCCTCGGCGTGGTGCTCGGTGGGGCCGCGTTGCTGCAGGGGCGCCGTCGGTCGTGACCACCTCGACGGACCGGCCGCGGCGACGGGGAGCGGCCACGCTCGTCGTCGTCGCGGTCGCGGCCGTCATCGCGCTGGCGGCGGCCGGACCGGCCGCCGCCCACGCGAGCCTGGTCAGCACCGACCCCGCGGAGGGCGCGGTGCTCGACACCGCGCCGGAGCAGGTCGTCCTGACCTTCAACGAGCCCATCGTCTCGGTGCCCGACGGTGTCACGGTGTTCGCCGCGACCGGCGACGAGATCGACTCGACCGCGACCGCCCGCGACTCCGACCTGGTCGTCAGCCTCGACGGAGATCTCGGCCAGGGAACGACCGTCGTCGTGTGGCGCGTGGTCTCCGCCGACGGCCACCCCATCGCGGGGTCGCTGACCTTCTCGGTCGGCGCACCGAGCCAGGTCGTCGTCACGCCCGCCGGCGCAGGCCCGGCAACGGGCGAGGTGCCACTGGCCCTCAGCGTCGTCCGGTGGGTCGGGTACGTCGGCCTGCTCGTCGCGGTAGGTCTCGTCTGGTTCGCCGCGCTGCTGGTCCGCCCCCGCGACGACGTCCTGCCCCGCGTGCGCAGGGTGGCCGCCGTCGCTGCGGGCGTCGCCACCACCGCCTGGCTGGTCGGCCTCCCGCTCACCGGCGCCTACCAGCGAGGGGTCGGCCTCTCGGCCGCTCTGGACAACGCGACCTGGCGCACGCTGCCCGGGGAGGAGTACCTCATCGCGCTCCTCGTCGCCGCGGGCACGCTGAACGCCGTCGTGCTCCGCGGGTACGCCGCGGCCACGGCCGCGCTGGTCGCGGTCGCCGCGCCGGCGCTGACCGGCCACACACGCGCCGCGGAGCCGGTCGCACTGTCAGTGGCCGCTGACGCGCTCCACCTGGTCGCCGGCGCCGTGTGGCTCGGCGGTCTCGTCGGTCTCGCGCTCACCCTGCCCCGCCTGGCGGGTCCTCCGGCCACGGCGCTGGTGAGCAGGTTCTCGACGTTGGCCGCCGGCGTTCTCGTCGCTCTCGTCGCCTCCGGCTCGCTCATGGCCTGGCGGATCGTCGGGTCGTGGGACGCGCTGGTGTCCACCGGCTACGGGCGGCTGCTGCTGGTCAAGATCGGGGTCGCCCTCGTGGCGGTCGCGATCGCCGCGGTCAACCGCTTCGTGCTGCTGCCACGTGGGGGCCAGGCCAAGGGCACCATCTCGCGTGCCGTGACCGCGGAGGCCGCCGTGCTGGTCGCGGTCCTCCTGGTCACGGGCTTCCTCGTCAACAAGAGCCCCGAGGGCTCCGCTCCCGCGACGGCGCCGGCCGGCGGGTCGACCGTCGAGCGCGCGGCTCTCGGCGACCTGGTCGTGCTCGGCACGCTGACGCCCGGTCGCTCGGGGGAGAACACCCTCACGCTCCAGGTCCAGGACGCCGCGGGAGAGCCGGCCGAGGGCCGGCAGGCACCGACCGTCCGGCTCTCCACCGACGGCCTCGACCTCGGGACGGTGCCGCTGACCCCGTCGGCCGCCGGCACCTACGAGGCCGACGTGGTGCTGCCGCGCGCAGGCACCTGGGAGGTCCAGGTCTCGCTGCGCCTCGACGAGTTCGAGAACCCGGTCGGACGGCTCACGTTCGAGGTCGGCTAGGAAGACACCCCCTAGGAAGCCTGCACCCGCAGCGGCACCGTGTGCAGGAAGCCGTCGACGCGCACCTGCACGAACATGACATAGCCACCCGGCTCCGGCAGCGAGGTGTCGAAGACCAGGACGGACCCGTCCGGCCCCGTGACCGGCGGCCCGTCCGGATGGAGGTGCACCGCCGCGCCCGTCACCTCGGAGAAGCCGACCACGTGGGCCTGCGCGCCGAGGTACGAGCCGAGCTCGACCGGCCCGCCCTCCACGTCGGAGACGACCAGCTCGAGGCGCCCCTCGGGGCCCGCCGCGACCCCGTCGCTCGCCGAGACGGCCACCACGCCGTCATCGGCGGCCCCGGGCGGCTCGGGCGGGGCCACCCGCCCATCACCGTCGACGGTGACCGATCGGCCGAGCATCACGTGGTCGCCCCGCCCGGACTCGTCACGGGCCACGAACTCGGTCACGACCCGGTAGTCGCCGGGCTCGGGGAGGTTCACCCGGCCCGACCAGATGCCGTCGGCCGAGATCGTCGGGTGCAGGTGGCGGAACACCGCCAGGTCGGAGCGCACGACGTAGAGGTGGAGCTCCTTGGTGTGGTCGACCAGGTAGTCGGTGACCGGCGCGCCGTCGTACCGCTCGACCTCGAAGCTCACCCGGCCCGGCTCGCCGACCGTCTCGGGCAGCCGGACCTGTCGCAGCCGATAGCCGACCTCTGCCGCGCGCGTGCCGTCGCCGACGAGCATCGAGACGCCCTCGTCGGAGTGGTCGTGACCCTCGCTCGTCATCGGCGATCCTGCCGGCTCGGCGGCGGGCTCCACGGGCTCCGATGAGCAGGCAACCAGTGCGACGAGCGCCAGGATCAGCGCGATCTCACGGCGCACCTCAGGCGAAGCCGGACGGCAGCCGGGGCGTGTACGCCGCCTCGAGCGTCTCGACCTCGTCGTCGGTGAGCTCGATGTCCAGGGCAGCGACCGCGTCGGTGAGGTGGTGCTCCTTCGTCGGCCCGACGATCGGGGCCGTGACGACCGGGTTCCGCAACACCCAGGCCAGTGCAACCTGCGCCATCGGCACTCCGCGCGCCTCGGCGACCTGCTGGACGGCCGCCACGATGGGTGGGTTCGTCTCGTCGTCGTAGCGCCGCTGCAGCTCGTCGGTCTCGGCCCGGGTCGTCTGCTCGCCCTCCGTCGTCCATGGCCGGGCCAACCATCCCTTCGCCAACGGGCTCCACGGGATGCTTCCCACGCCCTGGTGGGCGAGCAGGCCGAACATCTCCCTCTCCTCCTCGCGCTGGAGGAGGCTGTACTGGTTCTGCATCGAGACGAACCGCGTCCACCCGCCCAGGTCGGCGGCGTGCTGCATCGTCGCGAACTGCCACGCCCACATCGAAGAGGCGCCCAGGTAGCGCGCCTTCCCGGCCTTCACCACGTCGTGCAGCGCCTCCATCGTCTCCTCCACCGGAGTCGCCGGGTCGAAGCGGTGGATCTGGTAGAGGTCGACGTAGTCGGTGCCGAGCCGCCGCAGCGACGCGTCGACCTGCTCCATGATCGCCTTGCGGGACAGGCCGGAGCCACCGGGACCGTCGTGCATGCGGAAGTTCACCTTGGTGGCGAGGACGACGTCCTCACGGCGGCTGACCTCGTTGATCGCCCGGCCGACAACTTCCTCCGACGTGCCGAGGGAGTAGATGTTCGCGGTGTCCCAGAACGTGATGCCGAGCTCGACGGCCTGGCGGAACACCGGCGCGGCCGCGGCGTCGTCGAGCGCCCAGCCGTGAGCGTGCTCGCCGGTGCCGAAGCTCATGCAGCCGAGTGCGATCCGGCTGACCTTCAGGCCGGAGGGGCCGAGACGTGTGTACTCCATGCGTGCCATCCTGCCCCGGTCCCGCAAGGGTCGTGTGCTCAAGTGGCTGCCAGGGCAACCACCTGAGCACACGACCGAGGCGAGAGGCGCGCTGACGGCGCCGATACGATCGTGGCTCCCGTTCCCCAGCAGTGCAGGAGCAGCCCCGTCGTGCCCGAGATCAAGGTCCACGTCCGCACCGCCGACTCCACGTCGGAGCAGGTGGTGGAGACGGGCACGAAGGCGTGGGAGCTGTTCCGTGACGACGCTGCGGTGATCGCCGCCCGGGTCGGGGGAGCGTTGCGCGACCTCAGCCACGAGCTCACCGACGGCGACGAGGTCGAGGGCGTGGCGATCGACAGCGCCGACGGCCGCGACATCCTGCGGCACTCGACCGCGCACGTGATGGCGCAGGCGGTGCAGCAGCTGTTCCCCGATGCCAGGCTCGGCATCGGCCCGCCGATCGAGAACGGCTTCTACTACGACTTCGACGTCGAGACCCCCTTCGTCCCCGCGGACCTCGAGGCCATCGAGACCCGGATGCGCAAGATCATCAAGGAGGGCCAGCGGTTCGCGCGTCGGGAGGTCAGCGACGCCGAGGCCCTCGACGAGCTGAAGGACGAGCCGTACAAGCTCGAGCTGATCGGCCTCAAGGGATCCGGCAACGCTGCCGATGCCGCCCAAGAGATCGCCGAGGGAGCGAGCGTCGAGGTCGGCGCCGGCGGGCTGACCATCTACGACAACGTCCGCCGCGACGGCGAGGTCGCCTGGGGCGACCTGTGCCGCGGCCCGCACCTGCCGACCACCAAGCGGATCCCGGCGTTCAAGCTGATGCGGTCGGCGGCGGCGTACTGGCGTGGCGACGAGAAGAACAAGCAGCTCCAGCGTCTCTACGGCACCGCCTGGGAGTCCAAGGAGGCGCTCGACGAGCACCTGCACCGGATCGAGGAGGCCGAGCGTCGCGACCACCGCAAGCTCGGGCGCGACCTCGACCTCTTCTCCTTCCCCGACGAGCTCGGTTCCGGCCTCGCGGTCTTCCATCCCAAGGGCGGCGTGATCAAGCGCGTGATGGAGGACTACGTCCGTCAGCGGCACATCGAGGAGGGCTTCCTCTACGTCGGCACGCCGCACATCACCAAGGAGGGGCTCTTCCACACCTCCGGGCACCTGCCGTACTTCGAGGACACGATGTTCCCGCCGATGGAGATGGAGGGCGCGCGCTACTTCCTCAAGGCGATGAACTGCCCGATGCACAACCTGATCTTCCGCTCGCGGGGCCGCTCCTACCGCGAGCTGCCGCTGCGGCTCTTCGAGTTCGGCACGGTCTACCGCTTCGAGAAGTCCGGCGTCGTCCACGGCCTCACCCGGGTGCGCGGGCTCACCCAGGACGACTCGCACTCCTACGTCACCCCCGAGCAGGCCGCCGACGAGGTCAAGCACCTGCTGGCCTTCGTGCTCGGCCTGCTGCGCGACTTCGGCCTCGACGACTTCTACCTCGAGCTCTCCACGCGCGACGAGTCCAAGGACAAGTTCATGGGCTCCGAGGCGCAATGGCAGACGGCGACGGCGCTGCTGGAGGAGGCGGCGACCGAGACCGGCCTCGAGCTGGTGCCCGATCCGGGCGGCGCGGCCTTCTACGGCCCCAAGATCTCGGTGCAGGCGCGCGACGCGATCGGTCGCACCTGGCAGATGTCGACGATCCAGTACGACTTCAACCAGCCCGCCGGCTTCGAGCTGGAGTACCAGGCCGCCGACGGCACCCGCCAGCAGCCGGTGATGATCCACTCAGCGAAGTTCGGCTCGCTGGAGCGGTTCTTCGGCGTGCTCGTCGAGCACTACGCCGGTGCCTTCCCGCCGTGGCTCGCACCGGTCCAGGTGCAGGGCATCCCGATCGCCGAGCGGCACAACGACTACCTGTACGACGTCGCGCGTCGCATGCAGGCGGCCGGGATCCGGGTCGAGGTCGACGAGTCCGACGACCGGATGCAGAAGAAGATCCGCAACGCGCAGCTGCAGAAGGTGCCGTTCATGGTCATCGCCGGCGATGACGACATGGACGCCGGGGCCGTCTCCTTCCGCTACCGCGACGGTCACCAGGAGAACGGCGTACCGATCGACGAGGCCATCGCCCGCGTCACTGCCGCCGTCGACTCCCGGCCACAAGTCTGATCTCGCGCTCGATCTGTCCGGTGCGGCCGGTGGAAGTCCCCGGCGAGCCGGGGACTTTCGCGCTTCCCACGGAACATGTTGCCCGAGAAGCGCCGAAGTCGCCGGCCCGCCGGGGACTTCGACAGGACGGTCAGCCGACTCGCTTCGTGTAGCGGCGGCAGGGCGAGATGAAGCGTCTCGCCCAGCGCCTCGACCTCGTAGTCGAGATCGCGCTCGTCGGTCCAGCCCTGGCGCTCGTAGAAGCGGCGGGCTCGGGCGTTGCCGCGCGCCACGGCGAGCCACGCGACCTCGTGCCCGCCCGCCGCGACCTGTCGCTCGGCCTCGGCCAGCAGCTCGGTCGCGACGCCCGAGCCGAACGATGACGGGTCGACGTAGACCTGCTCGACCTCGTCGCCGGTCACCATGATGAAACCCACGACCGCACCGTCGACCTCGGCAACCGTGGTGTCCGCGACCCGGCCCGGCGAGCGGTCCCGGAAGGCCTCGACGGTCCGCCTCGCCGTGAGCCCGTCGGGCACGTGCCCCGGGTGCGCCACGTGCCAGCCGGCGTGCCAGATGTCGGCGACGGTCTCGGCGTCGTCAAGGGTCCCGGGTCGCAGCAGCATCGCTCACTACTATCGCAACCGATGCACCCACCGACAGGCGACACCGTCCACCAAGAGGGCGTCGGCGAGCCCGACGGGCTCGACCGGCTGTGGACGCCCCACCGGATGGCCTACATCCAGGGCGAGAACAAGCCTGCCGACGCGTCGTCGGGGGAGTGCCCCTTCTGCCGGATCCCCACGCTCGACGACGCCGAGGGGCTTGTCGTGCGCCGCGGGCAGTCGGCGTACGCCGTGCTGAACCTCTACCCCTACTCGCCCGGGCACCTGATGGTCTGCCCCTACCGGCACGTGGCCGACTACACCGACACGACCGACGCCGAGGCCGCCGAGATCGCCTCCCTGACGCGCGCGGCCATGCTGACGGTCCGGGCGGTCTCCGGTGCCCACGGGTTCAACCTGGGCATGAACCAAGGGGCGGTCGCCGGTGCCGGCATCGCGGCGCACCTGCACCAGCACGTCGTACCTCGCTGGGCCGGCGACCAGAACTTCATGCCGATCATCGGCCGGACCAAGACGCTCGCTCAGCTGCTCGACCAGACGCGCGGACTCCTCGCGCAGGCCTGGGTGACCCCGGACTCTGAGTGATCTGCGAGCAGACCGCTCAGCTCACGCGACGCTGCACGGCCTGCAGGGCGTTGAGGGCCCGCCGGTCGAGCTCGCTGCTGGCCTCGAGGTCGGGTGCCGCGGCGACGACCGACACGAAGACCCCCGCGTCGCAACCCTCGGCGATGACCCGAGCACTCTTGCGGCGGTTGCCCTCGTCGAAGGTGACTCCGTGCTGCGACCCCTGGGAGGCGCCGTTGAGCTCGAAGACGCGGAACGCGAGACCACACGCCTCCCGGTCGGTGGCGCTGCCACCGAGCTCGACGGCCTTGCGGAAGACGGCCCGGCGGGCGGCGTCGGAGGGTCCGCCCTGCTCGCTGATGCTGCCGGCGTAGTCGGCCGCCCACTGACGCGCCGACATCGACGTGACCTCCACGAAGGTCTCTTCGTCGCCGGCCTCCAGGGACCACCGGCAGACCTTGCTGCCCTCGAACTCGCCGAGGTCCTGCTCGTACGGCGTCTTCTCGCCCAGGAGGGTCTTGCGCTGGGTCTCGGTGAGCGAGTCGCACACCAGACCGGTCGCCGCGGGGGCGTCGTCGAGCAGACCCGTGAACCGACCGCCCACGAGGGCGACCGAGGCCAGGGTCATCAGCACGGCGAGGGTGAAGGCCCCCTTGAACAGCATGCATCCAAGGGTAGTGACCAAAGTCGGACTCGTCCCCGGAACGACGGGGCCTCGGGCGCTCAGGCGCCGAGGCGGGCCCTGCCCTCCTCGAAGAAGCGCTGCACAGCCTCGGCCGTGCCGAGGGAGTCGAGGGCCCGGGCGGCACCGAAGGGTGCCTGCCAGAACTCGTCGGCCGTCGGCACCTGCCACGGCCCCACGTAGGCGTAGGGCTCCGCGTAGAAGCCGTCGCCGGGGGAGACGCCGTAGTTCACCTCGTCGACGGTGATCCCCACGTCGAAGTGCTCGGGCCACAGGACGGGCTCCTCGCCCGGCGCGAACGCCCGCAGCGACCCGTCGCCGAGCACCAGCGCACCGAGGAGGCTCCTCGCGGTGGCGTCGTCGACGGACAGCTCGTCATCGAGTCCCACCCCCGAGCCGTCGGGGAAGACCGCGCCGAGCTCGCCTGCTGCGACGCCGACGGCTGTCGCGAGCGTCCGCGGGGTATGCCCCGACACCCGTACGTCGCCGTCGGGGCCGGTGAGCACGTCGCCCGTCAGCAGCAGGCGCGGGTCGGCCACGGTGCTGATGCCCTCGGCCGAGGCTCTGAGGCGGATGGTCCCCGATGCGGCGTACTGGCTGGCCGCGAGCACCAGCTCGGCGACCGCGTGAAGGCTCAGCCTCGTCCATTCGTCGTCGGTTCCCCTCGCCATGCGAGGACTCTGCCAGTCACGTGGGCCAGGCGGGTAGCCTGCGCGCACCATGTTGGACCGCTTCAAGACCTTTTGGCAGACCGTCGCCCTCGCCCCGATCGTCAGGCTGTTCCTGAGGCTCGGGATAAGTCCCGACGCCGTGACCGTCGTGGGAACCGTCGGGGCCAGCGCGGGAGCGCTGATCTTCTTTCCCCGGGGGATGCTGTGGCAGGGCTGCCTGTTCATCACCGCGTTCGTCTTCAGCGACCTCATCGACGGGCAGATGGCGCGCACCATGGGCCGCAAGGACCGTTTCGGGGCGTTCCTCGACTCCACGCTCGACCGGGTGGCCGATGCCGCGATCTTCGGCGGGGTGGCCCTCTACTTCGCCTGGGAGGCCGAGAGCCGGGTCTATCTCGTGCTCAGCCTCGTCGTGCTGGCGATGGGTGCGGTGACGTCGTACGCCAGGTCGAAGGCCGACCACCTCGGGTTCGACGCGAAGGTCGGCATCGCCGAGCGGCCCGACCGCCTCGTGGGCATCCTCGTGCCGACGTTCGTCGCCGACCTGTTCGACGTGCCGGTGCTCATGCACATCGCGCTCTGGGCCCTGGCGGTCGCGGCCACGGTGACGGTGATCCAGCGGATCTGGGTGGTCCGGCGACAGGCGTTCGCCGAGGTCGCCGGTGAGTCCTCACCACCCACCAGCTGAAGGTGGTCTAGCAACGGAACGTTCCCGGATTCGGGGGCGCTGCGATGCCGCTCTAGGATTGCCGCATGTCCGAAGCAGCGACCCCGGCCGACCAGACCAGCACCTCCGAGACCTCCGTCACCGGCACCGCCCGCGTCAAGCGCGGCATGGCCGAGATGCTCAAGGGCGGGGTGATCATGGATGTCGTCACACCGGAGCAGGCCAAGATCGCCGAGGACGCCGGGGCGGTGGCCGTGATGGCCCTCGAGCGGGTGCCGGCCGACATCCGGGCCCAGGGCGGCGTGAGCCGGATGAGCGACCCCGACATGATCGACGGGATCATCGCGACCGTCTCGATCCCCGTCATGGCCAAGGCCCGGATCGGACACTTCGCCGAGGCCCAGGTCCTCCAGAGCCTGGGCGTCGACTACATCGACGAGTCCGAGGTGCTGACCCCCGCCGACTACGCCCACCACATCGACAAGTGGACCTTCCAGGTGCCGTTCGTCTGCGGTGCGACCAACCTGGGCGAGGCGCTGCGCCGGATCACCGAGGGCGCGGCGATGATCCGCAGCAAGGGCGAGGCCGGCACCGGCGACGTGTCCAACGCGGTCACCCACATGCGCACCATCCGGGCCGAGCTCCGCCGTCTGCAGGCCCTGGAGGCGGACGAGCTCTACCTCGCCGCCAAGGAGCTCCAGGCGCCGTACGAGCTGGTCGCCGAGGTCGCTCGTGCCGGCAAGCTCCCGGTCGTGCTGTTCACCGCCGGCGGGATCGCCACCCCGGCCGACGCGGCCATGATGATGCAGCTCGGCGCCGAGGGGGTCTTCGTCGGCTCGGGGATCTTCAAGTCGGGCAACCCGGCACAGCGCGCGGAGGCGATCGTGAAGGCGACCACCTTCTACGACGACCCCGACGTCGTGGCCAAGGTCAGCCGCGGGCTGGGCGAGGCCATGGTCGGCATCAACGTCGACGAGATCCCGCAGCCGCACCGCCTCGCCGAGCGCGGTTGGTAGCACGCCGCCCCCCGACGTAAGCCTGAGTGGCGAACCGAAAAACTTTCAACTTTCCGCGTCATGTCCGGCGCACCCCTGCGTTTCCTTCACGAACCACGCTCGTTCCCCCCGGATCGAAGGAGACATTTCGATGAGCCTCGTACTGCTTCAAGCCCTTCTCGCGGCCTACGCCGTGATCACGTTCGGCGTCGCGCTCCGCATGCGTTCGCGGGCCCGCACCGTCACGGTGGTCTTCCCGCACGAGATCACCGAGGTCGGCCGCCACGCCGCGCGCCAGCCCGTCCTGATCTGACCCTGCGACCCACCCGCCCGACCGCCTGATCGGCGGGCCGGACCGGCCCCTATCCTGTGCCGGTGCCCGTCCCGACCATCGGCGTCCTCGCGCTCCAGGGCGACGTCCGAGAGCATCTGAGGGCACTCCACCGGCTGGGTGCCGACGCGTTGGGCGTACGACGCCCCGACGAGCTGGCCCGTTGCCACGGCCTCGTCATCCCGGGGGGCGAGTCCACCACCATCGCCAAGCTCGCGACAGCGTTCGACCTGATGGGTCCGCTGCGAGACCGCGTCGCCGCCGGTCTGCCGGTGCTCGGCACCTGCGCCGGCATGATCCTCCTCGCCGACCGGCTCGAGGACGGCACCGCCGACCAGGAGACCATCGGCGGGCTCGACATCACCGTGCGCCGCAACGCGTTCGGTCGCCAGGTCGACTCCTTCGAGACCGACCTCGACGTCGTCGGGCTCGACGCCCCCGTCCACGCGGTCTTCATCCGGGCCCCGTGGGTCGAGCAGGCCGGAGCCGGCGTCGAGGTGCTGGCCCGAGTGCCTGCGGGGGACCACCCCGCCGCCGGTAGGATCGTCGCGGTCCGCCAGGGGCCGCTGGCCGCCACGTCGTTCCACCCCGAGTTCGGAGGTGGCGACCGCATCCATGCGATGTTCGTCGAGACCGTTCGGAGCTCGCAGCGCGCCTGACCGAACCCGACCGTCCCTGAACAGATGAGGATGAGGAGTCCATGTCCGGCCACTCCAAGTGGGCGACCACGAAGCACAAGAAGGCCGTCATCGATGCCCGCCGCGGGAAGATGTTCGCCAAGCTGATCAAGAACATCGAGGTCGCCGCCCGGATGGGCGGCGGTGATCCCGGCGGCAACCCGACGCTCTACGACGCCATCCAGAAGGCCAAGAAGTCCTCGGTCCCCAACGACAACATCGACCGCGCGGTCAAGCGCGGCTCCGGTGCCGAGGCGGGCGGCGCCGACTACATCACGATCATGTACGAGGGCTACGGCCCGGCCGGTGTCGCGATGCTCATCGAGTGCCTCACCGACAACAGGAATCGCGCGGCCATGGAGGTCCGGACGGCGATGACCCGCAACGGCGGGTCCCTCGCGGACCCCGGGTCGGTGTCCTTCCTCTTCAACCGCAAGGGCGTCGTGCTCGTCCCGATCGACCAGGAGGGTCGGACGGTCACCGAGGACGACGTCCTGGAGGCCACCCTCGACGCAGGCGCCGAGGAGGTCAACGACCTGGGGGAGTCCTTCGAGGTCATCGCCGAGGCGACCGACCTCGTCGCGGTCCGCACCGCGCTCCAGGCTGCCGGGGTCGACTACGACTCGGCCGAGGCCGAGTTCGTGCCCGACATGCAGGTCGAGCTCGACCGCGATGCCGCCGGCAAGGTGTTCCGCCTGGTCGAGGCGCTGGAGGACCTCGACGACGTGCAGAACGTGTTCGCCAACTTCGACGTGCCCGACGCCGTGCTCGCCGAGCTCGACTGAGCCTGGTGCCGCCGACCCGGGGGAACACCCGCGTGTCGCCTCCGCCCGGCGGCGTACGCCGGGATAGCCTCGGCTCCGAACAGGTGTTCGGACGATCGGAGGGCTGACGACATGCGCGTGCTCGGCATCGACCCCGGCCTGACGCGCTGCGGTCTCGGCGTCGTCGAGGGCTCGGTGGGGCGTCCGCTGTCGCTGGTCGACGTCAACGTGCTGCGGACGAGCGCAGATCGGCCGGTGCCCGAACGGCTGGTGACCATCCTGAACGGCATCGAGGCCTGGCTCGACGAGTTCCAGCCCGACGCGGTCGCCGTGGAGCGCGTGTTCGCGCGTTCCGACTCGAGCACGATCATGGGCACCGCCCAGGCCAGCGGGATCGCGATGGTCTGCGCGGCCCGCCGGGGGCTCCCGATCGCCCTGCACACGCCCTCCGAGGTCAAGGCCGCCGTGTCGGGCAGCGGTCGCGCCGACAAGGCCCAGGTCGGCGCCATGGTCACCCGGATCCTGCGACTCGACGCGCTCCGCCAAGCCCGCCGACGCCGCCGACGCGCTGGCGCTGGCCATCACCCACATCTGGCGTGGCGGGGCGCAGGCTCGCCTCGACGCCGCGCTGGCCCGACACGGGAGAGGTTCATGATCGCGTTCGTCCGCGGCGAGGTCGCCGAGGTCACCTTGTCCAGCGCCGTGCTCGCCGTCGGCGGGGTCGGGCTCGAGCTGCAGTGCACGCCCGGCACCCTGGCCACCCTGCGGGTCGGCCAGCAGGCCACGCTGCCCACCAGCATGGTGGTCCGCGAGGAGTCGCTGACGTTGTTCGGCTTCCTCGACGACGACGAGAAGTCGGTCTTCGAGCTCGTCCAGACCGCCTCCGGCGTGGGCCCCAAGCTGGCGCAGTCGCTCCTCGCCGTCCTGCCGCCCGACGAGCTGCGCACCGCGGTCGCCCACGAGGACGTCAAGACGCTGACCCGGGTGCCCGGCATCGGCCAGAAGGGCGCCCAGCGCATCATCCTCGACCTCAAGGACCGGCTCGGGGCTCCGCGCGGCGCCGTACGCTCCGCCGCGTCGCCCGCGCCCGCGGACGCCTGGCGTGCCCAGGTCCACCAGGGTCTCGTCGGGCTCGGCTGGGCGGCCAAGGACGCAGACCGGGCCGTCGAGGCCGTCGCCGCCGACCGGGCGGGCGGTGACGAAGCGCCCGCCGACGTCGCCGTTCTCCTGCGCGCGGCCCTGCGCACGCTGAGCAAGGCCTGACATGGCCGTGCCCGACGACTACCTCGACGCCGCTGAGGACGCGCACCTGCGCAGCCTCACCGCGGCCGAGGCCGAGGGAGACGAACGCACCGTCGAGGCCGCTCTGCGCCCGCGGTCGCTCGACGAGGTGGTCGGGCAGGTCCGGGTCCGGGCCCAGCTCGGACTGGTGCTCGAGGCCGCCCGGCAACGTCAGGGACCGCCCGACCACGTGCTGCTCTCGGGCCCTCCCGGCCTCGGGAAGACCACGCTCGCCATGATCATCGCCCACGAGATGAGCGTCCCGCTGCGACTCACCAGCGGGCCTGCCATCACCCACGCGGGCGACCTCGCCGCGATCCTCTCCGGCCTCAACGACGGCGACGTGCTGTTCGTCGACGAGATCCACCGGATGTCGCGACCCGCCGAGGAGATGCTCTACATGGCGATGGAGGACTTCCGCGTCGACGTCGTCATCGGCAAGGGCCCGGGTGCGACCGCCATCCCGCTGGAGATCCCGCCGTTCACGCTGGTCGGTGCGACGACCCGCGCGGGCCTGCTGCCCGGGCCGCTGCGCGACCGCTTCGGCTTCACCGCCCACCTCGAGTTCTACGACGCCTCCGAGCTCGACCAGATCGTGCACCGGTCGGCTCGGCTCCTCGACGTACCCGTCGAGCCGGACGGCACCAGCGAGATCGCGTCCCGCTCGCGGGGCACGCCCCGCATCGCCAACCGCCTGCTGCGCCGGGTCCGCGACTTCGCCCAGGTGCGCGCCGACGGCGTCGTCACGCTGTCCGTGGCGCGCCAGGCCCTCGAGCTCTACGAGGTCGACGAGTCCGGCCTCGACCGGCTGGACCTGGCTGTTCTCGACGTGTTGTGCACCCGCTTCGGGGGTGGACCCGTCGGGGTGTCCACGCTGGCGGTGGCCGTCGGCGAGGAGCGCGAGACCGTCGAGGAGGTCGCCGAGCCGTTCCTCGTGCGCATGGGCCTGCTGGCGCGGACCCCCCGCGGCCGGGTCGCGACGCCCGCGGCCTGGCGGCACCTGGGGCTCGCCGTCCCGCCACCCGCAGCCGGGGCCGGGGCCGGGGCCGGGCCGAGCCTCTTCGACGACTGACTCCGCAGGAGAAGACAGGGGACCAGGGTCCCGCTGGCCGGGTGGGTGAGCCCCGTTACACTTCACCGTTGGCCGGGCCGCCGTCGACGCTGGCCCCACCACCCCCGTACCTTCCGAGGAGTATCGCCGTGCCGGAGCTCGCCTCCACCCTGCTGCCACTGCTGGCCATCTTCCTGGTCTTCTGGCTGCTGATCATCCGTCCCCAGCAACGCCGGCAGAAGGCGTTGCAGCAGCTGCGCTCCTCACTGCAGCCCGGCGACCAGGTCATGCTGACCAGCGGCATCTACGCCACCCTGCGCAGCAGCGACGGCGACCGGGCCACGGTCGAGATCGCGCCCGGAGTCATCGTCGAGGTCGCCTCCGCGGCCGTCGCCTCGGTGGAGAGCTCCGCCCTGGACGACGACGACACCTCGCTCGACGAGGACGACGACGCCTCGATCGACGCCGACTCCGACGCCGACGTCGACCCCGACCGCCCTGAGGAGCGCTGAGGTGGCCAGCGCCAGCGTCACCCGCGCCGGCCGCACACTGATCGCCTTCTTCGCCGTCCTCGGCATCCTCTACGGGCTCGTCGCCCTCGCCGGCTCGTGGACACCGGCCCTGGGCCTCGACCTGCAGGGCGGCACCCGCATCACCCTGGTCACCAAGGACGGCGGCGACAACAGCGCGGCCAACCTCGAGGAGGCGCGGCGCATCATCGACCAGCGCGTCAACGGCAGCGGCGTCACCGAGGCCGAGGTCACCACCCAGGGCAACCGGTTCATCGTGGTCGAGGTGCCCGGCGAGACGCGTCGCGACCTCGTCGAGACCGTCAAGAGGCAGGCGCAGCTGCAGGTTCCGCGTCGTGGCCCAGAGCGCCGACGGCACGGCGGCGCCGACCCAGCCGAGCAGCAGCGCCGAGCCCAGCGGGGGCCTGCCGTCGGAGCCGGTCGTGACGGTGCCCCCCAGCGAGACCGCAACGCCGAAGGCCAGCAAGTCCCCCAAGGGATCGGGCGACGAGTCTCGCTCCACCGAGTCCCCCGAGGGCGAGTCCCCCGAGGGCGAGTCGCCAAAGACTCAGTCACCCAAGAACAGGGCGCCGTTCACTGCGGACCAGCAGGACGAGTCGTCGGATGACCCGACCCTCGAGGAGACCTCCCTGCCCGGTGAGGGCGCCACCGACTCTCCCACCGACGCCCCGACCGACGCCCCGACCGACGCCCCGACTGCGACCCCGTCCGGCGAGGCGGCGGCCGACCCCGGAGACCCCCTGCAGTGGATGCTCAACCCCGACGAGGAGTCGGTGGCGGCGTTCAACGCGTTCACCTGCCCCGCACCCGGGGAGGCCCCCGAGGTCGACGACGACCCGGACAAGCCGCTGATCACCTGCGACGAGCTCGGCAGGAAGTACCTCCTCTCCGAGTCGATGATCGAGGGCAGTGCGCTCCGCGGTGCCAACCTGCGCCCGCCCACCCAGACGAGCGTCGAGTACGCCGTCCAGCTGCAGTTCGACGGTCCGGGCTCCGACGAGTTCGGGCGCATCTCCGACGCCCTCTTCGGCACCGAGCGCCAGTTCGCCATCGTGCTCGACGGCGAGGTCATCTCGGCACCGACCATGGACGCCCCGATCCACAACGGGGAGGCCGAGATCACGGGTGGCTTCACCGAGGCCGAAGCCGACAGCCTCGCGACGAGCCTGAAGTTCGGGGCCCTGCCGATCCAGTTCCAGGCAGACCCGCCGGTGGAGACCGTCGGCCCGTCGCTGGCCGGCAACCAGCTCTCGGCCGGCATCACGGCGGGACTCCTGGGCCTGGCGCTGGTGATGATCTACTGCCTGCTCTACTACCGCGGCCTGGGTCTCGTCGTGCTCGCCTCGCTCCTCGTTGCCGCCGCCCTCACGTACGCCCTGGTGCTGCTGCTCAGCGAGACCGCAGGGTTCACGCTGTCGCTGCCCGGCATCGCCGGCCTGATCGTGGCCGTCGGCATCACCGCCGACTCGTTCGTCGTCTACTTCGAACGCATCCGTGACGAGATGCGCGACGGCAAGTCCATGCGGATCGCTGTCGAGACCGGCTGGGCCCGCGCGCGGAACACCTGTCTGGCCGCCGACGCGGTCTCGCTGCTGGCCGCGGTCGTGCTCTACATCTTCGCGGCGGGCGTGGTGAAGGGCTTCGCGTTCGCCCTCGGCCTGTCCACGCTGATCGACCTCGCCGTGTTCTTCTGGTTCACCCACCCGATGCTGACGTTCCTGGCCCGCTACCGGTTCTTCAACTCCGGTCACCGCTTCTCCGGGCTGTCCGACGAGACGCTGGGCATCGACCAGCGACCTGCTCGAAGCACGGAGCGCGTTCCCGTGGGAGGGAGGGTCTGATGGGCAAGTTCTCGCGTCTCGGCAACGACCTGTACGAAGGCCGGGTCTCGGTCGACTTCGTCGGCCGGCGCTGGCTGTGGTACGCCATCTCGGCCGTGGTCATCGGCGTCTCGGTCTTCGGGCTGGCCGTCCAGAAGCTCGACATGGGCATCGAGTTCACCGGCGGCGCGGAGTTCCGGGTCACCCTGCCCGCCGACCAGGTCACCCAGGAGACCGCCGACCAGGTGCGCGAGGACGTCGCGGCCACCGGCGTCGAGGCGGCCGCCTCACCCGTCGTGACCACCTCGGGCACCGAGGCGATCCTGATCCAGACCGAGGAGCTCGACGACGAGACGAGCGCGACGGTCGTCGCGGCCATCCTCGACTCCACCGGGGCCACGACGGACGACCTCTCCCAGTCCGAGCTCGGCGCCAGCTGGGGTCGCGAGATCGCGGAGCGATCCACGATCGGACTGATCGTCTTCCTGGTGCTGGTGGTGCTCTTCATCTGGGCCTACTTCCGCGAGTGGAAGATGTCGGTGGCGGCGCTGGTGGCGCTGGCGCACGACGTCGTGATCACCACCGGCATCTACTCGCTCTCGGGGTTCGAGGTCACGCCCGCGACGGTGACCGGCCTGCTGACGATCCTCGGGTTCTCGCTCTACGACACCGTCGTCGTCTTCGACAAGGTCCGCGAGAACACCAAGAACCTCCGCAAGTCGCGGATGACGTACGCCGAGGCAGCCAACCTGGCGGTCAACCAGACCCTCGTGCGCTCGATCAACACCTCGATCGTCGCACTCATCCCGGTGGCGGCGATCCTCTACGTCGGCGTCTTCCAGCTCGGCTCGGGGTCGCTCAAGGATCTCGCGCTGGCGCTCTTCGTGGGCATGGCGGTCGGCCTCTACTCATCGGTCTTCATCGCCACGCCCCTGCTGGTGCACCTGAAGGGCTCCGAGAAGGGCGTGCAGGAGCTCGACCGTCGCGCCCTGACCAAGCGTCGTCACGACGCCGACCGCTACGCCTCGGTGCCGGCGTACAGCGACGACCTCCCGGTCCGCGATGACGACGACCTCGACGACGACGACGAGCCGGTCCGCACCCCGGTGCCGAGCGGGAGGGCCAAGCCCTCCACGCGTCCCGACACCCCCGGCCGAGGACGGGTGGTGCCACCGGCCCACGGACCGGTCAAGCCGTCCGGGTCGGCCGGTCGGGTCCAGCCCACCCGGCAGAGCCGGTCCAAGCGCGGGAAGAAGTGAGCAACCTCGAGACGGCCCGGGAAGCCCTGGGCCGCCTGGTGGTCGACGTCCAGGACTTCCCCGAGGTGGGGATCGTCTTCAAGGACATCTCCCCGCTGCTCGGTGACGCCGACGGCTTCGCTGCCGTCGTGGCGGCATTGGCCGACGCCGGACGTGACGGCCCGGACGGTGCGAGTGCCGTCGACAAGGTCGTGGGCATGGAGTCACGGGGCTTCATCCTCGGCGCACCCGTGGCGGTGTCGCTCGGGGTCGGCTTCGTGCCGGTGCGCAAGGCCGGCAAGCTGCCCCGGGAGACGCACACCGTCGCCTTCGACCTCGAGTACGGGCAGGCCACCCTCGAGATCCACCGCGACGCGATCGCGCCGGGTGAGCGGGTCCTGCTCGTGGACGACGTGCTCGCGACCGGCGGCACGCTGGCCGCGACGCGGCAGCTGGTGGAGGCTTGTGGGGGCGTTGTCGTGGGCGTCGCGATGTTGATGGAGCTGAGCTTCCTTCCCGGGCGGGCAGCTGTCGGTGAGCTGCCGTTCACCGTCCTGCTGACGGTCTGACCCCGGTGCGCCCGGCCCGGACGCGCCGCCCGGCCGGGCGGCGCGTGGCCGCAGCGTCGACCTGTCGCGCGCAGCACGTGGGTGGGGCCCGCCCTAGACTGGTGAGGTGACGGAGGAGCGCACCGAGGAGCTTGTGGAGGAGCTGCCCGCAGAGGCGGTCCGCGAGCGCGCTCCCGAGGTCGCGACGAGCGCGCGGGGCATGCGTGCCCGCCTCGCGCGGATGGGGACGAAGAGCCAGCCCGGCAACCCGGTGCTCGAGCCGCTCTTCAACGCCGTGCGGGCGAACCACCCGAAGGCCGACCTGGCGCTGCTGGAGCGGGCCTACGTCACGGCCGAGAAGATGCACGGGACCCAGATGCGCAAGAGCGGGGACCCCTACATCACCCATCCGCTCGCGGTCACCACGATCCTTGCCGACATCGGCATGACAGAGCCGACGCTTGTCGCCTCGCTGCTCCACGACACGGTCGAGGACACGCCGTACACCCTCGACCAGCTGACGATCGACTTCGGCAAGGAGGTCGGCGCGCTCGTCGACGGGGTCACCAAGCTCGACAAGGTCGAGTACGGCGACTCCGCGGAGGCCGAGACCATCCGCAAGATGATCGTGGCGATGTCGCGCGACATCAGGGTGCTGGTGATCAAGCTCGCCGACCGGCTGCACAACATGCGCACCCTGCGTTACGTGCGCCGCGAGTCGCAGGAGCGCACCGCACGCCAGACCCTCGACATCTACGCGCCGCTGGCCCATCGCCTCGGCATGAACACGCTCAAGTGGGAGCTCGAGGACCTTGCCTTCGCGACCCTGCATCCCAAGATCTACGACGAGATCGTCCGGCTGGTCGCCGAGCGGGCGCCGTCGCGCGACCGCTTCCTGGCCGAGGTGATCGAGCAGGTCGAGCAGGACCTGCGCGAGGCGAAGGTGAAGGCGACCGTCACCGGTCGCCCGAAGCACTACTACTCGATCTACCAGAAGATGATCCTGGGCGGTCGAGGGTTCTCCGACATCTACGACCTGGTCGGCATCCGGGTGCTCGTCGACGACGACCGCGACTGCTACTCCGTGCTCGGCGTCCTGCACTCGCGCTGGAACCCGATCCTCGGGCGGTTCAAGGACTTCATCGCGATGCCGAAGTTCAACATGTACCAGTCGCTGCACACGACGGTCATGGGCCCGCACGGCAAGCCCGTCGAGATGCAGATCCGCACCTACTCCATGCACCGGCGGGCCGAGTACGGCGTCGCGGCGCACTGGAAGTACAAGGAGGACGGCCGCAAGGGCGTCGACACCGATCGTCCCGGCGACCAGGACGACATGTCATGGGTGCGCCAGCTGCTCGACTGGCAGAGCGAGGTCGACGACCCGGGTGAGTTCCTCGAGTCCCTGCGGTTCGAGATCAACCGGGCCGAGGTCTACGTCTTCACCCCGCGCGGCGAGGTCAAGGCGCTGCCGGTCGGGGCGACGCCGGTCGACTTCGCGTACGCCGTCCATACCGAGGTGGGCCACCGCACCATCGGCGCCCGCATCAACGGCCGGCTGGTATCCCTCGAGTCGACGCTCGACAACGGCGACGTCGTCGAGGTGTTCACCTCCAAGTCTCCGAATGCCGGTCCTTCACGCGACTGGCTGACCTTCGTCAAGTCACAGCGGGCGCGATCGAAGATCCGTCAGTACTTCACCAAGGAGCGGCGTGAGGAGGCGATCGAGCAGGGCAAGGACCAGATCGTCAAGCTCATGCGCAAGGAGGGCATGGCCCTCAAGCGGGTGATGACCCACGAGTCGCTCACCTTGGTGGCCCAGCACTTCAAGCTCGTCGACGTGTCGGCGCTCTACTCCGCCGTCGGCGAAGGCAACATCAGTGCGCAGGCCGTCGTACGCCGGGTCATCGACCTGCACGGCGGCGACGACGGCGCAGCGGAGGACCTGTCCGAGGGCGTCACGATCACGGGTCGGCGGGGCCGGTCCAAGGTGGCGGCCGGGGGCGACGCCGGCGTCCTCGTCAAGGGCGTCGAGGACCTCTGGGTCAAGCTCGCCAAGTGCTGCGCGCCCGTGCCGCCGGACCCCATCCTCGGTTTCGTCACCAAGGGAGGCGGGGTGTCGGTGCACCGGCAGGACTGCACCAACGCAGCGTCGCTGAAGAGCCAGCCCGAGCGCGTCCTCGAGGTGGAGTGGGCACCGACGTCGCAGTCGACGTACCTCGTCAACATCCAGGTCGAGGCGCTGGACCGGGCCCGGCTGCTCTCCGACATCACCATGGCGCTCTCGGACGCGCACGTGAACATCCTCAGCGCCCAGCTCAACACCACCCGCGACCGGGTCGCCAAGAGCAGGTTCTCCTTCGAGATGGCCGACGCGACCCACCTCGACAGCGTCATCGCAGCTGTGCGCGGCGTGAACGGCGTCTTCGACGTCTACCGCGTGACTCAGTAGCGCTGTTCCGGTGGTTGAGGAGGTCGCGCAGCGACCGTCTCGACACCTCCGGACCGACCTCCGCACGCTCGTCCGAGGGGTCGAGCCGGCGCTACTTCACCTGGTTCGCCGGGCATCTCGCTGCAGGCGGTTGGGTGAAGTAGCGCCTGCTCGACTTGCCACCCAAGGCCGAAGGGGTCTTCACGGTCCTCCGTGGCGGAGGCTCGTGGTCAGCCTGAAAACTCGTTTGAGGCCTTCTTCGCCATGTCGAGGAAGGCCTGCCGCGAGGTGAGGTTCTCCTCCAGCGAGGCGATCTTCTTGGCGTCCCCGCCGGCGCGGGCCTTGTCCAGGTCTGCCTGGATGTCGGCGATGGCGGCCTCGAGCTTGGAGACCATGTCATCGGCGCGTGCTGACTTCTCCGGGTCGCTGCGGCGCCACTGGTCCTCCTCGACCGAGCGGATCGCCTGTTCGACGCGGCGGATCCTGGCTTCCAGGTCCTTCATCTGGTCGCGTGGGACCTTGCCGGCGGCGTCCCACCTCATGGCGATGTCGCGGAAGGATCGCTTGGCGGAGTCGAGGTCGGTGACCGGGACGAGTGCCTCGGCCTCGACCAGCAGGGCACGCTTGACCTCGGCGTTCGCAGCGAACTCCTCGTCGAGGGCCGCGTTGGCTGCGTCGCGGGCGCCGAAGAAGGCGTCCTGGGCCCCCCGGAACCGCTTCCACAGCTCGTCGTCGATGTCGCGCGGCGCCGGGCCGGCGGCCTTCCAGTCACGCATCAGGTCGCGATACTGGCCCGCGGTCGGCCCCCAGTCCGTCGAGTCGGCCAGCGCCTCGGCCTGCTTGACCAGTCGCTCCTTCACGACGCGAGCGCCGTCCCGCATCTCCTGCTGCTCGGCGAAGTGGGCCTTGCGGCGGCGGGTGTACGTCGTCCGCGCACCGGAGAACCGCTTCCACAGCGCGTCGTCGGTCGCTCGGTCGATGCGGGGCAGTGCCTTCCACTGGTCGAGCAGCTCGCGCATGCGGGTGACGCCGTTGCGCCAGTCCTGGGATCCCGCGAGCTTCTCGGCCTCCGCGACGATGCCCTCCTTGGCGGTCTTGCTCTCCGCCGCGGCCTTCGCCCGCTCCTCCTTGCGCGCGAGGCGCTGACCGGCGATGACCGGCCCGAGCGAGTCGAGCCGGCCGGCGAGCGACTGCAGGTCGCCGACCGCGTGGGCGTCGGTCACCTGGGTGCGGACCGTCTTCACGGTCACGGTCGCCTCGTCGGGCGTCAGCTTCCCCGACCGCACCCGCTGCTCGAGCAGCTGCACCTCGGTCTCGAGAGCTGCGAACCGCTCCGTGTAGAAGGCCAGCGCCTCCTCGGGGGTGCCCTCGGGGTACTGGCCGACAGGGCGTTCGCCGTCGGGGGTGCGGACGAACACCGTCCCGTCGTCGTCGACGCGTCCCCACTCGTGGCTCGTCACTAGACAATCCTTCTGGTCGCTCGGCCTCGGTGGCCGGGTGGCTTGGCGCGGCAGGGCCCACGGGGCCCAGAAAGCCCTCATCCTATGAGGACCCCGGTCGCGCCCCGGTGCCGCCTCCTCGGCCTCGCGCTGACCGCACCGGAACCACGTAGGCCCGCAACGAATCCATGGGGCGCAACCACTACTCTGCGTGGGTGTTGATCGCCGGCTTCCCCGCGGGTCCCTGGGCCACGAACTGCTTCGTCGTCGCCTCTGCGCGCGGCGAGGAGTGCGTCGTCGTCGACCCAGGGATGGACGCCGCCAACGGGGTCGCCGACGTGGTGCGCGAGCACCGGCTGAAGCCCGTGGCCATCCTGGTCACCCACGGCCACGTCGACCACATGTGGAGCGTGGCGCCGCTGGCCGGAGGCTACGACGCGACGGCCTGGATCCACCCGCGCGACCGACACCTGCTGACCGACCCGATGGCCGGCATCTCGGCCGAGTCGGCGCAGATGCTGCTCGGGCAGGACGTGAGCTTCGCCGAGCCCGACCGCGTCGAGGAGCTCGCCGACGGACAGATCCTCGAGCTGGCCGGCGTGCGCTTCGTGGTCGACCACACGCCGGGTCACACCGAGGGATCGGTCACCTTCCGATCGCCGTACCACGACCAGGCCGGGGTCTCCGAGGTGATGTTCTCGGGCGATCTGCTCTTCCAGGGCTCGATCGGACGGACCGACCTGCCGGGCGGTGACCATCCGACGATGCTGCGCAGCCTCACCGAGAAGGTGCTGCCGCTCGCCGACGACATCGTCGTGCTCCCCGGACACGGCGACCAGACGACCATCGGTCGCGAGCGCGCGACCAACCCCTTCCTGCTCGAGCTCCTGAGCGACACCGACTCCGGGGCCGCAGGTCCAGCGACCCGAGGACTGTGACGCCGGCATGGCCACCAAGATCAGCCCGCTGAGCGGGTTCCCCGAGCTGCTGCCGGTCGACCGCGTCGCCGAGCGCGAGGTGATCGCCTCGCTGTCGCGGACCTTCGAGCTGCACGGCTTCGCCAACATCGAGACCCGCATCGTCGAGCCGCTCGACCGGCTGGCCAAGGGCGGCGAGATCGACAAGGAGATCTACCTCCTCAGACGCCTCCAGGCCGGCGACGCCGACGACAACGCCCCGGCTCGACAGCTGGGCCTGCACTACGACCTGACCGTGCCGTTCGCGCGCTACGTCCTGGAGAACGCCGGCCACCTGGAGTTCCCGTTCCGCCGCTACCAGATCCAGCCCGCCTGGCGCGGTGAGCGACCGCAGGAGGGCCGCTACCGGCAGTTCACCCAGGCGGACGTCGACATCGTCGGGCGCGAGGAGCTGCCCTTCCACCACGACGTCGAGGTGATGCGGGTGATGGTCGAGGCGCTCGACGCGCTGCCCCTGCCCGCGCTGAGCTTCCAGCTCAACAACCGCAAGCTGATCCAGGGTTTCTACCGGGGCCTCGGCCTGCCCGACGTCACCGCGGCGATCCGCACCATCGACAAGCTCGACAAGCTGCCGGAGGAGACCGTCGCTGAGCTGCTGGTCAGCGAGGCCGGCGCAACCCAGGGCCAGGCGCGCCGTTGCCTCGAGCTCGCCACGATCCGCACCAGCGACACGTCGTTCGCGCAGCGGGTCCGCGCGCTCGGGGTCTCCGACGACCTCCTCGACGAGGGGATCCACGAGCTTGCCGCGGTCGTCGAAGGCTGCGCCGAGGGCGGCCACCGCCACGTCACCGTGGAGGCCAACCTGCGGATCGCACGGGGTCTGGACTACTACACCGGAACCGTCGTCGAGATCTTCATGGCCGGCTACGAGCGGCTGAAGTCGGTCGGCGGGGGAGGGCGCTACGACGCCCTTGCCAGCGACGGCCGCACGACGTACCCCGGCGTCGGTGTCTCCTTCGGCGTGTCCCGCGCCGTGATCCCGCTCGTGGCGGAGGGTGTGCTGACGGGCAGCCGGGCGGTCCCGAGCGCGGTGCTGGTCGCCGTGTGGCGCGAGGAGAGCCGGGCGGAGTCGGAGGCCGTGGCCCGCGCGCTTCGCGCCCGGGGGATTCCCTGCGAGGTGGCGGGCAGCGCCCAGAAGCTGGGCAAGCAGATCCGCACCGCCGAGCGTCGCGGCATCCCCTACGTCTGGTTCCCTCCTGGAGAGAGCACCGGGGACCAGACACACCAGGTCAAGGACATCCGTTCGGGCGACCAGTGGCCCGTCGATCCGTCCGCGTGGACCCCACCCACGGAGGACCTGCGCGCGCAGGTCGTCTCCACGAGCAAGACCAACGAGGAGCAACCTTGATCCGCACGCATGACGCCGGTGCCCTGCGCGCCGAGCACGTCGGCCAGACCGTCACGCTCGCCGGGTGGGTGGCCAGGCGTCGCGACCACGGCGGGGTCGCGTTCCTCGACCTCCGCGAGGCGGGCGGTGTCGTGCAGGTCGTCGTCCGCGACGAGGCCGTCGCGCACAGCCTGCGCAGCGAGTACTGCCTGAAGGTGACCGGCGAGGTCGCGCTGCGCCCCGCAGGCAACGCCAACCCCAACCTGCCGACCGGCGAGATCGAGGTGATCACCACCGACCTCGAGGTGCTCAGCGCCTCGGCGCCGCTTCCGTTCCCGATCGACGACCACGTGGACGTGGGGGAGGAGGCGCGGCTCAAGCACCGCTACCTCGACCTGCGCCGCAGCGGCCCCAACGCCGCGCTGCGGCTGCGCAGCAAGGTCAACAAGGCAGCCCGCGACGTGCTCGACGAGCACGGCTTCGTCGAGATCGAGACGCCCACGCTCACGCGCAGCACGCCCGAGGGAGCGCGCGACTTCCTGGTGCCGGCGCGACTCCAGCCGGGCAGCTGGTACGCCCTCCCGCAGAGCCCGCAGCTGTTCAAGCAGCTGCTGATGGTCGCGGGGATGGAGCGCTACTTCCAGATCGCCCGCTGCTACCGCGACGAGGACTTCCGAGCCGACCGACAGCCCGAGTTCACCCAGCTCGACATCGAGATGAGCTTCGTCGAGCAGGACGACGTCCTCGCCGTCGCCGAGGACGTGCTCACGGCGCTGTGGTCGCTGGTCGGGTACGACGTCCCCACACCGCTGCCGCGGATGACGTACGCCGAGGCCATGCAGCGCTACGGCTCCGACAAGCCCGACCTGCGAATGGGTCTCGAGCTCGTCGAGTGCACCGACTACTTCAAGGACACGCCGTTCCGGGTCTTCCAGGCGCCGTACGTCGGCGCCGTGGTGATGCCCGGTGGAGCCGGCCAGCCGCGCAAGCAGCTGGACGCCTGGCAGGAGTGGGCCAAGCAGCGCGGCGCGCGCGGACTGGCCTACGTGCTGGTGCAGGAGGGCGGTGAGCTCGGCGGTCCCGTGGCCAAGAACCTCAGCGAGGCGGAGCGAGCCGGCCTGGCCGCCCACGTCGGCGCGAGCCCCGGCGACTGCGTCTTCTTCGCTGCCGGCCCGATCAAGACCAGCAGGTCGCTGCTCGGCGCTGCGCGGCTCGAGATCGGCCGCCGCGGCGGCCTGATCGACGAGGAGGCCTGGAGCTTCCTCTGGGTGGTCGACGCGCCGCTCTTCGAGCCCGCAGGTGACGCCACCGCGGCCGGCGACGTCACCGTGGGCTCGGGTGCCTGGACCGCCGTGCACCACGCCTTCACCTCGCCGCAGGACGTCGAGACGTTCGACCAGGATCCGGGCGAGGCTCTCGCGTGGGCCTACGACATCGTCTGCAACGGCAACGAGATCGGTGGCGGGTCCATCCGTATCCACCGAGACGACGTGCAGAGACGCGTGTTCAAGGTGATGGGCATCGAGGACGACGAGGCGCAGGAGAAGTTCGGCTTCCTCCTCGATGCGTTCAAGTACGGCGCCCCGCCGCACGGCGGCATCGCCTTCGGGTGGGACCGGATCGTCGCGCTGCTGGCGCGCACGGAGTC
Organism: uncultured Actinomycetota bacterium; assembly: GCA_963723195.1. GTDB lineage: Bacteria > Actinomycetota > Actinomycetes > Propionibacteriales > Nocardioidaceae > Nocardioides. The sequence goes on from CAVRPU010000002.1 coordinate 178,424, forward strand.
GATCCGCGACGTCATCGCCTTCCCCAAGTCCGGCGGTGGGTTCGACCCGCTGACCGCAGCACCTGCGCCGATCACGCCGGAGCAGCGCCGTGAGGCAGGCGTGGACGCACGTGCGAGCGCGCCGGCGGCCGATCGCGACCGCGAGGCACACCAGGCTGGGCAGGGTTCCCAGGCGTCCAGCCACTGAGACCAGATCGTTACCGGTCGGTGATCGTTCCAACTGCTCGGGTCACATAGAGTCCTCGACGGCGCCCGGCCAGGGCGCTGGAGTTCTCCGAGCGGGCGATCCTCGCGAGGATGCCCGCCCCCGAGCCAGATGGGATGACGAATGTCGATATCGACGACCGGTCCGGAGACTCTGGGTGGCACCTCCGACGAAACACCGCTCGTTGATCCCAACAGCAAGCAGGCCAAGGAGATCTCCGGCAAGTCGCCGATGCGGATCGCCCTGGGGCGGCTGGCCAAGGACAAGATCGCCGTCGTCTGCGCGGCCATCGCCTTCATGTTCCTGCTGATCGCGATCTTCGCGGGCGTCATCGCGAACTTCTTCAACGTCTCGCTCGAGACCCCCTTCGCGGTCGAGGTGCTCGACATGCTCAACGGCGGCCTCCCGAAGGAGGGCCCGCCGCTGCACGGCTTCGACCCCGACCACCCCTTCGGCATCGCGCCGCGCACGGGTGAGGACAACCTGGCCCACTGGCTCTACGGGTGCCGCACCTCGATGATCATCGCCGGATGCGCGACTCTGTTCGCCTCTACGCTCGGCATCGTCGTGGGCCTCATTGCCGGTTTCACCGGCGGCATCGTCGACAAGGTCCTCTCCTTCATCACCGACCTGTTCCTGACGATCCCCTTCGTGCTGGCGGCGCTGACGCTGGCCCCGATCGTCAGCGAGCGCTTCTCGACCAGCCCGAACTACTTCACCATCCAGCGCTGGACTCTCATCGCCGTGCTCGCGATCTTCGGCTGGATGGGCGTCGCCCGCCTGATCCGCGGCGAGGTGCTCTCGCTGCGCGAGCGCGAGTTCATCCAGGCGGCCCGGGTCCTGGGCATGCCGACGCACCGCATCCTGATCAAGGAGCTGCTGCCCAACCTGGCCGCGCCGATCGTCGTCTCGGTCTCGCTGATGCTCCCCGCGTTCATCGCGCTCGAGGCCGGCCTGGCGTTCCTCGGCATCGGCGTCACATCCGGTGCCTCGTGGGGTCGCACCATCGACCAGGCCGTGCCGTTCTTCGACAACTATCCGCTCTTCCTGTATGAGCCGATGATCGGGATCACGTTGCTGGTCCTCTCGCTCAACCTCCTCGGCGACGCGATCCGCGACGCCCTGGACCCCAAGACCCGGCGCTAGCACAGCGCCGCACCTGACGTCGCCTGTCGTCGCCCGACTACAGGCGCGAACCCAATGATTAGAAAGGCTGGACAGATGAGACGGAGCAAGCCGCTTGCGGCTGTTGCCACCGTTGCTGCCCTGTTCGCGTTGGCCGCCTGTGGCGGCGGCTCGGACGACGATGGGGACAACGGCGGCAGCGGGACGGACCGGGAGTTCACCGGCACCGGTGCCGGTACGAAGGACCCCGAGGCGCAAGGTCCCGCCCCCGAGGTCGAGGGTGCTTCCGAGGGCGGCACCATCACGGTGTACCTGCCCGCGGACCCGGGTCCCGACACGCTCGACCCGACCGGAGGCTGGTCGGTGACCGGCAACTCGATCCAGCAGGGACTGACGCACCGGTCGCTGACCCAGTTCATGCGCAACGAGGACGGCGACGCCCTCCTCGTGCCCGACCTGGCCACCGACCTGGGCACGCCCAACGACGACTTCACCGAGTGGACGTTCACGATCCGCGACGACGCCACGTGGGAGACCGGCGACCCGGTCACCGCGGAAGAGGTTGCCTTCGGCATCACCCGCTCGCTGGACGCCACCGAGTTCCCCTCGGGCCCGGGCACCGAGTACTCCGCCCACTACTTCAAGGACGGTGACAAGTACCAGGGCCCCTACACCGACAAGGGCAAGTCCTACGACGCCGTGTCGTTCGATGCGGACGCGAACACCGTGACCATCCAGATGGCCACGCCGTTCCCCGACATGGACTACTGGGGCTCCTTCATGGCCATGGGCCCGGCACCGCTCGGCGACGTGTCCAACCCGCCGGACTACGGCAAGGACCCGCTGGCCACCGGCCCCTACAAGATCGACTCCTTCCGCCCGCAGGAAGAGCTGGTCCTGAGCCGCAACGACCAGTGGAACCCGGACTCCGACCCGGCTCGTCACCAGTACGCCGACGGCTTCGTCTTCAAGTTCAACGCCGACCAGGCGCAGACCGACGAGATCATGCTGTCCGGCAACGCCGAGTCGCAGACCTCGCTCGCGACCAGCATCGGGTCGGACAACTACACCCAGTTCGACTCCGAGCTGGGTGACCGCCTGGTCCAGCAGGGCGCGCAGTGCATCAGCACCCTGACGCCGGACTACACCCAGATCACCGACATCAACGTCCGCAAGGCGCTGGCGTGGGCCTACCCCTACGAGTCGGTCTGGCTCGCGGGCGGCGAGGTTCCTGGTGTGACCCGGATCCCGGCGAACTCGTACATGCCCCCGGGCATGGCGGGCAAGAAGGAGTACTTCGCCGACGGTGAGCAGTTCGTCTTCAACCCCGAGCGCTCCAAGGAGCTCTTGGCCGAGGCCGGCTACGAGCCCGGTGAGTACGAGATCACGATGATCTACAGCGAGGAGACCCTCGATGCGGCCATCCAGAAGCAGCTTGTCAAGGGCTGGGAAGAGGGCGGCTTCAAGGTGACCGGCATTCCGATCCCCGCCACCGAGTCGGAGTACAACATCTGGCTTGACCCCGACAACAAGATCAACAAGACGCTCAACATGCGTGGCGTCAGCTGGTGCTCGGACTGGCCGTCGGGCTCGACGATGATCCCGCCGCTGCTGAAGACGGACGCTGTCTACAACACCGCCAAGTTCAGCGAGCCCTCGATCGACGAGGAGATGGACGCCATCGCGACGATGCCGCTCGAGGAGCAGGCTGACGCGTGGGGCGCCCTGGACGAGAAGATCGGGACCGAGTACTTCCCGTCGATCGTCACCGCCTTCCGGAACGACCTGTACGCCTTCGGCGAGCGGATCGGTTCCCCGGCGGGTCTCGCCTCGATCGGTGCGCCGTACTACCAGAACCTCTTCGTCGTCTCCGAGTGAGGATCTGACCAGCGGATTCGGCTCACCCCGAGTCGTTCCTCTGACTGGCGCATAGTGCAACACTGACCGTGGGGGTCCTCGGCTTCCGAGGGCCCCCACGGCTCAGCCACGGCCGCTGCCATGGCCACCGCGGGAAGGGATTGAAATCGCATGTTCGCCTACGTCGTCAAGCGGCTGCTCTCGGGGATCGTCGTCCTCTTCCTCGTCTCGCTGAGTGTCTTCCTGCTGTTCTTCAAGGGCCCCTCGAGCCCCGCCCAGCCGATCTGCGACCGCGACACCGGCAACCGGTGCACGCCGGAGCGGCTGGCCAACTTCGAGAAGAACCTCGGCTTCGACAACCCGTGGTACGAGGAGTACGGCAAGTTCGTGAAGGGCATCTTCGTCGGCCGCGACATCCAGTTCGGCAGCGCGACCGTCTACGAGTGCCCCGCCCCCTGCTTCGGCTACTCCTACCGCACGAAGGTCCCCGTCTTCGAGGAGATGAAGGAACGGATTCCCGCCACCTTCTCCGTCGCGATCGGCGGTGCGGCGCTCTACCTCCTGCTCGGCATCCCCATCGGTGTGGCGGCCGCGCGAAGACGCGGCACCATGACCGACAAGGCACTGGTCTCCAGCTTCCTGGTGATCAGCTCGGTGCCCTACTACCTCTTCGCCCTCCTGATGTGGTTGTTCCTCACGATCCAATGGGAGATACCGCTCTTCTCCGACACCGGCTACTTCCCGATCACCGAGAACCCCGCCAAGTGGTTCTCGGGGATGTTCCTGGCCTGGGTCGCGCTGGGCATCTTCGGCTGCACCACGTACACGAGATACTCCCGCGGCTCCATGGTGGAGACCCTGGGTGAGGACTACATCCGCACCGCGCGGGCCAAGGGCCTGCCGCAGCGGACGGTCGTCTACAAGCACGCCCTGCGCTCCGCGCTCGTGCCCGTCATCACCATCTTCGGCATCGAGTTCGGGGTCCTGCTGGCCGGCACGATCTTCACCGAGCGCATCTTCGGGATCGACGGAATCGGCTTCTGGGCCCTGCAGGCCATCAACGCCAAGGACCTGCCGGTCGTGGCGGCCACCACGATCTTCGCCGCGACCATCCTGATCATCTCCAACATCATCGTCGACGTGATCTACAGCGTTCTCGACCCGAGGGTGAGGCTTTCGTGACCGACACCATGACCTCGACCGAGCCGGCGGCATCCGGCTCGTCGTCGGACCCGTTCCTGGTGGTCGAGGACCTGACGGTCAGCTTCCCCACCGAGGACGGCCTGGTGACCGCCGTGACCGATCTGAGCTACTCCGTCGAGATGGGCAAGACGCTCGGCATCGTGGGGGAGTCCGGATCGGGCAAGTCAGTGTCCTCGATGGCGGTGCTCGGTCTGCACGACGCCAAGTCGAGCCAGATCACCGGCTCGATCCGCGTCGACGGCACCGAGGTGATCGGCCTCTCCGAGGCGCGCATGCGCAAGCTGCGCGGCAACTCGATGGCGATGATCTTCCAGGACGCGCTGGCCGCCCTGCACCCCTTCTACAAGGTGGGTGACCAGCTGTCCGAGGGCTACCTGGTCCACCACAACGGGGCCTCCAAGCGCGATGCGCGCCGCAAGGCGATCGACATGCTCGACCGGGTCGGCATCCCACAGCCGGACGCCCGCGTCGACGACTACCCGCACCAGTTCTCCGGTGGGATGCGGCAGCGCGCGATGATCGCCCTCGGCCTGATCAACGACCCGTCGCTGCTGATCGCCGACGAGCCGACCACGGCCCTCGACGTGACCGTGCAGGCGCAGATCCTCGACCTGCTCCAAGACCTCCAGCGCGAGTTCAACTCGGCGGTCATCATCATCACCCACGACCTCGGCGTCATCGCCGAGATGGCCGACGACGTGCTGGTGATGTACGCCGGCCGGGCGGTGGAGTACGGCTCGACCAAGGAGCTGCTCACCCACCCGGAGATGCCCTACACGTGGGGTCTCCTCTCCAGCGTCCCGGACGTGACGGCCGACACCAGCGCGCGGCTGATCCCGATCCCGGGCAACCCGCCGAGCCTGCTGCGACCGCCGAGCGGCTGTGCCTTCCACCCGCGCTGCGTGCACCGCGACAAGGTGCCCGGCGACCTGTGCGTGACCGAGCTGCCCGAGCTGACGCCCGGCACCCGCGGGCCCAAGCACACCAAGCGTTGCCACTTGCCGAACCCCGACGCCATCTACCGGACCGAGGTGCTCCCCGAGATCGCACCGGACCTGGTCGACGAGGAGTCCCACTCATGACCGACGTGAACCTCTCCGCGACCGACGACGCCGAGAAGCCCGCGGGTCACGACGTCGACGACCCAGGGCAGGATCCGGCCCTGGACGACGTCACCAACGACCACGAGGCCGCCCGCGCGGCGACGTCGTTCGGCGAGCTCGCCGAGCTCGGCCACGTGGCCACCGAGCTCGACCCGGACGCCAAGCCGGTGCTCTCGGTGGAGAACCTGCGGATGTACTTCCCCGTGAAGGCGCCGGGCCTGGTCCGACGCACCGTGGGCTACGTCCAGGCCGTCGACGGGATCTCGTTCCAGGTCCCCGAGGCCGGCTCGCTCGGCCTCGTGGGGGAGTCCGGCTGCGGCAAGTCGACGACCGGCCGGCTGATCACCCGGCTCTACAAGCCCACCGGTGGCTCGATGATGTTCGAGGGCCACGACGTCGCGAAGCTCAGCGCGCGCCAGATGAAGCCGCTGCGTCGCAACGTCCAGATGATCTTCCAGGACCCGTACACGTCGCTGAACCCGCGCCACACCGTGGGCGCCATCGTCGGGGCGCCACTCTCGGTGCACAACATCGTCCCGCGCAACAAGATCCTGCCCCGCGTGCAGGAGCTGCTCGAGGTGGTGGGCCTCAACCCCGAGCACTACAACCGCTACCCCAACGAGTTCTCCGGCGGTCAGCGCCAGCGCATCGGCATCGCCCGCGCTCTGACGCTGAACCCCAAGCTGCTGGTGGCCGACGAGCCGGTCTCCGCGTTGGACGTGTCGATCCAGGCGCAGGTCATCAACCTTCTGCAGGATCTGCAGAAGGAGTTCGGCATCGCGTTCCTCTTCATCGCCCACGACCTCGCCGTCGTGCGGCACTTCTGCCCCGAGATCGCCGTCATGTACCTCGGCAAGATCGTGGAGATCGGTGACCGCGAGACCATCTACCTCAAGCCGCACCACCCGTACACGCAGGCGCTGCTCTCGGCGGTGCCGGACATCAAGCAGGCTGCTATCGGCGGCCGGCGCGAGCGGATCATGCTGGAGGGCGACGTTCCCTCGCCGATCAACCCGCCGTCGGGCTGCCGCTTCCGCACCCGGTGCTCGTTCGCCCAGGAGATCTGCGCGAAGGTCGAGCCACCGCTCCTCCAGATCGGCAAGCGGCACAAGGTGGCCTGCCACTTCGCCGGCGAGCTCGGGCAGCACCCGGCCCGGCCGGTGACGGCCGGCCTGCTCGGCGTCGACGACCAGGGCAGCCCGTCGTCGGCCGGCGCCACCATGGCGATGCCGCCGTCCGGGCCGGGCTTCGAGAAGACCTGGTTCGACGTCGACCGGCAGCAGATGACCGGCGCCTGACCCCTCCGAGCAGCACCCTGGTCGGGACGCCCTATCGTCGCGGTCATGGAGGGCGCTGACGGCCTGTTCGAGATGGGCGTCGAACGTGGACGTCCCGACCCCGGGACCGGCTCCCTGGCCGGTTCCGCCCACGCCGGGGCGCCCCTGGCCGTACGGATGCGGCCACGGACCCTCGACGAGCTGGTCGGCCAGGAGCAGCTGCGCTCGCCCGGCTCGCCGTTGCGTCAGCTCATCGAGGGCGGTCAGTCCCTGAGCCTGCTCCTGTGGGGACCTCCCGGCACGGGCAAGACGACGATCGCCGGCATCTTGAGCCAGCAGACCGACCGCCGCTTCGTGGAGGTGTCGGCCGTGGCGGCGGGGGTGAAGGAGGTCCGAGCCGCCATCGACGGCGCCAGGGCCGAGCTGGTCCGCGGCGGTCGCGAGACCGTGCTCTTCGTCGACGAGGTCCATCGGTTCAGCAAGGCACAACAGGACGCGCTGCTTCCCGGGGTCGAGAACCGCTGGGTGACGCTCGTGGCCGCCACGACCGAGAACCCCTTCTTCAGCGTCATCTCCCCGCTGCTCTCGCGCAGCCTGCTCCTGCGCCTGGAGTCGCTCACCGACGACCACGTCCGTGAAGTGCTGGCGAGTGCGCTGACCGACCAGCGTGGGCTGGCCGGCGAGATCACGGTGGCCGACGATGCGCTGGACCACCTGGTCCGGCTGGCCGGCGGTGACGCCAGGCGCTCGTTGACCTACCTCGAGGCGGCCGCCGGCGCCGCGAGGTCGCGCGGCGCGAGCGAGGTCGACCTGGCGACGGCCGAGACCGCCGTCGACCAGGCCGCTGTGCGCTACGACCGCCAGGGCGACCAGCACTACGACGTGACGAGCGCCTTCATCAAGTCGATCCGCGGCTCCGACGCCGATGCCGCCCTGCACTACCTGGCCCGGATGATCGAGGCCGGGGAGGATCCGCGGTTCATCGCCCGGAGGCTGGTCATCCTCGCCAGCGAGGACATCGGCCTGGCCGACCCGACGGCGCTCACCACCGCCGTGGCCGCGGCCCAGGCGGTCCAGCTCATCGGCATGCCCGAGGGCCGGCTCAACCTCGCCCAGGCCACCATCGCGCTGGCGGTGGCACCCAAGTCCAACGCGGTGATCACCGCCATCGAGGCGGCCAGTGCCGACGTGCGCGCCGGCAAGATCGGGCCCGTGCCCCCGCACCTGCGTGACGCGCACTACGCCGGCTCGAAGAAGCTCGGCCACGGGACGTCGTACACCTACAGCCACGACGAGCCCTACGGCATCGCCGAGCAGCAGTACGCACCCGACGCGGTCCTCGACGCCCGCTACTACCAACCCACGGCCCTCGGCGCGGAGGCCGCGGTCAAGGAGCGCTGGGAGCGCATCCGGCGGCTGGTCAGAGGCGAGACCCGTTAGGGTTCTGCGTGTGAGCGAGTGGGTCGTCTGGGTGCCGGTCGCCCTGCTGGCGCTCGGGTTCGGGTGGTTGGCGGCGGCCCTCCTCCGAGACCGCTCGCAGGTCCGCGAGCAGCTGGCGGCGACCTACGCGCTGGTGGCCGTGCTCGAGGAGCGGGTCCTCGCCCTGGAGGACGCCCGCAGCGCCCAGCCCGAGGAGGGCAGGTCGAACGAGCCACCGACGTACGTCATCTCGCGCATCGCGGAGCCTGATGTCGAGGTCGACCACCGCATCGACGGCTCGCTCTTCGCCGATCTCGTGCTCCGCGAGTCGATGGTGAAGGGCATCTCGCTGGCCTACGGCGTCGGGCGCGCACTCTCGCCCGAGACCCGCAACCGGATCCGGTTCCTGATGCGTCAGGAGGTCAAGCGCTCGCGCAAGCAGCGCCGCATCGACCTGCGAGCCGCCCGCCGGCACCTGGCCGACGTCCAACGCCGTGCGGAGGACGCTGCCTAGTGGGACGGACCCTCTGGTTCGCAGCCGGGGCGGGAGCGGGCGTCTACGTGATGGTCCGTGCCCGCCGAGTGGCCGAGGCGTTCACACCCGACGGCCTGCGCGACCGCGCCAATGCCGCGGTGCTCGGGCTGCGCGCCTTCCGCGAGGAGGTGGTGCAGGGCCAGGCGGAGAAGGAAACCGAGTTGCGCCGGCGGCTGCACCTCGTGCCTCATGAGGGTATCGACCCTGCTCGACCACCGGGGGAGCTCGAGGGTCCTGGTTTCGAGACGGTCGCTGCGCGACCTCCTCAACCACCGGGAGAGACGGTCGCTGCGCGACCTCCTCAACCACCGGGGGAGACGGTCGCTGCGCGACCTCCTCAACCACCGGGGGACACGGACGCTGCGCGACCTCCTGCACAACCCCGCCCAGCGGGGGAGACGGACGGCAAGCACAAGAGGGAAGGCACAGCCTGATGGACACCGCGGAGATCCGCCGCCGGTTCGTGGCGCACTTCGCCGAGAACACCTCGGTGGGCGCCCACGCCGTGGTGCCCTCGGCGTCCCTGCTGCTCGACGACCCGACCCTGCTGTTCGTCAACGCCGGCATGGTCCCGTTCAAGCCCTACTTCCTGGGTCAGGAGACGCCGCCCTACGACCGCGCGGTGAGTGTGCAGAAGTGCGTCCGGACCCTCGACATCGAGGAGGTCGGCAAGACCACGAGGCACGGCACGTTCTTCGAGATGTGCGGCAACTTCTCCTTCGGCGACTACTTCAAGGAGGGGGCGATCCGGCTCGCCTGGGACCTGGTGACCCGCTCGCAGGCCGACGGGGGCTTCGGCTTCGACGAGTCCGTGCTCTACGCGAGCGTCTACACCGACGACGACGAGGCCGTGGCGCTGTGGAAGCAGGAGGCCGGTCTTCCCGACGACCGGATTGTCCGGCTGGGGCCCAAGGACAACTACTGGAGCATGGGCGTGCCCGGACCAGGTGGGCCGTCGTCGGAGATCCTCATCGACCGCGGATCCGCCTTCGGCAAGGACCGCGACTGGGAGGCCGGCGACCGGTACATGGAGTTCTGGAACCTGGTGTTCATGCAGGACGAGCTCAGCGCGGTCCGCAGCAAGGAGGACTTCGACGTCGTGGGGTCGCTGCCGGCCCGCAACATCGACACCGGCCTGGGTCTCGAGCGGGTCGCCTACCTGCTCCAGGACAAGGCGAACATGTACGAGATCGACGTGATGTTCCCGGTCATCGAGCGCACCGAGGTCCTCACCGGCCGTCGCTACGGCGCTGACGACACCGACGACGTGCGGTTCCGGGTGGTGGCCGACCACGTGCGCAGCGGCATGATGCTCATCGCCGACGGGGTGACCCCCGGCAACGAGGGCCGCGGCTACGTTCTCCGGCGGCTGCTGCGCAGGGCCGTCCGCTCGATGCGGCTGCTCGGGGTCGAGGACCGCGTGCTCCCGGAGCTGATGCCCTTGAGCCGCGACAAGATGGGCGAGACCTACGAGACCCTCCACACCGACTGGGAGCGCATCTCGACGATCGCGTACGCCGAGGAGGACGCCTTCCGGCAGACCCTGCGCGCGGGCACGCAGATCTTCGACCTCGCGACGAGGGAGGTGAAGAGCTCCGGCGGGGTGACGCTCACCGGTGAGCGCGCCTTCGCGCTGCACGACACCTACGGCTTCCCGATCGACCTGACCCTCGAGATGGCAGCGGAGCAGGGGCTGACCGTCGACGAGCCGGAGTTCCGCCGGCTGATGAACGAGCAGCGCCAGCGGGCCAAGGACGACGCGAGGTCGAAGAAGGGCCAGCACCGCGACGCCACCGCCTACCGCGGCGTCGCCGACTCGCTGGGCCGTGCGGTCGAGTTCACGGGCTACAGCGAGGTGGAGAGCGAGGGCCGCGTCGCCGGTCTGCTGTCAGCCGACGGTGTGGTGGGCCAGGCCGCCGTGGGCGAGGAGGTCGAGCTCGTGCTCGACCGCACCCCGTTCTACGCCGAGGGCGGTGGGCAGCTCGCCGACACCGGCGTGATCGAGCTCGACAACGGCGCCAAGGTCGAGGTGCTGGACGTGCAGGCGCCGATCACCGGTCTGATCGTCCACCGCGCCCGGGTGCTCGAGGGCGAGGTGACACCCGGACTGCGCGCACACGCGCTGGTCGACCTCGAGCGCCGCCGGTCGATCTCGCGCGCCCACACCGCGACGCACATGGTGCACAAGGCCTTCCGCGAGGCGCTGGGAGAGACCGCCACCCAGGCGGGCTCCGAGAACGCGCCCGGTCGTTTCCGCTTCGACTTCTCCGCCGCGGGCGCGGTGCCGACCTCGGTGATGGCCGACGTCGAGGCGCGCGTGAACGACGTGATCCTCGACGACCTCGCGGTGCAGGCCGAGGTGATGACGCAGCGAGAGGCGGTCGCATCGGGGGCGATGGCGCTCTTCGGAGAGAAGTACGGCGACGCGGTCCGCGTGGTCTCGGTCGGAGACTGGGCCCGCGAGCTGTGTGGAGGGACCCACGCGGGACGCTCCGGCCAGCTCGGCGTGATCAAGCTGCTCGGGGAGTCCTCGATCGGCTCCGGCGTACGCCGCGTCGAGGCGCTGGTGGGCGGCGACGCCTATCGCTTCCTGGCCCGTGAGCACGTGCTGGTGGCCCAGCTTTCCGAGACGCTCAAGGTACGCGCGGAGGAGCTGCCCGAGCGCGTCAACGACATCGTCGAGCGTCTGCGGGCGGCCGAGAAGGAGATCGAGAAGGTCCGCGTGCAGCAGCTGCTCGACGCCGGGGGCGACCTCGCGGCGGGTGCACGGCTGGTCGGGCCGGTGCGTCTGGTCACCCACCGCGCCGACGGGGTCGGCGGTGGCGACGTACGCCAGCTCGCCCTCGACGTGCGCGGCCGTCTTCCCGGCGGGGAGCCGGGCGTCGCGGTCGTCATCGGTGTCGCCGACGGCAAGGTCGCGGTCGTGGCAGCGGTCAACGATGCCGCCCGCGAGCGTGGGGTGTCCGCCAACGACCTGGTCCGGGCGGTCGGCCCGCTGGTCGGCGGCAAGGGCGGCGGCAAGGACGACGTGGCCCAGGGCGGCGGTGCCGACGCGTCGCGGGTCGACGAGGCGCTCGCGCTGGTCGAGGCCGAGGTCGGCCGCGCCATCGGGGCCTGATCGTTGACCGCGTCGATGAGGGCGGGTACGCGGCTGGGGCTGGACCCGGGAGAGGCCCGGATCGGCGTCGCGCGCAGCGATCCGTCGGGTTTCCTGGCGACGCCGGTCGAGACCGTGGGCCGCGGCCCGGGCGATCTCGACCGTCTGGCGGCGCTGGTCGAGGAGACCGGGGCCGTCGAGATCGTGGTCGGCCTGCCGCGGTCGCTCTCGGGCTCCGAAGGGCCCGCAGCGGCTCGCGTCCGCGTGTTCGCCGGGGCCCTCGCGCGGCGCGTCGGACCCGTGCCTGTCCGGCTCTGTGATGAGCGGTTGACTACTGTTGCTGCCGAGAACGTGCTGCGGGATCAAGGCCGGAAGGGCCAGAAGCGGCGCGCGGTCGTCGACCAAGCGGCTGCCGTGCTGATCCTGCAGCAAGCACTGGACACCGAGCGCAGCACGGGGGCTGCGCCAGGAGAGATCGTCGAGGCAGTAGATGACTGACGTCGGGCAGGGCCGGGACCCCCGCGACCCCGGATACGACGAGCGGTACGACGACGTCGACGTCGATGTCGCGTCCGAGCAGGATGGCGTCCTCGACGAGTACCCCGTCGAGGGCGGCCGGCGGCGGCGCAAGAGCCGGCTGCGCAGCGTCCCGGGATGCCTGGCGGCGCTGGCCGCGATGGCGGTGCTGTTCGGCGGGCTGTACTACGTGGCGACGATGGGCGTCGACCTGCTCAAGGACCGCCTCGCCTCGCCGGGCGACTTCGCGGGGCCGCCGCGCGGCAAGGTCGTCTTCGAGGTCCAGTCGGGCGACACCGTCGCCCAGATGGGCCGCAACCTCAAGGCGCAGGGCGTCGTGAAGTCGGTCGACGCGTTCACCGCCGCCGCGGCCAACGAGCCCAAGTCGAACGGCATCCAGGTCGGCTACTACCAGCTGCAGAAGGAGATGCCGGCCGCCGACGCGGTGGCGATCCTGGTCGACCCCGCCAACATCCTGAAGAACACCGTCACGATCCCCGAGGGGCTCCGCGTCACCGACATCCTCGACATCCTCGCGGAGAAGACCGACTACGGGCGGCCGGCGTACGAGAAGGTGCTCGCCAACCCGGACTCGATCGGGTTGCCCGACTATGCGGGCGGCAACCCGGAGGGCTACCTGTTCCCGTCGACCTATGACTTCGGGCCCAACGACGGCCCGAAGGCGATCCTGACCAAGATGGTCGACCGCTGGAAGCAGGCGGCGACCGAGGCCGACCTGGAGGGCGCCGCAGCCAACCTCGGCTACACGCCCGGCGAGCTGATGATCATCGCCAGCCTCATCGAGGCGGAGGCCTTCCCCGACGACATGCCCGAGGTCTCGCGGGTGATCTACAACCGGCTCGACGTTCCCAACGACTCCGACACCAACGGGTTGCTGCAGATCGACGCCTCGGTCAACTACGGGCTCGACCAGAAGCTCGGCGTCACGCTCACCGAGGAGCAGAAGGCGATCGACACGCCGTACAACACCTACATCCACCCGGGACTCCCGCCGACGCCGATCGAGGCGCCCGGAGATGCGGCGATCGCCGCGGCGGCCAACCCGGCCGACGGTGACTGGTACTTCTACGTGACGGTCAACCTGGCCACCGGCGAGACCAAGTTCGCGGAGACCTACGACGAGTTCCTCACCTACCGGGCCGAGTACCAGCAGTACTGCGAGACGTCGGACGCCTGCTGAGTGGCCGCGAACCGGCCACGACACGACTCGATGACTGAGATCCTGCTGCCATGAGGTGTGCGGTCCTGGGCGACCCGGTCGAGCACTCGCTCTCGCCTGCCCTCCACCGGGCGGGGTACGCCGCGACCGGGCTCGACTGGGACTACGACGCCTGCCGGGTGCCGTCGGGAGGGCTGCGGGACTTCCTTGGCGGCCTGACCGTCGACTGGCGCGGACTGTCGCTGACGATGCCGCTCAAGCGCGAGGTGCTCGACCTCCTCGACGACCGTCCGGGGTCGGCGACGGAGACGGTCTGGCGTTCGGGTGCGGCCAACACGCTGATCCTCGACGGGGCCGCCGTCCACGCCGACAACACCGACGTGCCCGGGGCCGTCGCCGCCCTCGGCGAGCGGAACGTGCGTCGACTCGGCGGTGCGACGATCCTGGGCGGAGGAGCGACGGCCACCTCGATCGGCCTGGCCCTCGCGGGTATCGGCGTCCGCGACATCTCCCTCCTCGTGCGCACGCCGGAGCGGGCGGGCGAGACCGCTGACCGGCTCGGCGCCGCCGGTCTGCGGGTGCTGGTGGGCGACCTGGCGACCGACCGGGTGCGCGGTGACCTGGTCGTCTCGACGATCCCCGTCTCGGCCCAGACCGACGACGTCGTCGCCCGCTGCTCCGAGGTCCCCGCCGTCTTCGAGGTCGTCTACGATCCGTGGCCCAGCCCGCTCGCCGCAGCCGCGGTGGCTGACGGGCGGGTGCTCGTCTCCGGCCTTGACCTGCTGGTGCACCAGGCGGCGCTGCAGTTCGTGGCGTTCACGGGGATGTCCGCGCCGCTGGGGGCGATGCGGGCGGCGGGGGAGCTAGCGCTCGCGGGTCGGACTGGCTGATGGAGGCCGAAGTTCCGGCGCTGGTCGCCGCGGTGCTCTGCGGCGCCGCCGGCCTAGGGGTCCCGGCGCTCGTCGCCCGGATTCCCGAGCCCGACGAACCCACCGACGACAAGGAGGCCTACGCCGCGATCGCCGAGCGGCCGGGTCTTGCCTGGAAGGCCGCCCTGGCCTCGCTCGTCGCGGGCGGCCTGATCGGGGCGGAGCTCGGCTGGGCGTGGCCGCTGGTCTACCTGCTCCCCCTGGTCCCGGTCGGGGTTGCGCTGGCGGTCGTCGACTGGCGGACGCTGCTGCTGCCTACCAAGGTGATCCGGCCGACCTACGTGCTGGTGCTCGTGGGCGTGGTGGTGTGCTGGGTGGCCACGCGCGACACCGATGACCTGGTGCGGGCCGGCTGGGGGTTCGTGCTCTCGTTCGGGTTGTTCTGGCTGATGTGGCGGATCTACTCACGCGGCATGGGGTACGGCGACGTCCGGCTCAGCGGCGTGCTCGGCATCGCCCTGGGCCAGCTCGGCTGGGGTGAGCTGATCGTGGGGGTCTACTCGGGCTTCGTGCTGGGCGGCGTCATCGGCACGCTGCTGTCCCTCAGCAAGATCGTGGACCGCAAGGGCTATCCGTTCGGGCCGTTCATGCTCGTCGGTGCGCTCGTCGGCATCCTGTGGGGGGATCCGGTCCTCTCCGCGCTTCTGGGGGGTCCGGGAGCCTGAGCGTTGCTGCGGTTCCTCGGCGCGTGTGACGGGCCGTGAGCGGTTGCGCGCCGACAGGCAGCACGGGGATGCGTGACCCTTCTGTGACGCTCGCTTCCTGGGGCCCGGCCGCGGGCGTGGGGTTGTGACGCAGGACCGGTCAGAACCCGTGGTGGGTGGCGTGGGGTTGTGACGCGTGACCGGTCAGAACCCGTGGTGGGTGGCGTGGGGTTGTGACGCGTGACCGGTCAGAACCCGTGGTGGGTGGCGTGGGGTGGTGACGCAGTGACCGGTCAGAACCCGTGGTGGGTGGCGTGGGGTTGTGACGCGTGACCGGTCAGAACCCGTGGCTGGTGGCGTGGGGTGGTGACGCAGGACCGGTCAGAACGCGCGGCCGCGAGCGTGGGGTTGTGACGCGTGACCGGTCAGAACCCGTGGCTGGGTGGCGTGGGGTTGTGACGCAGGACCGGTCAGAACCCGTGGTGGGTGGCGTGGGGTTGTGACGCAGGACCGGTCACAACCCGTGGTGGGTGGCGTGGGGTGGTGACGCAGGACCGGTCACAACCCGTGGTGGTTGGCGTGGGGTTGTGACGCAGGACCGGTCACAACCGACGCGCAGCCCGCGCAACCTCGGCACGCGCATCCGGCCGCTCGGGACGGACTCCTGCTCCAGCACCTCACCTCTCGATGACAGACTGAGGACCATGTTGCGCTGGCTGACCGCAGGGGAGTCCCACGGTCCTTCCCTCGTCGCGATCCTGGAGGGCCTGCCCGCGCACGTGCGCATCACCACCGTCGACATCGCCGACGCCCTGGCCCGGCGCCGGCTCGGCTACGGCCGGGGCGCGCGGATGAAGTTCGAGGCCGACGAGGTGACGATCGTCGGCGGGGTCCGGCACGGCGAGACCCAGGGAGGGCCGGTCGCGATCTCGATCGGCAACTCCGAGTGGCCCAAGTGGGAGCAGGTGATGTCGGCCGACCCCATCGACCCCGAGATCCTCGACGGGCTGGCCCGCAACGCCGCACTGACGCGGCCGCGGCCCGGCCATGCCGACCTGGTCGGCATGCAGAAGTACGGCTTCGCCGAGGCCCGGCCCATCCTCGAGCGGGCGTCCGCGCGGGAGACGGCCGCCCGGGTGGCGCTCGGCCGCGTCGCGTCGGCGTTCCTCGAGCAAGCGGCCGGGATCCGGCTGGTGAGCCACGTGGTCGAGCTCGGCGGGGTCGCCGCGCCGGCCGACGTCGTACCGATCCCCGACGAGCCGGACATCGTGGCCCGTCTCGACGACGACCCGGTCCGGTGCCTGGACCCGGACGCCAGCAAGCTGATGGTCGAGCGCATCGACCAGGCGCACAAGGACGGCGACACCCTGGGCGGCGTGGTCGAGGTCGTGGCGCAGGGACTGCCGCCGGGGTTGGGCTCACACGTCCACTGGGACCGCCGACTCGACGCCCGGCTCGCGGGGGCGCTCATGGGCATCCAGGCCATCAAAGGCGTCGAGGTCGGCGACGGCTTCGCGCTGGCCGCCACGCCCGGCTCGCTGGCCCACGACGAGATCGTGGCGACCGACGAGGGGCTGCGGCGTACGTCGGGACGCTCGGGCGGCACCGAGGGCGGCATGTCGACCGGAGAGCTCCTGCGGGTGCGGGCCGCGATGAAGCCGATCGCGACGGTCCCGCGGGCCCTGCGGACCGTCGACGTCGCCACCGGCGAGCAGACCGTGGCGCACCACCAGCGTTCCGACGTGTGCGCCGTGCCCGCCGCGGGCATCGTCGCGGAGGCGATGGTGGCGCTCGTGCTCGCCGAGGCCGTCGTGGAGAAGTTCGGGGGCGACGCGGTGAGCGAGACCCGGCGCAACGTCGAGAGCTACCTGGACACCCTGAGGTTTCGCTGATGGGCCCGGCCCAGATCGGCCCCAGGGCCGTGCTCGTCGGACCGATGGGCGCGGGCAAGACCACCGTGGCGGGTCTGCTCGGCGACGCGTGGGGGGTCGCAGTTCGCGACACCGACACTGACATCGAGGCCGCCGAGGGGCGGAGCGTCGCCGAGATCTTCGTCGACTCGGGCGAGGCGTACTTCCGCGAGCTCGAGGCCAAGGCCGTCGCTGACGCCCTCGCGACGCACACCGGCATCCTGGCGCTGGGTGGGGGAGCAGTCCTCGACCCCGCCACGCGCGCCGCCCTCGCCGGGCAGGCCGTGGTGTTCCTCCGCGTGGGACTCGCGGACGCGGTGAAGCGCGTCGGCCTCGGCAGCTCGCGGCCGCTGCTGCTCGGCAACGTGCGCTCCCGCATCAAGGCGCTCCTCGACGAGCGCACACCTGTCTACGAGTCGGTCGCTGTCGTCGCCGTCGACACCGACGGAAAGTCCCCGGAGGACGTCGCCGCCGAGGTGCGGTCGGCGCTGGAGGCCCGCGATGGCTGAGACGACCGTCCTGCCGGTCCGCGGGACGTCGCCGTACGACGTGGTGGTCGGCTCGGGCCTGGCCGGACGGCTGCCCGACGTCCTCGGGCCGTCCGTGGAGCGGGTCGCGCTGCTCTTCCCCGCGGGCCTGGAGGAGGCGGCACAGCCGGCGCTGGACGTGCTCGTCGAGCATTACGACGTGCTGGCCCTCGGACTGCCCGACGGCGAGCAGGCCAAGACCGCCGCCGTGGCCGCCGACTGCTGGGAGGCGCTGGGTGAGCGGGGGTTCACCCGCTCCGACGCTGTGGTGACGGTCGGCGGCGGGGCGACCACCGACCTCGGGGGGTTCGTGGCGGCGACCTGGCTGCGCGGCGTCCGGGTCGTGCACGTGCCGACGACCCTGCTGGCGATGGTCGACGCGGCGGTGGGGGGCAAGACCGGCATCAACACCGGCCGGGGCAAGAACCTCGTCGGCTCCTTCCACGAGCCGGCCGGGGTGCTCTGCGACCTGGACCATCTCCGCACCCTGCCGCGTGCGGATCTCGTCGCCGGGCTCGGCGAGGTCGTGAAGTGCGGCTTCATCGCCGACCCCGAGATCCTGCGCCTCGTCGAGATGACCGACCCCGACCAGCTGGAGGCCGGCTCCGCGGTGCTTCGCGAGCTCATCGAGCGGGCCATCCAGGTCAAGATCGACGTGGTGGTGGGCGACCTCCGCGAGACGGGCGGCACCGACGGCCATCCCGGCCGCGAGGTGCTCAACTACGGGCACACGATGGCCCACGCCATCGAGCGGGCGTCGTCGTACGACGTCCCGCACGGCGTCGCCGTCGCCCTGGGCTGTGTCTACGTCGCCGAGCTCGCCGGCCAGGCCGGCGTCCTGGCCCCCGACGCGGTCGCCCGGCACCACGCCGTGCTCGAGCGCGTGGGTCTTCCGACGTCCTGGTCCGGCGCCTCCTTCGACGACCTTCTCGCCGCGATGCGGGTGGACAAGAAGGCCCGCGGCTCGGTGCTGCGGTTCGTGGTGCTCGACGACATCGGCCGGCCACGTGTGCTGGCCGACCCGCCCGAGGCAGACCTGCGCGCGGCGTACGACGTGCTCGTGGGAGGTCGGCCGTGAAGGTGCTGGTGCTCAACGGACCCAACCTCGGGCGGCTCGGGCGTCGGCAGCCGGAGATCTATGGCTCGACGACGCACGGCGAGCTGGCGCGGCTGTGCGCGACGTGGGGTCACGAGCTGGGCTTCGACGTGGAGGTGCAGCAGACGAACCACGAGGGCGAGCTGCTCGACTGGCTCAACACCGCCGCCGACGACGCCACACCGGTCGTCCTCAACGCCGGGGCGTGGACGCACTACTCCTTGGCCCTCTTCGACGCCTGCGCGCAGCTCACAGCGCCGCTCGTCGAGGTGCACATCTCCGACCCGAAGCAGCGGCCGGAGGAGTTCCGGCACACCTCGGTCGTCGAGCCCCACGCCCTCGCGACGATCTGCGGCAAGGGGATCGACGGCTACCGCCAGGCGCTGCGGCTGCTGGCAGCCGAGCAGTTCTGAACTCGCCGCCGGCGCGCCTACGTTGCGGCTCCAGCCCGACGGTTAGGCCGGGTCCGAGCCGCCGGATAGGATCGACGGCTGTTGCCCGACCACGTTGCGGCGACGTCCCTGACTTCGAGAAGCAAAGGCTGGTCCGCGCGCCCATGGCCACCACCAACGACCTCAAGAACGGCATGGTCCTCAACCTCGACGGCCAGCTCTGGCAGGTCATCTGGTTCCAGCACCACAAGCCGGGCAAGGGCGGCGCGGTCGTGCGCAGCAAGCTCCGCAACGTCGAGTCCGGCAAGACTGTCGACAAGACCTTCAACGCCGACGTGAAGGTCGACGTGGCCAACGTCGACAAGCGGACGATGCAGTACCTCTACAACGACGGCACGTCCTACGTCTTCATGGACGTCCAGAGCTATGACCAGCTCGAGATCACTCCGGACGTGGTCGGGGACGCCAAGAACTTCCTGCTCGAGAACAACGAGGCCATCGTGGCCACCAACGAGGGCCGGGTGCTGTACATCGAGCTCCCCGCCTCGGTCGAGATGGAGATCACCTTCACCGAGCCCGGCCTGGCGGGCGACTCGGCCACCGGCCGCACCAAGCCGGCGACCCTCGAGACCGGTCACGAGATCCAGGTTCCGCTCTTCATCAGCCAGGGCGAGCGGGTCAAGGTCGACACCCGCGACTCGTCCTACCTCGGTCGCGTCAAGTCTTGAAGGGCGCCCGCACCAAGGCGCGCAAACGCGCCCTCGACCTCTTGTACGCCGCGGAGCTGCGCGGCGACGACCCGATCGCGACCCTCGACGGCGCGATCGAGGAGGGCGCGGGCCCGACCAACGACTACACGGCCGACATCGTCCGCGGCGTCGTCGCCGAGCAGGCCCGGATCGACGATCTGCTGTCGACGTACTCCCGCGGCTGGACCCTGGCGCGGATGCCCGCGATCGACCGCAACGTCCTGCGCATCGGTGCCTGGGAGATCCTCTGTGTCGACGACGTCCCCGACGTGGTCGCGGTCAACGAGGCGATGAGCCTGGTCGAGGAGCTCTCGACGGACGAGTCACCGGCCTTCGTCAACGGGGTGCTCGACACCTTGATGCGCCAGAAGGACCGGCAGGAGTCGAGCTGACGACCCGTCCGTAGGGGTGGTCACCGCACCCGCGGTCGCTGGTTGGATTCCCCTATGGGAGAGATCACGAACAAGGCCGAGCAGGCCGGACGGCAGGCGCAGGACAACGACTGGTTCGAGAAGCTCGTCCGCGTCGGCCTCGTCGCCTACGGAGTGGTCTACCTGCTCGTGGGCTGGCTTGCCCTCCAGCTGGCGTTCGGCGACAGCGAGGGCTCGGCGTCCAGCTCCGGCGCGATGCAGCAGGTGGCCGAGCAGCCCGGCGGCACCGTCTTGCTGTGGCTGATCGGGATCGGCATGTTCGCCCTGGTCATCTGGAAGGGCCTCGACGCCTTCTTCGGCCACCAGGAGGAGGACGGCGCCAAGCTCTGGCGCAAGCGGGCGACCGACGCGCTGAAGGCGGTGCTCTACGCCGTCGTCGGCATCAGCGCCATCACGACCGCGATGGGCTCGGGCGGTGGCGGAGGCAGCGGCACCGACTCACTGACCAAGAAGATCATGGACCTGCCCGGCGGTCAGTTCCTGGTGGTGCTGGTCGGCCTGGCGATCATCGCCTACGGCGCCGCCCAGATCCGGACTGCTTACAACGAGAAGTTCCGCGAGAAGATCGGCGCGTCCGGACCACGCGCGGCCGGCGGCAAGGCCGGCAACGCCTACGTCTACTTCGGCAAGGTCGGCTACACCGCCAAGGGCATCGCGTTCGGCATCGTCGGGATCCTCTTCGCGTACGCCGGGATCACCCACGACGCGAAGAAGTCGGGTGGAATGGACCAGGCCCTCCACGAGGTCCTCGAGCAGCCCTTCGGCCCGTTCCTGCTCGCGCTGATCGCGCTCGGCATCATCTGCTACGGGCTCTTCTGCTTCGTCCGCGCGTGGCACCACACCGGCAAGTAGCCGAGCGGACGCAATCTCACCGCCGACCGGACGCAGGTGTGACACAACCGCGTCCGCTCGGCGGTGAAGTTGCGCCTGCTCGGCGGTGAAGTTGCGCCTGCTCGGCGGTGAGGGCGTCAGCCGAGCTCCGTTTCCAGCTGCTCCCGGACGCCGTCCGGCGCGTCCTCGGCGAGCATCACCTGCCACGACGCGTAGTTGGGCAGCGCGACCACCACCACCACGCGGGGGTCGAACCCGTCGAGAGCGCGCACCTCGACCCACGTCGGGTCGTCGGGAAACTCCTGGCCGGCCCCCTCGCCGACGTCGTGGCACTGCGCGAGCTCGGCCTCCCCGAGCGCGGCGGCGGGCTCTTCTGTGAACCAGTGCCCGACGTACTGCCGACCCTCGAAGCGGACCATCGTGCTGCAGTCGCCGGACGACTCGACGTCGCCATCGCCACACCCCGTGAGCATGATGCCGAGCACGAGCACCAAGGCGGCCGTCAGACGCATGCCGGTGGGACGTCGACCGCGCGGGCCAGGTTCCGCCCCGGCCGTCACACCAGCGCCGCGACAGCCTCGATCGCGGCCGTCACGTGGTCGTCGGAGGTGACGATGCTGGGTCCGAGGCGTAGGTAGGAGGTGCTGTACGGCGTGGCGCTCGCGACGACCCCTGCGCCGCGCAGTGCGTAGACGGCATCGGGCGGCGCGACCCCCTCGACGTCGACGCAGACGATCCCCGCGGAGACGTCGGGCGAGGCGGGAGTCACCACGGTGATCCCGCGGGTGCCGGCCAGCTCCTCCTTGATCCGGCTCGCCTGCTCGACGGTCCGGGCCACGACGCGGTCGCGCCCGATCTGCTCGTGGAACCCGAAGGCGACGTCCATCGACCAGCGGTGCTCGAAGTCCTGGTAGCCGCCCGGAGTCAGTCGGCGCCCGCCGTCGGGTCCCGAGAAGCTCGGGATGATCTCGGTGAAGGGACCCCAGTCGCGAGACCAGAGGATGCCGGTGCCCCGCGGGCCGAACAGCCACTTGTGGGTGCCGGTCGCGAGGATGTCGCAGCCGAGGTCGGGAAGGTCGACGTCGACCGCTGCGAAGCCGTGCACGCCGTCGACGCAGAAGACGATCTGGTCGGCACCCTCGCGTGTCCTGTTGAGGTCGGCGATGGCCGTGCCGATCTCCGTGATCGGCAGCCGGACGCCGGTGCTGGAGTGCACCCAGGTCACCGCGACCACGCGGGTGCGGTCCGAGATCGCCCGCGTGAGCCGGGAGGTCATCGAGTCGACCGAGGCCGTCGCCGGGTCGTCGTACAGCGTCACGCGACGCACCACCGCGCCGGTGCGCTGCTCGAGCAGCCGCAGCGAGTCCTCCGTCGAGAAGAAGTCGTGGGTCGTGCTGAGCACCTCGTCGCCGGGCCGCAGGGTCAGACCGCCGTACATCGTCGCGATGCCCATGGTCGTGCTCGTGGTCAGCGCGTACTGCTCGGCGGTCCCGCCGGCGTACGACGCCGCGGCCTCGAGCACGCGCTGCTCGTGCTCGAGGCCCTCGAGCAGGACGCCCTCGGTGTCGAAGGCCAGCCGGGACCGGTGGTGGGCGATCGCGGCGTCCACCTGCTGGGTGTGCGGGGAGAGCACGAACGCGGCCAGCTGGGCCATCGACGGGTCGAGAGGGAACTGTGCGCGCACGGAGTCCCAGTCGTCGGCGTCGAGCCCCGGCAGCGTCGGCTCGAGCTCGGCCGAGGGCGACTGCCCGGTGGACGCGGACGTGGGCGGCGTGCCAGCGGGAGTCGTGGTCGCACCGGCAGGCTCCTCGGGGGTGTCGGTGCACCCGGCGACGAGGACGGCGCTGCCCGCGAGGCCGGCGCCGAGGAAGGCGCGTCGGGTCGAGGTCATGCACCCCATGATGGAGGGATGGGCGGCGTCGGTCGCGCTGTGGGCCACCTGGGTTGGCGCGGCATGGGAACGTGGCTGTCATGAGCCAGACGGTGGACGTCGATGTCGTGGTGGTGGGTCTCGGCCCCGGTGGCGAGCACGTCGCCATCAAGCTCGGCCGGGCCGGGCTCGACGTGGTCGGCGTCGAGAACCGTCTGGTCGGCGGAGAGTGCCCCTACTACGGTTGCGTGCCGTCGAAGATGATGATCGCGGCCGCGCGCGTCGTGGCCGACGCCCAGCAGGTCTCCGACTTCGCGGGCACCGCCCAGGTGCAGCCGGACTGGGCGCAGGTCGCCCGTCGCGTGCGCGAAGAGGCCACCGACGACTGGAACGACCAGGCGGCCGTGGACAGGCTGGTCGAGAACGGCGCCAGGTTCGTGCGCGGGCACGGGCGCCTGGACGGGCCACGACGGGTGGTCGTCGGCGACACGACGTACGTCGCGCGCAAGGGCGTCGTGATCAACACCGGCACTCGCCCTGGCGCCCCGCCGGTCGACGGGCTCGAGGACACGCCGTACTGGACCAACCGCGACGCAGTGGCCCTCACCGAGCTGCCGACCTCGATGGTGGTGCTGGGCGGCGGGCCGATCGGCTGCGAGTTCGCCCAGGTCTTCTCGCGGTTCGGGGTGAAGGTGACGCTCGTCGAGATGGCCGACCGGCTGCTGGTCAACGACGAGCCCGAGGCCGCGGCCCTGTTGGAGAAGACCTTCTCGGAGCACGGCGTCCAGGTGTTGACCGGCGTCGAGGTGCGCAAGGTGACGTACGCCGACGGTGCGTTCACCCTGGACCTCGGCGACCAGGAGGTGGTCGGCGACAAGCTGCTGGTGGCGGCGGGCCGGCGGCTCAACCTGCAGGACCTGGGTCTCGAGAGCGTCGGCCTCGACCCCGACGTGAAGGCGGTGCAGACCGACGAGCGGATGCGTGCGGGCGAGCACCTCTACGCCATCGGCGACATCACCGGGAGGGGCGCGTTCACGCACGTCTCGATGTACCAGGCCGCAGTCGTGATCCGCGACGTGCTCGGCGAGGACGGCCCCTGGGCCGACTACCGCGCGGTCAGCCGGGTGACCTTCACCGACCCCGAGGTGGCATCGGTGGGGATGACCGAGCAGCAGGCCCGCGACGCCGGGCTGTCGGTGCGCACCGCCACCGGCGACCTCGGCGCGCGCGGGTGGCTCGCCCAGGAGGACGGACTCGTCAAGCTGGTGGCCGATGCCGACACCGGGCTGCTGGTCGGCGGGACCGTGGTCGGCTCGGCCGGGGGAGAGATCCTCTCGATGATCGCGACGGCCGTGCACGCGGAGGTCCCCATCAGCACCTTGCTGCAGATGCACTTCGCCTATCCCACGTTCCACCGCGCGGTCGAGTCGGTGCTCAAGGAGCTCGTCTAGGAGACCGGTTGCTCCGGTCTCGCCTCCCCGGCACCGGGGCCTGGTTCCTTTACCCTGTGAGGACCGCCCGTGCTCGACCAGTCCCCCCACGTTCGACAAGCGGAGGCCCTCATGACCCCCGACCCTTCCCATCTGCGGTCCCTCTCGACCGTCACCGATCCCGACCCGGTGCCGACCGAGGCCACTGATGCCCCCGAGCCCCCCGAGGAGCCGGCGGGTCAGGACCTGGCTCGCCGCCACGCCGACGTACGCCGCACCTCGACGGCCACCGACTTCCTGGACCGGCGTACGGCGCCCGTCGAGGACGGCCCGGCCACCTGGGGCTGGCGGGGGCGGGTGTCGCGCCTGTCCGGCGGCCTGGTGCAGCTGCGGCGCGGTCGCCCCGAGCAGGCGCACGAGAGGGCTCGGGCGACCGTGCAGCAGGAGTTCGACGGGCCGCGCACGATCGCGTTCGTCAACCCCAAGGGCGGCGCCGCGAAGACCACCAGCGTGCTGGCGACGGGCTACACGTTCGGCACCGTGCGCGGTGGCGGCGTCATCGCGTGGGACAACAACGAGACCCGCGGAACCCTCGGCATCCGGGCGACGCGCGGTGGGCACCACAACACCACCCGCGAGCTCATCGCCGACCTCGACCGGTTCGCCGACGCGCAGTCCCGGATCGGCGACCTCGACGCCTTCGTGCGTCACCAGGGCGACGCACACTTCGACGTGCTCGCCTCCGACGAGCGCCCCGACGTCACCGGCACCATCCGGGGCCAGGACTACACCGACGTGCACCGTCTGCTGCAGCGGTTCTACCGCCTCGTCCTGGTCGACACCGGCAACAACATGCGCGCCGAGAACTGGCTCGCGGCCGCTGACGCCGCCGACCTGCTCGTGGTGACGAGCACGGTGCGCGAGGACACCGGCTACAGCGGGCTCTGGATGCTCGACGCGCTGGCCGACGCCGGTTATCCCAACCTCAAGTACAAGACGATCACGGTGCTGTCGGATCCCTCCCACCGTGTCGACGAGGGGCTGGCGCGCGATCTCGTCGAGGTCTACTCCCAACGGACGCGCAACGTCCATCGGGTGCCGTTCGACCCCGCGCTGGTCACCGGGTCCACCGTGCCCTACGGGCGCCTCTCGGAGGACACCCGGCGCTCGTGGCTGCACGCCTGCGCCTCGATGGCCGCCGCGCTCTAAGTGCAGCGAACCGCCCCCGCGTCGGGCTCGTCCGGGTGAGGATGACCCGGTGGACGTCGTCGACCGGGTGCGCCTCGGCGAGCACCGGGCGCGTGTGGCAGCGTCGCTCAGCGCGGTCGAGGGCTTCGTCGGGACGTCGACCGCCGACCTGAAGGCGTGGCCGGGCGGCACCGAGCTGCTGGCGCTGGACCCCGACCTCCTCGTGTCGGTCGCCCTCGTCACGACCGCTGGGCTCAGAGCCTGGCCAGGCGCCCCGGGCGAGTACGCCGCGGAGCACGCCGTCGACAGCCTCCTGGGCCGGGTGCTGATCGGTGCGCTCCGGCCGCGCAGCCTGCCCTGGCAGGCCGGGGACGTCGCGCTCCTGCTGCGCGCGTCGGTGGCGGGCTTCGACCAGACGGCGGTGATGTATGCCCTCGGCGTCGCCAAGAAGCTGCTCGTACGGCATCCCGGTGAGCCGGAGGTCTACGACGCCCTGATCGACGTCGAGCAGGCGCTGGTAGGGATCCCCCAGAACGTCTACCAGGTGCCCGAGCTGCGCCAGCGCACCCGGACCCTGATCGCCGCGCAGGCTCCCGGCCGGCTGCTCGACGCCTCGCCGATCGCGCTCGTCGACGGCTGGGGCGACGGTGCGCGTGGCTCGTTCGAGAGGGCCGTGGCGGCGGAGCCGAGGCTCGTCGAGCTCCTGCCTCGGCTCGGCGCGGTGCGCACCACGAAGCCGACCGCCACGTGGCAGCGAGCGGTTCGTGAGCTCGTGGCCGGGTCCGCTGTCGCCGCCGCGCTGCTGCACGACCTCCTGGCCCCCCTGGTCGAGCTCCAGCTCACCGAGGTGCGTGGGCAGGGACCGCACGACCACGACTGGGAGGCGAGCACCTGGCTGGTGTCCCCGGGCAACGCGCTGCTGTTGCGGGGGGCAGCCCTGGCGACCGTGTACGTCGACGACGCGGACCGGATGGCCCCGCTGCTCGGTCACCTCGTCCTTCGGGGGGCGTCGCGGCACCCGCAGCCGTTCGTCACCGTCGCGCAGTGCGCGCCGCTGGCCAGCGGCGCGCTCGAGGCCCTGGTGACCCGCCATGACGGCGGGCACGCGGCGGCGACCGACGAGCTGAGGCTGCTGGCTGACGAGCTGAGCCGGCGCGACCTGCTCAAGCGCGTGCACGCCGCGCTCGGCACCGAACCCGACGTCGTCCGGGCACGGGATGTCGCGCTGGCCGGCGCCAAGCGGCGGGAGAGTGCTCGCAAGGCGAACCCGCTCCCCAAGCGGCAGCGCGCCGACCTGACCCGTCTGGTCAGGGCCGACATCGCACCTGTGTTGCGCGCCGCGGGCTTCGACGCAGCGCGCGGTATGTCGTTCTGCAGGACGCTCCCGGACCACCAGGCACTCGTGAGCATCGGGCTCACCCGCGGCCTCGCCGAGATCCGGCTCGGGCTGCGCCGGGGCGCCTTCGCCGCCGGTGAGGTGCCGCGGCTCCGCGACGTGGACGAGGGCGGATGTCTGGCCGGCGGCGCAGGACGGGGCGGTCTGTGGGATCTGGGCCTCGGCGCCGACCTGGACGAGCCGGCGGTCGCCCGCCTGCGGGCCGCCCTCCTGCTGCGCGCGCTGCCCTGGTTGGCACTGAGGGCGACGGAGCCCGCATCCGGTCAGAGCTCTCCTGGCTGGGTGGACGTGTAGCCGCGCTCCCGGTTTGTCGCCGCCGATACCGTCCAGGACATGACCGCCCTTTCCGGCTCCCGCGTCCGGCACAGCGTTGCCTTCACCCTCCGGCACCAGGAGGGCAGCGCCGACGAGGCGAGCTTCTTGGACGCAGTGCGGGGGCTCGGCGAGATCCCCGGGGTCGAGGCCTTGGAGGTGGTGGCCGAGGTCAGCCCGAAGAACGGCTATCGCCACGGGGTCTCGATGGAGTTCGCCGACCGGGCGGCCTACGCGGCGTACAACGCGCACCCGACGCACGTCGCCTTCGTCCGCGACCGCTGGGTGCCGGAGGTGACCGACTTCCTCGAGATCGACTTCGCCGCGGCTCCGTAGCTCAGCCCTTCGACCGGGTGGCGCCCCAACCCTGCCATCGCTCGACCGCGATCCAGGCGCTCACGCGCGGGCTGGTGCGGTTGGTGTACGGCCTGCCGCGATAGTGCTGGCTGAGCCGGTCGATCCCGGCGAGGCCCTCGTCAGGAGTCATCTCGACGACCTGGCCGGTCACCGAGACGTGGGTGTACCAGTCCTGCGCCAGCGCGGTGAGGGAGACGCGAGGATCCCGCGTCAGGTGCTTCACCCGGACCCGGGAACGGTCCATGTTGACCAGCAGGCGGTCGTCGTCCTCCAGCAGGTACCACGTCGCCACGCTCACGGGCATGCCGTCGGAGCGAAGGGTGGCCATCACGGCCGGAAGCGGACGCCGCAGCAGCTCGCGCACGTCGTCGGGGAACGGCAGGGTCGGCACGGGGTCGAGCCTGCCACGGTGACCGAGACCGGTGCCGGACACGCTGTGCGGGCTGACGCCGAGGCCGCGCAGGCTGCTAGGGTCGCCGCGATCGACATCCTTTAACGAGCCGTCCCGTGAGG
Source organism: uncultured Actinomycetota bacterium (assembly GCA_963723195.1). Lineage (GTDB taxonomy): Bacteria > Actinomycetota > Actinomycetes > Propionibacteriales > Nocardioidaceae > Nocardioides. The sequence continues at coordinate 206,516 of CAVRPU010000002.1, forward strand.
CGGAGAAGGAGGTCAGCGGCTTGAGCGCGCGACCCGAGACAGACACCGAAACCAGGGACGTCGCCCGCGTGGTGATGGACCGCCTCGACATCTCCCGGGCCCTCACCCGCATCGCCCACGAGATCCTCGAGCGCAACAAGGGTCCCCGTGACCTGGTGCTCCTCGGCATCCCCAGCCGCGGTGTTCCGCTGGCTCGTCGCATCGCCGAGAAGATCTCCTCGGTCGAGGGTGTCGAGGTGCCGGTGGGGTCGCTCGACGTGACCATGTACCGCGACGACCTGCGCAGCGGCCCGGTGCGCGCCCTTCTGCACACCGAGATCCCACGCGGCGGCATCGAGGGCCGCAGCGTCGTCCTCGTCGACGACGTGCTCTTCTCCGGCCGCACGATACGAGCGGCGCTCGACGCGCTCACCGAGATCGGCCGGCCAGCGTCCGTCCAGCTCGCTGTACTGGTGGACCGGGGCCACCGCGAGCTCCCGATCCGAGCCGACTTCGTCGGCAAGAACCTGCCGACCTCACTGGTCGAGCGAGTCCGCGTCAGCCTTGCCGGCGTCGACGATCACGACGCCGTCACCATCGAAGGGGTGATCTCATGAAGCGTCACCTGCTCTCCGCGGGCGACCTGACCCGCGACGACGCCGAGCTGGTCCTGACCACCGCCGAGGAGATGCGCTCGCTGGCCGACCGGCCGATCAAGAAGCTCCCCGCGCTGCGCGGTCGTACGGTCGTCAACCTCTTCTTCGAGGACTCCACCCGCACCCGCATCTCCTTCGAGGCCGCTGCCAAGCGGCTGTCCGCCGACGTCATCAACTTCGCGGCGAAGGGCTCGTCGCTGTCCAAGGGCGAGTCCCTCAAGGACACGGCGCTGACGCTCGAGGCGATGGGTGCGGACGCCGTCGTGATCCGCCACCACGCCTCGGGAGCGCCGCACCGGTTGGCCAACTCCGGCTGGGTCCGGTCCTCGGTGGTCAACGCCGGCGACGGCACCCATGAGCACCCCACGCAGGCACTGCTCGACGCCTTCACCATGTGGCGCCACCTCGGGCCCGCCAACGGGGGCACCCTCGACGGCCAGCGCATCGCGATCGTCGGCGACGTGCTCCACTCCCGCGTAGCCCGGTCCAACGCCCTGCTGCTCAAGACCCTGGGGGCCGAGGTGACGCTGGTCGCGCCGCCGACCCTGCTGCCGGTGGGGGTGGAGACGTGGGGCGTGGACACGTCGTACGACCTCGACGGCGTGCTGCCGAAGGCCGACGCGGTGATGATGCTGCGCGTCCAGGCCGAGCGGATGAACGCCGCGTTCTTCCCGACCGCCCGGGAGTACTCCCGCCGCTACGGCCTCGACGGCCGCCGGATGGCGACCTTGCAGGACCACACCATCGTCATGCACCCCGGCCCGATGGTCCGGGGCATGGAGATCACCGCGGACGTGGCCGACTCGGCCCGCTCGGTCATCGTCGAGCAGGTGACCAACGGGGTGGCGGTGCGGATGGCCGTGCTCTACCTCCTGCTGTCCGGATCGGATGATTCCGACTCCGGCATCCAGAGCACCACCGAGGCCGAAGGAGCCGATGCGTGACGACGTACCTGGTCAAGGGAGCCGCCATCCTCGGCGGTGAGCCGACCGACCTCCTCATCAAGGACGGCGTCTTCGTCGCGGTCGGGGACGCCGCAGGCGTCGAGACGGGACCTCGTCCCTCCTCGACCAGCGGTGCGGGTGACGTCGAGGTCGTCGACGCCACCGGCCTCGTGGCGCTGCCGGGCCTGGTCGACCTGCACACCCACCTGCGCGAGCCCGGCCGGGAGGACGCCGAGACGGTGCTCACCGGCACCCAGGCGGCTGCCCTCGGCGGGTTCACCGCGGTGCACGCCATGGCCAACACCGACCCGGTCGCCGACACGGCGGGGGTCGTCGAGCAGGTGTGGCGGCTGGGGCGGGAGGCGGGCTACTGCGACGTCTACCCCGTCGGTGCCGTCACCGTCGGCCTCGGCGGGGAGCGGCTGGCCGAGCTCGGCGCGATGGCCGACTCCGCTGCCCGGGTCAGGATCTTCAGCGACGACGGCAAGTGCGTCAGCGACGCCGTGCTGATGCGGCGGGCGCTGGAGTACGTCAAGGCCTTCGACGGAGTCGTCGCCCAGCACGCGCAGGAGCCACGACTCACCGAGAACGCCCAGATGAACGAGGGCGAGCTCTCCGGTCGACTGGGGCTCGCCGGCTGGCCGGCCGTCGCCGAGGAGGCGATCGTCGCTCGCGACTGCCTGCTGGCCGCGCACGTCGGGTCCCGCCTGCACGTCTGCCACGTCTCGACGGCCGGCTCGGTGCAGATCGTGCGCGACGCCAAGGCCAAGGGCTGGAACGTCACGGCCGAGGTCTGTCCCCACCACCTGCTGCTGACCGACGAGCTGGCCGCGACGTACGACCCGATCTTCAAGGTCAACCCGCCGCTGCGCACGTCCGCGGACGTCGAGGCGCTGCGCGCCGGCCTCGCCGACGGCACCATCGACGCGGTGGCCACCGACCACGCCCCCCACCCGCACGAGGACAAGGACTGCGAGTGGGCGGCGGCGGCCTTCGGGATGCTCGGCCTCGAGACGGCGCTGTCGATCGTGCAGGAGGCGCTGGTCGACACCGGCTTGCTCGACTGGGCAGGGGTCGCCGAGCGGATGTCCTACGCCCCCGCGCGGATCGGCCGCGTCAGCGACCACGGACAGCCGATCGAGGAGGGTGCCGCCGCCAACGTCGTCCTCTACGACCCAACGGCTCGCCGCACGATCGAGGCGTCGCAGTCGGCCTCGCTGTCGCGCAACACGCCGTACGCCGGCATGGAGCTGCCCGGCCGCGTCGTCGCCACCTTCCTACGCGGGCGCCCCACGGTGCTCGACGGAAAGCTGCAGTGAGCCGATGACCGTCTCTCAGCACGAGCTCGCGGCCGCCGTCGATGCAGTCGCGCGGGAGACCAGCTTCTCCGGAGTCGTCCGGGTAGCCGCTGACGGGTGGGTGGTGGAGGCCGCCTACGGCCTCGCGGACCGTGCTCACGAGGTCCCGATGACCGTCGACACCCGCATCGGGGTCGCCAGCGGTGCCAAGACGTTCACCGCCCTGACGGTGATGGCGCTCGCGGACGCCGGCGTGCTCGCCCTCGACACCCGGGCGCGGCAGCTGCTGGGCGCCGACCTGCCGCTGGTGGATGACGCCGTCACGGTCGAGCAGCTGCTGTGTCACCGGTCGGGGATCGGGGACTACCTCGACGAGGACGTCATCGAGGACTTCACCACCTTCGTCCTCCCCGTGCCGGTGATCACCTTGGACTCCGCCGAGTCCTACCTCACGATCCTGGACGGCTATCCGCAGAAGTTCCCCCCGGGGACCGACTTCTCCTACTGCAACGGCGGCTTCTGCATCCTGGCCCTGCTGGCCGAGCGTGCGGCGCAGGAGCCGTTCCACGAGCTCGTCCGACGCCTGGTGATCGAGCCGGCGGGGCTGGCCCGCACGGCGTACCTCCGCAGCGACGCACTGCCCGGGGACGCCGCCTTCGGCTACCTGCAGGCGGCCGACCACGAGGACGCGCTGCGGACGAACCTGCTGAACCTTCCCGTGGTCGGTGGGGGTGATGGCGGGATCCTCACCACGGCCGGTGACATCGTGGCGCTGTTGGCGGCGTTCGACTCCGGTCGCATCGTCTCCGCGCAGACCCGCGACGAGATGATGCGCTCGCGCACCGAGCTGTCCGACGCCGAGGGCTACGGGTTGGGGATGCGGCGGTGGGGGAGCGCGGTCGAGCTGCGCGGGGGAGACGCCGGTGCGTCGTTCGGTTCGGTGCACCTGCCGGACGCCTTCACGTGGGCGGTGCTCTCCAACACCACCTACGGTGCCTGGCCGGTCGTGGAGCGGCTGGCCGAGGTGCTGCTGGGAGACCGGGCTCCCTGACGACGAGATCCGTACCGAATCGTGGCCCGGTTGTTCACAATCCGTGGCTGACGTCGGCCATCGGACGTGGCATAGTCCGCGCAGGAACACCAACCCGGAGGGTCGTTCACATGCGCAACCGTTCTCTGCTCGCTATCGCGTCCGTGACGCTGCTCGCCCTGCTCGCCGCCTGTGGCGGAGGTGACGACGACTCGGCGGCCGACGACACCGGCGGCGACACGGAGACCACCTCCACCGAGGCCGCGGGCGACGCGGTCTGCGACGGCGAGGTCACCGACCTGCTCGCCGAGATCTGCGAGAAGGGCACGCTGACCGTCTCCACCGACCCGGCGTACCCACCGCAGTCCTCACTCGACGAGCAGACCGGCGAGTACGTCGGCTTCGACATCGACGTCGCCACCGAGATCGCCGAGCGCCTCGGAGTCGAGGTCGCCTGGGAGGCGCCGGCCTGGGACGTCATCACCGCCGGCAGCTGGAACGGCCGCTGGGACACCACGGTCGGGTCGATGACGCCGACCAACGACCGCCAAGAAGTCCTCTACTTCACCGAGCCGTACAACTACACGCCGGCCGTGGTGGTCGTAGGCGCCGGCGACGAGTCGATCGCGGATCTCTCCACCGACCTCGACGGCAAGAAGATCGGCGTCTGCAGCGGCTGCACCTACGACCAGTTCCTCACCAAGGAGCTGGCGATCGAGGGCTACGAGTTCGACTTCATCATCGACGACGCGGAGATCTCGGGCTACGACACCGACACCACCGCTCTCCAGGATCTCGCCAACGCACGGCTCGACGCCGTGATCACCTCGGTCACCACCGCCCAGGGCTACATCGATGCGGGCAACCCCGTGAAGATCGTGGGCGACCCCGTCTTCTACGAGCCGCTGGCGGTGGGCTTCGACAAGAGCTCCGACCCGTCGTCGGAGAGCCTCTACGAAGCCGTCGACGCGATCGTCGCGGAGATGCACGAGGACGGCACGCTGACCGCGTTCTCTGAGGAGTGGTACGGCCTCGACCTGACGACCCAGGAGTGAGTCCCGTAGACGGGGCAGCCGGGGCCTGGGAGCGGGTCCAGCTGGCCTCGGCCAGGATCCCGTTCCGCGTCAAGACGGCCGCCGTCTGGGTCGTCCTCTTCCTGGTCCTCGCGTTCTTCGGGAATGCCGCCGGTTTCGACACGCAGTGGATCCGCGACAACTTCCGCTACATCCTCGGTGGGCTGCGCTACACGATGGTCATCGCCATCAGCGGCATCGTGCTGGCGATCGTGATGGCGCTGCTCGGGGCGCTGGCACGGATCTCGCGCAACCCGGTGGCGTACGCCGTCGCCGGCTTCTACGTCTCGTTCTTCCGCGGGACGCCGCTGATCGTGCAGATGTTCCTGCTCTACCTCGCGCTGCCGCCCGTGGGCCGTAACCTCGCCGCGGAGTACACCTGGCTGCCTGAGGGCTTCGACGACGCGCTGGTCCTGGAGGCGGCGACCGCGGGCATCATCGCGCTCGGGCTCAACTACGGCGCGTACATGACCGAGATCTTCCGGGCCGGCATCCAGTCGGTGGCCGGCGGCCAGGGGGAGGCGGCCGACGCGCTCGGCCTGAGCTACGGCCAGAAGATGCGCAAGGTCGTGCTGCCGCAGGCGTTCCGCGTGGTGATCCCGCCGACCGGCAACGAGTTCATCGCGATGCTCAAGGACACCGCCCTGGTGTCGTTCCTCGGCGTCACCATCGCCAGCGCCGAGGTCTTCCGGCGCTCGCAGCTCGTCGGGAAGGCCGACTTCAAGAACCTCGAGGCGTACGTCGCCGCGGCGCTCGTCTACTGGGGGCTCACCGTTGTCTTCACCTTCTTCCAGGGCCGGCTCGAGGCCCGGATCGGCCGTGGCTACAACCGGGCCCACATCGCCCGGGTCACCGAGGTCCAGAAGAACCAGCCGCACGGCGGAGGTGTTGCCCCATGACCGACGACAGCTCGGAGGTGGTGGTCCGGATCGACGGGCTGCAGAAGAGCTTCGGCCATCTCGAGGTCGTCAAGGGCGTCGACATGGAGGTCCACAAGGGCGAGGTCGTGGTGATCTTCGGTCGGTCCGGCTCCGGCAAGTCGACCGTGCTGCGTTGCGTCAACTTCATCGAGGATCCGACCCAGGGCTCGATCGAGGTGTCCGGCATCCGCGTGGAGGGCGGGCACCGGACCCGGCGCAAGCGCGAGCAGGTCAGGCAGCTGCGACTGCATGTCGGGATGGTCTTCCAGCAGTTCAACCTGTTCCCCAACATGACCGTGCTCGACAACGTCATGTGCGCGCCGCGGTGTGCCGGCAAGGGAAGCGACGCGGAGATCACCAAGCGGGCCAAGAACCTACTCGACCGGGTCGGGCTGGCCGAGAAGGCGGGGGAGCACCCGATCCGGTTGTCCGGCGGGCAGCAGCAGCGGGTCGCGATCGCGCGCGCGCTGGCCATGGAGCCCGACGTCATGCTCTTCGACGAGCCGACCTCCGCGCTCGACCCCGAGCTGACCGGCGAGGTGCTGGCGGTGATGAAGACGCTCTCCACCGAGATGCACATGACGATGATGGTGGTCACCCACGAGATGGGCTTCGCCCGCGAGGTGGCCGACCGGATGGCGTTCTTCCACGAGGGCAGGATCCTGGAGGAGGGCCCGCCGCAGCAGCTGATCGGCTCGCCGGCGAATCCCGAGACCCGCGCGTTCCTCGACGCCGTGCTGTGATGCGGCGGGGCGCCTTGGTATCGAGGAAGGTTGCCAGCGCAACCTCCTCGACCCTCCTCGACCAGCGGCACACCCACGCCCATCCAGCCCCGATCCCCGGGGCACTTTGAACGTCTGTTCAACCTGGCGTGTTGAACAGTCATTCAGTAGGCTCCGCCGGGTGACACCTGCCGCAAGGAGACGAGCGAGATGATCCGCACGACGCCGTTCCACGACCGGCTGACCGAGCTCAACGACCAGCGGCTCTACACCCACTGGTCGGGCTACCTGTCGGCCCTGCGCTACTCCAACGCGCCCAAGCACGAGTACTTCGCGGTGCGCAACGGCGTCGGGATCTTCGACACCTCGCCGCTGTTCAAGTACCGCATCACCGGTCCGGACGTCGTGGCGTTCCTGTCGCGCGTGGTCGTGCGCGACCTGTCCGGGATCCGGCCGGGGCGCGCGGCGTACACCCTGTGGTGCGACGACCGAGGCTTCGTGATGGAGGACGGCGTCCTGTTCTGCCAGTCCGAGCGGGACTGGCTGCTGACCTCCGCGCGACCGTCGATGGGCTGGTTCGCCGACCACCGGCACGGGCAGCGGGTCGAGATCGAGGACGTCAGCGACGGCTACGGGATGCTCCAGGTCCAGGGTCCGCGCTCTCGCGCGGCGCTCGCCGGGCTCACGCCCGAGGTCGAGGAGCTGCCGTACTTCGGGGTCGCCGACAGCAAGATCGGCAGCGTCCCGGTCACGGTCTCCCGCACCGGCTACACCGGTGACCTCGGCTTCGAGCTGATGGTCCCCGCCGACGAGGCCGTCACCGTCCTGGACGCCGTGCTCGAGGCGGGCGCGCCGCACGGCATCCGGCCGTTCGGCGAAGAGGCGCTGACGATGCTGCGCATCGAGGCAGGCCTGCCGCTCGTCGACATCGAGTTCCACGACAGCCGGACCGCCTGGACCGACCACGACCGGGTGACACCCAAGGAGCTCGGCCAGGGCTGGATGCTCAAGGGCGTCCGGGACGGGTCGCGTCGCTTCCTCGGCAGCGAGGCGATCCGGCGCGAGCTGGAGGACGGCACCTCCCGGTGGGCGACCACGGGCATCGTGGTCGACTGGGCCGACTGGGACCGGCTGCACCGAGACGCCGGCGAGCTGCCCACCAAGGACGAGCAGCCGCTCGGCTGGGAGCAGTGGCTGCGCACCGAGGACGACGAGCAGGTCGGCTACGTCACCAGCTTCTTCTACTCACCGGTGCTGCAGCGGCACATCGGTATGGCCCGCGTCCGGCCCGAGCTGGCGACGCCCGGGACCGACCTTCGGATGGAGACGACGATGCACCACACGACCCACATGCTGGCCGTCAGCACCGCGCCGCTGCCGTTCTACAACCCGGCCCGGAAGACGGCGCGCGCATGAGCGCCGGCACCTTCGACCATGACGTGCACGCGGCAACACCCTCGTCGGTGAACGGCCGCAGCGGCACGTCGTACGACGCGATCGTCGTCGGCGGCGGGCACAACGGGCTCGTCAACGCGGCGTACCTCTCGAAGGCCGGCCTGCGCACGCTCGTCCTCGAGCAGCGGCACCTGGTCGGCGGCGCGGCGATCACCGAGGAGCTGCGGCCCGGCTACTGGTTCACCACGTTCTCCTACGCGCTGAGCCTGCTGCGGCCCGAGATCATCCACGAGCTCGACCTTGTCCAGCACGGCTTCATGCCGCTGATGATGCCCGGCGACTTCCACCCGACCGGCGACGGCGACTACCTGCTCTTCGGCGACGACCACGAGCAGAATGTCCAGGAGATCCGCCGGCACTCCCGGCACGACGCCGACGCCTACACCCGCTACAACTACGACCTGGACCGGGTGATCCAGACGGTGCGGCCGCTCTTCGACAACCCGCCACCGAACATCTTCGGCTCCGACCCCGAGGACCAGGCCGACGTCGCGTGGATGCTCAAGCAGCTGGGCAACGCCGACCGCAAGACCCTCCACGACACCGTCCGGATGCTCACCGGGAGCGCCGCCGACCTGCTGGACGACTACTTCGAGCACGACGCGATCAAGGGCTACCTGGCGTCGTCCTCGATCATCGGCACCCAGATCGGGCCGATGTCGGGAGGCTCGGGGCTGGTACTGCTCTTCCACAAGATGGGCGAGCACGACGGGCACCTCGGCTCGTGGGCGTTCCACAAGGGCGGCAACGGCGGGTTCACCCAGGTGTTGTCGCGCGCCGCGCAGGCGTACGGCGCCGAGATCGAGCTCGACGCCCGGGTCGACTCGGTGATCACGCGGGACGGACGGGCGGTCGGTGTCGCGCTGGCAGACGGGACCGAGCTGACGGCGCCGATCGTGGTCTCGGCGCTCGATGCCCGGCGTACCTTCCTCGATCTGGTCGACCCCCGCGAGCTGCCCGACGATCTTGTCGACAACGTCCGGCGCACGCGCTACCGCGGAGTCTCGTCGAAGGTGAACTTCGCCCTCGACGGGCTGCCGGAGTTCCCCGGCCTTCCGGGCTCCTCCGCGCCGTTCAACGGCTTCCTCAACATCGGCCCGACGCTGGAGTACATGGAGCGCGCCTACGACGCCGCGAAGTACGGCTGGTACTCCGACCGGCCCTTCATCGACGGCGCGATGCAGTCGATGCTCGACCCGGACATGGCGCCGCCCGGCAAGCACGTGCTGTCGTGCTTCGTGCAGTACTCGCCCTACGACCTGCGCAAGGACGGGCAGTCGGTCGACTGGGAGACCGAGCGCGAGAACTTCGGCGACAAGACGCAGGCGGTGCTCGAGGAGCACTTCCCGGGCTTCGGCAAGCTCGTCCTCCAGCGCGAGATCGTCACACCCGTCGACATCGAGCGGGTCACCGGGCTGTCCGAGGGCAACATCTTCGCCGGGGAGTTCCTCGCGCCGCAGATGTACTTCTTCCGCCCCTCACCAGGCTGGTCGCAGTACGCCACCCCGATCGACGGCTACTACCAGTGCGGCTCCGGCACCCACCCCGGCGGCTGCGTCATCGGCGCGCCCGGCAAGCTCGCCAGCGAGCGGATCCTGCACGATCGGGCGCGGCAGGGCTGACCCGACGTCCATGACGGGCCGTGGGTGGTCGCGCGCCGACAGGGCAGCAAGAGGGAGATCCGCGTGGCGACGTCGGCTGGGTTCCCGGCTCAGGGCCGCTGGGATGTGATGCGGGTGCGGTCAGAACCTGGCGGGTCTGGTGCTGGGATGTGACGCGGGTGCGGTCAGAACCCGGCGGGTCTGGTGCTGGGTTGTGACGCACGTGCGAGCAGAACCCGAATCCAGGCGCACGCCGGGAGGTGCGGTCAGCGACCATCCGACCGTGCGCTGATAGGGTCGGCACCGCTCGAACATCCTTTAACGATCCGTCCCGTGAGGCGGAGAAGGAGGTACGGCGTGCCCCTGCATGCCACCGCACCACCCGCTCGGTCGGGGGCCGGCGCGATGCTCGTGCTGGAAGACGGGACCGTCTTCGAGGGCGAGTCCTACGGGGCCGAGGGTGAGACCTTCGGCGAGGCCGTCTTCTCGACCGGGATGACCGGCTACCAGGAGACGCTGACCGACCCGTCATACCACCGCCAGGTCGTCGTCATGACCGCCCCGCACATCGGCAACACCGGCATGAACGACGAGGACCCCGAGTCGAGCCGCATCTGGGTGGCCGGGTACGTCGTCCGCGACCCGGCTCGGCGCGTCTCCAGCTGGCGCTCCCAGCGCTCACTGGACGACGACCTGCGCGACCAGGGCGTCGTCGGGATCTCCGGCATCGACACCCGCGCCCTGACCAGGCGGCTGCGTGAGCGAGGCGCAATGCGGGTGGGTATCTCCTCGACCGAGACCGACCCGTCCGCACTCCTCGCGCGGGTGCTGGGCTCCGCCGAGATGACCGGCGCCAACCTCTCCGGGGAGGTCTCCACAGCCGAGGCGTACGTCGTGCCCGCCGTCGGCGAGAAGCGTTTCACCGTCGCGGTGCTGGACCTCGGGCTCAAGGCGAACACCCCGCGGATGCTCGCCGAGCGCGGGGTCGAGAGCCAGGTGCTGCCCGCCACGGCCACTCTCGACGAGGTCCTGGCCACACGTGCCGACGGGCTCTTCTTCTCCAACGGACCGGGGGACCCCGCGGCCACCACCGCTCAGGTCGACCTGCTTCGCGGCGCGCTGGAGCAGGGGATCCCCTACTTCGGGATCTGCTTCGGCAACCAGCTCTTCGGCCGGGCGCTCGGGTTCGGCACCTACAAGCTCACGTACGGCCACCGTGGCATCAACCAGCCCGTGATGGACCGAACCACCGGCAAGGTCGAGGTCACTGCGCACAACCACGGGTTCGCGGTCCAGTGGCCAGAGGGAGTGCCGCTCGACGATGAGGTCTCGACGCCCTTCGGCGTCGCCACCGTCTCCCACGTCTGCCTCAACGACGACGTGGTCGAGGGGCTCGAGCTGCGTGCCGACGACGGCGCCCTCAAGGCATTCTCGGTGCAGTACCACCCGGAGGCGGCGGCCGGTCCGCACGACGCGGCGTACCTCTTCGACCGGTTCGTCGAGCTGATGGGCGGCGGACGTCTCGAGACCGCGGACGCCGGCAGCGGGGGAGGGGACGCCTGATGCCGAAGCGCACCGACATCGAGAGCGTGCTCGTCATCGGCAGCGGCCCGATCGTGATCGGGCAGGCGTGCGAGTTCGACTACTCCGGGACGCAGGCCTGCCGGGTGCTCAAGGCCGAGGGCCTGCGCGTGGTCCTGGTGAACTCCAACCCCGCGACGATCATGACCGACCCCGAGTTCGCCGATGCGACGTACATCGAGCCGATCACGCCGGAGTTCGTGACGAAGGTGATCGCGAAGGAGCGTCCCGACGCCCTGCTCGCCACCCTGGGGGGCCAGACGGCGTTGAACGCGGCGATGGCGCTGCACGCCAACGGCGTCCTCGAGGAGTACGGCGTCGAGCTGATCGGCGCGTCGATCGAGGCGATCGAGCGTGGCGAGAACCGGGAGTCGTTCAAGCGGATCGTCGAGGGGTTGGGCGGCGAGGTCGCCGACTCGAGGATCGCGCACACGATGGAGGAGTGCGTCGCTGCGGCGGGGGAGCTCGGCTACCCGTGCGTGGTGCGGCCGTCGTTCACGATGGGCGGCTCGGGCTCGGGCATGGCGTACGACGAGGCCGACCTGCGCCAGATCGCCGGCTCCGGGCTCGCCGCGTCGCCGACGACCGAGGTCCTCATGGAGGAGTCGATCATCGGGTGGAAGGAGTACGAGCTGGAGGTGATGCGCGACAAGGCCGACAACGTCGTCATCGTCTGCAGCATCGAGAACCTCGACCCGATGGGCGTCCACACGGGCGACTCGATCACGGTCGCGCCGGCCATGACGCTGACCGACCGCGAGTACCAGCACCTGCGCGACCTCTCCATCGGCATCATCCGAGCGGTCGGTGTCGACACCGGCGGCTGCAACATCCAGTTCGCGATCAACCCTGACGACGGCCGGGTCGTCGTCATCGAGATGAACCCCCGGGTCTCGCGCTCCAGCGCGCTCGCGTCGAAGGCGACCGGCTTTCCGATCGCGAAGATCGCGGCCAAGGTCGCCATCGGCTACACCCTCGACGAGATCCCCAACGACATCACCGTCCGTCCCGACGGGCAGAGCACGCCCGCGGCGTTCGAGCCCACGCTCGACTACGTCGTGGTGAAGGTGCCGCGGTTCGCGTTCGAGAAGTTCCCGGGTGCCGACCCGACCCTGACGACGCACATGAAGTCGGTGGGCGAGGCGATGGCGATCGGGCGCAACTTCACCGAGGCGCTGCAGAAGGCGCTGCGCTCGCTGGAGAGCAAGCACGCGCCGTTCGACTGGAGCCACCGCCACGTCGACCTCGACAAGGCCGGGCTGCTGACCGAGGCCAGCACCCCTCACGACGGTCGGCTCCGGGTCGTGATGGACGCGATCCGGGCCGGGGCCACCCCCGACGAGGTGCACGAGGCGACCGGCATCGACCCCTGGTTCGTCGACCAGCTCTGCCTGATCAACGAGATCGCGCGGGACGTGATCGACGCGCCCGAGCTGACGCCGGCCCTGCTACGCCGGGCCAAGCGGCACGGGTTCTCCGACGTCCAGGTCGGCCGGATGCGCGACATGTCCGAGCAGGTCGTGCGCGGCGTCCGGCACGCGCTGGGGATCCGTCCGGTCTACAAGACCGTCGACACCTGTGCGGCGGAGTTCGCCGCGCGGACGCCGTACCACTACTCCTCCTACGACCAGGAGACCGAGGTCGCACCTCGCGAGCGCGAGGCGGTGATCATCCTGGGCTCCGGGCCCAACCGGATCGGCCAGGGCATCGAGTTCGACTACTCGTGCGTGCACGCCAGCATGGCGCTGAGCGAGGCGGGCTACGAGACCGTGATGGTCAACTGCAACCCCGAGACCGTGTCGACCGACTACGACACCTCCGACCGCCTCTACTTCGAGCCGCTGACGCTGGAGGACGTGCTCGAGATCGTGCACGCCGAGCGCCAGGCGGGCCCGATCGCGGGAGTCATCTGCCAGCTGGGCGGCCAGACACCGCTCGGGCTCGCGCAGGGGCTCGAGGACGCCGGCGTCCCGATCGTCGGGACGCCGCCCGCGGCGATCCACCTGGCCGAGGAGCGCGGGGCCTTCGGCCGCGTGCTCGCCGAGGCCGGACTGCCGGCACCCAAGCACGGGCTGGCGTCGTCGTTCGCCGAGGCCCGCGACATCGCGGCCGAGATCGGCTACCCGGTGCTGGTGCGGCCGTCGTACGTGCTGGGCGGGCGCGGCATGGAGATCGTGTACGACGACGAGGCCCTCGAGGGCTACATCACCCGCGCCACCGAGGTGAGCCCCGAGCACCCGGTGCTGGTCGACCGGTTCATCGACGACGCCGTCGAGATCGACGTCGACGCGATCTTCGACGGTGAGGAGCTCTATCTCGGCGGTGTCATGGAGCACATCGAGGAGGCCGGCATCCACTCCGGCGACTCCTCGTGCGCGCTGCCGCCGATCACCCTCGGCGCGGCCGAGATCAAGCGGATCCGCGCGGCCACCGAGGCGATCGCGCGCGGCGTCGGCGTGCGCGGGCTCATCAACATCCAGTTCGCGCTCGGCTCCGATGTGCTCTACGTGCTGGAGGCCAACCCGAGGGCCTCGCGGACGGTGCCGTTCGTGTCCAAGGCGACCGCCGTGCCGCTGGCCAAGGCGGCGGCGCGGGTGATGCTCGGCGAGCCGATCAAGGCACTGCGCGCGGCGGGCCTGCTCGCGGCAGACGGCGACGGCGGCGATCTGCCCCCCGACGCGCCGATCGCGGTCAAGGAGGCCGTGATGCCGTTCAACCGGTTCAAGACGCCCGACGGCCGGACCGTCGACACGGTGCTGGGCCCGGAGATGCGCTCCACCGGCGAGGTGATGGGCTTCGACGCGGTCTTCGGCACCGCCTTCGCGAAGTCGCAGACGGCGTCGTACGGCTCGCTCCCCACCGGCGGCCGGGTCTTCGTCTCGATGGCCAACAGGGACAAGCGCACGATGATCTTCCCGATCAAGCGACTGGCCGACCTCGGCTTCGAGGTGCTGGCGACCCAGGGCACGGCCGAGGTGCTGCGCCGCAACGGGATCCCCGCCACGGTCGTGCGCAAGCACTTCGAGGGGCCGGGTCCGGCGGGGGAGCCGACCACGATCCAGCTCATCGCCGCCGGGGAGGTCCAGCTCGTCGTCAACACGCCGCACGGCTCGGCGTCCGGCGGGTCCCCGCGCATCGACGGCTACGAGATCCGCACCGCGGCGGTGATGGCCAACATCCCGTGCATCACCACCGTCCAGGGGCTCGGCGCCGCGGTGCACGGCATCGAGGCGGTCATCGCGGGCGACATCGGCGTCCGCTCGCTCCAGGACTGGGCATCGCGCTGATGTACGACGCCTTCTTCGACCGGGTGCTGACCCGCACCGATGCCGAGCGGGCCCACCACGCGGCATTCCGGGCGATCCGGGCGGCGCGGCCGCTGACCGGTCCGGCGCTGCGCAGCGCGGGCGACCCCGTCAGCGCCATGGGGCTGACCTTCCCGCACGCGTTGGGGCTGGCGGCGGGCTTCGACAAGAACGCCGCCGGCATCGACGCGCTCGCCGCCCTCGGCTTCGGCCACGTCGAGATCGGCACCGTCACGGGCGAGCCTCAACCCGGCAACCCGACCCCGCGTCTGTTCCGGCTGCCCGCCGACCGGGCGATCGTCAACCGGATGGGATTCAACAACCTCGGCGCGGTCGCCGTGGCGGCGCGGCTCGCGGCTCGTCGAGCCCACCGGGGCAGGGACAGGCTCGACCGCCGGGGCGTCGTGGTCGGCGTCAACATCGGCAAGACCAAGGTGGTGCCCGAGGACGACCAGGCGGCCGTGCAGGCCGACTACGAGAAGAGCGCCGGCCTGCTGGCGCCGTACGCCGACTACCTGGTGGTCAACGTCTCCTCGCCGAACACCCCGGGCCTGCGCAGCCTCCAGTCGGTCGACCGGCTGGGTCCCTTGCTGGAGGCAGTACGCCGACGCGCCGACGACGTCCGCGACGCGCGCGTCCCGCTGCTGGTCAAGATCGCGCCCGATCTCGACGATGCCGACGTGCTGGCGGTGGCGGACCTGGCCGGCGAGGTCGGCCTCGACGGGCTGATCGCCACCAACACCACCATCAGCCGTGCCGGGCTGGTCACCGATCCCGCCGAGGTCGAGCGGCTCGGAGCCGGCGGCCTGTCCGGCCGCCCCGTCGCCGCGCGCTCCCTCGAGGTGCTGCGGTTGCTCCACAAGGCGGTCGGCGACCATCTCACGATCGTCTCGGTGGGTGGGGTCGGCAGCGCTGCCGACGCCCGCGAACGCCTCGACGCGGGCGCCAGCCTCGTGCAGGTCTACACCGGCTTCGTCTACGGCGGCCCGCTCTGGCCGCGTCGCGTGGTGCGGGAGCTCGCTCGGTGAGCACCGCACCGGCGGAGAGCCTGCGACCGTTGGGGCCGTTGCACGTCACGGCGACGCTGCTCACCAGTCGGAAGGTCGGCGCCTTCCACCACCTGACCCTGGCCGCGCCCGGCATCCCGGAGCGGTTCCGACCCGGCACGTTCGTCGCGGTCTCGGTCGGCGGGCAGGACGCGCTGCGGTTGGCGCGACGGTCGTTCTGGGTGCACCGGGTCAAGCCGACCGGCGGGCACGGGCTCACCCTCGAGATCGTCGTCTCGGTCGTGGGCGAAGGCACTCGGTGGCTGGCCGCGCTGTCGCAGGGTTCGGCGGTCGACGTCACCGGGCCCTTGGGACGGCCGTTCTCACTGCCCAAAGAGCCGGTCTCCTGCGTGCTCGTGGGTCACGGGCACTCGGCCGCACCGCTGTTCCCGCTGGCCGAGCGGCTGCGCGAGCGCGGCTGTGCGGTCAGCCTCGTGGTCTCGGCGCCCGACGAGGGCCACCTGCTCGCCGCTCTGGAGGCTCGACGCTCGGCCCGCGCGGTCACTGTCGTCACCGGCGACGGATCGGTCGGCCTGCGCGGCGGTGTCGACGACCATCTGGGGGGCATCCTCGAGCAGGCGCACGCCGACGTCGTCTACGCGGCGGGGCCGACGGCGTTGTTGCACGCCGTGGCCGCGGCGGCGGAGGCCCGAGGCGCCTGGAGCCAGGTAGCGCTGGAGGAGCCGCTGGTCTGCGCGACCGGCCTGTGCCACGGCTGTGCGGTCCCGGTCGTCGGAGAGGACGGCGCACCGCGCACGGTCAGGTCGTGCGTCGACGGGCCGGTGTTCCGCGGCGACCGCGTGCGGTGGACCGACCTCGTGGGGCCCGACCTCGTGGGGCCGACCTCGTGGGAGGGGGCGCGTGAGGATCGGGGCGCTGCGGCTGTCGTCCCCGGTCATGGTCGCGTCGGGATGTGGCGGGACCGGCCGTGAGCTCGCGGCGTACACCGACCTGCGCCGCCTCGGCGCCTTCGTCACCCGCTCCATCACCCTCGACGCCCGGCCGGGCGGTGCGATGCCTCGCATCGTCGAGACGCCGGGCGGTCTCGTCAACGCGGTCGGCTTCGACAACCCCGGACTCGAGCACTTCCTGGCTACCGAGCTGCCGTGGCTGGTCGCGCAGGGCGCCACCGTCGTCGTGTCGATAGCGGGCGTCTCGATGGGGGAGTACGCCGACCTGGCGCGCCGGCTCGGGCGGGCACCCGGTCTGGCCGCCGTCGAGGTCAACCTCTCGGCCCCCGATGCCCTCGGTGGCGGGGTCTTCGACATCCGCGAGCCCTTCCAGGCGGCCGGGGTCGTCTCGGCCGTGCGTCGCGACCTGCCTCGCGATCTGCCGGTGATCGCGAAGGTGCGCACGGACGTCTTCCGGGTGGTCGAGACGGCCCGGATCGTCGCCGAGGCCGGCGCAGACGCTGTCGTCGTCGGCAACGCGCTTCCGGCTGCGCTGCCGGACGGCCGCCGGGGCGGGCTCAGTGGCCCGGCCGTGCGTCCGCTGGCGTTGCGCTGCGTCGCCGACGTCCACGCAGCCCTGCCCGACCTCGTCGTGCTGGCTGCTGGCGGGATCGCCACCGCGGAGGATGCCCGGACCTTCCTCGCGGCCGGGGCGGGTGCGGTCCAGGTGGGCACCGCCCTGCTGCACGACCCCACGACCGCCGAGCGCCTCGTCGCCGACCTGGAGCCGGTGCCCACCCTCGAAGGAGCCACCCCGTGACCGACCCGTTCGGGACCCGTCTGCACGCCGCCCTGCACGACCGCGGCCAGCTCTGCGCGGGCATCGACCCGCACCCCACGCTGCTGCGCGACTGGGGACTCGACGACGACGTGGCCGGCCTCGAGCGGTTCGCCCTGGCCGCGACGGAGGCCCTCGCCCCGGTCTGCTCGGTGGTGAAACCGCAGAGTGCCTTCTACGAACGGTTCGGCAGCCGCGGCGTGGCCGTCCTCGAGCGGGTGATCGCGACGGCCCGTGACGCCGGCGCCCTGGTGCTCCTGGACGTCAAGCGGGGCGACATCGGCAGCACCACCCAGGCCTACGCGGACGCGTATCTCGACCCGGCCTCCCCGCTGGCGTCCGACGCGATCACCGCCAGCCCCTTTCTCGGCTTCGGCTCGCTCGACCCGATGGTCGACACGGCCCGACGGCACGGTGCCGGCGTGTTCGTGCTGGCGCTGACCTCCAACAAGGAGGGGCCCGAGGTGCAGCACGCGATGTCGGGTGACGGCAGGACCGTCGCCGCGGCGATGCTCGACCACCTGCGCCATCTCAACGCCGGTCAGGATCCGCTGGGGTCGTTCGGGGCCGTCGTCGGGGCCACCATCGGCGACCACGACGGCGACCTGGCGATCAACGGTCCGCTGCTGGCGCCCGGGTACGGCGCCCAGGGCGGGACCGTCGCCGACCTGCGACGCATCTTCGGCTCTGCAGCCCCCCGCGTCCTGGCCAGCACGAGCCGCGACCTGCTGCGCCATGGCCCCGCTGCCGGCGCGCTGGCCGACGCGGCGCGTCGGGCGAACGACGAGCTCGGCTCGTTGCGGGACGGCTGATGCGCAGGTGATGGGCAGGTGAGGGGCAGGGTCCTCGCCGGCCTGCTGGTGGCCGGCGTCCTGGTGACGGGTTGTGCCGACGACCAGCAGCGCTACTGCGAGGCGGTCGAGCAGCATCAGGCCGAGCTCTCCGAGCAGCTGGCGGGGGGTGGTCCGGCCGCCCTCATCGACGGGCTGGCGACGTTCCGGGAGCTGGCCGAGGAGGCACCCGCCGACATCCGCGACGAGTGGGCGCTGCTGATCGACCGCGTGACCGCGCTGCGCGACGTGCTCGACGACGTCGGGGTCGACGCGGCGACGTACGACGTGGAGCGGCCACCCGCCAACCTCGACGACGCGGACGTCGACCGCATCGCCCGGTCTGCTCGCGACCTGGGCTCCGACGAGACCCAGCGCGCGCTGGCCGACGTCGAGCAGCAGGCCCTCGATGTGTGCCAGACACCACTCGTGGTGTGATCCTCCAGGAGTTTGCCCCAGCACACTCTTGTGGCTCATCGGCCGATTGCCGACGCCGAAGACTTCTGACTAGATTGACCGAACCCGTTCACCGGACACCACCGGACGCAGTTCCGGACTGGGAAGGACCTCCGTGGCACTGCCCGAACTCACGCCCGAACAGCGACAGGCCGCGCTCGACAAGGCTGCGGCCTCCCGTCGGGAACGTGCGGAGGTCAAGAACCGGCTGAAGAACTCGGGCGCGTCGATCGTCGACGTGCTGCACGCAGGTCAGGAGAACGACGTCATCGGCAAGATGCGGGTGGTCGACCTGCTCCAGTCGATGCCGGGGCTGGGGAAGGTGCGCGCGCGTCAGCTCATGGAGCGGCTCGGCATCGCCGAGAGCCGCCGCGTCCGCGGACTGGGGACCAAGCAGGTGGCCGCGCTGGAGCGCGAGTTCGCCCCGCGTGACTGACGAGGCCGTGGGCGGTCGGTCCCGGTTGACGGTGCTCGCAGGGCCCACCGCCGTCGGCAAGGGCACGGTCGCGGCCGCTGTCCGCGACGGCCACCCGGAGGTGTGGATCTCGGTCTCGGCGACGACGCGCCGGCCCCGGCCCGGCGAGGTCGACGGCACGCACTACCACTTCGTGAGCGAGGCGGAGTTCGACGACATGGTCGCGACCGACGCGTTGCTCGAGTGGGCGGTGGTGCACGGAGCCGCCCGCTACGGCACACCACGGCGCCCGGTCGAGGAGGCGCTCGCCGCCGGCCGTCCGGCTCTGCTCGAGATCGACCTCCAGGGAGCGCGCCAGGTGCGCGGGTCGATGCCCGAGGCGCTGTTCGTCTTCCTGAAGCCGCCGTCGTGGGACGAGCTGGTCCGCAGGCTGGTCGGGCGCGGCACCGAGTCGGACGAGGAACGCCGCCGCAGGCTCGACACGGCTGTGCAGGAGCTGGCCGCCGAGAGCGAGTTCGACGCGACCATCGTGAACCGTGAAGTTCACGACGCGGCGGATGAGTTGGTACGCTTGATGACTGCACCCCGGCCCTGACCTGCCGTGACGGCGTCCGCGCTGCCAGAGTGCCCCATCCGACCACCGACCCGACCTGCGAGGCTCCTTCGTGTCTGCCCCCACCATCGCCGCCGAGGGCGTCACCAACCCCTCGATCGACGACCTGCTCACCAAGACCGACAGCAAGTACAAGCTGGTCCTCTACAGCGCCAAGCGCGCGCGGCAGATCAACGCCTACTACTCCCAGCTGGGCGAGGGCCTGCTCGAGTACGTCGGCCCGCTGGTGGACACGCACGTCCAGGAGAAGCCGCTCTCGATCGCGCTCCGCGAGATCAACGACGACCTGCTGACCTGTGAGGACGTCGACCCCGCCGAGCTCGCTGCCGAGGAGGAGGCCCGCAAGCAGGCCACCCGCGACGCCTCGTTCGAGTCCAGCGAGTGACCTGACCTCCATGATCGAACAGGTCCGATGACCGAGACCACCACGACGGCCGCGCCCCCACGGGCGCGGCCGCGTGTCGTTCTGGGGGTCAGCGGTGGCATCGCGGCGTACAAGGCCTGCGAGCTGCTGCGCCAGCTCACCGAGTCCGGCCACGACGTGACCGTGGTCCCCACCGCGGCCGCACTGCGGTTCGTCGGCGCCCCGACCTGGGCGGCGCTCTCCGGCAAGCCGGTCAGCGACGACGTGTGGACGGGCGTTCACGAGGTGCCCCACGTGCGCATCGGCCAGTCGGCCGACGTCGTCGTCGTGGCGCCGGCCACGGCAGACCTGCTGGCCAAGGCCGCGCACGGCCTGGCCGACGACCTGCTCACCAACACGCTGCTGACCGCCCGCTGCCCGGTGCTGATGGCGCCGGCCATGCACACCGAGATGTGGGAGCACCCGGCGACGCGGGCCAACGTGTCCACCCTGCGCGAGCGCGGCGTGATCGTGCTGGAGCCGGCGGAGGGGCGCCTGACCGGCGCCGACACAGGCAAGGGTCGGCTGCCCGAGCCCGAGCAGATCTTCGAGGCCGTCCGCGAGGTCCTGGAGCGTCTCGAGTCGCAGTCAGGTGCCGGCGATCTGGCGGGCCGGCACGTCGTGGTGTCGGCGGGAGGCACTCGTGAGCCGCTCGACCCGGTGCGCTTCCTCGGCAACCGGTCGTCGGGCCGACAGGGCTACGCGCTCGCGCGCGCCGCTGCTGCGCGGGGCGCCCAGGTGACGCTGGTAGCAGCCAACGTGAGCCTTCCCGACCCGGCCGGGGTCAAGGTCGTGCAGGTGGAGACGACCCAGCAGCTGCGCAGCGAGGTCGTCGCCGCAGCCGCGTCCGCCGACGTGGTCGTGATGGCCGCCGCGCCCTCCGACTTCCGCCCGGTCGCGGTCAGCGACGCCAAGATCAAGAAGGCCGACGACGGCTCGGCCGCCCCGATCGAGCTCGTGCAGAATCCCGACATCCTGGCCGAGCTGGCGCACGACCGGCTCCGCGCCGGCCAGGTCGTGGTCGGCTTTGCGGCCGAGACCGGCGACGCGACCGGCACCGTGCTCGACCTGGCGCGCGCGAAGCTGGCGCGCAAGGGCTGCGACCTGCTGGTCGTCAACGACGTGAGCGGGGGAGCGGTCTTCGGCTCCACCGAGAACGAGGCCGTGATCCTGGCGGCCTCCGGCGAGACCGTCGAGGTGCCGCGCGCGTCGAAGACCACGTTGGCCCACGCGATCTGGGACCAGGTCGTCGCGCGCCTCGCCTGAGCCTGAGTCCACGCTGAGCCCTGGAATCACGCTGAGCCCGGCGATTCGGCGCGTGAGACCTGCGTCCCGCATCCTGGAGGGCAGGTAACCTGACACGTCGCCGCCGGCCAGCCGGGGGCGACGTACTGACGAACGAACCTGAACGGGAGCAGCAGCTGTGGCCGGACGCCTCTTCACCTCCGAGTCCGTGACCGAGGGTCACCCGGACAAGATCGCCGACCAGATCAGCGACTCGGTCCTCGACGCGATGCTCGAGCAGGACCGGCACAGCCGCGTCGCGGTCGAGACCCTGCTCACCACCGGCCTGGTCGTCGTCGCCGGTGAGGTCACGACATCCGGCTACGTCGACATCAAGCAGACCGTTCGCGACCGGATCCTCGCGATCGGCTACGACTCCTCGGAGAAGGGCTTCGACGGCGCCTCCTGCGGCGTGATGGTGGCCATCGGCGGCCAGTCCGGCGACATCGCCCAAGGCGTCGACACCGGCCACGAGAGCCGCACCGGCTCGGTCGACGCGATGGACAAGCAGGGCGCGGGCGACCAGGGTCTGATGTTCGGCTACGCGTGCGACGACACCGACGTGCTGATGCCGCTGCCGATCGTGATCGCCCAGCGCCTCGCCGAGCGGCTCTCCGAGGTCCGCAAGGACGGCACCCTCGACTACCTGCGCCCCGACGGGAAGACCCAGGTCACCATCGAGTACGACGCCGACAACAGGCCCGTCCGGGTCGACACCGTCGTGCTCTCGACCCAGCACGCCGAGGAGATCGACCTCTCGTCGACGCTCGAGCCGGACATCAAGAAGCACGTCATCGACCCCGTGCTCGCGTTGTTCTCGCTGCCGTCGGACGGCTACCGGCTGCTCGTCAACCCGACCGGGCGCTTCGTCGTCGGCGGCCCGATGGGCGACGCGGGCCTGACCGGTCGCAAGATCATCGTCGACACCTACGGCGGCATGGCCCGCCACGGCGGCGGTGCGTTCTCGGGCAAGGACCCCTCGAAGGTCGACCGGTCGGCGGCGTACGCCATGCGCTGGGTCGCCAAGAACGTCGTGGCCGCCGGCCTGGCGCGCCGCTGCGAGGCACAGGTCGCCTACGCGATCGGCAAAGCCCAGCCCGTCGGGGTCTTCATCGAGACCTTCGGCACCGGCACCGTCTCCGACGAGGAGATCCAGGAGGCGGTCCTCCAGGTCTTCGACCTGCGCCCCGCCGCGATCATCGAGGACCTCGACCTGCTCCGGCCGATCTACGCCAAGACCGCGGCCTACGGTCACTTCGGCCGCGAGCTTCCCGAGTTCACCTGGGAGCGCACCGACCGCGTCGACGCGCTGCGCGCTGCCGTCGGCCGCTGAGGCTGCGGGTTACCCGGTCGACCGGGTAAACCGACAACGGCAGCGCGGACCCGTCGGCGCACGCTGGTAGAACAGCCGCGATGACCGACGAGCCGCAGGACCAGCTGCCGGGCCTTCGTGCGACCGTCCAGGACGCCAAGGCCAAGGCGGCGGCGACGCGCAAGCGCACGTTGGCCGAGGTCGAGCCGGCCGCCAGCGACCCCGTCGCGCAGGTCTTGGTCGATGTGCCCCTCGCCCACCTCGACCGCCCGTTCGACTACCTCGTCCCGGCCAAGCTCGCCGACCGGGTCGTCCCCGGCTCGCGGGTGCGCGTGCGCTTCGCCGGGCAGGACGTCGACGCCTACGTCGTCGGGCGCACCGCGACGAGCGACCACCAGGGAACCCTCACACCGGTACGTCGCTCCGTGAGCGCCGAGCCGGTGCTCAGCCCCGAGGTCGTCGCGCTCAGTGCGGCGATCGCCGAGCGCTACGCCGGCAGTCGGGCCGACGTCCTCCGGCTCGCGGTCCCTCCCCGGCATGCCGCCGCAGAGTCCGAGCCGTCTCCGGAGCCCGCCCCGGGAGTGACGAGCAGGGCGCGCTTCGACGCGACCGCGGGCCAGGCGGCCTGGGCGGACCACGAGCGCGGCGACGTGTTCCTCGCCCACCTGGCCCAGGGCGGCCGGCCGCGTGCCGTCTGGTCCGCGGCGCCGGGCACCGACTGGCCACGGTTGATCGCGCACGCCGTGGCAGCGGCCGTGGCCGGCGGGCGGGGCGCCCTGGTGTGCGTACCCGACCGGCGCGACGTCGAGCGGGTGTCTGCCGCGCTCGACCACGTCCTCGGCGTCGGTGCTCACCTCGCCCTCACGGCCGACGAGGGCCCGGCGGAGCGCTACCGACGCTTCCTCCGCGTCTCCCGGGGTGCGGTGCGGGTCGTGGTCGGCACCCGCTCCGCGTCGTTCGCCCCGGTCCACGACCTCGGCCTCGTCGTGTGCTGGGACGACGGGGACGACCTGCACGCCGAGCCGCGCGCGCCGTACCCCCACACCCGCGAGACGCTCCTGCTGCGGGCCGAGCTGCAGCAGACCGCCGCGCTGGTGGGCGGGTTCGCGCGCACCGCGGAGGCGCACTACCTCGTGCGCACCGGCTGGGCCCACGAGATCAGCGCGCCCCGGGCGCTCCTGCGCGACCGCGCCAGGGTCAGCGTCGTCGGGGCCGACACGGGGCGCGACCCGCATGCGGGCGGCGCCCGGATCCCCACCGAGGTGCACCGGCTGGTCAAGGAGTCGGTGGAGCTCGGTCCGGTCCTCGTCCAGGCTCCCCGGCTGGGCTATGCCCCGTCCCTGGCGTGCGAACGCTGCCGCGAGCCTGCCCGGTGCGGCGTCTGCTCGGGCCCGCTGGCGCTGCCGGCGCCGACCCGCCCCCTGGTGTGCCGCTGGTGCGGCACCGACCAGCCCGCGTGGGCCTGCGCCGCGTGCGGCCACCGTGGCCTGCGGGCTCCGGTCGTGGGCGATGCGCGTACGGCCGAGGAGCTGGGGCGCGCGTTCCCCTCCGTCCGGGTCCGGTCGTCGAGCGGCGACAAGGTGGTCGCGACGGTCCCGGCCAGCCCGGCGATCGTCGTCGCGACGCCCGGGGCGGAGCCGGTCGCCGAGGGCGGATACGCCGCCGTTGTCCTGCTCGACACCTGGCTGACCCTGGCCCGCGCCGACCTGCGCACGGCCGAGGAGGCCGTACGCCGCTGGGCGGGGGCGATCGGGCTCCTGCGACCTGGCGGCCGGGCCATCGCCGTCGGTGACCCGGCCCACCCCGCGCTGCAGGCCCTCGTCCGCTGGGACCCCGTCGGCTTCGCCGAGCGCGAGATCGCCGAGCGTCTCGAGGCGCACCTGCCTCCGGCGAGCCGGCTGGCCACGATCACCGGCGAGCCCGGGCCGGTCGACGACGCGCTCACCCTCCTCGCCGCCCCCGACGGCGCGGAGGTCCTCGGTCCGGTGCCCGTCGGTGACGACTCCCGGGTCATCGTGCGCGTGCCCCGCGCCCAGGGCGCCGCGCTGTCGGCGGCGTTGGGCGAGGTCCAGCGGGTGCGCTCGGCACGCAAGCTCGACGCCGTCCGGATCCAGGTCGACCCCGTCGCCCTGGGCTAGTGGCGCGGGGCTAGTGGCGCGGGGCTAGTGGCGCTGGGCTAGCGAGTGGCCGAGCCTGAGTCGTGTGCTGAAGTGGCTGCCAGGGCAACCACTGCAGCACACGACCACGCCGGACGGCGACGAGGCCGCGGGCGAGCGCCGGGCGCGGGCCGGAGGGGACCCTTCGTAGACTTGGGCAGCCGTCACCCGTCGCACCGCCCAGCCGTCGTACGTCGTGAGGATCCCCTGTGCCCGTCCAACCCATCCGCCTCTTCGGCGACCCGGTGCTGCGCCGCCGCGCCGACGAGGTGGTCGACTTCGACCGCGAGCTGCGCAAGCTGGTCGAGGACCTCACCGACACGATGCTCGACGCCCCCGGCGCCGGCCTGGCGGCGCCGCAGATCGGCGTCGGGCTGCGGGTGTTCACGTGGTACGTCGACGACCAGGTCGGCCACCTGGTCAACCCCGTGCTCGAGCTCTCGGCGGAGGAGCAGGACGGGCTGGAGGGGTGCCTCTCGATCCCCGAGCTGGCCTTCGACTGCATCCGGGCGCTGTCCGTCGTCGCCACCGGCTTCGACATGCACGGCGAGCCGCTCCGCATCGAAGGATCGGAGAAGCTGGCGCGCGCGATCCAGCACGAGACCGACCACCTCGACGGCGTCCTGTTCGTCGATCGTCTCGACCCGGCCGGCCGCAAGGCCGCGATGAAGGCGATCCGCGAGTCGGAGTGGTTCGGCCTGGGGACTCCGACGGTCAAGCTCTCCCCGCACCCGACCCGCGGACTGGGGCTTTGAGGCTGTGAGGGTCGTCTTCGCCGGCACGCCCGAGGTGGCGCTGCCGTCCCTGGACGCGATCGCCGCCTCGTCGCACGAGCTGGTCGGCATCGTCACCCGCCCCGACGCTCCCGCCGGCCGGGGCCGCTCCCTGGCGCGCAGCCCGGTGGGCCGGCGGGGCGACGAGCTCGGTGTCCCCGTCCTCACCCCTGACCACCCCCGCGACCCGGCGTTCCAGGAGGGCCTTCGCCTGCTCGCACCCGACTGCTGCCCGGTCGTCGCCTACGGGGCGCTGCTCCCCGCGGACGCCCTGGCGATCCCGCCGCACGGGTGGGTCAACCTGCACTTCTCGGCATTGCCCAACTGGCGCGGGGCCGCCCCGGTGCAGCACAGCATCTGGGCCGGCGACGAGGTGACCGGCGCCACGACGTTCCGGATCGTCGAGGCTCTCGACGCGGGTCCGACCTACGGCGTGATGACCGAGCGCATCCGGCCCACCGACACCGCCGGCGACCTGCTCGCCCGGCTTGCGGAGGGCGGTGCCGCCCTGCTTGTCGCGACCCTCGACGGGATCGAGGACGGCTCCCTCGAGGCACGGCCGCAGCAGGCGGAGGGGGTGACCTTCGCCCCGAAGATCAGCCCTGACGACGCGCGCGTCGACTGGTCGCAGCCGGCCGCGCTCCTGGACCGGCAGGTCCGGGCGTGCTCGCCGTTCCCTGGCGCCTGGACGACGTGGGCGGGCGAGCGGGTCAAGCTCGGTCCACTGCGTCCAGACCCTGGCGGACCCACGCTTGCGGCAGGGGTGCTCGGCGTGCAGAAGGGCGCCGTCCACGTGGGCACGGGCACCGATCCCGTCCTGCTCGGCGACCTGAAGGCGTTCGGCAAGCGACAGATGGCCGCCGCCGACTGGGCTCGGGGCGTCCGGGTGGACGCCGGCGCGCGGTTCGGGGACGGTTGAGCCATGGCCAACGACGGGTCGCGCTCCGCGACGCCCGACGACGTCGACGCGATCTGCGGGTCGCTCCCCGACACCGAGCTCGGCACGAGCTGGGGTGACGTGCCGACCTGGAAGGTGCCGGCCGGGCCGAAGGGCAAGGGGTTCGTGCTCTACCGGCCGCCCAACAAGAACGCGATCGACCCCACGAACGGCGAGCCGTACGACGACCTGCTGGTCATCCTCACCCCGACCGAGGCCGACAAGCGGGCGCTCGTCGAGGACCCGGCCACGCCCTTCCTCACGATCGACCACTTCAACGGCTACAACGCGGTGCTGGTGCAGCAGTCCCGGCTGGGTGAGCTCAGCCGCGACGAGCTGCGTGAGGTCATCACCGACGCGTGGGCGATCCGGGCGCCGAAACGCCTGGTGCAGCAGTACTTCCAGTCCGGCGAGGGCTGAGCGTGGCCGTCGACCCGGCCCGGCGGGCGGCGTACGCCGTTCTCGTCGCGGTCCACGCCGAGGACGCCTACGCCAACCTTGCCCTCTCCTCGATCCTGCGTGAGAGCGGGCTGGGCGGCCGGGACGCGGCCTTCACGACCGAGCTGGTCTCGGGCACCCTGCGCGGTCGGGGGACGTACGACGCCGTGCTGGCCGCCTGCGTCAACCGGCCCCTGGACGCTCTCGACCCTGCTGTCCTCGACGTGCTGCGGCTGGGCACCCACCAGCTGCTCGCGATGCGGGTGCCGAGCCACGCCGCCATCTCGACCAGCGTCGACCTGGTCCGTCTGGAGGTCGGCCACAAGCCGGCCGGGTTCGTGAACGCGGTGCTCCGCAAGGTCTCCGGGCGCGGGCTCGACGCGTGGGTCGCCGAGGTGGCACCGGACCGAGTGGCCGACGCCGACGGCTACCTCGCCGTCGCCCACAGCCACCCACGCTGGGTCGTCGAGCGGCTCCGCGCGGCCGTCGGCGACGAGGAGATCGACGCGCTGCTGGCCGCCGACAACGCGGCGCCGGGCGTCGTCCTGGTGGCCCGGCCCGGCCGCAGCGACCCCGCGGAGCTGCCCGGCGAGCCGACGCGCTGGTCGCCCCACGGGGTGGCGCTCGAAGGCGGAGACCCGGCGTCGGTGCCAGCGGTCGCAGAGGGGCGGGCCGGGGTGCAGGACGAAGGCTCCCAGCTGGTCGCCCTCGCGCTGGCCTGGGCGGAGGTCGACGGCCGCGACGAGCGGTGGCTCGACCTGTGCGCTGGTCCGGGCGGCAAGGCGGCCCTCCTCGCGGCGCTGGCCGCGGGCCAGGGAGCGCGACTCCTGGGTGCGGAGCGGCTGCCGCACCGCACCGCGCTCGTCGCGCGTGCGCTGGCCGGAGCCGACGGCGTGCTCGGCGTGGTCACGGCTGACGGCACCCGCCCGGCCTGGCCCGCCGGTGCGTTCGACCGCGTCCTGGTGGACGCGCCCTGCACCGGGCTCGGCGCGCTGCGTCGCCGGCCCGAGGCCCGCTGGCGGCGTACCGCGAACGACCTCGACGCGCTGGTGTCGCTCCAGCTGGCCCTGGTGTCCTCGGCACTGGATGCGGCCAGGGTGGGGGGTGCGGTCGTCTACGCAACCTGCTCGCCGGTGATCGAGGAGACGGCCGGCGTCGTCCTGGCCACGCTCGATGCGCGCTCCGACGTCGTCCTGGACGACGCGCGCACCCTGCTCGGTGACGTGCCGGACGCCGACGGGCCGCTGCCGGGCACCGTCCAGCTGTGGCCGCACCGGCACGGGACCGACGCGATGTTCATCGCCCTGTTGCGCCGGGTCTGATGTTCGGCACTAGGGGCGTCGAGCTGCTCTGATCGCCTCGAGCTCTGCCCGCTGCTCGGCGGTGAGTGGCCGCAGCACGCAGAACTCGTTGCCCTCCGGGTCGGCCAGGACCACCCAGCCCTCGTCGCCCGACTGGCCGACGTCGGCGCGGGTCGCCCCGAGCGCCACGAGCCGGGTGACCTCGGCCGGCTGGTCGTCCGGTCGCAGGTCGAGGTGCACACGGTTCTTGACCGCCTTTCCGTCAGGAACGCGCAGGAAGAGCAGGTCGGGCACCACGCCGTCCTCCAGGGAGTGCTCGGGGGGCTCCAGCGCCACCTCGTCCGGGGAGTCGTGCGTGCGCCGCCACCCCAGCGCCTGCTGCCAGAAGGTCGCCAGCCGGTCGGGGTCGGCCGCGTCGATGTCGATGCACTGGATGCTGAGGCTCACGTGCTCACCGTCTCCTGAGCCGTGCCGTCGGCGCCACGTGGTTTCGAGATGGGACTTCGTCCCTCCTCAACCAGCGGGTTCGTCCCACCTCAACCAGCGGGATCGTCGGCGCCACGTGGTTTCGAGACGGCGGAGGAAGAAGCCCCATCGGCCGGCGCCCAGCCCCCGCCGTACGACGAGCGACCTTCCCAGCGCCGACTCGGTCGGCCGGGTCGAGTGCCTGCTGCCGGTCGACCGCCCTCGGGTGAGAGCCCGTAGGCCATGGCCACACCCTCGACCAACGTCGACTGCCCGAGCCGTTCTCGCCGACCAGGAAGGTGACGCCCTTGGCGAGGTCGAGGCCGTCGCGGGCGACCTGCTCGACCGCGGGGATGGTCCGCGGCCGCGCGTCAGCGGTCAGCCCGGCGCGTTCGCCGAGCTCGACGCGCAGCACCGGCGGCTGGTCGACGTCCACGCGTGGACGGTGCGTCATCGCCGCCCGCTACCGTGACGGGGTGCAGCGGAATCCGGACGTCGACGCCTGGTTCGAGCGCTACGACAACCCTCAGAAGAGCCTCGTGCTGGCGGTGCGCGAGGTGGTGCTCGGGGCCGACGACCGGGTGAGCGAGGCCATCAAGTGGCAAGCACCGACGTTCATGTACCACGGCAACATCGCGTCGTTCTTCCCCAAGACCAAGCAACACGTGTCGTTGATGTTGCACACCGGAGCCCGGCTGCCCGACCCGTTCGGCCCGCTGGAGGGCTCCGGCGAGACCGGCCGGGTCGCGAAGTTCGCGGACGCCGAGGATCTGGCGGCCAAGCGCGGCGCCCTGGAAGGTCTCATCCGCTCCTGGATCGAGCTGAAGGCCTGACATGGCCGCGAAATCGCCCGCGGTGGAGATCGAGGTCGACAACCGGGTCGTGCGGATCTCGAACCCGGACCGGGTCTACTTCCCCCCGCACGACGGCCGGTCCGGGGCCACGAAGCTGGACCTGGTGCACTACTACCTCGCGGTCGGCGACGGCATCGTCAACGCACTGTTCGAGCGGCCGTGCATGCTGCACCGGTTTCCCACCGGGTTGTCGGGGGAGAAGGTGCACCAGAAGCGGCTGCCCCACGGCGCGCCGCCCTGGGTCGAGACGGTCCGGTTGCACTTCCCGCGCTGGAACCGGACGGCCGACGAGCTCTGCGTGACCGAGCTGGGCAGTGTGATCTGGGCCGTGCAGATGTCGACCGTCGAGTTCCACCCGTGGAACAGCCGCCGCGAGGACCCCGAGAAGCCCGACGAGTGGCGCATCGACCTCGATCCGGGTCCGCTGTCGGACTGGGCACAGGTGCGGCGCGTCACCCAGGTCACCCACGAGGTGCTCGACGAGCTCGGAGCGGTGGGCTTCCCCAAGACCAGCGGCGGCAAGGGCCTCCACGTCTACGTGCGGATCCGGCCCGACCACGGTCACAAGGTGGTGCGCCGCGCAGCGCTCGCCTTCGCCCGTGAGGTCGAGCGAAGGGCCCCGACCGACGTCACGACCGCGTGGTGGCGCAAGGACCGCGACCCCCACCACCTGTTCGTCGACTACAACCAGAACGCCCGCGACCACACCATCGCGGCGGCCTACTCGGTGCGCGGCTTCCCCGACGCGCGCGTGTCGGCCCCTGTGCGGTGGGCGGAGGTCGATGACTGCGAGCCGCTCGACTTCACGATGTACTCGATGCCCGCGAGGTACGCCGAGCTGGGTGACCTGCACCAGGACATCGACGGGGAGGTGTTCGACATCGCGCCGCTGCTGGAGTGGGCCGACCGCGACGAGCGTGCGGGCGCCGAGACGCCCGACGAGCCCCCCGACGATCTCTGACAGTCGCCTGCGGAGGGCCGGCGGACGATCTTATGGTTCGGCCGTGGGACTCGATCCGTCCGGTTTGACCTACCGCCCCGCCACGCAGGCCGAGGTGGCGCGGGGTCCTGAGCTCTTCCCGCCCGTGGCCGAGGCGCTCGAGGGGATCGGGTTCGAGCGGGCTCCTCGCCTTGGTGATCGACGTCGTGACGGACGCCTGGTGGCTGGGGCTGGCGATCGGGCTCCTCGTCCTGGTCCTGCTGGTCCCGGTCGCGACGCGGCTCGCGTGGGCCGTGCGGCACCTTCGGCGACTGCGCCTCCCGTACCCGCTCCCGCCACCCGCGTAGTCCGCGCCCTACGATCGCCGCGTGGGCATCCAGATCACCCCGAGCATCCTGACCGCCGACTTCGCCGCGCTCGGCGCCGAGGTCGCTCGGATCCCCAGCGCCGACTGGGTGCACGTGGACGTCATGGACAACCACTTCGTGCCCAACCTGACCCTCGGTCCGGCCGTGCTCGAGGCGATCGCCGGCGCGACCGACCTGCCCGTCGACGCGCACCTGATGATCGAGGACGCCGACCGCCACGCGCCGGCGTACGTCGAGGCCGGCGCCGCCAGCGTCACCTTCCACGTCGAGGCCGCTGCTGCGCCCGTGCGGCTGGCTCGCGAGATCCGTGCCGCCGGGGCGCGGGCGAGCATGGCGCTCAAGCCGGCCACGCCGATCGATCCCTACGAGGACCTGCTCGCCGAGCTCGACATGGTGCTCCTGATGACCGTGGAGCCGGGGTTCGGAGGGCAGAGGTTCCTCGACCTGTGCCTCCCCAAGATCCGGCGCACCCGCGCGCTGGTGCGCAAGCACGGGTTGGAGACCTGGGTGCAGGTCGACGGAGGGATCTCCCTGGACACCATCGGCCGCTGCGCCGAAGCCGGCGCCGACGTGTTCGTCGCGGGGTCGGCGGTCTACTCGGCCGACGACCCGGATGCGATGGTCTCGTCGCTGCGTGCTGCGGCGGAGGGCGCGTCCGGCTGAGGGTCCCGAGACCTGCCCTGGGCGTCGGTGGTCAGCACCGCCACCAGGCGGTCCAGTGCCGCGCAGGCCGTCGCACGGTCGAGGCGGTCGGCGCCGAGAGTCATGGCCGAGACGAGGCCGTCGACGGCAGCGTGCAGCGCAACGAGTGCGGGCCGGTCGAGCGCGTGCTCGGTGAGCCGGGACAGCAACGCCCTCTCGTCCTTCCTCGCCTCGGCGACGACGCTCGCGACCCGTCCGTCGGCGCGTCCGATCTCCTGCCACCCCAACCACGCGCGCCCGAACTCCAGCGACCGGGCGTCGTCGGGCAAGAACGCCCGGAGTCCGGCGTCACGACGGTCGCGGATCCCCTCGTCGCGCCACTTGGCCGTCAGGCTGGCGCCGAGCGCCTGCAGCCGGTCCCAGTTCCCGTAGTGGTTGATCGCGGACGCGGGGCTGACTCCGCTTCTGCGGCAGGCGCCTCGGAGCGAGACCGCGCGTACTCCCTTGTCGACGAGCAGGCCGATCATCGCCAGAGTGAGCTCGTCGGAGCGGCTGAGGGCGTCATACAGGCGAGGCATGCGGCGAGTGCACCACGTCTCACGGCGAGCGCCGAAGGTTATCCACAGGCCCCAGGACCGCAGTCGCGAGGGGCGTTTCCAGGTTGTACGCACGTGCGTTCAAAACCCGGTTCTGAACGCTGTTCTGAACGCACGTGCGTACAACGCGGAAACGGCCCTCGCCTGGGACCCGACCCGGTCGGCGAGAGCAAGGTCACCTGCCCCTCGTCATGAACCTGTGGCAGGCTTGGCCCGTACGAGCAGACATGCTCGCGTGCTCTGGGGGCGGTGAAACTCCGCACCGGCGGTGAAAGTCCGCGACCCGGCCACCGCCAGTGGCCGGTTGACCAGGTGAAACTCCTGGACCGACGGTCAAAGTCCGGATGGGAAGTGCACGCAGGCGGAACCGACCGACGCTCCGGCCTTGACCGGACCTAGGGAGGGCTCCGTCGTCGCCCCCGGGTCCGTGAGCACCGGACCGAACGGGAGGCGCG
Organism: uncultured Actinomycetota bacterium; assembly: GCA_963723195.1. GTDB lineage: Bacteria > Actinomycetota > Actinomycetes > Propionibacteriales > Nocardioidaceae > Nocardioides. The sequence goes on from CAVRPU010000002.1 coordinate 239,092, forward strand.
ATGACGTTCTCGGAGGCGGAGCACGCGGCGATGCGGCGCGCGCTCGAGCTCGCGGCGACTCCCGGGGTGCCGCTGGGCCCGAACCCCCGCGTCGGGTGCGTGATCATCGGCGCCGACGGCAGCGAGGTCGCGGAGGGCTTCCATCGTGGGGCGGGAAGCCCCCATGCCGAAGCGGCGGCGCTCGCCGAGGCAGGTGCCGCCGCCCGCGGAGCGACGGTCGTCGTGACCCTCGAGCCCTGCAACCACGAAGGGCGCACGGGCCCGTGCGCCCAGGCGCTGGTGGAGGCCGGCGTACGCCGCGTGGTGTTCGCCCAGGCCGACGCCAACCCCGTCGCGCGCGGCGGCAGCGCGACCCTGCGGGCGGCGGGGATCGAGGTGGTGGGGGGACTCCTGGTCGAGGAAGCGCGAGACCTCAACCGGGCGTGGACCTTCGCCGTGGAGCACGGCCGTCCGTACGTCACCTGGAAGTTCGCCACCACGCTCGACGGGCGCAGCGCGGCGGCCGACGGCAGCTCGCGATGGGTCTCCTCGCCAGCGGCCCGGCTCGACACCCACCGGCTGCGCGCCGAGTGCGACGCGATCCTCGTCGGCACCGGCACGATCGAGGTGGACGACCCACAGCTGACGGTCCGCGACGAGGTGGGCGACCCGTTGCCACGCCAGCTGCTCCGCGTGGTGATGGGAGAGCGAGACCTCGCGCCGGACCGCCGAGTGCTCGACGATGCGGCCGAGACCGTGCAGCTGCGGACTCGCGACCCGCGGGCGGCCCTCGTCACGCTCTTCGAGCGCGACATCCAGCACGTGTTCCTCGAAGGGGGACCCACCCTGGCCGCGGCCTTCGTGGGGGAGGGTCTCGTCGACGAGGTGGTGGTGTACGTCGCCCCGATGCTGCTCGGCTCCGGCCGATCGGCGGTCGGCGGCCTCGGCATCGGCACCATCGCCGACGCGCTCCACCTCGAGCTGGGCGACGTGACCGTGCTGCCCAGCCACGACGGCGGTGACGACAACGTCCGCCTCACCCTGACTCCCACCCACGAGAGGACCAGCTGATGTTCACCGGCATCGTCGAAGAGCTCGGCACGGTGACCCAGGTCGACGAGCTGGGCGACGCGATCCGGCTGACCGTCGAGGCGCACACCGTCCTCGACGACGTCCACCTGGGTGACTCGATCGCCGTCAACGGCTGCTGCCTCACCGTCGTGTCCACCGATGGCGCGACCTGGACTGCCGACGTCATGCAGGAGACCCTCGACAAGACCTCGCTGACCGGGGTCGCCGTCGGCGACCGGGTCAACCTCGAGCGCGCGGTCACCGCCGACAAGCGGATGGGCGGACACCTCGTCCAGGGCCACGTCGACGCCGTCGGCGAGATCCTGGGCCGCACCCCGAGCGAGCATTGGGACCTTGTCGAGGTCTCGCTGCCGACAGACCTGGCGACGTACGTCGTGGACAAGGGCTCGATCACCGTCGACGGGGTCAGCCTGACCGTCGTGACCGTGGCCGACGACCGGTTCACCGTCTCGCTGATCCCCGAGACGCTCGCGCGGACGACACTCGGCCCCAAGCAGCCCGGCGACCTGGTCAACCTCGAGGTGGACGTGGTGGCCAAGCACGTCGCCAAGCAGGTCGACACCCTCGTCCGCGCCTACCTGTCCACGCTACGCAGCACCACCGGAGGACCCCATGAGTGAGACCCTGCGCCTCGACACCGTCGAGCGGGCGATCGCCGAGATCGCGGCCGGCCGCCCGGTCGTCGTCGTCGACGACGAGGACCGGGAGAACGAGGGCGACCTCGTCTTCGCCGCCGCCAAGGCGACGCCCGAGCTGATGGCGTTCACGATCCGCTGGTCCAGCGGCGTGATCTGCGCCCCCATGCCGGCCGCCATGCTGGACCGTCTCGAGATCCCGCTCATGACGCCGCACAACCGCGACAAGATGCGCACCGCGTTCACGATCTCCGTCGACGCGCGCGACGGCGTGACCACGGGTATCTCGGCGGCTGACCGGGCCCACACCGTGAAGGTGCTCGCCGACTCCGCAACCGAGCCGTGGGAGATCACCCGACCGGGGCACGTCTTCCCGCTGCGCTACCGCGAGGGCGGTGTCCTGGTCCGCCGCGGCCACACCGAGGCGGCCGTCGACCTTGCCCGCCTGGCCGGGCTCACCCCCGCCGGCGTCCTGGTCGAGATCGTCAACGACGACGGCACGATGAAGCGTGGCCAGGACTTGCGCACCTTCGCCGACGAACACGGGCTGGCGCTGATCTCGATCGAGGACCTGGTGCGCTACCGCCGGCGCCACGAGCGGCACGCGGAGCGGGTGGCCGAGACCCGGTTGCCCACGAGGCACGGGGACTTCACGGCGTACGGCTATCGGATCAGCATCGACGACAGCGAGCACCTCGCGCTGGCCTACGGCGACGTGTCCGGACCCGAGCCCGTGCTGACCCGCGTGCACAGCGAGTGCCTGACCGGCGACGTGTTCGGCAGCCACCGCTGCGACTGCGGTGCCCAGCTCGACGAGGCCCTCGAGCGGATCGTCGCGGAGGGTCGTGGCGTCGTGGTCTACCTGCGCGGTCACGAGGGTCGCGGGATCGGGCTCGTCGCGAAGCTGCAGGCCTACCAGCTCCAGGACGGCGGTCGCGACACCCTCGACGCCAACCTCGATCTCGGGCTGCCTGCTGACGCCCGCCACTACGGCACCGCCACCCAGATCCTGCGCGACCTGGATATCCAGACGGTCCGGCTGTTGACCAACAACCCCGACAAGACCCACGAGCTGGAGATGTTCGGAGTACCCGTCGCCGAGCGGGTGCCGCTGACGCCACGCCCCAACGACCACAACCTCGCGTACCTGCGTACCAAGCGCGACCGGATGGGACACGTCATCGCCGGCCTGCCGGATCTTCTGAAGGCCGAGCCCTCCGCGGTGGTCGAGCCCTCCGCGGTGGTCGAGCCTGTCGAGAGCGGCGCCGACCGATGAGCGGCGCGGGAGCACCTCCGACCCGGCCGGTCGACTGCAGCGACCTGCGGGTGGCCGTCGTCGCGGCGAGCTGGCACGAGACCGTGATGGACGGCCTGCTGGCCGGGGCGGCCAGGGCCCTGAAGGACCACCAGGTCGCCGAGCCGCTCGTGGTCCGCGTGCCGGGCAGCTTCGAGCTGCCGGTGGTGACCTCGGCCCTGGCGCGGCAGGGCTACGACGCGGTCGTGGCCCTCGGTGTGGTCATCCGTGGTGGGACGCCGCACTTCGAGTATGTGTGCCAGGCGGCGACCGAGGGGCTGACCCGGGTAGCCCTCGATCACACGGTGCCCGTCGGCAACGGCGTGCTCACCTGCGACACCGAGGAGCAGGCCCTCGACCGGGCGGGCCTGGCCGGCTCGCGCGAGGACAAGGGCTACCAAGCCACGGCCGCCGCCCTCGTCACCGCCCGGACACTGCGTTCGGTGGCGTCGAGCAGCGCATAGGCTTCCTCGACGTGAAGACGTTCGAGGAGCTCTGGGCCGAGCTGGGCGAGAAGGCCGTCACGCGCCCGGACGGCTCCGGCACCGTCCGCCTCCTCGACGCCGGCACCCATGCGATCGGCAAGAAGCTGGTCGAGGAGGCAGCGGAGGCGTGGATGGCGGCGGAGCATGAAGGCCCGCAGAGAGCGGCCGAGGAGATCAGCCAGCTGCTCTACCACGCCCAGGTGCTGATGCTGGCCAACGGCCTCTCCCTCGACGACGTCTACGCCCACCTGTGACCCGCTCCACCGTTCCGTGCCCGCCGCGGCGCCCGAGGACCCCCAGATGACCGAGCTCCCCCAGACCCCGCTCCTACGGGTCGCTGTCCCCAACAAGGGCGTCCTCTCCCAGGCCGCCACCGAGATGCTGCGCGAGAGCGGCTACCGCCAGCGGCACAGCAACGTCGAGCTGCGCCTCGTCGATGTCGAGAACGGCGTCGAGTTCTTCTACCTGCGCCCGCGCGACATCGCGCTGTACGTCGGCGAGGGTCAGCTCGACGTCGGCATCACCGGGCGGGACCTGCTTCGCGACAGCGGCGCCAAGGCTGAGGAGGTGCTGCCGCTGGAGTTCGGGCGGGCGCGGTTCCGGTTCGCGGGCCCGACGGGCCGGTTCTCCGGGCTCGAGGAGCTCGCGGGACAGCGCATCGCGACGTCGTACGACGGCATCGTGCGGGCGTTCCTGGAGGAGCACGGCATCGACGCCACCGTCACCAGGCTCGACGGCGCGGTCGAGACCAGCATCCAGCTCGGGGTGGCCGATGTCGTGGCCGATGTCGTCGAGACCGGCACCACGTTGCGAGCCGCGGGCCTCGAGACGTTCGGCGAGGTCATCCTCGAGTCCGAGGCCGTCCTGATCGCCCGCGGCGGTGAGGCCCCTGACGGTCTGGAGATCTTCCGGCGCCGGCTCGAGGGCGTCCTGGTCGCGCGGAACTACGTGATGATGGACTACGACATCCCCACCGACCGCTTCGAGGCGGCCGCCGCCCTCGCGCCCGGCATCGAGAGCCCGACCGTGGCTCCGCTGCAGCGAGCGGGGTGGAGCGCGGTCCGGGTGATGGTGCCCCGGGCGGGAGCCCACAAGCTGATGGACGAGCTCTACGAGCTCGGTGCTCGCGGCATCCTGCTCACCGACATCCATGCCTGCCGGATCTGACCAGACGCCGGCGCCGGTGGTGCTCCCGCACACCTGGCGTCCTCTCGGCGTGCGCCTGGCCGCGCTGATCTTCGGCGGCGGCCTGCTGGTCATCTGCGCGATGGCCTGGGTGGGCTTCGACGCCGAGATCCGAGAGCGGTTCACCGGGCCTCAGAAGGCCACCATGCTGGGCCTGGGACTCATGGTGATCGCCGCCCTGCACGCCCTGAGCCGGTCGCGGATCACCGCGGAGCAGGATCGGGTCGTGGTCGTGAACGGGTATCGACGCCGGGTGTTCGACCGGAACGCCGTCGTCGCGGTCTCGCTGGGCCGCGGAGCTCCGTGGGCGACGCTCGACCTCGACGACGGCACCAGCGTCGCGGCGATGGGCATCCAGGGCTCCGACGGTGATCGCGCCCGCGAGGCCGTCCGCCAGCTCCGCACCGTCCTCGACACCTAGCCGAGCGGACGCAAGTTCACCTTCCTCCGCTGCGCTCCTCCGGTGAACTTGCGTCCGCTCGGCTGGTGCTACAGCGCCCAGATGCCCCACGACGCCGACAGCTCGTCGCCGGCCTGGCCGACGGGAGCGAGCGTCCGGAGGTCCCGGCCGGAGTTGAACGCGTCGGCCGGGGCGGTCAGGGGCTCCACGGCCAACGCTCGGCGGTAGGTCTCACCAGTGGGCTCGTCGGCGGTGAACACCTGGACCCACGGGTGGCCCTCGTCGACCCACAACGCCGCGCCGGTGCCGTCCGTGGGATCGCGCAGCTCGATCACCGCTCGGCCGCGCTCGTCGCGGGTCAGGTCGGTGAAGGCGTGGTCGATGACGGCGCCGCGCAGCGGCCGCGACACGCGGAAGTCGTACGCCGTGCCCTCTACGCCCTCGTCGCCGATCGGCAGCTTCCGATCGTCGTCGACGAGGCAGCGAGTGGAACCCGGCAGCAGCAGCTCGAGCTCGTCGAGGCGGCCCGTTCGCGGCTCGCCGACCGTCAGGTAGGGATGCATCCCCGCGGCGTACGGCGCCTCCTCGGCGGACAGGTTCGTCGCGGTGTGCGTCACCGTGAGGCCGTCGGCGGACAGGTCGTAGAGCAGGTGCAGGTCGACGGTCCACGGGTAGCCCGGCTGGGCCATCAGCCGGTAGGTGAGCGAGACCGAGACGGGGGAGTGCTCCTCGAGGGTCCAGGCGACCCACCTCACCAGCCCGTGCGATGCGTTGCCGCGGGCCGGCTCGGAGAGCCCGAGCTGGTGGATGCGCCCGCCGAAGGAGTAGCGGCCGTCGCGGACCCGGTTGGGCCAGGGCATCAGCACCTGTCCGCGACCGCCGCTCGGCATCCGGTCCTCGCCGAAACCGTCGACCAGCGGGCGCCCCTCGTGCTCGAGCAGGCGGAGGGCCCCGCCACCCTCGACCACGACGGCGCGATAGCCACCGCCCGCGATCTCGTACTGCTCACCCGCCGGTGCGACCATGCCCGCCACCCTAGGGCGGCGTCCGCTGGTTGAGGAGGCGCGCCAGCGCCGTCTCGAAACCACTGCTCCGCCGGCCAGCTACGTCGTGAGCACCAGATCGGCCCGCCCGCGCGTCCCGTGGTCGGCGAAGTGCGCAGCCTCGGCCTCGGCCCAGCGGTGCCAGTGCGGCGCGAAGGCAGCCCCGTCGCGGGCGATCCCGCGTTCCATGCGGACGTCGTACGCCGCCTCGACCCAGACCAGCACGGTGACGAGGTCGGCGGTGCCGAGGGAGCCCGAGCCGACGCCCTCCAGGACGACCAGGGGAGTGGGCTCGACGAGGTGGGTCTCGGCCCAGGAGCCGGCGACCCAGTCCCAGCGGCGGTAGCTGCCGGCGACGTGACACGACAACGGTCGCAGCAGCCCGTCGAGCTGGTCGGCGACGTGCGGGAGGCCGTCCCAGCCCGGATAGAGGTCGTCCATGTGCACCAGGGGGGTGCCGGGCCTGAGCGCGGCGACCCCCTCGGCCAGGGTCGTCTTGCCGGACCCGGACGGGCCGTCGACACAGACCAGCCGGGAGGCGCCCAGGGTGGGATCTCGACGCTCGGCGAGAGCGAGCACGGCCTCCGGCGTGACGTCGCTCAGGTGATCCCACGCTTCTTCAGCAGCGCCTCGATCTCGGCGAGCTCGGGGTCGATGACCGGCTCGGAGCGCGTCTTGCGCCCCGGCGGGAGTGCCTTGCTGGTCGGCGCACCGTCGCCACCCACGGAGGCCTGGCCCTGCGCGGGTGAGTCCACGCCACGCGAGCGCGCCACCCCGGCGACGACGTAGAGCACGACGGCCAGGCCGGCGAGGCCGATGCCCGCCCAGCTCAGCGGGGAGAAGACGAAGTCGGTGAGCCAGTCGACGATGGCGTTGACGATGCGCGTGAACATCTCCAGCGTGCCGGTGGCCCACGCTGCGGGTGGGATCAGGGTCAGGGCCAGGCCGCGCAGGCCGGCAGAGACGCCCCGATGGCGGAAGGCCCAGAACGTGTAGCCGCCCGCGATCAGCGTCAGCACCAGTGCCAGCGCGGTCCACGTGGTCTCGTCCACGTCTCCAACTCTGACACACGGGCGGCTGGCAGGATCGGCCGTGTGGAGCAGGCCAGGTTCGAGGATGTCCGGGTGCCGGACCCGGGCTTCCCGGAGGACGCCGGAGACGTGGACCCCGCCGTGGCCCGGGCGCTGACGGCGTACATCGCCGCTCCCGACGATGCCGGCACGTACGCCGCCGCGCTCACGGCGCTCGCGGGCAGCAGGCTCCTGGTGCCGGTCGTGGCGTTGCTCGGCGACGTGGAGGTCGACGAGCACGGGCTGGCGCACGACAAGTCCAGCGACATGGCGGCGGTGCTGCTGACCGGACGCGACGGCCGCCAGGCGCTGCTCGCGTTCACCGGGCTCGAGCCGATGACCCGGTGGCGGCCGGACGCCCGGCCGGTCCCGGTCACCGCGCGGGACGCCGCCCGGGCGGCCCTGGCCGACGACGCCGCTGCGTTGGTGGTCGACGTGGCCGGCCCGGCTACTCTCGTCGTGACCGGCCGACCACTGCGTGCGCTGGCTGGCCCGGTAGCTGGAGAGGGCCGCTGACCTGCAGGGATGAGTGGGCAGATTGGTGGCCGGCCGGAATGTTCCGGTAGCATCCTGCGTTGACCGATGTGCCAGGACCCGTCCGCGTGACAGGTTCGGGCTCATCCTCAAGCGGAGACTCGTGCTTCCTCGTCTCCCACCCGCATCGACCGCCAGCACCATCCAAGCTCCAGCACCACCAGGTCGTCGGGTCCGGTCCAGACGCAGCCGCTCCGGCGGATGTGGGACGTACTGGCCTCCGCTTGCACCACCGCGGAGGCCTTTTGCACGTCCGGCCCCCGTGCACCGAACACTCTGTCGCCTAGCAAATGGGAGTACACATCAGCACCGAGCTGCGCATCAACGACCGGATCCGGGTGCCCGAGGTCCGGCTCGTCGGACCCAACGGCGAGACCGTCGGCATCGTCCCCACCGGCGAAGCCCTCAAGCTCGCCCAGGAGGCGGACCTCGACCTGGTCGAGATCGCGCCGATGGGGCGCCCCCCTGTCTGCAAGCTCATGGACTACGGGAAGTTCAAGTACGAGAACGCCCAGAAGGCCCGTGAGGCTCGCCGCAACCAGACGAACGTGATCATCAAGGAGATGAAGCTTCGTCCCAAGATCGACGCCCACGACTACGAGACGAAGAAGGGCCACGTCGTCCGCTTCCTGCGGGCCGGTGACAAGGTGAAGATCACGATCATGTTCCGCGGTCGTGAGCAGCACCGCCCTGAGCTCGGCTTCCGGCTGCTGCAGAAGCTGGCCGAGGACGTCACCGAGCTGGGCTTCGTCGAGTCGGCCCCGAAGCAGGACGGCCGCAACATGATCATGGTGCTCGGCCCCCACAAGAAGAAGGCAGACGCCAAGGTCGAGATGGCCGCCGAGAAGGAGACCCGGATGGCTGCCCGGGCGGCCGCCGAGGCCGAAGAGCACGCCGAGCGCGTCGCCCACAACGCCGGCCACGCCGTCGCGCAGAAGAAGGAGCGCGGCCGCTCGGAGAACCTGGATCCTGAGATCGAAGCCTGAGAAACACCGCTGGTTGAGGAGGTCGCGCAGTGACCGTCTCGAAACCACGCGCCCGAACGACGTACGCAACCAGAAGGACAGTGAGATGCCGAAGAACAAGACCCACTCGGGTGCCAGCAAGCGGTTCCGGGTGACCGGGACGGGCAAGATCCGTCGCCAGAAGACCGGGCTGCGCCACAACCTGGAGCGGAAGCCGTCCAAGGTCACCCGCCGGATGTCCGGCACGACCGAGGTCGCGAAGGCCGACGTTCCGCGCGCGAAGAAGCTGCTCGGTCTCTGACCGTCCCGTCCCCACTCAGGGTCGGCACGACGGCCACACCTGAGCATCATCATCTGAGCACCAAGGAGTCACCACCATGGCACGCGTCAAGCGGGCAGTGAACGCCCACAAGAAGCGCCGGACCACCCTCGAGCGCGCCAGCGGCTACCGCGGCCAGCGCTCACGCCTCTACCGCAAGGCCAAGGAGCAGGTCACCCACTCGCTGGTCTACGCCTACAACGACCGCAAGAAGAACAAGGGCAACTTCCGCAAGCTCTGGATCCAGCGCATCAACGCGGCCGCCCGCGCGGAGGGCCTGACCTACAACCGGTTCATCCAGGGCCTGAACCTGGCCGGCATCGAGGTCGACCGCAAGATCCTGGCGGACCTCGCGGTCAACGACCCGGCCGCGTTCTCGACGCTTGTCGCTGCCGCCAAGGACGCCCTCCCCGAGGACGTCAACGCACCCAAGGTGTCGGCCTGACCGCGGTCTCCGGTGGTTGAGGACGGCGCGCAGCGCCTGTCTCGAAACCCCCTGACCCGCTCGAACCAGCGGATCAAGGACGCAGCGAAGCTCAGCCGCCGCTCGGTTCGCTCCGAGCGGCGGCTCTTCCTTGCCGACGGCCCCAAGGCCGTGGAGGGCGCGCTCGGCGTGTCCGGCTGCGTCGTCGAGGTGTTCGCGACGCCCGAGGCGACCGAGCGGTACGCCGATCTCGTCGCCCGAGCCCCGCGTTGGACGCTGGTCGAGCCTCGCGCGATCGAGGCCCTGAGCGACAGTGTCACTCCCGCGGGCCTGGTGGCCCTGTGCGGCTTCCTCGACGTCGGGCCCGCCGACGCGCTCGCGGGCACGCCGCGCCTGGTGTCGATCTGCGCCGACGTACGCGACCCCGGCAACGCCGGCACCGTGATCCGCACCGCCGACGCGATGGGCGCCGACGCCGTGCTGCTGGCGGGCTCCTCGGTCGACGCCTACAACCCCAAGACCGTGCGTGCGAGCGTGGGCAGCCTCTTCCACCTGCCGGTGTCGATGGTGTCCGATGCCACGGCCGCGGTGGACGTCGCGCGAGCAGCCGGTCTGACCGTCCTCGCGGCCGACGGCGAGGGTGAGGTCGACCTCGACGAGGCCGACGACCTGCTCGCCGGCCCGGTGGCCTGGCTGTTCGGAAACGAGGCGTGGGGCCTGCCGGCCGACGTGGCCGCGGCCGCCGACCACCGGGTCCGGATCGCGCTGCACGGTCGCGCCGAGAGCCTCAACCTCTCCGCCGCCGCCGCCGTCTGCCTCCATGCCACCGCCCGGGTGCAGCGGCGCGCGCCCTCCGGGTAACGCGCCACGGCGCCCGCTCCTGCGCCGTCGCGACGGGCGGCGAGCCCTCGCGTAGGCGCGTTACCGATCGGCGCAGCCCCCATCTCAGTGCCGTACGTCAACCACCAACGACTTCCCATCCACGACACTAGGCTGGCGCGCGTGACCCCCGACGCCGTCGACACACTGCCGGACGGCATCGTGGTCGCCGATGCGCACGGTCACGTCAAGGTCGTCAACGCGGTGGCCGAGAGGATGCTCGGGATCGAGCGCGACGAGGCGATGGGTCAGCCGCTCGACGCGGTGCTGACCCTGCTCGACCGCACCGGTCACGCGTGGGTGGAGATGAACACGCCGTACGGCGGCCTGCCGACCCGCACCGGGATCCCTGAGCAGTCCTGGCTCCTGCCGGACGGGCAGGAGGTCCTGGTCGCGGCGGCCATGAACCGGGTCACGCCGGGCGGAGCGGTCCACTCGGTCGCGATCAGCATGCGGTCGGGCCGCGGCCGGGCCCGGCTCGACCGCGAGCGCTCCGACCTGGTCGCGACGGTGGCCCACGAGCTGCGCTCGCCGCTGACGGGCGTCAAGGGTTTCGTGCAGGCGCTCATCAACCGGTGGGACAAGCTCAACGACGAGCAGAAGAAGCTGATGCTGTCCACCGTGAGCGCCGACGCCGATCGGCTGAGCCGGCTGATCGCGGAGCTTCTCGACGTGGCCCGGATCGACACGGGTCGGCTGTCGATGTTCCCTCGCGGCTGCGATGCCTCGCTGCTGGTCGGCAGGGTCGTCGACTCGGTCCGCGCCGGCACGGCCCGCAGCATCGTCTTCACCCCCGACCCGCTGCTCCCCGAGATCCACGCCGACCCCGACAAGTTCACCCAGGTCGTGACCAACCTGGTCGAGAACGCCGTCCGGCACGGCGAGGGCACCGTGACGGTGACGCTGCGCGAGACCGGTCCCGGCGTCGACGTGAAGGGGGTTGAGCTGATCGTCGACGACGAGGGCCGCGGGATCCCTCCCGAGATCAGGCGGCGGGTGTTCACCAAGTTCTGGACCCACGGCTCCCGCGGCGGTTCGGGGCTGGGCATGTACATCGTCAACGGACTCACCCGCGCCCACCACGGACGGGTCGTGATCGAGGAGTCGCCGGAGGGCGGCGCGCGCATCGTCGTCCGGTGGCCGAGCGAGCCGAGCGAGCCGAGCGAGCCGAGCGAGCCGAGCGAGGACTAGCCCGCAGGGTGATCTGCACACAACCTTCACGCGTCGTGGCCGCCCGACGTCCCGCGCAGACCTAGCCTCGTCACGTGACCTCTGCTCGCTCCGGTATTCGCAGAGTCCTCGTCGTCGAGGACGACGCCGCGATCAACGAGGCGGTCACGCTGCGCCTGCGCGCGGAGGGGTACGTCGTCGACCAGGTATGGGACGGGCCCGCGGCCGTGGCCGCGTGTGCCGAGACCGTCCCCGACGCGGTGGTCCTCGACGTGATGCTCCCGGGGTACGACGGGCATGAGGTATGCCGGCGGATCCAGGCGCAGCGGCCGGTGCCGGTCCTGATGCTCACGGCCCGCGACGAGGAGGCCGACGTGCTCGCGGGCCTGGCGGCGGGCGCCGACGACTACCTGACCAAGCCGTTCGGGATGCGTGAGCTGGTGGCCAGGGTCGCCGCGCTCCTGAGGCGGGTCGACCGGGCCCCGGTGCTCGCCGCCGAGCGTGGCCGGCGCGTCTTCGCGGCGGGCGCGGTCGTGTGCGACACCGGCTCGCGGCGGGTGACGGTCGAGGGACGCGAGGTGTCGTTGACGCAGACCGAGTTCGACCTGCTGGCCTGCCTGGCGAGCACGCCCGGGCAGGTCTGGTCGCGCGAGCGCCTGCTGAGCGACGTCTGGGACTGGCCCGACGCCACGGGCACCCGCACCGTCGACAGCCACGTGAAGGCGCTGCGCGCGAAGATCGGGCCCGGCCGGGTGCGCACGGTCCACGGCGTCGGCTACGCCTTGGAGGCGGGGTGACGTCGCCGCCGACGGCACCGCTGGACCCGCTCACCTCGATCAAGGTCAAGCTGGCGGTCCTGGTCGGGGTGAGCGTCCTGGTGGCGGCCGTGCTCGGCGCCATCGGCCGTGCCGGCGGGGTCTCGCCGTGGCTGAGCATCCCGATGGCGGCCGCGGTCGCACTCGGGGTGACGCAGCTGCTGGCTGTCGGGATGACCTCGCCGCTACGCGAGATGACCGAGGCCGCGCAGCGGATGGCGCGCGGCGACTACGACGTGCGGGTGGCGGCCACGTCGCAGGACGAGGTGGGGCGGCTGGCCGAGGCGTTCAACCGGATGGCAGAGGACCTCGCCGCCGTCGACCGTGAGCGGCGGGCGTTGGTCGCGACCGTCTCCCACGAGCTCCGGACCCCGCTCGCCGCGCTGGCGGCCCGCCTGGAGAACCTCGCCGACGGCGTGGAGCCCGCGACCCCGGCGACTCTCGGCGAGGTGCTGGCCCAGGCGCAGCGTCTCGGTGGCCTGGTCGCCGACCTGCTGGACCTCTCGCGGGTCGACGCCGGCCTGGCGTCCCTCGTGCTCGAGAGGATCGACGTCGCTGTCCTGATCGACGAGGCGCGCGCGGACGTCGCCCTCCCCGGCCGCGCCGCGGCGTACGACGTCCGGGTGGCGGCCGGCCTCGAGGTGACCGCGGACCGGGCGCGGCTGCGCCAGCTCGTGGTCAACCTGCTCGACAACGCCGTGCGGCACGGCCCACCCGGCGGCACCGTCGTCGTCTCGGCCGAGCAGTCGCCCAGCGGCTGGTGGCTCGAGGTCCGCGACGAGGGGCCAGGGGTGCCCGCCGCTGAGCGCGACCGGGTCTTCGAGCGCTTCGGCACCCTCCAAGGGGTCACCGGCGGGGGCACCGGGCTCGGGCTCGCGGTCGCCCGCTGGGTGGCCCAGCTGCACGGCGGCCGGATCGGCTTCCTCGACAGCGACCCGGGCACCGAGCAGCACTGTGGTGCGCGCGTGCGCGTGGAGCTGCCGCGCGACCCGTCTCCCGCACCAGCGCGGGTCACCGAGCAGCCGCTGGTGGAGGAGGTCGCGCATCGACCGTCTCGGAACGATCCCCGACAGGAGCCCGCGATGAGCACGCTGACCCCACCCCGTCCGAACCGGACCCGCGTGACCCCGCCTCCGGTGCTCGACGCGCTCTTCGGCGCGTTCTGGCCGGACGGCGGCAGCGCCCGCCGCGTGGTCGTCGGGGGAGCGGCTGTCGCGGGGCTGCTGGCGGCGATCATCGTGCCCTTCCGCGATCCCGGACTCGGCACGGCGGTCGTGCTCTGGGCGTGCGGTGGGACGGTCCTGCTCAGCTCTCCGCACCTGCGTGAGCCGTTCACGGCGGCGTGCGGCGTTCTCGGGGTCCTGCTGGTCCTGCCGGTGCTGCTGCTGGACGCCGGCTGGATCGTCACGCTCTGCGTGCTCGCGGGCATCGCAGTCCTCCTCATCGGCGTCACCCGGAGCCGGACCGTGCCTGGCTTCCTGCTGGCCGGCCTCGCGTGGCCGCTGGCCTCGTTGCGCGGACTGCCGTGGCTCGGTCGCACCCTGCGCACCCTCGGCGTGCGGGGCAACACGACCGCGATGGCGCGGACAGCGGCCTGGTCGATCCTCGGCGTGGTCGTGTTCGGGCTGCTGTTCATCTCGGCTGACGCGTTGGTTGCGTCGTGGGCGGGCGCGATCCTGCCCGACTGGGAGATCGACGCGTTCGTCATGCGCGGCTTCGTCGCCGGGTTCGTCTTCGCCGTGGTGCTGGCGGCGGCGTACCTCTCCCTCAACCCGCCTCGCACCGAGCCCTTCGCCGACCGGGCGACGGTGCCCGTCCGGCACCGATACGAGTGGCTGGTGCCGGTGCTGCTGGTCGACGCGGTGTTCCTCGTCTTCCTCGTCGCTCAGGCGACGGTCGTCTTCGGCGGGCACGACTACCTCGAGTCGACGACCGGGCTGACGTACGCCGACTACGTCCACCAGGGCTTCGGCCAGCTGACGGTCGCGACCGCGCTGACGCTGTTGGTGGTCTGGGCGGCCGCCCGCAAGGCACCCCGCGAGACGTCGTCCGACCGGGCTTGGCTGCGTGGTGCCCTCGGGCTGCTGTGCGTGCTCACCCTCGTGGTGGTCGCATCGGCGCTCTACCGGATGCACGTCTACCAGGAGGCCTACGGCTTCACCCGGCTGCGCCTGCTGGTCGACGTCTTCGAGGGCTGGCTCGGTCTGCTGGTCCTCGGGGTGATGGCGGCTGGTGTCGGGCTTCGGGGTTGGTGGCTGCCTCGGGCCGCGGTCCTCACGGGCGCCGTCGCGCTGCTGGGGCTGGCCGCCATCAACCCGGATGCCTGGATCGCCCGCAACAACCTGGAGCGCGAGGACGTCTCGACGACGCCCCTCGACGTCGACTACCTGCTCTCCTCGCTCTCCGCCGACGCGTTGCCCGTCCTGGTGGACGGGCTGCCCGGCGGCGTGCCCTGCGCCAACGCGGCCGCCGCTGACGACGACTGGCTGGAGTGGAACCTGGGGCGCGCCCGGGCGACCTCCGCGCTGGAGGATGCCGGCGTGGAGGCGTGCTCGGCCGTCCCAGCCCCGTAACCGGTTCGTCCACGACCTCGTCCGCTTCCTAGACTGCGGGGCATGTCCGGACCCAACACCGACTACGACCCCGTCGAGGTGACCCCGCTGAGCGCGGTCGAGGTGGAGGCCCGGCGCGACGAGGCGCTCGCGGCCATCGCGGCCGCGACCGACCTGGCCGCCCTGAAGCAGGTCCGGATCGACCACGCTGGCGACCGGTCCGCGCTGGCCCTGGCGAACCGCGAGATCGGTGCGCTGCCACCTCAGGCACGCAAGGAGGCCGGTCAGCGGATCGGCCAGGCGCGCGGCGCGGTGACCCAGGCGTTGCTCGCCCGGCAGGAGGTGCTCGAGGCCGAGCACGAGGAGCGGATGCTCGTGGAGGAGACCGTCGACGTGACGGTCCCCGTCGACCGTGCTCGACGCGGAGCGCGGCATCCGGTCACCACCGGGTCCGAGCTCATCGCCGACGTGTTCGTCGCCATGGGCTGGGAGGTCGCCGAGGGCCCGGTCGTCGAGGCCGAGTGGCTCAACTTCGACGCGCTCAACCTCGGCCCCGACCACCCGGCGCGGACCATGCAGGACACCTTCTGGACCGAGCCGGCCGACAAACACCTCGTGCTGCGCACCCACACCTCGCCCGTGCAGGCGCGCACGATGCTGACCCGCACCCCGCCGATCTACGTCGTGTGCCCGGGGCGGGTCTTCCGCACCGACGAGTACGACGCCACCCACTCGCCGATGTTCCACCAGGTCGAGGGGCTCGTGGTCGACGAGGGCATCACCATGGCCCACCTCAAGGGCACCCTCGACCACTTCGCCGGTGCGATGTTCGGCGAGGGCATCACGACGCGGTTCCGGCCGTCGTACTTCCCGTTCACCGAGCCCTCGGCCGAGGTCGACCTGGTCTGCTTCGTCTGCCGCAACGTCGAGGGCGCGGTCGAGTCGTGCCGCACCTGTCGAGGCGAGGGCTGGATCGAGTGGGGCGGCTGCGGCGTGGTCAACCCGCGCGTGCTCACCGCCTGCGGCATCGACCCCGAGCGCTACACCGGCTTCGCCTTCGGCATGGGGATCGACCGGACCCTGATGTTCCGGCACGGCATCGCCGACCTGCGCAGCGTGTTCGAGGGCGACGTGCGCTTCTCGACCGCCTTCGGAACGGAGATCTGACCTCGTGCGTGCACCGCTCTCGTGGATCCGCGACTACGTGGATCTGCCCGACGGCCTCGCCGTCGAGGACCTCGCCGCCGGCCTCACCGCCCTCGGGCTCAAGCTCGAGTCGCTGGAGCGGCCCGGCCACGACATCACCGGCCCGCTCGTGGTCGGACGCGTCTTGACGCTCGTCGACGAGCCGCAGTCCAACGGGAAGACGATCCGGTGGTGCCAGGTCGACGTCGGAGCCGCCAACGGCACCGGTGAGCCGCAGGGCATCGTCTGCGGAGCGCACAACTTCGCCGAGGGCGACCTCGTCGTGGTCGTGCTGCCTGGTGGCGTGCTGCCTGGCGGGTTCGAGATCAGCGCCCGCAAGACCTACGGTCACGTCTCGGCCGGGATGATCTGCTCAGCCGAAGAGCTCGGCCTCGGCGACGACACGCTGTCCTCCGGAGGGGGCGGCATCATCGTGCTGCCCGCCGATGCGGGGGTCCCGGGCGACGACGCCTTCGCCGTGCTGCCGCTGCGCGACGAGGTCCTCGAGTTCGAGATCAACCCCGACCGCGCCTACGCGCTGTCGCTGCGCGGCGTCGCCCGCGAGGCAGCGCTCGAGTACGCCGTGCCCTTCCGCGACCCGGCCCTGCGGGACACGCCGCCGGCCAACGGTGACGGCTACCCGATCGAGATCGACGACCTCGACGGCTGCCGCGTCTTCGTGGCGCGCACGGTGACCGGGCTCGACCCGACCGCGCCGACACCGGACTGGATGGCCCGGCGCATCCAGCTCGCCGGCATGCGCCCGATCTCGCTGCAGGTCGACGTGACCAACTACGTGATGCTCGAGATGGGCCACCCCATCCACGGCTACGACCTCGACAAGCTCGCCGGCACGGTCCGCGTCCGGAGGGCCACCGAGGGAGAGCACCTGACGACCCTCGACGGCGTCGACCGCACGCTGACACCTGAGGACCTCGTGGTCACCGACGACTCAGGCCCGATCGGCCTGGGCGGCGTGATGGGTGGCGAGACGACCGAGATGTCGTCGGCGACCACGCGCGTGCTCGTCGAGGTGGCGTCGTGGGACCCGGTCTCGATGTACCGCACCGGCCGCCGTCACAAGATCACCTCCGAGGCCGGCAAGCGCAACGAGCGTGGCGTCGACCCGACGATCCCCGAAGCCGCCGCCGACCGGGTCGTCGAGCTGCTGACGACGTACGGCGGCGGCACGGCCGAGCCCGGCGTGACGGTGGTCGGCACGGCACCCGAGCCGCTGCCGATCCCCATGTCCTACGACCTGCCCGCACGGGTGACGGGCATGGCCATCGACGCGGCCACCGTCGTCGCCAACCTGGAGGCGGTGGGCTGCAAGGTCCACCGCTCCGACGTCACCCTCGCAGCGACCCCGCCGCCGTGGCGACCCGACCTCACCGATCCCTTCGACCTGGTCGAGGAGGTCGCCCGGATCGTCGGCTACGTCAACGTGCCCTCGGTGCTCCCCGCGGCGCCGGCGGGTCGCGGCCTGACGCGTGGGCAGCGGCTACGGCGCCGGATCGGCCGCACCCTGGCCGGAGCCGGCTACGTCGAGGTGATCAGCTTCCCGTTCATCGGGACGCCACAGCTCGACGCGCTCGGGCTGGACGTCGCCGACGAGCGGCGGCAGACCCTGCGCCTGGCGAACCCGATGTCGTCGGAGGAGCCGCTGATGACCACGACCCTGCTCCCGGGCCTGCTCACGACCGCCGCTCGCAACGCCGGTCGGGGCAACCCCGATGTGGCGCTCTTCGAGACCGCCACCGTGACCTTGCCGCACGGCGGGCCGGGCGCGCCGATCCTGCCGGTCGACCGCCGGCCGACGGACGGGGAGTGGGACGACCTCAACAAGGCACTTCCCGCGCAGCCGTTGCACCTCGGCCTCGTCATCGCGGGCTCTCGCGAGCCGGGCGGCTGGTGGGGCGAGGGTCGCGGCGCCACCTGGGCCGACGCCGTCGCCGGCGTACGCGAGGTCGCGCTGGCGCTCGGCGTCGAGGTGGACCTGCGCGCCGCGGTGCGCGCCCCGTGGCACCCGGGTCGCTGCGCCGAGGTGGTCGCCGGGGGAGTCGTGCTCGGCCACGCAGGCGAGCTGCACCCCAAGGTCTGCCAGGCCTACGGCGTCCCTGCCCGCACCGCCGTCGCCGAGATCGACCTCGACCGGCTGCTCGAGCAGGCCGTCGACGTGGTCCCGGGACCGTCGTTCTCGACGTACCCGGTGGCGAAGGAAGACGTGGCCCTCGTCGTGGACGAGCAGGTGCCGGCCGGCGACGTCGAGGCGGCCTTGCGCGAGGGAGCGGGCGAGCTGCTGGAGTCGGTGCGCCTCTTCGACGTCTACACCGGCGCCCAGGTCGGCGAGGGCAAGAAGTCGCTCGCCTTCGCACTGCGGTTCCGGGCCCCCGACCGGACGCTGACCGAGGCCGAGACCGGAGCCGCCCGCGACGCTGCGGTTGCTCGGGCCGCCGAGGCCTGCGGCGCCGTCCAGCGCACCTGAGGCCTCGGGGGCTTGTCAGCCGAGACTCGCGGTTGTCGGCCGAAACTTCGGCTGACAACCGTTGGTTTACCCGGGCGGCCGGGTAAACCAACACCTACTCGATCGGGTGGTGGATCGCGCTGCGGAAGTGGTCGACGATCAACATGTCGCCGGCGATGTGGATGTCGGCGCCGTCGCCGCGCCGCCACAACCGGGCGAGCAGCACCTCGGCGGCGCCCTCGATCACGGCGTCCGGCTCGACCCCGGGGTCGTCGACGACGTTGATGTCGTCCTCCTCGTAGCGCACCTCGTCCTTGGGGTCGGTGCCGCTGAAACGGCCGAGCTGCACCCAGACCGAGCTGTCGGTGTCGGTGGCGTCGACGCGGACGTAGTGGGGGAGCGGTGAGAAGTCACCCCAGGGCGGGCAGCCGCCGTACATGACGTCGAGGACCTCGTGGATCCCGTCCGCGGCCAGGCGGGCGTCGACCTCGGTGAGGTCGAGGCCCGCGGCCTGCTCGGCGTCGAAGCGGTGGACGACGGCCTCCAGAGCCTGCCGCCGGAGCACGAAGGCGACGGTCTTGTCGTCCGACCAGGTCCAGCACTCTTCGCGAGGCTCGGCCCCTTCGAGAGCGTCGACGAGTGCCGCAGAGCTCTCGTCGAAGTCGGCCAGGAGGTCCTGGTGGGTCTCGGGGCGCTTGGCCTCCTCGGCGTCCTCGGCGGGTCCGGCCGGGCGCGACGCGACGATGCCGGCCCAGAATCGCTGGACGCCGGCCAGGTGCCACAGCAGGTCGCCCGCGGTCCAGGCCGGGCACGCGGGCACGGGGGCGCTGGGATCGGCGTCGGCGAGGAGGTCGCGGAACCGGCGGGACTCCCGCTGCAGGTGTTCGAGGTACTCGGACTTCTCCAGGCGGGTGTCGTCGCGGTGCATGCCAGCCAGGCTAACCAGAGCAGCCGACAGTCGTCACGGGCGATGGTGAGGATGCATAGAATTGCGGATCTCTGTATAGTCATGCACATGTCAGGGATCTCTGTTGCGGTCGCCGGTGCCACCGGATACGCCGGCGGCGAGGTGCTGCGGCTGCTGCTCGGCCATCCTGCCGTGCGCATCGGTGCGGTGACGGCCGGCGCCAGCGCCGGCGAGTCGTTGGGCGTGCTCCAGCCACACCTGCGACCGCTCGCGGATCGCGTCGTCGAGCCGACGACGGCCGAGATCCTGGCAGGTCACGACGCGGTCGTGCTGGCCCTGCCGCACGGTCAGTCGGCGGAGATCGCGGCGGCCCTCGGCGACGACACGGTCGTGATCGACTGTGGCGCCGACTTCCGGCTGACCGACGCGACGATCTGGGAGTCCTTCTACGGCGGAGCCCACGCCGGTTCCTGGCCCTACGGGCTTCCCGAGCTGCCGGGCCAGCGCGACGTGCTGCGCGGCGCTCGGCGAATCGCCGTGCCCGGTTGCTACCCGACTGTCTCGACGCTGGCCCTGGCGCCGGCGGTAGGGGCCGGCCTGGTCGAGCCCGACGTCGTGGTTGTCGCGGCCAGTGGCACGAGCGGCGCCGGCAAGGCGCCCAAGCCGCATCTGCTCGGCAGCGAGGTGATAGGCAACCTGTCGGCGTACGGCGTCGGCGGCACGCATCGACACACGCCCGAGATCATCCAGAACCTTGGGGCCCTGACCGACGAGCAGGTGCGGGTGAGCTTCACGCCCGTGCTGGTCCCCACATCGCGAGGGATTCTCGCCACCTGCTCGGCACCCGTGCACGACGGCGTCACCGCCGAGGACGCCCACGCGACCTACCAGAAGAGCTACGCCGACGAGCCGTTCGTGCACGTGCTGCCGCCCGGCCAGTGGCCGCAGACGCAATCGGTCACAGGCTCGAACGCCGTGCACCTCCAGGTGACCGTCGACCACGCAGCGGGGCGGCTGGTGGCGGTCGGCGCGATCGACAACCTGGCCAAGGGCACTGCCGGTGCCGCGGTGCAGTGCCTCAACCTCGCCCTCGGGCTCGAGGAGAGCCTGGGCCTGAGCAGCGTGGGGCTCGCACCATGAGCGTCACGACGCCTCAGGGCTTCCGCGCGGCCGGGGTGCCCGCGGGGCTCAAGTCGACCGGCGCCAAGGACCTCGCCCTGGTCGTCAACGACGGGCCCGTCTACGACTCCGCGAGCGTCTTCACCGCCAACCGCTGCAAGGCCAACCCCGTGCTCTGGAGCCAGCAGGCCGTCCAGGACGGCATCGTGCGGGCTGTCGTCCTCAACTCCGGCGGGGCCAACTGCTACACCGGCCCCGACGGCTTCCACACCACGCACGCGGTGGCCGAGCGCGTCGCGGAGCACGTCGGGATCGGCGCCATCGACGTCGTTGTCTGCTCGACCGGGTTGATCGGGCTCGCCAACGACCGCGCAGCGCTGCTCGCAGGCGTCGACGCGGCGTACGCCGACCTGACGGCCGATGGTGGAGACGATGCCGCCGCCGCGATCATGACGACCGACTCGATGGCCAAGCAGGTCGTCGTCCAGGGCGCCGGCTGGTCGATCGGCGGCATGGCCAAGGGGGCGGGCATGCTGGCGCCCCAGCTGGCGACCATGCTCGTCGTGCTCACCACCGACGCGGCAGTGACCGCCGCCGACCTCGACGTGGCGCTACGCGCGGCGACGCGGGTGAGCTTCGACCGACTGGACTCCGACGGCTGCATGTCGACCAACGACACGGTGACCCTGCTGGCCAGCGGGGCTTCCGGCCTGAGGCCGCCATTGCCCGACTTCACCGAGGCACTGACCCGGGCCTGCACCGACCTTGCGATGCAGCTGCTCGCCGACGCCGAAGGGGCCGACCACGAGATCGCCATCACCGTGCTCAACGCGGCCACCGAGGACGACGCGGTCGAGGTCGGCCGGAGCATCGCGCGGAGCAACCTCTTCAAGGCCGCGGTCTTCGGCAAGGACCCGAACTGGGGCCGGGTGCTCGCCTCGATCGGCACCACCGGCGCGGCGTTCGATCCCGCCGACCTCGACGTGGCCATGAACGGCGTCTGGGTGTGCCGGGCGTCCACACCGGCAGAGGACCCGGCCGGAGTCGACCTCAGCCGACGCGAGGTCACCGTGACCGTCGACCTGAAGTCCGGCGGCGAGCGGGCCACGATCTGGACCAACGACCTCACCCACGCCTACGTCCACGAGAACAGCGCCTACTCCTCATGACCACCTCGACCTCCAGCTCCACCTCCGACGGGGCCACCGTGTCCCAGGCAGAGACCCTCGCGGCCGCCCTGCCGTGGCTGAAGCGCTACCACGGCAAGATCGTCGTGGTGAAGTACGGCGGCAACGCCATGACCGACGAGGCGCTCAAGGTCGCCTTCGCCGAGGACATCGCCTTCCTGCGCTTCGCGGGCTTCAAACCGGTGGTCGTGCACGGGGGTGGCCCGCAGATCTCGACGATGCTCGACCGGCTCGGGATCGCCTCGGAGTTCCGGGGCGGGCTGCGCGTCACGAGTCCCGAGGCCATGGACGTCGTCCGCATGGTCCTGGTCGGACAGGTCCAGCGTGAGCTCGTCGGTCTGATCAACCAGCACGGTCCGCTCGCGGTCGGGCTCTCCGGCGAGGACGCCGGCCTCTTCACGGCCGAGGCGACCAACACGATCGTGGACGGCGAGGAGGTCGACCTCGGGCTCGTGGGGGAGGTCGCCCAGGTGCGCCCCGAGTCCGTGCTGGACCTGATCGAGGCAGGCCGGATCCCGGTGGTCAGCAGCGTCGCCCCGGACGAGCTCGGCGTCGTCCACAACGTCAACGCCGACACGGCGGCGGCGGCGCTGGCGGTGGCGCTGGGCGCCGAGAAGCTGCTCGTGCTCACCGACGTCGAGGGCCTCTATCGCGACTGGCCCGACAGCGACGACGTGATCAAGGAGATCAGCCCCCAGCACCTGGCCGAGCTGATGCCGACCCTCGCGGCGGGCATGGTGCCCAAGATGGGCGCCTGCCTCAAAGCCGTCACCGAAGGCGTGCCGCGCGCCACCGTGGTCGACGGCAGGGAGCCGCACGCCGTGCTCGTGGAGATCTTCACCGACGAGGGCGTGGGCACCCAGGTGCTCCCCGGCGTCGCCACCAAGATCCGCAGGGCGAAGGGAGCGCCGGAGTGACCGGCCAGCAGTGGCAGGACCGCTACGCCGAGGCGCTGATGAACGCCTTCGGACCGCCCAAGCTCGTCCTCACCCGTGGCGAGGGCGCGCACGTCTGGGACGCCGACGGCAACGAGTACGTCGACCTCCTCGGCGGCATCGCCGTCAACTCGCTGGGCCATGCCCACCCAGCCCTGGTCGAGGCGGTCACCCGCCAGCTCGGCACGCTCGGACATGTCTCGAACTTCTTCACCAGCGAGCCGCAGGTCGAGCTCGCCGAGCGCCTGCTCGCGCTGCTCCCCGGGGGGCGCCCGGGCCGCGTGTTCTTCACGAGCTCCGGCACCGAGGCCAACGAGGCGGCGCTCAAGCTGACCCGGCGCACCGGCCGCACGCACCTGGTCGCCGCGGAGGGCGCCTTCCACGGACGCACCATGGGGTCTCTGGCACTGACGGCCAAGGAGTCCTACCGCGCACCGTTCGAGCCGCTGCCGGGTCACGTCACCTTCGTCCCGTACGCCGACGTCGACGCGCTCAGGGCTGCGGTGACCGACGAGACGGCCGCCGTCGTCCTCGAGCCGATCCAGGGCGAGGCAGGGGTCGTCGTCCCGCCCCCGGGCTACCTGGAGGCCGCACGCGCCATCGCCAGCGATGCCGGAGCGCTGCTGTGGCTCGACGAGATCCAGACCGGGCTGGGCCGCACCGGTGAGTGGTTCGCCCACGCCGCCGACGCCGCGCCCGACCTCGTGACGGTGGCGAAGGGCCTCGGCGGCGGCATCCCCATCGGCGCTGTCATCGGCCTCGGCACCGCCGGGCACCTGTTCGAGCCCGGCAACCACGGGACGACGTTCGGCGGCAACCCGGTCGCCTGTGCCGCCGGCCTGGCCGTGATCGAGACCATCGAGAAGGACGGCCTCCTCGAGCACGCCGCGGTCCTCGGCGCGCATCTGCGCGAGGGCCTGGCCGCCGACCCGCGCGTCACGGAGGTCCGCGGAGCCGGCCTCCTGATCGGGCTGAGCCTGGCGGCGCCCCGCTCGGCAGACGTCGTCGCGGCCGCGCAGGCGCACGGTTTCGTCGTCAACGCTCCGACGCCCGACCGGGTGCGCCTCGCGCCACCCTTGGTGCTCACGCGCGAGGATGCCGACAGGTTCCTCGCCACCTGGCCGGGCATCCTCGACGATGCCCTTCTCGACGACCAAGCGCGAGGAGGGACACCGTGACCCGACACTTCCTCGCCGACGACGACCTGGAGCCCGCCGAGCAGGCCGAGGTGCTCGACCTGGCCGTGCGCTTGAAGGCGGCTCCCTTCGACCTCAAGCCGCTCGCCGGTCCGCGGACCGTTGCGACGATCTACGACAAGCCGACGCTGCGCACGCAGGCGTCCTTCTCGGCCGGCATCGCCGAGCTGGGCGGCAACCCGATGATCGTCGACGGGACGCTCGCCGGGATCGGCAAGCGCGAGTCGGTCGCCGACGTCGCCCGGGTCCTCGGCCGCCAGGCGTCCGCGATCGTGTGGCGCACCTACGCGCAGGTGGGTATCGAGGAGATGGCGGCGTACGCCGGCGTCCCGGTGGTCAACGCCCTCACCGACGACTTCCACCCGTGCCAGCTCCTGGCCGACCTGCTCACCGTGCGCGAGCGGAAGGGCTCGCTGGCCGGCCTGACGGTCACGTTCCTCGGAGATGCCGCCTGCAACATGGGCAACTCGTGGTTGCTGGCCGGGGCGACCGCCGGGATGCACGTGCGGGTCAGCGGCCCGGCCGGCTACCTCCCGTCCGCCGAGATGGGGGAGCGGGCGGCGGCCATCGCGGCGGGCACCGGCGGCTCGGTCGGCAGCGAGGCGGACCCGGCCGCCGCCGTGGCCGGCGCCGACGTCGTCGTCACCGACACCTGGGTGTCGATGGGCAGGGAGGAGGAGTCGTCCGCCCGGCTCGCGGCCCTGGCGGCGTACCAGCTCGACAGCGGGTTGCTCTCCAAGGCGGCCACCGATGCGATCGTGCTGCACTGCCTGCCCGCCTATCGCGGCAAGGAGATCACGGCCGAGGTCATCGACGGTCCGCAGAGCGTGATCTGGGACGAGGCGGAGAACCGCCGGCACGCCCAGAAGGCGATCCTGGCCTGGCTCCTGGAGCGCGCATGATGGCGGAGGCCGCGTCACCGCCCACGAAGGGTGCCCGTCACCAGCGGATCATCGACCTGGTCGCTCACCACGAGATCCGGTCGCAGACCGAGCTCGCCGACCTGCTGGCCGAGCACGGTGTGCACGTCACGCAGGCGACGTTGTCCCGCGATCTCGTCGAGCTCGACGCCGTCAAGGTGCGGTCGCGATCCGGAGCGCTGGTCTATGCGGTCCCCGCCGAGGGGGGTGACCGCGCCCCCCGGGCCCCGCACGAGACAGCAGCGGCGTCGCATCGGCTCGGGCGCCTGTGCGCCGAGCTGCTCGTGTCGGCCGAGGGCAGTGCCAACCTCGCCGTGCTGCGCACGCCACCGGGAGCCGCGCAGTTCCTGGCCTCGGCGTTCGACAAGGCCGAGCTTCCCGAGGTGCTCGGCACCATCGCGGGCGACGACACGGTGCTGGTGATCGGGCGCGACCCGAGAGGCGGCCCGGGCCTCGCCGCGAAGTTCCTGGCGCTGGCCGCGCCTGATACCAAGGGTCCATGAGCGAGCCCACGAGTGGACGCAGCCAGCCCGTGCAGCGTCGGGCCGCCCGGGTGCTGCCCATCGACGAGCAGGAGCGCGTGCTCCTGCTCTACAGCCGTGACCCGGCGCGGCCGACCACGCCGTACTGGTGCACGATCGGCGGCGCCATCGAGGCTGGCGAGACGCCCGCAGAGGCCGCCTCCCGCGAGATGCTGGAGGAGACCGGGATCTCGGTCCCCGCGGATGCGCTCACCGGCCCGTTCCATCGCGCCCCCGTGGCCTTCTCCTACGACGGTGTCGCCTACGTCAACGACGCGCACTGGTTCGTCACCCGCCTCGCCGAGCCGGTCACCGTGACGTTCCACGGGCTCGAGGCCGAGGAGGTCGGCAACATCATGGCCGCCGAGTGGTGGGCCCTGGACGCGTTGGACGACGGCATCGCGCTCTCCAACCCGCTGCTGCCCGAGATCGCCCGGCTCGGAGCCGCGACGCTGAGGGAGGCGACCGCGTGAGCGGCACGACCAACCAGGGTGCGCTCTGGGGCGCGAGGTTCGTCTCAGGACCCTCGCCCGAGCTCGCCGCGCTGTCCCGCTCGACCCACTTCGACTGGCGGCTGGCGCTCTACGACATTGCCGGCTCCCACGCTCACGCCAAGGCGTTGGCAGCCGCAGGCCTGCTGTCGGCCGCCGACGAGGCCGAGCTCCACCGCGGTCTCGACGTGCTCGCCGAGCGCTACACCTCGGGCAGGTTGGCCCCCGACCCGTCGGACGAGGACGTCCACGGCGCGCTCGAGCGGCAGCTCGTCGAGGAGGTCGGCGCCGAGGTCGGGGGCCGCCTGCGCGCCGGCCGCTCGCGCAACGACCAGATCGCGACCCTGTTCCGCTCCTACCTGCTCGACCACGCCCGTCTGGTGGCGGGGACCGTGGTCGACCTCGTGGAGGCGCTGCGAACGCAGGCTCAGGATCACCTCGACGTGGTCATGCCGGGACGCACCCACCTCCAGCACGCTCAGCCCGTGCTGCTCTCGCATCACCTGCTCGCGCATGCGTGGGCGCTCGTACGCGACGTCGAGCGGTTCGCCGACTGGACGCGCCGGACCGCCTCCGAGTCGCCGTACGGCTCCGGCGCCCTCGCCGGCTCGAGCCTCGGGCTCGACCCCGGGCTGGTGGCCGACGAGCTCGGGTACGCCGCCTCGGCGGCGAACTCCATCGACGCGACGGCCTCGCGCGACTTCGTCTCCGAGTTCGCCTACGTCTGCGCCCAGGTCGGGATCGACGTGAGCCGGCTGGCCGAGGAGCTGATCCTGTGGTCGACGCGCGAGTTCGGCTTCGTTCGCCTCCACGACTCGTGGTCGACGGGGTCGAGCATCATGCCGCAGAAGAAGAACCCCGACATCGCCGAGCTCGCCCGCGGCAAGGCCGGCCGCCTGGTCGGGAACCTGACGGGCCTCCTCGCCACGTTCAAGGCCCTGCCTCTCGCCTACAACCGCGACCTCCAGGAGGACAAGGAGCCGGTCTTCGACTCCGTGGACACGCTCCTCGTCCTGCTCCCGGCGGTGACGGGGATGGTCGCCACCTTGACGTTCGACACTGCCCGGATGGCCGAGCTGGCTCCTCAGGGCTTCTCGCTCGCCACGGACGTCGCCGAGTGGCTCGTCAGGGCCGGTGTGCCGTTCCGTGACGCGCACGAGCTGGCGGGGGCCTGCGTCCGCCGCTGCGAGGAGAAGGGCTGCGACCTGCCGGACCTCTCCGACGACGACCTCGCCACGATCTCGCCGCACCTCACCCCCGACGTGCGCTCGGTGCTCACAGTCGAGGGCTCGGTCGCGTCCCGCACCGGTCGGGGCGGCACGGCGCCGGTCCGGGTGCGCGAGCAGCTCGCCGAGCTCGACGCGGCCCTCGCCCGTGTGCGCGCCTGACCTGTCTGAGGTCCTGTCGGGCCCGGTCCTGCGAGTCGCGCCGCGTCTGCTGGGCGCTGTCGTGCGTCACGGCGAGGTCGCCGTGCGACTCACCGAGGTCGAGGCGTACGCCGGGCCGGACGACCCCGGCTCGCACGCGTACCGGGGTCAGACCCCGCGCAACACCGTGATGTTCGGCCCACCCGGCCACCTCTACGTCTACTTCACCTACGGGATGCATTTCTGCTGCAACGTCGTCGTGGGTGCGGCGGGCACACCGTCGGCCGTGCTCCTGCGGGCGGGCGAGGTCGTCGCCGGGCTGGAGGTCGCGCGGTCGCGCCGTGGAACGTCCGTCGACCGCGACCTGGCCCGCGGCCCGGCCCGGCTCTGCCAGGCGCTCGCCATCGGCCGGGACGCGAACGGCGCTGACCTCACGGCCGGGCCGGTGACCGTCGAGCTGCTCGCGAGACGCGTGCCCCGGGCACGGGTGAGCCAGGGTCCTCGCGTGGGCCTGCGCCTGGCCGCCGACCGGCCCTGGCGGTTCTGGCTGACGGGGGAGAGCACCGTCTCGACGTACCGGCCGGCCGTCGTCCGGACGCGCCCCATCAGCTGATGGCCACCCGATTTGGAACCATCCGACGGCGTGGGTACTGTTGGTCCTCGTCGCCCCGCTGAGGGGCGACGGAACCGAAGGCTTCAGGACTGGCCTCGGTCGACTCGCGAAGTTGACCGTGTCTGCGCGGTCCGGTAAGTTTTCTTAGGTTGCCCCCAACATCGACCCCGCAAGGGTCGCTGTGGTGTGCGTGTGATGTTTGAGAACTCAACAGTGTGTTTGATAGTCGTTGAAGTTTGTGCGCGCCTGTCCTGTTTTTTGGGGTGGGTGTGTTTGTTTTTCTGTCAATGATGATTCTGGCTAGCGTGATGCTGCCGTCCTTTTTGGGTGGTGGTGTTGTTTTTGCTGGTTGTGAGTTTTGATTGTCGGGTTTTGGATTTTCTAGGTTTTCGATGGAGAGTTTGATCCTGGCTCAGGACGAACGCTGGCGGCGTGCTTAACACATGCAAGTCGAGCGGTAAGGCTCCCTTTGGGGGGTACACGAGCGGCGAACGGGTGAGTAACACGTGAGTAATCTGCCCTTCACTCTGGGATAAGCACCGGAAACGGTGTCTAATACCGGATACGACCAACTGCTGCATGGTGTGTTGGTGGAAAGTTTTTTCGGTGGGGGATGTGCTCGCGGCCTATCAGCTTGATGGTGGGGTAATGGCCTACCATGGC
>CAVRPU010000002.1:270000-477041 GCA_963723195.1 uncultured Actinomycetota bacterium
GTTAACCCGTGTGGGGTAGCCGTAGCGAAAGCGAGTCCTAATAGGGCGTTTGAGTAGCGCGATCAAGACCCGAAGCGGAGTGATCTATCCATGGGCAGGTTGAAGCGTCGGTAAGACGACGTGGAGGACCGAACCCACTTCAGTTGAAAATGGAGGGGATGACCTGTGGATAGGGGTGAAAGGCCAATCAAACTCCGTGATAGCTGGTTCTCCCCGAAATGCATTTAGGTGCAGCGTTGCGTGTTTCTTGCCGGAGGTAGAGCACTGGATAGCCGATGGGCCCGACCAGGTTACTGACGTTAGCCAAACTCCGAATGCCGGTAAGTGAGAGCGCAGCAGTGAGACTGCGGGGGATAAGCTCCGTAGTCGAGAGGGAAACAGCCCAGACCATCAGCTAAGGCCCCTAAGCGGTGACTAAGTGGAAAAGGATGTGGAGTCGCAGTGACAACCAGGAGGTTGGCTTGGAAGCAGCCACCCTTGAAAGAGTGCGTAATAGCTCACTGGTCAAGTGATTCCGCGCCGACAATGTAGCGGGGCTCAAGTCATCCGCCGAAGCTATGGCATTCACACGCGTAACCTAGCCCAATTTCCTGCGGGTGTTGGGTTCAGGGGTGTGGATGGGTAGGGGAGCGTCGTGTCGCCGGGGAAGTTCCGGAGTGATCCAGGGGTGGAGGCGACACGAGTGAGAATGCAGGCATGAGTAGCGAATCACGGGTGAGAAACCCGTGCGCCGAATGATCAAGGGTTCCAGGGTCAAGCTAATCTGCCCTGGGTAAGTCGGGACCTAAGGCGAGGCCGACAGGCGTAGTCGATGGACAACGGGTTGATATTCCCGTACCGGCAATGTAGCGACCCTGACGAGGTCCGTGATGCTAACCACCCAAAGCCACCGTGCAGCGCACCTTCGGGTGTGGCGGCGTGTGGTGGAGCGTGGGATCCGATCGGATAGTAGTCAAGCGATGGGGTGACGCAGGAAGGTAGCCCAACCACGGCGATGGTTGACCGTGGCCAAGCATGTAGGACGGGACCCAGGCAAATCCGGGTGCCTCACTTGAATGTGGAGTCTGAGATGTGATGGGGAGCCACTATAGGTGTAGTGGGTGATCCTATGCTGTCGAGAAAAACCTCTAGCGAGCTATGCGCCGCCCGTACCCCAAACCGACTCAGGTGATCAGGTAGAGAATACCAAGGCGATCGAGAGAACCATGGTTAAGGAACTCGGCAAAATGCCCCCGTAACTTCGGGAGAAGGGGGGCCCGAACCGTGAACCCACACGCTGGGGGAAGCGGGGAGGGCCGCAGAGACCAGGCCCAAGCGACTGTTTACTAAAAACACAGGTCCGTGCGAAGTTGTAAGACGATGTATACGGACTGACTCCTGCCCGGTGCTGGAAGGTTAAGAGGACCTGTCAGACACTTCGGTGTTGAAGCGGAGAATTTAAGCCCCAGTAAACGGCGGTGGTAACTATAACCATCCTAAGGTAGCGAAATTCCTTGTCGGGTAAGTTCCGACCTGCACGAATGGAGTAACGACTTGGGCGCTGTCTCAACCATGGACTCGGCGAAATTGCACTACGAGTAAAGATGCTCGTTACGCGCGGCAGGACGGAAAGACCCCGGGACCTTTACTATAGTTTGGTATTGGTGTTTGGTTCGGCTTGTGTAGGATAGGTGGGAGACTGTGAACCCCTCACGCCAGTGAGGGGGGAGTCAACGTTGAAATACCACTCTGGTCGTACTAGATGTCTAACCTAGGACCGTGATCCGGTTCAGGGACAGTGCCTGATGGGTAGTTTAACTGGGGCGGTTGCCTCCTAAAATGTAACGGAGGCGCTCAAAGGTTCCCTCAGCCTGGTTGGCAATCAGGTGACGAGTGTAAGTGCACAAGGGAGCTTGACTGTGAGACAGACATGTCGAGCAGGGACGAAAGTCGGAACTAGTGATCCGGCCACGGCATGTGGAAGCGTGGTCGCTCAACGGATAAAAGGTACCCCGGGGATAACAGGCTGATCTTCCCCAAGAGTCCATATCGACGGGATGGTTTGGCACCTCGATGTCGGCTCGTCGCATCCTGGGGCTGGAGTAGGTCCCAAGGGTTGGGCTGTTCGCCCATTAAAGCGGCACGCGAGCTGGGTTTAGAACGTCGTGAGACAGTTCGGTCCCTATCCGCCGCGCGCGCAGGAAACTTGAGAAAAGCTGTCCCTAGTACGAGAGGACCGGGATGGACGAACCTCTGGTGTGCCAGTTGTCCTGCCAAGGGCACCGCTGGTTAGCTACGTTCGGAAGTGATAACCGCTGAACGCATCTAAGCGGGAAGCACGTTTCAAGATAAGGTTTCCCACCCACTCGATGGGTTAAGGCCCCCCACAGACCATGGGGTTGATAGGCCGGAGGTGTACAGCAGCAATGCCCAGCCGACCGGTACTAATAGGCCGAGGGCTTGCCACACACCAACAAACACACGTGTGAACACAAGACCCTGCACAACGCTACAAACCCCATGCTCGCGTCCACTATAGAAACACCAACCACCACCACCCCCCTCACAGACGGGGGCGGACAGTGACAGGTGAATAGAGTTACGGCGGCCATAGCGACAGGGAAACACCCGGACCCATCCCGAACCCGGAAGTTAAGCCTGCCAGCGCCGATGGTACTGCAACCGAGAGGCTGTGGGAGAGTAGGACGCCGCCGAACATCACGTTAAGAGAAGGCCCTTTCCGAGAGATCGGAAGGGGCCTTCTCGCATTTCGTCGCATGCAGGTGATCGCATTCCGGCGCCCTCGGCCCGCTTCTCGTCCACAGGCGGCCTCGGCGGGGCTTCCTCCACAGCGCGTGGCGTAGGGAGCCGACGTTGTCGGTGGTCCGCGCGAGCGTGGGGCGCGGAGGTGAAGTGCATGTCAGTTCGAACGAACGAGGCGACAGCATCGAGATCGGCCAGGACGTCGCGCTCGCAGGGCGTGGTGTCCCCCGCCGATGAATGCGCCAACGAGGTGAGGTTGGTGGGGCGGCTGTCCCAGGAGCCGGAGCTGCGACAGCTGCCCAGTGGGGACACGATGTGGACGTTCCGCGTGGTGGTGCACCGACCAGATACGCCATCGGCGTCTCGGGCCACTGTCGACGCACTCGACTGCGCCGTCTGGAGTGGGCGGAGTCGGCGCACGGTCGCGTCCTGGCGGGCCGGCGATGTCGTGGAGGTGTCAGGAGCGGTGCGTCGGAGGTTCTTTCGGGCCGGCGGCGGTGCAGTGAGCAGGGTCGAGATCGAGGTCGGCTCGGCGCGCCTCATTCGTCGTCGATCGACCTCATGAGGACGCCAGTGCTCGGCTTGGGCTGGAACGACGTGGCCTTCTCCGGCAGCAGCCGGTCGTGGGTCACGATGTGGTGGACGAGGTCGAAGTCCGGGGCCGGCATCAGGATCGCCAGGTCCCGGTCGCGCCTGACCTTCCGCAGCGCCTCGTCCACCGAGTGGAGGTACCCGATCGGTTGGCTCAGCGGGCCGAGGCGGGGGAGCACCTCGTCGTGGAACGCCTCGACCGCGCTCCGATCACCCTCGAGGGCCAGCCGGAGGGTCGCCCAGCCGCGCCCGTCAGTGACGGCCAACGCGGTCGGGCCCAGCTCGCCCAGCGCGACCTCGCGGGGGCAGATCCGAAGGGAGTGGGGACCGGCTGCGACCGCGGCTGCGAGAGACGACATCTCGACTCGGCGCAGCACCCGGTGGATGGCACCGAGGAAGAGCGGGGTGTCGTCCTGGTCCACCAGCATGGCCAGGCCACGGTCCCAGGCGGTGCCCGGGTGAGCCTGCTGGAGCTGCAGGTACGCCGCATAGCGGTGATGGCCGTCGGCGATCACGGGACGAGCGCTCAGGAGGCTCTCGCAGACCGCAGTGAGGTCCGCGCCCCGCACTGGCCAGACCCTGTGCCGCTGGTCTCCGCGGTCGGTGAACCTGCGCAGGGGAGGCGTGTCGAGCAGGGACTTGACGACGGCTCGGGCGTCGGGCGGCCCACGGTGGACGAGCAGGATCGGCGCCGGGTTGATCCGCATCGTCAGCATCCGGTCTGCAAGATCGCGTGCCCGGTGTGGATAGATCCCCTCGTGCGGAAGCACGGCCCGGCTGTCCAGGTCAGCCGCGCGACGCGACATGTCGAGGGCGCCCACGAGGCCGCGCACGGTGATGCCGCCTGCGGTGTACTCGTGCAGGTAGACCGCTGGCTCGTCGTCGCGCAGCACTCGTCCGGTGGCCTCCCAGCGCCGCAGCCGGCCGGCCACCTCCCGATAAGGTCGGCCGAAAGCTCGCGCCGCCGCTGCGTCCCCGACGCGTTGCGGGGCGAGGGTCAGGGCTCGGAAGGGCTCCAGCCTCAGGGGAGTCGCCAGATAGGGCGGCGAGACCGCCTGGCTGGGCTCCATCGAAGCATCGTAGAGGTCGGGCGGGAGCGTCCAGGC
Source organism: uncultured Actinomycetota bacterium (assembly GCA_963723195.1). Lineage (GTDB taxonomy): Bacteria > Actinomycetota > Actinomycetes > Propionibacteriales > Nocardioidaceae > Nocardioides. Next base: position 274,440 of record CAVRPU010000002.1, read on the forward strand.
GGGGAGGCAGTGAGGTGCTGGGGTCCTGCGCGAAGCCGTTGGCAGCCGCCCATGACGTGGCGATGCTGGACCTGGACGGGGTCGTCTACGTCGGCGACGCCCCTGTCCCGCACGCGGGCGAGGCAATCGCTGCCGCTAGAGACCGCGGAGTGCGGATCGCCTTCATCACCAACAACGCCTCGCGGACCCCCGAGAGCGTGGCGGCGAAGATCGTCAAGGCCGGTGTGCCGGCTGATGCCGACGAGGTGGTCACCTCGGCACAGGCAGCAGCCCGTGTCCTGGTGAGCCGGTTCGGCGCCGGGGCGCCGATCGTGGTCCTCGGCGCGGCCGGGCTCGTGCAGGCGCTCACGGCCGTGGGACTCGTCCCGGTCGGCGTCGACGACGAGAGCGCCGCGGCGCTCGTGACCGGCTACGGACCCGACGTGGTCTGGCGCGACGTCATGCGGGCGGCCGTACGCGTTCGCGACGGGCTCCCGTGGGTGGCCAGCAACACCGATGGGACGATTCCGACCGCGTTCGGCATCGCGCCGGGGCACGGGGTCATGGTGCGGATGCTGCGCGACTTCACCGGCGTCGCCCCCGAGGTCGCCGGCAAGCCTGAGCGGCCTCTGCTCGACGAGACCGTCGCCCGGACCGGCGCGCAGCGGCCGCTCATGGTCGGCGACCGGCTCGACACCGACATCGAGGGCGCGGTACGGCTCGGGATCCCTGCCCTCCTCGTGATGACAGGGGTCACCCACCTGACCGACCTCGTTGCGGCGCCGGGGCCGTTGCGGCCGACGTACATCTCGACGGACCTGCGAGGGCTGCTGGAGCCGCACCCGGCGCCGGAGCGCGGTGACGACGGTTGGCGTGTCGGCGGGTGGGTCGCCACGGCGAGCGGTGGGCAGCTCGAGGTGACCGGCCAGGGTGGGACGGACGACTGGTGGCGCGCAGTGGCGTGCGCGTCGTGGGAACGTCTCGAGGACTGCGGCGCACCGGTCGATGTGGCCGGCGTCCGGGTCCCGGGAGACGACGAGACGGCCGGTAGGGTGCCGACATGAGCGAATCGGCTGCCCTGGAGCCTGCAGCGCAGATGGACACCGGAGTTCCGGCCGTGGACGACGCGCTGGCCAGGCTGACGGCACTCGACGAGCTGCCCGTCGACGAGCACCCGGCCGTCTTCGAGTCGGTGCACGGCTCGCTGCGCGGCGTCCTCGGCAGCGACGGGGCCTGAGCCAGGCTCTTCCGGTGGCCCCGCGACGCCTTCGGCTCGACGCCGAGCTGGTCCGACGCGGCCTGGCGCGCTCCCGCGAACAGGCCAGCGACCTGATCCACGCCGGGCGGGTGACCGTCTCCGGCGCCCGTGCGACCAAGCCCGCGACGGGTGTCACGACCGACGCCGCCATCGTGGTGCGCGAGGACCCCGACCGACCCGACTTCGTCTCGCGTGGCGGCCACAAGCTCGAGGGCGCCCTCAGGGTGTTCGGTCCCCAAGGGCTGGCCGTGGCGGGGCGGCGCTGCCTCGACGCGGGCGCGAGCACCGGGGGATTCACCGATGTGCTGCTGCGCCGGGATGCCGCGGAGGTGATCGCGGTTGACGTGGGCTACGGCCAGCTGGCCTGGTCGGTCCGGCAGGACCCGCGGGTGCGGGTTCACGAGCGCACGAACGTGCGCGACCTCGACCTCGAGACGGTTGGCGGGCCGGTGGACCTCGTCGTGGGTGACCTGTCGTTCATCTCGTTGCGGCTGGTGCTCGAGCCGCTGGTCGGCGTCACGCGGGACGACGGCGACCTCGCGCTGATGGTGAAGCCGCAGTTCGAGGTCGGCAAGGACCGGGTCGGCGAGGGTGGGGTCGTCCGCCGTCTCGACCTGCGCAGTGAGGCAGTGCTCGCCGTCGCCGCAGCGGCGGACCGGCTGGGGTGGGGAGCTCGCGCGGTCACCACCAGCCCGCTGCCGGGGCCTTCGGGCAACGTCGAGTTCTTCCTGTGGCTGCGGCGCGGGCCGGCCGGGCTGACCGACGAGGTGGTGCACAGCGAGGTGGAGCGCTCCGCCGACTGGGGGGCGCCTGGTGAGAAGGTGGACCCGTGAGTCTCCCGCAAGAGCAGGGTGCCGTGCCCGTCCCGGGCGTGCAGCGGCGCGTCCTGCTCGTGGCGCACACCGGCAGGGACGACGCCCGTGAGGCGGCCCGTTCGTTCTGCGTCGCCCTGACCAAGCACGGGATCATGGTCCGGCTGCTGGCCCAGGAGGCGTCCGACCTGGGCATCCGGGCGGCAGACTTCTCGCCCCCGATCGAGATCTGCGAGCCCGACGAGCTCTCGGGCCGGGACTGCGAGCTGGCGCTGGTCGTCGGCGGCGACGGGACGATCCTGCGCGCCGCGGAGATCACCCACGCCAGCGGCGTACCCCTGCTGGGCGTCAACCTCGGTCACGTCGGCTTCCTCGCCGAGGCGGAGCACGACGACCTCGAGACGGTGATCGACGCCGTCGTGGGACGGACCTACACGACCGAGGACCGGCTCACCGTCGACGTGTCGGTCTACCGCGAGGGCGAGCTCGTGATGAGCACCTTCGCGCTCAACGAGGCCAGCGTGGAGAAGGCGGCCCGCGAGCGGATGCTCGAGGTGGTCGTGGAGATCGATGGCCGTCCGGTCTCGCGCTGGGGCTGTGACGGCGTGGTCTGTGCCACGCCGACCGGGTCCACCGCCTACAACTTCTCGGCCGGAGGGCCGATCGTGTGGCCGGGTGTGGAGGCGCTGCTGATGGTGCCGATCAGCGCCCACGCGCTGTTCGCGCGCCCGATGGTCGTCTCGCCGACCTCCATGCTGGCCGTCGAGGTGCTGGCGCGCACCGAGGGCGCCGGCGTCTTGTGGTGCGATGGTCGGCGGGCCGTCGACCTGCCGCCGGGCGCCCGGATCGAGGTCCGTCGCGGTGCGACGCCCGTACGGCTGGTCCGGTTGCAGGAGGAGAAGTTCGCCGACAAGCTGGTGGCGAAGTTCGACCTGCCGGTCGAGGGCTGGCGGGGCGCCGGGGAACGACGGCGACGCGCCAACGGCAACGGCGACCGAGACGGCGCGACGTGATCGAGGAGATCCGCATCGCCGGGCTGGGCGTCATCGAGTCCTCCACCCTCGAGCTCGGGCCGGGCCTGACGGTCATCACCGGCGAGACCGGCGCGGGCAAGACGATGCTGGTCACGGCTCTGGGGCTGCTGCTCGGCGGCCGGGCGGACGCCGGAGCGGTGCGCAGCGGGTCGCGATCGGCTCGCGTCGAGGGAGTCGTGCTCGCCTCGCGCGCCGGCGACGGGTTCGCCGAGTCGGTCGAGCAAGCCGGCGGCGAGGTCGAGGACGACCGGGTCCTGCTCGCCCGTACGGTCTCCGCCGAGGGAAGGTCTCGGGCGTTCGTCGGGGGTGCGTCGGTGCCTGTCTCGACGCTGGCGTCGGTCACCGAGCCGCTCGTCGCCGTGCACGGGCAGTCCGACCAGCACCGGCTCCTCAAGCCGCAGGCGCAGCGCGACGCGCTCGACCGGTTCGGCGGGGTCGAGGTCGGCGAGCTCCGCGCGGCGTACGCCCGGGTCCATGCCGGCCTCGGCGAGACAGAGCACGAGCTCACCGCGCTCGCCTCCTCGGCGCGGGAGCGTGCCCGGGAGGCAGACCTGCTGCGGTTCGGTCTCGAGGAGATCGAGGCCGTCGAGCCACAGCCCCACGAAGACGTTGCCCTGGCCGCCGAGGAGGCCCGGCTGGGCCACGCGGACACGCTTCGCACGGCCGCAGAGCAGGCGCACGAGGCTCTCTCGAGCGAAGACGGCACCCCAGACGCGTTGGCGGCGACCTCCGCTGCCCGCACGGCACTGGACGGCGTCCGCGACCACGACGCCGAAGCGGGTGAGCTCGCGGACCGGCTCGCCGAGCTGACCTACCTGCTCTCCGACGTCGCCGCTGACGTGGCGTCCTACGCCAGCCGGATCGACACCGACCCGTCGCGGCTCGCGGCCGTGTCGGAACGGCGAGCAGCCCTCACCGCGCTGGCCCGCAAGTACGGCGACACCATCGATGAGGTGCTGGCGTGGGCCGCGACGTCGGCGCGACGGCTGGGTGGCCTCGACACCACCGACGACCGCATCGCCGAGCTGCAGACCCGGCGCGGCGAGCTGCGTGCCGAGCTCGGCACGATCGGCGGCCGGCTGTCTGCGGCCCGCACGCTCTGCGCCCGGCGGCTGGCCGAGGCCGTCACCACCGAGCTGCACGGACTGGCGATGCCGCACGCGACCCTCGACGTCGTGGTCACGCAGCGTACGGCCGGTGCCGACGACGATCGAGTGGTCGAGGTGGGCCAGCGGCGGCTGCGCTACGGCTCCAACGGCCTGGACGACGTCGAGATCCTGCTGGCGGCCAACACCGGCGCGGAGCAACGCCCCCTCAACAGGGGCGCCTCCGGTGGTGAGCTGTCGCGGGTCATGCTCGCCCTCGAGGTGGCCCTCGCGGGGACGAGCCCGGTGCCGACGTTCGTGTTCGACGAGGTCGATGCCGGAGTCGGCGGCAAGGCGGCCATCGAGGTGGGCGCCCGGCTCGCGCGGCTCGCCCGGTCCGCGCAGGTCCTGGTGGTGACGCACCTGCCCCAGGTCGCGGCGTACGCCGATCGACACGTCGTGGTCGAGAAGTCCAGCGACGGCTCGGTCACCACGTCGGGGCTCACCGTCCTCGACGACACCGAGCGGGTCCGTGAGCTGTCCCGGATGCTGGCCGGCGTCGAGGAGTCCGACAGCGGCATCGCTCATGCGCGCGAGCTGCTCGAGGCGGCTCGCGCAGGTCGCTGACGGTCTCGACTCGGCTCGGCGGGTAGCAGCGTCCGGGCGCGTCCTGCCGCGACAGCGTCCGGTCGGCTGGGAGGATCGGGCAGGTCATGAGGTTCGCGACCCGCACCCCCCGTCCCCCCGACACGGCCCCGCCCGGCCTCACCGGACCGGCCCGCGTCGACCGTCGTACCAGCGCCCTGATCCCGCGGCTGCGGCCGGGAGACATCGCCGTCCTCGACCACCTGGACCTGGACCGCGACTCGGCGCACCAGCTCGTCGACGCGGGCGTGGTGGCCGTCGTCAACGCGCAGGCGATGATCTCCGGTCGCTACGCCAACCTCGGGCCGGAGGTGCTGGCCAGGGCCGGCGTACAGCTCGTGGACCGCGTGGGCCCCGGAGATCCTCACCCTCGTCAGGGACGGCAGCCCGCTGCGGATCCACGAGGGAGTGGTCTACGTCGACGGCGAGCCGGCCGGTGCCGGTCAGGTGCTCGACGCCGACCTGGTGGCCGCCCAGATGGGCGAGGCTCGCGACGGGATGGCAGCCCACCTGTCGAGCTTCACCCACAACGCCAGCGAGTTCCTCAGACGCGAGCAGGACCTGCTGCTGCACGGCCGCGGACTCCCCGGCACCCGTACGTCGCTTGCCGGGCGCCCGGCCGTCGTCGTCGTGGCCGGCCACGAGCATCGCGCCCAGCTCGCCGGAGCCCGCCGCTACCTGCGCGAGGCACGGCCGGTCCTGATCGGGGTCGACCGGGGTGCCGACGCGCTACTGGACGCCGGACACACACCTGACGTGGTCGTCATCGGCACCGATGTCGCCGACAGCGACCGGGCGTCGGCCAGGGCGCTCAGGTCCGCGCCGGACGTCGTGGTGCGCGTCGAGCGCGGCGGGGCAGCGGCCGCCACCGCAAGCCTGCGTCAGCTCGGGGTGCACCCGCTCCTGCTGGAGACCGGTGCCACCACCGAGGACGCCGCCCTCGTGCTGGCCCACCGCGGGGGTGCGAGCGTCATCGTCGGGGTCGGGCTGCACGCGACGCTCGAGGAGTTCCTGGACCGCCAGCGGTCCGGCCTGGCCAGCACGTTCCTCACCAGGTTGTCGGTCGGCCCGACCCTGGTAGACGCCGCCTCTCTTCCCGAGCTCTACTCCGGACGGATCCGCCCACGCCACCTCCTCGCCGTGGGCGTCGCGGGACTGGTCGCCGTGGCCGCGGCGGTCGCGACGACGCCCGTCGGCCAGGCCTGGGCCGACGACCTCGGCTCCGCGGTGCAGTCGGTGGTCGACGACGTCCGGGGGGAGTCCTGATGCGCCGCACCACCCTGGTCGTGCTGTCCATGGTCTTCGCCGTCGCCGCCGGCATCGCGCTCGGCGCCGGTCCGCTGTCGTCGGCACGGGCGCCGGAGCAGGAGCCGCGAGCACAGCAGCCCGCCGTCCGACCGGCGCAGCCCGCCGATCCCCGGGCCGACTACGCCGACGCTCTGGCCGCGGCGCTGTCGCCCCGGCTGTACGCCGGGGACGAGCTGTCCGGACGCCAGGTCGCGCTCGTCCGGCTGCCGGGAGTGCCCGACGAGCAGCTCGGTGCGCTGGTCGAGCAGGTCGGGGCGACCGGTGCGGGGGTGGTGTCGCAGTACGCCGTGCTGCCGTCGCTGCTCGACCCCGACAACAAGTCGCTGGTGGACACGCTCGGCAGCCAGCTCGCGCAGCAGCTGACCGGGACGACCGTCCCGGCCGACGCCACGGCGTACGAGCGGATCGGTGCCTTGCTCGGCGCGGTGCTGGCGACCCAGGAGGGCAAGGGTGCAGACCCGGCCGCCGACGGCTCGACGATCGAGCAGAGCCTCGCCGGCGCCGAGCTGGTCACGCCGGTGCTGGTGGCGTCTCGGCGGGCCCCGATCGTGCTGGTGGTGGTCGGTGAGGACCCGGGTGGCACGGCCGACCAGGTTCTGCCGGGGCTCGTCGCAGGCCTGGCCGGCACTGCTCGGAGCGTGGTCGTCACGGGGCCGTCGGACGCGGCCACCGGTGACGGGCTCCTGGTGCGCCTGCGGTCGGAGGGCCCGCTGCCGGGTGTCACGACCGTCGACGGGATCGACGGCCCCGCTGGTCGGGTGACCGCTGCGCTGGCGCTGGTGCGATCCTTTACCAACCCCGGCGGCGACTTCGGGGCGTCGGGCGCCGACGGCCCCGTCCCCATGGGGTAGGCTCGAAGCCCGTGAAGGAATCGCGGACGAAGCACGTATTCGTCACCGGAGGCGTCGCTTCGAGTCTCGGCAAGGGCCTGACGGCTTCCAGCCTCGGCAACCTCTTGAAGGCCCGTGGTCTGCGCGTCACGATGCAGAAGCTCGACCCCTATCTCAACGTCGACCCCGGGACCATGAACCCGTTCCAGCACGGCGAGGTCTTCGTCACCGACGACGGCGCCGAGACCGACCTCGACATCGGCCACTACGAGCGGTTCCTGGACACCGAGCTGAACCAGATCGCCAATGTCACGACCGGTCAGGTCTACAGCAGCGTGATCGCCAAGGAGCGCCGCGGCGACTACCTCGGGGACACGGTTCAGGTGATCCCGCACATCACCAACGAGATCAAGGACCGGGTCCGCGCGATGGGCGGTCCAGGCGTCGACGTGGTGATCACCGAGATCGGCGGCACTGTCGGCGACATCGAGTCGCTGCCGTTCCTCGAGGCTGCTCGCCAGGTCCGCCACGACATCGGCCGCGACAACTGCTTCTTCCTGCACGTGTCGCTGGTGCCCTACATCGGACCGTCCGGTGAGCTGAAGACCAAGCCCACCCAGCACTCCGTCGCGGCGCTCCGCTCCATCGGCATCCAGCCCGACGCGATCGTGTGCCGCTCCGACCGGGACATCCCGGCGAGCATCAAGCGGAAGATCTCGCTGATGTGCGACGTCGACCAGGAGGCCGTCGTCACCGCCGCCGACGCGCCGTCGATCTACGACATCCCGAAGGTCCTGCACAGCGAGGGGCTCGACGCCTACCTCGTCCGCCGGCTCGACCTGCCCTTCCGCGACGTCGACTGGACCAGGTGGGACGACCTCCTGCGGCGGGTGCACCACCCGTCCGAGGAGGTCACGATCGGGCTCGTCGGCAAGTACATCGACCTGCCCGACGCCTACCTCTCGGTCAGCGAGGCGCTGCGCGCCGGCGGCTTCGCCCACGAGGCCAAGGTCGAGATCCGCTGGATCCCCTCCGACGAGTGCGAGTCGCCGTCCGGGGCCCGGCACCACCTCGAGGACGTCGACGCCATCGTCATCCCCGGCGGCTTCGGGATCCGCGGCATCGAGGGCAAGCTCGGTGCGCTCACCTACGCCCGGACGCACAAGATCCCGACCCTTGGACTGTGCCTCGGCCTGCAGTGCATGGTGATCGAGTACGCCCGCAGCGAGGCCGGCCTCGAGAAGGCGGGCTCGACCGAGTTCGACCCCGACGTACCCGAGCCGGTGATCGCGACCATGGAGGAGCAGAAGTCCTTCGTCGAGGGTGCCGGCGACCTGGGCGGCACGATGCGCCTGGGCCTGTACTCCGCCGAGCTGACCCCGGGCTCGCTGGCCGCCGAGACCTACGGCGCGACCCGGATCGAGGAACGGCACCGACACCGCTACGAGGTCAACAACACCTATCGCGACCAGCTCGAGGCGGCCGGCCTGGTGTTCTCGGGCACGCACCCCGAGCTCGGCCTGGTGGAGTTCGTCGAGCTGCCACGCGACGTACACCCCTACTACATCGCCACCCAGGCCCACCCCGAGCTCAGGTCGCGTCCCACCCGCCCACACCCGCTCTTCAAGGGTCTGGTCGGGGCAGCCATCGCACGGCAGCGTGAGCTGCGGTTCCCGATCGACGAGTCCGGCCTGCGCCGACGTGACGCCGAGCAGTCGGCCGCCGCGTTGGAGTCAGCGCCCTAGGCGAGCGCCCGGGCCGCGAGCATCCGCCGGACCGTGTCCGCGCCGGTGAGCAGGTTCTGCCGGATCGCCGGGTGGGTCCCGGGGGTCTTTGCCAGCTTGAGCGCGCGGTCGTGGAACTCCTGGTCGGCGACGGCGTAGGGGAAGAGCAGCCGGATCAGTCCGCCGACGGCCAGCAGGCCGCCCGAAGCGAGGGCCGGCAGGGCATCGAGGTAGCGGTCCATCCACGGCTTGAGCAGCTCGGCCTGGGTCGGCCTCCAGAAGAGGCCTCCGACCTGGACGAGCGAGCCCATCGGCACCGTCTTGTCGACCATCATCGCGGTCCATACCTCGTCCTTGGCGGGCGGCTCGGGGCGGGCGCCGCGGACTCCGAGCGCGCGGACCCACGCCTCCGGGTCGAGGTCGGACTTCTCGAGGGCAGATACCGACGCCTCGTCGTAGTCGCCGAGCTCGGCCCGGCGGGCCAGGACGCGCCAGCCCAGGTCGCGGTCGTGCTCGGCAGGCTCGCGCAGCGTCGCGAAGTGGTCAGCCGTCGTCGCGGAGGCCGCGAGGGTGCGCAGCGCGGGCATCCGGAACTCGGGGTCGATCGTGAGCCCCGCCGCGGTCGAGGCCACCTGCTCCAGCAGCGGACCGATGCGATCGGCCGGCGCCCATTGCTCGGCCGCCTTCAACGCCATCGCGAGGAACGCCTCCACGACGATCGGGCTGCGTTCGGTCACGAGCGCCCCGGTCAGGACCCGGACGACGTCCGCCGCCGAGCACTCACCCTTGACCAGCATGTCCCACGCAGTGGCGCCCGCCAGCGTTCGCGAGAGCGGGTCGGGGAGGTCGCCCGCACGGTCGAGCAGCACGGCCATCGAGGCGGCGTCGGGGCGGACGGCGGCGAAGGTCAGGTCGTCGGCGTTGAGCAGGTGCAGGTCGGCCACAGGCAGGGCGACCTCGACGTGCGTCCCGGTCGTCTCGACCGGCGTCGTGCCCACCTCGGCCAGGGTCTCGCCGCTGACGACGAAGCTGCGGACGTCGAGGCGGTGCGGGCGTGGTGGCTCCGCGTCGGGCGAGGTGATCGTCAACGCTCCGTCGACGAGTCGGATGGTGTCGGTGCCGGACCGGTCGAGCCACGCCGTCGTCCAGGCCGTGAGGTCACGGCCAGAAGCCACGGCCACGGCGGCGATCAGGTCGTCGAGGCGCGTGTTGCCCCAGGCGTGGTCGCGGAAGTAGGCCCGCAGACCCTGCACGAACACGTCGTCGCCGACGTACGCCGAGAGCTGCTTGAGCACGCTCTGTCCCTTGGAGTAGGTGATGGCGTCGAAGTTGGCCATCGCCTGGGCGACGTCGGGCACGTCGCCGCGGATCGGGTGGGTGCCCGGGCTCATGTCGGCGCGGTAGCCCTCCACCTTCAACGCCGCCAGGAAGCCCGCCCAGGCATCGGTGTGCTCCGTGGCGCCGGCCAGCGCCCACGTCGCCGCCCACGAGGCGAAGGCCTCGTTGAGCCACAGGTCGTCCCACCAGCGCATCGTCACCAGGTCGCCGAACCACATGTGCGCCATCTCGTGCATCAGCACGCTCGCCCGCGACTGGCGCTGGGCGTAGGTCGGCGGCGACCGGTAGATCACAGCGTCGGTCCAGGTCACGCAGCCCCAGTTCTCCATCGCCCCGCCCATGTTGGGCACGAAGACCTGGTCGTAGCGCTGCTGCGGGAAAGGCTGGTCGAACTGCGTGCCGAACCACGCCAGGCCCTGGCGGGTCAGCTCGAACAGCTCGTCGGCGTCGCGGTCGAGGTAGCGCGCCAGCGACTGCCGCGTGTAGAGCCCGAGGTCGTAGCCGTCGGCCTCGCGGCGCAGCTCGACGAACGGGCCGGCGTTGACGACGACGACGTACGTCGAGAGCGGGGGTGTGTCGGCGAAGGTCCACACCCGCGACGGCTGCTCGGTCGAAGCGGTGCCCTCGGCGGCCGGCTCCACCGTCTCGGGGCTGGTGTTGGAGAGCACCGTCCAGCTCTCGGGTGCGGTGACGACGAAGCCGTGCGGCGCCTTCAGGTCCGGCTGGTCGAAGCACGCCCAGACGTAGCGAGCGGCGTCGGGCTCGAAGGAGGTCCAGACGTAGACCAGCTTGTCGGTCGGGTCGACCGAGCGCAGGATGCCGGCCGAGCTGCCCGTGTCGGCCTGCGCGGAGGCCACCACGAGCACGTTGTCGGCCGCCAGGTCGGGCAGGGGCAGCCGTCCGTCGGCGGCCGTGGTCAGGTCGAGATCGCGGCCGTTGAGGGTGGCACTGCGGATGTCGGCGACGCAGTCGACGAAGGTGGAGGCGCCCGGCTCGCGACAGCTGAAGGCGATCGTCGACACGCACTCGACCGTCGGGCCGTCGAGGAGACCGGTCATGTCGACGGCGATGTCGTAGCGGCGTACCGAGATGAGGGCCGCCCGGGCCTCCGCCTCGGACCTGGTCAGGCTGGCCGGTTCGCTCATGGCTCCCACCGTAGCCCCGGCGGGCTGCGCGCCCGAGCAGGGGAGGATGTGGCCGTGACCGATGCCGCCACGCCGCCGGACCTGCTCGCCGACCGACCCGCGTCCTGGCCGGTGTCGGCGACCAGGTACGTCTACCAGGGCGACTGGGTGATCGCGCTCCGGGAGGACGTGGTCGGTCGCCCTGGCCGGCCGCACGACCGGTTCCGCCGGTGGACGGTCGAGCACCCGGGCGCCGTGGTCGTGCTGGCCGTCGACGATGCCGAGCGGGTGCTGTGCCTGCGGCAGTACCGCCATCCCGGTGGCCACGTGTTCGTCGAGCTGCCGGCCGGGCTCCGCGACGCGCAGGGCGAGGACCCGGTGGTGACCGCGCAGCGCGAGCTGCGTGAGGAGGCCGAGGTCGCGGCCGCCGACTGGCGGCTGCTGTTGAGCACCTATCCGTCGGCGGGACTCACCGAGGAGGTGCACGAGATCTACCTCGCTCGCGGCCTGGCCCCTGCGCCCCGGGGAGACTTCGAGCTGCAGCACGAGGAGGCGGAGATGGAGGTCTTCTGGGTCCCGATGGCCGAGCTCCTCGACGCCGTCCTGGACGGCCGGGTCCGCGAGGGTCCGCTCGCCCAGGCCGTCCTGGCGTACGACGTGCTGGCGCGCCGCGGCGCCCTCGACGGCTAAGCCCGGATCCACCGATCTCCGCCTGCTGCGCGCCACCCTGCGGAGCGTTGGCTGCGTTGCCGACGCTCACCAGGCACCCACCCTGCCTTCGCGCCGACGCCTTGCCACCGCACCCGCCTGGTGACGCTCGCGACGGCGGCCATCGGTGGATCCAGGCCCCGGCGGCATCCCCGTCCGGGCCACCTGAGCGCGGGAGTAGGGTCGCGCAGAGAGTCCGCGGCGCACCCTGGCGCCGCGTCGAGCACGCCCAGGAGGCGCACGTGAAGGTCGGCGTTCCCAAGGAAGTGAAGAACCACGAGTACCGCGTGGCGATCACGCCCGTCGGGGTCCACGAGCTCACCGAGCACGGTCACGAGGTGTTCGTCGAGAAGAGCGCTGGCATCGGCTCCCAGATCCCCGACGAGGAGTTCCTCGCCGCCGGCGCGAAGATCCTCGACTCCGCCGACGAGGTGTGGGGCGCGGCGGACATGGTGCTGAAGGTCAAGGAGCCGGTCGCGGAGGAGTACCACCGCCTGCGTGAGGGCCTCACGCTGTTCACCTACCTCCACCTCGCTGCCGACAAGCCGCTGACCGAGGAGCTGATCGCCAAGAACGTCACCGCGATCGCCTACGAGACGGTGCAGCTTCCCTCTGGCGGGCTGCCGCTGCTCTACCCGATGTCCGAGGTCGCGGGCTGCCTCGCGCCGCAGGTGGGCGCCTACTCGCTGATGAAGGCCCAGGGCGGCCGCGGCGTGCTGATGGGCGGCGTCGGTGGCGTGGCCAACGCGAAGGTGGTCATCATCGGCGCCGGGGTCTCGGGGCAGAACGCTGCCAACATCGCGCTCGGCATGGGTGCCGACGTCACCCTGCTGGACACCGACCTGGACAAGCTGCGGATGTCGTTCTGGCGCTACAACAACCGGGTGCACGGGCTGGCGTCGTCGAAGCTGGCCATCGAGCAGCAGGTGATGGAGGCCGACATGGTGATCGGCGCGGTGCTGATCCCCGGCGCTGCGGCACCCAAGCTGGTCTCCAACGACCTCGTCTCGCGGATGAAGCCCGGGTCGGTGCTCGTCGACATCGCCGTCGACCAGGGCGGCTGCTTCGAGGACACCCATGCGACCACCCACGCCGACCCGACGTACGAGGTGCACGGCTCGGTGTTCTACTGCGTGGCCAACATGCCCGGTGCCGTGCCGAACACCTCGACCTACGCGCTGACCAACGCGACCATGCCCTACGCCGTCGCGCTGGCCGACCAGGGATGGGCCGACGCCTGTCGCCGCGACCGCAGCCTCGCCCTGGGCCTGAACACCCACGACGGACAGCTCACCAACGCCCCCGTGGCCGCAGCGGTCGGCATCGACGCCGTCGACCTGGACACGGTGCTGGCCTAGTGGTCAGCTAGCCACGTCGGATGGACCTCGTCCGCGCGGTCCGCACCTACCTCGACCACCTGAGCGTCGAGCGGGGCGTCGCCGCCAACACCCTCGCGTCCTATCGTCGCGACCTCCGGCGCTACCTGGAGTTCCTCGACGGCCAGGGCGTTGACGGCCAGGGCATCACGGAGCTGGACGAGGTGAGTGAGGCCACGGTCTCGGCCTTCCTCGTCGGCCTCCGCGAGGGCGACGAGGCGGCCGGGCATCCGCCGCTGTCGGCGGCGTCGGCGGCGCGGACGCTGGTGGCCGTGCGGGGATTCCACCGGTTCGCCGTACGCGACCAGATGACGACCGTCGACCCCGCGGCCGCGGTGAAGCCCCCGGCTCCGGCCAAGAGACTGCCCAAGGCGCTGCCCCTGGCCGACGTCGAGGCGATCCTGGCGGCGGCCGGGGCACCCGACACCGCGCTGGCGAAGCGCGACAAGGCCCTGCTGGAGGTGCTCTACGGCACCGGGGCGCGCATCTCCGAGGCCGTCGGGCTCGACGTCGACGACCTCGACCTCACCGACGGGACCGTGCTCCTGCGCGGCAAGGGGGGCAAGCAGCGGCTGGTGCCGGTGGGCTCGTACGCCGTCGCGGCCGTGACGGCGTACCTCACCCGGTCGCGGCCGGGTCTGGTGACCGGGCGCTCGCCGGGCGGCGCACTCTTCCTCAACTCGCGCGGCGGGCGGCTCTCCCGGCAGTCGGCCTGGGCGGTGCTCGTGCGCGCCGCCGAGCGCGCCGGGGTGACCGCCGACGTGTCGCCGCACACGCTGCGGCACTCCTTCGCCACCCACCTGCTCGACGGCGGCGCCGACGTCCGGGTGGTGCAGGAGCTGCTCGGGCACGCGTCGGTCACCACCACCCAGGTCTACACGCTCGTCACCGTCGACAACCTGCGGCAGGTCTTCGCGACCGCGCACCCCCGCGCCCGGTGAGCGCGGCCCCCGAGGACGCCTACGACGCCTTCTTCGCCTGGGTGGGGGAGCAGGGGCTCGCCCTCTACCCGCACCAGGAGGAGGCCGTGCTGGAGCTGATGGGCGGGTCGCACGTCATCCTGGCCACCCCGACGGGGTCCGGGAAGTCACTGGTGGCGACGGCGGCCCACTTCGCGGCGCGGGGGACCCGAAGGCGGTCGTTCTACACCGCGCCGATCAAGGCGCTCGTCAACGAGAAGTTCTTCGCCCTGGTCGACGTCTTCGGCGCCGACGACGTCGGGATGCTGACCGGAGACGCGTCGGTCAACCCGGACGCGCCCATCATCGCCTGCACCGCCGAGGTGCTCGCCAACATCGCGCTGCGCGAAGGGCGCGGCGCCGACGTCGGGCTCGTGGTGATGGACGAGTTCCACTACTACGCCGAGCCCGACCGCGGCTGGGCCTGGCAGGTGCCGCTGCTCGAGCTGCTGGACGTGCAGTTCCTGCTGATGTCGGCGACCCTCGGCGACGTCACCGACCTGGCCGCCGACCTGACGCGGCGTACCTCACGCGAGACCGCCGTCGTCGACGACGCCGAGCGTCCGGTGCCCCTGGCCTTCTCCTACGCCGTCACGCACCTCGACGAGACGCTCGAGGAGATCGTGACCACGCACCAGGCGCCTGTCTACGTCGTGCACTTCACCCAGGCCGCGGCCATCGAGCACGCCGTCGCCCTCGGGTCGACGCCCTGGGCGGACGGGTCGAGTGAGGCGCTCAAGGCCCGACTGTCGGGCTTCGGGTTCGGCGCCGGCTTCGGGAAGACGCTGCAGAAGCTGCTCAGGCGCGGGATCGGGGTGCACCACGCCGGCATGCTGCCGCGCTACCGGCGACTCGTGGAGACCCTCGCGCAGGCCGGGCTGCTGACGGTCATCTGCGGCACCGACACCCTCGGCGTCGGCATCAACGTGCCGATCCGCACCGTGCTGTTCAGCGGGCTCGCGAAGTTCGACGGCAACCGGCAGCGGGTGCTGCGCACGCGAGAGTTCCTGCAGATCGCCGGGCGCGCCGGGCGCGCGGGCTTCGACACGCAGGGCTACGTCGTCGTCCAGGCGCCCGAGCACGTGATCGAGAACGAGAAGGCCAAGGCCAAGTCCGCGGCCAAGAACGAGGCGAACCCCAAGAAGAAGTCGAAGCCGCAGCTGCGGAAGCCCCCCGACGGGACCGTCGTGTGGTCGGAGCAGACCTTCGACAAGCTCGTGTCGGGGACTCCCGAGCCGCTGCCGTCGCGGATGAAGGTCGACAACGCGATGCTGGTCAACGTCCTCGCCCGCGAGGAGGACGCGTTCCCGGTGCTGCGGCGGCTGCTCACCGACAACCATGAGGACCCGCGCTCCCGACGCCGGTTGGCCAGGCGGGCGCTGCGCCTGGGCCGGTCTCTCCTGCGCTCCGGCGTCGTGACCCGGCTCGACCAGCGCGACGCCTACGGGCGGCAGTACGTCCTCACCGTCGACCTGCCCGACGACTTCGCGCTCAACCAGCCGCTCGCCCATTTCGCGCTGGCGGCGTTCGACCTGCTCGACCCCGAGGAGCCGACGTACACACTCGACGTGATCTCGGTCGTCGAGGCTGTCCTCGACCAGCCCCGCCAGGTCGTCTTCGCCCAGCAGCGCGCAGCCCGCGGCGAGGCGATCGCGGAGATGAAGGCCGACGGCATCGAGTACGAGGAGCGGATGGTGCTGCTCGACGCGGTCACCTGGCCCAAGCCGCTCGACGAGCTGCTCGAGGCGGCGTTCGAGACCTACCGCGGCAGCCACCCGTGGCTGCCCGACCACGCGCTCGACCCCAAGAGCGTCGTGCGCGAGATGGTCGAGCAGGGGATGGGCTTCACCGACCTGGTCGCGCGCTACGAGCTGGCCAGGTCGGAGGGGCTGGTGCTGCGCTATCTCACCGACGCCTACCGGACCCTGCGCCAGACGGTGCCCGAGTCGCACCGCACGCCAGAGCTGGAGGACCTGGTCACCTGGCTCGGAGAGACCGTCCGGCAGACCGACTCCTCGCTCCTCGACGAGTGGGAGGCTCTGCTCGACCCCGAGCACGCCGGCCCGGGCCGTGACGTGCACGCGCCGCCCCCGCCGCCGAGGCCCTTGTCGCTGCAGGAGCGGGCGTTCGCGGTGATGATCCGCAACGCGATGTTCGCGCGTGTGCAGCTGGCCGCACGCGACGACCTCGACGGGCTGATGCGGCTGGAGCGGGAGGCGGCCGACCGCACCGATCCGCCGCGCGAGGTCGAGATGACCCGCTCGCGCTGGGACGAGGCCCTCGAGGCCTACTACGCCGAGCACGACCGGATCGGCACCGACGCCGACGCCCGTGGCCCGCGGCTGCTGGTGATCGGGCCCGAGGAGGGCCCCGACCGCCGACGCGCCGTACGCCAGACGATCGCCGACCCGGAAGGCCATCACGACTGGGTGGTCGAGGCCGTGGTCGATGCCGCCGCGTCGGACGAGGCGGGCACCCTGGTCATCACCACCATCGCGCTGCGCCAGCTCTGACGGTGGCCGGTTTCACGGCGGCATCACCGCGGTTTCATGAGCCCCGACAGGTCGTAGGCTCCGCTCTGTGACCGGGCTGAGCGACCTCGAGGCGCGGCTGGTCGCCGCCCTCGACGAGCAGGCGCTGGTCGATCACCTGACCGCGCTGGTGCGCCTGCCCAGCGTGACGGGGACCGCAGAGGAGTCCGAGCTCCAGCACGTCAGCGCGAGCGAGTACGCCGCGTGGGGGCTCGACGTCGACACGTGGCAGCTCGACCTCGAAGCCCTGCGCGCCGACGAGCGGTATCCGGGCACCGAGGCCGAGCGCGTCGAGGGCTACGGCATGGTGGCGACGACCGGGCCGGGCACGCCGGCCCTGGTGCTGCAGGGACACGTCGACGTGGTCCCGATCGGTGACCCGGCCAAGTGGGACGACGACCCGTTCGGGGCGGTCGTCCGCGGCGCGGGCGCGGGCGTGCTCCACGGACGCGGCGCCTGCGACATGAAGGCCGGAGTGGCGGCCAACGCCGCCGTCGTACGCACGCTGGCTGCCGAAGGGGTGCGTCTCGATCGGCCGCTCGCGGTGCACACCGTGATCTCGGAGGAGGACGGCGGGCTGGGTGCGTTCGCCACCCTCGCGCGCGGCCACACCGGGGACGCCTGCGTGATCTCCGAGCCGACAGGAGGTCGCCTGATCACGGCGAACGCCGGCGCGCTGTCCTTCCGCGTCGAGGTCGACGGGCGGGCCGCCCACGGGTCGACCAGGCTGGCCGGTCACTCGGCGTTCGAGGCGTTCCTGCCGGTCCACGCCGCGCTGCGCGAGCTCGAGCGTGAGCGCAACGTCGCCGTCGACCCGCTCTTCGGCGAGAACCCGCTGCCCTACGGCATCAGCGTCGGCATCGTGCAGGCCGGCGACTGGGCCTCGTCCGTCCCCGACCGGCTGAGCGCGCAGGGCCGCTACGGGGTCGTGCTCGACGAGGACGTGCCCTCGGCGAGGCTCGCGCTGGAACGAGCGGTCACGGCGGCCGCGGCGTCGGATCCGTGGCTCCGCGACCACCCGCCGCGCGTCGTCTGGGAGGGCGGCCAGTTCGCCTCGGGGCGCCTGCCGGCCGAAGACCCCCTCATCGCGGACACCGCGGCAGCGGCGCGCGACGTCCACGGCTCGCTGCCGGTCCCGTCCGCCGGCCCCTACGGCAGCGACCTGCGCCTGATGCTCGGCATCGGCGGTATCCCGACCCTGCAGTACGGCCCCGGTGCCGCCGAGGACGCGCATGCTCCCCGCGAGAAGGTCTCCCTCAGCGAGACCCTCGACGTCGCCCGCACGCTCCTCGTCCTCGCCGTCCGGCGCTGCGGCATCTCCTGACGCCGAGCAGGCGCAACTTCACCGCCCACCGGACGCAACTTCACCGCCCACCGGACGCAGATTCACCTGCTCGGCGGTGAAGTTGCGCCTGCTCGGCGGTGAAGTTGCGCCTGCTCGGCGGTGAAGTTGCGCCTGCTCGGCGGTGAAGTTGCGCCTGCTCGGCGGTGAAGTTGCGCCTGCTCGGCGTCAGGCGCGGAGGAGGGGGCGGGTCACACAGGTGGGGCCACCGGTGCCGATGGCGAACTCGGAGGCGTCGATCACCGTGACGTCGACACCGGCCTTGCGCAGCGCGCGCTCGACGTCGGGGGCGCCGGCGAAGACGATCACCCGGCCGGGACCGGTGGCGAGGACGTTGGAGCCGAGGGCGGCGTACTCCTCGTCGGAGACGGGGATCCACGAGATGCCGCGGTCGGTGAGCTCGTCGAGGAGCGGCGTCGGCGCGATCGGCTCGTAGACCACCGCGAGGTCCGGGGCCACCGGGCTGATGACCGACATGAGGTGGAGAACCTCGGCCGGGCCGCGGTGCCAGGGCAGGTGGAAGGGCGTCACTCGGACGCCTTCGGGCGCGAGCAATGCCGCCAGCTGGGTGTGCGCCTCGGCGTTGGTCCGGTGGCTGCGCCCCACGGCGAGCGTGCGCTCGTCCAGCCAGAACAGGTCGCCTCCGTCGGCGCGTGCGTCGCCGGTGAGCCGACCCACCTCGGGGACGCCGAGGCCGGCCAGCTCCGAGGCGAGCAGCGGTGGCTCGGCGGAGCGACAGGGCTTGGCCTGGCGCAGCACGACCATGCCGCGTCCGGTGACGAAGACGGGGTCGTAGGTGTAGCAGGCGTCGGCGAGCCCCTCGGCGGGCACCAGCACGTCGACCTGTGCCCCGGCGTCCTCGAGGGCACCGACCAGCGCGGCGTGCTGCTCGGTCGCGAGGAGCAGATCGGGCGGTCGCTCCCATCCGGCGTCGACGTAGTCCGCGTGCGTCGGCAGCCCACGCACGGCCACCCGGCGCAAGGGAGCGGTCATCGAGGTGACGGCGAACGAGGCGGCGGGGGTCTGGGACACGCCTCGTATTGTCGCCGACATGCCCCAGGACCCACCCGAGGACGGGATCGACGTAGCGGACGACCCGGCTCAGTCACGCTACGTGGCGTACGTCGACGGCGAGGTGGCCGGCTACTCGGAGTACGAGATCGACGAGCGGCGCGGCCGGATCGTCATCCAGCACACCGAGGTCGACGACGCGTTCGAGGGCCGTGGAGTCGGTGGCGCCCTGGTGCGCGGAACCCTCGACGACGTACGCCGCCGGCGGCTGCGGGTGGTGCCGCAGTGCCCGTTCGTGAAGGCCTGGCTGGAGCGGCACCCGGACTACCAGGACCTGCTCCGAGATCCCGAGTAGATGTCCCGCCGTGAGTGCACAGGCCTCTCCACAGGGGAGCCCAGGCTGTGCACCTGAGCGCGGCCGGTTGAACAGATTTCATCCCGTGCCTGTGGGTGTCGCGGGTCGCCTTGAGACCCATCGGAGAGCGGGCCTAGAGTGCCGCGAACGTGCCGAGAAGTCGCCGAGTCGACATTCCCCCTCCGGCGCCATCGATCCACCCCAGCAGAGGAGCGGCAGATGAGCCAAGGCGGGGTCCCCGGCACGCCTGTCCACGGCGGCACCTACGGGGGCGCACACCCCGGTGCGAGCGCCCCCGAGATGCCACCCCTCGGCGTCGTCCCTCGTCCCACGTCCGGAGAGTTCAGTATGAGTGAGCCGATCCCCTTCCCGCCGGCTGCGCGCCACGAGGGGGCCGTCGCCGCGGCGACCCTGACCGACGAGCACGGCGAGGTCGTGATGGGACCGACGGGCCGCCCGATGCCGTTCATCCCCGAGCCCGCCCCGCTGACGAGGCACGGCGGCGCAAGGATCATCTCGATGTGCAACCAGAAGGGTGGGGTCGGCAAGACCACGACGACCATCAACCTGGGCGCGGCGCTGGCGGAGTACGGCCGGAAGGTGCTGCTCGTCGACTTCGACCCGCAGGGCTCGCTGTCGGTCGGACTCGGTCTCAACCCGCACGAGATGGACCTGACCATCTACGACCTGCTGATGGCGCGCGACGTCCGGCTGGACGAGGTGGTCGTCCCCAGCGGTGTCCCGGGCATGGACCTGTTGCCCTCCAACATCGACCTGTCCGCCGCCGAGGTGCAGCTGGTGCAGGAGGTCGCTCGCGAGCAGACCCTCCAGCGCGTCCTCGCGCCGGCGATCGACCACTACGACGTCATCCTCATCGACTGCCAGCCCTCGCTCGGTCTGCTGACGGTCAACGCGCTGACGGCCTCCGACGGCGTGATCGTGCCGCTGGAGTGCGAGTACTTCGCGCTGCGGGGGGTGGCACTGCTCAAGACCACGATCGACAAGGTCCGCGAGCGCCTCAACCCCAAGCTCTCGATCGACGGGGTGCTCGGCACCATGTTCGACGGACGCACGCTGCACGGACGTGAGGTCATGCAGCGCCTCGTCGAGGCGTGGGGCGACACCGTCTTCCACACCGTCATCCGGCGCACGGTGAAGTTCAGCGACTCCACCGTCGCCGGTGAGCCGATCACGTCGTACGCCTCGACCTCCGCCGGGGCCGAGTCCTACCGGCAGCTCGCGAAGGAGGTGCTGGCGCGTTGTCTCGACGAGTGAGCCTGCCCGCCGCCGACGACCTCTTCCGCCGCACCGCCCACGGGGAGGACCCGCGCCCCGAGCGGCAGGAGCGGCCCGACGAGGCCGGCATCCGCGTGGTGCCGGACGACCGCGGCTACGGCCGCTACGAGGAGCGCCCCGCCCCGGCCGTCGAGCCCCCGCGTGAGGACGCCGGCCGCAAGCCGAGCGGTCGCGTCCGCCACGACGAGAAGATGACGGTCTACGTCACCTCCGCCGAGCTCCTCGAGCTCGAGCGGACGAGACTGTTGCTGCGCGCCCAGCACGGCCTGGCGGTCGACCGCGGGCGCCTGGTGCGCGAGGCGATCGCCCTCGTCCTCGCCGACTTCGAGGCGCACGGCGACGAAAGCGTCCTGGTCCGGCGTCTGACCGAGGAATGAGCGTGAGCGTCGACACCGACGCAGGCAGGCCCGACACCGACCAGGGCACCCCGGCGTTCGAGGTCCGGTTGGACAACTTCGAGGGTCCCTTCGACCTGTTGCTGAGCCTGATCGCCAAGCACAAGCTCGACATCACCGAGATCGCGCTCTCGGTGGTGACCGACGAGTTCATCTCCCACGTGCGCGCGCTGGGCAAGGAGGGCGACCTCGACCAGGTCACGTCGTTCCTGCTGGTCGCCTCGACCCTGCTCGACCTGAAGGCGGCCAGGCTGCTCCCGCAGGGCGATGTCGAGGACGAGGAGGACCTCGCGCTGCTCGAGGCACGTGACCTGCTCTTCGCGCGGCTGCTGCAGTACAAGGCGTTCAAGCTCGTGGCCGGCACGTTCGCGGAGCGGCTGGCCGCGGAGAGCCGTCGCTACCCCCGTGCGGTCGGGCTCGACGAGCGTTTCGCCAGCTTGCTGCCCGAGGTGCTGATCGGCATCGGCCTCGAGCAGTTCGCGGAGCTGGCGGCCCGGGCGATGGAGCCCAAGCCGGTCCTGGAGGTGGGCCTGGCGCACATCCACGCCCCGGCCGTGAGCGTCCGCGAGCAGGCGGTCGTCGTCGTGGACCGGCTGCGGCGTACGGGCACCATCACCTTCCGCGCCCTGTGCGGCGACTCGCCCGACATGCTGACCACGGTGGCCCGGTTCCTCGCGCTCCTGGAGCTGTTCCGCGAGGGTGCGGTCGGCTTCGACCAGGTCTCGCCGCTGGGCGAGCTGACCATTCGCTGGACCGGCCCGGAGGACGCCGACATCGAGATCACCGACGAGTTCGACGGCGCGCCCCCCGAAGCGGAGCCCGCGCCCCTGCAGGAGGACGATCCCACCGATGACTGAGCTGACCGACGACCCCCAGCCCTTCGACATCCAGCCCCTCGACATCCCGGCCGTGGCTGACCTGCGCCCGGCGCTGGAGGCCATCTTGATGGTGGCCGACGAGCCGCTCGACGAGGTCGGACTGGCCTCAGCCGTCGGCTACCCCGTCGGCGAGGTGGTCGCGGCGTTGGCGGCGCTGGCGGACGAGTACACCGAGCAGGGCCGCGGCTTCGAGCTGCGCAACGTCGCCGGTGGCTGGCGGTTCTACACCCGCGAGGAGTACGCCGCCGTCGTCGAGGCGTTCGTCCTCGACGGACAGCAGGCCCGCCTCACCCAGGCCGCGCTGGAGACGCTGGCGGTGGTGGCCTACAAGCAGCCGGTCTCGCGGGCGCGGGTCTCGGCGATCCGCGGTGTCAACGTCGACGGCGTGATGCGCACCCTCGTGTCGCGCGGACTGGTCGAGGAGGCCGGCCACGACGGCGAGCACGGCGCGACCCTCTACCGGACGACGGGCTACTTCCTCGAGCGGATCGGGGTCACCTCGATCGAGGAGCTGCCCGACCTGGCGCCCTACCTGCCTGACATGGACGACCTCGAGGACGACCTCGCCGAGGCCATGGCGGCGCCCCTGGCGACGACCGGGCCCGCAGAGGACGACGGGCCCGTGCCCGCCGACCCGCATCCCGACCAGCACAACGGCGACGGCACCGAGCCGCACGGCGGGACCGAGGTCGGGTGACCGACGCGCCGACGATCCCCGGGGGGCCGCCCGACGAGGACGGCCTGGTCCGCCTGCAGAAGTACCTCGCCCAGTCCGGCGTCGCGTCCCGCCGCCGCTGCGAGGAGCTGATGCTCGCGGGCGAGGTCGAGGTGGACGGGGAGGTCGTCACCCGGCTCGGCACCAAGATCGACCCCGCCACGGCGGTGGTCCGGGTGTCCGGCAAGCGCCTGCCCCCGATCTCGCCGCACGTCTACCTGGTCCTCAACAAACCACGGGGCGTGGTCTCGACGATGTCGGACCCCGAGGGTCGTCGTACCCTCCAGGACCTCGTCGAGGACCGTCCCGAGCGGCTCTTCCACGTCGGCCGCCTCGACACCGACACCTCCGGGCTGATCATGCTCACCAACGACGGTGACTTCGCGCAGCGGATGGCACACCCGTCGTACGAGGTCGACAAGACCTACGTCGCCGAGGTCGAGGGCAGCGTCACCCGGGCGACCCTGCAGCGGCTCCGCGACGGGGTGGCCCTCGACGACGGACCCGTCACGGTCTCCGCCGCCAAGGTGCTCACCTACGGCGAGGGCCAGGCGTCGGGCCGCACCATCGTCGAGCTGGTGATCCACGAGGGGCGCAACCGGATCGTGCGGAGGCTGCTCGACGAGGTCGGACACCCCGTGCGCAAGCTGACGCGCACCAGGATCGGCCCGGTCGACCTCAAGGGCCTCAAGGTTGGGCAGCTGCGCGACCTCACCCTCGACGAGCTCGGCCTGCTGCTGGACACCGCCAAGCTCTGAGCGTGGGGCCACCCCTAGGCTTGCGGCATGGCTGTGCGAGCGGTGCGGGGGGCTACGCAGCTCGACGTCGACGAGCGCGAGCACCTCCTGGACCGGGTCGAGGAGATGGTGCTCGACGTGATGCGCTCCAACGGTCTCGGAGTCGACGACTTCATCTCGGTCATCTTCACCGCCACGTCCGACGTGACCTCGGAGTTTCCGGCGTACGCCGCCCGGCAGCTGGGCTTCGGCGACGTCCCCCTCCTCTGCGCCCGCGAGCTGGAGATCGACAGCTCCCTGCCCCGAGTGGTGCGGATGATGGCGCACATCGAGACCGACCTTCCGCGCGCGGACATCACGCACTGCTACCTGCACGGGGCGGCGTCCCTGCGCAAGGACCTCACCCGGGTCCGCTCGGTGCCCGACGCATGAGCGCTGAGACATGAGCGTGGGGCTGACCGGTCCGGTCCTCGTGATCGGGACCGGCCTGCTCGGCACGTCGATCGCCCTGGCCGCACGCCGGGCGGGGCTGGACGTTCTGCTCAGCGACGTCTCGCCCGAACACGTCCGGACCGCCTCCGGCCTGGGCGCGGGGCGTGCCGTACGCACCGGGGACGCGCCGCAGCTCGTCGTCGTCGCCGTCCCGCCCGACCACCTCGGGGCGACCGTCGCCGAGGCGCTCACGACGACCGCCGCCGTGGTGACCGACGTCGGCTCGGTGAAGTCGGCGCCGCTGCGCGAGCTCGCCGGCACCGTGGACGAAGCCACGCTGGCGAGGTACGTCGGCTCGCACCCGATGGCCGGCAGCGAGCGATCCGGCCCGCTGGCGGCCAGCGCGGCGCTGTTCGACGGCCGGCCGTGGGCCGTCACCCCGCACGCGGGGAGCGACCCGGCCGCCGTCGCGCTGGTCGTCGCCCTCGCGGAGATCTGCCGGTCGACCGTGGTCGAGCTCTCGCCCGACGAGCACGACCGGGCCGTGGCCCGCACCTCGCACCTCCCACACCTGCTCGCCGTCCTGGTGGCCGGGCGGCTCGCCGAGGCACCCCCGACCCATCTGGCGCTCTCCGGGCAGGGCGTGCGCGACGTGACGCGGGTGGCCGGCAGCGACCCGCTGCTGTGGCAGCAGATCGTCGCGGCCAACGCGGGTGCCGTGCTCGAGCTCCTGGGGGAGGTGCGCAGTCAGCTGGACATCCTGATCTCGGCGGTCTCGACGGGGGAGGACGACGCGCTCCACGCCCTGCTGACGCGCGGCGTCGCCGGCACCCGGGCCATCCCGGGCAAGCACGGCGGCCCCCCGCGCGCGACGGCGTCGGTGTTCGTGTCGGTGCCCGACCACCCAGGAGAGCTGGCCAGGCTGTTCGCAGACGCGGGCACGATCGGGGTCAACATCGAGGACGTCCGCATCGACCACGACCCCGGTCGCGACACCGGTCTCGTCGAGCTCGTCGTCGCCGAGGGGTCGGCCGAGCATCTCGGCACGTCCTTGGAGACCCGGGGCTGGGTGACCCACGGCTGATTTCGGCACGTCGTGAACCCGCAGCCTGACCCCGCCGTGAGCGCCGCAGAATCACGGTGCGGGGTGGCCCCCGGGTAGTCTTGCCCCTCGTGACTTCCGCCCATCTCGTCGTCGCGATCGACGGTCCGTCGGGCTCCGGCAAGTCCAGCACCTCACGCGGTGTGGCGGCCCGGCTGGGCCTGCGCTATCTCGACACCGGCGCCATGTTCCGGGCCATGACCTGGTGGCTGCTGCGGCACGACATCGACGTGCACGACACCGACGCGGTGACGGCAAGGGTGCTCGACCCGGAGATCCTGGTCGGCACCGACCCGAAGGGTCCGGCGATCATGGTCGACGGCATCGACGTGGCCCTCGCGATCCGCACCGACGAGGTCAACGCCGCGGTGAGCCCGGTCAGCGCCGTCCCCGCCGTGCGGGCCCGGCTTCTCGAGCTTCAGCGCGCGGTCATCGGCGAGGGCGGCATCGTGGTCGAGGGCCGCGACATCGGCTCGGTGGTGGCGCCCGACGCGCAGGTCAAGATCTTCCTGGTCGCCGACCCGTCGGCCCGCGCCGAGCGGCGCGCCGCGGAAGAGGGTGGCAGCGACGTGGCGGCCACCCAGGAGTCCCTGCTCAGCCGCGACCGGATCGACTCCGGGCGTGCGACCGCGCCGCTGGTTCGCGCCGACGGCGCCCTCGAGATCGACACGACGGCGTACACCCTCGACGAGGTCGTCGACCGGGTCGTCGGGCTCGCGCATGCGGTGGAGGCGACCGCATGAGCGTCATCCCGGCAGGCGAGATCCGCACGGGGCAGGTTCCGCACCCGCCGCGCCTGATGCTGCGCTCGCTCCGGCCGCTCGCGCGTGCCTACACCCGGCGCAGGTACGCCGTCGCCGTCCACCACGCCGACCGGGTGCCGGCCACCGGGCCCGTCATCATGGCGGCCAACCACGTCGGCTGGCTCGACGGCCCGATGGTGACCGTCCACACGCGCCGGCCCGTCCACGCGCTCACCAAGCAGGAGATGTTCGTGGGCCGCATGGACGGCTTCCTCCGTCGTGCGGGACAGATCTCGGTCGACCGCTTCAATCCCGACCCGGGGGCGATGAAGACCTGTCTCCGCGTGCTCCAGGACGACGGTGTGATCGGCATCTTCCCCGAGGGCTCGCGTGGCGCCGGCGAGCTCGAGCTGTTCAAGGGCGGCGCGGCCTACCTCGCCCTGGTCAGCGGAGCCCCGGTGGTCCCCGTCTGCCTCTTCGGCACCCGCGAGCCCGGCCAGGACAGCCACTCGCGCCCGGCGAAGGGCTCCGCGCCGGTGGAGCTTGTCTTCGGCGAGCCCTGGCGAGTCGAGGCCCAGGCGTGGCCGCGGACCAAGCAGGACGTGCTCGAGGCCAGTGCGTCCCTGCGCTCGCACATGCTCCGGGCCCTCGCCGAGGCGAAGGAGCTGACCGGGCGCACCCTGCCCGGCCCGCTCCCGGCCGGCGACAGCGAGCGCGACGTCGCCGCGAAGCAGGCGACGACGTGACCGAGCACGCTGCCGAGTCCGCGGGGTCCGAGTCGGCCGGGTCCGAGTCGGCCGGGACCGAGTCGGCCGGGTCCGGCATCGGGACGCCCGTGGCCCAGGTCCCCGTGCTGGCGGTCGTCGGCCGGCCCAACGTGGGCAAGTCCACGCTGGTCAACCGCATCCTGGGCCGGCGCGAGGCCGTCGTCGAGGACGTCCCGGGGGTGACGCGCGACCGGGTCTCCTACGACGCCAACTGGAACGGTCGGGTCTTCACCGTCGTCGACACCGGCGGCTGGGACCCCGACGCCCGCGGCCTGGCGGAGCGCATCTCCGGCCAGGCGGAGATCGCGGTGAGCCTGGCCGACGCCGTGCTCTTCGTCGTCGACGCCGCCGTGGGCATCACCGATGTCGACGAGGCCGTGGTGAAGATCCTGCGGCGGTCCGGCAAGCCGGTCGTCCTGGCCGCCAACAAGGTCGACGACCAGCGCGCCGAGGCCGAGGCCTACGGGCTGTGGAACCTCGGGCTCGGCGAGCCCTACCCGGTCTCCGCCCTGCACGGCCGCGGCTCGGGCGACCTGCTCGACGCCGTGCTCGCCGCTCTGCCCGACACCCCGCCGGAGTCGTTCGAGCCGGTCGGCGGTCCGCGCCGCATCGCGATCGTGGGCAAGCCCAACGTCGGCAAGTCGTCGCTCCTCAACAAGCTGGCCGGGGCCGAGCGGGTCGTGGTGGACAACGTCGCCGGCACCACCGTCGACCCGGTCGACGAGCTCGTCGAGCTCGGCGGTCGCACCTGGCGGTTCATCGACACGGCCGGCATCCGCAAGCGCGTCAAGGAGGCGTCGGGGCACGAGTACTACGCCTCGCTGCGCACCTCGACCGCGATCGACCGGGCCGAGGTCGCCGTGCTCGTCCTGGACGGCAGCCAGTCCATCTCCGAGCAGGACGTGCGGATCCTGCAGACCGTGCGCGACGCCGGACGGGCGCTGGTCATCGCCTTCAACAAGTGGGACCTCGTCGACGAGGACCGCCGCTACTACCTCGACCGCGAGATCGAGCGCGACCTGGTGCAGGTGCAGTGGGCGCCGCGCATCAACGTCACCGCCCGCACCGGCTGGCACGTCGACCGCCTGGTGCCGGCCCTGGACAAGGCGCTGGCCGGCTGGGAGACGCGGGTGACGACGGGGGCGCTGAACGCCTTCCTGGGTCGCCTGGTCGCCGAGCACCCGCACCCCGTGCGCAGCGGCAAGCAGCCCAAGATCCTCTTCGGCACCCAGCCGTCGACCTCTCCGCCCACGTTCGTGCTGTTCACCTCCGGACGGCTCGACGCGTCGTACGAGCGCTTCATCGAGCGGCGGCTGCGCGAGGAGTTCGGGTTCGTCGGCACGCCGATCGTGATCACCCAGAAGCCCCGGGAGAAGCGGAAGCGCTAGGGCGCTGCCGCCGCGTCGAGGAGTGCGGGCTGCGCGGCTTCCGGGTCGAGCGGCGGCGGGTTGTACAGGTCGCCCTCGGCGGCCTCGAGGAGGGTCCGCGCGGCAGCGCGGCCGGCGACGATCATCCGGTCGAGCTGGTGGAACTCCAGCAGGCCGACCCCCATCGAGCTCGGGCTGAGCACCCAGGCGCCTTGGGCTCGAGCCGCGGCGACGGCGCCGCCGCTGCCGATCATCATGGTCCGCAGGAGCGTCTCACCGAGGGCAGGCACCCGGGGCCGGCCATGTCGCGGTGCGTCGCCGCCGCCGGTGCCGATGTTGACGGCGACCACGGGCCCCTCGGCCCGTCCGGTCAGCAGGTCGACCGGGAGGTTGTCGAGCACGCCGCCGTCGATGAGCAGCCGCCCGTCGTCCTGCGGCATCGGGGCGAAGAGCACCGGCAGCCGGACCGAGGCCAGGGCGGCCTCGGCGAGGTTGCCGCGCTCGTGGACCTGCCGGGTCCGCGACACGAGGTCGACGCTGACGAGGCGGGCCTGCCGGGGGAGTCCTTCGAAGACCTCGTCCTCACCGAGGCCGCGCACCATGCCGGCCCGGACCCGTCGGCCCTTGGACAGCGACTGCGAGGGGAGTCCCCAGTCGCTGAACGGCTTGCGGCGTACCCACTCGAGGTAACAGACGTCCTCCAGCTCGGCTCCGGTGAGACCGCGTGCGTGCAGGGCCGCGATGATCGAGCCGATGCTGGTGCCGGCGACGCGGTCGACGTGGAAGCCGGCGTCCTCGAGCTCACGAAGCACGCCGATGTGCGCGAAGGCGCGGGCTCCGCCGCCGGCCAGCACGAGCCCGAGTGAGCGGCCCGCGAGTCGGTCGGCCAGCGGGCGTAGCGCAACGGCCAGGTCGCCGGGCACGACAGTGAGCTGCCAGGCGTCGACGGCCTCCACCCAGTCGGCGCGTCGCGACGGTGTCGGAGCGGGTCCGATGAGCACCAGCTCGGGCCGGCAGGCCGGCGCCGGCACGACCGGGTGCGGGTCGGCCGTGGTCGCGCCCACCAGGACGACCACGTCGGCCGCGCGGAGGCAGAAGTCTCGCCACCGGGTCGCGACGGCGTCGTCACCGTGTGCGGCGACCAGGACGACGCGGTCGTGCTCGCGCTCGGCCCGGTCGAGGCCGTCGGCGTCAACCGAGTCGAGGGTGACGACGCGCAGGTGCTGCCCCAAACGTCGCACGAGGTGGTCGGCTACCTCGGGAGCGGACACGCCGGACTGCAGCCCGACCACGGCCACCACTGATGGCGGGGTGGCGCGGGGCGGTGCCGCCGGCTCGCCGGCCGTCCGCAGTCGCTCGGCGACCTGGCGCAGCACGAACCGGGACGCGGCCGGGTCCGTCGTCACCGCCTGCTCGAACGCCTCGCGCGGCAGCTCGCAGACCACCGAGTCACGCCTGGCCCGGACGCTGGCCGACCGCGGCTCGCCGGTCAGCAGCGCGAGCTCGCCCAGCACCTCGCCCGGTCCCAGCTCGCGGACGACGCGACCGCCGACCTCGACCTCGAAGCGGCCGCCGCGGACGACGAAGGCCGACCCGGTCGGGTCGCCCTCGCGCATCAGCCACGAGCCGGCCGGCACCGTCAGCAGTCGCGCGGCGTCCTCGAGCTGCCGGCGGGCCTCTGCCGGCAGTGCGGCGACGAGGGGGACGTCGGAGAGGTCGTTGGCGATCGCGGCGTCCGGAGCGGTCGCGCGGGGCGGAGCCGGGTCGGGGTCCGGGGGGAGTACGACGGCGGGCCGGAGGTCGACCACGTCCTCCTCCTGCGTCGTGTGGTGAGGGACCCGGAGGGCCAGGACGATCAGCGCGGTGACCAGGAAGGCCCCGATCGAGAGCAACCAGCCGTCCCGCAACGAGGCGACGACCGTGGCCGGCGTCGGCTCACCGATGATCACGACGAGGACCGCGATGCCGAGCACGCCCCCGAGCTGCCGGGCGCTGGAGACCACCGCGGACGCCGTCGCGTAGCGCCCACCCGGCACGGCTGCCAGCGCTGCGCTGCCCAGCAACGGCAGCGTCGCCCCGACTCCGATGCCGCTGAGCAGCTGCCCCGGCATCCACTCTGACCAGAACGCCGGCTCGAGCCCGACCTGCTGGTGGTACCAGAGGTAGGCACCGGCCCAGACGAGCGCTCCGGGCACGATGAACGCCCGGTAGCCGACCCGCTCGGCGAGGGGGCCGAGCCGGGCCGCGACGACGGCGGCCACCAGCGCGGCCGGCACGAGCGCGAGTCCGGCGCGCAGGACGTCGTACCCCCAGACGTACTGCAGCCACAGGATGTTGGTGAGCAGGTAGGCGTAGAACCCGACGCCCGCGACGGCGGTGGCGACGGAACCGACCGTGAACGACGGCACGCGCAGCAGGGCGGGGTCGAGCAACGGCGAGGGGTGCCGGCGCGAGGCGATCGCGAAGGCGCCGAAGAGGACGGCCGAGCCCGCCAGCGCGCCGACGACCTGCGGGCTCGCCCAGCCCCAGTCCTCGCTCTTGACGATCCCGAGGGTGAGCAGGGCCAGCGCGGCGGCCATCAGGGCGGCGCCGACCAGGTCGGGGACGGCCCGCCGTCCCGGTGCGCGGCTCTCGACGAGGTGGCTGCGCGAGGCCCAGAGTGCGGCCGCCCCGAACGGGAGGTTGACCAGGAAGGCCCAGCGCCAGTCGCCGAGCTGCACCAGCGCACCGCCGATGGGCGGTCCCACACCGGCGGCGACGGCGGCCGAGGCGCCCCACAGGCCGATCGCGTGTGCCCGGCGCTCGCCGGGGAATGCCTCGATCACCAGCGCGAGCGACGCGGGCACGAGCAGGGCGGCACCGAGGGCCTGGAGGATCCGGGCGGCGACGAGCAGCTCGACGGAAGGTGCGGCCGCGCAGAGCGCGGAGGCGAGGGTGAAGAGCAGCACCCCGGAGGCGAACGCGCGGCGACGCCCCAGCAGGTCGGTCAGCCGGCCGCAGACGATCAGGAACGCGGCGAAGACGATGTTGTAGGCGTTCAGCACCCACGAGAGCCCGCCGATGGACGCGGTGGGGAACGACTCCCGCAAGGACGGGAAGGCGACGTTGACGATGGTGGCGTCGAGAAAGGCGAGGAAGGCGCCGAAACAGGCGACCAGGAGGACGCGCGACGCGGGGATCCGGGCCGATGACGTCGACGGCAAGCCTGACCCTCCCCCCAGGCGAGCGGCGCGCGCCATCAGCGCAGTTTGGACCTGTGGCGATGCTCGCGCAAGCCGTTCCGGAGGCGAGTCGTGACCTCCGCGATGCCCGCAGCATCCGGACGGGTGTTGACGCATCCGTCCGCGCCAGGGAGGCTGGGGAGCGGTGCTCGGGGGGGAACTAGTCGAAAGTCAGGCCATGGCACCCAGATTGAACCGACGTTGGTCGGTGTTGCCAGCGATCACCATGATGCTCGGCGCCGTCGCGGCGCTTCCTGCATCGGTGGCCGAGGCGGGTCCGTTGCCGGCGCCCACCCGGATCGAGATCGTCTCGGTCACCTCACTGCCGGTGCGCGTCGCGCCGCCGGAAACACCGGAACTCGCGGTGCCGAACCTGCTCGTCCAGACCGGCGACACCCTCGAGGTGACCGTCCACCTGTACGACGGTGCTCTGGACGCGGCCTTCAACAAGGACACCCCCCTCAGGCTGACGACCAACCGCGGGACGCTCTCAGGTGTCGTCGCGGTCGCGCCGGCCGACCTCTCCACGGCGGTGCTCACCGCCACCATCACCGGCGTCGTCAACCAGGTCGTGGTGACCGTCGACGACACGGCCACCGGCAAGAAGGCCTCGGACATCCTGCCGGACTCGTGGGACGACCCCGACGACGAGATCTTCGACGTGGTCTCCGAGGTGCGCTCGGTGACCAGCAGGACCGGGCTCCAGCAGGGCATCGGCGGCCAGGACGACTGCACGATCGCCACCAAGCAGAAGCCCGTCTGCGGCATCGTGGAGCTGCCCAACGGGGCGCGCAGCCCCAACGTCGTCCTCTCGACGGGTGCCTGCGACGCGAACGACGCAGCCCAGCCCTACGCGCCGTGCGTCGACCAGAGCGGCACGGTCGTCCAGGTCCTCGCCGACCTGGGAGAGGGCGACCAGGCTCTCTACGACGTCGACTCACCTGCCACGCTCGTGATGAAGTGCGACAAGGCCCTGTGTGGCGGCGGATCGATCCAGAACAGGACGCTCTACTACTCGCTGGCCGGCAACGCTCTCCTCGAGCCGATCGCGGCATGCCCGGCCAAGGGCACGCTGGCCGTCGCCGGGACGCCTTGCCTCGACTACGTCCAGAGCAAGCGCGACGGGTCGGGCGACAGCTACTACTACTTCTTGTTCGACAGGGATGCCCGCGTCAGCGTCGGCTGAACGTCGACCACGCCCATCGACAGCAGGACCCGCGTGGAACGCCGGAGGGCGTCCTTGTAGGGCTGACCCAGACCTACGTTGACACCGGCGAGCGTGCGCAGCAGCAGGCCCTCCTCGTAGCGGTCGCCGCCCGCCCGGGCTGCGGCGAGCCCGTCGGCGAGGAGGCGGCGGGCCTCGGCGAGGTCGCCCTGGACGGCCCGCGCCCGGGCCTGCAGACGCAGGGCGGTGGGTGCCGCCCCCTCGAGGCGCACCGGGTCGCTGCCGATCACGACCCCGAGCAGCTCCAGCGCCCGATCGGTGCGTTCGGCGTTCAGCAGCACCTCGGCCAGCACCAGGTCGGTGGCGAGCACCTCGGACGCCTCGTCGAGCGCGGTGAAGAGGTCACGGGCCTCGCGCAGCCCGGCGACGGCCTCGTCGACGCGGGCCGACGCGGACAGCACCCGGGCCTGCTCGCGCAGAGCGAGGGCGACGAGCTCCTCGTCCTCCACGGCGCGGGCGTTGCGGAGCACCTCGACGAGCAGCGGCCCGGCCTCGAGATCACGCCCCTGGCGCACCAGGAGCTCGGCCTGGTTGTAGAGAGCGTTGGACTCGTTCGCCGAGTCACCGATCCGCCGGAAGATCTCGGCGGCGCGCCGGTAGTCGGCGAGCGCGTCGTTCCAGCGCCCCTGCCCGAACGCCTGCACCGCAAGGTTGTTCAGGCAGTGACCCTGGCGTGGGAGGTTGCCCAGGCGCACGTACGCGCGTAGCGCCTTGCGTCCGTAGGGGAGCGGCTCCCGGCGTCCGGAGCCGGCGTAGATGGCGTTGAGCATCTCGTGCGCCTGGGCCAGGGCGTCGGGGTCGCGCGCCCGGTCGGCCGCCTCGGCCGCGATGCGGGCCCACGACAGGGCATCGTCGACACGCCCCTGGCGGTAGCGGCTGAAGGCGTAGCGGCGGGCCAGGAGCGACCTGGCCACTTCCGCGCGCCTGCCCTCGACTCCGTCGAGCTCGTGCAGGCCCCGGCTGATCCGCTGCATCGCACGGGTCAGCCGCCGACGGCGGTGGTCGATGCGCGCCTCCTTCTCGATGATGGAGGCCGATCGCACCGGCTCGCCCCGGACCCGTTGCCGAGCCTGGGCATAGGCCCGCTCGGCGGCGTCGGTGTCACCGATCAGGAAGCACGAGTCGGCCAGCTGCTCGAGCACCTCGGCCACCTCCAGCGGGTCGACGTTCGCCGACCCGGCGGAGTCCACGGCGCGGCGGAGGAAGTCGATGGCGTCGCGATGGGCGTACTTCGCCAACGCCCGCTCCCCGGCCAGCACCGAGTAGCGCCAGGCGCGGTCGAACCGGCCGGCGTGGAAGAAGTGCAGCGAGAGCAGCTCGCTGTTGCTCTCCGGCGAGGAGGACTGCTCGATCGCCGTGCCGACCTGCTCGTGCAGGACCTTGCGACGGCTGAAGGGGAGCCCTTCGTAGGCCACGTCGCGGATCAGCGCGTTGCGGAACCGCAGCCTCCCGGACGACTCCTTGACGAGGAAGCCGGCCAGCCGACGCAGCAGGTCGGCGCGGGAGTGGTCGCCGACCAGCATCCCGAGGGCCTCTTCGTCGATCACCGTGCCCAGCACGGCGGCGTAGCGGAGCACGGTCCTGTCGGCGGGGTCCAGCCGGTCGACCTGGCTGGTGACCAGCCCCTCGACGGACTCCGGCAGGTCGGCGGTGCCGCTGGGGTGCAGGACCTCCTGGACCAGCGCTTCGAGGAAGATCGGGTTGCCGCCACCGCGCTCGGCCAGGGCAGCGAGCGCCTGGTCGGTGAGCGGATGGTCCACCAGAGCCGTGCGCACGAACTCCAGCGAGGCCTCGGGAGACAGCGGGCGCAACGGGATGCGCACGACGGCCTCGCCCTCGGGCACGAACCCGCCCTCACCCTCCTGGCGGGTGACGATCACCAGCCACGGCCGGGCAGCGAGCCCCGACGTGAGGGTGCGCAGCAGGTCGATCGAGGCGTCGTCCATCAGGTGCGCGTCGTCGACGACGAAGATCGTGGGGACCGGCGCCAGATGGGTGAGGAGGTCGGTGACCACGGCCTCGAGCCGGCTGGTCCGGAACTGGGCGTCGAGCTCGACGACCTCGGGCGTCGGCGTGAGCGGGACATCCATCGGAAGACCGAGCAGCGGGAGCCACGGCACCAGCTCGGGAGCGTTCGCCCCGACCCGGTCGACGAGCCGACGCTCCACCTCCGCCGGCCTGCTGTCGGCCGGCACGCCCGCCAGGTCGCGCAGCAGGGATCGGAACGGGAAGTACGCCGTCGACGACTCGTACTCCTCGCACGGGGCGAACGCGACGGGGACGTCGGGCGCGCCGGAGAGCAGCTCGTCGATCAGGCGCGACTTGCCCATGCCCGGCTCGCCCACGATGTCGACGAGCCGCCCCTTCCGGCTGCGGATGTCGGCGAGCGCGGCGCGCAGTCCGTCGAGCTCGGTGGCGCGCCCGTTGAGCGGACCGGCTACTCGCTCCGGGACCCGCGCCCCGGCCAGGGCCCCGACGGCCACCGCGTGCACGGCCGCCGACTTGCCCTTGACGAGGAACGGCTCGAGAGGCGTGGTCTCGAACAGGGTCTGGGAGTGGTCGACCGCCTCGACCGTCGCCAGCACCTGTCCGGGAGCGGCCTTGCCCATCACCCGGGCGGCGAGGTTGATGGCGTCGCCCTTGACGGAGTACGTCCGGCGGAAGTCCGGCCCGAAGTCACCTGCGAAGACGCGCCCGCGGTTGATGCCGATCCGCAGCGGGAGCCGGCCGGCACCGTCAAGCACCTGGCGGGCCACCCGCAGCATCCGCTCCTCGTCGTGACCCGCGCTGCGCGGAGCGCCCGCCGTGAGCATCACCTTGCCCCCGTCGCGGTTGATGTCGGTCTCGAAGAAGGTCACCCCGTTGTCGGCGCAGGCACGCTGCACGGTGCGCACGACGTGGTCGAGGGCGTCGGCGAGCGCGTTCGGTCCCTCGGACGTCAGCAGGGCGTCGGTGCCCGAGAACTGCACGAAGGCCACGGCGATCAGCCGGTGCTCCGGGTCGCCGGCGTCGTGGAGCAGGTGGTCGCGGATCGGGTGCGACAGCACGCTGGCCGGCTCGAGCGCGCCCCCGCGGGCGGTGGGCTCTGGCAGGTCCGGCAGGTCGGGCGCCGTACGGAGCAGGCGACCGTCCAGGAGTGGCGCCCCGAGCAGCCGCGGCGGGAGCAGCGCCGCCGTGGCGGCGCTGAGCCCGATCTGGCCGGCACGGGCGGCCGCCTCCATCTCCGCGGTGTGGCTGGCTCCCGGCCCGCTGATGAGCAGCTCGCGGTGCAGGTCGGGGTCACCGACGAGGAAGAAGTCGAACGCTCCGCTGTGGATGCCGATCGACATCCGCAGCGTCACCGTCGCCGTCGGGAGCCGGCCGAGCCAGCGGAGCGTGGCCCGCATCCGGTGAGCGGCGCGGGCCGCCCGGGCCGCGTGGTCCTCTCCGCGGAACAGCAGCAGCACGGCGTCCCCGCCCCACTTGACGAGGTCGGCGCCGTCCGCGTGGGCGTCGGTGATGAGCGCCGAGAAGGTCGCGCTCAGCACGTCGCTCATCTCCTCGGCGCCGACCTTGCCGTGTCGCGCGAGCCGCTCGGTGAGCTTGGTGAAGCCGGAGATGTCGACGAACGCCAGCGATCCCTCGACCCGCATGTGCCGTCCTGCCGCGCCTGTCGGCGCCCAGTCGAGGACCAGGTCGGGGACGTACGGCAGCAGCCCGGCTACCGGGTCGGCGGCAGTCGTCATCGTGTGCGTTCCCCTCCTGCGGCCGACTGTATCCGGACGGGGGCAAGGGATGCCTCTGTCGCCTCCTAGACTTCCATCCACCCGACAGCGCGGAGGCGGCATGAGGTGGCTGGTCGTGTCCGACCTGCACTACGGGCTGCGGCAGTTCGACTGGGTGTGCGAGGCGGCCGCGGACTTCGACCTCGTGGTCATCGCCGGTGACCTGCTCGACCTGCGCTCGGTCGTCCCGATCGCCGCGCAGAGCGTCGCCGTGACGGCCCAGATCGCGCGGATCGGACGGCGTCGCACGCTGGTGGCCTGCTCGGGCAACCACGACCTCGACGGCAGGGACGCTGCGGGGGAGAAGGCCGCGCTGTGGCTGCAAGGAGCCCGCGCCGACGGCGTACACGTCGACGGTGACAGCCTCGAGCTCGACGACACGCTCATGACCGTGTGTCCCTGGTGGGACGGCCCTGTCGGCCGCGACCTCCTCGAGCAGCGACTGGCTGCCGAGGCGGCACGGCGCCCGGGCGTCTGGGCGTGGGCCTACCACGCTCCGCCGGCGGGCTCGCCGCTGACCTGGGACGGACGCAAGCACTACGGCGACGACGTGCTGGCGGGGTGGATCGAGCGGTTCTCGCCCGACCTGGTGCTGACGGGGCACATCCACCAGTCGCCCTTCACCGCCGAAGGCGGCTGGGCGGACCGGATCGGCGACACCTGGGTGTTCAACCCGGGGCGCCAGATCGGTCCCGTACCCGCCCACATCGTGCTGGACCTGGGGGAGCGGAGTGCCACGTGGCACTCCCTCGAGGGACCCGAGCACGTGCAGCTCGACGTCGACCAGCTCAGCGCCTGAGCCGGGGATGCGGGCCGATGCGTCAGTACGGCGCGTCGGCCTCGCGCTCCGAGCCCGGCTCGTCGGCGGCGCCCTGGCGCTGCACCAGTGACTGCAGCACGGCGTCGACGACGCCGAGGTGGTCCTCGCGGTCGGCGTACTGGTTGCGCAGGTCGGCCAGGTAGCGCGTGACCAGATCGAGTCGCTGGGCCAGCGTGGTGGCGATGTCGAGGGCTACCTCCGGATGGTCACGCACCAGGAGGTCGGGGTCGTCGGAGCGCAGGAACCTGCACTCGCCGACCGCGGTGACGGTCGCGGTAGCGCTGCCGTCGAGCAGGAACGCCATCTCGCCGAAGACGGCGCCTGGCTCGCTGATCTCGGAGATCTCCGCCCCCTGGGCGCTGATCCGCACCTTCCCGCTGGTGAGCACCAGCAGCTCGCGGTGGTGCCGACCCTCCTCGAGGACGACTGTTCCGTCGGTGTAGGTCACCTCGGGCAGTCCCCAGCTCTTCGCGTCGATCATGTCGCCTCCCGAGGCCCACTATCCCAGCGCCGCTCCCCACCCGCGGCGAGGTGCCCAGCGCGTGACCCTCGATGCGAAAGCACCAGTTCACCTGCGCTAAGGTTCACACCGCTTCGCCGCTGCGCGGGGCATCGGGCTGTGGCGCAGTTTGGTAGCGCACTTGACTGGGGGTCAAGGGGTCGCAGGTTCAAATCCTGTCAGCCCGACACAGAGTTTTCGCAGGTCAGAGGCCGTTTTCGTCAGAGTCGATTCCGTCGGAACGGCCTCTTTTCACGACCGGCGTACTTACAGACGTACTTACGCCCTTCGCGGAGAGGGCCTCAGCGAGCACATTCAGCGCCTCGTGGGACACCTCAGGCGACACGTGTCCGTACACGTCCACCGTGATCGCGATGCCTGAGTGCCCCAAGATCTGGGACACCACGGGGATCGGGACCCCGTTGGTCAGCATCACCGAAGCGGCCGAGTGCCGGAGCGTATGGAGATTCGCCTCCTTGAGCTTGGTCTTCCGCCGAGCGACCTCGAGCGCGCGGAGCGCGTTGCGCGGGTCGATCGGCTCGCCGACGTCGGTGACGAAGACGAAGCCGGTCTCGACCCACAGGCCCAGCGCCTGCCGCTGCTCAAGGGCTGTCCGCTCCCGCACTCGCTGCAGGATGGCCACCGCTGGTTCCGAGAGTGGCACCGTACGCCGCGACCGCGCCGTCTTCGGCTCGCTCAGCGTCAGCTCGCCACGGACCCGGGTCAGCGTGGCGCGGACACGCAGCGTTCGAGCGTCCAGGTCGATGTCCCGCCACATCAGGGCCAGCGCCTCGCCACGGCGGAGTCCAGTGTGCACGAGAAACGCCAGGAAGGGGTGGTAGCGCGACTCCTCCGCCGCCTCCAGCAGCTGACGGACCTGCTCGGGCGTCAGGAACGCCGCCTCCCGAGGCTCGATGCGGGGGCGTCGCACCGCCGCGAACGGGTTCTGCCACAGCAGCCCGTCACGCACAGCGGCATCCCCGATCGCTCGCCCGATGGTGTAGATCTGCCGCACGGACGATGACGCGAGCCCTTTCCCGCGCAGTTGCATGACGAACCGCTCGACTGTCGACGGCCGCAGGTCGCGCAAGGAGATCCGGGCCAGGTCGCTCCCGAGGATGTGCCCACGCGTGAGGTTGTCGTACAGCCACTGCGTCGACGGCCGCCGATCCGAAGCAGGCAGGCTCGACTCCAGCCAGAGCGCCGCGAACTCGCTGAACGTGATCTGGTGGTCGCGAGCGCTCCGTCCGGAATCCATTCGATCGGACATCTCCCGCAATCGAGCACTGACCTCGGCTTTGGTCGTCCCGCTGACCTGGACACGCTTCCTGAGGCCGGATAACGGATCGGTGATCCACATCCGACCCGTCCACCGCCCGTTCGCGCGGCGTGTGATTGAACCTTGGCCCTGGACCCGACGTGTGGGCATCAGACGATCGTCGCACTCGAGACGCCCGTGAGTTCTTGTGGCGACTTCGACTGTGGAGAGGCGCCCCGTCGTCCACAGTCTCGTGAAATGCACCCGTGCTCCGTGTCCGCTCGGACGCGCGCCGACCGGCTTGTCTGAGCATGGACGCCCTGCTGCTGAAAGTGCCCGACGCCGCCACTCAGCTTGGCATCAGCCGAGCCAAGCTATACGAGCTGATCGCCGACGGCACCATCCCAGCCGTCAAGATCGGCGGCTGTCGTCGAATCAGGACGACCGACCTTCGCGATTATGTGGCCCGGCTGTCCGTGGGGGAGCCCACGACCACGGAGTCGAGGCGGGTGTACGGATCCGACACACTGCCGCTCTGGTAGCTGGGGCGAGCGTCCGGGTCTCCTGCACGGATGGCCAACAACTTGATTCGCGTCGATGTGCCAAACCGAGTGTCACCCGTTCGTGTAGGAGACCCGATGCAACAGGCATAGTCCACCGATCGGGTTGGGGTCTGCTGCACGGATAGGTGACATCTGATCTGCGTCGATGTGTGTCGGCGCTGGAAGGATGTGCACCGTGCCGAAGCCGAGGCTCGGTGGCCGAATGTCTACTTGGCCAGTTGGGACAGTCTCGACGTCCCCCTTCAACCACGACGAGAGCGCGGCTGGACCCACGAGGCAGACGCCGCATACGCCGAACTGAGCCGGTTGACCAGCAAGACCCTCACGTTGAAAAACCCCACCATGCCGACGGACGACGCAGTCGCCAACTGGGACCGACTTCGACCCGTCCTCGTGACCATCGCAAAGCTCTACCTCTCGAGAGAGTAGACACTCAAGTCGGGCGGCCGCGGCCTGGCGCTCAGGTTCGGGCAACTGGACGGCGCACCAACGCCCCGGCTCGCGGATAGACGCGACACCGTGTGCCGCGTGAGTCGGGTCTGGCATGCTCACGCGCGTGGAGGGCCAAGACAATCGCACCGTCGTCAATCGCTGGATCGAGTTGTGGAACACCGCGGGTCCTGACGGGGTAAGCGAGGTATTCGCCGAGGACTTCCAGGATGCCCAGCTTGCCGGCCGTCTGGGCGGGCCAGTGACTCTCGAGCACTTCAAGGCCTCCTTGGAAGCCTTGGTGAATGCGATGGGCCACGCGCAGTTTGAGGTGCACGAGATGGTCTCGGAGGGCGACACCGTCGTGGTGCGCTGGACGGTGCATGGCGTCCATCGAGACACGCTCTGGGGCATGCCTCCCACCGACAAGACATTCGCGATCGAAGGGGTCAATATCTTCAAGATCCGCGACGGGAGAATCGTCGAACGAAGCAGCTTCATGGACCCTGCTGCCGTTCTCGGGTTGGGGAGCTAGTCCGCCCTCGGGCTACACCTGCCGCAACGAGGAAGTCCGGCGCAGCAGCCGACGGCACCCGTGCGCTATGGCGCCGGATAGACGCTGATGGTGGTTGCCTTTCAACGCGGTGAGGTCACCGAGCGACGCTTGGGCGTGGGGCTGAAGTCCAGGTGCAGTGGGATGAACCACGCTTTCCATGAGTCATACCCAGCGATCGTGCGCGTGACCAGGGGCTCGACGCGAACCGCAGTGTCGTTTGCGGTCTGACCTACAGAGCGCCATGTCTCTGACCGCGCTCAGGCACTCCTCGGCGGCCCGAGCCGGGGTCTCCGGCGCGGGCCGCCTCCGGTCCTCACTCATCGCAGGTCCGTGGAAGGCGGGCGCTGGTCTCGGGCCAGTTCGCTACCTCCTTCGCGGTGAGGTGGCACTCCCCATCGGTGAGGTACGTGGCGGTTGCCGGCCCGTCGCAGGCTCGCGGAAGGCGGGCGCTGGTCTCGGGCCAGCTGGCCACCTCCTTGGCGGAGATGTGGCATTCGCCGTCGGTCAGATCGACGCTGGTCGTGGGAATAGGCCTGATGGTCCCGGTTTCGGTGTCGTCCCGGTCGCCGCAGCCAACCGCGGCGGTGAGGAGACCGGCCAGCAGGGCCAGGATGCGCAGGCAGTTCTTCATGTTCGTGTCCTCTCAGGTGTGGTGCCCTGGTTGGGCTCGCTCACCGTGCGCCGCGGCGGTGTCATGGCCCTCGCGCTGCGGTAACAGCCCGGTATCAGTCGCATTGACGCCGCGCTCCTGGGCTCGCAGACTCGATGTTGTGCGCGTGCACGTGCTCGGACCTCTGCAGGTGGCTGGCGCGGACGCCGTGCTGGGCCCCCGGGACCGGGTCGTGCTCTCAGCACTCGTGGTGAACCTTGGTGAGCCGGTCGAGGCAAGTGCGTTGGCCGAGGCGATGTGGGGTGAGCATCCCCCGCCCACGTGGCCCAAGGTCGTGCAGGGCTGTGTGAGCCGCCTGCGTCGGGTGCTTGGCACCGGCGCGATCGAGACGACGACCCACGGGTATCTGCTGGCTCGGGAGTCGGTGTCGCTGGACATCGAGGACTTCGAGGGCCTTGTGGTGCGGGCCCGTGAGCGGGCCGCTCAGGGCGCCCCGGAGCAGGCTCGCTCTCTGTACGCCGATGCGTTGGCATTGTGGCGGGGGGCGCCGTTCGACGCCCTTGACGACTGGCTGCCTGGCCGGCTGGAGGCGGTGCGGCTCCGCGAGTTGCGGCTGGCTGCCCAAGAGGAGCAGCTCCAGGCCCGGCTGGACGCGGGCGAGCATCGCGAGGTGGCTACGGAAGCCACCGTACTGGCGGGTGAGCAGCCCTATCGCGAGCGGCGCTGGGCCCTGTTGGCGCTCGCGCAGTACCGCAGCGGTCGCCAAGCCGATGCGCTGTCCTCGATCAGGACGGCCCGACGGGTCCTCGGCCGCGAGCTGGGCCTTGACCCTGGGCCGGAGCTGATCGAGCTGGAGGCCGCGATCCTCGCACAGGACCCAGCGCTGGCGACCGCCCACGAGGCGCGCATCGCGGCGGCGGCCTGCCCATGGAAGGGGCTGGCGTCGTACCAGGCGGAGGACCACGACATCTTCTTTGGGCGCGGCGCCGACATCGCGGCCTGCCTCGATCGCCTCCGGGAGTTCCCGCTGCTAGTGCTGACCGGTCCGTCCGGCTGCGGAAAGACCTCCCTGCTCCACGCCGGCTTGGTGCCGGCGCTGCGGCGGCGCGGTCGTCGCGTCGAGACGTTCACTCCGGGCACCGACGGACCGATGGCGATGTCGGTCGCCTTGGCCGGAGGGCTGAACCCCCTGCTGGTGATCGACCAGTTCGAGGAGGCCTTCACCCTCGGCGGCGCCCAAGCCGCCTGGCTAGGTGAGATCGCCAAGCACGCCCGGGACCGTGCACCCGTCGTCCTGGCCGTCCGGGCGGACCATCTGGCCCAGCTCGGAGAAGACGCCGAGCTCGCCCGGCTGACCGAGCAGGGACTCCATTTGGTCGCCCCGCTGACCGGACCGGATTTGCGCGAGGCCATCGACGGTCCCGCACGACTCTCTGGGCTCCGACTGGAGCCTGGACTCGTCGACCTCGTGCTGCGCGACGCCGAGGGCCAGCCCGGGGCCTTGCCGCTGCTCTCCCACGCCCTGGCCGAGACCTGGCGACGGCGCGAGTCCGGCGTGCTCACCGTCGACGGATACCGCGACGCCGGGGGCATCCGCGATGCAGTGGCGGCCTCAGCGGACCGGCTCTACGAGAGTCTCACCCCCGCTCAGCGCGGCGAGCTCCGGTGGCTGATTTTGCGCATGGTGTCGTTGTCGGACACCGGCGAGCCATTCCGGACACAGCTCCCAGTAGAGGTCACGGCCGATCCACAACGGCGTCGGCTGCTCGACCTTCTCGTCCGGTCCCGACTGGTGACCTCCGATGCCGACGCCTACGAGCTTGCGCACGAGGCCTTGGCACGGGTGTGGCCGAGGCTGCGCACCTGGCTGGACGAGGACGCCGGAGGGCAGCGGCTCCGGCGGCACCTGCGGCTGGCGGCCGCCGGGTGGGAGTCCTTGGGCCGACCGGAATCCGAGCTCTACCGCGGAGCGCGGCTAGAGGCCGTCCTGGAGTGGTGCGAGCGGGAGAACGAGCCGATCGGCAGCGTGGAGGCCGACTTCGTCGCAGCCTCGCGGGCGGACGCGGAAGGCGATCTACGTCGCCTCGGCGAGCAAGCGCGCCAGCAGCGGGTCCAGAACCGGCGGCTGCGGCTGGTCGCGAGCAGTGCCGTCGCCCTGCTCTTGGTGGCGGTGCTGGCCGCGAGCTCTGCCGTGAGCCGCGGTCGGGAGGCCGACCGCCAGCGAGACGCGGCTGCTGCCGCGGCCACCGTCGCGCGCCACGAGGCGATGGTCGAGCGCTCGCTGGCTCTGCGGAGCAGCAACCGCACGGTCGGTGCGCTCCTCGCCGTGGAAGCTTGGCGACGATCGCCGGACGTGTTGTCGTGGTCAGCCCTGATAGGCACGCTCACCTCCGCGGTCGGCTTCCTCGGGTACCGGAGGCTCGAGCTCGGCG
This sequence comes from uncultured Actinomycetota bacterium, assembly GCA_963723195.1. Taxonomy (GTDB): domain Bacteria; phylum Actinomycetota; class Actinomycetes; order Propionibacteriales; family Nocardioidaceae; genus Nocardioides. The sequence continues at coordinate 317,668 of CAVRPU010000002.1, forward strand.
AAAACGCTTCGGGTGTCGCCGTTCCTGGAAGTGACCGAGTCTTGGCGACCGCGGGTGGAGGGGCCGTCGCATTCGTCGACCCTGCGACCGGGCGTTCCCAGCGCCCGTCCTTCAAGCGGGTCTTCGCAGCCGGCGGAGCCGACGCACGGCTCGTCATCAGCGCGAACGGCAACCGCGCTGCCCAGCTCGTCCAAAGCCCGAACGGGTCGATGTGCCCCACCAGCTTCGGCCGCCCTGCCGGCGCGGACCAGGGCTGCTGGCTTCTGGTCGTGTATGACCTCGGCACGCGTCGGCCTGTGATGGGCCCGGTTCCGGCGATACCCGGAGCCACCGCCCTCGCCCTGTCCGCCGACGGTCGCACAGTGGCCGTCACTGGTGGACACGCCGGCGACCTCGTAGTCTGGGATGTCGACACGGGGACCCGTCGGCATCGACTTCCGGGCCTTCCCGGCAAGCGGGGCGCGGACACAGGCGGCTCGGTGACTTTTGCCGGGGCCAGCCGCATCCTGGTGGGCTCGGCCGCAGGCTGGGTCCGCGAGATCTCGGCGCTGACGCTGGAAGTCGAGCGGTCCTTCCGCGTGCCGAGCCGATCTGCCAACCGCGCGATCGTCAGGACCCCGCGGGGTGGCCTCTTGCTCGTGGGGGACCGAGGCGCGGTCCTCCTCAACCTCAAGACCGGACGGGTCGGGTGGCGCGCCGACATCGCCATGGACGGTGATGATCCGTGCTACCGGGTGGCCGTGGCCGAGGCCTCGAACCGGTTCTACTGCGGCGGCTCCAGCGGGCTGGTGGTCGAGCGCGACCTGTCCTCTGGCCAGCGAACCGGGGTGGTGCTCACCAGTCAGCTTGGCACCGTCAACTCGGTGGTGCTCTCGGCCGACGAGACCGAGCTCATCGTGTTCACCCGGCACTGGGACATGGTCGCAAGGTGGCGCACGGATGCCGTCGGACTCGGCAGCCGCGTGGTCGCCCCGGGGATGGTCGCGACGAGTGGGTACGACCCGACCGGCAGGTTCCTGCTCACCGCGCCCAAGAGCCGCCCGCACGCCGGGCGGGTTCTCGCGACGGACGGGCGGGTGGTGCTCCAGCTTCCGCTCGCCGGAGACGCCACCTGGCTCTCGCAGACGACCGTTGCCGTGCTTGGACCGGACCCCGGGCTCGTGGACCTCCCGTCAGGGGTCGTACGGCGGATCGCCGCCCTGGGACCGAGCACCCTGACAGTGCACCCTGAACCGGAGGGGGCACACGCGTGGTCGGTGACCAGGACGGCCACCGGCTCGCGCGTGGTCCGGTTCTCGCTCGCAACCGGCCGACCAACGGGCTCGGCATTCGAGACCGACCGGCCGGTGCCGGTGCATGTCTCGGCGAACGGCGAGACCGTCCTGGTCACCATGGAAGGAATGTGGACCCGCGAGTACGACATAGGCTCCGGCGCCCTTCTCGGCATCGGGCTCAACGGCGCGAAGCGCACCGCCCTGGGCGGGGACGGCACCGTCTTCGCGGTGAGCGGGCAAGGTGACGTTGAGGCGTACGCGGCGGTCTACTTCCAGCAAGAGGCGGCGACCTTTCCCAGGTCACTGGGACCGGCGTCCTCCCTCCAGCTCAGCGAGGACGAGCGACGGCTCATGGTTACCTCAAATGGCGGCTCGGTCCACATCTACGACACGGCAACGCAGGTGGCGTTGGTCGGGGCGTTGTGGGGGCTCGCCGCCGCGGAGCGCCCGGCAGGCTGGCTGCGGCCAGACGGGAAGGCCCTCTTGGTCAGTACGCCCGCGGGCGTGGTCGAGTGGAACCTTGAGCCCAAGGCTCTAGTCAAGGCCGTCTGTGACCTCGCCGGCCGGAACATGACCCGCGACGAGTGGGCAGCGAACGTCGGCGACCGTCCCTACGTCCGCCTGTGCGCCGGCTACCCGACTGGCCTGACGACCGTCTGACCGAGAGCGCCTGCGCGGTTTAGTCCGATCGCTTGTGTGCGTGCTCAGGTCTGGGGGAGCAGCCCAAGGAGAGACGCAGGGTCTGAGCGTCGTCAGCAACCACATCACCTCGAATCGCAAGCCGACCCCCTACACCCCTCGCGGGATGGATCGTGCTGACCTAGGTCAGCGCGCTTCCACCTTGCGGTCGATTACGAAGTGGAGTCGACGAGGCCGAGACGAGACCGAGTCGCGAATCGTCGACTGCGATCGCCCGAGCACGGCAGGAAGGATCAACGCGCGCTGCTCGGCAACGACGAGCTGCAGGTCGGCATCCCAGGCTCCCGGGTCATCCCGCGCGGAGCAACTACCTCGTCCGCGACGAACACCCCGTCCGAGTTCTCGACGATGCCGTATGAGGGCGCGTCATAGTGGGCGGTGTGACACGCTCATCAGCCTTCACTCCGGCTGGTGAGCCATGTGGTGAGTCACTCGGTCTCGTCAACTGAGACGCGGGGAGGCCGGTGGTGAGGCATGTCTGCTCCCGCGAAGGACATCGACGCCCTGCTCATCAAGGTTCCGACGCCGCCGCCGTATGCGGCATCAGCCTCACGCTGATGAGCTGACGCAGGCCAAGTGCGGGCTCGCTCCGGCGTTCGGGCGGTTACATCGCTCGTGGATCAGGGAAGCCGAGGCTGACGTAGCCCGGCGCGCGCTTGGCGAGGGCGGCCCCAAGTACGGGTGTCTCGACGTCGTGGTAGTCGTGAACCTCCGCCGTCTGTTTGCCGGGGTATGCGCGCAGGATGCGTCCGGCGTACTGGACGAGGCGGCCTTTGAAGGAGACCGGTCCGACAAGGAACAGGGTGTCCAGTGCGGGGGAGTCAAAGCCTTCGCCGACGAAGTGGCCGGTCGCGACGGCGAGAAGCGGCGGACCTTCCTCGGCGGGGACGAGGCGCTCGCTTGCCGCGGCACGTTGGCGCGCACCCATCCCGCCTTTGAGGATCACGGGTTCCAGACCGCGCTCGGTAAGGCTCGTGGCGAGGTAGTCGACGTGGGCGGTCCGTTGGGCCAGCACCAGACAGTGGCGTCCGCGGGCGTGTGCTTCGAGAACGTCGGTAAGGATCTGCTCGTTGCGTGCCTCATCGGCGGCGAGCGCCTTATGGACGCTCGCGATCGCCCCCGGGACTGAGAGGTCAACAGGATGTTCCAGACGGAACCGAGTGGGGTGGACGACGAGCACCGGGCGTGGCCTGTCGTTGCTGGCACCTTCGAGCGTGTCAGGGTCGGCGTGTTCGAGCGTGTGCCGGACCGGGCCGAGTTGGAAGCCGATGAGGTCGTCGAGTCGGTCGCGGCGGTACGGCGTCGCGGTGAGGCCAAGCCAGTAGTGAGCAGGAATCGCTCGAACGGCGGTCTCGAAGGCGGCGGCGGGCACATGGTGGCACTCGTCGACCACGACGAGTCCGTATCCACCCATCGACGTCTCGAGGTCCTGGCGGCGGGCGAGGGTCTGGAGCGTGGCGATGTCGACCACTCCCGTGAGCTTGGTGCGACCGCCACCGAGTTGGCCAGCCTTGATGCCGAGCAGTTCGTGGATCTGCCGGCGCCACTGGTCGGCGAGTGTCTTTCGGTCCACCAGGACGAGGGTCGAGACGCCGCGGGCGGCGATCACGGCGCAAGCCATGACGGTCTTGCCGGAGCCGGGCGGGGCCACCAGCAAACCCAGGTCGTGAGGGAGCAGATAGTCAACTGCGGCCCGCTGGGCGTGGTTGAGGTCAACGTCGATGGAGAGTTCTTGGGCTGCGCCCCGCACCCGGCGATCGTCGATGGCTATCTTGCTGCCCGCGTCCTCGATGAGTCTTGTCGCCGTGTCGAGGAGGCCGCGCGGGAGGACAAGATGGTCGTCGACGGTCTCGTCGTACGAGGTGATGATCCGGGGAACGTTCCAGGTCGACTGGCGTCGGCGCTGACGGTCGTAGAACTCCGGGTTGTAGGTCGACGCGGCGTGTTTGAGCGTCGCGTAGAGAGAAGGGCTCAACTCCGACCCCGGAACCCTTACCGCGCCGTCGAGGGCGAGGTGGACGGTCGGTGCCGGGCTCGGCTGCGTCCGGGTGGACTTGGCAGGACGGGCGCGGTCCACTCGCGACCCGACCGCGGGCTCCCGCAACGCGGACGCCAGTCTGGCGACCTGCCTCGGTGTGAGCCGTTCAAGGGTCGACAGGTAGTCCCACTGGTCGTCGTAGGGCTCGAGCGTGGCCAGGTCGACGAACACGGTCGTCCCGAGCTTGCGGGACCGGCCGTGGAGCGGTGCCGCGATCAGGTTGCCCAGGCCGCGGTCGGGGAGCACATCCTGAGACGGGAACAGACGGTCATAGGACCGTAGATCCATTCGCCCCCGGATCGCGATCGCCTCGCGAACCAGCGCCGTACCGAGCTGGCGTGCCGTCGCCGCCGGCACCGGGTCGGTGAAGAAGATCCACACATGGGCCCCGACGCCTGATCTGGAGACCTCCAGCGAAGCGGGCGCACCGACGGCACGGGCAGCCTTGAGGTAGGCGAGAGCATCCAGTAACGCCGCAGGCCCGTCGAAGTCGGCCGCCAGCCAGCAGGTCTGGTCACCCGGCAGCATCGGATACAGGCCGATGTGGATGTCGCCGGTCAGGTGAGCGGCCAGCACGTCATGCGTCAACGGGAGATAGCGGTGTTCGGTCGGCCTGGCTTCCCTTCCGCCAGCCGCCTTCGACGGCCGGCACCCAGCCAGCCTTGCCGTAACGGGCGTTCTCCCACCGGGTGGCATAGACGTCGCGTCGTGCCGCGAACAGCGCGGCGTAGAAGCCGACCTTCGCCTGCGACGACGACCGTGCATCGACCGGTCCCGGTGCCTCGTCAAACCACGCAGTCTGTGTGCCGCGTGCCGGTGCTGCCTCGGCCTCGGTCAACTTAAGCAGCCTGCGCAGGCGAGCGTTCTCGAGCCGGAGACGCTCAAGCTCACCGTCGGAGTCGAACATCCCTCAATCCTGCCGCTCTTCCTGAGCGGTCACGGGCTTCGACCCATGCGTTACACTTACACCAGTTGAGTTCAGTTGTTTCGGTTGGAGGTACACATGTCTGAGGCGCTCGCCGATGACGTCCAGGCGCTCCGTGCCGCACTGGAGGGCACACGCGGCAACGTAAGCGTGACGCTAAGCCTTCCCCGCAGCAGCGCGGAGAAGGTGCTGGCGCTCCTGGACGCTGAGCGTACGACGGGGGCGATCGTGGTCCCTGCGAAGGAGCTGTTCACCACCACCGAGACGGCCACCATGTTGGGCTTGTCGCGACCGACACTGATGAAGCTGGTCGCGGCTGGCGAGATCGGCTACGTGAAGGTCGGCACGCACCACCGCATTCCAGCTCAGGCGATCTTGGAGTTCCAGCGGGCCCGCCGCGTGCGCCGTGAGAATGCAGCCGAGGCGCTAGCGGCCTTCTCCAATGAGATCGGCTTCGTCGATTGACGGTCCCCGTCGTCGTGGCAGACGCCAACATCTTGTTCTCCCGAACACTGCGCGACTACTTCCTCTACGCGGCCGATGAGGGGGCCATCGAGATTCACTGGAGCCAAGAGATCCTCGACGAGATGTCACGCAACCTGCGCGACCGCCTCGGCCTGAGTCACGCCGATACGGCACGACTTGAGCAGCTCATGAACGACTTCATCGAGTACGCGCTCCTCAACGTCGACACCGAGGACCTGGCCGCTGTCGAGTCCGTCGAGATGGATGCCAAGGACCGCCACGTCCTCGCGGCCACGATCTCGGCCGACGCGGACGTTCTGCTGACTGACAACACCAAGCACTTCCCGCGCGAGTGGATGGCCACGCACGGGGTCAAGCTGCTCACTGCGGGTCAGCTTCTGACCAGGCTCGCGGACGAACTTTCCCGACAAGATGCGGCAGGCACATGAGAAGACCATCCGGTACTCGCCGAAGTCGGCGGACGAGGTGCTCGCAACCTTGGAAACGATCGTCGGCGCGACCGCTGCGGGCGCGATCCGCAAGCTCACGGAACCGTAGGGCAGCGAGCGACCAAACCGTCACTGGAAGGCTGGGTTATCGCCCCAGAGGTCGAGCCCGCTAGGCCCGTGCGTCGGACGTTGAGGTGGGCGCGCAGCGACCGTCTTCGAAGCCTCCGCACCCCGTGATCGGCGTCGGAGTCTCAAATTGCGAGATCGGTGAGGCATCTGGTGAGCCCGGTGGTGAGTCACCCGTGCAAGCGCCACCTGCCGCATCGACCAAAGTCGTCGGCCCGAACTGTCCGATGCCGTCGACTGCTGAGTGCTTGTCTCAGCAGAGGGCCATCAGGTCCTCGAATCAACGAGAGGACAAGCACATGGAAGCCCTGCTCATCAAAGTCCCAGAGGCCGCGGCCCAGCTCGGCGTCAGCCGTGCCAAGCTGTACGAGCTCATCTCCTCAGGGGCGCTGAAAGCCGTCAAGGTCGACGGCTGCCGCCGGATCCGCACCAGCGACCTCCAGAACTTTGTGGAGCACCTGAGTGAGCCTCCCGTGCGCTAGCTGGTGACCGGGCGGCTGACGCCCCCGACGCGGGCCGGCTCTGGCGAGTCCTGACGTATGGTTTGCGTCACGTTGTACCGGGTACTGGGTGGATGTGACGACGCCGCTGTTGGGCCTGCCTGCGATATGGACCCCAGGGCACCCCGATCCGGATGTGCGCCCGAAAGGCGCAGGTCTGCCTTTGATCCTGTACCCGGGTAGCCGACTGACGCCCGGGGCGTGGTTTCGGACGACGAAGATGCCGGTGCCCTAGCGCCCTGATCCAGCAGGGCAGCCCTTGGCCGGTCTGACACTCAAGGAGTCAGCATGTCAACCAACACTGTCGAACGCGGCGCCACGCCCCGGGGCGCCGACCCGGGCCACGCCCAAGTCCATGGCGATCTGGGGGGCGGTCGCCGTGGTCGGGGCGGTCTGCTGGGCGGTGCTGGCGCTGTCCCGGGGTGAGGAGGTCTCCGCGCTGTGGATCCTGTTCGCCGCCCTGGCGTCGTACGCCATCGCCTACCGGTTCTACGCCAGGTTCATCGCCTACCGGGTGCTGGGGGTCGACGACACCCGGGCGACTCCGGCCGAGCGGCTGCAGAACGGTCGGGACTTCGACGTCACCGACCGACGGGTGCTCTTCGGCCACCACTTCGCGGCGATCGCGGGCGCCGGACCGCTGGTCGGCCCGGTGCTGGCGGCGCAGATGGGCTACCTGCCCGGGCACGATCTGGATCATCGTCGGCGTCATCTTCGCCGGCGCCGTGCAGGACATGGTCGTGCTCTTCTTCTCGATGCGCCGCAACGGCAAGAGCCTGGGCCAGATGGTGCGCGAGGAGATCGGCGTGGTCGGCGGCGTCGCCGCGCTGATCGCGGTCTTCGCGATCATGATCATCATCCTCGCCGTCCTCGCCCTGGTCGTGGTCAACGCGCTCGCCGAGTCCCCGTGGGGCGTCTTCTCGATCTCCCTGACGATCCCGATCGCTCTCTTCATGGGGTTCTACCTGCGCAGCATCCGGCCCGGTCGGGTCGCGGAGGTCACCGTGATCGGCGTCGGTCTGCTGCTGCTCGCGATCATCGGCGGCGGATACGTCGAGCAGATGGGCCTGGCCGACGCGCTCACGCTCTCCCCGGAGCAGCTCACCCTCGGCCTCGTGCTCTACGGCTTCATCGCCTCGATCCTGCCGGTGTGGATGCTGCTCACCCCGCGCGACTACCTGTCGACGTTCATGAAGGTCGGCGTGATCGTGCTGCTCGCGGTCGGCCTGCTGTTCGCGGCGCCGACGCTGGAGAACCAGGCCGTCACCGACTTCGCGATCGAGGGCACCGGTCCGGTGTTCGCGGGCAAGCTGTTCCCGTTCGTGTTCATCACGATCGCCTGCGGTGCCCTCTCGGGCTTCCACTCGCTGATCGCCTCGGGCACCACGCCCAAGATGGTGGCCAAGGAGAGCCAGGTCCGGATGATCGGCTACGGCGCCATGCTGATGGAGTCCTTCGTGGCGATCAGCGCGCTGATCGCGGCATCGGTCATCGACCAGGGCCTCTACTTCGCGATGAACTCCCCGGCCGGGGCCACCGGCGGCGAGCCGGGAGCGGCGGCCGAGTTCGTCGGCACCCTCGGCTTCTCGATCAGCCCCGCCGACCTCACCGCGGCCGCGCAGTCGGTGGAGGAGGAGACGCTGATCTCCCGCACCGGCGGCGCCCCGACCCTGGCGTTCGGCATGTCGTCGATCTTCACCGCCGCCTTCGGCGGCGGCCTGGCGGCGTTCTGGTACCACTTCGCGATCATGTTCGAGGCGCTGTTCATCCTCACCGCCGTCGACGCCGGCACCCGGGTCGGCCGGTTCATGCTGCAGGACACCATCGGCAACGTCTGGCCCCGGTACGCCGACCTCGCCTGGAAGCCCGCCTCCTGGTCGGCCAGCGCGATCGTCGTGGGCCTGTGGGGCTACATGCTCTACGTCGGCGTGACCGACCCGCTCGGCGGCATCAACCAGCTGTTCCCGCTCTTCGGCATCTCCAACCAGCTGCTCGCCGCGATCGCCCTCACGCTCTGCGTCACCCTGCTGATCAAGCACGGCAAGGCGAAGTGGGCCTGGGTGCCCGGCGTCGGGCTGGTCTGGGACCTGATCATCACGATGACCGCGAGCTACCAGAAGGTGTTCTCCGACAACCCGAAGATCGGCTACTTCACGCAGCGCTCGACCTTCCAGGACGCCATCGACAACGGCGAGGTGCTGGCACCGGCGACCGACCGGGACCAGATGGAGACAGATCGTCACGAACTCGACCGTCAACGGGACGCTGCAGGCGCTGTTCGCGCTGCTGGTGATCGTGGTCGTCGTGAACGCGCTGGTCATCTGGGTCAAGGCGCTGCGTGCCGGCGGGCTGCCCGACCACCGAGGTGCCCAAGGAGCCGTCCGACCTGGTCGCCCCGTCGGACTTCTTCGCCACCAAGGAGGAGAAGGAGGCCGTGCGGGAGTGGGAGGCCAGCCAGGACCGCCTGGCCAGCACCGGGAGCCAGCGATGACCGGCCCCTTGGTCCGTGCCGGACGGGCCGTGCGCTGGTACGTCCGCGCAGGCCACCGGCGAGGCGAAGTGGGACGAGTACCTCGATCGCTGTCGAGCAGATGGCGTCGACGCCATGTCCGGCGTGAGTTCGAACGACACCGGGCCGACCACGCGAGAACACGACCCCCACGCCCGCTGCTGCTAGCCCGACGACGCACGCCTCGCGTTGGCCGCCGGGAACGGCTCCGGCTGGTGATGCCGAGGGGTCGCCCCCCTCGTTGGTTGACGAACCGCCCGGCAGGATTCGTCCCGGTGCGGTTCGCTTGCGCTGACCATCGGAGGATCCCGCGCGGCAGATCGAGCGTAACGTCCAAGAATGACAAACCAGGCAGTCCTCTACGCCCGCATATCAGTGGCCACCGAGGAGTCAGTCTCAGTGGCGCGTCAGCTCCTCCTGGGCCATAGACGTCAGTGGTGATCCCGGCACGCACATCGGGATGCCGTCGACCAGGCTGACGTTCGTGCTGCCGGCCGACGAGCCACTCGACGTGGGCTGGCGCGGGAACGAGGGCACGCGTGGCGAGTACTGGGCCAACGTCGCGGGGCTGCACGTGGGTCCGGCCGAGATCCGGCACCGAGGCCGTCAGCGCGGCGTCTACCTGGACCTCACCGTTGCGGGAGCTCGAGCGCTGCTCGAGGTACCGGCGGCGGGCCTCGCTGGTGTCCTCGTCGAGGCGGCCGAGGTCGACCCCGCCCTGCGCGACCTCCCCGACCGGCTGGCCGGATCCGACCCGGACCGGTGGGCCGTCCTGGTGGAGCGGGCGCTGGTCGACGCGCTCGCCCGGCACGACGCCCCGGGGCCGCGAGCCGAAGTCGGCCGCGCCCTGGCCCGGTTGACGCGGCCTCGACGGTGACCATGACGGGGTCGCTTGCGAGTGGCGCCCATAAAGGGCGAGATGTCGGCACGTCCCATCGCGGTGGTGAGACGCGTTCTGCAGGTGGGCGGATCGCTGCGGACGCTCGGCCTTGGGAGAGGCCTTCACGGACCATCCCAGAGTTCGCGATGGAGGGCTTCCGTACACGGTCCGCAGAGCACCCGATCGGGGGCGTCGGAAGACGTCACCGCTGTCCTCACAGACCCCCGGGTGATGACGTTGCCGCACGTGTCGCAGTAGTCCTCGACGTCGTTGCCATCGGCATCGTCAACGCACCTCGTAGCAGTCCTCAAGGTCGTACAGGCCGGGCCCACACTAGGGGCAGCGAATTCTTCGACCTACTGGAAGTCCTCGACCTACTGAACGCGGCATTAGATCACGGGCGAGCGTTGCCGCCCTCAACGTTGCAGGTGCGGGCGCCTGGGTTGTCGATGCGCCACCGAGCGGAGTGCCGCTTCGGACGGTCCACGTGCGAACTCAAAGGGTTCGATGTCCGCGAACGGCTCGCCATCCACGGGATGCACCGGTCCTGTGGCGTCGGCGACTCGATCGGGGTTTCAGGGTCCGGGGCGGGCGAGGAGGTGAGTCCGCTGCGCACGCCACCTTCGATGGCGCCGGTTCCGGCCGACGTGCAGCCTGTCGCCGCGAACAGGAGCACGGCGGCGACATGGCGCCACGACGTACGAGGTTCGTATCCGTTCATGAGCCTGATTCCCTCTCGGTTTGTCCTGGGCCTGGAGGGGGAGCCCCTTTGGCCGACGATCCCGAGAGAGGTGGTCGAGCTGCTTCAAGGCCTGCGGGTCCCGGCATCAGACGACCCCACAGCTATTCGAGGTACATGAACGTGGCCGACTCAACCATCCGCGTGAGTTCCGCGACCTCTTCGTCGCTGGCGTCGGCAGGATGGATGGTGTCAATCACGACCCTGTCGCCGTCCACGTCGAGGATCCAGACCCGAGCAACGTCGCCCGGGTCAGCGAACTGCTCGTCATAAGCCCTGTGAGTGATCCGAGAGGCGAACCACAGGACGCTTCCCTCGCACCTCGCTGCGGGCTTGGTCAACTCGACGTACAACCCCTCGTACCCCCCGATCGACACGGGAACGGGATCCGTGCCGCCCAGTCGCGGCTGGGCGGCCAGCGCGGTCGCCAGGTCTGCCACCGTAGGGCCGGGATTCGAGAAGGCGCCCGGGAACCCGCCCCCGCGGCAGAAGTCGTTGGGGACCTTCTCGATCGTCCAGAACGCAAACTCACGCAGGTTCGCCCCGGATCCGTTGTCAGCAAACGTGCTGCGGTGGCGGCTCATGAACCCCGCGGGGAAGGTGACAACGGCCCGCAGGTCCGCGACCTCAGGCGGAAGGTCACCCCACCCGGAGAACGGCACGGCGTACACCCCTGGTTGCACCACCACATTGCGCTCGCCGTCGTCGCGCACGAACTCGCCCGCGTCGTAGTAGAGCTCGAGCGGCTCACGAGTTTCGTCGGGCGCCGGTGGGGCAGGTGCCGGGCGCTCGTCGTCGGGCTGGAGTGCGATTCCCCCGGCCGCGATCAAGACGACAGCAGCGGCGCTGGCCGCGACGGTGGCAAGCCGTCGACGGACCAGCCTGCGCTCCGTGCGTGCGACCAGGTCGCTGACGTCGAGGCGGGGTCGCTCGACCGCGTCCGCACCCCGCTGCAGGAGGTCTCGCAATGACTCGCTCATGAGGTCACCCCATCCTCACCTGTCGGGACCAGGTCGAAGGCGGGCCCCATGCGTTCGCGGAGCCGGCCGAGGCCGGTCGAGACGTGGCTCTTCACAGCGCCGACCGAGCAGCCCATGATCTCGGCGGTCTGGACCTCGGTGAGGTCCTCGTAGTAGCGGAGCACGATCGCGGCGCGCTGCCGGGGTGGCAGCCCACGCAGGTGCCCTATCAGCACCTCATGGGTCGCGAGGACGTCGACCTGGTCCGGGCTTGACGCCTCGGGCAGGAACTCGACGGGCCGCTCATGGAAGGAGCGGCGCCGACGCCACGTGATCGCGGTCGTCACGACCGTCCTGCGCACGTAGGCGTCGACCTTCCCCGGGTCGCGCAGCTTGGGCCAGGCGATCAGCGTCTTGATCAAGGCCTCCTGCAGCAGGTCTTGTGCCAACTGGTGATCCCCGACCATGAGGTACGCAGTACGGAACAGCACGTGCGACCGCGCCTCGACGAACTCGGAGAACGCTGTGGTGTCACGCCGTTGCCGCACTGCCAGCCCCTCTCCGGGTGCTGATCGAGATCACACCGATCCTTCCACCAGAAAGACGACTCCAGAGGGGCGAAAGGTTTAACAGAGACAAGAGGGAGGGACGTGGGCCGCACGCAATTCGCAGGCATGAGCGAGCGGATCGCATGACCGCGCGTCCCCGTCGCGCTCTGGCCGACCCGGCACCGCTCGATGTCTCCTCGAACCCGGGACCGCTTTCGTGAGTCGACGTTCTGGATGATCTCGATGAGTTCGTCGGCGCGGGCGGGGCGAGTCAGGAGATGTCCTTGATGATCTCGACCAGTTCGTCCACGCGGTAGCCGTGGCGACGGGCGAGCACGACGAGCTCGCGTGCCTTCTGAACGACCGCGCCGTGTGCCGGCGTACCCGCGACCGAGATCCCGCGGCCGCGCCGGAACTCCAGCAAGCCCTCGTCGCGGAGCAGCCGCAGGGCGCGCAGCACGGTGTTCGTGTTCACCCCGAGCACGGCGGCAAGGTCCTTGGCCGGGGGCAGCCGCTCGCCCGGCTTGGCCTCGCCCTCGGCGATCGCCCGTCTGATCTCGGCGGCGACCTGCTCGTAGAGATCGGTGGGATCTGCCTTGTCGATCTTGACAGGAAGCATAGTGCTAGTAACACTAGCACTATCACAGACGAGGAGCGCGGCATGAACATGACCGTTCCGCTCCCACCCGATCTGAGCGATCCCGTTGGGCGCGACATCGAAGACGCCGTCATCAAGGAGGCGAAGCGGCTTACGCGGCGCCGGCGCCGCATCTACGCGACCACCGCCCTGCTGGCTCTCGTCGGAGCCTCGCTCCTCGTGTTCTTCGGGCGCCCGGGGCCGCCATCACAGGGCGGTGCCTCGGACGGCGCTCCCGCCCTTTCCAGTCCTGCCGCTCCGGCCGGCGGGGACCAAGCAGCGGGGATCGTCGCCAGGTGGGGGTTGATCCATTATGGCTGGACTCTCGTGTACGGCGACGGGCGAGTGATGTTCTCTCCGGACGCGGGGCCAGCCACTCGAGCGGCGTCTCACGGCCCAGGGCCTCGACCGCGTTCGCTCCGGAGCCATCCAGCCCCGTGCCCTCCTGGAGCCGCCCTCATCGCAGCCGGCGGACACCTGGGCGGCCGCCGAGTGGACGCCGTACCTGCCCAAGAGGTACGCGGCCTGCTACTGGTGGCGGAACAGCCTGCATGACGCAACACAGATGTTGGGCCGACTTCCGGCCCCGGCCCGGGCACTGCTGCGCGGCAGGGAACGGACCTACCCCAACGTCGACCTCTTCGCTCGGCCCTACGACGATTCCATCGCTGCTCGCGTCGAATGCTCCGAGGTGCGCGCCCAGGAGGCTCCCGTCGTCATCGAGACCCTCGAGGTCGCCGGCTTCGCCCTTGACAACCGACCGCTGGGAGACTTGTCATCGCGCTGCGGCGTCATCGAACGACCGGAGCGGATCGATGTTTGCTTCTACCCGGTCCTCCCGCACGGCTCGTGGATCCTGTGGGGCGGCTGATCGGCAACCGCTCATCGGCTGCACTCAACACGGCATGAGCGGGCGGTTGAATCGCCGACTGGACGCTCGGTCACCTCGGCCCAGCGAACCTGCCAGAGGTCAAGTGGCGACCCGACCGACGATCAGACAGCCGTGTACCTCCGGAGGCGAACAGTCCCCCGCCTGGGCGGTGTCATCTCCCCCGTGTCGGACGGCCTACCACGGAGAGAACCGCCCACCCCCTGGATCGGCGGGGTGGGCGGCTCCTTCATTCAGTCGGAGACCACGCGGGCGGCGCGGGCTAGTTGACCCAGGCGCAGAGCCCGAGGGTGGCGCCGCGTGCGACCACGCTAGGAGCTCGCGCGTTGGAGACAAGCTTGGTATCACCGTTCACGCAAAGCACCGTGTAGTTGGTGTATCCGGCGATGTCGGTCAGGATCTGGTCCCAGTGCCGGTATTGCACCGTGTGCCCTTCACCCGGGTAGACGGTTGACCTGACGTCGTTCGGCAACGCCTCTTCCCACTTCTCCATCTGGGTTACCGGAACCGTGGTGTCATTACCACCCCAGTACAGGTACGTGGGAGCCGTGATCTGGCTGGGATCCACCACGCCGTCAGGACCGCACTGGAGGCGCCTGGCCATGCTCAGCGCGGTGACGTCGTCAAGCTGGCCTCCCATGAAGAACGCACGGACGCCATCGAGGTAGGCGGTCTCCTGCCAGCCGGGGACCTTCTGGACTTCGGCGTCCGCCGACACTCCCCACCACTCCATCGGGTGCGTCTTCCAGTACAAGTTCGAGGCGTCGAGCGCCTCGAATCCTGCCGGAGTGCAATTGGGTGGTGTGCGGTTCGGCAGCGCGGCCGCCGTGGTGACCGCCAAGTGCATGGAGATCACCCTGTCGCCAGCTGCGGCAGCCAAGTGGGCGGCGTAGGGGCCACCACCTGATATCGCGACGATGGAGAACCTGTCGACGCCCAGATGGTCCAGGACCCCGAACACTTCGTTGTTGTAATCGGTGTAGCCAAGGGACGTGTCGAGCTGAGATGCGCCGAGACCGTTGCGCTCGACGGAGATCTCGCGCACGCCCAACTCGTCGCGCATGGTGCGCGTGAACTCCGTGAGCTGGAACGCCTCGAGGCTGGTGTTGCCGCCACCGAGGTAAACGACCGGGTGAGCGCCCTCAGGGTTGACGTCGAAGTAATACGACGTGCGCCCGTTCTGTACGAGTTTCTGAATTGGGGTTCCGATGTAGTCGAACTCGTCCTGCAACTTCAACGACTCCGCCCGCGGAGGAGTCTTAGTGCCGTCCTGCGACCCTGCGAAAGCAGGCATCCAAGCGAGGAACAGGCCGAAGACGCCACACAGCGCGACAAGGAGAAGTGGGAGGGACTTACTTCTTCGAAAGGTCATGCTGCCCGTCCTCTACTTGAACGAGACGCCCGCACGAGACCGAAACGACCCCCCGAGAACATCGGCTACCGCTAGCGTCAATGGAGTGTTCATACTGTGAACGTTGGCGCTCACATCTCGAACGAACGTAGTGGTCCGTATCCGGCTGGGTCAATGAGCCGAGACGAGCGCGCGCATCCGCCCGTGGGGCCGGTCTAGGGCGTCCTAGGGCGTTTCGTCGTATGCCGCACGCTCATCGGCCAGATGAGCGCGTCCGACTGGCGGCGGAACCACGCAGGCGGTGTTCGTGGGCTGGGGGCGAACAAGCCGCGCCTGGATGCATGCTCATCGGCCGATGAGGGCGTCCGACGCTCACAACGAACGATCACCGTCGAGCCGTCCGACCTGAATTGCTCGGCTCGGCTCGCCGGTGTTTCCTCGCGTGCTTGCGAAAGCCGGACATGATGGACAGCAACGCACAGATGGTCAGCGGCGCCGTGCGCATCCTCGCCGGACATGATCACTCGGCGTCGAACAGTCGCTGTAGAAGGCGGCCGCGCGCTCGACGTCGGTGACGGTGACGAGACATGACCGACGCCTTGGATCCCAGGCATATGTCCTCCCCTTGTCTCGGAGGAACCCGAGACCGTTATGTTGTGAGGCTACGCGCCCCGTCGTGAGGTTGCCACAACGACGGCATCGGGCTGTCCGGCGACGTCGCGTCTGTCTGGGAGGTCTCAAGACGCGTGGCGCCGGTAAGTCGCGCTGCGCATGAAGGACGAGGGCCCGCGCCCAAGACTGGTAGCCCATATTGGGCGGTTAGGGGCAGCTAGCGCCGGGGCCGGATGCCTCACCGGCTGCTCACCCCACGCCTCACCCTGGACTTTGCCGGGACGGCATGGACGGACTGAGACTCACCGCCTCATCCAGGATGGCCGCTCCTGGTCGAGGATGCGCCGTGTCAGGTTCAGAGCCTGCTCCCGTACGGGCGCCCAGCGGGGCTCACGCACGAGTTGCTTGAGGACACTCGGCTCCCCAAGCTTCCGAAGAACGCGACGACTGGCGGCGGGGGAGTCGAGGACTCGTGTCACGCACTCGTCGAGGTCGTGCTCGATGGCAGTGACGCGTTCGACGAACTCGACAGCGATGGCGCCGCTCGCGGCAGCCCGTCGTTCCTCATAGGCGGCGTGCCGGCAGGATTGAGAGCACCACTTGCGAGGGCGACCCCTTTGACTGGGTTGCCACGTGTCGCCGCAGCGCGGGCAGCGTAGATCTTCGAACGGCTGGTCGGCTTGCGGACTCATCATGGAAAGACAAGCCCGACGTTCTTGCCACGAGCGGACATTCGTGCGGACGAAAGATCGTCGGCACGTCTAGAGAGCATCGAATCGAACCCACCGATTTCATACGACGGATCGCTGTGGACTGCGAGTGCAAGAGGTGTGACCGATTTGATTTCGCGGGCGTTGGAGGCCGCTGGACGACCTCGCGGTCAGGCGGCAGAGGGGTGCGTGCGGGAAGTACGAGTGGGGTGTCAGCGGCCGCAAGGGCGTCGTCGTCGCGCTGGCTGCTGCAGGACGTCAGCTCAGTGCAGCCAGCGGTTCCAATGCGGTTCAACGGCCGCAGAGCGCCCTCCCCGTTTGTGTCGACACGCCCTCACGTGGTGCTAAGCGTCGATGTCGTCGGGCCGGCGCTCTGTATATGCCTGCCGCCGCCCTGAACTGGTCCTGGTCTGAGTGAAGGTGCCCGCGAGCCACGCGTCAGCGCTTCAACAATGACGGCAAAGTAGCTGCGGCAACGTGGCACGTCCCTGTGCACAGTGGCGTGCAGATCACTGCTCTCCACAGATCGCCTGGGCGAACCACTCAAGGTGGCGGGCCCCCGTGTAGACGGTGTAGGCGAATCCAATGAGTGCGGTCCCGCCGCGCGCGCGCTAACACGCGACGGGACCGGTGGCGTCCCGCGCCGCCCTGTCGGATGTCCAGTGCGTCCGCTCATGGCCGAGGAGCGTCGAGTCCTGGCTGCTTGCGGCCGCCGATCAGGCGCCTGTTGGATGCACGCGAGCGCTGCTCAGCCCCGTGGGCCTCCTAGGATCGTGGCGTGACGCTCCGGCTCCGCACTGATCGACTTCTGCTCCGCCCCGTCGATGAGGACGACCTCGACGTGCTGCTCGCGATTCGCAACGCTCCCGACGTCGTGGCGACGACGAGCACTGGCGAACCACTGCCGCGCGAGCGAATGGCGGAACAGCTCTCGCGCCGGCGCGAGAGCTGGCGGGAGCACGGGTTGGGATCCTGGCTCGTGTTGCTCGAAGGTGACCCGGTCGCCTTCGTCGAGGTGGCTCCGATCGGCGAGGGAAGCGGCGTTGACCCGGACGCGATCGAGATAGGAGTCGTTGTTCACCCCGACCATTGGGGCAAGGGCTTGGCGCTCGAGGCCGGGCTTGCTGCCGCCCGTGACCTGTTCGATCGCCTGGCGCTCGACCGGGTCTACGCCGGAGTCGACCCCGACAACGAGAAGTCCCTCCGTGCGCTGGCGAAGGTGCCCGGTGTGCGCAGGCTCGATGACGAGCTCTACGAGGTCACGGCCCAGGCGTTGCTCGGGTGGGGTTAACCACTTGTCCGGCTCTCTCCGGCCCGGACATGCCGCGGCCAGACGCGTCGCCATTCAGCGAAGGGCGCCCGGATGAGCTGGGCTGCGTCGATCACGAGTTCGGAGTCCGCGCGCTCAGACCGTCCGTCGTGCGTACGTCGCCCACACGGGCGCATTTCGCGTCGTTGAGGCGCTTGCCGCGCTGGCGGTCGCAAGCGGAGGACGAAGTCGAGCTCACTGGACTCACCACCACGGAGGGCGGACCCTCGCCTCGACGGATTGAGGTTCGACCTTGCCAGTCCATGATTTCTCGCCTTTCCACCCGGGGATGGTGTGCGAGACGGGCCCGCTGGGCGGGCACACGAATGGGACAGGTACCGGCCACCACTGATGGTGCCGGCGCCTTGAAACCGTTGCTGCCCAGCCACGCAGCACAGTGACCCGTCGTGGGTTTCACGACGGGTCACTGTGTGCTGGAGAGATCTACTTCACCTCCGAGCGCAGGGCGGTCCGCAGCCCGAGGAGGGCCGGCAGGACCAGCCACAGCGTCGCGGTGACCGCAACCTGGGCCCATTGCTCACCGGTCGGCGGGCCCTCGAAGAGGAACGACCGGGCGAGCTCGGCGTCGACCCATGGCCGGACGTCCACGAAGTCCGGCTGGCTGGTGGCCAGGATCCCGAAGACCGTCGGGAGGACCAGGGTCATCACGAAGTAGGTGACCAGGGCGCCCGGCGAGTTCCGGATGACCATGCCCAGCATCGTCCCGGTGAGCAGGCACAGCAGGCTGCCGACGACGATGGTGCCGAACTGCGCGACCGAGAGGTCCCACACCAGGTCGGTCCCCGTGACGGCGGTGCCGACCACGTTGCCGACCACGCCTACGACGAGCGCGACCAGCATCGCAGCGATTCCCACGATCACCGACGAGACGGTCTTGGCCAGCAGGACCTTGCCGCGGTGCGGGATCAGCGTGAACGTGGTCAGACCTGTGCGCTGGCTCCACTCGCCGGTGATCGACAGGATCGCGATGATGGGCAGCACGATCGTCATCGGGAAGCCGATCGCCGCGGCGAAGGTGTTGTGGGTCAGCTCCTCCTCGGGCGCGAAGAGGACCGTCCCGACCGTGGCGAGGACGCCCACGATGACGATGCTGGCCATCAGCCAGAACCCGGAGCGGGTGTTGAACATCTTGCGCAGCTCGACGCGGATGACGCGTCCCAGGGCGATCCCCCGCACGTCCGCGTGCGGCTCGCGGGCGGCTGCGAGGACGGTGGGTGAGGTCGTGGTGGTCATGCCACTTTCCTTTCTCGTTGGGTGTCGGTGGTGAGCTCGAGGAACATGTCCTCGAGGCCGCCGTCGGCGGTACGGAGCTCGGTGAGCGCGATGCCGGCCGCGAAGGCTGCCTGGCCCACGCGGGCAGGTTCGGCCGGGGTGGCCACGCCGCCCTGGTCGGACTCGGTGGTCTCGATGCCGGCCGCGTGCAGCGCCCTGCGCAGCGCGGTGAGGTCGTCGGCCCGGACGATGGTGCCCATGGATCGCAGGAGGTCTGCCGTGGCGCCCTCGCAGACGATCCGCCCATGGCCGATCATCACGAGGTCGTCGGCGATGATCTCGACCTCGCGCAGCAGGTGCGAGGAGAGGAGCACCGTCCCGCCCTGGTCGGCGAAGCCGCGGAGCAGGTCACGCATCCAGCGGATGCCGGCGGGGTCGAGCCCGTTGGCGGGTTCATCGAGCATGAGGACACCCGGGTTGCCGATGAGGGCGGATGCGATCCCCAGGCGCTGCCGCATGCCGAGCGAGTAGTTGCCGACGCGGCGGTCGGCCTCGGCCTCGGTGAGGCTGACGAGGTCGAGCATCTCGTCGACCCGGTTGCTGCGAAGGCCCAGCGTCTGCTGGACGATCGTGAGGATCTCGCGTCCGGTCCGACCGGCGTGCTGGGCCGAGGCGTCCAGCATCACGCCGATCTCCCGGCCCGGATTGGGCAGGTCGGCGAAGGGGCGTCCGGCGACGGTCGAGGAGCCCGACGTGGGTTTCGTCAGGCCCACGACCATGCGCATCGTCGTGGACTTCCCGGCTCCGTTGGGGCCCAGGAAGCCGGTGACCCGGCCGGGGTGGGCGACGAAGCTGACGCCGTCGACCACGGTGGTGCGGCCGTACTTCTTGGTGAGTGCGTCGATGGTGATCATGCGGGTTCCTCCGGTTCTCTTTGGGGTCGCTTCGACGCTAGGGAGGCGCGCCCGTCCACGCGTCGTCGCGAGGTCGCGAGGCTCGTACGTCGTCCGGTAGAGGCGGGGTCCGACGAAAGGTGGACCCGCCTGCTCAGGCCTCGTCGAAGAGGCCGGTCTGGTAGGCGAGGACGATCGCCTGGGCCCGGTCGCGCAGGTCGAGCTTCTGCAGCAGCCGGGTGACGTGGGTCTTGACCGTGGTGTCGCTGATGAAGAGCTCGTGGCCGATCTCGGCGTTGGAGAG
Organism: uncultured Actinomycetota bacterium; assembly: GCA_963723195.1. Classification (GTDB taxonomy): domain Bacteria; phylum Actinomycetota; class Actinomycetes; order Propionibacteriales; family Nocardioidaceae; genus Nocardioides. The sequence goes on from CAVRPU010000002.1 coordinate 337,717, forward strand.
CCCGCGGCTGATCAGCCGGAAGACCTCCCGCTCGCGGGGGGTGAGGTCCGCGACGGCCGCCGGCGGAGCCTGACCCCCCAACGTCGCGAAGCGCCGGATGACGCGGCGGGTCACGGTGGGCGAGAGCAGGGCCTCGCCGGCCTCGACCGTGCGCACGGCGCCCAGGAGCTGCTCGGGCGGCTCGTCCTTGAGCACGAAGCCGCTTGCTCCGGCCCGGAGGGCCTCGAAGACGTAGTCATCGAGGTCGAAGGTCGTGAGGATCAGCACCCGGGTGTCGGTGTCCGCGGCCAGGATGCGGCGGGTCGCCTCCAGGCCATCCATCTCGGGCATCCGGATGTCCATCAGGACGACGTCGGGTCGGAAGCGCGCGGCCTGCGCGACCGCGTCGCGCCCGTTGCTGGCCTCGGCCACGACCTCGATGTCGGGCTCGTCGGCGAGCAGCAGCCGGAACCCGGCGCGCACCATCGTCTGATCGTCGACGACGAGGACCCGGATGGTCACGAGCCACCTCCCAGCGGCAGCCGGGCCCGCAGCAGGAAGCCGCCCCCGGGGGCCGGGCCGACGGTGAGGACGCCGTCGAAGAGCTTGACCCGCTCCCGGATGCCGATGAGGCCATGGCCGCCGCCGATGCCGTCGATCGGCAGCCGCTCCACGGCCGTGCCGTGGTCGCGCACCTGCAGGCACAGCTCGTCGGGCGCGTACTCCACCACCACCTCCGCACGGTCCGCGCCGGAGTGCTTGAGGATGTTGGTGAGCGCCTCCTGCACGATGCGGTACGCCGAGAGGTCCAGGCCGCGCGGGAGCTCGACGGGGAGACCCCGAACCTCGACCCGGACATCGAGCCCCGCCGCCCGGACGTCGCGCACGAGCCGGTCGAGGTCGTCGAGCCCAGGGCTCGGCCCCAGCTCGGGTGCTGCGTCGTCGTCGCGCATCGCGGCCAGCAGCCGCCGCATCTCCGTGAGCGCCGTACGGCCCGCCTCCTCGACGTCGCGCAACGCCTCGCGGTCGGCTGCGGCGCCCTCCGGCATCCGGTGCCGCACGGCGCCGACCTGCAGCACGATCACGCTCACGGCGTGAGCGACCACGTCGTGCAGCTCGCGCGCGATCCGGCCGCGCTCCTCCGCCACGGCCACCCGGGCAGCCGCCTCCCGCTCGACCTCGGCGAGCCGGGCGCGCTCCTCGGCGGCCTCGGTCCGTTCCGTGCGCTCGCGCAGGGCCCACCCCACCAGCCATCCGAGCCCGAACATCACAGGGACGGAGATGAAGTCGTCGGTCGTGGAACCTGGCGCGTTGCGCACCACCGTCACGGCACTGGCCGTGGCGATCACCAGCCCGAGGCGTGCGAGCGAGGCGTTGCGCACCGAACCCAGCAGCACGGCCGCGCCCATCCCGGCGATGAGGATGCCGGCGCCGTTGACGATCAGCTGCCCGTCCATGAAGGAGAGCGCGGCGCACACCAGCCACGTCGCGGCCGGCGCAGCGAAGGGGAACCGCCGGCGAGCCAGCAGGACCAGGACGGACGCGGTGATCCCGACGAACCCGATCAGGAACTGCGGGCCGTCGGGGTGCTCGAGGTCGTCACGCAGGAGGGTCCCTCCGGCGGTCACCGCCGCCGTGACGACGATCAGGAGGTCGAGACCATGACCGGTGAGGAACGCCCGCGCTCGGCTCACCTCGCCACGATACGACGAGGCCTCTCCCCCGTGCGTCCACCAAAAGTCGGACGACGGCTCGACCACGAGGTCCCCACGCGGACGGACCGTTCCGACGACGCATCGCGAGCGACCCGCACCTAGCGTCGATCACACCAGCAACCACGACGTCCCAGGAGGCGGACATGGACACCGAGCTCGAGTACGGCAGCTACGTTCCCAAGCCCCGGCGTCGCCACAACGGCTACTACGCGGGCGACTTCAGCCAGACCGCACCCATGCCGTGGGAGCAGCTCCGTCGGGTGATGGAACTGGGTCATCCATCGGGTGATGCTCCCAGGGGTGTTCAGACAGCAGGCAGCCACTCCCGACATCGAAGGGCAAGGCCGTAGTCGAGGTACGTGCCACGCTCGGTTCTGACGTTCTTGATGGTGGAGGTCCGTCGCTTCTGCTGCGGTGAGGGTGATGTCTCGCGGCGACGAAGCCGACTGTCAGCCCCTCGTCCGGATCCTCGTCGCATCCCGCACGCGCGCAGATCGAGGACGCAGCTCGACGGCCGGAATCCACGAAGCCAAACTTGCGACGGCGATCATTCAGATGTGACGAAGCGTGGCCGTCAGCTCATGCCGCGATGCGCACTCTCATGCCGATGAGCGGTAAGTCGGCGGCCACCGCTTCGTGGTCCTGTAGCGCTCAAGCAACGTGGTGATCCGCGAAGGGTCAGCGCGGGCACCCCGCCACACGACAACCCGCTGCTTACTTCGAATCCGGGGGCAGGTGGCGGTTGGAACTGTTCAGCGGCTTCAGCAGGGTGGCCTGGAGAACGTCGAGGACTTCATCAAGTTCGTCCGAGACATGCTTGACGAACTTGTGGCCGATGAATGAGCTCAGTTCGGGGAGAGCAGCCACGTCGACACCGCCGGACGACTCTGACACGGCGCTCCGCTTCTTCTTGTACTCCTTGATGACTTCGTTCAGGTACTTCTCGATCCTCGTGTACTTCTCGCCCAAGGAACCGACAGATACCTGGGTTTCGGTCTGCGGATAGAGCTCTTGGCGCACGATGACGTCATCGATCTGGAACGCGGACCTCTTGAACTGTTCGAACGCCAACTGGTGATCGACCAGTTCGCGCAGATGCCGGTCGTACACCTCGATGCTGATATCGCGGTGATCCGGGGGGCCGGTGTCCGCATCGAGCAGACGACGGATTCGCTTCACCCGGTTGTAGGACCGCAAAGTCTCCTCGAGAGTTGAGCGGAGCAGCTCATCGGCGCGGGATCTCTCATCTCGCCGGACTTCCAAGTCCTTCGCAACCGCCAGGCGCCTCTGCTGGTAGGAGAAGGTCAACAAGGAAACGAGCCCGCCGATCACGGCGATGGCAATTACTTGCAGGGAGGTCTTCGCAACTTCGATCCAGAGGGAACGACTTCCAGGCGCGTTCACCCAAGCTACGATAAGCATGCTCAAAGCGAGGACAGCAATCAACGCCAGAGCAGCAACAGTCCACCCTGGGCCCACCGTCCAGGTGTCCCGAGCGACTGCCTCGCGGCGCTCCTGCCTTCCCGATCGCACCACCACCCATCGATCATGGCGGACCGCTGGCTGCGCTGTCCAAGGCAGAGCCTGAAACCGTCGCGTCCACCAGTTATTCGTGACTTTCCGATCGTCCGAATCCGTCGGGCGCCGCGACTCCTCGATCCAAGTGATCCACCAGTAGAACGCCCGTGTGAGCAAGAACAGGAACACCCCTGAGGCCACCCCAGCATATGCCGCACCTCGCGCAGAACCCCACGAAGATGCAACTGCGAGAAAGACCCACGACGCGCTCAGGGTGCTGTAGATCAGTCCGGATGCAACCGGCTCGTTCACGAGCCTCCCAACAGACGAGGCGCGGTCGCGAAATCTTCCGTGCACATGCATCTTCTGTTCTAGGGTCCAACCAGTGGTGCTGAGACGCACGCAGTTGTGAATCCCGCGTTCCTCGTAGATCAGCAGGCCGATCGTGACGAGCGTTCCCACAATGCCTGAAAGCCTAAGTTCAATCGACCCAGGAGCCACGGTCGCCCCGTCATCTCCGGTCCTGAGAACCAGGAATAGCCCCGCCCCGGATACGACGGGAAGGAACCCGAGCAACTTGCCTCGAAAGTCATCGATCCGGTCGTACGCTCGGCAAACCTCCCCATAAGCTGTGGCAAGGTTGGCTCGGCGGCGTTCTTCACCAGCCAGATCTGAGATGATCGGCTCGGTCGCAGGCACCTGACTGTCACCACCCGCACTTGACCCTGAATACGCTCCCATCCGGAGATCCTATTCCTTGCCTGCCCGCACGGGGCCGTGGAGAATCTCTACACACGCCGCTGGAGCCGGCGTCCATCTTGACCCGCAGCGGGCCACGCATTCGTGGCGAGCAGGTCAGCCGCAGCCGGGGCCGCTGAAGCCGTCGGGCGCGACGATTCCTTGGGGCGTCGGTCTCACGCGAGTCGGTGGCGCCTCATGACGCCCCAACGGCTCGGTGGCGATAAACAGCACGCCCTGCGAGTCCGTCACCTCAACGCGCCTTTGGTTCGCCTGTGCCCAAGAGGGTGACCGAGGTCGTCGCTGTCAGTACGTGGGCTTGACTCCCATGGCCTTCCAGCTGTTCCTGCCCACAACGCCATCGGCCTTGATGCCGAGTCTCCCCTTGAATCGTTCCTTTGCGGCCTTCTCGAACTCGGCGACTGCCGCCTCCGTCACCGGTCCGAACTCGCCGTCGGCCTCGACCCTCAGCTTTCCTTGCAACCAGCGGACGTCGGCGCCGCTGTCTTCCTTCTTCAACGTCCGGCTGCCCGCGCGGCGGGGCTTGACGGTGGAGCGTCCGCCTCACCGTCTCGTATGTCAGCTTCTGGGCCGCTTCGCGGGTGAGCTCGATGTGGATGTGGTCGAAGTGCGGCGCCTCACCGGTGTAGGGACGTCCTTGCGGCGAGAGCTGCGAGTAGATCCGGCGCTCGTAGATGATGGCCTGGATGCCGAGGCGCCCCGGCACCCGGAGGAGCCTGCGCAGTAGTTCGTCGCCGTCGGGGTCGCCAAGCGGGAATCCGACGTCAAGGGCTCGCCCCTCGCCGTGGCAGGAGGTCGTTGCGCCCCCCACGACGTCGCGGCAGTTGTAGATTCCCCAGTTCTGGGCTCCCTTGGATCCGTAGCTCTCGATGATGAAGCGCATCAGGGCTTGACCGCCGAGGGTGGCGGAGCCAGTGCAGTGGGTCGCTCCCTGCCACGTTGGGAATCCCATCAGGCGTCCTCCTCGCTCTCGTCGTCGAAGTCCGGGTCGCCGGGGGCGATGAACGCCTGGGGAGCTCCGTCACCGGTGTCGTCGTAGTCCTCGTCCAACTCCTCGTCATGACTCGCCGTGGAAAGTTCCACATACTCGCCGTCCGGAACTACTTCGATATCGAATCCGGAGTCGGCGTTGTACTGCGGCGTGGGATCAACGTCCAAGCGTTGGTCTGCGGGCACGTCGAGCAGATGACCAATGTCCTGGGAGTCGTCCATTTCTCCGCCTCCTGGGTCTCCCCCGGCACCTGAAAGCGCCTTCCCGGCAGTGTACTCTCCCCGGGACTCAGCACCCATCCGCATTTCCGCACCGAACGCCCGGCCGCTCCAAGTGAGGCTGACCGTGGTTGACCATCACAAGCCCCGTCTGGGGCACGCCGGACGTGAGCTTCGACCCGGCGACTTCGACATTGTCGTCGTCGCGCACCAGCCTGGCGTACGCGCGGTTGATCCACTCGAGGGTGTGCCCGTGGTAGCTGCTGACCAGGAAGACGATCGTGTCGACCTTCGAGTAGACCTTGCTCAGGTCCACGGTGATGACCTCGTCGTCTCCCTCGCCTCGCCCGGTGAGGTTGTCGCCGAGGTGCACGACCGAGCCGTCGCGGGTCCGCAGGTTGTTGAAGAACGCGAGGTCGAACAGTTGGTTACCGGCGAACTGCGCCGCTGAGGCGTCCAGGTCTACATCGGGCGCGCCGGTGCCGATGAAGCCCGCGGTCCGTTCCTTCTCCCAGCCGATGCCCATCCGGAGCCGTGTCAGCTCGGGTTCGTCCGCCGCCGGCAGTGCCCAGCTCCTGGCTCCCGGTCAGCTCGATCGCCGTCATCGCCGTGCCCTCCCTTCGGTGGTTCCTCGAACCTACCCATCGGCCGACCGCCCACCACGGCGAACGATCTCCAGCCCCCCCGGCACTTGGGTGTGCTGCTACTGGGGGTAGCAGCACCTAGTGCTTGAAGCAGTGCGAATTGCCGGGGTTGACCGCGTATCTATTACCTACTGCGGCCGTGACCATCTCGACCACTGACCACTGGTCCGTCGCAGTCCCTGCTGGGGAGAACGCATCGCGCGGACGGCCCGACGGGATTGCGCCCGGGCGGTCCTGAACCACCCGGTTCTGGGCTGCCCCGTCGGGGCCGAGTTCCGTACAGTGAGCAGACATGGGCAGGGATTCGGCGACCGTCGAGCCGCCACAGCAACCTCCGGTCGTGGATGCTGACCAGGGGGTCGTCGTCCAGGTCGCCCTCGCAGAGTTCAACAAGTTGAGGGACGAGATCTCCGGGCGTAGCGGGTCGGCCTGGACGCTTCTGGGACTCAACGCGACGGTGACCAGCGCGGTGGCGGGGTTCGTGCTCGCGCAGAAGGCCGATCCGCTCCTCCTCCTGCTCCTGCCGCTTCTCAACCCCGCCCTCGGCCTGCTCTTCTTGGACCACGCCACGAACATCGGCAACATCGGCACCTACATCGACACCGTCCTCAAGCCGCTGCTCCGTGGGGCTGCCCGGGAGGAGCGGCTGATGGGCTACGAGGAATGGGTCGATGAGTACGAGACCCATCCACTCCGTCGGCTGCTGCCCTTCGGGATCCCGCTGGTTTTGCTGTTCAACATCACCCCGGTCGCCTCGCTGGTGTACTCCGCACGCTTCGTCGAGACCACATGGGGCTGGGCCATCTGGGGACTCGGGGTGCTTGTCACCGGGGTGCAGATCGCCTTCTGGGCCGCATTCCTCGGCCCGCCCCTGCGCCACGCGGTCCGGGCCGAGGCGTGACTCCCGAGGAGGTCACCCGGGCCGGCCTGCAGGCCCTTGAGTCACTGAGCGCGCCCCATGGCGTCCTGGCCTCCGATCTGGCCACGGGGCTCTACCCGACGTTATACGGCAGAGACAGCCTCTGGGTCGTGCTGCTGCTCGCCGAGGCGGAGCGGCTTCGCTCCGACCAACGGGTTTCCGCGACGCTGCAGGCGCTCGGCCCGCGGATCCTCACAGCCCTGGGCGACCTCCAGGGCGACAGCAACAACGACCTCGTCGAGGAACAGCCCGGCCGGATCCCCCACGAGTACCACCCCGAGCCCACCACCCACGCGCTCGCGATGGGGCTGCCGCTGGATCGGGGCCGCTCCTACGGCGGGTTCGACGAGACGTTCCTATTCGTGCTCGCCTACGACCGCTTTGTCCGCGTCTTCCCCGACCATCCGGTCGCAGACAAGGCGCTTGCCCAGGTCGCTCGGGCGCTCCGGTGGATCGACGAGGAGGCCGACCCTGACCAGGACGGGCTGTGCGAGTACACCCGCCGCAATCCTGACAACCTGCTCAACCAGGTGTGGAAGGACAGCTTCGACTCGGCGACGCACACCGGCTTCGACGTCCCTCCTCAGCCGCTTGCGTGGGTGGAGGTTCAGGGCTACGCCTTCGCGGCTCTCAGGGCAGCGGCGCGGCTCGCCGGGCGGCTGAGCCGATCCGGCGTGGTGCTCTCGACCGACGACCTCGACCGACGTGCGACCGCGCTGGCCGAGCGGGTCGACGAGGCCTTCTGGCTTGGTCCAGACGAGGGAATGGCGATGGCGGTGGACGGCCGCAAACGGCCGGTGCGGATGGCCTCCTCGAATCCCGGTCACGCGTTGTGGTCCGGCGTCGTCCTGCCGCATCGAGTCGACCCACTCGTACGCCGAATGCAGCGCGCCGACCTGCTCTCGCCGTACGGGCTGAGGACGTTGTCGCGCGACTCACCGTTCTATGCGCCCTTCGCCTACCACCGGGGCGCGATCTGGCCGTTTGACAACGCGGTGTTCGCCCTCGGCCTGGCCCAGCACGGCCGACTCCGGGACGCGATCGGGGTGGCCCGCGCTGTTACAGGCTCCTTGGAGCGGTTCGGCAGCCCCGTGGAGTGCTACGTGGCGCTCGACCCGGTGGATCTGCTCGAAGGGTCTTCGGGGCCCCTGCTAGCTCGGCGCCAGTGGCCGCCACACAACCGCGTCCAGGCTTTCAGCGCCGCGGCCATGGTGGTGTTCGGTGCTCTGCTGGAGATGAGCGAATGAACGTGACGGTGAGCAATCGCACCCCAGAAGGGACCGGCGGGGCGGGCCTGCGCGTGGTCCAGGTGCACTGGGCGTTCCCGCCGACCACGGGTGGCGTGGAGTCACACGTCGCCGACCTGTCGGCCGGCCTTCACGCGAGGGGCTGCCACGTCACCGTCGTTACCGGGGAACCCGATCCTCGCGTGCCTCCTGGAGTCTGTGTGCAGCGCAGCCAGCTGCTGTCGCTGGAGCGCCTCAAGGCCGCGGACGGCCAGGATGAGGCAGCGCTGCTCGAGGAGTTCGACCACCTCATAAGGCAGGCCCGGCCGGACGTTGTGCACGGGCACAACCTGCACCACTTCTCGGCGGTGCCCGCTCTCGAACTCGACCGGCTCAGTCGGCGCTACGGCTTCGGGATCTACCACACGTTCCACGAGACCTGGCCTGACCTGCTGCGCGACGTTCCCGTCTACCGCTCCTGGGCGGGCAACTACGCCGTCTCACGACATGTGCGTGACGAGTGCGCCCGGCGCATCGGGTTCGCACCAACGCTGCGCCCGCTCGGCATCGACGTGACCCGCTTCGCCACAGAGCACCCACCGTTCGGCACTCCAGGCCGGCCCACCATCCTGCATCCGGCACGTCTGCTGCCGTGGAAGGGCGTCCACGTCACCGTGCAGGCCCTAGCGATCCTCGCCGGCCGCGGGGTCGACGCGCGCCTGGTCGTCACCGACACGGCGCGGATCGCCGACTGGGAAGACGAGCTGTCTGAGTACCGATCCCAGGTGCTGGCCCTGGTCCGCCACCTGGGGTTGGGCGGGTCGGTCGAAATGTGCGCGGTGCCCTACTCCGCGATGCCCGGCCTCTACCAGGATGCGGACGTCGTGGTGTATCCCACTGTCGCGCAGGAGCCATATGGTCTGGTGCCGCTGGAGGCCATGGCGGCGGGACGGCCCGTCGTGGCGACCCGTTCTGGCGGCATCCCGGAGACCGTGGTCGACGGGGTCACCGGCTGGCTCGTCGAGCCCGGTGACCCAGGCGAGCTCGCCGACCGGCTCGCCGACGTGCTCGCGAATCCGGACGGGGCCGTTCGCATGGGCGCGGCCGGACGCGACCGGGTGGTCCAGCACTTCGACCTCGAGCGGTACCTTGACGAGACCTTGGACGCCTACCGGCTCGCCTCGAGGGAGAAGTGACCCATCCGCAGGCGTCGACACATCGCGTCCCCGAACACCTGCCACCGGCTGGTCATCGGCAGCGGTAACAGCAAGTAGTGGTGCCGGCTCACAGTCAGACCCAGCCGCCGAAGCTCAGCCTCGACCACGTCCGCGTCGGGCTGGCCGCCATCGGTCAGCGCGAAGTCGATCTCCCCCAGCGACTCGGAAAAGGGCCAGTGCACCTGTCGGTACGGCTCGAACCGCCGGGCTCCCGGCCGACGCCAGTACCAACGGCCGACCAGCCGCAGTCCTGCCTGCAGCACGGCATACGCCGCTGCCCGCCACCCGCCCTCCCGGAAAGCCTCCTCATGCTCCAGCAGCAGGAATCCACCAGGGCGGGTGACCCGGTACATCTCGGCCAACGCCGACCAGTCGGCGAGATGATGCAGCGTGGAGTACGTCGCCACCAGGTCGAACATCTCGTCCGGGAAAGGCAACGCCTCGGCCACACCTACGACCAGCTGGACCGCCGGCTCCTTCTCGGCCAGCCGCGCCAGCATCTCGGGACTCGGGTCCACTGCGACCCGGCACGCCGCATGCACCTTGGTGACGAGGTTCCCCGTCCCCGCCCCGACATCGAGCATCCGCTCGCAACCGGCATAGCGAAGCAGATGGCGGCGCAACCGGTCCTGCTCCCAGGGATGGAAAATCTCGAAATGGTTTGCGTCGTACACCCCGGCCTCCACGCGGTGCAGGCGGAGGTTCTCCAGCAGCACCGCGTCGCGAGTGCGCTCAGCCACGCTTCCCCCTCGACCTCAGCGGCACTGCGTGCTCGACTGTTACCTGCCTATCGGAGGCCTAGCCATTGGCGGACATGCTCCTTCGTCATCGTTCCACTGTGGCGACCTTGAGTGCGGGAATCCTAGGCTCGCTGCACCACGGCCAATGAGACGCGTGATTCCGTGGCTGGGCCTCCGCACCCGATCGTACGCGGATACCCCGGCGCTGGCTGAATGCAGCTGCTGGCATACGAAGCGACGCGTCAGGCTGCATGAATGCGCGCAATGCCACGCGCTCGACGATCGGGCCCGCTCCACCGGTTCGCCGGCCCGGGCTACGACGAGGCCGGTAGCCGTTTCCAGACACCAGGTCAGCGCCTGCCGCTGACGCCCCGAGGGCACCCGTCAGTCGTCGAGTGCTGTCGCCTCGACCGTGGCGAGCACCTCGTGCCGGTCGTTGGGCATCCGGTCGCGGTGCTCCTGCTCGGTCTTCCGCAGCCGCACGAACTCATCGTTCGCCTGGTTCCGGCCACACCTCGGAACTCTGCGCCGACCTTCTCCGCCTCGCTCCGGGCCTCGCTGAGGACCTGGTCGGTCTCGGGGATCCGGGAGCACTCATCGAGCCTTGCGAGACCGCATCATCCCGCCGCTATAGACAGATGTCTGCTCTGGCGAGTAGGTCTGGTTAATAGCCCGAACGGACGCGAAGGGAGGCCGCTATGGCCGAACAACACGAGATCCGCCTCGCGTTGGTCATGAACGGTGGCGTGAGCTTGGCGGTGTGGATGGGGGGCGTCGCTCACGAGCTCGACCTGATCCGCCGGGCGACCACCGAGAACGCTCCGGCATCCAAGGGCAAGGATGTTGCGGTCGCCAATAGGTGGCGTGCGCTGATGCAAGGCCCCGGCGTCAGCGACCAGCGACGGCTGGTGATCGACGTAATCGCCGGCACCAGCGCGGGGGGCCTCAATGGGACGTTGCTGGCAACCGTCATCGCGCACAACACGACACTCGACCCTGCGTCGGAAGACGATGGCGAAGACCAGGGCGACAACGATGTTGTCCGTGTCCCATGGCTGCGTTCCCAGTGGTGCGACCTCGGCACCCTCCGTTCCGGGAAACTGATCCCAGACCCGGACGCGGACCCGCCTCCTGCCCCGAGCGGTTCGATACTCGACGGCGAGTTCTTCTTCAAACAAGCCCAGCGGCTGCTCAGTGAGCTGAAGGGCCGATCGAAGCCGTCGAGCACGCACCCGGTCACCTTGTTCACCACAGCGTCTGGACTGGGACCTCAGGAGTTCGAGGCGCGTGACGCCGCACGGCAGCCGTTCCTCGTCACCGACCACAGATTCTTGTACAGGTTCAGCAATGACCGCGTGCGACGCTACGACCCGGACGCTCTGGAGTTCCATCCTGACGTGGAGGAAGGTGGCGACTTCGGCGACATCGGCCGGCTCGCGGTCGCCGCTCGCGCATCGGCGTCGTTCCCAGTGGCGTTCGCTCCGTGGGACGAAGGAGACCTCAACAACCCAGAGTTGCGGCGGCGGCCACGTCGTGCAGGCACCTCAGCGTCGTGGCTCATGGACGGCGGGGTCCTGGACAATGCGCCCTTCGGCCCGGTGCTCGCAACTGTGGCAGCTGCCCCGGTGAGCGGACATGTCAGCCGGTACGTCATGTATGTCGTCCCGTCCTCCGGGATCGGCAAGGGTGCCACGACGATCGACACGGCCGGCATTGAGCCACCGTCGTGGAAGCAGACCGCCATGGCCGTGGTCAACTTCCCTCGCGAGGTCGACTTCCGCAGCGACGTCGAAGAGCTCGAGGCGCTCCGAATCGAAGCTGACACGGCATGGTCGGACACCCAGCACGCCTTCGACGCGGCCCGCAGCTCGGCCGAGGAACGCGCCCGTCTCCTCTCGGCCGCCGAGAGCCTCCAACCCATCTATACCCGGGGCCGGGCCGCCGGGGGCGTCTGGGAAGCTCTCACGGTCGCCCAGGCGGGCAACATCACCGCACTGGACGATTCGGCCGCCGCTCCCGCCAAAGACGTCGATCAGATCCTTCAAACCGTCCCACAATGGACACCGTTGGAGGAAGCACCCGTCAACCCATTGGTCGAAAGCCCTGGGGAGGCTCCGCGCTGGCCATGGGGCATGGGCCCAGCAGAGCGAGTCGTCCGCACCGTCCTTCGCGCAGTCCGCGCCCAGACCGCCACCGCGTACCACGCTGACACTCTGGCCTCGACGGACCTTGACACGTTGGAGAGCCAGCTCACCACGCTGACCGACATCAGACGCAACCTGCATGCGATACGTAACGCCGCCGAGAACGAGGTAGCCCGCCTCGGGCAACCACGCAACGAGCCCGGAAAGGCACAGCGGCCGGCCCGGATCTGCCCCGACAGCGAGCCCGCGACCGTCGCCGAGGCCATCAACGAAGCGTTCGAGAACCTACGCGTCCAAGAGGCCCTCGGCCAGGAGATCCAGCGCGTGATCGCCAACATTCCCGACGGGGCCGAACTGGTCCGCCTCGCCCTCGCCGTAGAAGTTGTCGAACGATGCATGTCATCACGAACACCGGACCAGCGCAGCGCCCCGTTCAAGTTCATCAGACTCGGCCCGGACATCCCCCTCCCTGTCCTGTCGGAAGACGACCAACAGCGAGCCACCCGCCTCGGAGACCGCATCATCTACGGCACACAGGTCGGACACTTCGGATCGTTCGGCGCAGAAGGCTGGCGGCGCTGGGACTGGCTCATGGGGCGCCTGCACGCCGTCGCACACCTAGGACGACTCCTCCACGACACCAGCACACCGGAAGCCATGCCAGCAGCCGACGCCTGGGTCGCGGAGACGCAGCGAGCTGTGCTCCAAGCCGAGGGAATCGACGAGGAGGAGGTCACGGCAACCCTCGAAGCCCTCGAGAACACGTTCCCGCCCGGAGCGGCGATCAACGGCGTAGGCGAAATGCTGAAAGCTATGAATGAGGCCGACGCCGAGATCGAACCGTCAACTATGCACGTCGGCGACCGACTAGTCCATTCGTCCGGAGGCCTCCCCGCCGGGCTCGGACGCTGGGTGAAGGCAGCAGCCGGCCGAAACGAGCTAGCCCTAGACGCTGATCATCGCAAGGGAGCCGCGGACCGCCTCGTCCGCTGGCTCGCAGAACCAGTCCGAACCACCGCCTGGAACTCCCTAACCGGCACACGCGCACCCCTCGAGAAGACCAAGGGCTGGCCGGTCATCGCGTTCAGTCCTCTCATCTGGCTAGCCGTCGCAACGCTCGGCGTAGCGCTACTGATCGCAGCCGCGCTCACCGAATCGGACCAGGCGTGGCTCATAGGCGCGATCGCCGCCATCATCATCACCTTCGGCGTCTTGGCAGCCCTAATGGCCACAGCACTCCACCGGGTCCGGACCGCTATCGCCAGCTGGTTGACCCGAAGGATCCACGGGCCCGGAACCACACCACCCCCGGGGCCAGAAGACATCTGACCAGCACAGCACTCATGAGGGGACCGCCGCTTGGGCAGGTCGGTGACAACCTCCTCCCAAGGGCCTCATGCACGGGGAAGAGATGGTCTCGCCCGCGAGCAGCGGATGCGTGCACATCCTCCCCAGCACCTCGCGCCCTTGTTGGGTCCATCAGCGACGGAGCTCAGCAGCAGGATGAACGGCCGGAGTGACCGCGAATCTGTTACCTACTGCGGTCGTGTTCATCTCGCACCACTGGCGCGGCGGGGCCCCAGCCATCATCGTCCCCAGCGGCCCCCAGTCGCCACGACCGACCAGAGTCACCAATTGGTGAAGCAGACCCCTCTCCGAACCTGCGCTGGTGTCGAGCGAAGCCGCGAACTCAGGGAGCCTCGGGTTTGCTGGTGTCTTCCGTCCCGCACGGAAGCTGCGGCGCGTTCCGCGGCGAATCGCCTGTCAAGCATGGCGCGAAAAGTGAGTCCGGTAGGACCCGACGGGAGCGGCGATCTGCCGACCATGAACTCGCCGGTTCGAATTGCTCTGATTCGAGTCGGTGCAAGATGGACCAAATTGCTCATGCCGGAGCGCCCTGTGCGGCAGCATGGTTTGAACTAATGTCACCTCGGGGGTGCTCACATGCTCGGATCCCAAGCGCTTGAGACCAGTATCGGACTCGCACTGATGTTCTTCGTCTTCGCCACGGCCGCCTCCGCCATCGCCGAGATCTACGCGTCGTTGTCGAGGAAGCGGTCAAAGGATCTGAAGTCCGCGCTCAAGACGATGTTTGAGACCGGCGAGCTGCCCGGCGGCCTCAACGCCGTGACGGACGACAATGTGGAGGAGTTCGTTCGTCGTTCGACAGGCCGCGCCAAGTCAGTTACATGTCGGCTAAAGCGTTCGCTGACACAGCAACGGACCTGGTCTCCAAGGGGCAGAACATCGGCGCACTTCGGTCGCGGATGGATGCTCTCTCGCGGGAAGCTAGGGGGCGGCTCGACCAGGTGAAGTCTGGCCTGGAGACCTGGTTCGACGAGGGGATGGCTGCCGCACAAGACAAATACCAGCAAGTGGGCGTCGTGGTTCTGTGCCCTGAGCCTCCAACACGCGACGTGCACTGTCCATCATGCACAGTCGGGAGATTCCAGCGCGCTACTTGACGGCCGGTGGGAGGATGCACTCACAATGTGGGACCCGGTTCAGTGAGGAGGCGGCCGTGGCCAAGAATCGCAACGCCGACCTGGAGCTCGACCCCGCGGCTTACGACGACCCAGATCGCGACCGGGATCAGACTGAACCAGTGACCGGCACTTACCCAGACGTGGCCACGCAGGACCCGGAAGCCGAGCAGTGAGCCCCCGCACACCGGGCCAGGCAATCGCGTTCGCCCGGCGCACCTCGACGTTTCCCGAGGGGTTCTGCCTGGTCTTCGTTCGCAACGCATTCGGAGTCTCGGCCCTGTTCGGGTCCGCGGCTGCGGCGTGGAACGGCGCGCAGTTCAAGCATCCGGTCTCGTCGGGGATGCAGGTCCCCCGTGGCGCACCGGTGTTCTGGACCGGCGGGAGCAAGGGTTTTGGCCACGTGGCGATCGGCACCGGGAATGGGCGGTGCTGGAGCAGCGACGCCGGGGGAGCCGGCCGAACCGCAAAGGTCAACATCGACGAGTTGACCGATCGGTTCAACATCGACTTGCAAGGCTGGGCCGAGGACGTCAATGGCGTGCGTGTCTTCGACGCAAACAAGCGAGCGAAAGCAAAGGCCCATCCCACCGTTCGTCTCAAACAACTCCAGCCCGATCCCCGCGAAGATGTCCGCGAAGTCCAGCGAGCCCTCAAACGGCGGCTTCCCACAGTGGCCAAGCACCTCGCGATCGACGGTCATTTCGGCCACCAGACACAGGAAACCTACGCTGCCTGGCAGCGCCGGTGCGGGTTCGACGGCCCCGACGCGGACGGCATCCCTGGCAACATCAGTCTCCAGCGGCTCGGGTTCAACGTGATCTAAGACAGACTCCCCTGAGATAGGAGACTCCAAGCACGACCACCCCGCCCACCTTGTCGGTACTGGACCGCCTCACGAGCTAACGCCAGCCGACGGGGCAGCATGAGCAGCGCCACCTCGGGCGACTGCGGCGCCCCCGCCCCGCTGCACACAGATCACCGGAGGACATCATGGCCAGCAGGCAGAGACACGCAGGCCGCGTCAAGCCCGAGGAACTGCCCCACCCCTACGCCCGTGCCTGACCTCATTGTCGTCTCGGCGAACCTCCACAACGAGACCGCCGCGGTACAGCACCTCGCGGCCCGCTCCCCACGCGACGCCGCCGAGCACTTCGACGTGGGGCTGGTCTCCGAAGCACACCGCCGCCGCAGCCAGCTTCGACGGCTCCCTGGCCATACCTACCTCACCGGACCCGACCGCGGCCCCTCCCAAGAGGTCGGAATCCTGCTCGGCAACCACCTGCCGAACCTCGGCCACTCCTACGAGTTCCTTTCCTCTGCAGCACCCGCGTTCCCATCCGTCGGCAAGGAACGATGGGGGCAGGACGTCGTCACCGAGATCGGTGACGTCGAGATCGCCCTCATCACCTACCACCCCGTCGCCGGCCCCGACGCCCTCCACGGCGACGACCCCGACCACCCGCTCGTGCGCCGCTACGCCAAAGCAACCAGGTGGCTCGACGCCACCATCGAATACCACCGGACACGAGGCCGCCAGGTAGCCGTCGGCTCCGACTGCCAGATGCGCGAAGGCGCGAACCAGCCCTGGTCTCCCAAGCACGTCCTCACCAGGCACCACATGAAGCGGATCTGGTCCGGCATCGACGTCCTCGCCTTCTCCTCCGGTCTGGTCCTTACCGGGAACCCCGCCACCCAGGTCCAGCACGAGGTTCTGCACGACCACCCCCTCATCCGCGCCGAGTTCAACGTCAGAAGGCAATGAACCCACTCACCTCCTAGCCGCAGGGCGCCGATGAACAGGAGGACGTCCGCCCTCCCAGTTCCGGGTGTCCCGGCCGCTACGTTTCGGCGGCCGATCACACGGTCGATCACGACTGCGGCCGTGAACAATGCATGTGTTGAGGTGTTCTGCGACCGTCGCCGGACGGCGCCATCCAGGCTTCCCGCCGACGGTCCCCGGGAGCGCCGACGGGAAGCCCACGTCCGGGGCACTGCGCCAACATTACCCGCGAGTCCCGGCTCAAACCCCCAACTGACGCAAGAGCCGTGGCTACAAGATGAACTGCGGGCTTGAACGCAGTGACTAGAACGATTGTTTGGCGACCTCCGCGAACGAGCTCACCCGGCTAGGCTGGTTGGTGTGACGCGCACGTTGGCCGGCTGGGCGGAGGTCGGCGCCACCAACCGAATGGCTGCAAGGACTACTTTTCCGTGGCCACAGCCGGGCCGCCTCACCCCCGCATGCTGTAGCACTCGCCCTGGCCGAAGAACTCTGCGGACTGCTCGTGGGGATTCACAGTAGGCCCGCAGCGGAGAGGCTCACTGAGTCAGTTGATGGACCACTTTCGCGAACTCCGAGTTGTGCCGTGAGCCCGGCGCAAATCGCTTCTCTTGGCACGCCCAGTGAGCATCTGCAGCGCTGCATACGATCACAGGTGGTCCCGCCGTCTTGAGGCCGCAGAAAGGAAGACCGCTTCACGCTCATCTGCGCACTCGCCGCGTTAGCGCGCGGTTCGCAGCTCACGTGCAACGGGCCGTCGGGCCTCAGGTCATCAGACGGTGTGACACAGTCCCGCCATACGGCTACGCCCGCGGCTTGGTCCCTTCCGGCGTTGTACCGCAATCGGGGACGCCTACAGCCCCGCCGTCGCGTCGGCGTTTCTACGGGCCAGCAATCCGAGTTTGGGAGACCAGGCCCGTTTGGTCGGGCTCACCGATGAGCCTGCGACAGCTACTGAGGCGCGACTTCTGCCGGCAGCCGAGGCGCTCCTAACCGCATGACCTCGGAACGTCGCCTTGACGGTCAGCACTCCATTGGGGCAAGTTCATCGCGTTCGTGTCCTCTGGTGTCGCCTGGTTGGTTGCCGGCAAGGACCTGGGCAGTGTGCAGAAGGCCAAGGTGTGGGTGGCTGAGCGGCTCAACTGGCCGGGCCCGTCAGGCGCCCGCGACGCGCACCGCGGAGGCCTGCAACGCGTGGCCTGCAACGCGTGGCCTGCAACGCGTGGCCTGCAACGCGCCGCGCACCTCCAAACGCGCGGACCGCGAGTAACACCGCTCTTCCCTCAAGTGTCCAACTCGCGATGCGCAATGTCGACCATGCAGTCGGTTGGGTTCCAGCGCAGTCGATTAGCCGTAGCAGCTGCGACGTCAGCCCTTGAGCGCTCGCTGGTACTGCTCAAGCACAGCGGTTGGAATCCGGCCCTTGGGTGACACTTCGATGCCTTGGGCGCTGGCCCAGTCGCGTACCGCGCGGGTGTCTTGCCCTGCCCGCGACCGTGTAGTACCGCGAGTGGCGGTGGACCTCGATGACGACCTTGTTGCGGACTTCTTCGTCGTTCGCTTGCCGCCCTTGGCCTTCTTGCTGGCGACGGCCATAAAGGGCTGCAGCGCCTTCTCGAGTGCGGCGAGATTCTTCGCTGCGAGGTCGACCGAATAATCAGCCCCTTGGAAGGAAAAGGTCACTGCCTGCGCGTGTGGGGATCCGTCCAGGTCATCGATGATCTCAACAATCGTGGTTTTCGCCATGGGCTGATCATGTCGCTACGTCGGTATCCGGGTCCACTTCTCGCGGGTGCCCACGTGCGTAGTGCACCGTCCCAGCTTCAGACGTCGACATCGCCGCGCGGACTCCAGCCACCTCGGCCGGCATCACCGATGCTGTGTCCCCGCGCGTCTCGGCCGAACCGAGAGCAGACCCGGGAATTGGAGAAGGGCCCGTCCGTGTCGGGTTGAGAGGTTGTATCGCCGAGCGGGAATGCTCCCTCCGCCTCCGCCCCCGCCTCCGTCCTCTGAACGTGACGAAGCCGCTTTGCGCATCTTGAAGGTGAGAAGCATCT
Source organism: uncultured Actinomycetota bacterium (assembly GCA_963723195.1). Taxonomy (GTDB): domain Bacteria; phylum Actinomycetota; class Actinomycetes; order Propionibacteriales; family Nocardioidaceae; genus Nocardioides. The sequence continues at coordinate 356,110 of CAVRPU010000002.1, forward strand.
CCGCGCCGCTTTGACCAGCGTCGGTAGGCCACCGGAGACGGTCCGCACTGAACGGCTGCGCGTGAGGGGTCGACAGAGCAAACGTCGGGTGGTCGATCTGGTGATACCTCGCCCTTGTCCGAAGAGTCAGGTATCTGGTAAGTCATCCTTTACCGGATCACTCGCACCACCGGGCTCGCGCGCTGGACTCAAACCGCCGCTCTCCGGGCGGCTACTGGGAGTCCGCTTCGGGAGGGAGGGCAGGCCCAGTGACGACACTTGACTTCCCCAACAATCTGCTGCGCGGGCTAAGAGGGTTTGCGGGACTTCCACGCTCTTGGCGTGGAAGAGCAGGCTTTGCACCGGGACGCCACGAAGCTCAGGCGTCGGACTAAGGGGTTTCGATGGCCGGCGCGCGGCTGCACCTGCTCGAGGAGTTCGAGCTCGAGAGATCCGGTTCGCCTGTGGAGGTCCCGGTAGGCGTACAACGCCTACTCGCCTTCTTGGCGCTGCGCGGCCCTGCGCACCGGTGCGTCGTGGCTGGCACGCTGTGGCCCGAGGTGCCGGAAGCCCAGGCCTTGGCGAGCCTTCGGACCGGGGTGTGGCGGATGAACCGGATGCTCCCGGGCGTTCTCCACGCCGAAGGCAGCCACCTAGCCATCGCGACGGCGATAATCATCGACTCCAGGGAACAGGAGAACTTCGCGATCCACCTGCTGCGCGACCGTGTCGAGGACGAGCGGTGGATCTCGGCCGGCCTCCACAACCTCTGGCGCGGCGAGCTGTTGCCCGGGTGGTACGAGGACTGGGTCATCTTCGAGCGCGAACGTCTTAACCAGCTGCGGTTGCACGCGATGGAACGCACCGCTGCGCTCCTCACCCGTCGCTGGGAGCTGGACATCGCACTCCAGCTCGCCCTCGAAGTGGTCCGCGCGGAGCCCCTCCGCGAGACGGCCAACGCCGTCCTCATATCTGTGTACCTGGCCGAAGGCAACGTCTCCGATGCCATCCACCAACTGGACGTGTTCCAGGACCTGCTCAAGCGCGAGCTCGGAGTCGAGCCCTCGCCCGCGCTGCGAGAGCTCGTGCCCGGCCACGGCGTCGTTGACGCACCGGTGACGACCCGACCTACATAAGGGTCAAGTGAACAACGCGGCAGGGAGTCCTGCCGGCTTGATGATCCTGCGCGTGTGGATCGAGTCGGGTGAGCGGATGCGCGTCCGGATCACCAGCACTGGCGACCTCAGCTCCGAGGAGTCCGTCACGACGTACGCATCGAGCAGGGAAGACGTGGTCGAGCAGGTCGAGGACTGGCTCGAGTCCCTCGTGACGCCCCGGTGACGGGGTGGGGAATATGAAGAATCAGGCTTCCACTCCGGAGAAGGAGAACAGAACATGCCCTCGACCCTGAACGCCCCCGGCATCTACATCGAGGAGCTGCCCAGCGGAGTCCGTCCGATCGTGGGCGTGAGTACGTCGGACACGGCGTTCGTCGACTGGTTCCCGCGCGGCCCGATCGGGAAGCCGACCCGGGTGACCAGCTGGGACGACTTCGCCAGGAACTACGGCGGCCTGCACCCGCAGAGCGCGAGCAGCTATGCGGTACTGCAGTACTTCCAGCACGGCGGTGCCGTCGCCTGGATTGTCCGGGCCGAGGTGGACGATGCGGCGGAGAAGGCCGCGACGTTCAACATCAGGGACGGCGGCGGCACGCCGAAGGTGGCGCTGAAGGCGTCGGCGGCCAACCCGGGCACCTGGGGCAACAACATCCAGGTCGCGGTGACCACCGGCACCGGCGTGTTCAACCTGTTCGTCCGCGAGACGGTGGGCGGGAGAGTCGTCGACAGCGAGGCGTTCCGCAACCTGGTGATGACCGCCGGGGCGAGCAACAACGCGATCGCAGTCGTGAACGGGCGTTCCCGGTCGATCCGCCTCGCGGCCGGAGTGGCCGGCGCCGGAGATCCCAAGGGCGAGACACCCACGGCCACCGGCGACGCCCCGGACACGGCGTACAACGCGCTCACCGGAGGCACCGACGTCACCCTGTCCGCGACCGGGCTCGGCACCAAGCTGACCACCGCGATGACGGCACTGGCGTCGATCGAGCCCTTCGTGTTCAACATCCTCTGCATCCCGGCGATGGCATCCCTGTCCGACACTGACCAGGGCGCGCTGGTCACGGCAGCCGCCACCTTCTGCGAGTCACAGCGTGCGTTCCTGCTGGTCGACCCACCCGAGTCGGTGGTCAAGGCCAGCTCCGCGCAGGGACTACTCGGGACCGCCGCCCCGGCGACCAAGAACGCCGCCCTCTACTACCCCCGCCTCGAGATGCCGGACCCCCTCAGCGACGGGAGGATGAAGAACATCCCGCCCAGTGGCGTGGTCGCAGGTGTGTTCGCGAGGACCGATGCCACGCGCGGTGTCTGGAAGGCACCGGCCGGGATCGAGGCGACGGTCGGCGGGGTGCGGCTCGCCGTATCCGTGAATGAGGCCGACAGTGGCGCGCTGAACCCGCTGGGCATCAACGCCCTGCGTACGCTGCCGGTGATCGGCAACGTGGTCTGGGGAGCGCGCACCCTGTTCGGCGCCGACACCCGGGCCAGCGAGTGGAAGTACATCCCGGTACGGCGTACCGCACTGTTCATCGAGCAGAGCCTCAACGCGGGCCTGAAGTGGGTCGTCTTCGAACCCAACGACGAGCCGCTGTGGTCGCAGATCAGGCTCAACGTCGGGTCGTTCATGCAGGACCTGTTCCGCAAGGCGGCGTTCCAGGGCACCACGCCGCGGGATGCGTACTTCGTTCGCTGCGACAAGAACACGACCACCCAGAGCGACATCGACAAGGGCATCGTGAACATCCTGGTGGGCTTCGCCCCGTTGAAGCCGGCCGAGTTCGTCGTCATCCAGATCCAGCAGATGGCCGGCCAGGCCACCGCGTGAGAGGCGTCCCCTCATGGCTCAGTTCACGGTCAACGTCAGCCGCTTCGATCCCTACAAGAACTTCAAGTTCCGGGTGAAGTGGGACGGCAGGTACGTCGCCGGCATCAGCAAGGTCGGCGCCCTCAAGCGCACCACGGAGCCGGTGAAGCACCGGGAGGGCGGCGACCCCAGCTCCTCGCGCAAGTCCCCGGGCCGCAGCGAGTTCGAGGCGATCACCCTTGAACGTGGCGTCACCCACGACCCGGAGTTCGAGGCCTGGGCGAACAAGGTGTGGAACTTCGGCTCGGGTCTCGGGTCGGAGTCGTCACTGCGGGACTTCCGCAAGGACGTCATCCTCGAGGTCTACAACGAGGCGGGCCAACTCGTCCTGAGCTACAAGATCTTCCGGTGCTGGGTCTCCGAGTTCCAGGCCCTGCCCGACCTCGATGCGAACGCCAACGCCGTCGCCATCCAGACGATCAAGCTCGAGAACGAGGGCTGGGAGCGCGACGTCGAGGTGGTCGAACCGCAGGAGCCCGCGTTCACGTGAGCATCCTGACCTCGGCCACGGTCCTGGACCTGTGGGAGGCGGGGTTGTCGATGACTCCGACCGCCCGCGCTGTCCTGTTGCTCGAGGCCACCGGGGAGACCGACCTGGGGGCGTGGCCCGTCGGACGGCGCGACGAGGAGCTGCTGGCGCGGTACTGCACCGGCGCGTGGGCACGGGAGGCCGTCGCCGACTGCCCGGGGTGCGGGACGGCGCTGGAGGTCGTGTTCGACCCGCTCGAGCTCACGGGGGGCGGGGTCGACGGTCAGGTGCGCCTCGAGGTGGGCGACTACCGGGTGACGGCTCGCCCGCCGACGGTCGACGACGTGGCGGCGCTGCCAGCGGGTGCCGACGTGGAGGCGATGCGCCGGTATCTGCTCGCCCGGTGCGTCATCGAGGCGGAGCGCCTCGGCGAGGTCGTTGACGCAGGTGACCTGCCCGACCACGTCGTTGCCCGCCTGGAGGACGCCCTGGACGGGGCCGACCCGGCCGCGGACATCCGCTTTCCCATGACGTGTCACGACTGCGGCACGACGTGGTCCGAGTCGCTGGATCCCGTGGTGTTCGCGTGGTCGACGATCGAGACCGCGGCCCGTCACCTGGCGGCCGACGTGCACACGTTGGCGCGCGCCTACGGCTGGGGCGAGCACGAGATCCTCGGGCTCAGCCCGTTCCGGCGGCATCTCTACCTGTCGGCGGTGGGCCCGTGACCAGCCACCTCGCCCGACTGGCTGCTCGCGCCGTGGGTCAGGGCGTGGGCCTGCGTCCGCGGTCCCTGTCACTGTTCGAGCAACCGACGAGCCCGTCCTCGGTCGACGAGTACGCCGCTCCCCGCGGCGCCACGTCGTCCAGGCCGGACCTCGCCGCACCACGGCCGGACGGGGGCATGGCGCATCCCAGCCTCGAGCCGGGTTCGCACCTCGACGAGCCGCGCGAGCCAGCACCCCCGCCCCGGGATCCCCACGCCGAGGCGGCCGCGCCTGATCCACCGAACGTGGGACGGCCCTCCGGGGAGACGCTGCCCCCGACCGGACCGAGGCCGACTTCGGAGCCGAACGTCGACGAGATCCCGGCGCCCGTCCGGCCCGTGCGCAGCCGGACACCGACTCCGGTCGACACCGCCCGCCGAGCGACCGCGGCCGCCCCGCCACCGACACCCGACACCCCGCCCCCGGGCGGGGCGCGACCGCTCCCGGCGCTGCACCCGTCCGAGACGGGCCACGCCGTCACCGCGGGACGACAGGACACCTCGGCGCAGTCAAGCCGGGCGGACGGCCACCAGGACGGCCCGGCTCCGCACGAACCGCTGCCGATCGCGGCGCAGCCGGCCACGCTGCCACGGCTGCAGCCCGCCCCCCGGGCCGATCACGCCCAGGCGCCCGAGGTCACCGTCAACATCGGCCGGATCGAGGTGGTCCCTCCCCGCGCCATGGAGTCGACGACGCCGCGAGAGACCACCACACCCCGGCGTACGGCGGGGGCGCCGGACCTGGCGGACTACCTGCGTGACAGGGGCCGGCGATGAGCAACTTCTTGGCCGTCGCCACGGTCTCGGCCGCGTTGCAGCGGTTACTGACGCCGACCGTGAGTGCGGCTGTCCCGGGGGCAGAGGTGTGGGTGGACCGCTCGGACGTGAAGCGAACGAAGTCCGGGGTGAACATCTACCTGTACCGGTCCTCGATCGACCCGATCTGGCGCAACGAGGAGCTGCCGGCCCGCCGCGACGACGGCACCTTGCGGGTGCGGCCCAAGGTCGCGGCCAGCCTGCACTATCTGCTGACGTTCCACGGCAAGGATGACGAGCTCGTCCCCCAGCGGCTCATGGGCGCCGCCCTGGCCACCCTGCACACCCGGCCGATCATCACCCGGGCGCTCATCGACGCGGTCAACGGCGAGGCCGCCGACCCAAGCGGCATGCACAAGTACCTGGCCCTCAACGACCTGGTCGACGTGGACGAGCTGGTCCGGGTCTCCCCCGACCCGATGAGCCTCGACGACCTCTCGAAGCTGTGGTCGGTCTTCTTCCAGAGCGCCTACCAACTGTCTGCGACCTACCTCGCGTCGGCGGTGCTGCTCGAGGAGACCCTCGAGACGCCGCTGCCCTCGCCGCCCGTCACGCAGCCGCAGCTGAGCGTGCGGGCCCTGCTGAAGCCGACCATCCGGAGCGCACGCAACCTCGCCGACGCGCGGGCACCCGTGCTGTCCGACTCCGTTCTGAGCATCGAGGGCAGCGGATTGCGTGGTGACCGGACGATGGTGCGGATCGGGCCCACCGAGGTCACCCCGGGCGACGCCGCCACCAGCGCCACCTCGGTGCGGGTCGCGATGGCCACGGCGACGGGGCTCCGGGCGGGGTGGCAGCCGGTGATCGTCGCCCACGAGTGGCTGGTCGGCGACCCGGCGCAGCCGCGTGGCGGCGAGACGAGCAACGCAGTCGGCGTGTTCGTGGCGCCGAAGGTCACGCTGAACGTGACGGCAACCCAGATCGGCGTGACGAGCGACCTGTCCATCGGCAGGCGCCAGCAGGTCTCTGTCTCGCTGCTGCACCGTACGACGGGCGCGACCGCCCGCAGCATCGACGTGCCGGACCGAGACGCCGACACGGACTCAGTCTCGGTCCCACGTCCTGCTGCCTCCGCGGAACTGCCCGCCGGCCAGTACGGCGTCACCCTGAACGTCGATGGCGCCCACAGCCCCGTGAACCGGAATGCGAGCGGGACCATCACGTCACCCCTGGTGACCATCTCGTGACCGCCACCGCAGCTCCCCCTGATGCCCCGCTGGGACACGACGACTGGGCCGACGCGAACCAGCGGCATCTCGTCGCCGCGATCGCGGAGGTTCGGGTTGCGCTCGAGCGTCATCTCGACGTCCAACCGGCGGCCCGGGCCGCCAACGGGCAGGCGGCCGCGCTCACGCCGCCGGCGGCGCTCGACCGGGTCAGCGAGGCGTTCGGTCTGTCCGGCTTCGAACGGGCGGTCCTGGTGCTGTGCGCCGGTGTCGAGCTCGACGCAGGCGTAGCGTCCCTGTGCGGCAGCGGCCCGACCTTCGGGCTGGCCCTGGCGGCACTCGAGGACGCGCACTGGTCCGCCGTGACCCCGGACGCCCCGCTGCGCCGGTGGCGCCTCGTCGAGCTGCCGGGCAACGGCCCGCTGACGAACGCGACCCTGCGCGTCGACGAGCACGTCCTGCATGTCCTCGCTGGCGTCCCCGGCAGCGACCCGAAGCTGTCGGGCGTCGCGACGCCGGCTTCCTCCGTGGGTGAGGCGACACAGGGCCAGACCCCGGCCGCGCACACGCTGGGCGACCTCTGGCGGACCGCGGACAGCCCGGTGGCCATCCTCGCCGGGGCCGACCGCGAGAGCCGGGTCGCCGTCGCAGGCCATGCCGCGCGCGACCTCGGCATGAGCCTCGCGCTGCTCGATGCCCGGGTCCTGCCGGCCGATCCGGGAGCCCGCGAGGAGCTCGCCCGCCTCCTCGAGCGCGAGAGCGTCCTGTCCGCGCGCGCGTTCCTGCTGGAGTGTGACGCCGACACGATGCCGGCGGTCGACGCCCTGCTGTCACTGACCGCAGCACCCCTGGTGGTCTCGGCCACGGACCCACCGGCGCTGCGTCGGAGCAGCACCCTGATCGTCGACGTCCCCCGGCCGACCGCGCGCGAGCAGCGCGAGCTCTGGAGGGCAGTCGCCGGCGACCGGGCGCCCGTCGATGCCCTGGTCGCCGCCTTCGACCTCAGCTGCTCGACCATCCGGACCGCCGCCCTGGCCGCCGCCCACGACCCCCAGGCGCTCTGGGGCGCCTGCCGGGCGATCGACCGGCCGGACCTGAGCGCGCACGCCCAACGCGTCGAGTCGGAGGCGTCCTGGGCCGACCTCGTCGTCGCGCCACCGCAGCGTCAGGCGCTCGAGCTCCTCGCCGCGCACGCCCGCCACCGGGTCACGGTCTTCGACGAGTGGGGCATGCGGATGGGCAGGACGACCGGGCTCGGCAGCACGGCCGTGTTCGGCGGCCCGAGCGGAACCGGCAAGACGTTTGCGGCCGAGGTGATCGCCAACGACCTCGGGCTCGATCTCTACCGCGTGGACCTGAGCGCCGTCGTCAGCAAGTACATCGGCGAGACCGAGAAGAACCTGCGCCGGGTCTTCGACGCGGCCGAGCACGGAGCCGCGGTTCTGCTCTTCGACGAGGCCGACGCGCTGTTCGGCAAGCGGACCGAGGTCAAGGACAGCCACGACCGGTATGCGAACGTGGAGGTGTCCTACCTGCTGCAACGGATGGAGGCCTACCGCGGACTCGCGATCCTGACCACCAACATGGCCGAGGCGATCGACACCGCCTTCCTGCGCCGGGTCCGGTTCCTCGTCAGCTTCCCGTTCCCCGACCGGGAGATGCGCGTCGAGCTGTGGCGTCGGGCGTTCTCCGCGTCCACGCCGACCTCCGGCCTCGACGTCGAGGCGCTGGCTCAGCTCGACCTGGCGGGCGGCACGATCCGCAACGTCGCCGTCAATGCGGCCTTCCTCGCCGCCCGGTCAGGCGACGCGGTGACGATGGCGCACGTGATCCAGGCAGCTCGGATCGAGGCCGGAAAGCTCGGCCAGCCGATGCCCTCCTTGAAGTGGGAGGCGTCGTCGTGAGCGCACCGCAGGTCAGGCTGCACGACGTGTCGGTCGTGGGCGACGTCGCTGACCGGGAGGCCTTGCTCGCGGCGGTGGAACGCGCCGTCGCCCGAGCGATGTCCGAAGGGACGGCTCCCGCGACGGCGGTGGCTTCCGACGTGCGGTCCGTGATCGGTGACCGCGGTCGCGACGGGTCCAGCGTGGGACAGGGCCCCATGACGACGATCGATGGTGGCTGAGGTGCAAGCGCGTGTGTGCGAGACCCGGGCGCCGGCCGCCTGCGCGACCTGGACGCCCGGCGGCCGCGCGCAAGGACAACGCTCAGGGGGTCAGGGACGGGGCACGCGGCAGACGACACCGGCCGACGTGGTCGAGCGCGCCCGCAGCGCGGCGTTCGCCCGGACCGTCACCGCGCGACTGCAGACGGTCGGCGTCACCGCCCCTGGTTCAACGGGTGCCGCGGACAGTTCACTGGAGGCCAGGATGCGGGCGCGCCACCTGGCGCAACGGATGTTCGTCTGGGACGAGCCGAACATGAGCCAGATCGGCGACATCCTCGGAACCATGATCACGCACCTCAGCCCCCGCATGCGCTGGGTCTCCGAGCCCGCCAGCGACCGGTTCTGCCGCCGCAACTGGGATGCGTATGTCGTGGACTCCCGGCCTCCCGTCCACCTGTGCCCGAGCTTCTTCACGTCCGGCCCCGAGCAACAGGTGCGGACCCTCGTCCACGAGGCCGCGCACCTCGCCCGCATCGGCGAGGTGGAGGGCGAGAGCTACTGCATGACGTTCGACTGCGAGTCCGCCTGCGGGGCAGGCTTCGAGGCCGCCGACTCGTGGTCGCACTACGTGCACTGCCTGAGCAACCAGCGACCGGACCGCGCAACCACGATCACTGGGGGAGGTGGCGGCGCCACGACCGCGCCGCGACCTTCCCCCAGGTCTCCGTGACGAAGGAGATGACAACGGTGACGACCAGGACCCAGATCGCGACCAGCACCACCGCCGTGCCCGACATCCTGTGGCGCTGCGGAGGGCGCCAGTGCGGCGCGGGCGAGTGCGAGCACGAGGAGAACGAGCTGCATCGTCAGGCATCGGGAGCCGGACCCGGCTACGCACCCGCGGCCGTGCACGACGTGCTCAGGACCGCGGGCACGCCGCTGCCTGACGGCGTACGCCGCGACATGCAGACCAGGCTCGGTCACGACTTCGCCGATGTCCGCATCCACACCGATGCCCGGGCCGGGGACTCGGCGCGACAGGTCGACGCACTGGCCTACACGGTCGGCCGGCACGTGGTCTTCGCCGCCGGCCGGTTCAGCCCGGACACCGGCGACGGCCGACGGCTGATCACCCACGAGCTCATCCATGCCGCGACCAACCGCCACAGTCCCCCGCCTCCATCCGGAGGTCTGAGGGTCAGCTCGCCGGACGACCCGGCCGAGCGTCACGCGACCCAACGGGCGACCGGCGCCGGGGCTCCGGGAGATCGGTCCCAGTGAGAGCACGGGCGGCCCGACGCCGTGACCGGGTCCCGGAGGCCGTCCGGCGGGTGGTGGCCTCGCCCGGCCGACAGCTGGACGAGCCGACCCGCTCGTACCTCGAGGGCCGGATCGGTCACAGCTTCCGGGACGTCCGCATCCACACCGACACCGAGGCGGCCCGGTCCGCGCGGGCGGTCCGTGCTGATGCCTACACTTTCGGGAACCAGATCGTCTTCGCGGAGGGCAGGTACCGGCCGGGCACCGTCTCGGGACTCCGGCTGCTGGCGCACGAGGTCACCCACGTCGCCCAGCAGGGACGGGCGTCCGCACCGGCGGCCGGACCGACCCGGATCGCCGATGCGGACCACACGTGTGAGGCCGAGGCACACCGCCTGTCCCACGCGGTGATCAGCGGCGCCAGTGCGACCCCGGTCGGCCGGGCATCGCCGAGGACCGTGCACCGGCACAAGGACGACCTGGTCGCCTACGGAGGGGGCCAGAGCGGCGACCTTTTCGTGATCGCCGCGGGGAAGCTCGTCCACATCGGAACGTCGGTGTCCGGACACGTCGGCTCGGGGGAGCACGAGAAGGGAGCCGGCCCCATCCCGGCAGGCTGGTACACGCTCCATCCCGGCATCACGAACCCGACCGTCACCACCCGACAGAGCGGCGTCTGCGGCGCCAACGCGATCTCGCGGGGCTTCCAGGAGATCACCAGCGACGAGAAGGTCCCGTGCGCGGCCGGCTCCGCCCACTACTGCAACGTGCCGTGTCCCACCGCCGCCGAGCCGGCGCAGATGTGCTGGACCCCGAAGGACTGCTGGGGGCCCAAGCGGATCAAGATCGAGGGGTCGGCCAAGGTCAAGGTCCCGGCCCCCGGGAGGGGCACGGTCACCCGGAGCGGCTTCTACATCCACGGCGGGAACCCCGCTGACGCCGTCTCAAGCGGCTGCGTCAAGGCCATGAGCAACGACGTCTTCGACCACATCAGGAAGCTGACCGGGGTGAAGGGAGCGGTGCCACTCTGCGCCGGCACAGCGTGCGGCGACGCGGTGACGAAGGCGATGGTCAGTACCCTATCGGACCTGTTCGATGACGTGTCCGGGATGGTGAGCCCGCTCTAGCGTGTCGTGACGAGGCCGTGACGCCGGTCCGACCACTCTGGCGGGCGACGGGAGTATCGTGAAGGCCGTCACGCTCTCCCCGGGAGGTCGACGATGAGGACACGAACCCTTGAGGCGCGTCGCCCCACGCATGCCGCCTGGACGCCGTGCGGGAGACGCCCCGGAGCCGGCCCCGGTTCCGAGCCCTCCCACCCTCGTCGGGCCTGTGCGCTAGCCAGCACGCTCGGCGGCGAGGAGTCGCAGGCAGAGGTGCGCGACGACGAGCCGCCCAGCCGGCACTTCCCGCCCGGGCAACCCCTGGCCGGCGGCGCGGCCACCATCGTGTGCAACGGGAGCGGCGGCTATCGCGTGGCGATGAACGACTGGGCCGGCGCGACGTGCGGCATCGAGGAGTGCGTGCGTAAGCACGAGGAGTCCCACGCGTCCGATTGGAAGGGACGCTGGCCCGACGGGTGCAAGGACAAGGCGGACGGAGCCCAGATCCCGCTGGGCGGCGACGGGTACGCCGCCTTCCTGAAGCGCTCGGAGTGCACGGCGTACGGCGTGGAGGAGACCTGCATCTCGCCGAAGGCCGCTGCGGCGGCCCGGGGTAAGACCGCGTGCGAGGTGACCCTCCGCAACCACCTCGCGGACACGCGCACCCAGAGGGCAAAGTACTGCTGACGGGGAGCCGGATGACCGAGGACGCAGCGCGCGAGGTGGCCCGTTGGCTCGCCGTCGCCGCGGGCTACGAGCTCGCGAACTACGCCGAGCCCGAGGTCTCACAGGGGGACGGCAGCTGGTCGGCGCACTTCCAGGGACTCTCCGGTGCCCCCGGAGACCACTTCCTCGTCACGATGGACGAGGAGGGGCACCGGTCACGGATCAGTCCCGGCCGATGAGCCGGCGAGCCCGGCAACTGGTGACGGAGCGGTGACGCCGTTTCGGTGACCCTGAACGGGTGACGGGGTTCTCCGGCTCTCCGAAGGTGTGTTCAAGGGTGCGCTATCTCGCTTGAGGTGCTCCCGACTGTGGCGAGCGCTGTGGTGCTCCAGTACAACCCCATGAAAGTCACGCGCTCGCTGCGACCCAGGACGAGCGGCGCCCACGGGATCGAGGGCGGCACCCCATGCAGACCAGATCGACGATAAGTCACCGTGCCCACACCGAGCCTTGGGCCCCTACGCTCGCTCCGCGGCCCGCGCCGACCCTCAACAACGCGTGGACTGCGGCCCACAACTTCGCCAACGTCTCGGTGGGAGCGGCCAGGGGCGCCCGATCAAGACGCAAGATCGCCGCAAGCGGCGCCGGAACAGTGAACGTCTCTTATGTGCCCGAGTCGGCAGACAAGGGCACCAAGATTGTGTTTCTCCAGGTGATGCGGGAGTCCCTCGACTGGAAGGTCAAGAAGCCGGGGGAGATCGTTCCATCGTTCTCGTTCCAGGACGCCGACACGACCAGTGACGGATACCACGTCGATTACGTGTCCGACGAAACCGACCCGTACTACAACGGTGACGATGCTGGAGACAGCGGCGTCCAGGGGAATGCCTCGAGCAGCACCACTGGGACCATGTCAGACACGCCGACTTTTGCAAACGGCGACTTCCCGGCAGGCTCGAACCTGGTGCGCTGGGAGTTTCGTACGTCCGCCTTCAGCGCGGCTGGCCCGGATCCAGGCAAGTACTACGGGTGGGTCGACTGGACTTTCGCCAAGGAGAAGGGAAAGGCGGCGACGACCAAGGTCGGGCCCAGCCGGACGTACGGTCCCGGTGGGTACTGGCAGTCGGCCATCCGGCTGTGGAACAAGAATCACGGCTTCGCGATGCCGACGCTGAAGCCGTGACGGGGTGGTGACGCCGTCTCGGTGACCCTGAACGGGTGACGGGGTTCTCCGGCTCTCCGAAGGTGTCCAAGGGTGCGCTGATCGGGCTTGACGTGCTCAAGCCCGTCGCGAGCGTCGTCGTGTTCCAGTACAACCCCGAGAAGGTCACGCGCTCGCTGCGACCGAAGACGAGCGGCGCCGACGGGGCCGAGGGCGAGGCGCTGCGGATCACCGGCCCGCCGGAGGAGACCTTCAGCCTCGAGATCGAGATCGACGCCACGGACCAGCTGGCGGTGGGCGACCCGATCGCCGGGTCCCTCGGGATCGCGCCCCAGCTCGCCTCGCTCGAGATGATGTTCTACCCGCCATCCGCTCTGGTCATCGCCAACGAGGTGCTCGCCCTCGCCGGGCTGGTAGAAGTCGTCCCTCCGGAGGCCCCGCTGGCGCTGCTGGTGTGGAGCCCGAGCCGGGTGCTGCCGGTCCGGCTCACCGACATCAGCGTCGCCGAAGAGGCCTACGACACCCGCCTGAACCCGATCCAGGCCAAGGTCACCGTCGGCCTGCGCGTGCTGACCTACGACGACCTCGGCCTGCTGTCTGTCGGTGGTGGGCTCTTCATGGCGCACCAGATCGCCAAGGAGGTCATGGCCAACCTCGGCAGCACGCTCTCGTTCTCCGCCGCCTCCAGCGTCGGCGGCGCCGCGAGCCTGGGCGTGGGGGGCTGACATGTTCTCCGTCACGAGCCGGTACTACGGGCTCCCCACGCGTACGACGACCGTGACCGGACCCGACGGGGCCGAGCAGGAGGTCACCTACGTCCGGCGGCGTCTCCTTCCGCAGCCCGGGGACCACACACTGCTGAGCGAGCACACGCTGGCCCCGGGGGAACGCCTCGACCACATCGCGGCCCGGTACCTCGGCGACCCCACGCAGTTCTGGCGGCTCTGCGACGCCACCGACGTGCTCCGGCCCGCCGACCTCGAGCAGCCGGGCCAGCGCCTGCCCATCTCCATGCCGCTCAAGCCGGGCGGGTGACCTCGTGCTCGAGAGCGTGCTCGGCATCCGCCTCCTCCTGTGGACCGGGAACCCGATCCCGACCCCGAGCCCGAGCCTGCTCCAGCCCCTGCGCCAGGTGGAGGTCCGCAACGACGTCGAGTCGGGCGACGGCTTCCAGCTGACCTTCGCCCTGACCAAGGACATGTTCGGCCGGTACGACGTGATGGGGGCGCTCTCCCCCGGCACCCGGATCTGGATCGGCGCGGTCATCGGCGTACTCCCTGAGGCACTCATCGACGGGGTCGTCGAGCGGCATGACCTGAGCCCGGGCGACCGGCCGGGACGAGACCACGCTGACCGTGACCGGGACAACCGTCTCCTCCCTCCTCGGCCTGGAGGAGAAGGACCAGCCGCACGCCAACCAGCCCGACTACGTGATCGTGACCAAGGTCCTGGCCTCGTACCCGGAGCTCGGCTTCGTCCCGGAGGTGACGCCGACGACCGACGTCCCCATCGAGCTCCAGCGGACGCCGCACCAGCGGGAGACGGACCTGGCGCTGATCCGGCGGCTCGCGGACACCAACGGCTTCGTGTTCTACACCGAGCCGATCACCTTCGGGCTCAACCGCGCGCACTGGGGGCCGGTCCTCCGTGCGGGCATCCCGCAGCGCGCGCTCACCCGCGGCATGGGCTCGCACGGGAACGTCAGCACGCTGACGTTCAGCCACGACTCACTGGCTCCGGAGGGGGCGACCGGTTCGTTCGTGGAGCCGTTCACGAAGACGCGGATCCCCGTCCCGGCCGCTGCCGTCGCTGCGACTGCCACCCTTGTCGTCGTCGCCGGCCCCTGCCCGGCGCACGCGACGCCTGCGGGAGACCGGCAACGCCGGGCCCATCCAGACCGCGCTGGCGTCGGCCGCCGCCGCGACCCGGGCTCCCGAGGCGATCTCGGGGAACGGCACCGTCGAGACCGCGCGCTACGGCGGTGTCCTGCGCGCGCGGGGACTGGTCGGCGTCCGCGGGGTCGGCCTGGAGTACGACGGCTTCTACTACGTCACGAGCGTCACGCACGCCATCGCGCGGGGCACCTACACGCAGAGCTTCGGGCTCAGTCGTGAAGGCACCGGCACCCTGACCCCGGTGGTGGTCGCATGAGCGCTGGACAGTTCTGGGGCAAGTACCGCGGTGTGGTCAGTGACATACGAGGACCCGCTCATGCAGATGCGGATCAAGGCCACCGTGCCCGACGTCTACGGCGACGGCGCGAGCGGCTGGGCGATGCCCTGCGCCCCGTTCGGAGGCGACAAGGTCGGCTTCTTCGCGCTGCCGACCGTGGGGGCCGGGGTCTGGGTCGAGTTCGAGCACGGCGACCCGGACTACCCGATCTGGACGGGGTGCTGGTGGGGCGCCCCGTCCGAGATCCCGCAGAAGTGGCTGCTGCCGCCGTACAAGAAGGTCATGCTCGTGACGCCCGCGGGTCACAGCATCACCCTCGACGACTCCCCGGGCGTCGGCGGGATCACGCTGGAGACCGCGGACGGCGCGAAGGTCACGATGAGCTCGACCGGCCTGGAGATCACCAATGGCACGGGCGCGGCGATCAAGCTCTCCGGCCCGCAGGTGTCTGTCAACAACGGCGCCCTGGACGTGACCTGATGTCCGGGCCCGCACTCACGCAGGGGGGAGCGGTCATGTGCCTGCACGGGGGCCAGGCCCAGCCGACGGTGCCGCTCCCCCGGGTCAAGCTCAGCGGCCAGGCCGCCATCGGCCAGTCCACGACGTACACCGTGGCGGGCTGCCCGTTCACCGTGCCGCCGGGCTCGCCCTCCCCGTGCGTGACCGCCTCCTGGACCGTCACCGCCCTGCGGGTGAAGTCCGGCGGCATCCCGCTGGTGCTCCAGGACAGCACCGCGGTCTGCGTGCCCAACGGCACGGGGCTGACGATCACGTCCCCCGGACAGGTGCGGGTGAAGGCGTCATGACCCTCGTCGACTTCCCGTTCCGCATCGACGGCCGCGGCCGGTCGGGGCTCACCGACGAGCGCGGCCACATCCGCGACCTGGTCGAGCAGGTCCTGTTCACGGCCCCGGGCGAGCGGGTCAACCGGCCGACGTTCGGCTGTGGCCTGCTGCAGCTGGTGTTCCAGCCCAGCTCGGAACCGCTCGAGCTCGCGGTCCACGCCACGGTCCAGGGCTCGCTGCAGCAGTGGCTCGGAGAGCTGATCACCGTCGACCAGGTCAGGGTCGTCGCGGAGGAGTCCGTGGTGCAGGTGACGGTGGCCTACACCATCCGCAGCACCCAGGACAGCCGCGTCGACCAGTTCAGGAGCACGCTGTGACCCGCGCGAGCTACGCCTGCGCCGAGGAGCTCCGCTCGGAGGCGGTCCGCGATGCGACGACGGTGAACGGCATCGACTTCCTCGAGGTGCTCGCCGGGCAGACCAAGCTGGCCGTGACCTTCCTCCACCCGCTGCCGGGGCAGGCCGGCGCGGTCCCTGCTGGCGGCACCACGCTGGACAAGCGGCACCTCGTCATCGAGGGCGGTGACCGGGTGCGCGCCCTCCGTGCCGTCAGCACGTCGACCAGCGACAAGGTCCTCACCGTCACCGTCACCGCTCCGGGTGACTTCTCGACGTACCGGCTGCGCCTCCAGGACCCGGTCACGGGCGAGACGCCGGTCGGGTTCGACCCCCAGCTGAGCGAGATCGACTTCTCCTTCAAGGCCGGCTGTCCGATCCGCTTCGACTGCCGGCCGCAGGACTCCTGCCCACCACCGGCGGCCTCGTCCTCCGTCAGGGACTACCTGGCCAAGGACTTCGACAGCTTCCGGCAGCTCGATGCTCGACCGGCTGGCCACGACAGTCCCGGACTGGCGCGACCGGAACGCCGCGGACCAGCAGGTGATGCTGGTCGAGCTGCTGGCGTTCTTGGCCGACCGGCTCAGCTACGAGCAGGACGCGGTCGCGACCGAGGCCCACCTTGGCACCGCACGGCGCCGGGTGTCGGTACGCCGCCACGCGCGACTGCTCGGCTACCGCATGCACGAGGGATGTGCGGCCCGGGTGTTCGTCCACGCCGACGTGGACAGCGCGATGCCCCTCGCCCGGGGTCACCAGTTCCTCACCGGACTGCCGGACGACCCCGAGACGCTGGTCTTCGAGTCCCTGCACGACCTGGCAGCCAGGCCCGAGCACAACCGGATCGAGCTGCACACGTGGACCGACCAGCAGTGCTGCCTGCCGCGCGGCGCCACCCGGGCCACCCTCGCCGGTGACCCGCCGACGTCACTCGTCGTCGGCGATTTCCTCCTGCTGGAGGAGGTGGCCGGCAGCGCCAGTGGCGAGCTCGCGGACGCGGACGGCTCCCACCGCCACGTCGTCCGGCTCACGCAGGTCACCCCCGACACCGACCCGCTCGACGGCACGCCCGTGGTCGAGGTGGCGTGGGCGGACGAGGATGCGCTCCCGTTCTCGTTCTGCGTCAGCGCACTGACGACGGGAGTCGGCGGCACCCAGCGACGTTCGGTCATCGGTGTCGCCCGGGGCAACGTCGTGCTGGTCGAGCACGGGGCGACCGTGGCGCAGCCGGTCGAGCTGTCAGACGACCTCGACGTCGCCCGGCGGTGGCGCCCCACCCTGCCCGAGGGTCGCCCGACGTGGGCGGTCGCCTTCACGCCCCGGCTGCCCGCCAGCCGGCAGCTCGACGTCGACCCGCGGGAGGCTGTTCCGCAGGTGTGGGTCGAGGACGCGGACGACAACGACTTCGACCCGGTCCCCGACCTCCTGGGCTCGCTGCCCGAGGACGCGCACTTCGTGGTGGAGCCCGACGACGACGGCACTACCACACTGCGCTTCGGGGATGGCACCTACGGTCGGGCCCCGGACGCGGAACGCGTGCACGTGGCGTCGTACCGCAGGGGGCACGGCACGGTGGGCAACGTCGGCCCCAAGGCCATCACCCACCTGCGTCCGGCCCAGGTCGGCGTCGAGGTCACCAACCCGCTCGCCGCGACCGGTGGTGTGGACCCCGAGCCGACGGAGAAGGTGCGCACCGACGCACCGCACGCCTTCCGGGTGCAGGAACGGGCGGTCACGGAGGCGGACTACGGCACGCTCCTGACCGAGCGCGGCGAGGGAGTGCAGCGTGCCGCGGGGCGGATGCGCTGGACCGGCAGCTGGTACACCGCGTTCGTCACGGTGGACCGGGTGGGGGGTCTCCAGGTCGACGGCCCCTTCCGCGAGAAGGTGCGCCGCCTCCTCGACGGCTACCGGATGGCCGGGGTCGACGTCGACGTCTCGAGCCCGCGGCCCGTGCCGATCGAGATCGAGCTCGTCGTCTGCGCCCACTCCGCCCGCTTCAACACCGACGTCGAGCGCGACGTGCTCGACGTGCTGTCCTCCCGCGTCCTGCCCTCCGGGCGTCGCGGGCTGTTCCACGCCGACCGTTTCACGTTCGGCACCCCCGTCCACCTCAGCCAGGTGTACGCCGCGGTCCTGGGCGTGCCGGGCGTGGCCACGGTCCGGGCCACCAGGTTCCGCAGGTACGGCGAGTCCGACCGGGGCGAGCTGGCGGCCGGGGTGATCCGCGTGCACGACCTCGAGATCGCGCAGCTCGCCAACGACCCCGATGTGCCCGAGCGCGGGCTGCTGACCGTCTCCGTGGCAGGTGGGCGATGACCACTGACCACTCCCTGGAGGACTGCGGTTGCTGCAAGGCGACCGGTTCCTCCACCCCTGCGACCGTGACCAACACCCCGGGCCGGTCGAGCATCGAGCGGCGGGTCGGCACCTCCTCGCAGTTCGCCGCGACCATGGCCGCCCGGCTCACCCGCCAGGCCGAGCTCGACAGCTTCACCAACCGCCGCTCCGACGACCCGACGATCGCGCTCGTCGATGCCTGGTCGGCGGTGCTGGACGTCCTGACGTTCTACACCGAGCGGCTCGCCAACGAGGGCTACCTGAACACCGCCCATGACCCGAGGTCGCTCGTCGAGCTGGCCCACAGCGTCGGCTACCTGCCGGGCCGCGGCCGGGCCTCGGCCACCTCCCTCGCGTTCACCCTCGAGGACGCGAAGGGCTCCCCGAGCCTGGTGCCCCTCGCCACCGGCACCAAGGTCGCGAGCCTCCCCGGGCCTGGCGAGGTGCCCCAGAACTACGAGACCGGACGCGACCTCGACGCGCGACCGCAGTGGAACGCCATGCTGGCCCGCACGCGGGTCACCCAGCAGCTCCAGCCGGGCGCCACCCACGGGTACGTCACGGGCATACGCAGCGACCTCACCGTCGGGGACGCCATCCTCATCGTGGGGAGGGAACGTGACGGGGCCGGGGCGAGCCGGTACTGGGCGTTTCGGCAGCTTGCCTCTGTCATCCCGGACGCCGACCTCGCCGCCACCCGGATCGGCTGGGTCGACCCGCTCGAGACCCCGGCCGCCGGGTCCGGGCGGGTCGGGGACGAGAAGGTCCCGGACCCGCGCGACCTCCGGGTCTACGTGCTGCGGAGGAAGGCCGCGATCTTCGGGGCTGCCGCTCCCGACTACTGCCTGATCAACGAGTCGGCCGGCGGGGGCCGGCCGGATCCCGTGCTCGGGGCGATCAAGGGCGAGGCGGCGGCCAAGCCGGGCCACAAGATCATCACCTCGGGAAAACCGACGCACGACGAGTGCGTCGGCCCCGACTGGCCGGGGTTCGCGGTCCGGGTCCCGGGCCAGCCCGAGAACACGGTCGACCTCGACGCGACGTACCCCGCCGCTGTCCCCGGCTCGTGGGCCGTGTTCACCCGGTCCGGCGTCACCGTCTGCTACCGGGTCCTGGCGGCCGTCGAGGAGTCCCGTACGCAGTTCACCCTGAACGCGAAGGTCACGCGGCTCTCCATGCAGGGGCCGACGGTGAGCAACCTGTTCAGCTCGCACGTCCGGCAGACGAGCGCCTGGGTGGGATCCGAACTGCTCCCCCTAGCCGCGGCCCCGGTCCAGCTCCCGGTCAGGGGCATCAAGGTCGAGCTCGCCGACGGCGTACCGACGCTCGAGGCCGGACGCACGGTCGTGGTCCGCGGACCACGACCCGTGCTGCGGGTCGCCGAGGGCGTCCGCACCCTGCAGCTGAAGCTGGCGTCCCACCCTGTCGTGACCCTCCATCCCGGTGACCTGCTCGAGGTGGTCGGGCCGGTCACCGAGAACAACGACTCGATCACCTGGGTCACGACGACGGGCGCCGTGACCGCACCGCCCGGAACGCTCGAGACGGTCGCCCGCGACGACGACGCTGCGGTGTACGCCGAGGTCGCGGTCGTCGCCGGGCCCACGCCCGACGTCCACGTGGTCGACCAGCTCACGTTCGCTTCTGCGCTGACCGGCTGCTACGACCGCACGGCGGTGCGCATCCTGGGCAACGTCGCGCCGGCCACGCACGGCGAGACCAAGGCCCAGGTCCTGGGCGGTGGCGACGCCGCGACCCCCTACCAGAGCTTCCGGCTGGCCCAGGCACCCCTGACCTACGTCCCGGCGGCGTCCGGGGGCGCCGTGGTCTCGACCCTCCAGGTCCGGGTCGACGGCCGCCTCTGGCGCGAGGTGCCGCGCCTGTTCGGATCCGGGCCTGCCGACGAGGTCTTCACGACGCGGACCGACGACGAGGGCGCCGTCACGGTGCAGTTCGGGGACGGGCTGACCGGAGCGCGGCTGCCCACCGGCACGAACAACGTGAGCGCGACGTACCGGGTCGGCACCGGCATCGGCGGCCGCGTCGACGCCGACCAGCTGACCCTCCCCATGACGCGGCCGCTCGGTCTGCGGTCGGTCACCAACCCGCTCGCGTCCGGACTTGCCGCCGACCCCGAGGCGGCCGCCGAGGTCCGGGCCAACGCGCCGCGCACCGCGCTCACCCTCGAACGCGTGGTGTCGCTCCTTGACGTCGAGGACTTCGCGCGCGCCGTCCCAGGCATCGGGAAGGCGAGCGCCACCTGGCTCTGGGACGGCCGGACCCGCTTCGTCCACCTGACCGTGGCCGGCACGGGCGCGCAGACGGTCGACGTGCAGGCGCTCCAGGACCTCAAGTCCGCGATGCTCGCGGCCGGCGACGCCCGGCTGCCGCTGACGATCGCGGCGGCCGAGGTCGTGCCGGTGCACGTGGGGGTGAGCGTGGTCGTCGACCCGGCCTACGAGGTGGCGGTCGTGCTCGACGGGGTCCGCGCGTCGATCGGGTCGGCCCTCGCCGTCGACGCGCGAACGCTGGGGCAGCCCCTGACGAACGGCGACATCATCATCGCCTCGCACGCGGTGCCCGGCGTGGTTGCCGTGAACGTCACCGTTCCCCAGAGCGACGTCCCCTCCTCAGGCGCGCGGATGTCCCCGTCTGGGCCGAAGCCCGCCCAGCTGGTCGTGCTGGCGCCCGGCGGCCTCGTCGTCACGGAGGCCACGACATGACCACCCCGCGCACCGAGCTCTTCGAGCTGCTGCCGCTCGTCTACCAGCAGCGCGACGCCGAACCCGGCCAGGGCCACGCCCTCGAAGCGCTGCTCCGGGTCCTCGGCGAGCAGCACGACGTGGTCGCGGCCGACCTCGGCCTCCTCTACGACGACCTGTTCATCGAGACCTGCGCCGAGTGGGTGGTGCCCTACCTGGGTGACCTGCTCGGGGTGCGGTTGCTCCACCCCGTCGGGCCCGGGGCGGGTCGCTCGCGGGCGCTCGTCGCCGACACCCTCGACCATCGCCGACGCAAGGGGACGCTGGCCGGGCTGGAGAACCTCGGCTTCCAGGTGACCGGGTGGCCGACATCGGCGGTCGAGTACTTTCAGCGTCTCGGCGTGACCCAGCACCTCGCCCACGTCCGGCCGACGAACGTGCGCACCCCCGACCTCAGGCGGGCCGCCCAGCTCGAGGTCCGCGGCGGTCCCTTCGCAGAAGCGTCACACACCGCCGAGGTACGCCGCCTCCCCGCCGGCCGCTACGGCATCGGCAACATCGGCCTGCACGCGTGGCGCCTCCAGCCGCAGCGGGTGATCCGCGCCAGCGCCCGGCCGATGTCCCACCCTCCCGACGGCCGCTACCACGTGGACCCGGTCGGGCTCGAGGTCCCGCTGTTCAACCCGGGAACGGCCGAGCCCGCCATCACCTCCCTCGCGCGGGAGCACCACGTGCCCACGCCGCTGCGGCGCCGGGCGCTCTTCGACGAGCTCGAGGGCATGCGCGACGGGAGCGTCGACGACCCCCGCTGGTTCGGCGACGACCCGGTGATCGAGGTGTTCGCCGACACCGGTGGCGGCCTGGTCCCGGTGCCCCTCGACGAGGTGACGGCCGCCCATCTGGCCGACGCACCGGTGCCCCCCGCGACGGGCTGGCCGCGGCCCGAGGCACCCCTCACCGTCGCCGTCGATCCCGTCCTGGGCAGGGTGGCGTTCCGCGACGGCGTGGTCCCCGCGGCGGTCGAGGTGACCGCGACGTACGCCGCGCCCGGCGAGGTGGGCGCCGGACCTTACGACCGTACCTGCGTGGAGACGACCGACCTCGTGACCCGGCACACCTGGTTCCGCGCGGTCGGCAGCGACGCCGTGCCGGTGCCGGGCGTCGTCCAGCTGACGCTGACCGAGGCTGTTGCCGACTGGAACGCTGAACCGGCCGGCACGGTCGGCGTCATCGCCCTCCTGGACAGCCGGAGCTACGTCGAGGACCTCGCGGTCACCGTGCCGGACGGGAGCGAGCTCCTCGTCGTCGCCACCGCGTGGCCCGACGCCGAGGACGCCGGCGCACCGACCGTGGTCCTCAACCTCGCTGCAGCCAAGCCCGACGACCGGCGTCCTCACCTCCTGGGATCCATCGAGGTCACCGGCACCACCGGGGTCGCCGACGGCGCTCCCGGCGAGCTCACGGTCGACGGCCTCCTCGTCGAGGGTGACGTCACCGTCGCCCCGGGTGACCTCGGCCGGCTGGCGCTGCGCCACACGACCGTGGTCCCCGGCCTCGGCGGGGTGTCCGTCGCAACCCCCACGACGGCGTCCGACGACAACGGCCGGCTCACCGTCGAGGTCACCGGCAGCATCGTCGGCCCGGTGGTGCTCGCCGCCCGCGGCCCGGATCTCGACGTCAGTCGCAGCGTCGTCGACGGTCACGGGACCGTCGCCGTCGACGCCGCGGAGTCCCGGGTCGGGCTCGACCGGGCAACGGTCCTGGGTGCCGTCTCGGCGCAGGAGCTGTCGGCGAGCGACTGCGTCCTCGACGGCCCGGTGAGCGTCTCCCGACGACAGTCCGGCTGTCTGCGGTTCAGCTACCTCAGCGAGGGCGCGGCCGCCCCGCGCCGGTACCGCTGTCAGCCCGACCTCGCCCTGACCGACGTCACCGACGCCGCGCAGGCGGCCGCGATCCGGGCCCGGCTCACCCCGGCCTTCACCGCGACGACGTACGGCGACCCGGCGTACGGCCGGCTCGACGACCGCGGCGACGAAGCCCTGCTGACGGGCGCCTCCAATGGTGCCGCGATGGGCGCCTTCGCCGACCTGCAGGAGCCGCAGCGCATGGTCAACCTCGCGGCCGTGCTGGAGGAGTACCTCCGGCTCGGCCTCGAGGCAGGGGTGATCCATGAGACCTGACCTCCCGACGAGCACAAAGCGACAGGGGTATTTGTGATGAACGGTGGAGACCTGACCCGGTCGACATTCAGGGCGTACCGGCACTACTCCGGGGTGCGGATGCAGCAGGGCCGCGTCCAGCTCGACGCCGACTGGAACGAGCAGCTCGACGCCACCGCCCACCGTGACCGCGCCGAGGCGTTCGACGTCATCGGCCCCGCGGGCATCCCGAAGGTCGACGGCGGTTTCGAGCTGACCGTGGCGCCGGACGGCTCCGACCTGCTCATCTCCACGGGTCGGGCCTGGGTCGGCGGGCACCTCTGCGAGGTCGACGGGGAGACCACGACCGCGGACGCCACCTCCGGCACGTCGCTCACCGTGGCCTCGCTCGTGCTCGACGGCGCCGAGATCGGCCCGGACCAGTGGGTGGAGGTCGTGGGCCGAAGCGCGTCGGTCGTCACTCGCACCACGGCGGTCGACCCAGCGGCGAACACAATCTCGCTGGGCTCGTCGGTCTCCTCGCTGACGGGAGACCTGCTGCTGCGACGGCGCGCGTCGTACGCCGGACAGCCCGATCTTCCCGACCCCGAGCACACCGGCCAAGCCACCTCGACCGACCCGCGGCTGCTGGAGCTGCCGAACGGCACCTACCTGGCGTACGTCGAGGTGTGGGAGCGGGCCATCACCGCACTCGACGACCCGGCGATCAGCGAGCCGGCGCTCGGCGTCGACACGGCGACCCGCAGCAAAGTGGTCTGGCAGGTGCGACTGCTCGACCTCGCGGGCGTCCCCGGACCCGTCGACTGCGACACCGACCTGTCCGATGCCCTCGAGACCCTCGCGGCGCCCACGGGCCTGATGGCGGCGCGCGCTGAGCCTCCGGCCGGGTCAGCCGACCTGTGCCGGCCGACGCCGGCCGGAGGGTACGTCGGGCTGGAGAACCAGCTCTACCGCGTGCACGTGCACGACCTGGACGCCGGACGCCCGGTCATCCTGTGGAGCCGTGAGAACGCGTCCGTCGTGACGACCTGGACCAGGACCGTCACGTCCGACGTCCTGGAGGTGGCCGGCATCGGCAAGGACGCCGTCCTCGGCTTCCAGCCCGGCGACTGGGTCGAGCTGTACGACGACACCTGCGTGCTGAACAGCCGGCCCGGGACCCTGGTCCGGCTGCTCAACGCCAAGGAGGACCGGCTGACGTTGGACCCGGCCACGCTGGTCGGCTCGACCGACATCGACGACTTCCCGCTCCACCCGCAGGTCCGCCGGTGGGACTCCCCCGGTCCGGTGACGATCACCGGCGACGACTGGGTCGAGCTCGAGAACGGCGTCCAGGTGGCCTTCCCGGCCGGGGGCAGCTACCGGCGCCACGACTACTGGCTGGTGCCGGCCCGGAGCGTCCTGGCCGACGTCGACTGGCCCCGCGACTCCGCCGACGACCCCGTGGCCCTGCTCCCTGCCGGTGTGCGCCGGGACTCGGGCAGGCTGGCGATCGTCACGAGCACCGACGACGGCCTTGCCGTGACGGACTGCCGCGACCGCTTCCCGTCGCTGACCACGCTCACCGCGAGCGACGTCACCGTCGACAACGACGTGTGCGCGCTGCCGGGGGCCGAGACGGTGCAGGACGCGATCGACGCACTCTGCCGGGCGAACGACCTGCGCCGGCACAACCGGTTGCTCCACGGCTACGGCATCGTCTGCGGGCTCGCCGTGCACTGCGGGGAGGTCGAGGAGGTGCGGTCCAGCACGAAGGACGAGACGTTCACGACAGCCGAGCGCCGGGACATCTTCCGGACCCGGGACGTCGACGACCTCCGCCCAGCGTTCGGCGAACGGATCAACCTCGACCGGGCCGACCTCGACGGCGTCCGCGAGATCGTGCTCCGCCGGTTCGTCACCGTCGAGCCGGGCAGCGCGATCGACGCCGACGGCGTGGACCTCGACGTCCCCGCGCCGGTCGTGGTCGACGTCCTCAAGGAGGTCGAGGCCCTGGGCGAGGACGTCCTCGACCAGGAGGGCGACGGCGAGATCTGCCTCGTGCTCCGCTCCGACCCCGACGGCGGCCCGCTCGTGGCCGCGACGCCGTACGAGCCTCGCGAGGACTGGCACTTCCTCGAGGGGACGCTTCTCTTCGACATCTGGAACGACTGCATCTCGAGCCTGTTCAACTGGATCAAGAAGCAGCTGGCAGCCGGGGAGTCCACCGAGCGCGGGGGCGGTTACCTGCTCCGCACGGCCCTGACGAACCTGCTCACCTACGTCGCCAACCCGAAGTCCGGTGGCAACGTCTTCGTCTCCGACTCCGAGCACCGGGTGCTGGCCAGGTTCTATGAAGGGCTGAAGAAGCGGCTGCGCAGCCAGACGTTCTGCGCGATGTTCGACGACGCACGACCGTATCCCGACTACCCGGAGTCACTGCGCGGCATCCGCACCATCTCGGGCACCGGCCTGCACTCCCGGGTCCGGATCTCCCCCGACGGACGCGAGGCCTGGACTACCGGCGGTGGCATGAACCCGCTGAAGGCCACCACGCTGATCAATCGCTACAGCCTCGACGAGGAGCGGCTGATCGCGCGGATCGACCCGCTGGCCGGCCGGGAGATCGGCGCCGGCGACACCCCGTCGGACCTGGCGGCCGCGGTCACCGACGTCGCGCTCTCCCCCGACGGCAAGCTGATCTACGTCGCGGTGCCCACCCGGGACGGCCACGACACCCTGTTCCGGGTCGGCGACATCAGTGCGGACACCGTGCGCTGGCGGGCTGCCACCACCATCTGCGGCGTCAAGCTCGTCACGCTCGCCACCACCGAGGCCGACCCGGACCACGTGTACGCGGTCGGGCTGCGCCGTACGACGACCGAGGGCAAGGCCTTCAGCCTCCGCGAGTTCACCGGGGCCGGCATCTGGCGAATCCCGGCGAAGGAGGTGCCCGACGGGCTCGGCCCGCTCTCCGGCACCGCGACGCTGAACACCGTCGGGCACCTGGCGATCTCACCGCGCGGTGAGGCCGCCTTCACCTGCGGTCCCGCGAGCGGCACGGCCGAACGCTACGACCGCCTCGCCTCCATGATGCTCCCGGGCGAGGCAGTGCTCCACGAGATGATGCTCGACGGGACCGGCACCGACGACCTGACCCTGGTCCTGGCCACGGAGAACACAGACCAGACGACGGCGTGGACGGTCGTCGGCTCGGGCAGCAGCCGGGCCGTCGCCGGCTTCGAGCTCGGCAGCGGGGAACAGCACGCCCGCATACCGGTCGAGGGTGCTTCGAGCCGCCTCTCGCTCCAGGGCGTCAACGACCGGATCCTGGTCAGCGACTCCAACACGTCCCTGGCACGGGTGCTGGACGCCTCGCGTCACGAGTTCGTGGAGGAGCTCCTGGTCCCGGTCCAGGTGGCGCCGATGTCGATCACCGCGACTTCGGTCGAGGCCAAGCACGTGGTCGTGATCAACCTGGTCAGCAACTCGCTGAGCGTCATCGACAGCGAGGTCGTGATGGGCAACTCGTTCGACCTGGACCCGCTCATGCTCTACCGGCGTGCGGCCGTCGAGGCGTTCGCCGACCTCGTGGGCGGGTTCGCCCAGTACCTCAAGGACTGCGTCTGCGACCACCTGCTGGTCGACTGCCCACCGCGGCTCGAGGTGAAGGACCTGGATCTCGCGGTGGTGAGCATCCGGGGCGGCTCGGTGTACAAGGTCTGCAACTTCTCCCGACGTCACTACGTCAAGTCTTTCCCGACCGTGGGCTACTGGCTCTCCCTGATCCCGGTGCTGCCGGCCTTCCGAGAGGTCGTCGGCCGGTTCTGCTGCGCCCTGCTCCCCGAGCTCTTCGGCCGGTACTCGACGTCCGGCCACGACGAGGCCAGCGACCGGATGAACGCTACGACGGTGCTGCGGTTCGTCGAGATGGCGCAGGGCGAGGACCCCATGACCAGGTTGCGGAACCTCGACCTCGACTTCCTCCCGGCGTTCCTCAAGGGAGCGAACTCGGGCGACTGGGAAGAGGACGACGGCTCCGAGCGGGTCGCCGAGCCGGCAACCGAGGAGGGGGTGGTCAATGTCCGCCGGGACGGCGAAGGAATCGTGGCGGAGCCGGTCCGCGTCGACGCCCCTAGGGCACGCGCCCCCGAGACCATCTTCAGGAACCTGCTGAGGAACCCCCTCGTCAAGCGGGATCTCTCCCGGGAGGCCCTCGTCGCCCCGAGCGAGGCCCCGAGTGTTCTGTCGGACCGGCGCCCGGGCCGCACGGTGGAGCCGGAACAGGTGGTTGAACCGGCACAGCTCGAAGCCCTCCTGTCCCGGGTCGAGTCACTGGAGACTGAGCTCGCGGCGCTGAAGAAGCCGACGCGTTCGCGCGCCCGGAAGGCGACCAAGCCCCCCGAGTGAGGGCGTGGGTGACCGGCCCGCCTCGGCAGCTGAGCGCGGTCAGCCGGACTGCGTGATGACCCACGCGATGATGTCCTTCTGCGCCTTCACCTGGATCGAGGTCGACGCCGGGTGAACCGGACCGTCTCGGCCGTGAAGCCCGCAGTTCATCCTGCAACTGGAATGGTCGCACCAGCAACTGTCACCAGGTCGTGCAGCAGCCCCGCGAGGCTGATCAAGGACCACACGATCCACAGATGGAGCTCTAGGGATGACGGGTCTTCTTCATTGGCTCGGTGCGCACGGAAGCAAGCAGTTCGAGCTTTTGCCTCAGAAAGAGCTGCTCGGTTGCTCCCCAACCGGCTTCAAGCCATTCACTTCTCTTGGCGGCAGCCTCGGCTACCTGCTTTCGCTCCCAGCCGATGTCCCGATCCATGCCGCGGTAGAGCCGCTCTTCCGGGTCTTGCGGCGCCCGTTCCGCGCTGAACAAGGTGAGCTCGTCAGCGAATGTCGTCCATCGTTCCGCAAGCGCCTGGGAAGCGAAATAGGTCTCGAGCTTGGTTCCTATCACGCACCGGTCGATGTCGAAGGTCAATATTGCAGTGTCGAACTCGGTCTGACTCTTCGCGGACCTGGCCCGCGCCCATTGATCACGGCGGCTTCCGGGATGAAGGCGTTCCAGGACCGCCACAAGGCTCATGATGCACCGAGCCATGTCGGCGACGAGCGTGCTTCGAATTTCTCGTTCTCGCTGGAGATCCTGCCACCGGCGGGCGAGCCACGGTGCAAAGCCGACAGTGAAGGCCAAGCCGACCAGCGTGGCGAAGAGAGGAAGTTTCAAGATTTCGACCATCGCAGAGAGCCCCTGTCTAGAGGTCGACGCCATCGCCCAAGAACTCAACGAACGCCCTCGACAGACCCTCGGCAAGACACCATCACAAGCACTAGCCGAGGTGTTGTTGCGATGACCGCCTGAACCCGCAGGCATGAGCGTGCGCTTCGGCGGCCGGCGCACTAGTCACGCCTGCGGTAGGCCGTACGGGTGTTCTCGATTCCCTGAGGACCGGTTCCGAGGCATCCCCGCCCGAGCGCACTGGGACGTTGTCAATGACTCACTGTCTTTGACAACGCGCGGGGCGTGCCAGCGTTCCCGCTACTCGTTGGGGTCGTACTCCTTCGCTGCCCGGAACGGATCGTTCCCTGGAGGCCGCAGCGCCCCGTCCTTGTCGTACGCCTTTACATGCGCAGAGGGACTGACGTCCTCGGGGAACCTGGCCTCGTCCGGGTCGTAAGGTTTAGCAACTTCCACCCCGGGCGGGACCTTGATTGGTTCGTTGATCGGACCCTGCTTGGGTATGAACTCGTCGAGGGTTGCCATGGCGAGCACGCCTCCTTGTTCAATCCAAGCGCAGATCGTTGTGCTACCGGTTCCGACAAGGGTTGGTTGTCCCTCCGTCCTGGCGCTGAGCAGCGAGACAGCCCCATAAGTGAGCGATTCCTGGCGGACGGTCATCAACGCTCCATCGGCCTTGGTGCAAGCGACCATGTAATCCGCGTTCGCAGCAACAGCCACCGCTGCGCCGTATTTGCTCGTGACCGGGGTGGGATTCTCGACGGTGTGGTGCGTCGGGGGCAGAGGGCTGGCTTCGAAGTCGTACGTCTGAAGTAGGACCTCTGCCCAACCGACAGTCTTGCCTAGCGGCAGCGTCCAGATCTTCACGGTCCCGGCATCAACGGCCGCGAGGACCATGTGCTCGGAGGTCGTAGTACACGAGGGTGCAAAGTCGGCGACCGCGCCATAGATCGCTTGGGGGTGCGACCAGTCGTTGTCGTGCAGCATCGACCACCAGATCCGGCGGTCACCGTTGGATTTCCACGTCAAGAACAGCGTGTCGTTCCATCCGGCCAGGGCAGGACGGTTGTCCGATGTCTGTCCGGAAACCCGTACCGGCCTTGGGCGCAGCGGATCCGTAGCGATGTCCGGGCAGAACCACAATTGTCGGTCTTGCGCCGTCCAGGCCAGGGCCAACTTGGCTGTGTCAGTGGGTGAGCGTCGATACGAGGCCATCGAAACGCCATGCGCGGGCCGCGCCCCGTCGGGGAGAATCATCTGTTGCCCGGCACTCCACGTGCGCCCGTGGTCGGCAGATGAGGAGTAGGAGAGAGTAGGGGCCCCAACCGGGCTGAGCCACACCATGTGAATGTCAGGCGACTGTCGATCGCCCGCGCTGCCGAAGATGTCAGCCGGAGAGGTTGTGGCCGCCAAAGCTGGAGCGGACCGGGCGAAACGATGATCTGGGAACTCGACTCGATGCCAGCCGTACAAGTCCAACAGCAACAGGCGCGTTTCATCGTCAATGCGGAATGCCGGGCGGTGGTCCCCGTAGAACGGATACATGAGCGAGCTAGGGACGTTTGAATGGTGGAGGCCGAAGGCATGGCCCAGCTCATGAAGTACTAGCGGATAAAGTGCGTCGGAAGTCCAAGGCGGTCCGGCTGCTTGCGCTGCGGGGGTGCCTCCGCTCGGATTTGGCTGGACCGATCTCAGGTGCACGTACCCTCTTTGTGCTGCCTCGTCCAAACGTCCCACGCCCCCTACGGCGGGCCTTTTCAGATCGAACTCCAAACCGAAATCGACCTCAATGTCGGCGTGCGGCAACATTGTCGGGGCCCGAGTGAAGCGGAAGAATGTCGGTAGGGTGGATTCCCACGTCTCGAACGCGTTCTCGATTGCGTTCATCAGCGCCGGGTGGGTGCCTGTAAGGTGGACGCGGAATGTGAGGTCCCCTTGGTGCCATCGCCCCCGAGCAGGGCTCCAGATTAGCGTCTTTAGACCCGTTCCAGTACCGCAGTAGAGTTCACGCGACATGGCAATGATGGCGGCAATGTTGTCCGCGTCATCTCTCTCAGGAGGGCCTTTGAGGCTGACGCCCGCGGACACGCCCAATTGGTGTGCGGCCTCAGCGAGGGCAAGCGACACGTTCTGATCAGGCTCTTCCGACAAACCGGCCGCCGTGTCCACGCCCGACTCTTCCAGCGCGTTGCGAACGATCGGGTATTCGTCAGATCCAACCAAAATCCCTGCTACACGGGGCATCTGAAGCTCCAAAGACGCGAAGGCGGGGGTTTCCATGGTGGACCCCGTCGCGTGTGTACGCAACTGGGTCTTGCGGGCTTTGCCGTGCCGCTCCGGGCTGGTCGAGCCGCTACTGCGTCGGATGAGCGACTACCCTAGGTGGAGCTTCTGTCCTCGAGACCGCCCGGCCCGACATCTTGGCCTTCACCGCGTTCCCGAAGGAGGTCTGGCGCCAGATCTGGTCCAACAACCCCAACGAACGGCTCAACCGCGAGATCCGCAGACGCACCGACGTCGTCGGCATCTTCCCCGACCGGCCCAGCCTGATCCGGCTCGTCGGCGCCGTCCTGGCCGAGCAACACGACGAATGGGCCGAAGGCCGCCGCTACCTCGGACTCGACGTCCTCGCCCGCGCGCAAGCCGTCGACACCATCCACGACGCCGAGGACGTGCCCAACCCGACCTCCAGGCCATCACGGCCTGAACTACAACGACGAAGGATCAGACCTCGTACACCACGTCAGCGGACTTGACCGGTGACGTAAACGCGCGCCTCAGTTCTGGCCTGTAGGTCTTCGGTCTGCGGGCTACTCGGTCCGGACCTGCCCGCGGCCGCGAGACCCGCGTTCGACAGCGGCCTCGATGGAGCCCGGAGCCTGCGCACCAGCGTGGCTGCGCTTTGTCGACTATCGCCAGTCATAATACTTCCTTCTGTTTCCGTCCGGCAGAAGGTCCAGGTCCTCTATTGTTGGGGAGTTCGAGGTTCGACTGTTGCAGCTGCAGCTTGGGTCCAGATGCACACGACGCTAAGGAGCCAGACAGGTGCAGGTGACGGTTGACACGCGTCAGGACACGTTGGAGCAGGCGCTGGCGGTCATCAGGCTGGCCTTCGCCCAGGAGAAGGCTGCGTTAGCACGCGAAGGCACTCCGGCCGCGGTGGTTACGAGTACTCCGCCCCGCCGGGCACGAGCCGCGTCGCGAAAGGCGCCGACGAAGCAGTCGGCACGTGGAAAGACCGACAACAAGAAGCCTTCAGCCAAGAAGCGGCGGGCACGAACGACTCCAATCACGAGTGCCGCTCCGACGAACGCTGCGGCGAAGGCCAGCAGGTCTGCCGCATCCCGCCAGGATGGCCGGTCCAACGCGGCTCCACCTGGCCAAGCAGACGTCGTGCGGGCTTGGGCTCGTGCCCAAGGGATGGAGGTCAAAGACGCTGGCAGGATGCCGGCTGCGGTGATCTCTGCGTACAACGACGCGCACAGCTGAGCGAAACACCACGGCCGAACTGCCACACACGTTCTGCCGTGCAGACGGAACGCCCGCCGAAGTCGGGGCTTCAGACGGCCATCGAAGGCGGCACGACGAGACGCCTGAACTGCGCCCCCGGCCCCAGCCCGCGCAAGAAGAGGTTCGCCCAGTGCGCGTGTGGATTCGGTCCACCGACTAGGTGAAGGTCTTGTTCAGACTTCTCGAAGCGCTCGCGTCTGTAGCCCAGCGTGCCGCACACTGCGACGCATGGGGCGAGCCAGTGCCGGGAGAGCGCTAGGTTCGAGACCTACTCCCCTTGAGTGGTCGTAGTGAGGACCGTTCCGGGCTGGCACGCGGCCGGTCGCAGTCGAGCCCTGTCAGTGCCTCCCGGCAGGATGATTTCCATGACCACCTCGCAGCCCTCGCCAGTGCCAGATGAGCCGCGCGGCATCGGGATCCGGTTTCGCCGACCTCTGACCGACGACGAATTGGGCGCGATCAGGCGCGCGGCCAAGCGGCGCGGGAAGTCTGATGGCCTCGATGGCGCGTTCCGGGCGACGTGGGACATCCTGCTGGGGGACGCCGAGGGGATGACGATGGACGAGGCCCATGACAGCGGCCTGCGGTTCCACCCCGCCGAGTACGCCATTCCGGAGTCCCAGAGCGAGCAGCTGCTGGCCATCTGGCGTGAGCAGCGCGGGCCTCGGTACCCCAAGGAGTCCGCGGCAGAGATGCTGTGGTTGAACATGGGCCCTGCCTCCTACCCAGATGGCGACCCCACCGCGTAGCCGGCAGCCCCCTCGCCAAGTTGACGCGCAGGCGACCTTTGCCCTGCCCTCTCGAAGGGCATGACGTCCTGGTACGCGCGGCTACGAGCGGACCATGACGAGTGCGTCGGGATCTCGAGACGATGTGACCTGGCCCGTTCTGCTGCTCGATGTCGGCTGCGTGCTTCTGCTCCCTGCGCCACGCACAACAGGGGCCTCCAAGGCGCCGCAGACCGCCCACCCCGATACGTCGTCGAGGAACCGGACCTCGGCCGGACCTTGGCCAATTACCGGGCGGGCGCCTGATCGAACCAGATACGAAGTGTTCAGCGCGTTCATCGAAGACGTGGAACCGACGCCGGGGTGGCGCTACGGAGAAGGCAGGGGCTTGCGCGGAAGCGTGACTCAGGACGCCTGGCAGACCTGTGTCCTGGGGTCCACGAGAGCCGAACCTGGACGCCGCCCGTCGAGGATTGGGACTAGCCCGTTCCCTAACCACGCGTCCGCTCATGCCGCGTTGAGGGCGGCTACGCTCGCCCGGATATGCCGCGATGCGGTCGGTCATGCCGATGAACGAGATCGGTCCGTCCGCTCTTAGTTGCGGACATGTCGGGGCGATCCTTGTCGAGCTTTCGCCGCTCACGAGTTTTCGTGGACGCTTCTGGGTTCCGTGCCATTCGTTCGTCAGCCGGACCTGCCGTACGCCCAGAACGCGGTCCGCACCTCTAGCCCCGCGCGCCGATACACCGCCGGCGCGGCGTGGGCGTTCTCGCTGTCGACATGCAGCGCCAACTGCCCCAGACCCTCGCGGGCCGCGATCTCAAACCCGTGCGCGAGCAACGCGGTCGCGATTCCTCGGCGTCGGAACTGCTCGAGAGTTGCGAGTGCGCCCACGTACATCGCCCCTTCGGTCTCGACGCGTCGATACAGCAACATCGCGGCGGCAGGCGCCCCGTCGATGGTGGCGAGGTAGCGCAGGCTCGGGTCGAACCCCGCCAGTGTCTCCTCGACCGCCAACCAGTCCTCAAGAGTCGTCGGCGTGAACCCGTAGTGACCGACGAACGCCCTGTTTAGCACGCTGTGGATGGTGCCCACGTCTCGGCTCGACTCGATGACTAACCCGGGCACCTGTGGGGCGGTCCGGGCGTCGTCGGTGACCGGGCCGAGCATCTCCCAGAAGGTGCGCTGCCGGGTGAACCCGGCGTCTGCTAGGTGCCGCAGGCTGGGTGTGCTGCCGGCTGGGCACCCGGAGTGCACCTGGATGTCGTCCTCGACGCCCTCCGGCGGGTGGGCCCGGATCCAGTCGAGCATCGCTGCCCAGCCAGTTCGGGCGAGCGCGTCCGCATCGGCGTCCGGTAGCTGGGGGTGGGTGGAGATCCAGGCGTGGGTGATCGGATCCCCGGGGTCGCGGAGCACCACCCACCACTGCACCACCGCTCCGTCGGCGTCGCGGACCAGGTGTTGGATGCCGGCTGCGGCGGCTGGCGGCTCGAGTATCGAGCGCACGTCTTCCTCGGTGTCGGGGCAGAACCCGAACGCAGCCGTCTGTTCGGCCGCGACAAGCTGGAACGCCTCGGCCACGTGCGCGCCGGTGGCCGGCTCGAGGGTGAACCCGGCGGGGAGCCCCGCGGGGAGCAGGACGGACATAATTCAGTGTCTTCCCCGGTTTGCCGCGCGGCAACCGAATTCACTGCGCTTGTCAGGACGCCGCTACCACGGGGGCCGGTGGGACCACCCCCATCCACTCGGTCAAGGCCTCGCGGCGGCGAGTGCGGAGCAATAGTGAAAACGTGCACGGTCACGCCTCAACCGACCGGGGTAGGAATCGCCAGACAACATGCGATCGGGAGAGCGCAGGTGCGATGATCGGCGAAGGGTCTGCCTAGTTCGACCCAAGCGACCGGGTCTCCAGCTGGAACCTGCTGAACCTGGCGCTCACTTCTGCCGCTGATCGGTCAGGCCGATGAGCGGCCGGTTCCCCTGAGTTGGCAGTCGGCGCGAAAGGCTGAGCGGCTTTCCCGGAGCCGAAATCTTGGCGACGGGGCTTCCCCTCGGCGGCCGGGCGCGAGTATTTTGAGATCTCCCCCGCAAGAAGCCCTCGTCGTCCTGCGGGGCGGCGGCGGGGGCCTCCCTCTCACACCAGGCGAACGTGCCTGACGTCCGAGGCGGACACCCCCCGACGTCCGCCTCGGACGTCAACTCCCCCGATCTTCAGGGCGCACCCGTGCGTAACGAGCGCGACCGCCCTAAAGTCTGAACCGAGCCGCAACGGCGGGAACTCGGTTCATCCTGCGGAGCTTTGCTCATGCGGGCCTCCGACAGCAACAAGGCGTCGGGGTCCGGGACGCGGGAATTCAGCGAGTCTTACACACCTCTTCCTCGATGCCAACAGCCGTGATGATCCACCTGTTCCTGCCGTGACGTTCGAGGCTACGGGCGTGAGCAGCTCGGCGAGTCTGCCGTCACCACGCCGCGACGACAGCACTCCGAGCTGGCGGTGCTTCCGCGCGCGGTAGCCTGCAATCGTCTCGAAAGGAGCGGCGTGGTGGCAGAGCCGGACACGATCCTCGAGAGTCTGAGACGCTTCGCCGCGGCGCTCACTGGCGGTTACGGCATCGGCGATGTGCTGCACAACCTGACCGAAGAGATGCCTCAGGTGCTCAACCTCACCGGAGCCGGTGTGACGTTGGTCCATGACGGTCGACAACGCTTTGTCACCGCCGCCATCGAGGCGATCGCCGACCTCGAACGTGTGCAGGAGAGCTTCCAGAAGGGCCCGTGTGTCGACGCGGTGGCTGCGGCACTACCGGTGACCGTGCCTGACATCGCGGCGGCGGACGTCGGCGGCGCTTGGCCGGACTACATCAAGGCGGCCAAGGAGAGCGGGATACGGGCTGTGGCTGGCTGGCATCCCCATGCGAGCGGACGCGGTCGCAATTGGGGCAGTGAACCTCTACGACAGCCAGCCCAGATCCTGGACAGCCGATGATCTTCGAATCGCAGGGATCTTCGCCGACATCGCGACGGGCTACCTGGTGCATGCATCGGCTGCACAGCAGCAACAACGCACTGCCGATCAGCTGCAGCAGGCACTGAACACCAGACTCATTATCGAACAGGCCAAAGGTGTGCTCGCAACCAAGCACGCGATCAGCGTCGATGACGCGTTTGGCCGATTGCGCAGATACGCCCGAGACCACAAAGAGGGCATTCACGACGTCGCCCGG
The DNA here is from genome assembly GCA_963723195.1 of uncultured Actinomycetota bacterium. Taxonomy (GTDB): domain Bacteria; phylum Actinomycetota; class Actinomycetes; order Propionibacteriales; family Nocardioidaceae; genus Nocardioides. Next base: position 391,822 of record CAVRPU010000002.1, read on the forward strand.
GGCGTCGTGAGGGGCGAGATCCTGCCCTGAAGGCCACCGGGGTGTCTCCCCCGGCGCCCGCTCATGGCTCCCTTCTGTGTCAAGACGCAGCAGGGAGTAGGGTTCTAGGCTTGGTCCTTGACGGGTTCGGGTGAGGCTTGTCCGAAGAGCCGGTGTGGGGTTGTGAGCCGGCCGCGCTGGAGTCAGAGTCGTTGCCCCGGTGCCCACCCGGACCCGTCCCGTTGGTGGTGAGGCGTCTGGCGACGGCGTCGTCGAGCAGTTCGCGGTAGACGATGTCCGACAGTCGTCGTTTCAGGCAGCGCATCGCTTCCATCGAGGACTTCCCTTCGCCACTTGCGGCGGTCGTAGTAGTCGCGGCCGATGCCGGGGTTGCGCAGCTGGACGGTGGCCATGATGTGCAGGGTGCGGTTGATCTGGCGGTTCCCGGCCCGCGACAGCCGGTGCCGGACGTGGTCACCGGAAGAGGCGTCGATGGGTGCGGTGCCGTTCCAGGACGCGAAGTGGTTGCGGTCGGGGAACCGGGTGATGTCGCCGACCTCGACCAGCAGCCGGGCGGCACCGGAGGGGCCGATGCCGTGCAGGTCCAGCAACGAGGTGCCGGTCGCGTCAGCAGTTCGCGCAGCTCTTTGTCGGCTGCCTTCTTGCGCGCATGGATCCGTTCCAAGTCACCGATCAGCTCGGCGGCGACCCGTCGTCTGGTCTTGCCTGCGGCGTCGCGCGGCCGCACTGTGGCGAGCAGCTTCTTGGCCTGGGCCGCGGACAGGTTCCGCTTCGCCCCGCCTGGGATCAGCTCCAGCAGCAGGGCGTGGACCTGGGACACGATGCGGGTGTGGTCCTCGCCCAGCGACCGGCGCCGGTCGACCAGGACGCGGAGCACCGCGAGCTGCTCGTCGTCCACGACCGGGCGCAGCCCGGCCATCCGGGTCCCGACCAGTGCCACGGAGTGGGCGTCGGTGGCGTCGGTCTTGCGGCCCTGACCGGTGGCGAAGACCCGGGCACGCGCTGAGAGCTTCGGCGGCACGTCGAGGACCTGCTCGCTGCCAGCTAGCAGCCGGACCGCGATGTGGTGACCGATCCCGTTGCATCCCTCGACCGCCCACACGCGACGCCCAGGGTCGGGCGCGATGGCGTTGACGTAACCCACCATCGCGGCAAACCCGGCCTCGCGTGGTGTCGAAACGACCGCCTCCAGGACGGTCTCATCACCGCTCATCACCTCGATCGTGGCCGACCGCTTGTGCGGGTCCATCCCGATCACGACACGTTCTGCTTGCTGCTGCACGCACCCTCCCGACACTCGATTCCAATGGGGTTGTCGAGTCGGGAAGGGCAACGCTACTTCGAGCTGGGCAGACCCCTCTTGAGCCTCTTCCGCCCTGCGATGCCCGGCCCGCGCACGCCATGAGTGAGCCACACGGGCCCGTCACCGGGCAGCGTGGGCAGCCGCAAAGAGAGCGACGAGCCGGGCACCTCGACCGAAACTCGTCAGCACCGGCCCTGAGGTCAATGGAACAAGCAGCCGCTGAAAGTGCTGCGTTTCCTTGACTGCCACCTGACTAAGACCCCACGGGTGGCCCGGCGCTGGGCGTCACCGTCGATCGTGTCGATCCTTGGTGATGCTCCCTTTCCTCCGCGCTGCCCCACCGGAAGCCAATCGAGCCGGCCTATGTGTTCGGTTGCGCCTTGACCGGCCGTTTCCGTTGCCGATAACTTCGTTCGAGGTCGCCAGGTCTCGACGCATCTTGGGGTGGGCGCCGGACGCGAATGCTGCGCGCGGAGCGCGCCGAAGGGGGAAACGACCATGAGGAATGGTTTCGGTTCGCGCACCCGCTGCGGTTTGATGCGGTGCCGCATTCGTGATCTCGCTGCTTGCGGTTCCGGCCGCACCCGCGACGGCGGCGGTCGTCACCTGTGGCACCGTGGTGACGACCAGCATCACGCTGACCAGCGACCTCGGTCCGTGCCCCGGTGATGCGCTGATCGCCGGGGCGGACAACATCACGATCGATCTGGGCGGCTACACGATCAGCGGCACGGGGTCCGGCGCGGGTGTCCGCGTGGCGCAGCGCACCGGCGTGACGGTGACGAACGGCACGATCGAGGGGTTCCACACCGGTGTAGTGCTCGACGAGTCCACGGACAGCACGGTCTCGAAGCTGGTGCTGCGCGACAACATCCGGGGCGTCAATGTCGCAGGGTCGGACGGCAATCTGGTTGAGAAGAACACCATCCTCAACAGCGGGCTCGACGCGATTCGCCTCGGCCTGTCCGCGGACAACGTCATCAGCAAGAACACACTGTCGGGCAACGTGTTCGGGATCGGCGTGGCCGACTTCTCGACGGGAAATCTCGTCGAGAAGAACGTGATCCGGGACACGCGCGGATTTGGGGTCGCGGTGTTCAGCGACTCCGACTCCAACCGAATTGAGAAGAACGACGTGCAACGGACGTTGCAGGGCGACGGCATCAACGTCTCCTCCGATTCCGACCTGACGCTGATCTTCAAGAACATCGCGAACCTGAACAGCGATGATGGGATCGACACGGACAACTCGCAGACGACGATCACCGCCAACATCGCGAACAACAACGGCGACCTCGGCATCGAGGCGGTCGCCGGCACGACGGACGGCGGAGGCAACCTGGCATCGGGGAACGGCAACCCGGCTCAATGCGTCGGAGTCAGCTGCTCCTGACGATCAGCCTGCCTGCCTGCCTTATGTGTGTCGGGTGTGTCGGGTGTGTGTCCACGATGGACGGCTTCGGCGGCCCACCAAAAACGCCAACGCCCATGCTTGGCCTCCACGACTCGCGCATGCCCACCGAGGCTCCCGCCGATATCGCCGGCACCCTCAAGAGCTCAACGGACGCCCTCCACAGACCCTCGGCTTCAAAACACCATCACAAGCACTAGCCGAGGTGTCGCGTTGACCGCCTGAGCCCGCGCGGCTGAGTGCGCTGGGAGGTCAACTTCGATCATGCCGCAACGGCTAGGTCGAGACCGACACTCATTCGGTGATCCCCGCACTCGACCCGGCAGGCAATGTCGAACTTCTACCGGTCACGCTCCAGCCCTCGACTCAGCGAAGGAAGGGCGAAGAGTTGATGCGGAAGACCGCGAAGAGTCCTCCATCCCCTGGCGTCGTCTCGACGACTCTGCCTCGGCCTCCGAGAACCGGTCACTGGTTCTGGGCCGGAGGGAGCGAGACTCCAGCGCGGCCTGACCCGCAAGGATCGACCGCCTGGCAAGCAACGCCAAACCTAAGAAGAAGGTCAGGCCGAGCGAGACCCCCGCGCCCACCGCGGGACCGACGTCGCCGCCTGCTGCGGAGACGCCCACCGCCGTTGGCGACGGCTCTTGGCAACCGCTAAGAGGTGCCATTGCGGGGCCGCGAGGGTCGTGAGACGCTCCGGCTATCAACCCATGAGGGAGTCCGATGTCCATATCGGGGCCGTCCGTCGACCACTACCCAGGCGCCTGCGAGGCCCTCGAACGCAGTACGCCCGTGCTGGTCGAGGCCATCCGTGGCGCACCTTCTGACGTGCGGCCGATGAAGATGCGCTGGACGACCGCCGAGATCGCGGCGCACATGTACGCGTCTGCCGTCGAGGCGGACAAGCTTGCCCGTGGCGTGCCCTCTCTCTACGACGGCGTCGGGCCAACGGCTGAACTCGACGAGCGGATGGTCGCTGGCGTGACCGAGCGAGACTGCCTGGTGCTTGCCGGGATGGTCGAACAGGCGACTGCGCAGTTCCTCGCCGGCGTTCGTGTCCGCCTCGGTGGCGACCCGGTCGCGTCCCCTCGGGGTACCGTCTCCAGCCTCGTCGGCCTGCTCGCCGCCGACCATCACCTGCACGGTGGCCAGTTCGCTGAGTCCGTCGCCTCTCAGTGGATGGGTCGGGTCGCCGACCTGCACGCCGCCTTGAGCGCCGTTCTCCCGTACGCCTTCGACCCCGCTGCAGCTAGTGGCTTCCACGGGTCCTACACCCTGAAGCTCAAGGGCGTGGAGCCGATCCGCTACGCCGTCAACGACGGCGAGCTGTCATGCGACGTGACCGGACCCACCGACTGTACGATCACGGCCGATCCGCAAACCTTCCTTCGGATCGGCATCGGGGTCGTCTCGCAGCTTCGCGCCGCGCTCACCGGCAAGGTACGTGTCGGCGGACGCAAGCCGTGGCTGGCAACGGCCACCAGCCGGCTGTTTCCCCCTATCCCGCACGGAGGCGTCCGGTAGCAGCGACCGACCCGCGCCTGGGTGCGCGACGCGATCGGCCATGCCGGTGAACAGGTGCCACTCGGCCGGGATGCCTGAATCGCGGGTGGCAGCCCGGGCCTGGGTCGGGCGCGAACCGCACGCCGACGCGAGACAACGTGCGTCACACCGCCGCGTGAGATCAGCACTCTCATGTCGATGAGCGGGCGCGCAGCTCTGATCCAGAGTGGCTTGTCAGCACCAGGGCTCCGACCTGCTACGCGGGGGGCTAACTTTCCGGGCCGCTGGTGGCAATTTCTATGCCGTCCGCGAGCCCGAGTTTGGCGTAGCCACGACGAACGTCCCAAAGGTGGTGTTCGAGATCATGCAGCAAGTGAGCCAGTGCACCCCGGACGGACACCTCGAATGACCAGCCGTCTGTCACCGCGTCCCACTGGGGATCCGAAAGTTGGTCGACGAACTCGTCCGTTGCGGCAGCCGCTTCGAGCAGCGACCCCACGGATGTGGCCTCCGGAAGCGCGATAGCACGACGGCATATAGCCAGTGTCTGATCCGCGCCATCGACGCAGTGCTCCGCGTACTCAGTGCCCGACCACGTGTCTGGCTCGGGCCTTCGGCCCGCGTCCGGATGACCCTGGAGCCGTTCGAGCGAGGCATAGACCTCGGCGAATACTGTTGCCAGATGACGCGGCTCCCGTTCATCGAATCCGCATTCGTCACACAACTCAACCCGCACGCCACCCAGGTCACGCAGCCCATAGGTCATGACGGCAGACTATGGGTGTCGGGCTCGCACACATCGCAAAGTACGACGGCTTCCTGGTCCTCGTGATCGTGCCGCGTATCGCGTAGCGCTATCGGGTACCGCTCAGCAAGGCCGTCTGACACTCCGGAGTTTGGACAGCCCAGGTCCGGGGACTCCACACCAACGCGGGTCCCGGACTGACTCAGACACACGGAACCGCCCCTGGCCGACATGGGAGAGAGCCAGGGGCGGTTCGCTTCTGCACGCGTGGCGTCGTCTCCACGTGCGCAGGTGATCGACGTAACCACAGAAGGGCGTCGCTGCAGTCCACCCCTTGGGGCGGGACGCCGTGTTGGTGGTCGGCCGTACTTTTTACGAGGGGGAAACTTCGGCCCCGTCGGCTTCCGGGGGGACTTCGGCGGGGCCATTGTTTGCCTAGGCACAGAACCGCCCCTGGCTGATGAACGAGACGGCCAGAGGCGGTTCGTCTGCGCTAGACGGGGGAGGGATAACTAGCGCAACGAATCGACGTTCCCACAGAGGGCTGACCGTCGACTTCACCCCTTTGGAGACGCTCGACGCTTGCCCCTGCGCTTGGCGGGGGCCGGCGCTCAGCACTGGTGGAGATCGACAGGGCGTTCTGCTCAGACGCGCGGCGATGCATGATCGGCACTGCTCGGTTAGCTCGCCCGGGTTTGCCGTTCGCCCACGAGGTCGGCCGTTGGTCTCGTACCGTTAGCAATGCATCTACGGCCCCTGCCGAACTGACCCCATGTCTGTTCTGCGGGGGTTTGCTGGCCTCCGCCGCGGTCGCCAATCGTCAGGGATAACGACCGCGGCGGGTGGTCCCTCGCCCGCTGGCTACTTGTTACCGGCGTGTTGGCCTAGACACCCGAGTTGGCAAGTAGATTCGAGGTGTGCGCGGGTGCGGCGGGCACATGCTTGTCCCCAGCCTGCCGCCGAGGCTCTCCCGCGTGCCTGAGAACGGCCGGTGCCCACGCCGCGCCGTTCAGCCGCCCTCGATCCCTCGATCCCGGGAGATCGGGGGCGGCTCTGCGTCGTGCGCGCCCTGTCGTAAAGGAGACCCCCGGAGCCACCTCTCGGAAGGGGCGACGACGGGGGCTAGAGATCGCAGCCGTGCGATGGTGGGATTGGCTATTTCGCGAGCTCCGAATCCCTCTCGCATTGAACGCTACGCCGTGGGTCGCCAGCCGAAATCACCCTTTTGGTGCCCTCACGCCCCAGCCGGACGGTCGTTGACGAAGGTACGGGAGGAGGGCCCGCCCTCAGTTCCCGGGGGTACCGAGGGCGGGTCTTTTCCCGGCCAGGGGGTCATTGCCGCATTGCTGGGTCACTCTTCCGGGGCGTCACGTTTGGTCCCGGGGTCGGCGCATGCTGACTTGGATGGCCACACGGCACATCGTTTTCAGCGGGGGGACCGCCCGCTGGTCGACGTGCTCCACGAGGGTGCCTGGTATCCCGGCGAGCTGCGCTCGTGGGACCAGGGCGACGACGGGTCCTGGTCGGACATGGCGGAGTGGACCGTATCGCCGGGGTCGACCTACCTGGGGCGGTACCATCAATCCAGCTTCGCCCCCACCGCGAGCGGCGACCTCACCCGTGACGAACGGTGACCCGGGAGCCCCACGCGGCCCCCGGGTCTCCGACATTGCGCTCGGCTACGGATTGAACGAGAACAGGCCGGTCGAGGTCCAGTCGAGGCCGTCCTTGCCCTGGCCGCCGATCTGGGTGGACGATGCCGACGGGACGGTCGTCGAACGCGACCCGCCACAGCTTGCCCTCGGATGTCGCGTAGACCAGCTGGCCCGAGCTCATCGTCATGCCGCGAACTTTGGACCACATGACGCCGTCGCCGGTGCTGGCCACGAACAGGTTCGCGCCGACGATCTGGCTCTCCGGGGTGAAGTAGCGGTAGTAGAGCCGGGTGTCGCCCGAGACGGTGTAGTAGATCCGGCCACGGTGGAAGAACATGCCGGTCATCGACGCCAGGTGGGTGGCGAAGCTGGGATGGCCGTCTTGGTGCCGGGGATCTTGAACACCGTGGGCGGCGCGACCTGCAGGCCGTGCAGGTCGATGGTGCTCGCCGGCCCCACAGCGGTGCCGTCGAAGGTGCGCACCGTGAGCGTGCCGTCGCTCCAGCCGGTGTAGAGGCGGCCGTTGAGAGCGAACGCTCCGCGGGCCTGGCGCCAGTCGACACCGACGTCGACCGGCGTGCCCGCGCCGGGTCCGGCCGGGTTGTAGGGACGCCGGAGCATCTGACCCGTCGTCTGACTGAGGTTGTAGAGGTCGGCCGTGATCGGGTACGGATCGTTGGCAGGCACCTCGACGCCCAGCGGGAAGAAGCCGAGCTTGCGGTGCGTCTCGCCACCGAGGGTGTCCGTGTCACTCCCGAGCCACAGCCCCTCAGCCGTGCCGAAGAAGCTGTTGACGCCATAACCCCGCGCGCGCCCGGGATCCCAGCTGAACGGCAGACCGTTCACCGGGTCGAGCGCGGCGAGTCCCTGTCGTGGGATGCCGCCGGGGCCAGGCCCGGGGCACACGCCGCACCCTTGCGCGATGTAGGGGTTGTTCATGTACTGCTGGTGTCCGCCGACGTAGATCGCGGCGCCCGTGATGGCGACCGCGGTGAGGGTGTCGCCGCCGGTCCAGTTGACCCAGCTGGGCTTGAGGCCGGCGCCGCGCGCGGAGGATTCCCATCGGGATGCGGTGTCGCACATCCGCTCGGGCCTGTTGGCGCCCGTGGTGATGACGACGAAGTAGCTGCCGTCCGGTGAGAAGTCGACTCCGCGCATGTAGGACGGGAACGTCGAGGAGCACCAGGTGGCCGTCGGGGCTGCGGGGTTGAAGACGGGGAACTCGTCGGTCTGCCAGTTCGCCAGTGACACCGGGGTGGTGGTCAGGTCGAGCATGGCGATCTGGATCCGGGAGACCCCGTCGACCCGTCCGAAGTTGCCCACGGCGACCAGCTGGGTTCCAGCGGGCTGACCTCGATCTCCTGCACGTTCATCGTGCTTCTCGGGGGGTCGGTGAAGGGCAGGTTCAGCTGCGGGTCAACCGCACCGGTCGCCGGGTCCAGACGGGCCACCCCGCTACGAGCCACACCCTTGACGGTCGTGAACTTGCCGCTCGCGTACAGCCAGCCGTTTCGCAGCACGAGGTCCTCGACCAGTGAGTTGGTGTTCGCGACGAAGCCCGTCTCGAGCTGGCCGGTGGCGAGGTTGATTCGTGCGAGCCGTCGGCGGTTGGCGCCGTTCACGGCAGTGAAGGAGCCTCCGACGATCACCGCGGTGCCGCCGGGTGCGACGACGATCGACTCCACGGTGTTGTTCAGCGCCGGCGCGAAGCCGGGCACGATCGCTCCCGTGGTGGTGTCCAGGGCGAAGAGGTAGTTCCGGGTCAGGGTGGTGGTCGAGCCTTGGGCGCGTACCTGGGTGAAGGTGCCGCCGACGACGGCGATGTCGCCGACCTGGACGACGGCGTTGACCTGGCCGTCCATGACGTGCGGCGTCCAGTCGACGGGGTCGGCGCTGACGATCTGTGAGTGTGTGGGGTGGACGGCGTCGGCCGGCAGCGTGGCCAGACCGACGGCCAGGCAGGCGCTGGCAACAGTGATCAGGCGCAGGCCGCGCCGGTTGAGTGGGCTCGAGTGCATGAGTGCTCTCCCAAGAGAGGTGAAGCGGGTCCCCCGTGGTGGGGATGGCGAGACGCCGGCCGGGGGTCGGCGAGCGTGCGCTCGCCGACCCCGACCTGCGTCGTGGATCTCCCTGCGGGCGGCTCAGTAGCCGCCGCAGCCCGTCACCCAGAACACCTTGTACTTGGTGTCCTTGCCGATCGAGTGAGGTGCGTTCACCTTGAGCTTGATGTGGTAGCCCTGGTTGACGTGCGCCATGAAGAACTGCAGCGAATCCTCGAGGTTGTAGGTACCTGGACCCGTCGAGGTCCGTGCCACCCCCGGCAGCGTCGCCACCGATGAAGACAGTGTCGGTGAGCAGCGTGATGTTCCTGCCGGTGGGCGGCTGCACGATGAACGTCACCGTGGCGTTGAAGTTGCCCTGCTCGTAGCCGTAGAAGTCGACCTGGAAGTCACAACCGACGTGCGGCTCGTTGTCCTGGTACGAGTCGAACGGGATGCCGTCGACCTTGATAGTGCCGTTGTTGCCCGGTGGTGCGGCGACCGCCGATCCTCCGGTGGTGGCCAGTAGGGCCACACACGCCGCGGCCACCAGCCGCATAGCGCGAGACCTCGTGGTGAACTGCATGCTCTCTCCCCTTGGTGAATTGCCGAAGCGAGTCGTTCGGCCTCGGGGGGCAATACGGACGGTACGCAGTGAAAGGAGATCCTGAGTAACGCCGACTGCGCAAATCACCCCCGCGAGGCCCACGATTGGGTCGAGGTCCGGAGGTACGTGGCTAGGGGTCGTAGCACTCAGGAAACGCTCTAGTGGCACCAGCGACTAGATTGCGGCTCGCAGCTCGTCGATCTGCGCCACCCTCCCCCGGTCTACCCTGCCTAGGCGTGTGCCAGTGGCAGGCGCCCTGTGCGAACCCCATGTTGTGCGCCTCGCTCCACCGTCATGGCCAACGTCAATGGCAGCGCCCGATACCTTCCTATGCCGCTGGGCCGCTGGCTAAGCCCGGTCCGTGTGCGGTAGTGAGCGGTCCCGTCTGCGAAAACTGGCGTTGGCCCTTTCCGGCGAGCCGTCGGTGCGGCCCCGCGTTCGAACCTCGACTCGGGCCCCGTGGTCTGACGTATCCGCTTCACCGTTTGCTCTTACTCGTGGCCCCTGTCGTTGCCCTTGCCCTTGTTGCCTTTCTGTTTGTTGCCCTTGCCGTTGTTCTTGCCCTCGTTGCCCTGCTCCCCTCGTGGACCATCTTCGTGTGATTCGTCGGGCCCTTCCTCACGGTCGGTTGATTCTTGCGGGGAGGCGGGGTCTGAGTCCTCCGGCGGGTCCTGCCCTTCACCATCCTTGAGCACTCTTGGGAGGCGTGACTCGAGCCGTGCAGCCGCAGCAACGATGGCTTCGGCTTGCGTCGCTTCTATCCGGCCCTCGGCCTCGGCTTCAGTGGTGGCAGAGACCAAATCGTCTAGCGAGGTCAGCGCAGCCTCAAGGTCACCGTCGGCGACCGCCCGGTCCACCTTGGCTAGGAGGGCGGCCAGCTCAGGGGCGTCGTCCACGGGTGCGCCCGCATCGCCACAGCCACCAGCGGCGACAAGAGTCAGCACGGTGAGCACGGCAGCGAGCGCGGAGCCGCATCCAGGCCGCGGACATGGCGCTCACTCTCCGTTCACGGCGTCATGGAGGTCGCCCAGCGGCCCACGGAGTTCGCTTGGGGTCCGCGCGGGGAGGTCGTCTGCCGGCTCGTCGTTGTCTCGGTCCGCGGCCCAGGCGGCCACCAGCAGCAGGAGCACCGAAGGATCCCCACGACGGCGATCACCTTGTGGTGCTCCGGTAGATCGCTGAACCGCCGCCACGCGCCAACGATGGGCTGATTGAGATGTTCAACAGCTCGAGATTGTGCGCGACCGACTTGCCGAAGCCGATGCCCGGATCGACGAGAATGTTGGCGCGCGTCGATCCCCGCCGCTTCCGCGGCGGCGATCCGCTGCTCGAGCCAGCGATAGACCTCGACCAGCACGTCGCCGTAGCGCGGCGCGTCCTGCATCGATCTGCGGGTCGCCCTGATGGTGCATCAGCACCACCGGCACCTTGGCCGCCGCGACCACCTCGGCCGCGCGCTCATCGAAGGTCAGCGCCGACACGTCGTTGACCAGCCGCGCGCCCGCGCCGAGCGCCGCCTCCATCACCGCCGCCTTGCGCGTGTCGATCGACACCGCGGTGCCGCCCGCGGCGAGCTGCTGGACCACCGGCAGCACCCGCTCGATCTCGTCGCCTTCCCACACGTCCTTGGCGCCCGGGCCGGGTCGATTCGCCGCCGACATCGATCATCGCCGCGCCCGCCGCGGCCATGCTCGCGCCGGCCTCGGCCGCTTCGCGCGGCATCGGCATACTGGCCGCCGTCGGAGAAACTGTCGGGCGTGGCGTTGACGATGCCCATCACCTGCGGCTGGTCGAGGCGGATCGTCCGCTCGCCCAGCACCAGCGGCGCGCGCGGCGCGGTCAGCCGCGCCCAGTCCGCCGCCATCGCCCTCGTCGAACCGCGCTTCGATCCCCTCGACCGGCACCAGTTCGCGCGCGCGCCGTCGCCGTGGATCAATTCGACCGCGGCGAACCAGTTGAGCCCGCCCGCCAGCCGCGCGACCTTGCCGTCATGGCCGAACGGGGAATCGACGAAGCCGGTCGGGCGGAGAAGCGTGCGCATGCCCGGCTTACAGCGCGGCGAGATGCTGCTGCCGCAAGGCGTCGATCGGCTGCGAGCCGCCCGTCGTCCTCGACGTGCCAGAAGGTCCAGCCGTTGCACGACGGCGCGCCCTGCAAGCTCGGCGCCGACCTTGTGGATCGAGCCCGCGTGCGCCGTCGCATGCGATCGAGCCGTCGGCGCCGACCGTCGCGCTCCAGCGGCGCTTGGCGTCGGTCAGCAGCGAGCCCGGCGCGACCATCCCGCTCTCGACCAGCAGCCCGAACGCCACGCGCGGCGCCGAGCGCTTGTCGGCCATCACCGTCATCGCGCTTTCGTCGAGCGGCAGCGTCGCGGCGATCCGCGCCGCGCGCGACCTTGGCATAGGCCGGCTCGCGCTCGATGCCGATCCAGTGCCGCCCCAGCCGCCGCGCCACCGCGCCGGTCGTGCCGGTGCCGAAGAACGGGTCGAGCACCACGTCGCCCGGCTTGGTGCAGGCCAGCAGCACGCGATAGAGCAGGCTCTCGGGCTTCTGCGTCGGATGCGCCTTGTCGCCGCGTCGTCCTTGGCGCGCTCGCCGCCCGCCGCAGATCGGCAGCACCCAGTCGCGAGCGCATCTGCAGATCGTCGTTGAGCGCCTTCATCGCGCGGTAGTTGAAGGTGTAGCGCGCCTTCTCGTCCTTGGCGCACCAGATCAGCGTCTCGTGCGCGTTGGTGAAGCGGGTGCCGCGGAAGTTGGGCATCGGGTTGGCCTTGCGCCAGACGATGTCGTTGAGGATCCAGAAGTCGGCGTCCTGCAGCAGCGCGCCGACGCGGTAGATGTTGTGGTAGCTGCCGATCACCCAGATCGTGCCGTCGTCCTTGAGGATGCGCCGCGCCTCGGCCAGCCAGTCGCGGGTGAAATCGTCGTAGGTGGCGAGGCTGTCGAACTTGTCCCAATCGTCGTCGACCGCGTCGACCTGGCCGCCCTCGGGCCGGAACAGATCGCCGCCGAGCTGCAGATTGTAGGGCGGGTCGGCGAAGATCATGTCGACCGACTTGTCGGGCAGGCGCGCCATCGCCGCGATGCAGTCGCCAACGATGATCTGGTCGAGCGGCAGCTCGCGTTGGGCCTTGCGGACTAGTGCGCGGGCGCGCGACGCCCGTTCGTCTCCGTTACCGGCACGATCATGTTCACTGGTGACGCCCCCCTGTTCGCCGCCAAGGGTGAGTCAGGCGCGAGTCGCGGTCAAGCGATCAAGGGTTAACGCGGCATTCGAGACGCGCGGAACGAACCGAGTCCGCCGATTCGCGACCACAAGATGTTGCGGTCTGGCCTGACCGCCGAGACTCAAGCGGTGGTGGTGTGACTCGAAAGACTCGGCTCGCGATTTCCGCCGGAAGCTCGCGCTCGGCCGCGGACCGGCGCGAAGCTTCGCCGGTGGAGCGGGGTCAGGCCCAATGCGTGTCGAGCGCGCGGATATGCTCGGGCGTCGGATAGCCGCGGTTGGTCTCCCAGCCATAGCCGGGATGGTCGCGGGCATGGTCGGCCATGATCCGGTCGCGGGTGACCTTGGCGACGATCGACGCGGCGGCGATCGAGCGGCACTTGGCGTCGCCCGCGACGATCGCCTTCGACGGCCGCTCCCACTTCGGGCAGCGCATTGCCGTCGACCAGCACCCACGCCGGGTCGAAGCCCGAGCGCCTCGACCGCGCGGGCCATCGCCAGCATCCGCGCCCAGTAGATGTTGAGCGGGTCGATCTCCTCGACCGAGGCGATCCCGACCCCGATCTGCGCGACCTTTTGCAGCCGGCCGTAAATCGCCTCGCGCGCCTCGATCGGCAATTTCTTCGAATCGTCGATCCCGCGCGGGAAGTGCTCGCGGTCGAGGATCACCGCCGCCGCCACCACCGGCCCCGCCAGCGGCGCGCAGCCCGCCTCGTCGACCCCGGCCAGCGGCATCGGGAAATCGCGTTCGATCTTGAAGCAAGGGCGCGCCATCGGGTCGGCACGGCTAATCGGGCCGCGCGAATTCGCGAAAGTGCCAGTGCGAAAATTTCGGTGGAAAATCGTGGCTTACTCATCCTCGCCACCCGCCACGGCGGGAAGCGGCGCGCTTCGCCGGCCTTGTAGAGGAAGATCGATATTGCCCGACGGATCGCGCAGCCGCGCCTCGCGCCACATCCACGGCTGGTTGCGCGGGCCATGCTCGAACGGCATGCCGATCCGCGCCAGCCGGTCGACCTCGGCGTCGAGATCGTCGCATTCGAGATAGACCGCGGTGGTCGGCGAGATCGTCTCCTCGGGGTCGGCCTGGATCGACAAGGTCGCCCCGCCGCCGGTCTCGAACCGCGCATAGGCATTGTCGCGGACTGTCGACGATCTGCCTGAGCCCGAGCGCGCGATAGAAGGCGACCGATTTGTCATAATCGGTGACCGGTCATCGTCACCTGGTTGAGCCGCGGCATCGAGCCCGGGCCGACATCGAGCCGCACCTCGCCCTGCCCGATCGGCCCGCGGCCCTGCCCAGCCCCGGCGCGGCGTGCAGCGCGACGCGGACGAACTCGCGCGCCCGGTCGACCGCCTGCGGCAGGCTGTGCCCCTCGGCGAGGAACATCGCGATCGCGCTGGCCAACGTGCAGCCGGTGCCGTGGGTGCTGGTGGTGTTGATCCGCTGGCCCTGCCAGCTGGTCATATTATCCTCTTCGATCAAGCGCGTCGGCCAGCGCGTCGCCTTCCTCATGCCCGCCCTTGATCAGCACCGCGCAGCGATGCGCCGAGACCAGGGCAGCGCCGCCGCGACCGGATCCTCCTCGCTCGGTCAGCCGGCGAATCTCGGGCAGGTTGGGCGTGGCGATGGTCGCGACGTCCATCAGCTGGCCGAACGCGGCGATGGTCGCATCGTCGGCCAAGCGCCGCGCCGCTGGTCGCGACCATCACCGGATCGAACACGATCGGCACGCCCTCGAACGCCGCTCGAGCCGGTCGGCGACCACCTCGGCGGCGAACGCGCCGCCGATCATCCCGATCTTGATCGCGTCGACCCCGATGTCGGACGCGACCGCGTCGATCTGGGCGAGGATCATCTCGGCCGGCACCGGATGGACCGCGGTCACCCCGATGGTGTTCTGCGCGGTGATCGCGGTGATCGCGGTCATCGCGTGGCCGCCGAGCATGGTGATCGGTCTTGATGTCGGCCTGGATGCCCGCGCCGCCGCCGCTGTCCGACCCGGCGATGACCAGGATCCGGGGGATGCTCACGCCGCCGCGACCGCTTCGCAGATGTCGTCGACCAGCCGCTCGACCATCGGCCAGGTCGTCGCCCTCGGCCATCACCCGGATCAGCGGCTCGGTGCCCGACTTGCGGATCACCAGCCGGCCGCGGCCCTCGAGCTTCGCTCTCGGCGGCGGCGATGCGCCTTGACCACCGCCTCGGCCTCGAGCGGCGCGCCGCTCGTCGAAGCGGACGTTCTTGAGCAATTGCGGCACCGGCTCGAACTGGCTGAGCAACTCGCTCGCCGGCTTCCCGCTGTCGACCATCGCGGCGAGGATCTGCAGCCCCGCGACCAGCCCGTCGCCGGTCGTCGCATGGTCGGTCAGGATGATGTGCCCCGACTGCTCGCCGCCGACGTTGCAGCCGCGCTCGCGCATCTCCTCGAGCACATAACGGTCGCCGACCTGGGTGCGGACCAGCTCGATGCCTGCTCTTCGCCAGCCGCCGCTCGAGCCCGAGATTCGACATCACCGTCGCCACCACCGCCTCGCCCTTGAGCTGGCCGCGCTGCTTATGGTCGATCGCGATCAGCGCCATCAACTGGTCGCCGTCGATCAGCTCGCCCGGTCTCGTCGACCACGATCAGCCGGTCGGCATCGCCGTCGAGCGCCAGGCCGATGTCGGCGCCGCTCGCGACCACGCGTCTCCTGCAAGGTCTGCGGGTGCGGTCGATCCGCAGCCGATCGTTGATGTTGGTGCCGTTGGGCGAGACGCCCGAGCGCGATGACGTCGGCGCCAAGCTCCCACAACGCCTCGGGCGCGACATGGTAGGCCGCGCCATTGGCGCAATCGACCACGATCTTGAGCCCGTCGAGGCGGAGCTGCTCGGGAAAGGTCGACTTGGCGAAATGGACGTAGCGCCCGCGCGCATCGTCGATCCGCTTGGCGCGGCCGACTATCTCGGCCTTGGCCAGCTTGGGCTCGCGTCTTCAGCCGCCGCTCGATCGCGCCTCTCCGCCTCGTCGCTCAATTTATAGCCGTCGGGACCGAACAATTTGATGCCATTGTCGACGAACGGATTGTGGCTGGCGGAGATCATCACGCCCAGATCGGCGCGCATCGATCGGGTCAGCATCGCCACCGCCGGGGTCGGCATCGGCCCGAGCAGGACGACGTCCATCCCGACCGAGGTGAAGCCCGCGACCATCGCCGATTCCATCATGTAGCCGCTGAAAGCCGCGTGTCCTTGCCGATCACCACGCGGTGGCGATGGTCGCCGCGCAGGAAATGCGCGCCCGCCGCCTGGCCGACCCGCATCGCGATCTCGGCGGTCATCGGCGCGTCGTTGATGCGCCCGCGAATCCCGTCGGTGCCGAAGAATTTGCTGCCCATGCTCAGGCTCTTGCCCGAAAAGGCTTAACCGAAAAAGGCCCAGAGCCCGCGGGGCGATAGCCGAGCGCGCCATGCGCCCAGGTCGCGGCGAGCCACACCATGGTGCCGCCGATCAGCGCGAAGCCGTCGGGCATGGCGAAACCGCGCCCGAACGGGACGAAGCTGGTGCGCGCTTTCCAGTCGCGCCACGGCTCGCCGATCAGTTGCTCCTTCTTGGCGTCCTGCCCCGCCGCGCCGACCAAGGCGAGCCCGCCGATCGCCGCGCTGACGATCAGGCTGGCCACGGTCGGCACGACGATCGCATGGACCAGCGCCCACAGAGCGAAGCCCCACATCATCGGGTGGCGGGTGATGGCGAACACCCCGCGCGCTTCGTCGATCTTGGTCACCGGGCGGCCGGGCCGCGGGAAGGCCGGGTTGCGGCGCAGCGATCCGACGAACAGGACCGACCCGAGCCACATCAAGGCGGTTGCGATGATGAAGCCGGCATATCCGGCGTCCCACAGCGGTGCCGGCGCCTGGTCGGCCGCGTCGCCGTACCAGCGCGTCATCAGGTACAGCAAGGCGATCGAAATGACCGTGTAAGCCAGCGCGAAGCCGCGCTCGCCGAGCGTCCGGATCAGGCTCGGCCGAAGCGGGTGCGACATCAGCAAATGGGTGCCGACGAACGCGGCGGACGCGAGCGCGAGGCACGCCGATGCCGGTCACCGCCGATAGGCCTCGGGCAGGGTCTTGCGCGTCGAGGTCGCGGTAGCGGTCGCGAAGCTTGGTCTGGCGGCTTTCGAGCGGCTGGCGAACCCCGTCGATCCACACCATTTGCGCCTCGCTGGCGAGCTTCGAGCGGGTCGCCCGACCAGATCACCACATCGCCCTGCTTGCCGCGCGACAGGCTGCCGAGCTCGCCGCCCAGGCCGATCACTTCGGCGGGCTTGGAAGTGATCATCGCCCAGGCCTCGCCCCAGCTGACCCCGGTCGCGCCCGGGACGCTGGCCAAGGCGACCAGATTGCCGGCATATTGGCGCTGGTTGAACAGATAGCGCGAGTCATTGTCGTCGATCATCCCGATCGCGACATTGACCCCGGCGTTGCGCATCCGGCCGATGTTCGACTGGGTCGCGGCGAGCTGCTCGAAGCTCGACGGCAGATCGTTGACCGCCGATGCGATCACCGGGATGCCCGAGGCGGCGATCCGGTCGGCCACGGTCCAGCCCTCGGTCACCCCGACCAGCACCATCTTCAGCGCCGGATACGACGCTTGAGCGCGATCACCTGGAGGATGTCATTGGCCCGCTCGACATGGACCAAGCAGATACTGCCGGCCCTGCAGCACCGGCACCAAGGCGGCGGCGTCGAACCGGGTCAGCAAGCACGTCGTCGCTGCGCTGCGCGCCGGCCCCGACCATGCCGCGATTCATTGGGATTCTCGACCACCGGCTCGCGGTCGGCCACGGCGGCGTTGCGCGGCTCGAATAGCGGACCAGCTCGCCGGCTTCGCGAAGCGCGTTGCGGAACAGACAGATGCGCCGAGGCGCGCGATCCGCCGGCGGTTTCGGCCCCGCGCTCGCCGAGCTCGACGAACTGGAACCGCCGCGCCGACGTGATCGGGTCGCTGTCGGCGCCGAGGTCGATCACCGCGCCCTGCCCGGCGAAGATGTTCTTGGCGACGTTGGGCGCGACGATCGCGCGCGTGACGCCGTCGGCGCGGTTGACCGCGATGGTCGAATCCATCGGGTTGATCGCCGGCGCGACGTCGATCGCGGCGCTGAACGGCCCGCCCGGGGCGCGGTCGTCGGTGGTGCCGTCGGCCGACAGATCGACTTCGCTGAGGCCGAGCCGCGAGAAGCCGCCGATGATCCCCGGCGTGACCCATTTGCCGCTGGCGTCGATGATTTCGGCATCGCGCGGAATCGGGATCCCGATCCCGGCGCCGGCGATCTTGCCGTCGCGGATCACGACCGTGCCGCCGACGATCGGCTCCGACCCGTCGCCCAGCGCCACCGTGCCGCCGGTGATGGCGACGGTCTGGGCGGCGAGCGGCGAGGCCGCGGCGAGCAACATCGCGGCGATCAGGAGGCGCTTCACTTGGCGTCTCCTTCGCCCGGCTGGCCGAGCTCGAAATCGCTCACCGGGCGCAGCCTCGGGTTGGCGCTGTCGTACATCAACGCGCCGTCGATCCACACCTTGTCGGGCCGCGTGTAGGTGCTGAACGGATTGCCGTTCCACAGCACGACGTCGGCCATCTTGCCGGGCTTGAGGCTGCCGGTCTTGTCGTCGATGCCGAGCGCTTTCGCCGGGTTGAAGCTCAGCCAGCGCCACGCCTGCTGCGTCGCTGATCAGGAGAACCCCGGCGCGGCGGCCGTCGGCGAGCGCCTTGGCCGCTTCCTGGTTCAGCCGCTGGATGCCGTTGGCGTCGTCCGAATGGACGATCGCGCAGGCCCCGGCGTGGTCGACGAACGGGATATTCTCCTTGATCCCGTCATAGCTTTCCATCTTGAAGCCGTACCAGTCGGCCCACATCGCCGAGCAGATGCCGCTCGCGCGCCAGCAGGTCGGCGATTTTGTAGCTCTCGACCGCGTGGTGGAAGGTGCCGATCTTGTAGCCCATCTCCTTGGCGATATCGATCATGATCGCCATTTCGTCGGCGCGGTAGCAATGGTTGTGGATGATGATCTTGCCGGCGAGCACGCCGCGCAGCGTGTCCATCGCGAGGTCGCGGCCGGGCATGTCGCCGCCGCTCTTCTCATATTCGTCCCACTTGCGCTTGTAGTCCTGCGCCTTGAGCCAGGTCGCGCGGGTCGACCGCGATATTGCCCATCCGCGTGCCGGGGCCGCCCTTGTTGCCGTAGACCCGCTTGGGATTCTCGCCGCACGCCATCTTGAGGCCGTAGGGCGCGCCGGGGAACTTCATCCCCTGCACCGTCCGCGCGGGGACGTTCTTGAGCACCACCGAGCGCCCGCCGAACAGGTTCGCCGAACCGGGCAGGATCTGCAGCGCGGTCACCCCGCCATTGGCCAGCGCGCGGCTGAACCCCGGGTCCTGCGGCCACACGCTATGCTCGGCCCACACCTCGGGCCGCGCCGGGCTGGTCGCTTCATTGCCGTCGCTATGCGCTTCGGTGCCCGGGCTCGGGATAATCGCCGAGGTGGCTGTGGACGTCGATGATCCCCGGCGTGACGAACTTGCCGGTGCCGTCGATCTCGATACGCGCCCGCCGGGCTCGCCAGCGACGCGTCGCCGACCGCCTGGACTGGCGCCGTCGGCCAGCACCACCGACGCCATTGTCGATCCGCCCGCCTTCGCCGTCGAAGACGGTCGCGCCGCGGATCACCGTCACCGCGCCCGGATAGCGGGCATAGGTCGACGGATAGGGATCCTCGTTGATCCTTATCGGCGGCGCCTTGGGCGGCGGGGTCGCGCAGCCGCGCAAGCCCCGAGCGAAGCCGCCGGCCAGCGCCAGCGTGGCACCCCCCCAGCGCATCAGGCCTTGGTCTCGCCGGTCGAGGTTGGTGCCCGCCGCCTGCGGTTCGCCAAGCTCGCTGTCGTCCGGCCAGCGCGATGATCCTCGAGCGTGTCGAGGTGCATCCACTTCTTGACGATCGGCGACAGCAGCAGCACGGCGACGCCGATCCCGATCGTGACCCAGCCGAACAGGCTGTAGATGTCGAGCAGCCCCTGCTTGGTCATTTCGCCGTCATGCCCGCCGGTCGCCTCGCCGATCTTGCCGGCGACGAAATTGCCGACCGCGGTCATGTAGAACCAGGCGCCCATGATCAGCGACGCCATGAAGCTCGGCGCGAGCCGGTTCATCGCGCTGAGGCCGACCGGCGACAGGCACAATTCGGCGGTGGTCGCGAACAGATAATAGAGGAACACGAACAGCACCGGGACCATCACGTCGATCCCGACCGCCAGCCGCGCCCCACACGAGGACGAGGTTGGCGAAGCCCATCTGCAGCAAGGCGATGCCGAACTTGGCCGGCGCCGACGGCTCGAGCCCGCGCTTGCCCGAGCGCCGACCCACAGCACCGCGAAGAACGGCGCCAGCAGGATGATGTAGATCGGGTTGATCGACTGGAAGATCGACGCCGGAACCCCGGCGCGGTCGACGAAGCGGTCGGTGAACAGGTTCATCGATCCGCCCGCCTGCTCGAACAGGCCCCAGAAGATCGGGTTCAAGGCGATCAGGAACAGGATCGCGAAAATCCGCTCGCGCGGCTCCTTGTCGAGCTTGAACGCCTGGAACAGCACATAGCCGAGCAGCCCGATGCCGCGAGATGATCAGCAGCGTCTGGATGACGTCCTGATACTGGACCAGCGCCCAGATCACCGCGACCGCGGCGATGCCGACGCCGTAGAGCGTCAATTCCTTGCTGGCTCGCTGAGCGGAGCGCGGCGCTTCGCCCGGCGCCATTGAGCGCCTTCTTGCCGAGCACGAACACGACCAGGCCGACGAGCATGCCGATCCCGGCCAGCCCGAAGCCATAGCCCCAGCCGATCGTCTCGCCGAGATAGCCGACGAGGATCGTGCCGATCGCCGCGCCGACGTTAATGCCCATGTAGAAGATGGTGTAGGCGCCGTCGCGGCGGACGTCGGTCAACTTGTAGAGCTGGCCGACCATCACCGAGATGTTGGCCTTGAGGAAGCCCGAGCCGACGATGATGAAGGCCAGCGCCAGCCAGAAGACGTTGATCGTCGGGTCGCTCTGCCCGCCGACGCCCTCGACCGCCATCAGGCTGTGCCCGCGGCGAGCAGCAGGCCGCCGAACAGCACCGCCTTGCGCTGCCCCAGATAGCGGTCGGCGAGATAGCCGCCGAGCACCGGGGTGATGTACACCAGGCTGGTGTAGGCGCCGTAGATGAGGTTCGCCTTGTCGTCGGCGAACAGCCAATGCTTGGTCAGGTAGAAGATCAGCAACGCGCGCATGCCGTAGTAGGAGAATCGCTCCCACATTTCGGCGAAGAACAGCATGTAGAGGCCCTTGGGGTGGCCGACGAATTCGGGTTCCTGCTGGATGGCGATCTTGGCGCCGATGGCGAGGAACACGGCCAAGCAAGACGACCGCGATGGCGGCAATCCAGTCGGCCTCCTGCCAAAGGTCGATGGACAGTCATTGTCGATCCCCTCTCGATCGATGGGCGAGCGCGCGACTCGCGCGCCTCGCTTGAATTCTGATTGCGCGCGCACCCTAACGGCGAAAATCCCGGCTTGTGAAGCCGATTGTTGCCGGACGGCGCGCGTGCTACTGCGAACGGCATGATGCTCAACGACCGCTCCTCCGACCCTCTCCCTGCTCGAAACCCGCCGCTCGGGCCGGCCGCGCGACATGGTCGCGCCCGGGCCCGAGCGAGGCCGAGCTCGAGCGCATCCTGACCATCGCCGCGCGCATGCCCGACCATGGCAAGCTGTTGCCCGTGGCGCTTCGTCATCGTCGCCGCGACCAGCGCGCACGCGCTCGCCGATCTGCTCGCCCGCGCGCTGCCCGAGCATGACCCGCGCGCCCGCCGGCGCATTTCGCAGAAGGCGCACGAGTTCGCGCACCAGGCCCCGGCGCTGGTCGTGCTCGTCTCGGCCCCGGTCCGCGACCACAAGATCCCGGTGTGGGAGCAGCAATTGTCGGTGCGGCGCGGCGGCGATGAACCTGCTCATCGCGGCCCATGCGCTGGGCTATGTCGGCGGCTGGATCACCGGCTGGGCGGCCTATTCGGAGCGGGTCCGCGCCGCGTTCTGCGCGCGAGGGCGAGCGGATCGCCGGCTTCTTCTTCCTCGGCACGCCCGGCGTCGAGCTCGAGGAGCGCCCGCGCGCCGCCGCTGGCCGACGTCGCGCGGCGCTGGACTCCGCCAACCGCATAATAGATTTGAAACTTTCGCCGCGCTGCTGTATTACCACAGCATGACGCTCAGAACCTCCCACGAAAAGCCCGTCTACGTCCGCCTCCGCGAGGTGATCGCCGACGCGATCCTCGCCGGCCGGTTCGGCGACGGCGACCCCCTGCCCTCGGTCCGCGCCTTCGCGGCCGAGGAAGGCGCCAACCCGCTGACCGTGGCCAAGGCCTATCAGGGGTTCCAGGACGAAGGGCTGATCGTCGTCAAGCGCGGGGTCGGCATGTTCGTCGCCGCCGGCGCCGCGCGCCCGGCTCCGCGCGAGCCGAGCGCGACAGCTTCATCACCGGCGAATGGCCGCTGATCCGCGAGCGCATGGACCGGCTCGGGATCGGCCCGGCGGATCTGCTGGCGAAGGCCTAACGCGAGCGCGTTTCCGGCGCTTCTCCGGGGGCGTCCAATAATCCTCGAGCAGCATCGCGAACCATTCGCCGTCGGCGGTGACCATCTGCGAATGGGTGATGATCGGCTTGCTGCCCGACACCGGCACGAAAAACATTTCGTCCTGAAGATAACGACCGAAGCGTGACCCGGGCGACCTCGTCCCAGCGCATCGCCCGCTCGCGCCCGAACCGGGAATAACGCAGCCCGTGACGGTCCGCGAACAATGTGGGGCGCCCCGGCCAGCGGTTGCGCAGCCCCAGCCACAGCCCGGCGACCATCAGCAGCGCCGCGCCGCCCGGCCGGAGCCAGTCAATTTCGGATCGCCGTCACGGACCGTGGCGTAAAGCAGCCCGGCGACGATCAATGCGAAAAATGCCGTCGCCCACCACTCGCGCAGCTTCGGCCACGCCGGGCGGAACGTCCGCTGCTTGCTCAACCCAGCGCCTCCGCCGGCACCGCGTACAGCATCGCCGCGCCGCTTCCGCCGCCGCGCGCCAGCCCGAGCGCCTCGGGCACCACCGCGCTGACGAAATAATCCGCCGCGGCGCGCGTCGCGATCGCTCGGCGTCGGGCGCGCGCGCCAGCCGCTCGACCAGCCAGCCGGCGACCAGCACCGAGCACATCGTCAGGAACGGATAGCTGCCCGCCAGCCGGTCGTCGGGCCGGCGCTCGCGCAGGGTCGCCGCCGCGACCTCGACCGCGTCGGCCAGCGCGATCAGCATCGGGTCCTGCGCCTCGGCGCGCGATGTCGGCGATCAGCCCGTCGAACGCCAGCCCGCCGTCGAGCCCCAGCTTGCGCCCGACCAGATCGGCCGCCTGGATGCCGTTGGTGCCTTCGTAGATCGGCGCGATCCGCGCGTCGCGCAAATGCTGGGCGGCGCCGGTCTCCTCGATAAAGCCCATGCCGCCGTGGACCTGGATGCCGAGGCTGGCGACTTCGCAGCCGACATCGGTGCCCCACGCCTTGGCCAGCGGGGTCAGCACGTCGGCCGCGATCGCCGGCCTCCGCATCGCCGCGCGCGGCCGCGGTCGACCTGGCCGAACGCGTAATAGACCAGCGCCCGCGCGCCCATCGTCAGCGCGCGCATCCGCAGCAGCATCCGCCGCACGTCGGGATGCTCGGCGATCGCCATTGGCCGCGGTTGCGCTGCCCTGCCGCGTCGAGCGCATAGGCGACCGCGCGCTGGGTCGCGCGCTCGGCGATCCCGACGCCCTGCAGGCCGACGTTGAGCCGCGCATTGTTCATCATCGTGAACATCGCGCGCATGCCGCCATTCTCGGGCCCGACCAGCCAGCCGATCGCGCCGCCCTCGTCGCCATAGCTCATCACGCAGGTCGGCGAGGCGTGGATGCCCAGCTTATGCTCGATCGACACGCAGCGCAGGTCGTTGCGCGCTGCCGTCGGGCAGGATCTTGGGCACCAGGAACAGCGAAATCCCGCGCGTCCCCTCGGGCGCGCCCGGGCGTGCGCGCCAGCACCAGGTGGACGATCTGTCGGCAGGTCATGCTCGCCATAGGTGATGAAGATCTTGGTGCCGGTGATCCGCCAGCTGCCGTCGCCGATTCGGCTCGGCGCGGGTCTTGAGCGCGCCGACGTCGCTGCCCGCCTGCGGCTCGGTCAGGTTCATCGTCGCCGGCCATTCGCCGCTGACGATCTTGGCCAGATAGTCGCGCTTCAATTCGTCCGAGCCATGCGCGTCGAGCGCCTCGATCGCGCCCATCGACAGCATCGGGCACAAGGCGAAGCCGATGTTGGCGGCGTTCAGATCCTCCATCAGCGCCGCCGACAGCGACGAGCGGCAGCCCCTGCCCGCCATGCTCCTCGGGCGCGGCCAAGCGTCATCCAGCCGCCCTCGACGAACGCGCGCATAGGCCGCCTTGAAGCCCTCGGGCATGCGTCACCACGCCATTGTCCCACCGCGCCCCGACCGTGTCGCCGATGCGGTCGAGCGGCGCGAACTCGCCCTCGGCAAATGCCGCCGCGCCTTCGAGCACCGCGTCGACCATGTCGCGCGTCGTTCCGCTGAGCTCGGCCAATGCCGACGACATGGTCGAGCACGAGGCGCTGGTCGCGGACGGGGGCGGTGAAGCTCATCGGCCGGTCACCTTGTGAACTTCGGCGCATGCCATAGCGGCGGCGCCATGGCGCCGCCACGCAGCACCGCAGTCACTGCCGTTCGACGAGGCGCGGCGATCGCCGAGGCCGCGCGCGCTGATCCTCGCCGGCCAGCCGGTCGCGGTGCCGACCGAGACGGTCTACGGCCTCGCCGCCGACGCCACCAACGCCGACGCGGTGGCGCGCATCTACGCCGCCAAGGGCCGCCCGAGCTTCAATCCGCTGATCGTCCACGTCGCCGACCTCGCCGCGGCCGAGCAGCTCGGCGAGTTCAACGACGAAGCGCGCGCGCTGGCCGAGGCGCATTGGCCCGGGCCGCTGACCCTGGTCGTCCCGCTGCGCGCGGATGCGCGGCATCGCCAGCCTCGTCACCGCCGGCCTGCCACGCATCGCGCTGCGCGTCCCCGCGCATCCCGGCGATGCAGGCGCTTGCTCGCGGCGTGCGGCCGGCCGCTCGCCGCGCCCTCGGCCAATGCCAGCGGCCGGATCAGCCCGACCCGCGCCGCGCCATGTGCTCGCCAGCCTCGACGGCCGCATCCCGCTGGTCATCGACGGCGGCGCCGACCGCAGCGCGGCATCGAATTCGACCATCGTCGCCGCGACCGGCGGGCCGCTGCGCCTGCTGCGCCGCGGCCCGATCGACGATCGACGCGCGCGCTAGTCGGACGGCGACGATCGAGGCGCCCGGCAGCTCGCCAGCCATTATGCCCCGGCCAAGCCGCTGCGCCTCGACGCGACCGAGGCGCGAGACGGCGAATATCTGATCGGCTTCGGCGCGGTCGCAGGCGACGTCTCGCTCAGCGAGCGCGGCGACCCGGTCGAAGCCGCGGCGCGCCTGTTCGACCTGCTCCACCAGGCCGACGCCGCGCCTCAGCCGCGCATCGCCGTCGCCCCGATCCCCGGCGACGGCATCGCCGCCGCCATCCGCGACCGGCTCACGCCGGGCCGCCGCGCCGCGCTCTTGAGCCGCGCCTGAAAGCTCTTCCTGAGCTTCGCCAGCTTGGGCGGGATCACCGCCAGGCAATAGGGATTGCGCTGGCCTTCGCCCGCCCAATAATCCTGGTGATAATCCTCGGCCGGATACCAGTCGGCCTTGGGCTCGATGGTGGTCACGATCGGCGCCGGCTGGTCGGCCTGGGCGCGCGCGATCGCCGCCTTGGCCTCGGCCTCCTGCGCCGTCGTCCTGCGGGAAGATCGCCGAGCGATATTGCGTGCCGACGTCGTTGCCCTGGCGGTTGAGCTGGGTCGGGTCGTGGGTCGCGAAGAAGATGTCGAGCAGGTCGCCGTAGGCGATCACCGTCCGGGTCGAAGGTGATGCGGATCGCCTCGGCATGGCCGGTGTCGCCGCCGCACACCTGCTTGTAGGTCGGGTCGACGTCTGGCCGCCGGTGTAGCCGCTCTCGACCCCGCTCGACGCCGGCGATGTCGAGGAACACCGCCTCGGTGCACCAGAAGCATCCGCCCGCCAGCACCGCGACTTGTTCGGCCATCGTCGCTCTCCTTGACTGTGAGCCATGGAGATGGCGAGCGCGATGCCGTCACGGCAAGGCTTAGCTGTCCTGCTTGTAGCTCGCCTTGAGGCTGGCCAGCTCGAGCCGCTTGCCGACCCATTCGGCCAGTTCCTCGAAGTTCAGCGGCTGGTCGAACACGACGCCGGCCTTGCGGTCGGAGAACCAGCGCACCTCGCCCTTGATCGGGCGCAGGCTCTCGACCACGACGACGACCTCCTTGCCGAGGCAATATTCCTCGATCGGCTCGACCTTCATCCCGCCCAGCGAAATGTCGTGCACGTCGCAAGTGTAATAGGTCTTGCCGACCCGCAAGCTGGCCTTGCAATTGACCTCGAGCCGCGGCGGGCGCGGGCGGAAACCGTGGCGCGGCTTGCGGCCGGCGAGCAATTCGCCAAGGTCGATATTCTGGTCGAACTTGAAGCCCGACCGTGCCTTCGCGGGTCCAGACCACCGTCGACGGGATCTTCTGCCCGTCGAATTCGACCGCGACCTCGTCGCCGACCGCGACCATGCCGGCCGACCTCGGCCATCAGCCCGCCGGCCGACATGTTGCGCACGCGGATCAGTTGCTCGCCGGCTCGGTCGACAATCTTGACGATGCAGAGGGTCGACGGGCAGGCGGTCGTCGCCGCGCCGTTCGCCCGGCCGCGGCACCGCGGTCGACAGCGAAAAGGTCGTCGAATTCGAACGCGACGTCGTCCTGCTCGAGCGACAGCGCCGGTTTGCGGCGGATCAGTGAGCCGAACATTCTCCCACTCCCTCGCGAGAAAACGCTCCAAACATGGCGGTTTACCTCCAATGCGGTTAATAAGCCGTTTCATGCGTTTGACGCGATGCTTGGGACAAGCGTGCAGTCGTGCGCCCAAGTGCCAACGACGGAGACATCGAAATCTATGACGCGGCCGCGGCTGCTGCTGATCGACGACGAGCCCGGCGCTCGCCGCCTTCGTCGCCAATGCGGCGGCCGAATGAGCGGCTTCGAGCCGGTCGCCACCGACGCGACGACCGACTTCCGCGAGCAATTCTACGACGAGCGCGCCGGACATGGTCGCGCTCGACCTCGGCATGCCGGGCATGGACGGGGTCGAGCTGCTGCGCTTCCTTGCCGACGCAGCAGCTTCGAGGGCCGGTGCTGATCATCAGCGGGTTCGACCGCCGGGTGCTGGAAAGCGCGTTCCGGCTCGGCGAGGCGCTCGGCCTGAAGATGGTCGGCCCGCTCGAAAAGCCGGCGCGGCTCGAAGAGCTCGAAGCCGTCCTCAAGCGAGCATTCGCCCGGCACGCGGCGCCATGATCGCGCCAGGCCGATCTCGGCCTGCTCGACGGGTTCGAGCGGGCGCTGATCAACCACCGGCTGCACATGGTCTACCAGCCCAAGGTGTCGCTGGCCGACGGCAAGCTGAAGCGGGTCGAGGCGCTGGTGCGCTGGGACGACCCGAAGTTCGGCGCGGTCGCCGCCGTCGCGGTTCGTGCCGCTGGCCGAGCGCCACGGGCTGATCGACCAGCTGACCCAATGGGGGCTGCGCACCACGCTTCGCCAATGGCTCGAATGGCGCGACGCAGGGCCTCGACACGTGCATCGCCTTCAACATTTCGGCGCTGTCGCTCGCAGCATCTCGATTTTCCCGACCTGGTCGAGCGCATGTGCCGCGCGCTGGAGGTGCCGACCGACCGGCTGGTGCTCGAGCTGACCGAGGGCGCGACCCAGCCGCTGGTCAAGCTGATGGACACGCTGACCCGCTTCCGGATCAAGGGCATCGGCCTCGCGCTCGACGATTTCGGGGTCGGCTATTCGTCGCTGATGCAGCTTCGCCAATTGCCGTTCACCGAGATCAAGATCGACCGCTTCTTCGTCAACGACATGGTCGACTTCGAACGACAGCCGGGCTGATCGTCAAGGCGATCATCGACCTGGCCCACGGCCTCGGCCTGTCGCGTCACCGCCGAGGGGATCGAGACCGAGGAGCAATTGCGGCTTGCTGCGCGAGCTCGGCTGCGACGTCGGCGCAGGGCTATCTGATCGGCACAGCCGCTCGAGCCCGACGCGCTCGACGACTGGCAGACGAATTGGCCAGGCGCTGGCAAGTCGATGGCGAGCCGCAGCCGGAGCGCGGCCCAAGGCGCGATCACGTCAAGGTCGAACTTGACGCCCTGGGCGAGCGGCAGAGTCGTCGCCGTAATTGATGGTGTTGGTCGCGCGCCGCATGTAGGCGCGCCAGCTGTCCGAGCCGCTCTCGCGCCCGCCGCCGGTTTCCTTCTCGCCGCCGAACGCGCCGCCGATCTCGGCGCCCGACGGGCCGATGTTGACGTTGGCGATGCCGCAATCGCGACCCGCCGCCGAGAGGAACCGCTCGGCTTCGCGCAGATCGTTGGTGAAGATCGACGCTGCGACAGCCCCTGACGACACGCCATTGTTGAGCGCGATCGCCTCGTCGAGGTCGCGATAGCGAAGCACATAGAGGATCGGCGCGAACGTTTCCTCGAGCACGCATGCCCTGCCTGCGCGTCGACTTCGACCATCGCCGGGCGGACGTAGATGCCGCCCGCGACCGCCTCGACCTGCTCGGCCTGCCCGGATAGAGCGCGGCGCATGCCGTCGAACGCGGCGCCGTCGATCAGCGGCCCGACCAGGGTGCCGGCGTCGCGCGGGTCGCCGACCGGGATCTTGCGCGAACAGCGCGCGCAGCCGCGCTCGACCAGCGCGTCGGCGATCGATGTCATGGACGATCAGCCGGCGCAGCGTGGTGCAGCGCTGGCCGGCGGTCCCGGCGGCGCTGAACAGGATCGCGCGCTCGGCGAGCGTCGAGGTCGGCGCTGGGCGCGACGATCATCGCATTATTGCCGCCCAGCTCGAGCAAGCGAGCGGCCGAACCGCGCGGCGACGCGCGGGCCGACGCTCGCGGCCCATGCGCGGTCGATCCGGTCGCCGACACCAGGGCAATGCGCGGGTCGTCGACCAGCGCCTCGCCGACCTCGCGGCCGCCCTGGACGAGTTGCAGCAAGCCGTCGGGCGCATCGCCGAACCGCGCCAGCGCCCGGCCGGCCAGCGCCATCACCGCCGCGGCGGTGAGCGGCGTCTTCTCGCTCGGCTTCCAGATCACCGGATCGCCGCACACCAAGGCCAGCGCCGCGTTCCACGCCCACACCGCGACCGGGAAATTGAAGGCGGTGATCACCGCCACCGGCCCGAGCGGATGCCATTGCTCGATCATCCGGTGGTCGGGCCGCTCGCTGGCGATGGTCAGGCCGTAGAGCTGGCGCGACAGGCCGACGGCATAGTCGCAGATGTCGATCATCTCCTGGACCTCGCCGAGGCCTTCGGAGACGATCTTGCCGGCTTCGAGCGTCACCAGCCGGGCGAGCGGTTCCTTGGCGGCGCGCAATTCCTCGCCGAGCAGCCGCACCAGCTCGCCGCGGCGCGGCGCCGGGACTGTCCGCCACGCGAGGAAGGCGTCCTGGGCGCGCGGCGCAGGCGGCCTCGACATCGGCGGCGTCGGCCTCGGCGACGCGGCCGATGACCGGCGCCGTCGATCGGCGAGCGGCTTTCCAGCGCGCCGCCGCGCCGTCGACGCCCAAGCTCGGCGCAGGATCGTCGGCGCTTCGTCGGCCGGGCTCATCGCGCCAGCTCCTTCGCCTTGGCCATCGCCGCGACGCCGGCGTCGATCGTCTCGTCGCGCTTGGCGAAGCACAGGCGGACGAGGTGGCGCGGCGGGTCGCTGTTCGGCGAACGGCGACAGCGGCACCACCGCCACCCCGGCCTGCTCGACCGCCAGCGCTGGCGAAGGCCTCGTCGTCGAGCGCGATTCCCGACGCGGCGAGGTCGACGCATCAGGAAATAGGTCGCGGCGCTCGGCAGCACCGCAAAGCCGGCCGTCTCGCAGCCCGTCGGTCATCCGGTCGCGGGCGCGGGCGAAGCGCTGCCGCATCGGCGCGATCCAGGCGTCGCCCTCGTTCGAGGCCGAAGGCGCACCGCCGCCTGCAGGTTGGGCGCCGATGGCGAAGGTCAGGAACTGGTGCGCGCGGGCGGCCAACGTCGCCAGCTCGGGCGCGGCGGCGATCCAGCCGATCTTCCACCCGGTCAGCGAGAAGATCTTGCCCGCCGAGCCGCATTTGAGCGTCCGCTCGGCCATGCCGGCGAGCGACGCGAGCGGCGACGAACGCCTGGCCGTCGAGCAGCAGATGCTCCCACACCTCGTCGCTGATGACGATGAGGTCATGGTCGCGCGCCACGCCGGCGACGGCTTCCAGCTCGTCGGCGTCGAACAGGCGGCCGGTCGGGATTGTGCGGATTGTTGAAGACGATCGCGCGGGTTTTCGAGCGTGACCGCCGCCTCCAGCGCCGCGCGCTCGATCCGCCAGCCGGGCGGCTGCAGCGCCACTTCGCGCACCACCCCGCCCGCGCGGCGGATCAGCGGCGCATAGGCGTCATAGGCCGGGGTCATGACGATCACCTCGTCGCCCGGCTCGACCACCGCGAGGATCGCCGCCGCCAGCGCCTCGGTCGCGCCCGCTGGTGACGCAGATGTCGTCGGCGCCGAGCGTCGAGCCCGTGATGGCGCGCCATAATGCGCCGCGACCGCCTCGCGCAGCGCCGGCAGCCCGCGCGACGGCGCATATTGGTTGGAGCCTTCCGTCAGCGCCCGCGCCGCGGCATCGAGGATCTCCTCGGGCCAGCCGAAATCGGGAAAGCCCTGGCCGAGGTTGACCGCGCCGATGCTTGGCGGCGAGCCAGCCGACATGCGCTCGAACACGCTGGTCGCCATCGTCTCGTACAGCGGGTTCACGCCAGTCAGCTTCCAACCGTCGATTTCGGCCTCGCCATAGCCGAGCTCGGCGAGGATCGCCGCCGCCATCCTGCGCCTTCGCGGCGCGGCGGCTCGGGCCGGTCGGTCGAGCGTCGCCGAATAGCGCGGCGCCGGGGCCGGCTGGAACACGCCGTCCGACGTCGATGAAGGTGCCGCGCGCGATGATTGTGCGGATGGGCCGGCGCCTCGCCCAGGTCGAGCACCGGCGCGACGCAGGCGTCGTTGCCGGCGAAATGCGCCACCCACTCGTCGCGGGCTGCGGGTCGCGATCACCGCCGCGATCGTCCTCGCGGCTGGCGACGTCCGGCGAGCGCCAGCCCCTTGAACAGGCTGGCGCGGAATTGCGGCTCGATCGCGCCCAGCGCGAGGAATTTGCCGTCGAGCGCAGCGGTAGACAGCCGTAGAGCCGGATCGCCGCCGTCGAGCAGGTTGGCCTCGCGCTCGTCGCGCCACGTGCCCGCCGCGCGCAGGCCGTAGGTCAGCGCGCCGATCAGCGCCGCGCCGTCGCTCATCGCCGCATCGATCACCTGGCCCCTCGCCGCCGCGCTGGACGGCGAGCAGCGCCGCGACCATGCCGAACGCCAGCATCATCCCGCCGCCGGCATAATCGGCGAGATAATTGACCGGCACCACCGGCCGCTCCTTCGGGCCGATGCCGTGCGAGCAGGCCGGTCAGCGCGAGATAATTGATGTCGTGCCCGGCCTCGCTGCGCGAGCGGCCCGTCCTGCCCCCAGCCGGTGACCCGGCCGTAGACCAGCTTCGGATTGGCCTCGAGCAGCTCGTCCGGGCCCGAGCCCGAGCCGCTCCATCACGCCCGGGCCGATAGCCCTCGATCAGCCCGTCGGCGCGCTGCCGCCAGGCGCCGCACCACGTCGCGCGCTGCCTCGCGCTTCAGGTCGAGCGAAATCGCTGCGGCGGTTGCGGAGCAACGGATCGTTGGGCACGCCGATCATCCCCGGCCCGCTCGACGCGGATCACCTCGGCGCCATGGTCGGCCAGCATCATCGCCGCGAACGGCCCCGGCCCAAGCCCCGCCATCTCGACGATCGTCAATCCGGAAAGCGGTCCCGCCATGGCGCCACGCTTAGCGGGCACGATCGCCCGCGCAAGGTGCCCCGTTAGCTGCCCGCCGCCACTGCCAGCAGAGCTTCAGCTTCTAACTTGCTCCGCTGTGCATTGAGAAGCGCGATCTCGGCATTGAGCCGCGCAGTTTCGTTCTCATATTGCTTTTTCTGTTGGTCACCTGGAGTTGGAGAGCCAGAACTCCTTTTCCTTGGTGAACAGGCTGATGTCGTGATTGATCGCGGCAAACTCCTCAGCGCGAGCTTCTCCCCATTTTTCCTTGGACGCTTTCTCGCGCTTGTCGCGGAAGGCCTCAACGGCGACCAGCGATTTGCCAGCGAATCGATACCGGAAGCCGGCGCTTTGGTCCGCTCATACGAAAATGTCTCCATTCGCCCGTCCTCGCGAAAGTCCGCAGATAGTGTGGCAGCCTCGAATGGAAGATTGCGGAATGGCAAGAGACGGTAGGCGCCCGCTTGGGGCACCCACTGCTCCGCACTTACGCTTTTGGCATTGGTAGTGGCGCACCCTTGAGTAGAATATTCACAAATGAGGAGCCGCATCCGCGACCGGCTCGCGAAAGACCAGGCCTTCAATGCGGTTGGTCCTCGGATTGGCAAGCCGCGCGGCAGACGATGCGACTGCCGGCGACTGCGCAGAGTTTGTCTGGAGCAACAGAATGGAACCGGTTCGCTCAGCCAGATCAGGCAGCGACGGAGCGAGCTTGCAGCCCGTGCAATCCTTGGATTTGCCGACCTCAAGGCCCAAGGCTTTGATGAGTTCGGGCGCCGTTGATTGACTGCTGATTGGGTCCCGCTGGATAAGCTGTTCCACCAGCTTGCCGCTGCAGCGTCGGAAAGTACTGCCCTGTTGGCGACCAATTCGAGTTTGGACAGGAGTTTGATAGGCTTCGCATGATGCTGCCATACGGACCCCCTGGGGATCCAGCGTAGTTCGTCTGTCACACTGAGCCCGCTCGCTGCTTTCTCGACCGCTGCCTTGTGCCTAGCGAGTGCGGCCTTGGCCGCTGACTGTTTTTTCATCTCGCTCACGAGGCTTTGAGCTCTTCGTGGGTTCCGACTTTTGACGCCACGAACAGTTTCAATGCATCGACCTCGGCATTGATGACTTCGAGAGCTTCGGCTTCTGCTTCAAGTGCCTCAGCTCCTTGGCTGCTTGTCTCCAGCGCAGCCGCAATCGGCACTTTGCAGACAGCAATGTTTCGCTTTTCCGCGAGCGCAGCCAGCGCCTTCAGCGCGCGATCGGCGGCGTCGTCGCGACATATCCAGTGCCGCCCGCCATTTCGGAAAACAGGCCAAGCTTGTTCGCGTTCAAGCAGTTGCGAAAGGATGGAAGCTCCGCCAGCAGCGCAGCGGAGACGGGATTGACGAGCCCGTACGCCGACAGGGCAACCGACACGACCGATTTGAGAAACGGTCCGGTTTGGTCCTCGGCGCCGCTGTTGATGCTTTTTACGATACCGAAATTGTAGCTTTTGAAGCCGTATTTGCTGGTCTTCATTATTGAAGTCAGCGCGGCGTGATCGATGGCGATACGTTCGCCGGCTGCGTAACTGGCCGTCGCCGTCGCTTTGCGATTGAACGCAACGCTGCCAATATAGGTCGGCTGACCAGCAATCCCGACCAAGGTCGGGCAACCGCCGATGGTATCGACAAACGACACGTCGTAACGCAACTCGGGTAGGCTGTATGCCGCCCCGCTAAACTGCGTCAACTCGGCTTCTGGATAGGTCTGCATGCTTGTGGTGCAGCCTGTGGCGAGCGGCAAAAATGCTATGCTCGCGGCGGCGAATCTTGCGTGACGCACGTTCTTCCCCTGGAACAACACACGATTCGGCACGCATTTGATAACGCGAATTAAACGAAGAGCAAACGAGCTCTGAGCCGGAACTCGAGTGAGATGCAAAAAGCTGTCCTGCGAGGCGACCCGACTGATAGGTTTCCGACGCTTGCGTCTATAAACTGAGGGCCTGAACCAATGATCGACGCCGCCGACCGCCCCTTGTTCAACGAGGACCATCACGCGTTTCGCGACACCGTGCGCAAGGTGCTGGGCGACGTCATCGCGCCGCGGCTCGACGCGCACGAGGCCGACGGGATCGTCGAGCGCGAGGCGTGGGCCAAGGTCGGCGCGGCGGGGCTGCTGTGCCCGCAAGTGCCCGAAGCCTATGGCGGGCCCGGGCTCGACTTCGCGTTCAACGCCATCGTCGGCGAGGAGTTGAGCTATCTGGGCTCGGCCGCGGGCTTCACCCTGCAGTCGGACATCGTCGCCGATTACCTCGTCCATTACGGCAGCGAGGAGCAGAAGAAGCGCTACCTCCCCGGGATGGTCGCCGGCACGACGATCAGCGCCATCGCCATGACCGAGCCCGGCGCGGGCAGCGACTTGCAGGGGATGAAGTCGATCGCCCGCGAGCGACGGCAATGGCTGGCGGCTGTCGGGATCGAAGACCTACATCACCAACGGCCAGAGCGCCGATCTGGTGATCGTCTGCGCCCGGACCACCGAGGAAGGCGGCGCGCGCGGGCATTTCGCTGTTCCTGGTCGAGGCCGGCGACGAGGGCTTCAGCCGCGGCCGCAACCTCGACAAGATCGGGCTCCACGGCAACGACACGTCGGAACTGTTCTTCGACGAGGTGCAGCTGCCCGCCGACCGCCTGCTCGGCGCGGAAAATGGCGGGTTCGCGGATGCTGATGCAGCAATTGCCGCAGGAACGGCTGTCGATCGCGGTGCAGAGCCAGGCCGCGGCCCAGCGCGCGTTTGACGAAGCGGTCAAGTTCACCTCGGACCGCAAGGCGTTCGGCAAGCGCATCATCGACTTCCAGAACACGCCGCTTCACGCTGGCCGACATGACGCCGAGCTGCAGGTCGGCTGGGCGCATCTCGACTGGGCGATCGCGCGCCATGTCGCGGGCAAACTGACCCCGGTCGAGGCCAGCGCGGCCAAGCTGTGGCACAGCGAAATGCAGTGCGGATCATGCGACGCCGCGCTCCAGCTCCACGGCGGCGCCGGCTACATGAACGAATATCCGATCGCCCGCCTGTGGCGCGACGCCCGCGTCGCGCGGATCTACGGCGGCACGTCGCGAAATCATGAAAGAGCTGATCGGCCGCTCGATCGGCTGAGCGATTGGCTGGGGCGGCAGGATTCGAACCTGCGAATGCCGGCACCAAAAGCCGGTGCCTTACCACTTGGCGACGCCCCAGCAGGCGCGCGGCGGCTTATAGCTGGAAGCCGCGCCGTGAAAAGTCCTCAGGCGTTGGGCAGCCGCCCGTTGACCAGGTCGTCATAATCCCTGGCCAGTTGCCGCGACAGGTCGCCGACCTCGAAATTCCACGGCCCGGCCGAGCCGACGAAGGTCACTTCGGCGGCGCTGCCGGTGAGGAAGAATTGCTCGAAGCTTTCCAGCTCCTCGGGCCAGATGGCGCGCTCGACCACCTCGACCCCGCGGCGGCGCGCGAGGTCGATCACCGTCGCCGGGTGATGCCGTCGAGGAAGCAATCGGGGGTCGGCGTGT
Source organism: uncultured Actinomycetota bacterium (assembly GCA_963723195.1). GTDB lineage: Bacteria > Actinomycetota > Actinomycetes > Propionibacteriales > Nocardioidaceae > Nocardioides. Next base: position 426,989 of record CAVRPU010000002.1, read on the forward strand.
GGAGCACGCCGTCGCGGATGAAGAAGGCGTTGGCGCCGGTCGCTTCGGCCACCTGCCCGCGCCAGTCGAACATCAGCGCGTCGTCGAAGCCGCGGTCCTCGGCATGCTGCTTGGACAGGCGTGCGATCATGTACAGGCCGGCCGCCTTGCGAATGGACCGGCGCGGTGTAGGGCGCGGGCCGGCGCCACGGCGCGATGTCGAGGCGGATGCCCTTGGCGGCCAGCGCCGGGTCGAAATATTTGCCCCAATCCCAGGCGGCGATCGCGAGGTGCGGCTTGGCGCCGGTCGGGCTGACACGCCCATCTTCTCCGACCCGCGCCAGGCGACCGGGCGCATGTAGGCGTCGGTCAGGCCGTTGGCCTCGAGCACTTCGTTGCAGGCGGCGTCGATCTCCTCGACGCTCCACGGCATGTCGAAGCCGAGCAGCTCGGCGCTCTTGCGCAGCCGCGCGCTATGCTCGGTCAGCTTGAAGATGGTGCCGCCATAGGCGCGCTGCCCCTCGAACACCGACGAGGCATAATGCAGCGCGTGGGTCAGGACGTGGACATTGGCGTCGCGCCACGGGACCATCTTGCCGTCGAGCCAGATCCACCCGTCGCGGTCGTCGAAATTCGCGCTGCTCGGCCATTCATTCCCCTGTCGAGATGAGGCGCCCGACTAGGCCAGCGGCGGCGGCGAATCAACCGCGCCGCGGCGGCCTCGGCAAGCTCCGCGCCCGCGCCGCGGCGGCGGCGGCGAGCGTCTCCGCGATCAACCGGTCGAGCGCCGCGTCGCGGTCGAGCACCGCGAGGCCGGCCTCGGTGGTGCCGTTGGGGCTGGCGACGCGGCGCGCGAGCATCGTCCATCGTCTCGCCGTGCGCGCTGGCCATCAAGGCGGTGCCGAGCACGGTCTCGAGCGCGACCTGGCGCGGCGCGATCGGGCGTCGAGGCCGCGCTCCTCGCCGGCCTTGGCAAGCGCCGCGACGAACCGCGCGACATAGGCCGGGCCGGCGCCGCCGACCGATCCGATCGGCGTCGAACTCGCCATCGTCGGCGCGCATCGATGACCAGCCCGAGCGGACTCGAACAGCTCGATGCAGCTGCGCGCGATCGATCGGCCGTCGTCGCTGATACAGCGCGATCACGCCCGCGCCGCTCGCTGACCGGCAGGTTGGGCATGGCCCGGACGATCGCGCCGGCGCGCGGGAAAGCGGGCGCGCAGGCTCGGCAGCTCGACCCCGGCGAGGATCGACACGAGCGTCGTCGTCGGGCCCGACAGCGGCGCGAGCTCCGGCGCGACCTCGTCGAGCTTCTGCGGCTTGAAGCCGAGCAGGACGAACGCTCGGCGCTCGCCCGCTCGGCAGTTCGGCGGACGGTGCGCACGCCCTCGACCGGCGTGCCGCTCGGGCGGATCGCGATCGCCTCGGACAGATCGACGCCGGCGCGGCGCCAGCCCTCGACCATCGCGCCGGCCATGTTGCCGCAGCCGACGAGCCAGGTCGCGCCCGGCAGTGCGACGTCACGCCTCGCCCGCGGTCTCGATCAGCGCCGCCGAGATCGCCTCGCTCGGCGACTTGCCGCCCCACAGCACGAACTGGAACACCGGGTAGAAGCGCTCGCATTCCTCGAGCGCCGCCTCGGCGATCGCCTCGGCCTGCTCGAACGACAGCCCGTCGCCCTCGCCGACCAAGGCGCGCGTGGCGGAACACGATCAGGCCCGAGCCCGACCACAGTTCGAAATGGCCGAGCCACAATTGCTCGTTGATCAGGCCCAGCGCCTCGTAGATCGCGGCGCGCTTCTCGACCGCGACCTTGATGTCGGGGAAGGCGAGGAACTGCAGCACCTGGTCCTCGCTGCGCCACACGCCGCGCAGCTCATATTGCGCCCAGCTGCCGGTCGCCGAGGCGATGATCTCGCCCTCGCCGGTGCGCTCGCAGGCCCAGCCGCGCGCCTCGAAATATTGTTCGAGGACGTCGATCGGCGCGCCGTCGTCGCGCTCGTCGTGTTCGGCGCTCGTCGGTCAGCGTCAGGCTCCCGCGCGCGGCGCCTTGGGCGCGGGCTTTGGGCTTGGCGCGACTTTCTCGAGCGCGGCGATGCGCTTCTTCAGCGCCTCATTCTCGTCGCGCGCGGCGGCGGCCATCGCTTTGACCGCCTCGAACTCGTCGCGGCCGACGAAATCCATGCCCGCCGACCCATTCGCGCATCTTCTCGCGCATCGAGGATTCGGCCTCGCGGCCCATCCCGGCCATGGTCCCGGCGACGCCGTTCATCATCTTGACGAGATCGTCGAAAATCTTATTCTCTGATTGCATCACGCTCTCCTATGCCGCGCCAGATAGGCGTCCCGGGGCGTCATCGCCAGTGGTGAGTTTGATCGCGCCGAGCAGGAACTCGACATTGCCTTCGGGCCCGGTGATCGGGCTCGGCTCGATCCCCAATACGCGCCAGCCCTTCGATGCGACCCACGCCGCGGCTTCGTCGCACACGCGCTGGTGGATCGCGGGATCGCGCACCACCCCGCCCTTGCCGACCTCGCCGCGCCCGGCCTCGAACTGCGGCTTGACCAGGGCGACCAGCCTGGCGCCGGGCCGGGCGAGATCGAGCGCGGCGTCGAGCACCTTGACAAGCGCGATGAAGCTGGCGTCGCAGACGATGATGTCGACCGGTTCGGGGACGATGTCGGCGGTCGAGCTCGCGCGCGTTGGTCTGCTCGTGGACGATGACCCGCGGTCGTCGCTGCGCAGCTTCCACGCCAGCTGGTTGGTGCCGACATCGACCGCATAGACCTTGGCCGCGCCGCGGCTCAGCAGGACATCGGTGAAGCCGCCGGTCGAGCTGCCGACATCGAGCGCCACCGCGCCCGTCACGTCGAACCCGAAATGGGTCAGCCCATGGTCGAGCTTGACCCCGCCGCGCGACACCCACGGATGGTCGCGGCCCTTGACGCGTGAGCGCCGCATCCTCGGCCAGCATGTCGCCCGCCTTGGCCACCCTCCGGTCGCCGGCGAACACATTGCCCGCCAGGATCAGCGCCTGCGCCCGGGTCCGGCTTTCGGCCAGGCCCGGCGCGACCAGCAACTGGTCGGCGCGCAGCTTATTGGCCACGGTCTTCCTCGGCGCGTTCCTGCTTGCCCTCGGCGATTTCCTCGCTGGCTTCCGCTTCGGTGGCGGGCGACGGCCTCGGGCGCCACTTCGCGCTCCCCGGCCCGCTCGGTCAGGCACACGCGGAAGAAGATCGGGAAATGGTCCGAGCCGATGTCGCCCAGCCGGTCGATCTGCAGCATCTCGAAATGCGGGCGTGACGAACAGATGGTCGAGCGGCCAGCGCAGCAACGGATAGTGGCGGTGAAGGTCGGGTAGAAGCCGCGCCCGACGCGCGGATCGCGCATCGCCGCGACATCCTTGAACAGCCGCGAGGTGCGCGACCAGGCGACATCGTTGAGGTCGCCCATGACGATCGCCGCGCGGCCCGCGTCGCGCACTTCGCGCCCGACCATCACCAGCTCGGCGTCGCGCTCGCCGCTGTCGTCGCCGGGCCACGGCGGCTCGGGATGGAGCGCATCGAGGATCGATCTTCTGCCCGCCGCGCAAGCGTGAGCCGTGCCTCGGCCGAAGGCACGCCGGCCTGGAGCGATGCAGCGATCCGGCCCTCCATCGGCAGCCGCGACAGCAGGATCATGCCGTAGGTGTTGGGGACCGGCTCGCGCAGCCGATAGGGATAGCGCGCGGCGAGCGGCGCGACCGCCTTCGCCCAGCCCGCGTCCGGGCTCGAGCAGCAGCACCACGTCGGGCTTGCGTTCGCTCGACCAGACGCAACAGCCGCTGATAGTCGCGGTTGGTCATGCAGCACATTGGCGTTGAGCAGCGCAGACCTGGCGGCCGGCCGGGCAATTGCCGGCGCTGGCCACTTCCTTGGGATAGAGCGGCAAGTAAGCGAAGAAATGGGTCGCCTGCCACGCCAGCGCCGCGACCAGCGCCGACCATCAGCGCCCAGAAAGCGCGGCCCCGCTCGCAGCTCGACGAACCACAGGGCCGCGCCGACGATCAGCAGCAGCGCGGCGACCTGCAGCCGCGGATAATCCCACTGCCGCACCCACCAGCGATCGGTCTCCCACAGCGGGCAAGAAGCTGAGGATGATCGAGGATGGCAGCCAGCGCGACCAGCGCGAGCCGGCCCCAGCGGCGCCAGCGGCCGCTCAGGCGATCGCTCCCGCTTCGGCCTCCACGCCGACGTCGTTGCGGCGCAGCGCCTTCAGCACCGTCTCGACGATGTGCGGGGCGTTGAGGCCGGCCTCGTCATATTGCTTGTCGGGCTTGTCCTGGTCCTGGAAGCGGTCGGGCAGGCGCATGGTGCGCAGCTTGAGCCCGCCGTCGATCAGGCCCTCGTCGCTGGCCAGCGTCAGGACATGCGCGCCGAACCCGCCGATCGACGGCTTCCTCGATCGTCACCGCGACCTCGTGGGTGGTCAGCAGGCGGCGGATCAGCGCCTCGTCGAGCGGCTTGGCGAAGCGCATGTCGGCGACGGTCGTCGACAGGCCCATGGCCTCGAGCATCGTCGGCGGCCTTCTCGGCCTCCTCGAGCCGCGTGCCGAGCGACAGGATGGCGACCGTCTTGCCCTCGCGGACGATCGCGGCCCTTGCCGATCTCGAGCCGCTGCGGACTCGGCCGGCATGGCCAGCCCGCGGCCGTTGCCGCGCGGATAGCGCACCGCGATCGGCCCGCTGTCGTGCAGCGCCATGGTGTGGACCATGTGGGTCAGCTCGACCTCGTCGGCCGCCGCCATCACCACGAAATTGGGCAAGGTGCAGAGGTAAGCGAGGTCGAACGCGCCGGCATGGGTGCAGCCGTCGGCGCCGACCAGCCCGGCGCGGTCCATCGCGAAGCGCACCGGCAAATTCTGGATCGCGACGTCGTGGACGACCTGGTCGTAGGCGCGCTGGAGGAAGGTCGAATAGATCGCGCAGAACGGGCGATGGCCCTGCGCGGCGAGCCCGGCGGCGAAGGTCACCGCATGCTGCTCGGCGATGCCGACGTCGAAGGTGCGGTCGGGGAATTCGGCCTCGAACTTGTCGAGCCCGGTGCCCGACGGCATCGCCGCGGTGATCGCGACGATCTTGTCGTCGCGCCGCGCCTCGGCCGCCAGCGCGTCGGCGAACACCGCGGTGTAGCTCGGCGGGCCGCCGCCCGGGCCCTTGTCCTGCTTGCCCGAGACGACGTCGAACTTGACCACGCCATGATATTTGTCGGCGGCGCTTTCGGCCGGGCCATAGCCCTTGCCCTTCTTGGTGACGGCATGGACCAGCATCGGCCCTTCGTCGGCGTCGCGGACATTCTCGAGCACTTCGACCAGCGCCTCGACGTCATGGCCGTCGACCGGGCCGACGTAATAGAAGCCCAGTTCCTCGAACAAGGTGCCGCCGGTCAGCAAGCCGCGGGCATATTCCTCGAGCCTTGCGCGCGGCGCGTGCGACGCGGCTCGGGCATCGCCCGGGCGATCTTCTGCGCGACCCGGCGCGGGGCTGAGATATTTGCCCGAGACTGACCAGCCGCGCGAGCGAATTGCGACAGGCCGCCGACCGGCGGCGCGATCGACATGTCATTGTCGTTGAGGATGACGATCAGCCGGTTGCCCGCGGCCTCGGCATTGTTCATCGCCTCATAGGCCATGCCGGCGCTCATCGCGCCGTCGCCGATCACCGCGATCGCGCGGCCCGGGCGGTCGGCGAGCTTGTTGGCGATGGCGAAGCCGAGCGCGGCCGAGATCGAGGTCGAGCTGTGCGCCGCGCCGAACGGGTCATATTCGCTCTCGCTGCGCTTGGTGAAGCCGCGACAGGCCCCCGCCCTGGCGCAAGCGTGCGGATGCGGTCGCGGCGGCCGGTGACGATCTTGTGCGGATAGGCCTGGTGGCCGACGTCCCAGACCAGCGTGTCGTCGGGCGTGTCGAACACATGGTGGATGGCGACGGTCAGCTCGACCACGCCGAGGCCCGGCGCCGAGATGCCCGCCGGTGACCGAGACCGCCGAGATCATCTCCGGCGCGAAGCTCGTCGGCACAGCTGCGGCAGCTGGGCCTTGTGCGAGCGCGCGGATGTCGGCGGGCGAGTTGACGCGTGTCGAGGAGCGGGGTGTGCGGGACGATCGGACATGGCGGACTGCCCTAACCGGCATGCGAAGCGGCCGTGTCGAACCTTTTGCGCAGTGCCTCAGCTGCAGTCGCCGCAGGTGCCGCGCACTTCGATCACCGGGCGCGACGGCTTCGAAGCCGGCGTTCGGCGGCCGCCTCGCGCACCCCGCCCGACAGGCTGTCGTCGTCGATATGCGTGGCCTGCCCGCAAGTGTCGCAGATCAGGAAGATGCAGTCGTGGAGGCAGCCGGGATGCTGGTTGGCGACATAGGCGTTGGCGCTTTCGACCCGCATCGCCAGGTTGGACGCCGACGAACAGGTCGAGGATCCGGTAGACGCTGTTGGCGGCGACCCGGCGGCCCTCGCGCCTTCGAGACCGCTTCGGCGATGTCATAGGCCGAGGCCGGGCGGTCGAACCCGGCCAGCGCCTCGAACACCGCTGCGCGCATCTCGGTCCACTGCTCGCCGCGCTCGGTCAGCCGCTCGCGCGCGGCGTCGCTGCAGCGACTCGCCTTCGTGGAGGTGATGATCGTGACTGCCCATGGCTTGCCGAAATAGGCCGGTCGGGCGGCGCCGCGACAAGCGCGGCGGCTTATTCGGCGGCGATATGGTTGAGGCGGTGGCCGAGCGCGAGGATCGCGACGCCGACGATCGTGAACAGCGCTTCGGTGCCGTCGTGCGGCAGGGTCAGCGCGCCGGCCATCACGCCGAGGCCGAGCCCGCCGACCGCGCGTCGGCATGGTATAGCCATGCTCGAGGATGCCGCGGCCGAGCGCGAGCGCGCCCATCACCATCGCCAGCGTCAGCCCGACCTCGTGGATCCATCGGCGCGCCGAGCATCCCGCCGGCGCTGGCCAGCAGCGCGAGCAGCCACGCGTGGTCGCCGAGGCAATGGACCAGGCACAGGCCGCGACAGGCCGATCGCCAGCCGGTCGAGGCGGACAGTCGAGATGGGCAGCGCTGCGTCATGGCGCAGTGATATAGCGTCACAGCGCGCGAAGTTACAATATCACATCGGCCGAATTTCGCGCCGCATGTTGGCAGCTGGCTCGCCGATGCGACCATATGCGCCGCCATGGACACGCCACTGCCCGCCGCTCGCCCGACCGCGCGCCCGCCCGCTCGCCATCGCCGACTGGCTGCTGACCGTCGCGGCGCTGGTGTTCGCGATGGTCGTGGTCGGCGGGATCACCCGGCTGACCGAGAGCGGGCTGTCAGATCACCGAATGGAAGCCGGTCCGCGGCGCCATCCCGCCGCTCAGCGACGCCGACTGGGCACGCGCGTTCGCGCTCTACCAGGCGACCCCCGAATATCGCGAGATCAACGGCCCGGCCGGGATGGACCTGGCCGCGTTCAAGTTCATCTTCTTCTGGGAATGGGTCCACCGCCTGCTCGGCGCGGCTGATCGGGCTCGCCTTCGCGCTGCCGCTGGCCTGGTTCGCGGTGCAAGCGCGCGATCCCGCGCGGCTATGGCTGGCGGCTGGTGGCGCTGCTCGCTGCTCGGCGGCGGCCAGGGCGCGCTCGGCTGGTACATGGTCCAGTCGGGCCTCGCCGACCGCACCGACGTCAGCCATTTCCGGCTGTCGGCGCACCTGCTGACTGGCCTTGTTCATCCTCGCCGGGCTGGTGTGGACCGCGCTCGACCTGCGCGCGCTGGCCGCGATCCGGCGAGCCGCCCGGCCCGCCTGACCGGCGCTGGCGATCGGCGCTGGCGCTGGTCCTGTTCGTCCAACTGCTGCTCGGCGCGTGGGTCGCCGGGCTCGACGCCGGGCTATGTCGCCAGCGACTGGCCGCTGATGCAGGGCCGGCTCGTCCCCGACGGCATCGACTGGAGCCGCGGCGCGCTCGTTCGCGCTGACCCACGACCCCTATCCTGCTCCACTTCCTCCACCGCTGGTGGGCGTGGGTCGTGGTCGCCGCGCTGGTCGTGCTCGCGCGCCGGGTGAAGCCGCTCGACCGCCGCGCCTCGATCGCCATCCACGCGGCGCTTCGGCACGCAGATCCTGCTCGGCATCGCGACCGTGATGAGCGGGATGCGCATTGTCGCTCGCGGTGCTCCACCAGGCGGTCGGCGCGCTGCTCGTCGCGGCGACCGCGTGGGGCGCGCATGTCGTCGGGCGGCCGGCGCATGACCGTCGTCACCGTCTATGCCGTGTTCGCCGACGCCGCCGAGGCGCGAGCGCGATCGGCCGCGCGATGGTCGAGGAGCGGCTCGCCGCCTGCGTCAACATCCTCGCGCCGTGCCGCTCGATCTACCGCTGGGAGGGCGAGGTCGAGCAAGCCGACGAGGTCCCGGCGCTGTTCAAGACCACGCTCGACCAGCGCCGACGCGCTGATCGCGCGCATCGCCGAGCTGCACAGCTACGACGTCCCGGCGATCGCCGTCTGGCCGATCGCCAGCTGCCCGCGCCTATCGGCGAGTGGGTCGAGGACAGCGTCGGGTAACATTATACCCGTCAGCAAATCGCCCGCTTTTGCTTGACTTTTCGCGCCCTCCCCGCGATTAGCCCGCTCAACGGCGCTGCCTTCGGGCGGCGCTTCTTCCATTTTTGAACGAAGAGGTCCCAGCCCATGAAGGCGCTGATGAAGACCACCAAGTCGGTCAAGCCGGCCGAGGTGGAGAAGAAATGGCATCTGATCGATGCCGACGGCCTGGTGGTCGGCCGCGTCGCGACGATCATCGCCAACATCCTGCGCGGCAAGCACAAGCCGAGCTTCACCCCGCACGTCGATTGCGGCGACCATGTCGTCGTCATCAACGCCGACAAGGTGCGCTTCACCGGCAACAAGCTGAAGCACAAGATCTACTACAAGCACACCGGCTATGTCGGCGGCTTGAAGGAAATCACCGCCGGCAAGGTGCTCGAAGGCCGCTTCCCCGAGCGCGTGCTCGAAAAGGCCGTCGAGCGGATGATCCCGCGCGGCCCGCTCGGCCGCGACCAGATGCGCGCCCTGCACCTCTACAACGGCACCGAGCATCCGCACGGCGGCCAGAGCCCCGAAACGCTCGACGTCGCGGCGATGAACCGCAAGAACAAGGTGGGCGCATAACATGGCCGACAAGAAGCCAATCGCCTCGCCGATCTCGGCGCGCTGACCGGCGCCGACGCCCGGCCGAGCCGGCCCCGGCCGCCGCCGACGACCGCGACCGAAGCCGCCGGCCGTCGCCGAAGCGCCGGCCGAAGCCGAGGCGCCCGCCGCCCCGGTCAACGTCCAGCCCGAAGCCGCCGCTGCGCGAGCAGCAGCTCGACAAGTATCGGCCGCGCTTACGCCACCGGCCGCCGCAAGGACGCCGTCGCGCGCGTCTGGCTCAAGCCGGGCTCGGGCAAGATCGTGGTCAACGGCCGCGACCAGGAAGTCTATTTCGCGCGTCCGACGCTGCGCCTGGTGATCAACCAGCCGTTCGGGATCACCGACCGCGCCGGCCAGTATGACGTCATCGCCACCGTCAAGGGCGGCGGGCTGTCGGGCCAGGCCGGCGCGGTGCTGCACGGCATCGCCCAGGCGCTGACCCGCTACGAGCCGGTGCTTCGCACCACGGTCAAGCGCGCCGGCTTCCTGACCCGCGACAGCCGCGTCGTCGAGCGCAAGAAGTACGGCCGGGCCAAGGCCCGCAAGAGCTTCCAGTTCTCGAAGCGCTAAGCGCCTTTCCAGCCGACAACTGAAGGGCGGTCCTTCGGGGCCGCCCTTTTTGTTTGCGCGGTCTGGGCGGTTGCGGTTCGGCTGCCGCTGCCATGGGGGGCTATGTCCACAAGCCGGCGACGTGGAACACGCGCGGCGACGGCGTTGTGGGCGGCGGGACGCCGCGACGAGGCAGTGCCAGATGCCTGCCTCGAGGCGCTCGACGCCGACCGCCGATCCCGACGCCGACGCGTTCATCCAGCCGGGCTATCTATCTGTTCCAGATGGACAAGTTCGACGTCGGCGACCGCGGTGCTCGAGCGCGGCGCTGGCGATATTCCCTGACCATCCGATGATCCTGCTCAGCCTCGGCAGCGCGTACAGCCGGTGCGCACAAGCCCGAGCCCGCCATCCCCTGGCTCGAGCAGTTCCTGGCGCTCGGCTATGTCGACGCCAGCGCCTATCGATGCGCTGGCCGTCGTCCTACGCGGCCACCGGCGATCGCGATCCAGCGCCAAGATTGTTCGGCACGCTGGCGCTCGAACGAGAAGGACGCGGCTGACCGCCGACCGCCGCGGCACGCCGAAGCTCGACCTGCGCCGCAAGCCCGGCAAGCAAGCGCAGGTCATCGCCTTCAGCCTGTTCGGATCGCATGCCGCGCTACCTGCGCGGCGCGCTGCAGAACGTGCTCGCGGCGCGCGACTTCTACCCGGGCTGGACCTGCCGCTTCTATGTCGATGACAGCGTCGATGCGACGTTCCTCGCGCGTGATGGCCGAGGAAGGCGCCGAAGCTGATCGCGCGACGACAGCGGCGATCGCGATCTGCGCCACTTGCTGTGCCGCCGCTTCCTGGTCGCCGACGATCCCGAAGGTCGGCCATTTCATGGTCCGCGACTGCGACAGCGTGGTATCTCCGCGCGAGGCGGCCGCGGTCGCCGAATGGATCGACAGCGGCCTGCCGTTCCACGCCATGCGCGACTGGTGCACGCCACACCGACCCGATGCTGGCCGGCCTGTGGGGCGGGATCGCCGGGGTGTTTCCCGACATGGACGGGCGCGCTCACCGGCTTCCGCGAGCGACAGCCGCTCAGCACCAATTGGGACCAGTTTTTCCTGCGCGACCAGGTCTGGCCGGCGATCCGCGACCATATCCTGGTCCATGACCGCTGCTTCTCGGCCCATGCGCGCGCGGCCCTTCCCGACCCCGACCCGCCGGCCGACGAGCATGTCGGCCAGAACGAATATACCAGCGACAAGACCGCCCAGGCGGCGGCGCTTGCGCGCCGTTCGCCGAGCGCATTCCGGCGCTCGCGGCTGCCGATCGTAGGCCGGTCGAACTCGACTTCGAATTGCGGCTGAGCGACTGCCCTTGCATCCGCGCTGCCGAACCGGCAAGCGGGGCCATGATGACCAAGATCGACGACGATCCCCGCCCTCCTCGACGAGCTCGAGGCCATTTACGACACATCCGTCGCCAATCTGCGCACCGCGCTCAGCCGCTTACGCCAGCGACGGCATGCGCCCCGACCCGCACGACGCGCGCCGACGGCGCCTTCGCCTACCCCGAGCTGCGCATCGACTATGACCCGGACAGCGCCGCCGCCGGCTCGTCGTCGCGCGCCTTCGCCCGGCTGAACCAGCCCGGCATCTACGCCAGCTCGATCGCCCGGCCGGCGCTGTTCCGCGCCTATCTCGACCGAGCAGCTCGAGCATCTCGTCCGCGACTATCAGGTCGAGGTCTCGGTCGGCCGCTCGGCCGAGCGAGATCCCCTATCCCTACGTCCTCGACGGCGGCGAGCTCGAGCTCGGCGGCACTGTCGACCGCCGAGCTGTCGCGCTGGTTCCCGTCGACCGAGCTGGTCCATATCGGCGACGAGGTCGCCGACGGCGTGTTCGACCGCGGCGCTGCTCGACGCCGCCCGCTGGCCCTGTTCGACGGGCCGCGCACCGACTTCAGCCTGGCCCGGCTGCGGCATTACACCGGCACCCCGGCCGAGCATTTCCAGCACTTCGTGCTGTTCACCAACTATGTCCGCTACGTCGACGAGTTCGTCCGCTTCGCGGTCGACGCGCTGCGCCAGCCCGACAGCCCGTTCACCGCGCCTGTCGGTGCCCGGCGGGACGTTCGAGCGCGGCGACCTGGACGACGCCGAGGCGCAGATCGCCGCCGGCATCGTGGCGGCGCCACCAGATGCCGGCCTATCATCTGATGACGCGCGAGCGGCGACGGCATCACCCTGGTCAACATCGGCGTCGGCCCGTCCAACGCCAAGACGATCTGCGACCATATCGCCGTGCTGCGGCCCGAAGCGTGGCTGATGATCGGCCATTGCGGCGGCCTTCGCCCGAGCCAGACGATCGGCGACTATGTCCTCGCCCACGCTTATCTGCGCGACGACCATGTGCTCGACGACGTGCTGCCGCCGGAAATCCCGATCCCGGCCATCGCCGAGGTCCAGAAGGCGCTGTTCGACGCCGCCGTCGAGGTCACCGGCGAGGACGAGGACAGCGTCAAGAAGCGGCTTCGCACCGGCACCGTCGTCACCACCGACGACCGCAATTGGGAGCTTCGCTACACCCTGTCGGCGCTGCGCTTCAACCAGAGCCGGGCGGTCGCGATCGACATGGAATCGGCCACCGTCGCCGCCCAGGGCTATCGCTTCCGCGTGCCCTACGGCACCTTGCTGTGCGTCTCCGACAAGCCGCTCCACGGCGAGATCAAGCTGCCCGGCCAGGCCAACGCCTTTTACGAGCGCGCGATCAGCCAGCATCTGCGGATCGGCATCGAGACGCTGCACCTGCTCAAGCGCGAAGGCGACGGCCTCCACAGCCGCAAGCTGCGCAGCTTCGACGAGCCGCCGCTGCGCTAGGCGGGCGGGCGTCCAGCCCTTCGGCGTCAGGTCGACGATCCGCGCCCTTCTGCGGCACCGGCGGATTGGTCTCCAGATAGGCTTCGGTCGCATCGAGATCGAGGCCGCCGTCGACCGGGTCGGTGCCCCGCGTCAGCACGGTGAAATTGTCGCCGCCCGAGGCGAGGAAATTGTTGACCGTGACGCGGTAGGTGCGCGCCGGGTCGAGCGGCTTGCCGTCGAGCAGCATCGCGACGATCCGCTGCCCGGCCGGCCGCGACTGGTCGAACGCGAAGGCGCAAATTGGCCGACGGCAGCAGCATGTTGGGCCGCGCGACGCTGTTGCTGCCGCTGTCGAACTGCTGCTCGAGCAGCGCCTTCACCTGCGCGCCGGTCAGGCTGACGTGACGAGGTTGTTGCCGAACGGCTGCATCGCGAAAATCTGGCCGAAGGTGACGGTGCCGTCGGCGGCCGGGACGAGGTCGGCGCGCGCGCCGCCATTGTTCATCAAGGCGAAGTCGGCGCGCGCCCTTGTCGGGCGTCGCGGGCGACGAACAATTGCGCGTCGGCGATGAACTCGGCGACGGCCTGCGATTCCTCGCTGATGCTCGCCCTTGGCAGCGGCCCGGCGAGCTGGCCGACCGGCCGGTTCGGCGAGCGCCGCGGCGGCCGCGCGTAGCGCGTCGACGAGCGCGGCGACGCGCAGGGTCGGCGGCGAACACGGCGATAGGCCGGGTTGCAGCGGCGCCTGGACGCCGCGCGTTGGCGATCGCCTCGCCCTGGACGATGATGAATTCGGCGCGCTGGCCGGCGAGCGTGCCGTCGGGCGCGAAGGTCAGGCGGATGTCGGTGACCAGCGTGCCGTAGCGGCCGGCGCTGGTCAGCAGCGCGGTCGCCGCCGCCCGCCGGCACGCGGCAGATATAGGCATGGTGGGTGTGGCCCGAGACGACCAGGTCGATCGCCGGGTCGAGCCGCGCGAGGATCGGCATGATGTCGCCGGCGAGGCCGGGGCAGCTCTGGTCGTTATAACCGCCGGTCGGTCGCCGCGCCCTGGTGGATCAGCAGCACGATCGCCTCGGCCCCGGCCGCCTTCAGCGCGGGCACCGCGGCATTGGCGGTCGCCGGCCTCGTCGGCGAAGGTCAGCCCCGCGACCCCGGCGGGCGAGACCAGCGTCGCGGTCTCCTTCAGCGTCATGCCGATGAAGCCGATCCTGCACCCCGCCGAAATCGCTTGATCGCGGTGCCGGGAGAACAGTGTCGTGCCGTCCGGCCGAGCACATTGGCGGCGAGATATTGGAAGCCGGCCCCGGCGAACGGCTCGAGCGCGCACGAGCGGCGGGTCTCGCGCTGATGCTTGCGCGCAGCCGCCCGCCTGCATCCGCTTCAATTCGGCCGGCCCTGGTCGAATTCGTGATTGCCGACCGCGTTGAGCTCGAGCCCGCTGTCGCTCATCGCGGCGATGGTCGGCTCGTCGAGGAACAGAGCGAGGAGATCAACGGGCTGGCGCCGATCAGGTCGCCCGCGGCGACGGTGACGCTGGCCGGCGGTCGCGCGCCTGCCTTCAGCGCGGTCGGCGAGATAGGCCGCGCCGCCGGCCGGCACCTTGCCCTTGCGACCGCTGCGTAGGACGAGGCCGCGGCGGCTCGAGATTGCCGTGGAAATCGTTGATCGCGAGGATCTGCACTTCGACCGGCGCGCTGCGGCTGCGCGCGGCGGCGGCGATCGGCGCGCGGTGCGACGGTGGCGCAGGCGGACAGCAGGGCAAGCGGACAGCAGAGCAGCGCAACGACGCATCGCACGATGCTCCAATCAGCGCATTGCCGGCACGGCTTAGCGCCGCGCCTACAAGACATTGCCATGACCGACGAACGACCTCATCGCCGCCGCCCGCGCCGCCGCGCTCAGGGCCTATGCGCCTTACTCGCGATTCTCGGTCGGCTGCGCGATCGATGAGCGTCGACGGCGAGGTGGTCACCGGCGCCAATATGGAGAACGCCTGCTACCGGCTCGGGCTGTGCGCCGAGATCAGCGCGCTGACCGCCGCGCAGGCCGCGTTCGGGCTCGACAAGGTCGCGCGGATCGCGGTCGCCGGCGGCGACGGATCGGGCGCCGAGCTGGCGCGGCGAAGCGCCGGTCACGCCGTGCGGCGGCTGCCGCCAGTCGATCCTCGAGGCGGCGCAGCTGTGCGGCCGCGACATCGAAATCCTGTGCGCGACGGGCGACGGCCGACGGTCGAGCGCCACGATCGTCGGCGCTGATCCCGCACGGCTTCGGCCCGGCCAACCTGAAGACGCGGGCTAGGCCTGGCGTGATTTCGAGGAGCCGCAGCGGCTGCAGCGGTAGACTGGATCCGACGGCTTCTCGCCGCTCATCTCAGCCGACCAGATGCTCTTGACCGGGCGCCTCGAGCCAGCTGCTGACGCCGCGCGCCGTGCGATTGTCGATGACCAGCCCTCGACCATCGAGCCGCGGCACTTGGGGCTTCCGGCATGGCTAGTAGCGGACGCCGCCGGCATCTCGGCCTTGCGCTCGATCGGCTTCGCGCAGCCGGTCGGATTTTCCGAGCGGGCGGCGAGCATTTCCCACGCGGTGGCCGACGGATGTGGCTTTCCTTGACGTTGCTGAGATCGGTCTGGTCGGCACGGCCGCGGGCTTCGGCGGCGCGCTCGCGGTAGAAATTGGTCTGGTTCGACATGGACGCGTCTACTTTCTTGAGGGCGGTATCGAGGGCCGGATCGGCCCGGCCACGCGGTTGCGCG
Organism: uncultured Actinomycetota bacterium; assembly: GCA_963723195.1. Lineage (GTDB taxonomy): Bacteria > Actinomycetota > Actinomycetes > Propionibacteriales > Nocardioidaceae > Nocardioides. The sequence continues at coordinate 442,328 of CAVRPU010000002.1, forward strand.
GCCGGGCCATGTCCGACGTCAGGCTTAGAGCAGCTTGAGGTTGGCGGCGCTTTCGCGGCCACGACGGTCAGGCTCGAGCTCGAACGAGACGCGCTGGTCCGTATCGAGGCCCGACAGGCCGGCAGCTTCGACCGCGCTGATATGGACGAATGCGTCGTTTCCGCCGCCGTCCTGAGTGATGAAGCCGAAGCCCTTCATCTTATTGAAGAATTTGACGGTACCTTGGGGCATTGATGGGTCCTTCCCAAACGGCGAACCGGGATCGATCCGCCACAGGCTAGACGAGGCGGAGAGGAAGGAAAAGCGGTCGCACCGCTCGTAACCCACGTCATGCGACTGGTAGCGAGCGACTGATACGCCCGATCGGAAAAAAACGCAAAAAGCCGGGCTTTCCGCCGCTTTATTTCAGCTTGATCTCGCGCAGCCGCTCCTGGAGGTAATCGTGGCTCGTGATCGGCGGCCATTTCGGCTCCTCGCCCGGCGGGCACCGTCCCCGGCAGCGCCTCGATCAGGAAATCGGGGCGGAAGTGGAGGAAGAACGGCATCGAGTAGCGCGCCTTCGACGCCGCGGTCGGGCGCCGGGTTGACGACCCGGTGCGAGGTCGAGCGCAGCCGGCCGTTGGTCAGCCGCTGGAGCATGTCGCCGATGTTGACCACCAGCTCGCCCGGCTTGGGGCTGACCGGGAGCCAGCGGCCGTCCCTGGTCTGCAGCTCGAGCCCCGCTTCCTCGGCGCCGAGCAGCAGGGTGATGGTGTTGATGTCCTCATGCGCGCCGGCGCGGATATGGTTGCCGGTCGGCTCGTCGACTGCGGCGGATAGTGCAGCAGCCGCATCACCGAATTGCCGTCGCTCGACGGTGTCGGTCGAAATAGTCCTCGTCGAGGCCGAGGAAGCGCGCGATGGCCGCGAGGATCTTCAGCCCGGCCTCGTCGAACGCGTCGTAGAGCTCGAGGAAGGTGTCCTTGAAGCCCGGCGACTTCGTCCGGCCAGACATTGTCGGCCATGAACGTCGCGGAACGGGTGGCCCGCGCGGCAGCTCGCGCCCGACGTGCCAGAATTCCTTGAGGTCGTGCGCCGTGCGCGCCCTTGGCGGTCTCGATCCCGAACGGGGTGTAGCCGCGCGCCCCGCCGCCGCCGGGGATCAGGTAGCTGCGCTTGACCTCCTCGGGCAGCGCGAAGAACGCCTTCGCCTTGGCCTCGGCGCGCGTCGATCAGATCCTGCGGGATGCCGTGGTCGCGGACGATGGCGAAGCCATATTCGTCGAAGCTCTGGCCCAAGCTCCTCGGCAAAGGCGTCGGGGTCGCGGTCGGCGTCGGTCAGCGAGACGGAGGCGATGTTGTCGCTGGTGATGATGTCGGTCATGGCGAGGCTCTTAGCAAGAAATCAGGGCAGCATCAGCCCGGCCAGCGCCGCGCTCATCAGATTGGCGAGCGAGCCCGCGAGCAGCGCCTTGAGGCCGAGCTTGGCGATCACCGGCCGCTGGTTGGGCGCGAGGCCGCCGGTCACCGCCATCTGGATCGCGATCGAGCTGAAATTGGCGAAGCCGCACAGCGCGAAGGTGACGATCGCGCGGCTGCGCTCGCTCAGCGCCGCGGCCGGGCCCGCGGCATTGCCGAGGTCGATGAAGGCGACGAATTCGTTGAGCACGATCTTGGTCCCGAACAGCCCGCCGGCGACCCCCGCCTCGTTCCACGGCACGCCGATCAGGAACATGACCGGCGCGAACAGCGCGCCGACCGCGCCCTGGAAGCTCAGTTCGGGCTGGCCGAACCAGCCGCCGATCCCGCCGAGCAGGCCGTTGGCGAGCGCGACCAGCGCGACGAACGCCAGCACCATCGCGCCGACCGCGACCGCCAGCTTGACGCCGGTCTGCGCGCCCTGCGCCGGCGGCCATGATGATGTTGGCCGGCCGCTCGCCCTCCTCGAAGGTGTCGGACGTCGATCTGGTCCTCGGGCGCGGCCGCGATGCGTCGCCGCCTTCGAGCGGCAGCTCGTCCTTGGCGCGGCGACTCGTCGGGCATGATCATCTTGGCCATCAGGATCCCGCCCGGCGCCGACATGAAGGCGGCGGCGAGCAGGAACGGCAGATATTCGCTCGCCGAGCAGGCCGGCATAGGCGGCGAGGATCGTCCCCGCGACCCCGGCCATGCCGACCGTCATCAGCGGTGAACAGCTGCGCCGGCGGTCAGCGCGGCGAGATAGGGCCGCACGACCAGCGGGCTTTCCGACTGGCCGACGAAGATGTTGGCCGCCGCGCCGAGGCTTTCGACCCGGCTGATCCCGGTGACCCAGCCGATCGCCCCGCCGACCCAGCGCACGACCCGCTGCATGATGCCGAGGTGATAGAGGATCGCGACCAGCGCGGCGAAGAAGATGATCACCGGCAGCGCGGCGATGCGCGAAGGTGTTGGCGAGCGGGTTGCTGGCGGTCGGCCCGAACAGGAATTCGGTGCCCTTGCCGGCATAGCCGAGCAGGTTGGCGACGCCGTCGCGACATCGCCTGGATCGCCGCGCGCCCCCACGGCGTGCGCAGCACGAGGAAGGCGATCACCGCCTGCAGCGCGAACGCCGCGCCGACCACGCGCAGGCGGATCGCCCGGCGGTTGGAGGAGAGCAGGAAGGCGATCAGCGAGGATGACGGCGATGCCGGCGATGCCGAGCAAGTTGACTGTTCATGAAACGCCGCCCCTCCCCAAGGCGCACTTACCAGACCATGCCTTGTGCCGCGCTTGCCGCCGCTTCGTCCAGCAGGTTGATCGCCTCGTCCGGCGTGTCGGCCATCGAGCAATTGCGCGCGCCGCGCCTGCGCTCAGGAAGCCCGCTGTCGCGACATGGTCCATGAACTCGGCGAGGCCGTCCCAGAAGCCGTGGACGTTGAGCAGGCAGAACGGCTTGGCGTGATAGCCGAGCGCGTTCCAGGTCCACGCCTCGAACAATTCGTCGAGCGTGCCGATCCCGCCCGGCAGCGCGACGAAGGCGTCGGTCAGCTCGGTCATCTTGGCCTTGCGCTCGTGCATCGTCGGCGACGGTGTGCAGTTCGGTGCAGCCCGGGGTGCGCGACTTCCTGGTCGACCAGCGCCTCGCGGGATGACGCCATAGACCTTGCCGCCCGCGCTCGAGCACGGTGTCGGCGACGATCCCCATCAGCCCGAGCCGGCCGCCGCCATAGACCAGGTCGATGCCGCGCTCGACCATCGCCGGCCGAGCATCGCGCGCGGCGTCGGCGAACGCCGGATCGGCTGCCCGGCGGCCGAGCCGCAATAGACCGCGAGGCGCTTGATCGTTCACAGCTGCACCAACTTCCTTGAGGTCGGCCTCGGGCCGCGCGCCGAAATGCGAGATGACCTCGGCCGCGGCGATCGCCCCGGTCTCGAGGCATTTGCGCAAGCTCGTGCCCGCGTGCACCGCGCGGCGAGGAAGCCGGCGGCGAACAGGTCGCCCGCGCCGGTGGTGTCGACCACCTGCGTCGACCGGCGCGGCGGGCACCTCGATCCCCTCGCCCTTCGTCGACCGCCAGCGCGCCCTGCGGCGCCGCGGGTGACGACCAAGCGTCGGCACCTTGGCCGACAAGCTCGCCAGCGCGCTCGCCGAGGTCGGCGCGCGCCGGTCAGCTGCAGCGCTTCGTCCTCGTTGGCGAACAGCAGGTCGACCCCGCCGCCGTCGATCATCTGCCGTGAAGCCTTCGCGGCGGCCGGCGATGCACACGCTTTCGCGACAGCGTGAAGGCGACCTCGCGGCCCGCGTCGTGGGCGATCTCGACCGCCCGCATGCATCGCCTGCGCGCGGCAGCTCGGGCCCCCACAGATAGCCTTCGAGGTAGAGGATCGCGGCCGACGCGATCAGCTGCCTCGTCGAGCGCTTCGGCGCGCAGCTGGTGCGACGCGCCGGGGCAGGTGTTCATCGTCCGCTGCGCGTCGGGCGTGACCAGGATCAGGCAGCGCCCGGTCGGCAGCGAGCCGCCGCTGTCGAGCGGCGGCGTGTCGAACCGCACGCCGAGCGCCCGCATGTCGTGGCGGAAGATGTCGCCCAGCTGGTCGTCGGCGACCTGGCCGACGAACGCCGCGCGGCCGCCCATCGCCGCGATCCCGGCCATCGAGTTGGCCGCCGACCCGCCGCTGGTCTCGCGCGCCTTGCCCATCGCCGCATAGAGCGCGTCGGCCTGCGTCGGTGTCGAGCAATTGCATCGAGCCCTTGGGCAGGCTGTGCTCGATCAGGAACGCGTCGTCGCAGGTCGCGATGACGTCGACGATGGCATCGCCGATGGCGACGATGTCGAGCGCGGGCTGAGTCACGCGGCGAGCGCGCTAGCCGCGAGCGCGTGGCGCGCGGTCAACAGAAACCGCTTGCGGCAGCCGGCCAAAGCCGTTACGCCTTCGCCGCCATGACGCACCGAATCACCGCGCGCCGCCGCGCCATCCGCCCGCTCCCTGTTCGCCTTCGCCATCTTCTACGGCGGCATGGTCGTGCATCGCCGGCGTGCTCGGCAACAAGCAGGTCGCGCTCGGGCCGCTCGCGGTCGAGGCGGGCATCTTCGCCTTCCTGCTGCTGGTCATCACCTCGAGCGCGGTCGCCGAGCTCCACGGCCGCGCCACCGCCAACCGGCTGGTGCTGATCGGCTTCGTGCCGCTGATCGCGTCGATTGCTGCTGACCTTGCTCGTGCTCGCCGCTGCCGGCCGCCGACGACATGGACCCGGCGCGGCTCAGCGCCTTCGACACGATCATGGGCGGCGACGCCGCGGATCTGGCTCGGCGGGCATCATCGCCTACGGCGTGTCGACACCTGCTCAACGTCACCATCTTCACGCGGCTGAAGGCGCGAGGGCGGCGCTTGCTGTGGTTCGCGCTCGGCGATCGCCAGCGTGCTCAGCCAGATCGTCGACACCTTGATCTTCATCACCGTCGCCTTCTACGGCGTCTTCCCGATCGGCGAGCTGCTGCTCGGCCAGATGCTCGCCAAGGTCGTGCTGTCGATCGTGCTGGTGCCGCCGCTGATCTACCTGTTCGTCGGCATCGGGCCGCAAGCTCGACCAGCGCGACTGACCGCTTGTAAAACGCGCGATGATTTGCTCTAGGCCGCCGCGAGTCGCGGGCGGTCGGCGGGCATCGCGTGTCATTCCAGCAACGCTCTGAAATAATTCGGTAACGGCCTGTCGGGGCCGTCATCCAACTGTCGCAATCCGGGCTATAGCGCCGCCATCAGCGACTCGCAATTTAGTCCGCTCACCCTTGGGGGGTTCACATCGTGAAAAAGACTCATTCTGCTCTGCTCGACGGCTGTCTTGTCATGCCGACCGCCGCCTTCGCCCAGTCGACCGGCACGTCAGGACTTCGAAGAAGGAAACGATCGTCGTCACCGGCACGCGCACCCAGGAGGTCGGCGGCGTCCAGGCGCCCGACACGACCAAGGCCAAGGCGGTCCTGACCCAGGAAATCATCGCCCGCCAGAACCCCGGCCAGACGATCCTCGACACGATCAACCTGGTCCCGGGCGTCAGCTTCCAGAACAACGACGCCTACGGCTCGTCGGGCGGCACGCTCAACATCCGCGGCTTCGACTCGACCGCATCAGCCTGACCTTCGACGGCATCCCGCTCAACGATTCAGCGGCAATTACGCGATCTACTCGAACCAGCAGTTCGACCCCGAGCTGATCGAGCAGGTCAACGTCAACCTCGGCACGACCGACGTCGACTGGCCGACCGCCTCGGCCGTCGGCGGCACCGTCAACTACCGCACCCGCATCCCGGCAAGCGAGTTCGGCGGCCGCGTCGTCGGCTCGCTCGGCGAGTTCGACTTCCGCCGCATCTTCGGCGTGATCGACACCGGCGAGATCGGCCCGTGGGGCACCCGCGCCTTCGTCTCGGCCTCAGCACCGCCAAGAACGACAATCCGTTCAACAATTACGGCAAGATCGACAAGCAGCAGTATAACGCGCAAGATCTACCAGCCGCTCGGCACCAACGGCGACTTCGTCGTCGCTCGCCGGCCACTACAACCAGAACCGCAACAACTTCTTCGGCTCGCTGCCGCTGCGCAACGACCTGACGCAGAGCGCGACCAACTGGCGCCGCGCATCGTCGGCCCGGACACGCACCGCTTCCCGCGCAATCGCGACGAGCGCGAATATGACATCAACTATCCGTGCCGTCGTGGACGACGCCGCAGGCCGGCGTGGCCGACGCGCCGACCCCGGCGACCACCGACGTCGGCAGCTGCGGCACCGAGTTCGACCGGCGCTACAACCCGTCGAACACCGGCAACATCCGCGGCACGTCGCGCTTCACGCTGACCGACAGCGTCGTCCTGACCGTCGATCCGAGCTACCAATATGTGAAGGCCAATGGCGGCGGCACGGTCACCGGCCGTGAAGGCGGCTGCGCGACATCAATCCGGCCGGCGGCACCGCAACGCCGGCCGACCTGCCGCGACCACGCCCAACAGCGCGACCAACACCTGCGTCGCCGGCTACTTCGGCGGCACGCCGTTCTTCGGCCGCGACATCAACGGCGACGGCGACATGCTCGACGCGGTCACCGTGCTCGCGCCGAGCCAGACCCAGACCCACCGCTACGGCGTGATCGCCGGCCTGCGCTGGGACATCAACGACGACCACACCGTGCGCGTCAGCTACACGCTCGACCATGCCCACCACCGCCAGACCGGCGAGGTCGGCCTGCTCGACAGCAACGGCGAGCCGGTCGACGTCTTCCCGGTCAACGATCCGGAGGCCGACGGCATCGGCGTCAACCTGCAGAAGCGCGACCGCCAGTCCTACGCGATCCTCAACCAGGTCTCGGGCGAATATCGCGGCGAATTCTTCGACGACCGGCTGACGCGTCAACGTCGGCCTGCGCGCTGCCGTTCTTCAACCGCGAGCTCGAACAATTATCTGCTTCACCATCGTCAGCGCGTCGGGCTTCGTCGAATGCTTCGGCCAGGCAATGCCGCGGTCGACGCGCTATTGCGGCCAGCAATCCCTATGCGTCAACCCGAGACGGGCGTGATCACCGGCTTCGCGCCGCCGCAGAAGCGCAAGTTCAAATATGACAAGCTGCTGCCGAACATCGGCGTGGTCTACGACATCACGCCGCGGATCAGCGCCTTCGCCAACTATGCCAAGGGCCTGTCGGTCCCGAGCACCGACAATCTCTACAACTCGCTTCTTCTTCCCCGACGGACGCAGGCGAAGCCCGAGCCGGAGACGACCGACAGCTTCGACGTCGGCCTCCGCTACCGCAGCCGCAAGATCCAGGCGCAGGTCTCGGCGTCTGGAACACCAAGTTCAAGAACCGCTCGGCGTCAGCCTTCGATCCGGAACTGAACGCCAGCGGTGTTCCGCAACCTCGGCACCGTCGACAAATGGGGCATCGACGGCTCGGTCGCCTACGAGCCGATCCGCAGCTTGACGCTCTATGCTTCGGCTCGTGGAACAAGTCGAAGATCAAGGACAACATCCAGATCGGCAGCTTCGGCTTGCTGTCCGGCGTCCACCGACCTGCGACAATATCGACACGTCGACGCTCGGCCGGTGCGACCAGGCGGCGCGCAGCTGCGCCTTCACCGCCGGCAAGCGCGAAGCCGGCGCGCCGAAATACACCTACGGCTTCTCGGCCGTCGGCACGCTCGGCCCGGTCGATCTCGGCGTCACCGCCAAGCGGACCGGCCCGCGCTACATCTTCGACAACAACGCAGCCGATGTTCCGCGGCGACGTCGACCTCGCGTCGGCCGTCGGCGGATCGCCCGAGCAGGTCTTCGGTGCGAAGGCGCCGGCCTACTGGCTGGTCAACCTCGACGCGCGCTTCAACCTCGAGCAGCTCGATCGGCGCTGGAGAAGACCTACTTCCAGCTCAACGTCTACAATCTGTTCGACAAATTCTATGTCGGCGGGTTCGGCGGCGGCCTGAACCAGTCGATCAATGCGGCACCGGCGTCTACGGCAACCCGCCGTTCGTCCAGATCGGCGCGCCGCGGACCGTCTCGGGAACGCTCAACATCGGCTTCTGATCAGGTCTTAGTATCGCTGTAAGAAACGCGGCGTCGCCCCATCGGGGCGGCGCCGCTTTTTCTGGCGCGTGACCGACGCGCACGGCTGTGGCCAGCGGCCCGTGACCGCGCAAGACTGTGGCAATCGGCCCCCTCGCGCGAGCGGGTGTAGCTCAATGGCAGAGCAGCAGCTTCCCAAGCTGAATACGAGGGTTCGATTCCCTTCACCCGCTCCAAGTGCCCCTTCCCACTCTGGCAATACCGCTGCGATCAGCTATCCTCGCTTGGGGGAGGATGGACCCATGCGCTTATCACTTTGGCTGGCATCGTTGGCTTTGCAGGCGTGGCCGCTGGCCGCGGCGGTCCAGCAGGCCGAGGCCGAGATCGAGGAGGAAGTCTTCCCGGTGCCGTGGCAGGCGCAAATCTACTCGAGCTTTGCCGGCTGGACCGAAGACCAGCTCCAGAGTCGCGACGGATGGGACCTCGCCCACAAGTGCGGCGGCTCGCTGATGCGCCGGGCTGGGTGCTGACGGCCGCCCATTGCATCAACGCAGGATCGGATCAACAACGGCTATCGGGTCCGCCTCGGCGCATCGACTCATCGATAGCGAGGAAGGCGCGACCTACCGCATCGACCGCATGGTCCGCCACGCCGACTAGGACAAGAACAAGAAGATCTACGACATCGCGCTGGTTCATTTCGTCGCCGACGACGATACCGATCGAGCAGGATGCCGGGCCGGTCGAACCGATCGCACTGTACGACGGGCCCCCGCTCGACCCCGGGGTCGACGGTCTATGCCACCGGCTGCGGCCAGGACGAGGCTGAAGGCAACAGGTACCAAGCGGACTTGACCCGGGTCGAGCTGACGAAGGTCGAATGCGCCGCTTATCCGGCAAAACAACGGCTGGGCCCAGGATTACCACGTTTGTGCGCCGCCAGCCGCACCGTCGACGGATCAACGACACCTGCGCGGGCGACAGCGGCGGGCCGCTGGTGCTGGAGGGCGACAGCGGCCGCTCCTGGTCGGTGTCGTGAACTTCGGCATCGGCTGCTATCGCGAGGACGGCGCCGGTTTCTACCTTCGTCTTGACCGCAACCACTTCCGCGACTGGATTCGCCGCGCGATGGCGGCCGATCCGTCGATCAGCGAATTGCGATCCTAGCGGTCGTCGGGACTGCCGCGGTCGTCCGGGCTGCCGCGATCGTCCGGACTGCCGCGGTCGTCGGGGCTCGCCGCTGTCCTGCTCGTTCTCTGTTTCTTCGTCTTCGGGACCCTGACTGCCATGGTCGTAGATCATCGGACGCACTCCTTGACTGGTTACCGCTCCGTCATGAAACAAACGGCTTAGATAGTGGGCGTTGCAATAGCCGTCAGGCGAAGCCCAGGCCGCGGACCATCGAGCGAGTAGCGCGGATCGGCTCGCGATCGGGTCGAGCAACGGGTCGCTGGCGATCGCGGTCAGCCCTGAATCGCCGAGCGCGCGTGCCCGTCTGCAGCAAGGCGATCGCCTGGTCGGTCTCGGCCCCACTGCGCCATCACTTGCGCCTGCTGGTACAGCGCCGAGTCCCCGGCGTCGGCGACCAGATCATCGAACGCGCCCTGGGCCGCGCCGCGATCGCCCGCCCGATGCTCGAGGATGGCAGAGCCGGTGAGCCGGAACATCCGCCGCGGTTCCTTCGCGAGCGCCGCCCGCGCCTCGTCGAGCACGGCCTAGCTGCAGCAGGCTCACGCGAGGAACGCGTTGGCGTTGAACATGGTCGGATTGAGCTCGAGCGCGCGGCGGTAATGCGCGACGGCGTCGGGATAGTGGCGGGAGGCGAAAGCGATGATCCCGGCGGCGCGATGGGTGCGCGGATTGAGCGGGTCGAGCGCGAGCGCGTGTTCGATCGCATCGCGCGCTTCGGCAGAGCGGCGGGCCCGGACGCAATAGATCGCGTAGAGCAAGCCGAATGTCGGCATCGCCGCGGCCGTATCGATAGGCCTTGTCGTAGGACGGGCGCGCGCCCCTGATGTCGAGCAAGCCGGCAAACATCGCATAGCCGAAGGCAAGGTGCCCGGGGCCAGCGTCGGCGCCAGCCCGATCGCCTTGCTCCCCTCCGCCATCGCCGTCTGTAGAGCGGCCGATTGAACTGCTGGTGTCGGCGATTTGCGCTGGCGAGCGACGCAAGCACTCGCGACAAGGCCGCATGGGCCAGAGCGAAATCCGGGTCGGCGCTGATCGCGATCTCGAAAATTGGCGCGCGCCTGGCGATCGGTCGCTTCGTCCTTCGACAGATTGTACAGCGCCTTGCCGCGCAGATACGCCTCGTAGGCCCGGGCATTGCGCGTTCCCCCGTGCGACGACACGTCGGTCGCCATGCGCGCCGACAAGGCGTCCGAAACGGTCTCGCGCGATCTCGCTCTGGAACGCGAACACGTCGCCAAGCTGGCGCATCGACCCGCTGCGACCAGACCGAAAAGACCGGTCTTGCCGTCGGAGAGATCGGTCGCGACCCGGACCCGGTCCGCCGAGCGCTGGACCGACCCGTCGAGGAGATAGGCGACGCCGAGCTCCTCGGCGATCGCGCGAGCGCCGCCACGTGTGGTCGCGAACCGTGTTGGAGGTGGTCGCGGCGAGCACCCGGAGACCCGGATTGCGGGCCAGGGCCGAGCGGATTTCCTCGGTCAGCCCGTCCGCGAGATAGGCCTGGGCGGGATCGCCGCCGACATTCTTGAACGGCAGCACGGCGAGGCTCCGGGCCTCCGCGCCGAGGCGTCGAACAGATCGCTCCGCCACGCGACCAGTCCGCCGCCGGCGAGGAGAGCGGCACCGCCGGCGCCGAGCAGCAGCGCCCGCCGGCGGGTGACCGGCAGTGGCAGGCGATCGACGCGGAGCGCTTGGCGCCGAGCCCGGCGACGGGCGATGGCGCGGCGGATGGCGTCGATCTCCGGCGCATCGGCCCGCCCCGCCAGCCCGAAAGGCTGATCACCTGGATACTGGCGGAAGCCCAGCGGCGGCCGGCCCCCGTCGAGCGACACCGGCACCAGCCGATGGCGGTCGCGGCCTTGCGCCGCCTCGTCGCGGACCCAGTCGGACTCGACCGAATGTCTTCCGACCACAAGACGAGCACGGCATCGGCCGCTTGATCAGCGCCTCGTCGATCGACTTGGCGAACCGGCTTCCGCCTTCGATCAGGGCGTCCCACCAAATCGTATAGCCGAACTGCTCGAGGGCCGCGGTCAGGCGCTGCGCGCGCTTGGCCCGGTCGGCATGCGAGTAGCTCAGGAAAATCGTCGGACGGACTGGCATCTTCGGCATGCGGCATTTCCCCCCCGCGAACTTACCGCCTCCGCCCGCTGGCACAGGGGCGCTATTTCTGCTTGTCCTCCGGCACCACCTCATCCGCCAGCCGCTCGCCGATCTCGCTCCGCTGTTGCTGCGCCAATTGCCGCGGGTCGCTCGCATACAGCGCCTTCAGATAGCCGAAGTCCGACGGTCAGGGTGATCGGGGTCACCGCACCCCATTGGCGCGTCGAGCACCTTCAGGATGGTCGCCGGGGACGTGGCCTTGAGCTTGGCCGGTCGGTCCGGGCGAACAGCCGCATCGCCGCATAATCGGCGACCTGGGTGGTGGTCAGCCCGGCCAGGCCCTTGCGGTCGATGACCAGCATGGCGGCGACGAATTGCTTCGCGCTCGGCGTCTTCAGGCGTCCGCCGTCCTCGATCGGTGACGTCGACATGCGCGCCGGGCCCGCCGAAACCGCCGCCGAGCGAAGCGGCTTCCACCCGCCGGCGACTGGCCGTCAAGTCGCCCCCCTCGGACGTGCCACGCGACCGCCGGCCCCGGCTGTTCGATCAGCGCTTTGAGGCACGATGGACGCTGTGGAAATAGGATGGGTACCCGTATTTGCGTCGAGCACCGAGCAGCTCGCGCCGGTCGTCGGTGACGATGACGAAGCTGTTGGCGATGCAATCCGCATTTCCGACGCGGATGCCGGCCGCAGCGGCGACCATCCGCAGGCGCTCCGCGATTTGGCGGTTCTGCCGGTCGGGCAGCCCGACGGCCGCGGGGCACACCGCCCAATGAAACCGGCTGATCTGGCCGAGCGAAGGCGCGATGGTCAGCGAGCGGACGAAGTCGCCGACCTGCTTCTTCGACGGGCGGGTGCCTTCGATGACGATATCCGACTCGCTCGAGGGCGGCTGCGGCGCCTCCTGGGCGAGCACCGGCCCGGCGACCGCAAGTGCGCATAGCAACGATAAACTCTTGAGCACGGACAACCCCCAACGTGCTGATGATGCGGGGAAAGTCGCCAATTCAGAAGCGCCGGTCGAGCGCCATTCGACGAACGGTCAATTCCGCCCTCGACCGGCTCGTAGCCGGCGTCGCGCAAGCCCGGCCGCGAGCCGGTCTCGCATCGCGCGCCAGCTCGCCATCCTCCGAGCGGATGACGAAGTTGGCGCCGTAGCGCCCGTCCTTGAAGAACGGGTAGCTGCCGATCGACACGCCGTCGTGCGCCGCTTCGGTCTCGCGCAGCAGGTCGGCGACCTCGCTTTCGGCGGCCAACGCGCCGACGCGTCACCGACACCAGCGGCCGCCCGCCTTCGAGCGTCCCGGTCAGCGCGTCGAGCATGCCCGCGGCGATGTGCGGCACGCCGGCCAGGATGAAGATGTTGCCGATCCGGATGCCCGGCGCGCCCGACATCGCGGTTGGGGATCAGCTCGGCGCCTTCGCGGCACCCGCGCCATGCGCAGCCGCGCCTCGGTGAGCCCGCCGCGGTCGGCGTAATAATCCTCGAGGATCGCGCCGCGCCTCGGGATGGACGACCACCGGCACGCCGAGCGCCGCGGCGATCGAAATCGACCGTGATGTCGTCGTGGGTCGGGCCGATGCCGCCGGTGGTGAACAGATAATCGTGGCGCGGCGCGCAGCGCGTTGACCGCCTCGGCGATCCGCTGCCTCGTCGTCGGGGACGATCCGCACCTCGGCCAGGCGGATGCCCTGCACGTTGAGCCAGGTGGCGACCTGGGCGACGTTCTTGTCCTGGGTGCGCCCGGACAGGATTTCGTCGCCGATCACGACCAGCGCGGCGGTCCAGATCCTCGTCTCGCCCATCTGCCACCTCCGGTTCGACTTCCGCGCGTCCGAGCCTTATATAGGGCCGATGACCGAATATATCACCGTCGCCGCCGACGACCGGGTCGAAGCCCGCAACGGCGTCATCAAGCTGCACGGCCCCGACGGGTTCGCCGGCATGCGCGCGCGCCGGCCGCCTCGCCGCCGAGATCCTCGACGCGCTGGTGCCGCACGTCGTGCCCGGCGTCACCACCGGCGAGCTCGACGACCTCGTCCACCAGCATGATGCTCGACGGCGGCGCGGTCCCGGCGACGCTCGGCTATCGCGGCTACACCAAGAGCTGCTGCATCTCGATCAACCATGTCGTCTGCCACGGCATCCCCGGCGACAAGGCGCTGAAGGACGGCGACATCGTCAACATCGACGTCACGCCCGATCGCTCGACGGCTGGCACGGCGACACCAGCCGCATGTATCCTGGTCGGCGACGTGCCGCTGAAGGCGCGCAAGCTGGTCGACGTCACCTACGAATGCCTGATGCTCGGGCATCGAGCAGGCGCGGCCCGGCAACCGCCTCGGCGACATCTGCCAACGCCATCCAGCGCCATGCCGAAGCGCACCGCTACGGCGTCGTCCGCGATTTCTGCGGCCACGGCCTCGGCCGGCTGTTCCACGACAGCCCCGAAGTGGTCCACGCCGGCCGCCCCGGCACCGGCCCGGAGCTCAAGCCCGGCATGTTCTTCACCATCGAGCCGATGATCAACATCGGCCGCGCCGACGTGAAGACTGCTCGACGACGGCTGGACCGCGGTCACCCGCGACCGCTCGCTGTCGGCGCAGTTCGAGCATTCGATCGGCATCACCGAGGACGGCTGCGAGATATTCACGAAAAGCCCGGCAGGGCTGCGACAAGCCGCCTTACTTGAGGCTCGGCGGAAGGCGGGCGATGCGGCGGTTACAACAGGGGAGTTTCCGCTCATCCTTGTAGGGGGGGATCGCCTCCGTGAAGCTTCATTCTGCCGCTATTCCGCTCTGCTGCTCGCCACTACCGCTTGCGCGACGACCCCGCCGCCGCCGGGCACGCGACCGCTCCCCCACAATCGCTCCGGCAGCGGCCGCCGATCGATCGCGGCGAAGACGCGGCTGATGGCAGTTCGTCGATGCCACTTCGACGCTTCAGGACGCGGGCAGCCCGGTCCTGCGTAGCCCGGCGCGGATCCAATATGACCGCTCGCTTGCACTACACAGGCGCTTATACGCCAGCTGCGACTGGCCCGGCGCGTCCCAGGAAGGCCCGCGTTCGCACCAGTCGACAGCTGCGGTTGAGCCCGCCCAGCCGGCGACCGGCTGGCACTGGTCGCGAACGAGACTGCCTACCGATTGTTCGCCTCCTTACGCGCGTGGTCGCTAATCCACGGCTTTCCGGCGAGCACCGCCCGATGCGGCAATCCCCGGTCCTCCCCCCCCGAGCAATGTCCGACGGAAGCCTATCGGCTGCGAGTCGAGCGGGTGATGAACGAGATTCCCCTCCTCGTTTCCCACTCGTCCTTCCTAGAGATTTCGATAACCAGTACGGGAGGACGACAATGTCGGGTCCGACGCCGGGCCTACATCGGCGGGGCCGACACGCGACGGGTTGAGCGACTTGAAGACCAAGAGTGAACTAGGTGAACGATGTGCCGAGCAGAGCGCGATAGATGCGGCTGCATCGTCCCCGCTTCAATTGCGCGCGAGGCGCGCTGACGGCCAGCGCGTGCTCGATCGGCACCCGTTCGCCTGGGCGGCAGCCTGGGCGGCGATGATCACAGGCTAACCGGCGCCAAGCGTGGCTTGGCCTGGACGCCGAAGGAAAGCGCCCCTATTCTACGCCAATCGGCGCTGCAAGGCCATCGGCCGCACCAGCGCGACATGGACCGAGAAAGCTCGCGCCCGGCGGCATTCGCTCGAGTGGCGAAGCTCCACGGCGAGATGGAGCGGATCAAGACGCAGGTCGGCTGTCAAGAGCACGCCCGACAGGAATGCCTTCTATGCCGAGCTGCTCAAACAAGCAATTCGACTACCCCCGCGACGCCGCCAGCGAGGCATATCTGCCGCGACGCAGCCAGCACTGGTGCGGCATCGCATGATGAAGGCCGCAGTAGACCCGGCCTGCCGCAAGAAGCGCTCGAAGTCCACGCAATTTTCGTCGACGATCAATCAGGGCAGCCAGTCAAGTATCCCACCGACGCCGCGCGTATCTGACCGTCCCGCCTTCTTTATCGCCAAGTGATGGATTCGCCGAAGTGGATCGGAGGTTGTCCGAAGGCGCCGCTGGTAGTCCGTACTATCGAGACCTGGCGCCAGGAAACCTTTAGCCATCGGCTGAAGGTCTCGCAAGGCCCGCATCTAGCTAGATCATCTCGCCGACAGCGCAGCTGCTGGCGAAGGCTATCAGCTTTCATGAAGTCGATCGCCCTTGCCCAGGAGTTTCCGATCGGCACTGATCCCCAGGATGCTTCCCGGCGGCCCAGTTCCGCCATTTACGGCGGCTTATGGGGCCTATTCCGAAGGATGGCGCCATCTGTCGAGGGTGTCGGCAAGGAGATGGGTTTCTACCTACGCGACCCCATGATCCGCGAGTTCGGCATGCTATTCGACGCAAGTTCTGGCGGCGCGGTCCGCCTGGTGCGTCGATAGCGGTCATCCACCACAAGCGCTGGAGCCGCGAGCAGGCGATCGAGTATTTCGTCGACAATGCTTGCTGTCGAAGCGCGACCACCAAGGAGGTCGAGCGCTATTTCAACTGGCCCGGCCAGGCGACCAGCTACATGATCGGCCAGCTCGAGATCCTCGGAATTGCGCGACCGGGCGCGGCAGGCGCTCGGCGACCGGTTCGACATTCGCGATTTCCACGCCGTCGTGCTGGAGAACGGCGCCCTGCCACTCGATATGCTCGAGGAGCTGGTCGACGCTTACATCGCTCAGGTGCGCGGGCTAGGCGGCCTTCGCCTTTCGCGCCTCGTCCCAGCCTGCGACCAGCGCCTCGGCGCTGGCGACGTCTTCGGGGAAGTCGACCTCGCCCCATTCCTCGCCGCTGATGTCGAGCGTCCACACGTCGCCATTCTGGGCGAGGTGGTGGATCACGCGCAGGTACCAGATGGTCGTGCCCTCGGCGGTCCGCATCGCTTGCTCGATCGCTTCGCGGAACCGCGCCGCGCCGTCGCCGCGGAACGCCAGCAGGCCGATCGATTCGGCGTTGACGCCCTCGGCGATGCGCTTGCCGATCGCGCGCAGCCGGCCGTCGCCGTCGCGCGACGACCTTCATGTCGTCGTCGTCATAGCCGGTCCTTGCGGTCGATCGGTGACGCAGATGCCGTCGCGGTCGCGATTGGCGACGCACCCGCGCCATCAGCGCGTCGCGACCAACGTGTCGCCGTTCCACACCAGGCAGTCGCCGTCGAGCTCGTCGCGCGCGATGAACAAGGAGCCGAGATTGTCGGCGACCTTGTAGAAGGGTTGAAGACCGTCCGCACCTTCGGCCCGCCGCGCGCGCTGGCGAGCGCCGCCTCGATCTGGTCGTCGCGGAAGCCGGTGACGACCACCGCCTCGTCGACGCCGTTGGCGGCGAGCGTGTCGAGCTGGCGGTCGAGCAGGCTGCGGCCGCCGAACTCGATCAGGCACTTGGGCCGGTCGTCGGTCAGATGGCCGAGCCGCGAGCCCTGGCCGGCGGAAAGGATGATCGCTTTCATGGCGACCGCCCTTCGCCGTCCAATTGCGGCAGCGATTGCGGCAGCGGCTTATGCGAGCAGGGCCATGAAAAAGATCGAAGCGATCATCAAGCCGTTCAAGCTCGACGACGTGAAGGACGCGCTCCACGACGTCGGGGTCAGCGGGATGACGGTCACCGAGGTCAAGGGCTTCGGCCGCCAGAAGGGCCATACCGAGCTCTATCGCGGCGCCGAATATGTCGTCGACTTCCTGCCCAAGGTGAAGGTCGAGGTGGTGGTCGAGGACGGCCAGGTCGACAGCGTCGTCGAGGCGATCGAGGCCGCCGCCCGCACCGGCCGGATCGGCGACGGCAAGATTTTCGTCATCGCCGTCGAGCAGGCGATCCGCATCCGCACCGGCGACAAGCGGCGCCGACGCGATCTGAATGCGAATGCCCGACCCACCGCCTCGCCTCGATGTCGCCCGACGAGCTTCGCGCCGCGATGCGCGCGCTCGGCTACCGGACCCAGAGCGACCTCGCCGCCGCGATCGGGGTCAGCCGCTCGGCGGTCAGCCTGTGGCTCGAAGGCAAGGTCGGCGTGCCGCGCCCGGTGGCGATGCTGCTCCGCATGCTGGTCGCGGCCCAGCGACGGGCCTTCTGACCTTTTCGATCCGCCTTGGTTTTGAAGCGCGTTACGTCTTAGCATTCCGGCAAGGGCAATCACGCGCCGCCGTCGGTACGGGCGCGATCATCAAAGAGGGGAGTTTTCAATGGACAGAAACGTCGGACCGGAAGATCGCATGGGCCGCATCGCAATCGCCATCG
Source organism: uncultured Actinomycetota bacterium (assembly GCA_963723195.1). Lineage (GTDB taxonomy): Bacteria > Actinomycetota > Actinomycetes > Propionibacteriales > Nocardioidaceae > Nocardioides. The sequence goes on from CAVRPU010000002.1 coordinate 459,890, forward strand.
GCCTCGGGATCCTGATCTACTCGGCGCGCTGAGCGACACGGCGGAGATCGTGACCGGCGTAATCGCCGTCTATTTGGCTGCTGACGGGCCTGCTCGCCCGCGACCTGATCTATCCGCTGATGGGCCTCGACACGAGCGTCCAGGAGCAATCCTACACCAAGCCCGACGACAAGGTCGACTTCTAGCGCGGGCCTTCGCAGACGGAGAGATCACGGGCGGCGGCGCCGCTCGGCGGCGCGCAACCTGCGTTCGATGCCTCGATCTGGCGCTGCAAATCGTCAGCGTTGACCAGCGGACATTGCCGCAGCCGCGCGCCTGCCTTCAGGCGCTTGCGCAATTCGTCGAGGGCGTAACGCATCTCGTCCAATCGCAGCCGAGCGGCCGTGGCATGGTCGCAGTCGTGTCGCGGCGCCACGTGCCAGCGGTTGAACGCCTCCGTTGAACATCGAGGACGCAGCGGGTGCCGGGCCTCGACCCTGTCCGGCGCGGGTCGTCCCGTGGGACGCGGCGGTGGCGGCGGGGCGGCGGATCGATCTGCTGCATCCCGCCGCCCATCGGCAGCCGCTGGATGTCGCGCGGGAGGATCGGCGTCGCCGAATTGGGCGGCGCAATAGCCATCTTGTCCGATCACTTGCTGACCCGGCCGATTGCCCGGCGGCGTATAACGGCACACCAATATTTCCTGACCGGCACCGCGGGCGGTGCCGCAGCCGACCTGGTGGTCGTCGGCCAGATCATCTGGGTGTAATGCGAGCCATCGTGACCAGTTGCCGGTCCTGCTGACGTTGGGATAGGATGCCGGGGATGAAATTGCGCTTCTCGCCGGTCCAGTTTTCCATCATCCGCTCGGGCGACGCGCCGGGCAGGCCGCGCGACAGATTTTCGCGCTCATTCTCGCGCCCGGCGCGCGGCGCATGGACGAATGGCCCGCCCCGCGCCAGTTGCTGCGCATAGGCCGACGCCGAGGCCGCCAGCGCCGGATCCCATTGCAGCGAGCGGCGAGCCAACCGCGGCGCGCTCCGCTGATTGTGGACGTCAGGATGCGCGCCTCGCGCGAATCCGGGCGGCGGCACGAAGATCCGTCGGCGGGTGACTGGCGAGCTGGATGCGGGGCTTCACGCAGTCCTTGCAAGATCGACGTCGAAGCTGCCGCTCCCACTCGTCGAGCAAGCGCCGCGGAAAAGGCGGCCGCGGCGAGAGACCGGTGATTGGCGCCCGGCCCGGTTGGGCAAGTTCCCACAGCCACTTCATCAAGTCGTCGGCCGCTTCCCACAATCCGCCGCAATTGCCCTTCCTCCGGAGGTCCCTCAAATCGGCGATAGCGGCCTCGTCATCCTCGATCGTCTTTTGCTGGCGCGCGATCTGCGACTCGTCCTGCGCAGTTAGGCCCGGGCCCGGAGACCTAGGTCTCGTTGCAGGCGGCGCTTGGCCGGTCCGCAAATCCTGCGCCGGCCGATCGGGCTGCCTAGCCGGCGTCCGACAGTCGATCACCGGAATGGCATTGGCGCGGTTGTAATTGTCGTTGGCCTCGCGCAGCCGCCGGTTGTGACGCCTCGACATCGGCGATCGCCTGGCGCCGCCTGGCGATCACGTCAGCCGGCACCCGCCGGTCGTTCTGGACATAGCTGTTGACCGCCTGCTCGACCTCGGTGCGGAAGCGGGCGGTGCGCTCGGCGTCGGCATAAGCCTGGTCGAGAAGCGCGGCGACTTTCTTCAAATACTTCGATCTTCTCGTCATGGCTGCAGAAATGGGTTGGCAGCGCCGGCCAGGCCGTGGCCGAAGTCGACGGCCGCACCGGCAGCGCCGGCGGCTGGAACCCGCCGCCGGTCGTCACCGGAGGCCTGGGCTTCGGGCTTAGGCCGGCAATCGATCTCCCGCGCCGCCGCCAGGGCCGCCTTTTTGCGGGCAAGCTCGTCGAGCATCCGTTGGCGATTAGTGTCGTCGCGGCTCCACCACTGGCGGTCCCGGGGGTCGCGCCCGTTGACCATCATCTCGGCGTACAGGCGGTGGTTGCGGTCGAGGAAGCTGAGCAAATTTCGCTTAAGGGCGTTGTAGCGCTGATTGAGGGCGTTGGCGCGCTGCTCCAGCGCCGCCAGCTCCGCCTGTGCCTGGGCCTTACTCGGCGGCGGGGGCGACGGGTTGCAGTAGGGGTTCTCGACTTTGAACCGCTCGATCTCGCCCCACATGGCGCGCATGTCGAGCGTCAGCTGGTTGAGTTCGGCGCGATAGGTGGCGGTGGACTGGGCCGCCGCCGGGGCGCCCCAGCCGAGCGCCAGCGCCGCCAGCAAAGCCCACAAAGTCCAAGATACGAAACGCCCGTTGCCCATACGCGCCCCCGCCGCAATCATCTCACAAGCCGTTGGAAGCGGCAACCGGGTGAAAAGTTCACAGCGCCCGTGACTTCTCTTTCGCAACTGCGGAATCGATGGGCTGCAAGGCGGTCCCTGGGGGCCCCGATTCTAAAAATCACGGGCATGGGGACGCGACATGGCGAGCGAAGCGGCAAAAGTCTTCAAGCCGATCGAGGAGCAGGAGATCGAGTGGGTCGACCTCCGCTTCACCGATCCCAAGGGCAAGTGGCAGCATCTGTCGATGGTCGCGTCGGTGATCGACGAGGACATGCTGACCGACGGCTTCATGTTCGACGGCTCGCTCGATCGCCGGGCTGGAAGGCGATCAACGAGAGCGACATGATCCTCAAGCCCGACCTCGACGCGACCTATGTCGATCCGTTCAGCGCGACCCCGATGCTGATCCTGGTGTGCAACATCGTCGAGCCGTCGACCGGCGAGCTCTACGGCCGCGACCCGCGCTCGACCGCGACCCGCGCCGAAGCCTATCTCAAGGCGACCGGCATCGGCGACACCGTGTTCGTCGGCCCCGAAGCCGAATTCTTCATGTTCGACGACGTCCGCTTCGAGGACAGCTACGCGACCAGCTTCTTCAAGCTCGACGACATCGAGCTGCCGGGCAATTCGGGCCGCGAATATGACGGCGGCAACCTCGCCCACCGGCCGCGCGCCAAGGGCGGCTATTTCCCCGTCGCCCCGGTCGACAGCGCCGGTCGACATCCGCGGCGAGATGGTCTCGACCATGCTCGAGATGGGCCTGCCGTGCGACAAGCATCACCACGAGGTCGCCGCCGCCCAGCACGAGCTCGGCCTGACCTACGGCAAGCTGGTCGAGACCGCCGACCGCATGCAGGTCTACAAATATGTCGTCCACATGGTCGCCCAGGCCTATGGCAAGACCGCGACCTTCATGCCCAAGCCGATCGCCCAGGATAATGGCAGCGGCATGCACACCCACATGTCGATCTGGAAGGGCGGCAAGCCGCTGTTCGCCGGCAACGGCTATGCCGGCCTCAGCGAAATGGCGCTCTATTTCATCGGCGGCGTGATCAAGCACGCCCGCGCGCTCAACGCCTTCACCAACCCGACCACCAACAGCTACAAGCGCCTCGTCCCCGGCTTCGAGGCGCCGGTGCTGCTGGCTTATTCGAGCCGCAACCGCTCGGCCTCGTGCCGCATCCCCTATGGCGCGGGCGAGAAGGCCAAGCGCGTCGAGTTCCGCTTCCCCGACGCGATGGCCAACCCCTATCTCGCTTATTCGGCGCTGCTGATGGCCGGCCTCGACGGCATCCAGAACCGCATCCATCCGGGCGAGGCGATGGACAAGAACCTCTACGACCTGCCGCCGGCCGAACTGGTCAACGTGCCGACCGTCTGCGGCAGCCTGCGCGAGGCGCTGGTCGCGCTCGACAACGACCGCGCCTTCCTGACCAAGGGCGACGTGTTCAGCGACGACCAGATCGACGCCTACATGGAGCTGAAGTGGGAAGAAGTGATGCGCTGGGAAACCACCCCCAGCCCGGTCGAGTTCGACATGTATTATTCGAGCTAAGCGAGCCGTCGGCGATCCGCGAAGCTTAGGCCTTTCGTAACCCTCGCGCGCCATAATGCGCCGCGCCATGGCATGCGAGGTCCGCTCGATGAACAGTTCCGCTCGGCACTCGACAGGCGGCGACGGCTGCATCCGTCGCGGCCCGCTGATGCCGGCAAAGAAGCCGCTCGGCGCCGACGAAGGCGACGGGCCTCGGCTCGATCGCGGTGCCGCGCGACAGCGATGCGCAGCGCCGACCACCGCGACGACGACCGCCACCGCCTGCAGCGCCGAGCAGGCGACGCTCAAGGTCAGGCCGCAAGTCGCATCGACGTCGACCTCGTCAACCTGTCGGGCGGCGGCGCGATGATCGCGCGCCGACGTCGCCGCTCGACATGTGGCAGCAGGTCGATCCTCGTGCTCGGCGATGTGCAGCCCGATCGAATGCGCCGTGCGCTGGATCCGCGGCGACCGCATCGGCCTCGAATTCGCCCACGAGACCCAGATCGACTGCGACGCCGACAAGCGCGACGCGATGCTGCTCGACGTCCTCAAGCGCATCTTCCCCGACATCGCCGCGGCGGCCGCGGCCGCCGCCCCGATCCGGCCGGCCGAAGCCGCCGACGCCCGACGGCGCGCCGACGGCGAGCAGCGCCGCGGCGACCTTCGCCATCCGCTGATCTGGTACGGCGCAAATCCACTACAATCACGACATCGCACCGCGTCCGCCTGCGCAATATCTCGCGCGAGCGGCGCGCTGGTCGACAGCGACGCTCGACTTATGCCGAAGGCGCCGAAGTGCTGCTCGACCTCGGCGACGCCGGCCAGCATTTCGCCACCGTCAGCTGGTCGCGCGGCGACCAGGTCGGCCTGCGCTTCGCCTCGCCGTTCGACATCGCGCTGCTCGGCGCAGGTCAAGCCCGAGGTCGCGACCCACAAACTGGGCTCGCCCGTCCTATCTCGACCGACAAGGCCAGGCGTCGCCGGTTGGGCGAGTCGATTGGGACAGCGCCAGCCTGCCCGAGCTGCACGACGACCTCGAGGGCTTGGCTCAAGCCGCTGAGCATTCAATCTTCCTCGATCAGGCTGCTGTCGTCTTGCGTCTCGCGCATCCGGACATAGGCGATCAGCGCAGCCGGCGATCACCACCGACGACATAGATAGTAGAACCAGCGCTCGTGGCCGGCGTCCTTGAGCTACAGCGCGACATATTCCGCGGTTCCGCCGAACATCGTATTGGCGATGCGCAAAGGGCAGCGCCACGCCGAGCGCGCGGATATGCGCCGGGAACAGCTCGGCCTTCACCACCGCGTTGATCGAGGTGTAGCCGGTGACGATCACCAGGCCGCCATCACCAGCGCGAACGCGACCAGCGGGCTCTGCGCGGTCTCCAGCGCGACGAAGATCGGATAGGTCAAGCAGCGCGCCGGCGATGCCGAAGAAGATCATCACCGGCCGGCGCCCGACCCGGTCGCGACAGCGCCCCGCGAGCGGCTGCAGCAGCATGAACACGGCCAGCGCCGCGGTCATGATCCGCGACGCCGTCGCGCGGTCGAAACCGACGGTGTTGGCGAGGAATTTCTGCATGTAGGTGGTGTAGGCGTAGAAGGCGAGCGTGCCCCCGGCGGTCAGCGCCATCACCAGCAACGCCTCGCGCGGATGGTCGCGGAACAGGTTGCGCGCCGCTCGACTTGGGCCGGTCGGTCGCGGCCGCCGACTTGGTGAAGCTCTCGGTCTCGTCAGCCGGCGGCGGATGAAGAACACCACCACCGCCAGCACCGCGCCGACCCCGAAGCGCGATCCGCCAGCCCCACGCGCTCCATCGCCGCCTCGCCGAGCATGCGCCTGCAGCAGCAGCAGCAGCGCCAGCGCGAGCAATTGCCCGGCGATGAGCGTGACATATTGGAAGCTCGACCAGAAGCCGCGCCGCTCCCGGCCCGCCATCTCCGACAGATAGGTCGCGCTCGAGCCATATTCGCCGCCCAGGCTGAGCCCCTGGATCATCCGCGCGACGACCAGGATCGCCGGGCGACAGCAGGCCCGCCTGGCATAGGTCGGCGCCACCGCGATCAGCAGCGAGCCGACGCACATCAGCGATGACCGACAGCGTCAGCCCCGCCTTGCGGCCCTTGCGGTCGGCGTAGATGCCCATCACCCAGGCGCCGATCGGGCGCATCGACGAAGCCGACCGCGAACACCGCCGCGGTCGTTGAGCAATTGCGCGGTCTGGTCGCCCTTGGGGAAGAACACCGGCGCGAAATAGAGCGCGAAGGCCGCATAGACGTACCAGTCGAACCATTCGACCAGATTGCCCGCGCGACCCGCCGACGATGTTCCTCAGGCGGTGCGTCGGCCGCCGGTCGTGCCGGCTTCGGTGACGGCCACCCGTCGCGCCGAGCGGCCCTGCGCCGCGCCGGCGCGCGCCGCTGCCGTAGATGCGTAGAGGACAGGCCGATCCCCTGCGCGCCGAGGAAGAATAATCTGGGTCTTGCGTCGGCAGGCTGAAGAACAGATAGACGCAGCCGAGGATCCCGCCGATCCCGACCACCCACGGCAGCGGCGTGCGGAACTTGCGCTCGCGGTCCGGCTCGCGCCGCCGCAGCACCAGCATCGCCGCGCACACCGCGATGAACGCCGCCAGCGTCCCGGCATTGGCCAGCGCGGCGATGTCGGCGAGCGGGAACAGCCCGGCGATGATCGACACGACGATCGCGGTGAAGATGGTGATCCGCACCGGCGTTCCGCGCCTCGACACCCGGGCCAGCTTGGCCGGCAGCAGGCCGTCGCGCGCCATGGTGAAGAAGATCCGGCTCTGGCCGAAGAAGAAGGCCAGGATCACGGTCGGCAGCGCGATCACCGCCGAGGCGCCGAGAATCCGCGCCGCCCAGCCCTGGCCGATCTCGCGCAGGATCAGCGCCAGCGGCTCGGGGCTGTCGGCGAAGCGGGTGTAGGCGAGCGCGCCGATCGCCGCCGCGGCGACGCCATGTAGATGATCACGCACAGCACCATCGACCCGACGATGCCGATGGCCAGGTCGCGGTCGGGGTTCTTGGCTTCCTCGGCCGCGGTGGCGATGGCGTCGAAGCCGTAGAAGGCGAAGAAGATGATCGCCGCCGCGGCCATCACCCCGACCTCGCTGCCCGGGCGGGCCGGTGCGCGGGAAGCCGTAGCGGCATGAACGGCTCGAAATTGCGCGGCGTCGAACACCGGCAGGGCGACGGCGATGAACAGCGCCAGCGCGGCCAGCTTGATCACCACCAGGATGGCGTTGAGCGTCGCGCTTTCGCGCGTGCCGGCGATCAGCAGGCCGGCGACGACGACGATGATGAAGATCGCCGGCAGGTTGATGATCCCGCCAAGCTCGGGCCCCTGGATCAAGGCCTGCGGCAGCCCCATGCCGACCGAATTGAGGAAGCCCGCGGCATAGCCCGACCAGCCGACCGCGACCGCGCTGACCACCAGGCTATATTCGAGGATCAGCGCGACCGCCGACCATCCACGCGATCAGCTCGCCGAACACGACGTAGGTGTAGGTGTAGGCCGAGCCCGACGCGGGATCATCGTCGCCACCTCGGCATAGGCCAGCGCCGCGCAGGCGCAGATCAGCCCGGCGATGGCGAACGACAGGATCACCGCCGGCCCGGCCTTGCCCGCGCCGACGCCGATCAGGGTCAGGATGCCGGTGCCGACGATCGCGCCGACGCCGAGCGCGACGAGATGCGGCCAGCCAGCGACTGCGCCAGCCGATGATCTCGGGCATGTCCTCGCGCGCGACGACCGGCTTGCGGACGTTCCAGTTCTTCATGCGTGCCCCCCATCCGTCGTTGCGAGCGTAGCGCGGCAATCCAGCGGCGCAACGGCCTCAATAATCCTTGCTGACCCGCGACGTTGGCGCTGGTCCGGCCGATGGTCGAGATCGACGACAGGAACGAGAGCCAGCGCGTCACCTGATATTCGACGCGCGTCGCCGAATAGCCCTGCCCGTCGGTGATCACTTCGACGAACAATTTGCGGCCGATATATTTGCCCGCCGAGATCGCGGTCTTCTGCCCGGTCGCGACGTCGGCCGGGACGATCCGCAGCCGGTCGAGCCCGACCGCGCGGCGCACCGCGTTGATCGGGTCGAGGCTGCCCGCAGCCCGACTGCAGCGCCGCGACCGCCGACGCCAGCTGCACCGCCTCGGGCGCCGACAGGTTGGTGATCGAGGTGCCGAACAGGATCCGCGACAGCAATTCGTCCTGCGGCAATTGCGGCACGCTGGCGAAGGTGATCTCGGGCTTGAGGCCGGTGCCGCGCACCGTGCACCGCCGCGTCGAGGCCCTGGACCTGCGCCTCGGCGCGGATGTCGAGCAACGGATCGGGCGGGCTTTCGCCGCGGAAGCGGATGATCCCGCGGTCGAGCCGGAAGCTGCGCCCGGCGAATTCATAATCGCCGCGGACGAGGTCGGCGCGGCCGGTGAAGCGCGGCGCGTCGACATTGCCGCCGATCGCGAGGTCGGTCGTCCAGCGGCTGTCGATGCCGAGCCCGCGCACGGTCAGGTCGCCGCCCGCGACCTTGAGGTCGAGCTTCCACGGCGTGAGCTCGGCGATCTCGATCACGTCCTCGGCATCGCGGCCGACGTGGCGGACCTGCAGCTGCGGCACCGCCGCCGCCGCGCTCGCCTGGCCGAGGGTGAAGCGCCCCTGGTCGAGCTTGAGATTGCCCGAGATCGTGCCCGCCGCGCCCGTTCGAGCGGATCGCGCAGCGGGCCGGTGACCGTCGCGGCGATGTCGTCGCGGTCGAGCAATTGCGCGCTGGCGACGTTGAAATCGAGGTCGAGCGCCGGCGCGCCCGCCCGAGAAATCGACCGAGCCCGAGCCCGCTGACCGTGCCGCCGCCGGGCGTCTGCCCGGCGATCCGGTCGAGCACCAGCCGCGACCCGGCGAAGCGGCCGCTGGCGGCGACATTCTGTCGAGCACCATGCCGGTCACCGCGCTCTCGATCCGCGCGTTCTGCGCTGCGGAGCGAGCCGCGGATGATCGGGATCGACCAGCCGGCCGCTGATGTCGGCGCCGATCGCCACCGGGCCCGACAGGTCGAACACCTCGACCCCCGACAGCCGCCACAAGGTGTCGGCCGGCCCGGCATAGCGCAGCTGCACGAACATCGGCGCATTGATCAGCTCGGCCGACGATCGGCCCGCGGCCCAGCGGCGCGAACCGCGCCTGGGCGCGGCCGATGGTCTTGCCGTCGCTGACCGCCACCGCGCGCAACGCCGCCTTGCCGCCGTCGACAGCACCGCGGCGAGCCCGACGTCGATCGGCTTCGACGACAGCACCAGCCCGGCGCGGCTGAGGCCGCGGACGTGCAGGTCGGCGCGGCCGCTCGGCGCGCCATTGGCGCCGCGCCAGCGATAATCGAGCCGGCCGGTGGCGATCCCGCCGAGCCCGAGGTCGGGCCAGCCGATGTCGAGCAATTGCAGCGGCATGCGCCTGCAGCTCGGCGTGGACTTCGGGGCTCGAGCCGGTGCGGCCCGGACAGGGTCGCGCGGCCGCCGCCGAAGCGCACCCGGGTCGGCGCGATCCGCCAGCCGTCGCCGTCGCGCGGTCAGCACCGCCGGCGCTGTCGAGGATCAGCGCGCCGGCGGTCGACCTGGCCGCGGCCGGTGACGCTGATCCGGTCGGGCGCGACATTGGCCGAGGTCGACCAGCTCGAACGCGCTGCCGCGCCGCCCGGCGATCGCCGCGCGGACCTGGCCGCGTGCCGTTGACCAGCTTGGCGCTGGCGGTCAGCCGGGCGATGTCGATCGCGCCATAGGCCATGCCGCGCGCGACGAACGTCCCGTCGAGCGTGGTGCGCCCTTCCTCGAGCAGGATCGTCCCGTCGAGCTTGCCGGCGCGGACGGCGATCGCCGGCGGCCCGGGAATGCGCGCGTCGCTGGCGGTGAGATGCGCCTCGATCCGCTGCGCGCCGTCGACCGGGCGGAAGCCGAGCGTCCCGTCGAGCCCGCCGCCGGCCAGCGCCAGCTGCCCGGTGAACCCGCCCGGGTCGGAGCGCAGGTCGCCGCGCGCGGTCGTGCCGGCGACGTTGAGCGCGGCGATGGCGATCACCGCGCGGCCGCCCTTGGGCAGCAGGATCCGGCCGTTGGAGGTGAACGGCCCGAGCCGCGACCCGCCGCTGGCGCGATAATCGAAGCCCGCCGGCGATCGGGTCGAGCAGCAGCCGCATGGCGCGGATGCCCATCGCCTCGTTGGGCCGGTCGAGCAGCAGATCGAGCCTGCGGCCGCTCGATCCGCCCGTCGAGGACCATCTTGAGCGGGCCATATTTCGCCTGCCGCCCGCTGGCCTCGATATGGAAGGTGCCGTCGCGGCGGCGGATGCCCGAGCCCGACAGGCGCAGCTTGGGCGAATAGAGCTGCAGGTTGGTGAAATGCAGCACGCCGTCGGTTGTCCGCTCGAGATCGGTGTCGAGGCGCGGCAGGCCGCCGGTCAGATCGCGGAAGAAGGCGTTGTCGAGCCGCCGCACCCAGGCCTCGGCCGTGCCGACCACCCGCGCCTTGCCGCCCGGCGCCGGGCACGACGTGCAGGTCGGTCTTGACGTCGACGATGCCGAGCCCGGGGATCAGATAGCGCGTCAGCCCGCCCGAGATGACGATGTCGAACTCGCCGGTGCGAAGGTCGATCAGCAGCGACACCTTGCCGCTTGAGCTTGTCGCTGGTGAGCTTGAGGTTGTCGCCGCGCACGAGTTGTCGGCGTGACGCGACAGCATGCCTTCGAGCCGGACATTGGCGAGGATCGCGCCGGCGACGTCGCCGACCCCGGTCACCGCTCGCGCCTGCAGCCGCAGCGGCACGCGCATCGGCCACGGCGAGCCGCGTGCCGCGCCCCTCGGCGCGCACGTCGACGAAGCCGGTATTGTCGAACTTCACCTGCGGCGAGGTCAGCCGGTAGGCGATAATCGGCGCTGCCGAACGGCCCGTCGAGCGTCCACACCAGCCGCACATTGCGGCCGCGTCATGTTGGGGAACAGGGCCGGCGGGCGCAGCAGATCGACGCCGATCCGCACTTTGCGATAGCGATTGTCGGCGAGGTCGATCGCGCCCGCGCCCGACCGCGCGCAGCGACGGCGAGGCCAGGCGCAGCTCGCCGTCGAGCAGGCGGTCCGTCGAGCGTCGCCGCGCCGCGCACGTCGATCACCGGCGCGGTCAGCCGCTGCAACTTGCCCTTGAGGAACTGCGCCGGCGCCAGCCTGCCCGCCAGCCGGTAGCGCCCGTTGTCGGCGGCCAGCGCCAGGCCGCGCCGTCGGCCGGCCCGACAGGTCGAGCAGCGCCCGTGCCGCGCCAGCGGGTCCAGCTGCCGTCGCCCTCGATCGCCAGGTCGAGCGGCCGCTTCGACCCGAACAAGCGCCGGCAGCAGCCCGTTGGCGGGCGCGCTGACCCGCACGTCGAGGTCGAAGCGGTCGCGGTCGGGCTCGGCGTCGAGCGAGCAGCTGCAGCCGGTCGCCGCCCGTCGCACCGCCGCGTCGAGCTGGACCATCGCCCGCCCGGCGCGGATGTCGGCCGAGCCGCTCACGCGGCCGACCCGCGGCGTGCCGGTCACCGCCGGCGCCAAGCTCGAGCCGGCGGATCTCGAGCTTGCCGATGTGGATGTCGAAGCCGGGCAGGATCGGGCCCTTGCGGCCGGTCGGCTTGAGCTTGGGCAGCCGCGACAGCGTCACCCGGTCGGCCTCGAGCCGGTCGATGTGCAGCCTGTTGCAGAGCCACGCGCCCGGCGCCCAGTCGAGCATGATGTCGGGCGAGGTCAGGAACACGCCCGCGCTAGTCCGACACGCGGACGTTCTTGCAGCCGCGATTCGCCGAACATCGACCCTTCGATCCGCCCGATCCGGATCTTGAGCCCCGACGCGGTCTCGATCCTGGCGATCCGGTCGACGAGGCAGCGGTGCCCCGGCGCGGTGTCGAGCAGCACCAGCCCGACGCCGAGCAGCAGCAGCAGCGCCAGCGAGCAGCGCCAGCAATTCGTTGAGCAGCCGCCGCGCTCCAGTGCCGCCTCAGGCGGACCGCTGGACGGTCGCCGCCCGCCGGCGCCTCGACGGCGACGCTTCGGCCATCTAGAACGCCTGGCCGAGCGACACGGTGACCGCGACCCGGCTGTCGCCCTTCTGCGCGGTTGAGCGGCGTGCCGACATCGACCCGGATCGGCCCGAAGCTCGAATAATAGCGCAGCGCCGATGCCCGGCGCCGAACTGCCAGTCGCTTGAAGCTCGGGCAGCGATGCTGGTGGTCAGCGTGCCGCCGTCGAGGAACGGCACGATCCCGAAATTGCCGCCGAGCGCCTTCAGCCGGATCCGCGCCTCGAGGCGAATTCGGCCAGGCTGCGCCCGCCGATCGGGTCGCCGTCGGCGTCGCGCGGGCCGAGCCGCTGGTAGCCGTAGCCGCGCACCGATCCGCCGCCGCCCGCATAGAAGCGCCGCGACGGGGCGATGTCGTCGCGGCCCGCGCCGAGGATCGTGCCGAGCCGGATCCGCCCGGCGGCGACCACCCGCTCCGACACCGGCCGATAGGCGCTGGCGTCGATCTGCGCGCGGGCATAGCCGAAGGTGCCGCCCTGGAAGCTCAGCTCCGGGCTGATCCGCCCGCCGAGCCGGAAGCCGTCGGTCGGGTCGAGCAGATCGTCGCTGCCGTCATAGCCGAGGCTCGCCGGGAGCGCGGCGATGAAGAAGGTCCGCCGCCGCGTCCTCGCCGGTCGCCTCGATCGTGTCGCGCTCGTCGGTCGCGACCAGCTCGCCGCCGAAGCTCCAGGTCCATTTCTTGTGCCAGATGAAATTGCTCTGCCGCTCGATCCCGCCCGACAGCTGGAAGGTCTTGGCGTCGAAGGCGTCGCGGTCGACGTGGCTGGCCGAGACCTGCGCGTTGAGCACCTGGTCGCGGCGGCGGAAATTGTTGCGGCGGAACGAGACCGCGGCGAGCTGCTCCTGCGTCCCGGCCACCCCGCGCACGGTCAGCGCGCCTTCGGGGTTGAAGAAATTGCGGTGCTGCCAGCTGGCCTCGACCCGCACGCCCTCGCCGGTGCCATAGCCGAGCTCGCCGGCGATGGTCCGCATCGGCGCCGGCTCGAGCCGGACGTCGAGGTCGACCGATCCGCCCGCTCGTCGCGCGGCACGACCTGGGTCTCGACCGACGCCACCAGCCCGGTGGCGACCAGCGCGCGGCGCAAATCGTCGACCTCCGACTGCTCGAACTGGTCGCCCTGCTCGAACCGCGCGATCCGGCCGACGTGGCGCGACGAGAACGGCGGCTGGCCGGTGACCCGGATTTCGCCGAAGCGCGCGACCGGGCCCGGGCGTCGACCGGCAGCACCAGCTTGGCGGTCGCGGTCTCATGGTCGATGACGATGTCCTGCTCGCCGATCTCGGCGGTGGCGAAGCCCTGCTCGCCGAGCGCGACCTTGAGCGCGATCCCGGCCGCGATGACCTGTCTGCGCGACCACCGGGTCGCCCGGCTTGACCGCGAACGCCTCGCGCAATGTGCCCGGCCTCGCCGCCGGCTTCGGCCAGGCCCGGGAAACTCGACCGACTCGAAGCGTGTAGCGCGGCCCCGGCGCGGCGCGCAGCTCGACCGCGATCCGCTCGCCCTCGCAGCGCTGATCGCCGGGCTCGACCTCGGCGTCGATAATAGCCCTGCGCACTGGAGCAGGCTGGTCAGCAGCTCGGCATCGGCCCGCGCCCGCCGGTCGATCTGCGCGGCATTGGCCGGTCTTGTCCTCGGCTCTCCTCGAGCGCCGACTGCTTGCTGGAACGCGCTTGAGCAACTCTTCGCTCGCCGCCGCGCCGAGCCCCTCGATCCGCGATCGACATAGCGCCGCGCCGCCGCGAATCGTCGATCGACACGCCTGGCCCGCTTCGCCGGCTCGGCGCCTCGGCGGTCGCGCCTCGGCTCGGGCTCGGGCGCGGGTCGGGCGCGTCCATGTCGGGCCATTCGACGCCCAGGTCGGGCATCGGGTCGAGCGGCGCATTGGGGTCGAGCTCGGTCGGGTCTGGCGGCGATTGCTGGGCGCGACGCGGGCCGGCGAGCGCGATGCCCGCACGCCGCGACGCGCCAGCAGGCCCGCCCGGCCCCGCCTCCTTGCTCCGGATCCCATGAGGGCAGCCTAGCCAGCGCACCTGAACCGCGCCAGTCTACGCCGTCGCGCTAGTGGACCGATCCCTTCGACATTGTCGCTCGCGAGCAGCGCGGCGACAGCCGCTCGATCTGCCGCCAGTGGCAGAATTGAGGACATTGTCCGCGTCGCGGCTCTGCACCGCCCGCATCGCCGCGGCGAGCGGCGCGTCCTCGCCATATTCGTCGACCAGCGACACCGCGTCGTTGATCGCGGCCTGCCGCCGAGATGAAAATGTCTTCCATGCCGACGCTGTTAACAGGCCAAGCTTTCCCCGACGCGCACAAACGCCGTCAACGCCTGCGTCAACCAGCGGGCGAAAGCTTTGCATCGCGTGCAAAGCGCCATAGACTGGCCGCCGGGGAGCGCCGATGACCGACGTATTCGTCTCCTACAAGGCCGAGGACCGGGCGCGGGTCGCGCCGCTGGTCGACGCGCTCGCAGGCCGAGGGCCTGTCGGTCTGGTGGGATGCGCATATCGGCGGCGGCGACGAGTGGCGCGACGAGATCGCCGCGCCACTCGACGAGGCCGCCTGCGTCATCGTCGTGTGGAGCAAGCGCTCGACCGGCCCGGACGGCCGTTTCGTCCGCGACGAAGCGACGCGGGCGCTGCGCCGCGGCGCCTATCTGCCGATCCGGATCGACAAGGTCGACCCGCCGCTCGGCTTCGGCGAGACCCAGGCGCTGCCGCTGATCGGCTGGAAGGGCGACCGCGACGACAACCGCAGTATCGGCGATATGCTCGATGCCGCGCGCGCGATGGTCGGGCTCGAGCCACCAGCCGCGCCATCGCCGGCCATTCGCCGGCCGGGCATCGCGCGCCGGCCGTTGCTGATCGGCGGCGGGGCCGCGCTCGCCGCGGCCGGGCATTGGCGGCTGGTTCCTGCTCAAGCCGGGCGCGGCAGAGGCCAACAGCATCGCGGTCCTGCCGTTCGCCAATTTGAGCGGCGATCCGCGCGCAGGCCTATTTCTCCGACGGCATGGCCGAGGAATTGCGCAGCGCTTTGTCGCGCATCGCCGGGCTTGCAGGTCGTCGCCCGCACCTCCTCGGAAATGCTGCGCGACAGCGACGCCAAGACGGCCGCCCGCAAGCTCGGCGTCGAGCATATCCTGTCGGGCAGCGTCCGCCGCTCGCCCTCGACGATCCGCGTCAACGCGCAATTGGTCGACGGCGGCAACGGCCTCGAGCGCTGGTCGGAGACGCTTCGACCGCCCGACCGGCGACGTGCTCGAGATCCAGACCAGCATCGCCGAAAGCGTCGCCCAGGCGCTGAGCGTCGAACTCGGCGCCAAGGCAGCGCGAGGCTTGACACTCGGCGGGACCGACAATCCCGGCCGCGCTCGACCTCTACTTGCGATCGAAGTCCCGGACAGCAATCCGACACCGCGAAGCCCTGTAATGCAATCGCTCGGACTGCTCAACGCCGCAATCGCGCTCGATCCCAATTTTGCCCAGGCCCACGCGCGCAAGGCATTCATTCTCGTCCTGATCTTCGCGGCGTCTATGCCTCAGCTCGGCCGAAGGCGCAGCGCGGCTACCGCGAGGCGATGACGTCCGCCGAGCGGGCCATCGCGATCGAGCCGCGACTGGCGATCGCCTACGCGACCCGCGCCGCGATCCATCCAGACCAGCTCAATATCGGTGCCGCGCTGGCCGACTTGCGAACGAGCCGATGCGCTGCCCGGCGACGATGCCCACACGTTGCGCATCCACGCGATGCATGCTCGGCCAGAGCGCGCCAGTTCGACGAGGCCCGGCAGAAAATCGAACGCTCAAGCGCGCTCGATCCGCTCAATCCGGTTTCGCTTGGAGATCGAAGGCGCTGCTATCCTTACTGGCCGCAATTGCGAGGAAGCGGTGACGGTCGCCCGCCGCTCGCTCGCAAATAGCCCCGGATCGAGCTGCAGGTCCGCCGCATCCTGGGCAACTCGCTGCTGATGCTCGGCCGGCCGGCCGAAGCGGCAGGCCGAATATGCCAAGCTGGAAGCGATCGGATTATCGGCGGCTGCTTGGCGAGGCCGTAATTGCCGCGCGCGCCGGCAACCGCGCCGAAGCGCTGGAAAAGCTGGACGTAATGGAGCGGCGCTACGGCGATGCCGCCCATCTATCAATATGCGCGAGATTTACGCCCAATTGGGACATGGCGGACGAGGCGCTTGCGGCGCTTCAGCACGGCGCTTGAAGCATGCGCGATCCCGGCATGGCGTGCATCCGCGTCGACCCGTTCCTCGACCCGCTGCGCAACGACCCGCGCTTCGCGGCAATCGAGGCCAAGCTCAATTTCCCTCGATCCTGACCCGCTCGATGTGGCACCGCGCGGCGATGCAGAACGCCCCACCCCGCGCCGGCGGGATCTTCCTGGTCCTCGCGATCACTGCTGGCACCGTCGGCGGATCCTGATCGGCGAGCCCAGCGCCGGCTTCCTCGCCGGCGTCGGCACCGGCCTCGCTATCCTCGCCGCTCTGTGGTGGACCGACCGCCGCCGCGGCTAAGCGCTCATCGCGGCGCGATGTCGAAGTGATAGACCTCTTCGCGTGTGCCCAGCTTGTCGTACAGCGCCACCGCCGGGGCGTCGGGCGGGTCGGCCTGGACGAAGCTGACCCAGGCCCCGCGCTCGATCGCGATATCGTTGAGCCGCGCCGATCAGCGCGGTCGCCATGCGCCGCCTGCGCCGATGGGCCTCCGAGAACCGCCAGATCGTAGATGTAGAACTCGCTTCGTTCCTCCTCATATTTCGGCAGTTCGTAGGCCGGTCGATCGCCCCGATCACTCGCTCCCTCGCTCCGCCGCAACAGCAAAAAGCCGGGTTGGCCAGCAGCCGCTCGGCGTAAGCGCGGCCGGGCGGGCGGGCCGTCGATAGCCATACTCGTCTGCGAACACCTCGCCGAACAGGCGTGTTGGCGGCGGCCACATCGGCCGGCGCCAGTCGCGCTGCGAATGCGCAACGACGCTCATGCGACTTTCCGTCCGGCCCAGATCACCCGGCCGATGCAGTGGATCGTATCGAGCCTGCAATCGGGCCAGTCGGGATAAGCCGGATTGTCCGACTGGACGGTGACTGACGGCCCAATGGGTGGACCGCGAGCCGCTTGACCAGCAGGCATTCATCGACCCGCAGCACGTAGATC
>CAVRPU010000003.1:0-193268 GCA_963723195.1 uncultured Actinomycetota bacterium
ACGCGAGGCTGACGTGGGCGCCGGGCACGGGCACAAGCTGCACTTCCACGGCCACAGCCCGGTCCACCGCGCCCCGGCACACCGCAAGATCCTGGCGCTCGTCGGGTTCATGCTCGTGGTGGTGGCCACCCCGCGCGAGTGGTTCGCGGCCTACGCGGCGTACGCCGCCGTGCTCGTCATCGTCATCGGCGTCTCGCGGGTGCCCCCCAGCTATCTGGCCAAGCGGATGGTCGTCGAGGTCCCGTTCGTGGTCTTCGCCGCGCTGATGCCCTTCGTCGCCACCGGACCCCAGGTCGTGCTGCCCGGCCCGCTCGCGATCTCGGTGTCCGAGGCCGGTCTGTGGGGGGCCTGGGCACTCCTGGTGAAGGGCACCCTCGGGGTGGTGGCCTCGCTGACCCTCGCGGCGACGACCGAGCCGCAGGAGCTGCTGCGGGGGCTCGAGCGGCTCCGGCTGCCGAGCCTGCTCGTGCAGATCATGGGCTTCATGATCCGCTACCTCGACGTCGTCACCGACGAGCTCGGGCGGATGACGGTCGCGATGAGATCGCGTGGCTGCGACCCGCGGTTCCCGCGGCACTGGCCGGCGATGGCGCGGTCTCTGGGTGCTCTCTTCGTGCGGTCCTACGAGCGCGGCGAGCGCGTGCACCTCGCGATGCTCTCGCGAGGGTACGACGGGCGGCTGCCCCGGTGAGGCCCACCCGATGAGCAGGGCAGTCCTCGACGTACGCGGCCTCGCCTACGCCTACCCCGACGGCCACCAAGCCCTCTTCGGCGTCGACCTGCACGTCCACGAGGGCGAGCGGGTCGCGTTGCTCGGCCCCAACGGCGCCGGCAAGACCACGCTCGTGCTCCACCTCAACGGCATCCTCACCGCGGGTGCCGGCTCGGTGTCGGTCAGCGGCCTCCCGGTCGAGAAGGAGCACCTCCAGGAGGTCCGCCGCAGGGTCGGCATCGTCTTCCAGGACCCCGACGACCAGCTCTTCCTGGGCACGGTCCGCCAGGACGTGGCCTTCGGGCCCGCCAACCTCGGGCTGCGCGGCGAAGCGCTGGAGTCGCGCGTGATGGCAGCGCTGGAACAGGTCGGAATGGCGGAGTTCGCCGACCGCCCTCCGCACCACCTGTCCTTCGGCCAGCGACGTCGCGTCGCCGTGGCCACGGTGCTGGCCATGGAGCCAGAGGTCCTGGTGCTCGACGAGCCGTCGTCCAACCTCGATCCCGCCTCGCGGCGCGAGCTGGCCGACATCCTGCGCTCCCTCGACGTGACCGTGCTGATGGTCACCCACGACCTGCCCTACGCGTTCGAGCTCTGCCCGCGCTCGGTGGTGCTGAGCGACGGCGTGGTGGTGGCCGACGGGGCGACGTACGACGTCCTCACCGACGACGCCCTGATGGCCGCGCACCGGCTCGAGCTGCCGTTCGGTTTCGACCCACGGCTCGTGGCGCCGGCCCCCCGCGTCACGCCCGTCGAGGGGTGAGCGGCGCATGGTTGATAGCCTTCCGGACGTGAGCGAGCTGTCGTCCCTCGAACGTGACATCGAGGAGACCCGGGAACGGCTTGCCGGCACCATCGACGCACTGGTCTACCGCAGCAGTCCCAAGACGATCGTCTCCCGTCAGGTGGCCTCGGTGAAGGGCTACTTCGTGGCTCTCGACGGCACGCCTCGGACCGACAACATCCTCAAGGTCGCCGGCGTGGTCGCCGGTGTGGTCGCCGTGTTCGTCGGCCTCCGCCGACTGACGCGTTGAGCGTCGCGCTCATGGCCGAGAAGCAGCGTCTCGAGAAGGCGGCGTCCAAGCTCCCGATCGAGATGCTGCACGACCGCGTCCTGGTCGAGATCGACCGAGAGTCCGGGGAACGCCGCTCGTCGGGGGGCATCGTGATCCCCGCGACCGCGGCGATGGGCGCGCGTCGCCTGTCCTGGTCACATGTGGTCGCCGTCGGGCCGAGCGCCCGCATCGTCGAGGTCGGCGACAAGGTGCTCTTCGATCCCGAGGACAAGGCCGAGGTCGAGGTACACGGCGAGGTCTACGTCGTCCTGCGCGAGCGCGACGTGCACGCGGTCGCCGCCGACCGGCTCGGCGACTCCGCCACCGGGCTCTACCTCTAGGACAGGAGCCCGATGCGCGGAGAGGTCAAGCGGAAGGGTTTCTGGCACGAGCCCGACGCCCTGCCGACGTCGAAGGCGATCGCGCTGCAGGTCTGGACGCCGATCGCTGTCCAGGTGCTGGTCGAGCGCGACGGACGGCGGATCGTCGCCGCCGACCTGGCCACGCAGGTCCAGGAGCTCAGTCAGGTCAGCACCAGTCATCCGGTCGCGACGTGGATGCCCGACCTGCTCGTGCTGGTCGACCACCTCCGGGCCCGGGAGGGCGAGGTGCCGCTGAGCCCGCTGGTCGGGGCGCCGCCGCCACCCGCGCGGGCCCCGGCCGCGCGACGCGCGCCGTCCTCGCGGCCCGCCACTCCTCGCGCCTCCACACCCCGCCGGCTGGCCAAGACCGACCGGCCCACCGCCACCTGCCCGCGCTGCTTCATGGCGCTGCCGGCCACCGGCATCTGCGACAACTGCGACTGACTGCTTCTGGAGGCGACCATGAGGATCACCGTCCTCGGCACCGGCATCGTCGGGCGGACGCTCTCCGCGCGCTTCGACCAGCTCGGGCACGACGTGACGATCGGGACCCGAGATCCGGCACGCACCCGGGAGGGGGAGGACTTCGCCTCGTGGTCGGCCGACGTGCCGGCCGTCGGTCTCGAGGCGTTCGGGGACGTCCCCGACGCCGACCTCGTCCTGAACGCCACCTCAGGCGGCGCGAGCCTCGACGTGCTGGCAGCGGTGCCGTCCGAGCGGCTCGACGGCACGGTGCTCGTCGACGTGTGCAACCCGCTCGACTTCTCCGCCGGCTTCCCGCCGCGCCTGCTGGTCGTCGACACCGACTCGATGGCCGAGCAGATCCAGCGGGCGCACCCGTCGGCGCGCGTCGTCAAGACGCTGAACACCATGAACGCCTCGGTGATGGCCGACCCGGGCCGGCTCGGCGAGCCCTCGACCGTCTTCGTCTCGGGCGACGACGCCGACGCCAAGACGGTCGTCACCGAGCTGCTCGAGTCGCTGGGGCACACCGACGTGCTCGACCTCGGCGGCCTCGAGACCGCCCGCGGGGCGGAGATGTACGTCGCCCTGTGGATCCGCACCTGGCAGTCGCTCGACACTCTCGACTTCAACATCAAGGTCGTCCGCGGTTAACAATCATTAACCATTCGGGTTAGCATTGCCGCATGACGTTCGACCTGTCCCGTGAGCACGAGGAGTTCCGTCGCACGGTCCGCGACTTCGCCGAGAGCGAGATCGCGCCGTACGCCGCCCAATGGGATCGCGACCACCACTTCCCGGTCGACGTGGTGCAGACGATGGGCAAGCTCGGCCTGATGGGTCTCACTGCTCCCGAGGAGTACGGCGGCGCCGGGCTCAGCGGCGAGGACGGCGGCTTCACCAGCCTGTGCCTGGCGATCGAGGAGATCGGCCGGGTCGACCAGTCGATGGGCATCACCCTCGAGGCCGCGGTCGGGCTGGGCATCAACCCGGTGCTGACCTACGGCACCGACGCGCAGAAGGAGCAGTGGCTCCCCGACCTGGTCGCCGGTCAGGCCCTCGCCGGGTTCGGGCTGACCGAGCCGGGCGCCGGCTCCGACGCCGGGGCGACGCGCACGAAGGCCGACCTCGTCGAGGGCGAGTGGGTGGTCAACGGCGCCAAGCAGTTCATCACCAACTCGGGCTCCGACATCACCAGCCTCAACACGGTCACGGCTCGCACCGGCGTCCGCGAGGACGGCAAGCCCGAGATCTCCACGATCATCGTGCCGACGAGCACGCCCGGCTTCGTCGCCGAGCCGGCGTACGACAAGCTCGGCTGGCACGCCTCCGACACCCACCCGCTGACCTTCGTCGACGCCCGGGTGCCCGAGGACCACCTGCTGGGCGAGCGGGGCCGCGGCTACGCGCAGTTCCTCGCGACCCTCGACGACGGGCGTGTCGCCATCGCGGCGCTGGCCGTCGGCTGCCTGCAGGCGATGGTCGACCTCACGGTCGCCTACGCCGGGGAGCGGCAGACCTACGGCGGCCCGATCGGCCGCAAGCAGGGCGTGGCCTTCCAGATCGCCGACCTCCAGGTGATGCTCGACGCCGCCAGGCTGCTGACCTACCGGGCCGCCGCGATGCGCGACGCGATGGAGGGCGGCGGGTCGGTCTCCCGCAAGGACTTCAAGCAGGCCGCTGCCGTCGCCAAGCTCTACGCCACCGAGTCGGCGGTGACCGCTACCCGGATCGGCACCCAGGTCTTCGGCGGCTACGGCTTCATGGAGGAGTACCCCGTCACCCGCTTCTACCGCGACGCCAAGGTGCTCGAGATCGGCGAAGGCACCTCCGAGGTTCAGCGGATGCTCATCGCCCGCGGCCTCGGCCTCCCGGTCGAGTAGCGGGGCGACCGACTGCCGCGGTGCTGTTGACGGTAAGCACGTGGCCGGCGCCCCCCTATGCGACCACAGCACCGCACCAGTCGGTCGGGCAGCGACGCCGCGAGGTTTCCGTCCGCCGAGCGGGGCCCGGTTAGGCTTCCCTGCGTGGGAGAGCGCTGGCAGCGGTTCGCTGCCGAGGTCGGGCGGTTCTTGGCCGTCGGCCTGGTCGCCACGATCGTCGCGCTCATCCTCTTCAACCTGCTGGTGCACGGCTTCAACACCGGCAGCTTCGCGCCGCTGAACGACCAGCCCGAGCTGGCCTACGTCATCGCGAACGGCGTCGGCATGGTGATCAGCTATCACTACACGAAGGTGTGGGCGTTCCAGCACCGCGAGACCAGGGGGGCCGACGGCGGGGTGGCGGCGTTCGTCGCGATCAACCTGCTGACGATGCTGATCCCGATCACCTGCCTGTGGATCAGCCGCAACGTCCTGGGCAACGACGACCCGATCTCCGACAACATCTCGGCCAACCTCGTCGGGCTCGGCCTGGCCAACGCCGCGCGCTTCTTCCTCTTCCGCGGCCTGGTCTTCCGTCGTCCCGAGCACGAGGAGCCGCTGATCACCTGGCGTCGGACCCGCGAAGAGGACCCGACCCACTAGCAGTCATCTCCGGAGGCGACCGCTAGAGGTGGTCGGGCACCACCAGCGCGTCCGGATCCGCCCGCGGCGGCACATTCGCGAGCGCGAGCTGCACCAGCGCCACCCGCGCCTTGAGGAGCACCCTGCCACGCAGACCCCGCCCGTCCCCGCCGGTCTGCTGCACCGCGGCGCTGATCTCCTCGTCGGTGAACGTCGGCCGCGTGCCCACCGCCACCTCGACGTCCGGCAGCGCCACCAGCACGCCGAGGAGCTGGTCACCCAGCCCGGACAGCAGCTGGTAGCGCTGGTAGCGACCCAGGGCCGCCCAGGCGTCGTCCGCGGAACGTCTGCCCTTGCGCACGTCCTTGTCCTTGGCCGCCAGCACGCTCTTCGCCGCACCCTCGAGGGCGAGGGTCAGCTCCCGCTCGGTGAACCTCACGGCTGCTCTCCCCTCGCCCACAGCTCGGTCCACGGGTGGCCGAGCTCGGCGACGAGGTCGCGCAGCAGCGGGAGGCTCAGGCCCACGACGTTGTGGTGGTCGCCCTCGATCCGGGTCACGAACGCGCCGCCGAGCCCGTCGACGGTGAACGCGCCCGCGACCTGGAGCGGCTCACCGGTCGCGACGTACGCCGCGATCTCCGCGTCGCTCACGTCGGCGAAGTGCACGACCGTCGAGGCCGTGGCCGCCGCGACGTGGCCGGTCGCGACGTCGCGAAGGCAGTGCCCGGTGTGCAGGACGCCATGGCCGCCGCGCATCTCCCGCCACCGCTCGCGTGCCTCGTCGGCGTCGGCGGGCTTGCCGAGGGCCCGCGCGCCCATCTCCAGGACGGAGTCGCAGCCGAGCACGAGCGCAGCGTCGTCCGGGAGCAGGGGCCCATCGGCGACGGCCGCGCACTTGAGCTCGGCGAGCTGGAGGGCGAGCTCGGCGGGCGGGAGACCGTCGAGCCGGGACTCGTCGACGCCGGACACGATCACGTGCGGCTCGACGCCCGCCTGTCGAAGGGTCTTGAGCCGGGCGGGGGAGGCGGAGGCGAGCACGAGCCTGATCGTCACCCGGGCGAGGCTACCGAGGGGCCGAACGCGGACGGGAAGACCTCGCGGTAGCTCCGCAGGTCGTGCGTCGACTCGGCGGCGAGCATCGCCCGCGCGACCGCACGGGTGACGACGTCGCCGGCTGCCGTCACCAGGGCGTGGAAGCCGAGCAGGTCCGGCGCCGGACGAGCGCCGGTCGCCAGGGTGAAGACCGTGTCGCCGTCGAGCATGGTGTGCACGGGGTTGATGGCCCGCGCGAGACCGTCGTGGCCGCTGCCCGCGACCTTGGCGCACTGCGCCTTGGTCAGCGTCACGTCGGTGGCGAGGGCCACCAGGCAGGTCGCCTGGCCGGGCGGCGGGGGAGCCGAGGCAGCCCTGATCGCGTCGTACGTCGCAAGGTCGGCCGGGTCGGGCCGGCGCAGGGTCGACAGGTCGCCGGTCTCGCACAGGCGAGCCGCCCACAGCTCGCCGGTGCGGGGGTCGACGGCCGAGCCGACCGCGTTGACCACGACAAGCGCGCCCACTCCTGCGCCGTCGGGCAGCCGGGTCGAGGCGGTGCCGACGCCGCCCTTGAGCCCGCCAGCCCTGGTGCCGGTCCCGGCGCCCGCATTGCCCTCGACCACCCGCGTCGAGGCGGCGGCGTACGCCTCAGCGCCGAGCGCGGCGTCCGGCGCGTTGCCGAAGCTGCCGCCCCGGCCGAGGTCGAAGACGACGGCAGCGGGCACGATCGGCACCACCTCGCCGGGCACGGGCGGCATGCCCAAGGCCCCTCCGACTGCCAGTCCGATGCCCTCGGCGAGCAGGGCCTGCGCGACGCCGTCGGCGGCGGCCAGCCCGAGCGCCGAGCCGCCGGTCAGCACGATCGCGTGCACCCGCTCGACCAGGTTGCGCGGGTCGAGCAGGTCGGTCTCGCGGGTGCCGGGCCCACCACCACGGACGTCGACGCCTGCCACCGCGCCCTCGGGTGGGGGCACGACGACGGTCACCCCGGTCAACCAGCCGTCGCCGACCCGCTGTGCCTGACCGACCCGGATCCCGTCGACATCGGTGATCGACCCAGCAGTCGAACCGTCAGCGGTGCCGTCCGTCACGAGACGACGACCTCGGCCACCTGGGCGAAGCGCGGCCGGTCGTGTCGGCCGTTCTCCACCTCGCCGGTCGCCCACCACATCCGCAGGCCCTCGCCGGGCCGGATCTCGAGCGTGGCGATGTTGTTGTCGAACCACGGTCCCTTGAGCAGGCGCCAGTCCACGGGCGCCTTGGGCACCTTCGCCGAGGCGGCGACGACGTGCCCGACCGGCCCGGCGACGCCGTACGAGAGACCGGCGGTGGCGAAGCGGATGGCACGCGGCAGCGGGTTGCGGATCGGCGAGCACACGGCCTGGATGAAGCGGCCGCGGATCGGGTCGCCGCCTCTGGGGCGCGCCTCGGAGACATAGCTGTGGTGCACGTCGCCGGACAGGAACGTGACCGTGCGCGGGACGCTCCCGCGCTCGCCGCGTAGCACCTCGAGGACGAGGTCGCAGACCCGCTGGAAGTCCTTCTGGAACGCCGCCCAGTGCTCGAGGTCGACGTGCTGGCGCATCAGCTCGCCGGCCTTCGCCCCGAGCCGCTTGCCCCAGCCGCCGCTGGCCAGCGCCTCGCTGAAGGCCTCGACGTAGTGCAGGCCGGGCGCCAGCAGGAACGGGAGCGACGTGCCGACCAGCACGTGCTCGAAGCCGCCGCGGAGCCGCTCATCCAGCCAGGTGAGCTCGTCGTCGTCGAGCATCGCCCGCCGCTCGGGGTCGAGCACCCGGGCCGCCCGCGAGTCGACGACCAGCAACCTGGCCTGGTCGCCGAAGTCGCGGCAGTAGCTCCACCGGTACGCCGTCGGCTCCTGGTCGGCCCGCTCGGCCAGGTCGCGCAGCAGCTCGGTGGCGTCGTACTCCTCGGTGCCCTCGTGGGCGGCGATCTTCTGCCAGACCTCGTCGGCCGCGCGCGCCTCGGGCGTCAGGTTGCCGAGGTGCTGGTAGACCCAGTACGAGGCGAGGCCGGACACGATGCGCTCGTGCCACCACGTCGGTCGCCTCCATCTCGCGCTTCCAGCTCAGTGAGGTGTTCCAGTCGTCGCGGATGTCGTGGTCGTCGAAGATCATCGCGCTGGGCACGGTCGAGAGCAGCCAGCGGTTCGCCGGGTCGGTCCAGGCGAGCCGGTAGAGCTCGGCGTACTCCTGGTAGTCCTTGAGCTCCTCACCGGGCGGTTCCTCGATGTCGCGCCTCGATGCGATGAAGGCCCGGATGTCCTCACTGGTCTCGTCGGCGTAGACCTGGTCGCCCAGGAAGAGCACCAGGTCGGGCCACCGCACCTCCCGGCCGGGGTCGGGGTCGTCGGGATGGCTGCCGTCGGTGATGCCGGCCATCCGCAGGGCGTAGGCACGCAGCGCGTCGACGCCGTGCCTGCGGTTGCCCGCCTCGTCGTGGGGCACCGAGGTCCGGCAGGACCCGAACGCGAGGCGCAGCGGCTTGCGCTCGTCGAGGGTCGGAATCAGCGAGGGCGGGTAGGCGGAGTCGGCCTCCGGCCACACCTGCCGGCCGTCGACCGCGACCGTGTAGGGGTACTTCTCCCCGGGCTCCAGGCCGTCGAGAGAGACGAGCGCGTAGTGATGGCCGTGCACCGAGAACGTCGAGGCGTCGGCCTCGTGGCTCTGCCCTCGGCCGGCCCTGGTGACCGTCACGCGAGCGGCGTGCGCCGTCTCGACCCAGATCGTCGCGCTCGTCTCGTCGACGTGGCGCAGCAGCGGGCCGAGGACCAGTTCTGTCACGGACTCACCTGACCACGCCGGTGACGGACCCGGCAAGCAGGGGCTGGGGTGTCCCTCTTCACCCGTGGACAGTGACGTCCGTCACCGATTAGATGAGGGGCGATGCGAAGGATCTCGGCAGGGTCGGTCATCCCCGTGGCCACGGCGGCGGCGCTGGTCCTTGCGACGGCGGGCTGCGGGGTGACCCGCGGCGACGACAGCCGCGACCTGCTGATGATCATCCCCAACAGCCCGGGCGGCGGCTACGACCAGACCGGCCGCGCGGCGGTCCAGGTGATGGAGGAGGACGAGATCACCGGCGGCTCGTTCACCGTCGACAACGTGGTCGGAGCCGGCGGTGCCGGCGCGATGACGAGCCTGGTCGGCCGGGCCGGTGACGAGCACACGATGATGACCGTCGGGCTCGGGGTCGTCGGCTCGACGTACTCCTTCGCCGCGCCGTACTCCCTGGACGACGCGACGCCGCTGGCCCAGCTGATGAGCGAGCCGGAGGGGATCCTGGTGCCCGGGGACTCTCCCTACGAGACCATCGACGACTTCGTGGAGGCGTGGAAGGCCGACCCGGGAGGCATCAACGTCGGCGGTGGCTCGTCGCCGGGTGGCCCCGACCACCTGTTCCCGATGCAGCTCGCCGCCGAGATCGGCATCGAGCCGAGCGAGGTCAACTTCATCACCTACGACGGTGGCGGACCGCTGACCAGCGCGCTGCTCGGCGAGAAGATCGACGTGGGCTTCTCCGGGCTCGCCGAGTTCGCCGGCCAGGTGGAGTCGGGGGAGCTGCGGGTGCTGGCCGTGTCGGGAGAGGAGCGCTACCCGGACGGAGCCTTCGCCGAGATCCCCACGCTGACCGAGTCCGACATCGACCTGGTGTTCCTCAACTGGCGCGGCGTCCTCGCCCCGCCCGAGATCAGTGCCGAGCGCACCGAGGAGCTGATCGGCTATCTCCAGACCATGCACGACACGCCGGAGTGGCAGGCCGTGCTCGAGGAGAACGGCTGGACCGACGACTTCAAGACCGGCGACGACTTCGCGACGTTCATCGACGAGCAGGACCAACGCGTGTCCGGGACCCTCGAGGAGCTGGGGCTGATATGAGCCAGGTGACCGAGCCCTCCGGGAAGACCGAGCCGCCTGACCCGCCCGCGAAGCGCGTCGACAAGGCGCAGTACGTGCTGGCGGCCGCACTCGGGGCGGTCGGGATCTACACGATCGTCGACGCGCGCGGCCTCACCGTCGGCTTCGGCGACCCCGTCGGCCCACGGCTCTTCCCCTACCTGATCGGCACGGGCATGGTCGTGCTGGCCGTCGCGCTGGCCGTGGCGACAGCGCGCGGCGACATCCCGCAGGCCGAGGAGGGCGAGGACGTCGACCTCACGATCCCGGCTGACTGGGTGACGGTCGGCAAGCTCGTCGCCGTCCTGGTGCTCAACCTGCTGCTGGTCAACCTGCTCGGCTGGGCCATCACCGGCGCCCTGCTCTTCGCCGGCGCCGCGTGGTCGCTCGGCAGCCGCACGCCGCTGCGCGACGTGCTGGTGGGTGCGGTGCTCTCCGTCGGCAGCTGGTACTTCTTCTACGCGCTGGGGGTGCCGCTCACACCGGGCATCCTCGACGGAATCCTCTAGGGCCGCCGCCGTGGACACCCTGAACCTCCTCGCCGACGGACTGCAGAGCGCCTTCACGCTGGAGAACCTGTTGTACGCCGCGATCGGCGTGCTGCTCGGCACCTTCGTGGGCGTGCTGCCCGGCATCGGGCCGGCGATGGCCGTGGCGATGCTCCTGCCCATCACCTACGGACTCGACGTCACCCAGTCGATGATCATCTTCGCCGGCATCTACTACGGCGGCATGTACGGCGGCTCGACCACGTCGATCCTGCTCAACACCCCCGGCGAGTCGGCGTCGGTGATGACGGCGATCGAGGGCAACAAGATGGCCAAGCGCGGCCGCGCCGCGCAGGCGCTGGCCACCGCCGCGATCGGCTCGTTCATCGCCGGCACGATCGGGACCCTGCTCGTCGCGTTCTTCACCCCGGCGTTGGCCGAGCAGGCGGTCAAGATCGGCGCTCCGACGTACTTCGCCATCATGCTGCTGGCGATGGTGCTGGTCAGCAGCGTGCTCGGCGCCTCGCGGCTGCGCGGCTTCATCGGGCTGTTCATGGGCCTCACGATCGGGCTGGTCGGGCTCGACCTCTCGACTGCTCAGGCCCGGCTCACCGGCGGGCTGCTCGAGCTCGCCGACGGGATCGGCATCGTCGTCGTCGCCGTCGGGGTCTTCGCGGTCGGCGAGGCGCTGTGGACGGCCGCTCACCTGCGCCGAAAGCCCGTCGACGTCATCCCGGTCGGTCGCCCCTTCATGGGGCGCGACGACTGGCGCCGCTCGTGGGGCCCGTGGCTGCGCGGCACCGCGCTGGGCTTCCCGTTCGGAGCCGTGCCGGCCGGAGGCGCCGAGACGCCGACGTTCCTGTCCTACGTCACCGAGCGCAAGCTGGCCGCCCGGCGCGGCCGCGACGACGAGTTCGGCCAGGGTGCCATCGAGGGCGTGGCGGGCCCCGAGGCGGCCAACAACGCCAGCGCCGCCGGCATGTTCGTGCCGCTCCTCGCCCTGGGCCTGCCCGTCACGGCGACCGCCTCGATCCTGCTCGCCGCTCTCTTCTCGTACGGGATCGTGCCGGGCCCGACGCTGATGACCGAGCAGCCCGACCTCGTCTGGACGCTGCTGGCCAGCCTGCTGATCGGCAACACCCTGCTGCTGATCATCAACCTGCCGCTGGCGCCGCTGTGGGCCAAGCTGCTGCGCATCCCGCGGCCGCAGCTCTACGCCGGCATCCTCTTCTTCGCGTCGCTGGGCGCCTACAGCGTCAACCAGGACCCCTTCGACCTGGCTCTGCTGCTGGCCATGGGCGGCGTCGGCTTCGCGATCCGGCGGTTCGGCATCCCGGTGCTGCCACTGATCCTGGGCGTGATCCTGGGTCCGCTGATGGAGGTCAAGATGCGCGAGGCGTTGGACCTGTCGAACGGCGAGATCAGCGGGCTCTTCAACGAGCCGCTCGCGATCGTCTTCTACGTGCTGGCCGTGCTCGCCATCGTCGTGCCGATCGTCCTGGGTCGGCGGGCCAGCCCGATCCGTGCTCGTGAGCACGAAGAGGTGAACCGATGACGGTCGTGGTGGGCTACATCCCCGACAAGTTCGGCGACGCCGCCCTGGCGGAGGGGATCGAGGAGGCGCGCCGCAGACGTACGAACCTGCTCGTGGTCAACGCGACCCGCGGCGACGCCCTGATCGACCGCCGCTACCTGGGCGAGGAGGGCCTGGCCGACCTCGAGGAGCGGCTGGCCGGAGTCGACGTCGAGCACGAGGTGCGCCAGGCCATGGGCACCGATATCGCCGAGGAGATGATCCGCGTGGTCCGCGAGGTCGACGCGCAGGTTCTGGTCATCGGGATGCGCCATCGCACGCCGGTCGGCAAGATGATCATGGGTAGCGTCGCGCAGCAGGTGCTGCTGGACGCCCCGTGCCCCGTCCTGGCAGTGAAACCGACCCCCGCAGCCCCACCGAGCTAGCCCCGCCCTGGAGGTGAGTGTGGACACCACCGTCGTCGCACTCGTCGTCGGTGTCCGCTTCATCGCCCCGTTGTTCATCCTCCGGTTCCCCCTGCCGGCGATCCTGGTCTGCCTGGTCGCCGACGCGGTCGACCAGACGATCTTCCAGGCCGCCATCGGCGGCGACCTGTCGTGGTACCAGTCCTACGACAAGGCGTTCGACGTCTACTACCTGTCCTTCGCGTTCATCTCCACGCTGACCAACTGGCGCGACGAGAACGCCTTCCAGGTCAGCCGCATCCTGTTCTTCTGGCGCCTGATCGGCGTCGTTCTCTTCGAGCTGACGCACTGGCGGTTCCTGCTGCTGCTCTTCCCCAACGTGTTCGAGTACTTCTTCATCGCCTACGAGGCGATCCGCACCCGCTGGCGCCCGGAGCGACTCGCCGCCTATGTGGTGGTGGCGCTGGCGCTGGGCATCGCCGTCTTCATCAAGGTGCCGCAGGAGACCTGGATCCACGTCCTCCAGCTCGACGTGACCGACGCGCTGGCGGCGTACCCCGCGCTGATCGGCGTCGTGGTCGCGTTCCTCATCGTGGTGGTCGTCGCCCTGGTCCAGCTCGTGCGTCGCTCGCCAGACCCGGACTGGACGTTCACGACGGCCGTCAACCGGCACCTGGACGAGCGGCCGCGGCTCGACCAGATCACCCAGAAGCTGTGGGACCCGATCCTCGCGGAGAAGCTCGTGTTCCTGACGCTGGCCGGGATCGTGCTGGCGCACATGGTCCCGGAGCTGTCGATCAACAACGTGCGGCTGGGTCTCTCCGTCGCGACCATGGTCTTCCTCAATGCCGTCGTCACCGAGTGGTGGCACCGCAAGCGCGGCCGTGGCTGGAACACCACCGTGGGGGAGTTCCTGGTCGTGCTGCTGGTCAACGCGCTGCTCGTCGCGATCCTGCCCGAGATCCTGCTCTCCCAAGGACTGCCCGAGGAGGACTCGTTCCTGCTCGTGGTGATGCTGTCGCTGATGGCGACCATGTACGACCGGGGCCGCGACACCCGGCCGCCGGTGGACCCGCCGGCGCACCCGTTCCGCGAGGCCCGTGGGGAGTGGACGGCCAGGCGGGCGACCAGGCGGGCGGCGGCGCATGCCGGCTGAGGTCACCTGGATCGGCCATGCCGCCACGCTCGTCGAGATCGACGGCGTGCGCGTCCTGGCCGACCCGCTGCTGACCCGGCGGATCGGGCACCTGCGCCGGCGCGGGCCGCTCCCGGACGCGGACGTGCGGCGCTGCGACCTCGTCGTCATCTCCCACGCCCACGCCGACCACCTGCACCGCCGCTCGCTGAAGCGGGTCGCCGAGACATCGCCGCGCGTCCCCGTCGTGGTGCCCCGGGGTGCCGAGCGGTACGTCGCCGGGCTGGGCCTCGGGCCCGTGCTGTCGGTGTCTCCGGGCGACCGGCTCGAGGTCGCCGGAGTGGTCCTGGAGGTCACCGAGGCGGCGCACAAGGGTGGCCGGGGGCGGCGGGACGTGGGCAGCAGCGAGACCGTCGGCTACGTCGTCGAGCGCTCCGACCGACGTTGCTACCTCGCGGGCGACACGGACCTCTTCGAGGGCATGTCAGGTCTCGGGCGCATCGACCTCGCGGCGATCCCGATCGCGGGCTGGTGGAAGACGCTCGGCCCCGGCCATCTCGACGCGGAGAGCGCCGCCGAGGCGGTGGAGCGGGTCGACCCCGCGCGCGTGGTGCCGGTCCACTGGGGCACCTACGCCCCCGAGGAGCTCGGCCTGCACAGCGGCTGGCTGTCCGACCCCGGCGGCCGCTTCGTGGCCGCGCTGGAGGCGCGTGGGCTCGCCGACCGCCTGATCAAGCTCGAACCGGGGCAGAGCGCCGTGTGGTGACCCGATGTGCGTCAGCGCGGCAGGCCGCTGGCGCGCCACCCGCCCGCTCCGTGGCGATGGGCCTGCCGGACCTGGCGCGACGGGTGCGACCAGGCCGACGGCACCGGCGCGGCCGGCGGCTCGGCTGCCCCTTCCAGCGCGGCGAAGACCGTCACGATCGCCGCGATCTCCTCCGCGCTCGCGTCCTTACTGAGGATGCGCAGGGCTGGTGCTTCGCTTTCGGCTCCTGGCCGCTCATGGCTCCCTCCGTTCGCTCGCCCGTGCGGGTCGCCTGTGGGCCGCCGAGCCGACGGCAGCTCGCCTTCCCCCGCTTCGCTCCTCCGGCGAGCTGCCGGCTGCTCGGCTGTTCCCGCTGCTCGGGGGACCCTCCGGGCCCCCTCACAGCGGGATGTTCCCGTGCTTCTTGGGCGGCAGCGTCTCGCGCTTGGTGCGCAGCAGCCGCAGCGACCGGACGATCTCGAGGCGGGTCTCGTGGGGGGCGATCACCGCGTCGACGTAGCCCCGCTCGGCCGCGATGTAGGGGTTGGCGAGCGTGTCCTCGTAGTACGCCGTGAACTCCTGGCGCGCCGCTGCCGGGTCCTCGGCCGCGGCCAGCTCCTTGCGGTAGAGGATGTTGACCGCGCCCTGCGCGCCCATCACGGCGATCTGCGCGCTCGGCCAGGCGACGTTCATGTCGGCGCCGAGGTGCTTGGACCCCATCACGTCGTAAGCCCCGCCGTAGGCCTTGCGGGTGATCACCGTGACGAGCGGGACGGTGGCCTCGGCGTAGGCGTAGATGAGCTTGGCGCCGCGGCGGATGATGCCGTCCCACTCCTGGTCGGTGCCGGGCAGGAAGCCGGGCACGTCGACGAAGGTGAGCACCGGGATGTTGAACGCGTCGCAGAACCGGACGAACCGCGCTGCCTTCTCCGAGGCGTCGATGTCGAGGGTGCCGGCCAGCTGCGACGGCTGGTTGGCCACGACGCCGACCGACTGGCCCTCGACCCGACCGAACCCGACGAGGATGTTGGGCGCGAACAGCGCCTGCACCTCGAGGAACTCACCGCGCTCATCTCCATCGGCATCGAGGACGGCGGTGATGACGTCGTGCATGTCGTAGGGCTGGTTGGGGCTGTCGGGGATCAGCGTGTCGAGGGCACGGTCGACCTCGGTGAACTCCTCGTCGGCGGGGTCGACGAACGTCGGGGAGGGGTCCAGGTTGTTCTGCGGCAGGTAGGACAGCAGCGCCTTGACGTACTCGATCGCGTCGTCCTCGTCGGCGCCGAGGTAGTGCGCGTTGCCGGACTTGGTGTTGTGGGTGCGCGCGCCGCCGAGCTCCTCCATCGACACGTCCTCGCCGGTGACGGTCTTGATGACGTCGGGACCGGTGATGAACATGTTGGAGGTCTTGTCGACCATGACCGTGAAGTCCGTGACCGCGGGGGAGTAGACGTGCCCGCCGGCGCAGGAGCCCATGATCATCGAGATCTGCGGGATCACCCCCGAGGCGTGCACGTTGCGGCGGAAGATCTCGCCGTAGAGCCCGAGCGAGACGACGCCCTCCTGGATGCGCGCCCCGGCGCCCTCGTTGATGCCGATGATGGGACAGCCGGTCTTCATGGCGAGGTCCATCACCTTGGTGATCTTCTCGCCGTAGACCTCGCCCAGCGAGCCGCCGAAGACGGTGAAGTCCTGGGAGAACACGCACACCTGGCGGCCGTCGACGGTGCCGTAGCCGGTGACCACGCCGTCGCCGTACGGCCGGTTCTTCTCCAGCCCGAACGTCACCGCGCGGTGCCGGGCCAGCTCGTCGAGCTCGACGAACGACCCCTCGTCGAAGAGCAGCGCGATCCGCTCGCGGGCGGTCTTGCGGCCCTTGGCGTGCTGCTTCTCGATCGCCTTGGCGGACCCGGCGTGCACGGCCTCGTCGAGGCGCCGGTCGAGGTCGGCCAGCTTGCCGGCCGTGGTGTGGATGTCGATCCCGGAGGCCTCGGGCGGCAGGTCGGTGCCCTCGCCGGGCCTGGGCGCAGCCTCTGCTGTCATGTGCGTCAATCTAGACCTCATGGAACGTCGGCCTCCCGAGCGCCCGCCTCTCGACGTCGAGAGACTCCGCGACTCCCTGCGTGCGTTCACGGCACCGGCGTACGACGTCGAGGTCGTGGACGCGGCCCCCTCGACCAACGCCCTGGTCGCCGACCGGGCCCGGGCCGGAGCAGCGGCAGGTCTCGTCGTCGTCGCCGAGCACCAGACCGCCGGCCGCGGCCGCCTCGACCGCACCTGGACGACGCCGGCCCGCGCCGCGCTCACGTTCTCGGTACTGCTGCGGCCCGCGGTCCAGGCGACCGCCTGGCCGTGGCTCCCGCTGCTGACGGGCGTGGCGGTGGTGAGCGCCCTGCGCGCGACCGGCACCCCGGCGGCCGCGCTGAAGTGGCCCAACGACGTCCTGCTCGGCACCCGCAAGACCGCCGGTCTGCTGGTCGAGCGCGTCGAGACCGGCGAGGGACCCGCGGCCGTGCTCGGCATCGGCCTGAACGTGTCACTGACCCGCGCCGAGCTCCCCGTCGAGGTCGCCACGTCGATCTGGGAGGAGGGCGCCGAGGTCGACCGCACCGACCTGCTGGTCGCGACGCTCGGCGCCCTCCGGCGCGAGTACGACGCCTGGGTGGCCGCGGGTGGCGACGCAGAGCGCTGCGGACTGGCGGCGTCGTACACGGACGTGTGCACCACGCTCGGCCAAGGTGTCCGGGTCGACCTGCCCGGCGGCGACGTGCTGATGGGCACGGCGGTCCGCATCGCGCGCGGCGGCGGTCTCGTCGTCGCCACCGCGGGCGGGGAGGTGACCGTCGGCGCCGGCGATGTCGTTCACGTGCGCCCGAAGGGGTGAGAGGATCAGCGCCGTGACCTTCCCGGAGAAGCTGCTCAACGAGGGTGAGCGCGTCATCGTGTCGACGCGCAGCCACCCCAAGGCACTGATCTTCCCGATCCTGATCGGCATCGTGACCGTCGTCGTCGCCATCGTGGTGAGCTCGATGGGCGGCGCGACGGCCCTGCAGATCGGCGAGTGGGTCATCGCCGGCGCCATCCTCTTCTGGTTCCTCGTCCGCCCGGTCGTCGCCTGGATCACCACGACCTACACCTTCACCAACCGGCGCTTCGTCAAGCGCAGCGGCTTCATCGCCAAGGAGGGCCGGGTCATCCCGCTCAACCGGATCAGCGGCGTCGACTTCGAGATCGGCGTCATCGACCGGGTCTTCGGCTGCGGCACGCTCGTGGTCTCCGACGCCAGTGAGCAGGGCAGGGTCCTGCTCAACGACATCCCCAACGTCGAGCAGGTCCAGATGCGCGTCGCCGACGAGCTGCACAAGCTGACCGGCAGCGACCCGGTCCAGCGCCGCGACATCGAGCGCGGAGACGATGGCACCTGATCCGGACCCCCACGCCGGACGCCCATCCGGGCGACCATCCGGATGACCAGGCACCCTTCACGCGGGAGAAGCTCGAGCGCGCGATCCTTGGCGACGACTTCGGCGTCGAGGCGCTCGAGGGTGCGGCGTACGCCGACGGCCCGGCGCTGACCGTCGAGCAGTCCCGCCGCCTGTGGCGGGCGCTGGGCTTCCCCGAGCGGGTCAACGAGATGGGCTACACGCAGGCCGACGCCGATGCCGTGGCGAAGGTCGCCGCCGTCGTCGACAGCGGTGCGATCGACTTCGACATGGCGGTCAACCTCACCCGCGCGGTCGGGCAGACGATGGCGCGGCTGGCCGACTGGGAGGTCGCCACCCTGATCAGCCGGGTGGAGGAGCTGGAGGCCTCCGACGAGGCGACCGGGAGCCGGCTGGGCTCGGCGCTGCGGATCGTGGAGGAGGTCAACGGGCCCTTCGAGACGCTGCTGACCTACGCGTGGCGCCGGCACCTGGCGGCGGCGGTGGCCCGGGTCGAGGCGATGGGCGCCAACGAGGAGGACCTGCACACCGTCGCCCTGACGGTCGGCTTCGCCGACATCGTGGCCTTCACCGAGCTCTCCAACCGCCTCGACGAGGACCGTCTCGGCGACCTGATCGAGCTCTTCGAGACCCGCTGCCACGACGTCGTCCTCGCGTTGGGCGGTCGCGTGATCAAGAGCATCGGCGACTCCGTGCTGTTCGTGACCGAGTCCGCCGAGGCGGCGATCGAGGCCGCCGAGGGCATCATCAACGTGGTCGGGCGGGACAAGCGGATGCCCGACGTGCGGGTCGGCCTGGCCAGCGGGTCGGTGATCATGCGGCTCGGGGACGTCTTCGGTCCGCCCGTCAACCTGGCGGCCCGGCTGACGGCGGTGGCCCGCCGCAACCGGGTGATCATCGACGATGCCACGGCTGGGTTGCTGCCCGATGACCGCTTTGAGACACGGCGGCTCACTGCGCGTCCGGTACGCGGATTCGGGCTCGTCGAGCCGGTCGCCGTACGTCGGATCTGACGGTTCACACCGTCCCTGATTCCGGCGTCGGGTGAGGCACCCGTTCGGGCGAATGTCTGGTCCGCGGTGAAACTTCTGCCAAAACCACTTCGCGGACCCCTCGGTATTCCTACCTTTGACCTTGTGCATTCCGTTCAAGACGTCCGACTGGACCCGCTGACCAGAAAAGTCTGGCGCGGGGACAGCGAGATCGTGTTCTCACGCAAGGAGTTCGACCTGCTCCATGCGCTCATCAGCCAGGCGGGCGAGATCGTCTCGCGCGACCAGCTGATGGAGGACGTCTGGGACACCACGTTCTGGACCTCGTCCAAGACCATCGACGTCCACCTCGGCTGGGTCCGCCGCAAGCTCGGCGACGACAGCCGCCGTCCCACGCTCATCACCACCATCCGCGGCAAGGGCCTGCGTTTCGAGACCGGGGCCCCCCTGGCCAACGGTCACGTCAACGGCCACGTCACGAAGACCGCAACGACCCCCGCCGCCCGAGCCGGCTGACAGCACGCACGCGCCCGACCACTAGCCTCGGACCATGCCGTCCGCCCCGCCCCCGGCCGCCCCTGTGCTGGCCGTGGTCGGAGGGGGACAGCTCGCCCGGATGATGGCGCAGCCCGCCATCGCGCTCGGGCTGCCGCTGCGGCTGCTCGCCGAGGCCGAGGGCGTCTCGGCCGCGCAGGTGATCCCCGACCACGTCGTCGGCGACTACCGCGACCTGCCCACGCTGCGCAGCCTGGTGACCGGCTGCGCGGTGGTCACCTTCGACCACGAGCACGTGCCGACCGACCACCTGCACGCGCTGGAGCGCGACGGCGTCGCGGTGCGACCCGGGCCGGAGGCGCTCGTGCACGCGCAGGACAAGGCGGTGATGCGCGCGCGCCTCAGCGCGCTCGGCGTCCCGTGCCCGCGCCATGCCGTCGTCACCGAGATCGCCGAGGTGGCGGCCTTCGGCTTCCCCGCGGTCCTCAAGACCACGCGCGGGGGGTACGACGGCAAGGGGGTCTGGGTGGTCCGCGGGGCGGGCGACTGCGCGCCCGCCTTCGAGACCGCGGCGAGTGCGGGCGTGGGGATCCTGGCCGAGGAGCTGGTCGACTTCCGCCGCGAGCTGGCGGCGCTGGTCGTGCGCGCGCCGAGCGGTCAGGCGGCGGCGTACCCCGTCGTGCAGAGCACCCAGGTCGGCGGCATCTGCCGTGAGGTGGTCGCGCCGGCGCCCGACCTCGACCCGGTCCTCGCCCGCCAGGCGCAGGAGGTCGCGCTCCGGGTCGCCGGCGAGCTGGACGTGACCGGGATCCTGGCCGTCGAGCTGTTCGAGACCACCGACGGCCGGATCCTCGTCAACGAGCTCGCGATGCGGCCGCACAACACCGGCCACTGGAGCCAGGACGGCGCGGTGACCTCGCAGTTCGAGAACCACCTGCGAGCCGTCCTCGACCTGCCGTTGGGCTCGCCCGTCGCGCGGGCGCCCTGGACGGTGATGGTCAACATCCTCGGCGGCGCCGACGAGGCCGGACAGACCGCGCAGCTGTGGGACGGCTATCCCCACGCGCTCGCGCGCGACCCGCGGCTGCGGGTGCACCTCTACGGCAAGGACCTGCGCCCGGGCCGCAAGGTGGGCCACGTCAACGCGTACGGCGACGACCTGGATGATTGCCTGGAGCGCGCCCGGCACGCGGCCGCGTGGTTCGCCGGTGAGTTGGGAGACGAGAGTGAGTGACGCGACCGGTCCGCGCGTGGGGATCGTGATGGGGTCGGACTCGGACTGGCCGGTGATGAAGGCCGCCGCCGACGCCCTCGCTGAGTTCGACGTCCCCTACGAGGCCGACGTCGTCTCGGCGCACCGGATGCCCGAGCGGATGCTGGAGTACGGGCGGACCGCCGCCGACCGTGGACTCGCGGTGATCATCGCCGGTGCCGGCGGGGCCGCACACCTGCCCGGGATGCTCGCCTCGGTGACCCCGCTGCCCGTCATCGGCGTACCCGTGCCGCTCAAGCACCTCGACGGGCTGGACTCCCTGCTCTCGATCGTGCAGATGCCCGCGGGCGTCCCCGTCGCCACCGTGTCCGTCGGTGGGGCGCGCAACGCAGGGCTCCTCGCCGTGCGGGTGCTCGCCGCCTCGGACGCCCTCCTGCGCGACCGGATGGTCGCGTTCCAGGAGGACCTGCGCCAGCAGGCCGAGGAGAAGGGCGAGGCGATCCGCGCGGCGTCGGGACCCAATCGGCGCGCCGGCTTCTGAGATGACCGGCGCCCGGCTGGTCGGCGTCGACGTCGCGCGCTGCCTGGCGCTGCTGGGCATGATGGCGACCCACGTGCTCCTGGAGAGCGATCCCGACGGGTCGATCTCCGCCTCACAGTGGCTCGCGGGCGGGCGTGCGTCGTCCCTGTTCGCGCTGCTGGCCGGGGTGAGCCTGGCGTTGATGACGGGCGGCCGCGAGCCGGTGCGCGGCCAGGAACGACTGGCGCGCTCGT
Organism: uncultured Actinomycetota bacterium; assembly: GCA_963723195.1. Classification (GTDB taxonomy): domain Bacteria; phylum Actinomycetota; class Actinomycetes; order Propionibacteriales; family Nocardioidaceae; genus Nocardioides. The sequence continues at coordinate 21,265 of CAVRPU010000003.1, forward strand.
CGGGACTGGCCGTGCGAGCCCTGCTGATCGCCTTCCTCGGGCTGATGCTCGGCGAGATCGGCAGCGGCCTGGCGGTCATCCTCACCTACTACGGCGTCCTGTTCCTGCTGGGGCTGCCGTTCCTCGGTCTGCGAGCGCCCGCCCTCTTGACGCTCGGGGCGGTCTGGGTGGTGGCCGGGCCGCTGCTCAACACCGTGATCCGGGGACAGCTGCCCACCCGCGGCACCGCCAGTCCTGCCTTCGACCAGGTCGCCGAGCCCGGACGGCTGCTCGCCGAGCTGCTGTTCACCGGCTACTACCCGGTGTTGCCGTGGCTGGCGTACCTCCTGGTCGGCATGGGCCTGGGTCGCCTCGACCTGCGGCGGCGCCGGATCCAGGTGGCGATCGCGGCGATCGGTGGGGCCGTGGCCGTGGTCGCCACGTGGCTCTCGCACGGCCTCACCGCCCTGCCGCGGGTCGGGGCAGCCCTGCTCGCCGACGCCCCGGGCGCGGCGACCGCCGAGGAGCTGCTGCGCGAGGTCCAGTACGGCATGTTCGGCACGACCCCGCGCGACGGCTCGTGGGCCTGGATGCTCGTCGTCGCCCCGCACTCCTCGACGCCCTTCGACCTCGCTCAGACGATCGGCAGCGCCTGCCTGGTGCTCGGCACCTGCCTGCTGGTCGTGGGTGCGCTGCGGGGCTTCTGGCTGCGCTTCGTGCAGGTGTTCTTCGGCGCCGGCGCGATGACGCTGACCCTCTACACCCTCCACGTCGTGATGCGCACGCCCGACGTCTACCCCACCGAGACGCCGGACGCCTACGTCTGGCACGTGGTCATCGTTCTCGGGATCGGCGCGGCGTACGCCGCCATGCGCCGCAAGGGGCCGCTCGAGCAGCTGGTCGGCCTGGCCTCGGACGCGGTGACGCAGTCCGTCCGGGGGCGGACGTCAGTCGGGCCGGACCTGACCGCGTAGCGACTTGGTCTCACCTCGGCGGCGCTTGGCCTCCAGGCGGCGTACCTGCGCGCGCCGCGACGGCCTGGTCGGGCGCCGCGGCGGCGGGGGCGGCACGAGCGCCTCCCGCACCAGCGTCGCCAGGCGCTCCCGGGCGGCGACCCGGTTGCGGTGCTGGGAGCGGTGCTCGGTGGCCACCACGAGCAGCCTGCTGCCGACCAGCCTCGTGGCGAGTGCCCGCTCGGCCCGTCGTCGCTGGGCCTCGGTGAGCACGTCGGTCGTCGCGAGGTCCCACTCGAGCTCGACGCGGCTGTCGGTGGTGTTGACCGACTGGCCCCCCGGCCCGGACGATCGCGAGAAGCGCTCGACCAGCTCGGCGTCCGGGATGGTCAGGCCGCCGGGCAGTCCCGGGCCGGCTGCGACCCGCAGGTCACGCACCGACCGCGCGTCCGGGTCGGCGGCGCCACTCGATGGCCGGGCAGGTGTCCATCACCATGGGGACGCCGGCGTCCCACGTGCGCTCGAAGGCGGCGACGTCGATCACCCCGAGCTGGAAGAAGACCCCGCCGGCGCCGATCGCGACGGCCTGGTCGGCGAACTCGCCGGCGAACTCCGAACGCCGGAAGACGTCGACCACGTCGATCGGGAACGGCACGTCGGCGAGCGTCGCGTAGCCCTGCTCGCCGAGCACGACGGGGGCATCGGGATGGATCGGGACGATGCGCTTGCCGCGCTGCTGCAGGAGCCGGGCGATGGAGTACGCCGTGCGGCTCGGGTCGCCGGAGAGCCCGACGATCGCCCAGGTCTCGGCCTCGTCGAGCATCCAGTCGACGGTCTCGGGGTCCTGCCATCGGCGTGTCACGTTCCACACGGTACGGGGTCCTCGACACCGATTCCCGCTCGTAGGCTGACCCCATGAGCGACCAGCCGATGTACGGGTTGTCTGAGGAGCACCAGGCGATCCGCGAGGCGGTGCGCGAGCTGTGCGAGGCGAAGGTCGCGCCCTTCGCGGCCGAGGTCGACGAGCAGGGTCGCTATCCCCTCGAGGCGTTGGCGGCGTTGACGGCGTCGGACTTCCACGCGCCGCATGTGCCGGAGGAGTACGGCGGAGCCGGTGCCGACGCGCTGGCGACGGTGCTGGTGATCGAGGAGGTGGCGCGGGTGTGCATGTCCTCGAGCCTGATCCCGGCGGTGAACAAGCTGGGCAGCCTGCCGCTGCTGCTGGCGGGGTCGGAGGAGCTGAAGAAGGCGTACCTGACCAGGCTGGCGGCGGGGGAGGGCGGCTTCTCCTACTGCCTCTCCGAGCCCGAGGCGGGCTCGGACGCCGCCGCGATGCGGACCCGAGCCGTCCGGGACGGCGACGACTGGGTGCTCGACGGGGTCAAGCGGTGGATCACCAACGCCGGCCCGGGCGAGGGCGAGTCGGAGTTCTACACCGTGATGGCGGTGACCGAGCCCGACCTCCCGCCGCACGACCGGGCCCGGGGGATCAGCGCGTTCGTGGTGGAGCGGTCCGACGAGGGGGTGTCCTTCGGGGCGCCGGAGAAGAAGCTCGGGATCAAGGGGTCGCCGACCCGGGAGGTCTACCTCGACAAGGTGCGGGTGCCGGCGAGCCGGATGATCGGCGCGGAGGGCACCGGCTTCGAGACCGCGATGCGGACCCTGGACCACACCAGGATCACGATCGCGGCGCAGGCCGTTGGCGTCGCGCAGGGGGCGCTGGACCACGCGCTCGGCTATGCGCGGGAGCGGCAGCAGTTCGGCAAGCCGATCTCGGACTTCCAGGGTCTGCAGTTCATGCTGGCCGACATGGGCATGAAGGTCGAGGCGGCCCGGCAGCTGACCTACGCCGCGGCCGGCCGGTCCGAGCGGAACGCGGCGGACCTGACCTTCTTCGGGGCCGCGGCCAAGTGCTTCGCCTCCGACGTCGCGATGCAGGTCACGGTCGACGCGGTGCAGATCCTCGGCGGCTACGGCTACACCCGCGACTACCCGGTGGAGCGGATGATGCGCGACGCCAAGATCACCCAGATCTACGAAGGCACCAACCAGGTCCAGCGGATCGTGATCGCCCGCCAGCTCCTCGCTGGCATCCAGTCCGAGCTGTGACCCAGACGATCGAGATCCAGACACCCGACGGACCCGCCGAGGCGTACCTCGCGCGGCCGACGACGACTGGTCGCATCCCGGCGTCCTGTTCTACGTCGACGCGATCGGGTGAGGCCCCGCATCAGCGATGGCCGACCGGATCGCGTCGTGGGGGTACGTCGTGCTGGCGCCCAACATCTTCCACCGCGCGGGCCGGGCGGCCGACTTCTCCGACGGCCGACCTCACGGTGGCGGAGAACCGCGAGGCGTTCATGGCGCTGGCGATGACCCGCGTCCGCGCGCTGACGCCGGAGCAGAGCGACCTCACGCCCACTCCCCTCACTGACAGGCCGCCCGCGCACCCCCCCCCGACTACTGGTGCCCGCTCGCCTCCCGACCGGCCGCTGCCCCCCCCCCGACGCCGTCCCTCCCGCGGCGGCAGGAGGGAGCGGGTGGCCCCCCCACCCCCCCCTCCTCCTCGCCGCCGCCGCGCAGACCTCACGCGCCCGCCACCAAAACCGGCCGTCCCCCCCCTCGCGCGGGGCGCGGGGGGCCGCGGGGGGGGGCCGCCCCCCCCCCCCACCACAAAGAAAGAAACCACCACCCACTACACGACGACCGACACGCCGGCGTAGACGACCCCACCAACCCGCTCACGCCCCCCTCCCGCTCCTCCCCTCCTCAGTCGCGCTCGATCATCGGCACCACGGCCCACAGCACGGCGAAGACGGCCAGCGACACGGCCATCGCGACCAGCCCGGCGACCAGCCCGACCACGATGTCGAAGACCAGGAACAGCACGCCGGAGACGGTGAGGGCCAGGGACACCAGACCACACCGCGCGCTCAGGTTGGCGGCCCGGACGAGCCAGTCCTTCTCGTGCTGGCGGAAGAGCAGCCGGTGGAACGCGACCGGCGCGATCACCAGCGCCGTGGTGAGCGCTGCCCCCGACAACACGATCAGGTAGGCCGTCAGCTGGAGCCGGTCCAGCTCCTCGAAGCGGCTCGAGAACGGCACCGTCAGCAGGAAGCCGGTGAGGATCTGCACGCCGGTCTGGGCGACCCGGAGCTCCTGGAGCAGCTCGTTCCAGTTGCGGTCCAGCTCTTCCTCGCGGGTCATCTTGGAGTCGGCCACGACGTACCGGTACCCCGCTTCGACCCGGGACAGCAGCAGATGCATGCGGCTGGGAGTCGGGGGGACAGGGGTACGCCACGGTCCTTGGAGGAGCAGCCGATGACGATCGATCACCCGGACTCCACGCTGGCCGACGTGGCCGGCGTCGACGATCGGACCCAGGAGCGGGCCTTCGCCGTACGCCGCGGCGCCGCCGCGCTCCTCACCCTCCTCGTGCTGGCCGCGCTGCTCGGCCTGCTCGGCGTGCGCACCAGCGAGGTGAGCGCCGAGGAAGGCGGCTGGGCGCTGACGGTGCGCTATCCCGCGATCGCCCGGGCCGGGCTCGACACACCCTGGGAGGTCACGGTCACCAGCGACGAGGGGTTCGGCAACGAGGTCACCCTCGCGGTCACCGGCGCCTACTTCGACCTGTTCGAGACCCAGGGCTTCCACCCCGAGCCCGCCGACAGCACCCGCGACGGCTCGACGCTCTACCTCACGTTCACCGCGCCCGAGTCCGACACCCTCGTCGTGGCCTACGACGCCTACATCCAGCCGGCCAGCCAACTCGGCGAGGCGGCCACGGTCGCCGTCGTCGACGGCACCACGCCCCTGGTCGAGGTCCACTACCGAACCCGCCTGCTGCCCTGAGTCAACCGAGCCGGGTCAGACCGTCCTGAGGAGCACCGATGGAGATCATCGTCCGCGCAGTCGTCCTGTTCCTCTTCCTCTGGGCGATCACCCGCGTCGTCGGGCGATCGACCCTCGGCGAGCTGAGCACCTTCGAGCTGTTGCTCTACGTCACGATGGGCGACCTCGTGCAGCAGGCCGTCACCCAGCAGGACTTCTCGATGACCGGCGGAATCCTGGCCGTCAGCGTCTTCGCCCTGCTCACGATCCTGCTCTCGTGGCTGCAGTGGCGCTTCCCCGGGATGCGCGGGCTGATCAACGGCACTGCCGTGATCGTCATGCGTGACGGGGTGATCCTGGAGCGCGAGTGCCGGCGTCAACGGCTCTCCAACACCGACCTGATGGCGGCCGCCCGGCAGCAGGGCATCCGCCGGCTCGGCGACGTCGACCTGGCGGTGCAGGAGGCGGACGGCAAGATCTCGTTCTTCACCGTCCCCGACGCCGCTTCGGCGGACAGCGGCGCCCCGACGACCTCAGAGGTCGGCTGAGGCCAGCGGCGTCTGGTCGATGCGGTCGAGAAGGTCCGCCACCGAGTCGAAGACCAGCACGGCCCCGGCGTCGATGAGCTCGCTCTCGGTGAACCCTCCGGTCAGCACTCCCACGGCGAGGTGGCCGCCGGCGCGGGCGGCCATCGCGTCCCACGGGGAGTCGCCGACGACGGCCGCGCGAGTGCCCTCGACGAGCCCGAGGGCTCGGTCGAGCAGGTCGGTGGCCGGCTTGCCGCGGTCGACGTCGTCGCCCGTCACGACGGCATCGGCGAGCGCCGTGTCGGGCACGTGGTCCAGGGCGCGGGCGGTGTCGCTCCCGCTGCCGGACGACGCGATCACGACCAGGTGACCCCGGTCCTTGAGCTCGCTGATCAGCCGGTCGGCGCCCGGCAGCAGTCGCACCCGGGCACCGAGCTGGTCGAACTCCGTGTTGTGGATCTCCCGCACCTTGTCGCCGACACCACGCTCGGCTGCGTCGCCGGCCAGGTGCGCCACCAGCTGCTCCGACCCCATCCCGATGGCCCCGTGGACCACCTGGGACGGGATGGTCAGCCCGACGTCGTGGAAGGCGCGACCCCAGGCGACGGCGTGCTCGTAGACGCTGTCGACCAGGGTGCCGTCCACGTCGAGGACGACAGTGTCGATGGGCGTCAGAGCGGCATCAACTGGCGTGTCCGAGCCCCGCGTCCTCCGGCTCGGACAGGAAGCCGTTGCGCACGCCCCACACGACGGCCTGGGCGCGGGAGCCGGCCTCGATCTTGCGGTAGGTCGAGCGGATGTAGGACTTGACCGAGTTGATGCTGAGGTTGAGGTGGAGCGCGACCTCCTCGTTGCTGAACCCGTTGGTGATCAGCCGGATCACGCTCGCCTCGCGCGGCGTCAGGGGTGAGGACGGCGGCGACGGGGAGACAACCTCGCTGGGACGACCCGACTCGACCACGACGTGCCCGCGATGGACCTGCTCGATGGCCGCGACCAGGCGGTCGGCCGCGAGGTGCTTGGAGACGCATCCGCCGATCCCGTGGTCCTGAGCCTGCAGGACCAGGGCGGGCGTGACGTCCCAGACGTAGAAGACCAGCCGGCCGTGGTCGTGACGCCCGAGCCAAGGCTCCAGGTCGGTGACAGTCGGGTCGACGAGGGTGACGTCGGCCGGCGACCCGGTCGGGACCAGCTGCACGCGCCCGTCGTACGGGGCGAGCATCGCGGCGAGACCGTGCGTCACGAGGTCGCTGTCGGTGGACAGGGCCAGACGCAGCCGATCGGGTTCAGGCGAGTGTGTTCGCATGAGACCTAAGTACCCACCCGTGAGGAGGGCATGCGCACCCCACCCAGAAGAACGGCCGGGTCTGCCCAGCGCCCGGAGCAGCGTCACTCATGACCTCTCCGTGCCCGTTCGTGGGCGTGTCGATGCGTCCGGCGCCCGGTGGGTGCCGACGACGACGTGACCTCGTCCGATCCCACGCGTGCGCGTCGGCACATCGGGCTGGAGGTTCGCCGGCTGGCGCGGCGACTCTACCCGGCTGGGCTGCGCCAGCGCGATGAAGTGGGCGAATGTCGCAGGCGTGTTGTCGAGCACCTGCTCGGCCCGGCGCCGACCACGGTGACCTCGGCGTAGCCTCCGAGGATGCCCGGCGAGATCCCCGACCTCACCCGCGCCCAGCTGGAGGAGCTGCAGCTGGAACGGCTCCGGAACAGGCTGGCGCGGGCCTACGACAAGGTGCCGCACTACCGGTCGGCGTTCGACGAGGCGGGGTCCGCCCGCGCGACCTCGACGTCGCCGACCTGGCCCACTTCCCGTTCACGACCAAGGCCGACCTGCGGGAGAACTACCCGTTCGGCATGTTCGCCGTGCCGCGCGAGCAGGTGGCCCGCGTGCACGCCAGCAGCGGTACGACGGGCCGGCCGACCGTGGTCGGCTACACCGCCGCCGACCTCGACGGGTGGGCCGAGGTCGTGGCCCGGTCGATCGGGCGGCCGGCGGTCGCCCGGGCGACGTCGTGCACGTCGCCTACGGCTACGGGCTGTTCACCGGCGGGCTGGGTGCGCACTACGGCGCGGAGCGGCTCGGTTGCACGGTCGTCCCGGTCAGCGGCGGCATGACCGAGCGGCAGGTCCAGCTGATCACCGACTTCGAGCCGCGGGTGATCATGGTGACCCGTCGTACTTCCTGGCGATCCTCGACGAGATGGAGCGGCAGGGCCTCGACCCGAGGGCGTCCTCGCTCGAGATCGGCATCTTCGGCGCGGAGCCGTGGACCGACCAGATGCGACCGGCCGTGGAGGAGCGCAGCGGCATCCGCGCCGTCGACATCTACGGGCTGTCGGAGGTGATCGGCCCGGCGTCAGCCAGGAGTCGGTGGAGACCAAGGACGGGCTGCACGTCTGGGAGGACCACTTCCTCCCCGAGGTGATCGATCCCGCGACCGGCGGGTGCTGCCCGACGGCGAGGAGGGCGAGCTGGTGTTCACCAGCCTCACGAAGGAGGCGATGCCGGTCGTCCGCTACCGCACCCGCGACCTGACCCGTCTCTGCCCGGGACGGCGCTACCCCGCCTTCCGGCGGATGCGGAAGGTCACCGGCCGCACCGACGACATGATGATCGTGCGCGGCGTCAACGTCTTCCCCAGCCAGGTCGAGGAGCAGCTGCTCGCCGTCGACGGCCTGGCCCCGCACTACCTGTGCGTGCTCGAGCGACCGGGCAACCTCGACGAGCTGACGGTCCGGGTCGAGGCGCGGCCGGGACGACCGAGCGCGAGCCGCTCGGCCGGCTGCTCGCCGAGCGGATCAAGAACCGGATCGGCGTCACTGCGCGGGTCGAGGTCGTCGAACCTGGTGCGCTCGAGCGCAGCCTCGGCAAGGCGCGACGCATCGAGGACCGCCGACCGCGCTGCACCAGCGCCCCCGGTCGTTCAGACGGGGTCGCCCTCGTCCTGGGCGTAGTCCGGATCGACGCGGTTCGGCTGGTTCTCCGGGTCCTCCTCGACGCGATCGGCCACGTCGGCCGCGTCGAGTCCCTCCTCGCCCCCGACCCCGCCCTCCATGCCCACGCTCTCGACCCCTGCGATGTCGGCAGAGTGCTCGTGCTCGCTCGGCGGATGCGTCATCTGGGCACGTACGGCGGCGGATCCGCGGGCCGCCTCCGCCGCACGGCGAACAGTCGTACAGCATGCCGAGCGTTCCTGGCGGGTACTGGCGGGGTGTTCGGCCAGTCGACTCGGGAGGACAGCGATGCCGCAGGATGCGTGGACCAAGAAGCGCGAGCGCCAGTACGAGCACATCAAGGAAGGGCCTCGAGCGCGGCGAGGGCGAGGACACGGCCGAGGAGATCGCGGCCCGGACGGTGAACAAGGAGCGGGCCCGCTCGGGCGAGGCCGCCGAGGCGAGCCGCAGCTCGACCGACGACATCTCGTCGAGCCGCCGTGGTGGCCTGCGCTCCCACCGGGGCCCAGGCGGCCGGACCCGCGACCAGCTCTACAACGAGGCCAGCGAGAAGGGCATCAAGGGCCGCTCGAAGATGAACAAGGCAGCTCGAGCGGGCGGTCGGGCCGTTGCTGACCCGGGCCATGGGGTGCGCAGTTCCATTACCCATCAGGGTGAAGAAGCTTCCTCGCACTTTGGTTGGTACACGTCGCGGAGGCCGCTGCATCAAAGGGCCTGGGGAGGTTCGGTGCCAGACGACTCGGCGTCCGAACGCAAGCAGCTGACCGCCGATGCCCTGGCGCGAGCCGCCGAGGCAGCGCCCGCCGAACGTGCCGCGCTGCTGCACGAGGTCGTGCACCTCGACCTTAGCGTCGCCCGCGACGTCACGCGCCGTTTCCGTGGCCGTGGGGGCCAACGGAGGACCTCGAGCAGGTCGCCTATCTCGGCCTGGTGCTCGCCGCCCGACGGTTCGACCCGACCAAGGCGGCCGACTTCCTCAGCTTCGCAGTCCCCACGATCCGGGCGAGCTGCGCCGCCACTTCCGCGACTAGGGCTGGATGGTGCGTCCGCCGCGGTCGATCGAGGAGCCGCAACCCAGGATGCAGACGGCGTACGCCGAGCTGGGCCAGGAGCTCGGCGCGCGCCCGTCACCAGCGAGGTGGCCGAGCGGCTCGGGGTACCCGTGCAGCAGGTGGAGGAGGCGTTGGCGGCGCAGGGCGCGTTCACCCCCGCATCGACGGACGCGGCCGCGCCGGACGAGGCGCCGGTGTCCGAGCGGCTGGCGAGCGAGGAGAGCGGGTACGCCGAGGTCGAGGACCGCGAGACCGTCCGCGCGCTGACCCGGGGGCTGAGCCGACAGGACCGGCGGCTGCTGGAGCTGCGCTACTGGCGCGAGCGCAGCCAGGCGGAGATCGGGCGTGACACCGGGGTCACCGAGAGCCAGGTCTCGCGCCAGCTCGGCGTGGTGCTCAAACGGCTGCGCGCGCCCGACGCGCGCCGAGCCACCGGCTCAGCCAGGCCCGCTCAGCGAGGCGGCAGGCCCGAGGGTGTGCAGAGCTGCTTCGGGACGTCGCCGGCCGCGTCCTGGGCGACGGGCTCGAAGAGCTGCTGCGAGCGCTCCTCGTCCAAGTTCACGGCGAGGTCGCGGATCGGCACGCCGCAGGTGAGCCCGCTGTCGCCGTCGACGCGCGTCATCGCCCAGGCGAAGCGCGCCATGGTGAAGGGGCCGGTGCCCTCGCCGACCTTGAAGAAGTCGGGCATCGCCGCGTTGAGCCGGAAGTAGCGCACCGTGTTGAGCACCGACCAGGCGACACCGCCTTGTCGCCGACCGCCGAGACGACCTCACGCTGGCGCTCGCGCGGTCGATGTCGCCGAGTCTGGAGGTCTTGCGCGAGCGCGCGTAGCCGAGCGCACACTGCCGTCGGCCTCCTGGTAGCCCTTCTCGATGTCGAGGTTGGCCTGCGGGTCGTTCATGGCCTGCGTCGGGCAGATCTCGATCCCCGCCGACGGCGTCGACGACGCTCGACGAACCCACCCAGGCCGATCTCGACGTAGTGGTCGATCCTGATGCCGGTGGCGTCCTCGAGGGCGCGCACGAGCAGCCCGGGGCCGCCGAACGCGTAGGCCGCGTTGACCTTGGTGGTCCCGTGTCCCGGCATCGGCACGAGGGAGTCTGGCGGGATTGACATGAGCAGGTTGGGCCCTCGAGCCCGTGTGCAGCAGCATGATGGTGTCGGTGCGCTGGCCGACGTCACCGCCGAGGTTGTTGTCCTGGCGGTCCTCCTCGGTGAGGTCGGCGCGCGAGTCGCTGCCGACCAGGAGGTACGTTTCGTCCCGGGCTGCTCGTCGGGTCGCTGCCCGTTGGGCTCCGCGTCGACCTTCTCCACCTTGGTCCACGCCCACAGCGGCACGGTGACCAGGAAGACCAGCCAGAGCAGGAGCACCCACTTGACCATCCCGAGGCGGAAGCGCGGCAACCGCCGTGCTCGCGGGGGCGGCCCGGGCGGGGGAGCCGTGGGCCGTCGCCGCGCCGGGGCGGCGGTGCGGACGGCCCGCCGCCGCGACCGCTCCGCCGCTGCCTGGCGTCTTCTCGCGCGGCAGTGCGGGCATGACGCGGGTGTGGTCGGGGCGCGGCGGCCGCCGTAGGCACGACCCGGTCTCGTCGCCTGTCGGCGACCCACCGGTCGCGGGCTTCCTAGAGCCACTCGTTCTCCGGCGTTCCCTCCTCGGGGACGCCGCTTCCCCGGGGGCGGTTCTTCATGCGCCAGACGCTACCGGGCGGCCCCAGATCAGCGCGTACGGCGCGTCGTACCGGAGTGTGACGGGTGTGACTGGTGATACTGGGGGGGCCAACCACTTCCCCGAGCAGATTGGCCGCTTCCCCGAGATGTACGACGGTGACGTGCGCGCGCGACCGAGCAACGTCAAGGAGCGGGCCACCCGCGTCCGGTTCCGGCGCGCCGTCTCGCTGATGGTGATGACCCTGCTCGTGCCGGGCTCGGCGCAGCTGCTCGCGGGCAACCGGAGGGTGGGCCGGATCGCGTTGCGCGTGTGGTTCGGCGCCGTTCTGATGCTCGTCGGCACCCTGCTGGTGGGCCTGGTCTGGCACGGCGCCGTGTTCTACCTGGTCTCCAACACCCTCGTCCTCGGCGTGCTGCGCGTGCTGCTGATGGTGGCCGCGATCGGCTGGGTGCTGCTCTTCATGGACGCCTGGCGGCTCGGTCAGCCGCTGTCCCTCCAGCAGAACCACCGGCTCGCCGTCGTCGGGCTCAACGGGTTCCTCAGCCTCACCATGGCCGCGGTGCTGCTCTTCGGTGCGCACCTGGTCGGGGTCCAGCGCGACTTCATCGTCACGATGTTCGGCAACGGTGAGGTCACCGGCGCCCACGACGGGCGCTTCAACGTGCTGATGCTCGGCGGCGACGCCGGCGCCGGGCGCAGCGGGCTTCGCCCCGACTCGATGACCGTCGCCAGCGTGGACGCCGAGACCGGTCGCACGGTCCTGGTCAGCCTGCCGCGCAACATGTCGAGCTTCCCGTTCCGGCCGGGTTCGGTGATGGCCAAGCAGTTCCCCGACGGCTGGAACTGCGACACCTGCTACCTCAACGCGGTGAGCACCTGGGCGATGACCATCACCAAGTCTTCAAGCACCCGAGCACGCCGGTGTCGACGCGACCATCCAGGCCATCGAGGGCATCACCGACCTGCGGATCAACTACTGGGCGATGGTCAACCTCCAAGGGTTCCGCGACCTGGTGGACGCCGTCGGCGGGGTGAAGCTCAACGTGCGCTCGCGCATCCCCGTCGGCGGGCTCGGCTCCGACGTCACGGGCTACATCGAGCCAGGCGTGAAGACCCTCAACGGCCACGACACCCTCTGGTTCGCCCGCGCCCGCGAGGGCTCCGACGACTACTCGCGGATGGCCCGCCAGAAGTGCGTGATGAGCGCGATGCTGCGTCAGATCTCGCCCCGACCGCCCTGTCGAACTTCCAGGACATCGCCGCGGCGTCGTCCGAGATGGTGTCCACGAACCTGCCGGCCAAGGAGCTCGACCGCTTCATGGGCCTGGCGCTGAAGGCGAAGGACCAGAAGATCTCGACCGTCTCCCTCGTGCCACCGGCGATCATCACCGCCGCGCCGGACATCGCGCTGGTGCACCAGATGATTGCCGACGCGATCACCCGCGCCGAAGGCGGCACACCCGCGGCCGACACCGCCCAGGCCGCCCCCGCGACCGTCGACCCCGGCACAGGCGACCCCTCGCCGAGCGGGCGCCGGCACTCGGCGCCCGCCGCCGCCAAGCCGAAGAAGCAGAAGGGCCCGGCGCCTGTCACCGGCGGGTCGGTCGGCACCTCTCCGACGGGTACGCCGCCAACCAGGCCGAGGACCTCGCGCTAGTTGCTGAGGGGTTTACCTGTTTCCGAAACTCACTGGGCGCGGGGTCGGCCGCCGCGCCCGGCTGTCCGGTTGAAACGTTCGAATGGTCACGAACAGCAGGTCTCCGGCGGCGAAGAGTTCGGGGTTCGTGACCAAACGTCGACCATGGGGGGCCGCGCTGCGCTCGTTGCTCGACCACCGGGGCGGCCAGCTGAGCCAGATCGGCCACCGGGCGGGCGTCGAGGGCGACGCCCTAGGCTGTCCAGGTGACCACCGACGGCGACCTGCGGATCATGGCGGTCGTCGTGACGTACGACCGGCAGTCGCTGGTGCGCCGGCTCGTGGAGCGGCTGGTGCAGGTGCGGCTGGTGGACGAGGTGCTGGTCATCGACAACGCCTCGCGCGACGGCACGGGCGACTGGCTCGCCTCGACCCTGGTCCAGGAGGCGGGGAGGAGCTTGCCCGGATGGACCGGCCCCCGTCGGCCCGCTCGGCGGCGGCACGCGGGTGCGCGCCGTGACGCCGACGGTGCTGCACCGGACGCTGTCGACCAACCGCGGCGGCGCGGGCGGCTTCCACGACGGGCTGGGCTGGGCGATCGACCGGGGCGCCGACATGGTCTGGCTGATGGACGACGACGGGCTGCCCGACCCGACTGCCTGGCGCTGCTACTGGAGCACACCGATCTCGACTTCTGGGGCCCCGCAGTGATCGCCGAGGACGACCCGACCCGGCTGGTCTTCCCGATCCGGCTCCCCGGCACGGCGAAGGTGGTGCACCGGCTCGCCGCCGTCGAGGCAGCCGCGACCGACGGCCTGATCCGCGACGTCGTGATCCCCTTCAACGGCGTGCTGGTCACCAAGAGAGCTGGTCGACAGGATCGGGCTGCCCCGCGAGGACTTCTTCATCTGGGGCGACGACGTGGAGTACCTCTGGCGGGCCCGCGAGGCCGGGCGCGTCGGCACCGTCGTCGGCGCGCACGTGCTGCACCCGGCCACCGACGACCTCGGCACCCCGATGATGCTCGGCCGGACGACGTACAACCACAGCCCGAGCGACCTCAAGCACTACTGCATGGCCCGCAACAACCTGGTCAACCTCCGCGACTACCGCGGCTCCCTGCACGCCCTGGCCTTCGTCCTCAAGACCGCCTGGTTCTACACCTTCACCCGGCCCAGCGCGGCCCGCCTGCGGCTCTCGGCACGCGCCATGTGGGCGGGCGTGCGCGGCGACTTCACCGGCCACGAGCGGTTCCTGGCGTGACCGGTCTCCCACCCTCCTCCCCCCGGGCGACCGAGACCGTCGCCGTCGTGGTGGTGACCTTCAACCGGGCCGACCTGCTGGAGCGCATGCTCGCCGGGCTGGACGCCCTGGAGACCCGCCCCGACGCGGTCTACGTCGTCGACAACGCCAGCACCGACCACACCCAGGAGGTGCTCGACCGGGCTCGCAACCTCGGCCTGGTCTCGATGCTGATGCCGGACAACCTCGGGGGTGCGGGAGGCTTCCAGGCCGGGCTGAGGGCGGCGTACGACGCCGGCTTCGACCGGATCTGGCTGATGGACGACGACGTGGTGCCCGCCCCCGACTGCCTCACCGTGCTCCTGGGCGTCGACGAGGCCTGCCTGCTCGCGGTGCGCCAGGACCTGGCGGGCCGCCTGGTCGAGAAGTCCGCCGTGCGCTTCGACCTGCGCAACCCGCTCGCAGTCCGCCCCAAGACCGCGAGCGTCGAGTCGAGGTACGCCACCCGCTCGACCTTCCACCCCTGGTGGAGATCGAGGTCGTCGCCTTCGAGGGCTTCCTGGTGCGCAGCGAGGTGATCGGGGCGATCGGGCTGCCCGACGAGAGCTTCTTCATCTTCTACGACGACGTCGACTTCGCCATCCGGGCGCGGAGGGCCGGCTACCGGATCTGGGCGGTCCGCGACGCGGTGCTCGTGCGGCAGCTCGACTTCGACCAGCAGCTCGCGCTGGGCTCGTGGAAGGGCTACTACATGTACCGCAACCTCTTCGCGGTGCACTTCCGCTACGGCGAGAACCGGCTCGTCCGGGCCAAGCCCTACGCGATCGCGGCGGCCGTCACCGCGTTCAGCCCGCTCCGGGGCGGGCGCGCCGAGGCGAGCAACGTGCTGCGGGCGGTGCGGACGCCCGGCGGATGCGGAACGTCCCGACGGCCGGTCCAGCCCACCTAGCGGGCCCGGTGCGGCGAGCCAGAGTTGGGCCATGGATCGCCGGGACGCACTCGCGCGTGCGCACGAGCACGCGCTCTCGTGGCTGGACTCCGTCGACGGCCGGGACGTGCCGGCGAGGGCGACCGCGGCGGAGACCGCCGACCGGCTGGGGCGCGAGCTTCCGCAGGCTCCGTCCGACCCTGCGGCCGTGGTCGACCTGCTGGCGGAGGCGCCCGGGACGGCTTGACGGCCATGTCCGTCCGGACGCTTCTTCGGCTTCGTCATCGGCGGCACCCATCCGGCCGGCCTCGCCGCCGACTGGCTGGTGAGCGCCTGGGACCAGAACAACGGGCTTCGCGCCGTGACGCCCGCGACGACGGCCGTGGAGGACGTGGCGGCCGCCTGGCTGCTCGACCTGCTCGGGCTGCCACCGGCGTCCGCCGTGGGGTTCACGACCGGCGCCACGATGGCCAACTTCACCGCGCTGGCCGCCGCGAGGGGGGAGATGCTGCGACGTGCGGGATGGGACGTCGATGCCGACGGGCTCGTCGGCGCCCCGCGCCTTCGCGTGCTGGTCGGGGAGGAGCGCCACAACACCGTCGACCTCGGTGCTCCGCTATCTCGGCCTCGGCCGACCCGAGGTCGTGCCCGCCGACAGCCAGGGCCGGATGCGTGCCGACGCCCTGGCCGCGCCCTCCGGAGCGAACGCGGCCGGCCGACGATCGTCGTCCTGCAGGCCGGAAACATCCACTCGGGGGCGTTCGACCCGTTCGCCGAGGCGTCCGCTCGCGCACGACGACGACGCCTGGGTCCACGTCGACGGCGCGTTCGGGCTCTTCGCCGCGGCGTCCGAACGGCTCCGGCACCTGACCGCGGGGTACGCCGCCGCCGACTCGTGGGGGACCGACGCCCACAAGACCCTCAACGTGCCCTACGACTGCGGCATCGTGATCGTGCGGGACCGGTGCCGCTGACCAAGGCGCGATGAGCCTGCACGGCGACTACTTCATCCAGGACGCCGACCAGGGAGATCCGTTCGACCTCGTCCCCGAGATCTCGCGGCGCGCACGGGGCGTGCCCGTGTGGGCGGTGCTGCGCGGGCTGGGCCGCGCGGTGTCGCCGACCTGGTCGACCGGCTGGCCCGGCACGCGCGCGGCCTTCGCAGACGGTTCGCCGCGATCGAGGGGGCCGAGGTCCTCAACGAGGTGCCGTACACGCAGGTCTGCGTGTCGTTCGGCTCCGACGAGCGGACCCGCGAGGTCGTCCGCCGCGTGCTCGCTGACGGGACGGCCTGGATGTCGGGGTCGATCTGGCAGGGCCGGGCCGTGCTGCGGATCTCGGTCTGCGACTGGTCGACCACCGACGAGGACGTCGAGCGCTGCCTCGCCGCGCTGGAGCGATGCTCGCCGACGTACTGTGGGTCTCGACTGAGCTCGACCACCGGACTGAGCTGGCCACCGGATTCGAGCTCGACCGCGGTCCCGCGCGGGGAATCGGCCCGCCGAGGGTCCGTCCGTAGACTGACTGTCGTGTCCACTCCTGACCCCAGCCCCCGCCGCCCGACCTGCCTGACCTCGTGGTCGTCGGGCTCCGGCTTCTTCGGCCTCACCATCGCCGAGCGCTGCGCGAGCGAGCTCGGCCTGAAGGTGCTCGTGCTCGAGCGGCGCTACCACCTCGGCGGCAACGCCTACAGCGAGAAGGACCCCGAGACCGGCATCGAGGTGCACAAGTACGGCACGCACCTCTTCCACACCTCCAACAAGCGGGTGTGGGAGTACGTCAACCGCTTCACGACCTTCACCGGCTACCAGCACCGGGTCTTCGGCAAGTACCAGGGCCAGGTCTACTCCCTGCCGATGAACCTCGGGCTGATCAACCAGTTCTTCGGCAAGGCGCCACACGCCCGACGAGGCGCGCGCGCTGATCGCCGAGCAGGCCAGCGAGATCGACACCGACGAGGCGCAGAACCTCGAGGAGAAGGCGATCTAGCCTGATCGGCCGCCCGCTCTACGAGGCGTTCATCAAGGGCTACACCGCCAAGCAGTGGCAGACCGACCCCAAGGAGCTGAGCCCGGACATCATCACCCGGCTCCCGGTCCGCTACACCTTCGACAACCGCTACTTCAACGACACCTACGAGGGCCTGCCGACCGACGGCTACACCGCCTGGCTGGAGCGGATGGCCGACCACCCGAACATCGAGGTGCGCGTCGACACCGACTTCTTCGATCGTCAGGATCGACGACTACAAGGGCAAGGTGCCGATCGTCTACACCGGCCCGGTCGACGAGTACTTCGGCAACGCCGAGGGCCACCTCTCCTGGCGCACCGTCGACCTCGAGGCCGAGACCCTCGACGTCGACGACTTCCAGGGCACCGGCGTCGTCAACTACAACGACGAGGAGCGTGCCCTACACGCGCATCCTGGAGTTCAAGCACCTCCACCCCGAGCGCACCTACCTGCCCGGCAAGACGATCGTCGTGCACGAGTACTCCCGCTTCGCCGAGGAGGGCGACGAGCCCTACTACCCGATCAACACCGCCGAGGACCGCGCGAAGCTGCTGAAGTACCGCGAGCTCGCCAAGCGGGAGCCGATGGTGCTCTTCGGCGGCCGCCTCGGCACCTACAAGTACCTCGACATGCACATGGCCATCGGGTCGGCGCTGTCGATGTACGACAACAAGCTGCGCCCGCACTTCGCCGACGGCGCCGAGCTCACCTCCGGAGGGGTCGACGAATGACCGCCAACCGCTCAACGACAGGACCGTACGCAGGCTGCTGCAGCGCCAGATCCTGCCGATCGACAAGGACACCGACGTCTTCGCCCTCTACGTCGACGCCGAGGAGGCCCGGCTCGACGCCGACCGGTACGACATCGGCGGCAACCGCGCGCGCGCAAGGACCTCAACAACGCCGCGATCCGTCAGTCGACGTCGACCGGCCGCTCGATCCACCCCGACCAGATCGAGTCGCGCACCGCGCTGCGACTCCCGATGGGGCAGAAGCTGTCGTTCGGCACCTACTTCAACGGCTTCCCGGCGTCGTACTGGCGGCGCTGGACGATCGTCGACGAGGTCACCCTGACGGTCCGGCTCACGGGCCGCGGCGCGACGCTGACCGTCTACAAGTCGATGGCCAACGGCCGCAGCCAGCGCGTCGACTCCGCGACCGTCGGGACCAGGACGCCGCGACGTTCAGCTTCGAGCTGTCGCTCACGCCGTTCGTCGACGGCGGCTGGTACTGGTACGACGTCGTCGCCGGCGACGAGGACGCCGTCGTCGAGTCGGCCGAGTGGACCGCCGAGGTCCCCGACGACCGCGCGCAGCACGGCACCGCCGACATCGCGATCACCACCATGAACCGGCCCGACTTCTGCGCCAAGCTGCTCGGCCAGATCGGCGAGGACGAGGCGCTGCGGCCCTATCTCGACACGGTCTTCGTCATGGAGCAGGGCACCCAGAAGGTCGTCCGACTCCGAGTTCTTCCCGGCGCGCCGAGAAGGCGCTCGGCGACCAGCTGCGCGTCATCGTGCAGGGCAACCTCGGCGGCTCCGGCGGCTACGCCCGCGGCCAGCTCGAGTCGTTGCGCAAGGGCACGGCGACGTACGCCCTGATGATGGACGACGACGTCGTCTGCGAGCCCGAGGGCATCATCCGGGCGGTCACGTTCGGCGACCTCGCCGAAGCGCCCGACGATCGTCGGCGGCCACATGTTCAGCCTCTACTCGCGCGTCGCGGCTGCACAGCTTCGGCGAGATCGTGCAGCCGTGGCGGTTCTGGTGGATGACGCCCCTCGACGGCTACAGCGACTGGGACTTCGCCGCCCGCAACCTCCGCTCGTCGCGCTGGCTGCACAAGCGGGTCGACGTCGACTTCAACGGCTGGTTCATGTGCCTGATCCCGCGGGTGGTCCTCGACGAGATCGGACTGTCGCTGCCGCTCTTCATCAAGTGGGACGACTCCGAGTTCGGCCTGCGCGCCAAGGCGGCCGGCTACCCGACGGTGACCTTCCCGGGTGCGGCCGTGTGGCACGTGCCGTGGACCGACAAGAACGACGCGCTCGACTGGCAGGCCTACTTCCACCACCGCAACCGCTTCGTCGCGGCGCTGCTGCACTCGCCCTACCCCAAGGGCGGCCGGCTGATCCGGGAGAGCCTCAACCACCAGATCAAGCACCTGGTGTCGTTGCAGTACTCCACCGTCGAGATCCGCCACCAGGCGCTCCTGGACGTGCTGGCCGGGCCCGCACCAGCTGCACGACGACCTGCCGACGAAGCTCGCGCGAGATCAACGCCTTCCGCAAGCAGTTCACCGACGCCCAGCTCGAGACGGACCGCGACGCCTTCCCGCCCGTGCGCCGCAAGAAGCCGCCGCGCAAGGGCCGCGACGCCGTCGAGATCCCGGGCCGGCTCTCACAGCTCCTCACCGCCGGGCCTGGCGCCGATCCGCCAGCTGCGGCCGGCCCGCGAGCTGTCGCAGGAGTTCCCCGAGGTCGAGCTCACCGCGATGGACGCCAAGTGGTACCGGCTGGCCGGCTACGACTCGGCCATCGTCTCGATGAACGACGGCACCTCCGCCGCGTTCTACAAGCGCGACCCCGCGAAGTACCGCGAGCTGCTGCGCAAGACCATCGAGATCCACGAGCGGTTCCGGCGCGAGTGGCCGCGGCTGGCCGCAGGAGTACCGCGCGGCGCTGCCCGACGTGACCTCGCCGGAGGCGTGGGAGCGCACGTTCGCGCCGTACGCCGAGCGATGGGCGGGACGCGTGAGCCGCCGCGCTCCGTGAGCGCCGAAGGTCGCCGACCGGCACGACCTCGAGAACGTGCCGCTGGCGGCCCCGTCGGCGACCAGCGGGCTGCTCGAGGCGTTCCGCCGCCGCTACCTGCTCCGGCTGATGGTGCGGCGCGAGATCCAGGCGCGCTACGCGCGGTCGCTGTTCGGGCTGCGCGTGGTCCTACATCAACCCGACGGTGCGGTTCTTCACGTTCTACTTCGTGTTCGGGATCCTGCTCGAGCGCGGCAACATCCAGAACTTCGCGATCCACCTGTTCGCCGGCATGGTGCTGGTCCACTACTTCACCGAGACGGTGAACTCCGGCACCCGCTCGCTGCTGCCCAACAAGGGCGTCGTGCAGAAGATGGCGATGCCGCGTGAGCTGTTCCCGTTCGCGTCGATGCTGGTCTCGCTCTACCACACGATCCCGCAGCTGATCATCCTCACCATCGCCTGCCTGGCCCGCGGACCTGGATCCCGGACCTCGAGGGCATGGCCGCCGCGTTGCTCGGCTTCGCCATCATGCTGCTCTTCGGCACCGCGCTCGGCCTGATGTTCTCGGTCTTCAACGTGCTGCTGCGCGACTTCGGCCGCATCGTGCAGACCTTCATCAACGTGCTGCCGTTCACCGTGCCGATGATGTACCCGTACTCGATGGTCACCGAGCGGTTCGGCACCGGCTGGCCGTACCACTTGATCATGGCCAATCCGTTGACCGAGGCGGTCCTGCTGATCCAGCGCGGCTTCTGGTGGACGACCACGACCGAGCCGTACGACGAGTCCTTCCCCGACGACCTGTGGCAGCGCGGCTTCATCATGCTCGGAGTCTGCGCACTGCTGCTCGTCTTCGCGCAGTGGGTCTTCAGCCGCCTGGAGAGCAGGGTCCCGGAGCTGCTGTATGACGATGGTCCGGCCGAACGCCGTCCAGACCGATGCGCCGTTGACGTCGATCGTCGTCGACAACGTGTCGAAGGAGTTCTCCCTCCAGTACCACCGCACGTTGAAGAAGATCGCCATGGCCAAGCTGCGCAAGCAGCCGGTCAGCGACACGTTCCTCGCGCTCGACCAGGTGTCCTTCGAGGTGCCCCAGGGGCAGTCGATCGCCTTGATGGGTCTCAACGGCTCGGGCAAGAGCACGCTGCTCAAGCTGATCAGCGGCGTGATGAAGCCCGACGGCGGCGAGGTGCTGACCCGCGGCCGGATCTCCGGCCTCATCGCGACCGGGGCCGGCTTCCACCAGCAGCTCACCGGCCGCGAGAACATCTACATGAACGCCGCCATCCTCGGCATGTCCAAGGAGGAGACCGAGGCGAAGTTCGACGACATCGCCTCGTTCGCCGATGTCGGCCGCTTCATGGACACCCCGGTCGGCAACTACTCCTCGGGCATGTTCGCGCGGCTCGGCTTCTCCGTCGCCGTCCACGTCGACTGCGACATCTTCGTGGCCGACGAGGTCCTCGCCGTCGGCGACCGGCCGTTCAAGAAGAAGTGCATGAAGCGCATGGAGGAGATCCGCGAGAGCGGCATCACCATGTTCTACGTGACCCACGCGGCCGGTTCGGTCCGCCGCCTCTGCGACCGGGTCATCGTCCTGGAAGCCGGCAAGGTCGGCTTCGACGGCGACGTCGACGAGGGCATCAAGTATCTCCACTACGACGGCGCCGACGACGAGCCCGACCTCGAGGAAGAGGCCGACGAGGAGATCGCCTCCGACATCTGAGGTGAAGCGGTCGGTTCACCGCTAACGCGGTGAAACTGTCGCTACTGGCCGACGCAACCGCCAGTAGGTGCAAGGATCGCCAGTCAGTCACGCGGCGTAGCTGGTGCCACGCAGCACGCCCCGAACCGGTGGTTGAGGAGGCCCGCGAGGGCCGTCTGCGCAAACCTCCAGTCCCGACGATAGGCCTCTCCCGCCGCAGGGAGCAGCATGCGCCGCGGAACCGGTGGTTGAGGACGGCCCGCTAGGGCCGTCTCGAAACACCATGCTCCGGCCAGGCAGGTCGCTATCCCGATCAGGCGGCCACCCGGTCGCGCACCGCGAACTGCGGCTGAGGCGCCCGCAACCCACATCTCGAACACAGGTGGCGCGTACGGCTCTCACCTGCGGACGCGTAGCGGCCGTCGGCGAGCCTGAGCAGCAAAGGGAGTCGCACGCTGCCGGGCCATCGCTTCGCGCGATCCGCCAGCCGTCTGATCTCCGCGTCGTCGGCGTGCCCGAGATGGAGGAGCCCGTTCACGGTCACCAGGGCGCTGGAGAGGTGGCAGGTTCCGACCTCGAGTGCGGCCCGACTCCCGGTGGCGAGGCGTACCTCGTGGAGCTGGCGAATCTGGTCATCCGGCAGGCTCCCGGTGTGATGCACGACCCCGGCTTCGCGGCGGCGTGGGCTGCCGTCCTGTCGCGTCACGTGCACTTCGGTGAGGTCGACGTCGTACGTCGGCGCCCCCATCTCGATGGCGGCGCTCAGATGGCTCAGGACCGCGGACGGATTCGCCTCTTGAGCACCGCGCGGGCACGCACACGAAGCTGGTCCTCGGCGCAGCGTACACCAGAAGGCGCGCCGAGTAGGCGCCGTGCCGTACGTGGATCCAGTCGCCAGAGTTACGAGCCGGGCGATCGTCGATGTGGCCTGATCAGCGCTTCGAGAAGCGCATCCAGGGCGTGAGCTCGTACGACCGAGGTCGGGGTCGATGGCCATGCGACTCGATTCCCACGCATGCTGCCGGCTAACCAGCCGAGCTGGAGCCTGCGGATAAGCGACGTCGAGGCACCGCGGGATCGTGGTGGCCGAAGTTGTCACCTCCTGGCGGATGCTTCCTCAACGACCGGACAGGTTCACCGCGAGACGGTGACTGTCGTCCCTCAACCACGGTCAGCGGGCTAGAAAGTCGGATCGTCTCGGCGTGTCGACTGGTAATGACACACATGTAGTTACTCAGGTTCCCTTGCGGTGACCAGTGTGACTGGTGGGAAAGTTGCAACTCCTGTTGCTTCTCTTCCCCCACAACTGGAGCACCTGCATGCGCTTGCCCTCGGCCCCGATGACGGCTGGCCGGTCCCGATACGTGACCGCGTGCCAGCAGCTGCTGGCGCTTGCGCTGGTGGTGGCCGCCCTGACCCCTGCGGCGAGCGTCGTCAGCCTGGACGTCGTCGGAACGGCGCCTGAGGTCGCCGCCCAGCCATCGGCACAGTTCGCGGCGTACGAGGCGCGCAAGCGGCAGCCGGCCACCGTCGAGACGGCGCCCGTCGAGCCGAAGGTCACCGAGGTCTCGCTCACCGCGCCCAGGAACGGCGTGCTGGCCCGGCCGCTCGCCGCGCGCAGCAGTGGGATGCGGGTGAAGAGCACGCCGCAGCGCGTGGTCGGGTACGGCGCCGTCGGGGTCACCTGGGACGCCGCGTCGGTCGTCGACGACGACGACATCGCGCTGGAGGTCCGCACCAGGACCGGCGGCCAAGGCTGGTCGGGCTGGACCGGGCTGGAGTACCACGACGAGCACGCACCCGACCCCGGGAGCCGGGAGGCACGCCATGCCAGGCCCGGCACCGACGCCCTGCTCGTCGGCGAGGTGGACGAGGTCCAGGTCAGGAGCACGTCGAAGGACGCGCCGCCCGCCGACATGAGGCTGGCCGTGATCGACCCGGGGCGGGGCGTCGAGAAGACCGCCAGGCCCGCGATCGACGCCGGCTCCCTGCCCTCGGCGAAGGCGCCGTCGGCCCAGGGGCCCGGCGAGGTCTCGGCGGCCGCGGCGGCCTACACGCCGATGCCGACGATCTTCTCCCGCGCCCAGTGGGGCGCCGACGACTCGATGCGCGACGCGAGCTCGTTGCGCTACTACGAGGTGCACGCCGGCTACGTGCACCACACGGTCAACGCCAACGACTACTCCGAGGCCGAGGTGCCCGCGATCATCCGGAGCATCTACGCGTACCACACGAAGTCGCGGGGCTGGAGCGACATCGGCTACAACTTCCTCGTCGACCGCTTCGGCCGCGTCTGGGAAGGGCGGTACGGCGGCGTCGACCGGCCGGTCGTCGGCGCGCACACGCTCGGGTACAACGACTACTCCTTCGCCATGTCGGCGATCGGCAACTTCGAGCTGGTGCAGCCGAGCGACGCGGTGCTGCAGGCCTACGGCGCGGTCTTCGCGTGGAAGCTGTCGCTGCACGGTGTGAGCGCCGCCTCGACCGCGCAGGTGGTCGGCAAGAAGACCTTCCAGGCGATCAACGGCCACCGCGACGCCGCGGCGACGGCATGCCCGGGCAAGTACCTCTACGCGCAGCTCCCGACGATCAGGTCGTACGCCGCCTCCGGCCAGGTCGGCTGGGCCGGCCGCGAGCTCGAGTCGAACCTCGTGGGCAGTCCGCACCCCGACCTGGTGGTGCGGCGGGCCAGCGACAAGCGGATCTTCGTCATCCCGACGCAGGGCAGCGGTGCGCCGCTCGGCGAGAAGGTCGACACCGGGCTCGTGCTGGCGGACGCCAAGGCCCTGCTCAACGTCGGAGACTGGGATCGCGACGGCTACGGCGACTTCATCATCAACAACGCCGACCAGGCTCTCTACCTCTTCCGCGGCAACGGCCAGGGTGGCTTCAGCGGGCCGTACCTGGTCGCCTCAGGCATGGGCGGCATCCGGCTGCTCGCGGCCGTCGGCGACGTGACCGGCGACGGGTGGCCGGACCTGATGGGCCAACCGCGCAAGTCCTCGATGCGGATCTACCCGGGCGCCGGCACCACCGGGCTGCTCCCCAGCTACGTCGCCTACTCCAAGGTGAAGGCGAAGACCCAGGTCGGCGTCGGCAGGATGGATGCCGACGGCGCTCCGGACAGCGTCTTCAAGCGCAAGAAGAACCTCGTGCTCTACAAGGGCAACGGGCCGGGCGGGCTCACCAGCGGCGGCACCAAGGTGCGGGGCCGGCTCCGTGGCTTCGACTGGGTGATCGGGATCAGCGACATCGACCTGACCGGGCACGCCGACGTGCTGCTGCGCAAGAAGTCGGACGGTGGGCTCTACCTGCTGCCCGGCAACGAGCGCCGCTTCGGCAAGCCGGTGCAGATCGGCAGCGGCATGAAGGACTACGACCTCGCGGACTAGGAGGGGCTAGGGCGCCGGCACCCGCGACGTCGCCCGCTCGGCGGCGTACGTCGCGTCGATCCTGGCGCGTCCCTCGGGTCCGTCCGCATGCACCACCAAGACGGTGGAGCCGCTCCGGGCGAGCGGCTCCACGAAAGAGGCCAGACCGGAAGGGGAAGCCGGGCTGACCTCTGACAGAAGGCGGCCGCCGTCGGCGAGAACCGCTCCCGATTCCGGGAGCAGGGTCCCGGCGGCGGCCGCCCTCATCAGCGCTCCCTGCGACCAGCCGGGCGCGGCCGGGTCGTCCTCGGTCGGCGGGTCCCAGGGGGTGAAGGCGTCGGGCTGGCCCCACACCTCTAGGCCGAAGTCCGTCACACCGTGGGGCACGGGACTGGGGAACCGCACCCCCAGCGGAAGCAACGCGGTGGCCACGACCGGTCGACCGGCGGCCTGCGCGGCGTACGTCGCGAGCGGGGCCGGTCCGGTCACGATGCCATCGGCAGCGCCGTCGGACTCGTCCCAGGCGACCTCCAGGCCGACGGTCCACGCCGCGCCGAGGAAGACCGGGGTGAGCCAGTGCGCCGGCAGGTCGACCAGGAGCCGCTGCCCGCGCTCGAGGTCGAGCTCCTCGACGAGGAGCGACGCAGTCTTGGCGACCCAGTTGGCGTAGGTCGCCACCGACAGCTCGACGCGCTCGCCGGTCGCGACGTCGTAGAAGGTCACCAGCGGTCGGCCCGCGTCGGCGCGCAGCTCGCGCGCGAGGACGGCGGCGAACGTCGGGTCGGTCGGGGGCACCCGGCCAGCCTAGGGAGTTCACGGCACCCTGCCGTACTAGCCTCGGCGCCCATGAGCGAGACGTTCTGGGCAGTGATGCCTGCGGGTGGTGCGGGCACCCGGCTGTGGCCGCTGTCGCGCAAGGGCTCGCCGAAGTTCCTCCACGACCTGACCGGCACGGGGCGGACGATGATCCAGGCCACTCTCGACCGGCTGGAGCCGCTGGCAGGTGAGCGCTTCCTCGTCGTCACCGGCCGGGCGCACCGAGAGGCCGTGCTGGCCCAGCTGCCCGAGCTCGACCCGGGCCGGGTGCTCGCCGAGCCGTCGCCCCGAGACTCGATGGCCGCGATCGGCCTGGCGGCAGCCCTGCTGGAGCGCGAGGACCCCGAGGCGGTCATGGGCTCCTTCGCCGCCGACCATGTCGTCACCGACCCCGACACGTTCCGCGACCGGGTCCGTGTGGCGACCGCCGTGGCCCGCGACGGACTGCTCGTGACGATCGGCATCGAGCCGACCCATGCAGCGACCGGCTTCGGCTACATCCGGCTCGGCGAGCCGCTGCCCGGCCACGACGGCGCCTTCGCCGCCGAGGAGTTCGTGGAGAAGCCGGCCGCCGAGGTGGCGCAGCAGTACGTCGCCTCGGGTCGCTACCGCTGGAACGCCGGCATGTTCGTCTGCCGGCCCACGGTGCTGCTCGACCTGCTCGCGGCGGAGCACCCGGAGTTCGCCGCCTCCTTGCGTGCGCTGGCCGCCGAGCCGGACACGCTGGAGGAGGTGTGGCCGACGCTGCCGCGGATCGCGATCGACCACGCCGTCGCCGAGCCCGCCGCCGCTGCCGGCCGGGTGGCGGTGGTGCCCGGCACGTTCGGCTGGGACGACATCGGCGACTTCGCCTCGCTGGCGCCGCTGGTCCCTGCCGATGCCGATGGCGGTCCGTCGGTCCTCGGCGACGCGGCGCTCGTGCACTCGGTCGACAGCACCGGCCTCGTCGCCGCGCTCGGCGGTCGCGTGGTCGCGGTCGTCGGCCTCGACGACGTCGTCGTCGTCGACACCGGCGACGCCGTCCTCGTCACGACCAAGTCCCGCGCCCAGGACGTGAAGCGCATCGTCGAGGAGCTGGCCGAGTCGGCGCCCGAGCTCACCTGAGGCGTCGCGGGCCGCGGTCAAAGTCCCCGGCGGGCCGGGAGCTTTGGCGCTTCTCGGCCATCGTGATCCGTGGGAAGCGTCAAAGTCCCCGGCGGGCCGGGGACTTTGACATCGGCCGGGACCTACACGGCGTCGGGCTCGGGCGAGTCCATGTACGGGTAGTCGAGCATGAACTGCTGGAGGGCAGCGCCGGAGGGAGCGGAGCAGTACTGCGTCACGCCGACCTGCTCGCCGGTGGCGTCGTCACCGGTGCCGCCGACGGACCAGTGCGTGAAGGCGATGTGCTGGCCGTCGGGGAACGCGTCGCCGTCGTCCTCGAGCCACGGCACCGCCTTGAACTTCAGCCGCAGGTTGTCGGTGCCCTTGTACTTCTGGGCGATGGCCTTGATCTCGTCCATCATCGCGTTGTCGCCGGCCGCGGTCTCGTCGTACCAGAGGATCGTGAAGCCGTGCTCGAGGTTGTGGATCAGGAAGCCGAGGTCGGGACGGTCGGACGTGGAGTAGAACTTGCGGTCCATCGGCTCCCACGTGTCGAAGTGCTGACCGAAGGCGGGCGGGTTGCCGGTGATGTCGAGGGGCGTGCCGGCCGGCACGTGGTCCTGGCTGCCCTCGGCGGGCGCGGTGGTGATCTTCTCGCAGACGGAGGCGGGAGCACCGATCTCGCTGAGGTCGATGTCGTTGAAGGAGCGCAGGTCCCACCAGTCCTTGATGGGCCGGTACGCCGCGGCGCCGATGATCAGCAGCGCGACGACCACGCAGACCCCGACGATCTTGTAGCCGCGGGAACGCTCGGCCGACTTCTGCTGGGCCAGCATCTTGTCGACCTTGGCTTGGCGCTCGGTCTTCTCTGTTCGGGAGCTCTTGGCCACGACGCGATGTCCTCGGGGTCAGGGATGGGAGGCAGGGGAGCCCGGGCGCGCCGGGACAACGGCGTAGTCTACGGAACGACTGGTCGCCACCGATGACCGACGTCGAGATCCGTGCCGGGGACGCGCTCCCAGCCGCAGGCGTGCGCCACCACCGCCACCCGTGGGTCGTCGTCGTGGACGCCGATCTCGCCAAAGCCGGTCTCGCCCGGCCCGACGTCGACTCGCAGGCCGGGGAACGCCGCTTCGAGGTGACCGGCGAGCTCGTCGGCGGTCGCCGCCGCACCGAAGCCGGCGAGCGACGCAGGGTCGCCGAGAACCGCTTGGACGACGGCCTCGCGCGCGCCGTACCCGAAGAGGTCGCCCGCCTCGCCCCGCACCAGGGCGCCCGCGCCCGGGCCGTCGTCCCCGGTGGGGAGCACGAAGCGCTGCAGGCCGCGGAGCACCGCGAACGGGCGTCCCGCGAGCTTTCCCTGGGCCAGCTCGGCGGCTCCTGCGACCTCGTCGGCGACGGCGGGGGCGGTGACGGCCAGGGCGTGGCCGTGCGGGTCGACGCGCCCTCGGTGGTCGTCCAGGACGACGAGGCCGGCGGCCCCGACGGCGATGTCGGTCTGGCCCTCGCGCCAGGCGCGGCCGGAGGTGTCGGTGACGACCACCGCGACGTTGGCGCCGGCCCGCTCGAGCAGGGCGGCGCGGAGTGTGCGGGCGGAGTCGTCGGGGTCGACGGGCAGGAGCACGATGTGGCCCGAAGGAACGTTGGACGCGTCGACGCCCGCCGCCGCCATGGTGAGGCCGAGGCGGTTGCGGACGATCACCGTCTCAGCCCGCCGGGCGACGATCCGGACGGTCTCCTCGAGCAGGGCGCCATGGCGGTCGCCTTCCCGGAGCCGGCCCTCGGCCTTGCTCACCACCTTGCTGGTCACCGCGACCACGTCGCCGTCCGCGAGGGTCCAGCTCGGGCCGAGCGAGCTCAGCAGGAGCGCCGCGAGGTCGTCGCCGGGCCGCACCTCGGGGACGCCGTCGGGCGCGTGGACGGTGATCGTCACGACACCAGGTCCAGGGCGGCGACGGCCATCGCGGCGGTGGCGTCGGGATCGGTCATCATCAGCGGCACGGCGCGACACCTCAGGCCGGCGTCCTCGACCCGGGACACCAGGCCGGCGTCGACGGTGTCGACGAGCCAGCCGTCGAGGACGCCGTCGCGCGAGCGCGCGCCGTAGTGCTCGGCGACTCCGGCCGCCGAGACCTCGACCCCGATGGAGGTCAACAGCTGGTGCGCCATGCCGCGTACGTGGGTGCCGCCGACGATGGGGGAGAGCCCCACGACCGGCGCGGCCGTCGTCCGCAGCGCCTCGCGGATGCCGGGCACCCCGAGGATCGTGCCGACGGAGACCACGGGGTTGGACGGCGGTACGACGACCACGTCGGCCTCGGCGATGGCCTCCAGCACCCCCGGCGCCGGCGTCGACGCGTCGAGCCCGACCACGACGACGGTCTCGGCTGGCACCTCGGCGTGCAGGCGCACCCAGTACTCCTGGAAGTGCACGACCCGGGTGCCGCTCGGCGACTCGGCGTCGGCGATCGCCACGTGCGTCTCCACCCGGTCGTCGCTCATCGGCAGCAGTCGGAGGGCTCGCCCGAACACGGGAGCAAGCCAGCGTGCGCACAGCGCCTCGGTGACCTGGGACAACGGGTAGCCCGCCTCGAGCATGCGCGTGCGCATCAGGTGGGTGGCGATGTCGCGGTCGCCGAGACCGAACCACGGCGCCTCGGCGCCGTACGCCGCCAGCTCCTCCTTCACGCTCCACGTCTCGTCCCGGCGGCCCCACCCGCGGTCGTGGTCGATGCCGTCGCCCAAGGTGTACATGACGGTGTCGAGGTCGGGACAGATCTTGAGCCCGTGCAGCCACAGGTCGTCAGCGGTGTTGGCGACGACGGTGATGTCGAGCGGTCCGGTGCCGCCAGGGAGGGTCTGCGCGTGCAGGAGTCCCTGGAGGAAGCGGGCCCCGCCGACGCCACCGGAGAGGACCGTGAGTCGTCTCGGGGGAGTGCTCGTCATGGGGCTCATCATGGGCCAGCCCTGTCGCGGCGGCTCTCGACGGGGCGAGAGCTGGTCTGGACGACCTCCCCCACCAGCGAGCCCCTAGCACATCCGATCTTGACTTTCGGTGTACGACAGGCATGTAATTCCCATAGTGTTCTTCGCACAGCCGGACTGGTTGTGGCAGACGGGACACAGGGTCGAAAGGGCGAAGCCGTGAGGGAACTGTTTCTTCTCGAGCCGGACGCCGAAGAGGCGGGCTGGCAGGACCGCGCATTGTGCGCACAGACGGACCCGGAGGCGTTCTTCCCCGAGAAGGGAGGGTCGACCCGGGAGGCCAAGAAGGTCTGCCTCACGTGCGACGTGCGCAACGACTGCTTGGAGTACGCGTTGATGAACGACGAGCGCTTCGGCATCTGGGGAGGTCTGTCAGAGCGCGAGCGTCGCAAGCTGAAGAAGCGCGCGGTCTAGCGATTGGCGTTGACCCCCCGGGGCGTGGATAGCCTCTCGGGGTGTCGAGCCCGCCGTCTTCCCCAGGCTCGGTCGTCGCACTGCTCGTCAGCCACGCCGGCGGCCGGTGGCTGCCCACGGTCCTCGAGGGTCTCGCGGGCCAGACGCACCGCCCCGACCTCGTCCTCGCCGTCGACACCGGCAGCAAGGACGAGAGCCCGGCCCTCCTGACCGAGGCACTGGGCGCCGACCACCTCGCCACCGCGGGACGGCAGACGTCCTTCGGCGAGGCGGTCGACCTCGGGCTGGCCCTTCTCGACGACCACGACCGGCAGCCGGAGTGGATCTGGCTGCTCCACGACGACAGCACCCCGGCACCGACGGCGCTGGCCGAGCTGCTGGCCGCTGCCGAGGCGGATCCGGGGGCGGCCGTTCTCGGCCCCAAGCTGCGCGAGTGGCCCTCGCTGCGGCGGCTCCTGGAGGTGGGCGTCACCATCTCCGGCACGGGTCGTCGCGAGACCGGTCTCGAGCGCAGCGAGTACGACCAGGGCCAGCACGACGAGGTACGCCGCGTGCTGGCCGTCAACACCGCCGGCATGCTCGTCCGCCGCGACCTCCTGCGTTGAGCTCGGCGGTTTCGACCGGCACCTGCCGATCTTCGGCAACGACCTGGACTTCGGCTGGCGCGCCGCGGCCGCCGGTCACCGCACCGTCGTGGTGCCGCAAGCCGTGGTGTTCCACGCCGAGGCGGCCCACCGTGGGAGCCGGCGTACGCCGCTGACCGGGCGGCACACGCACTACCAGGAGCGCCGGGCGGCCCTGTGGACGCTGCTGGTCAACGGCCGCGCGCGGTCGCTGCCGTGGCGGCTGCTGCGGCTCGCGGGCGGGACGCTGGTGCGGATGATCGGCTTCCTGCTGGTCCGCTCCGTCGGCGAGGCTCTCGACGAGCTGGCTGCACTGCTGTCGGTGTACTCGCGCCCGCGGCAGCTGCTCGCGGCACGTCGTGAGCGGCGGCGGCTGCGGACCGATCCCGACGGCGCCGCGGCGCTGCTCTCACCCTGGTGGGTTCCCTACCGGCACGGCCTCGACTTCGTCAGTGATCTCGCCGCCGCCCTGACCAACCAGGCGGCCGACGTGGCCGAGCGCCGCCGCGCCGCGGCCCTCGCCCAGGCGGCCGCCGAGGCCGCCGCCGGCCCCGCGCACTCCGCGGCCAGGACCCACCAGGTCGAGCGCCGGACCGGCGAGGGCGACGAGGACGACGACCTGCTCGCGCCCGACACGGGGCTGCTCACCCGCTTCCTCACCAACCCCGTGGCGCTGGCCCTCACGCTCTTCGTGGTGGCCGTGCTGGCCGGCACCCGGCAGGCGTGGGGGACGGTCTCGGGGGGCGCCCTCTCGCCGGCGCCTGCGTCCGCGTCGGACTGGTGGGGGCTCTACCTCGAGAGCTGGCATCCGCTCGCGCTCGGCTCCGACGTGCCGGCGCCGGCCTACCTGCTCCCGCTCTCGCTCCTGGCCAGCCTGCTCGGCGGCAGTCCGGCGGCCGCGGTGAGCGTCGTCCTCGTGCTCGCCGCACCGCTCGCACTGTGGGGCGCCTGGCGCCTGGTGCGCCTCGTGGGACGTCTCCTCGACCCGGCCGGCATGCCGACGTGGCTGGTCGCTGCCGGCGCGGCCACCTACGCGCTCGTCGCGGGCGTCAGCGGCGCCTGGGGCGACGGTCGACTCGGGCTCGTGCTGCTCGCGGCGGTGCTGCCCTGGCTGGTGCACGCCACGTTCGGGTTCGGCGACCCGGAGGCGGACCGGCGCTGGCGGGCAGCGTGGCGCACCGGGCTGCTGCTGGCCGTGGCGACCGCCTGCGGACCCGCGGTCTACCCGCTCTTCGTCGTGCTCGTCCTGGGCGTGCTCGCCCTCGCGGTCCGCTTCGCCCGTGACCTGGTCGCGGACCGCTCGGTGTCGCTGCCGCCGCTGGTCGCGCTGGGCGTGGTGCCGGTGCTGCTGGCTCCCTGGTGGCTGCCGCTGCTGCTGCAGGGTCGCGTGGGTGGGCTGTTGCTCGACCCCGGCCGGCTGCCTGCCGCGGTCTCCGGATCCCTCGACCTGGTGCTCGGGCGTCTTGACACGCTGGGCGCCCCGGCCTGGCTGGCCTGGCCGGTCGTGGCCGCGGCGCTGCTCGCACTGGTGCCGCGCGTCTCCAGGGTCGCAGCGCTCGTCTGCTGGGCGGTCGCCCTGACCGCCTGCCTGGTCGGCGCCCTGGTCAGTGCCCCGACCGTCGAGGTGATCGGCGGCGCGGTCCGGCCAGGCGCCGCCGCGATGGTGCCGGTCGTGGCCGGTGCCCTGATCGTCGCCGGCTGTGTCGGGGCCCTGGCCCTCCTCCAGCACCTCCGCCTCGCGGAGTCGGCCTGGCGACGTCGCCTGGCGATCGTCCCGGCGGTGATCGCCCTGGCGGTGCCGACCGCGGGCGCGATCTGGTTCGCCGCCGGCGGCCACGGCGACCTGAGCGCCGACGAGCAGTCGGACATCCCGGCGTACATGAACCAGAGCTCCCAGCTCGGCCCCGAGCACGGCATCCTGATCGTCCGCGGCGACGTCGAGACCGGCCTGCGCTACGTCGTCCGTCGCGGCGACGGCGACACCGTCGGCGACGACGAGATCCTCGCGCTCACCGACGAGGACGTCGCCTTCACCGAGAACCTGCGCGAGCTCGTCGCGCGGCCCACCCCCGAAGCCGTCGACGAGCTGGCCGCGCGCGGCATCGAGTACGTCGTCCTGCCCGCCCCGGCCGACGGGCGGGTGGCCGCCCGGCTCGACGCCTCGGTGGGCCTGGTCCAGGCGAGTGCGGAGGACCGCTCGACGCGGGCCTGGCGGGTCGACGTCCCGCTCGCCGAGGACGCGCTCGACGGCCCGACGTCGTGGCTGCGCGTCGTGCTCCTCGTGGTCCAGGGGATCGCCATCGTGGTCGTGCTGGTGCTGGCCGCCCCGTCGGTCCGGCCGCAACGGAGGACCCGTCGCAACGGAGACGTGGCCGATGAGTGACCACCAGCCAGCCGGCCGCCGCGCGGCCGCCGTCGCGGCATCTCGTCGCCGGCTCGGCCCCGCGG
This sequence comes from uncultured Actinomycetota bacterium, assembly GCA_963723195.1. Classification (GTDB taxonomy): domain Bacteria; phylum Actinomycetota; class Actinomycetes; order Propionibacteriales; family Nocardioidaceae; genus Nocardioides. The sequence continues at coordinate 54,255 of CAVRPU010000003.1, forward strand.
TGGTGCTGGCCGTGCTGCTCCCGCTGGCGACACTGGGCGCGGCGATGCTCGTGAGCACCGAGGCCCCGACCGTTCCCGACACGCCGCCCGAGACCACGGCACTGACCCGTCTCACCCTGGGCTGCCCGAGCAGCCTCGACGGGGCCACCGCGGCCATCGCCGTCGGCTCCACTCTCGCGACGGGGGACGGCGAGGTGTCGGTCGACACCCTCGGCGGCGCCCCGAGCCCACTGCTGGTCAGCGCCGGTGAGCTGACCTCCGTCGAGGTCGAGGGCGCTGCCGTCGTGACCGGCGAGGACGACTGGGCGCCCGGCCTGCTGGCCGCTCGGGGCTCCGCGTCGGCGGCCGCCGCGTGTGCCGAGCCCCAACCCGATGCCTGGTTCGCGGGCGTGGGCGCCCGGCCAGGGCATTCCTCGGTGGTCGAGCTGGTCAACCCCGATCCCGGCCCCGCCATCGCCGACCTCACGCTCTACGCTCCGAGCGGACCTCTGGACGTGCCCGACCTGCGCGGCATCCGGGTGCCGGGTCGCAGCAGCGTCGAGCTCGACCTGGCCGCGGTCACGCCGCGTCGTACCGAGCTCGGCCTGCACGTGCTGGTCTCCCGCGGCCGGCTGACCAGCAACGTCCGCGACACCGTCGACCAGCTCGGCACAGGTCCCAGCGCGACCGACTGGATCGCGCCGCAGGCCGGGCAGGTCAGCACCGGCACCATGCTCGGGCTCCCGCGCGGGGACGGGACCCGCCGGCTCACCCTGGTCAACGGTGGTGACTCCGAGGCGCGGGTCGACGTGCGCGTGGTGAGTCCCGAGAGCACATTCGTGCCCGAGGGGCTCGGCGAGATCAACGTGCCGCCCCAGTCGGTGCGCTCGATCTCACTCGACGCCGTGCTCGCGCCCGAGGTGCGCGCGGGCGCGCTCGGGATCTTCTTCGAGTCCACCCACCCGGTGGTGGCCAGCCTGCAGTCCTTCGTGGGCGGCGACCTGGCCGTCGCGGCGAACGCGCCGGTTCTCGAGGCGACCGGGGCGGCGATCGTCCCGACCGGTCCGCACCAGCTCCAGCTCGCCGGCGCCACCCGGCCAGGCGTCGCAACCGTGGTCAGCCGGGCTGCCGGCGGTCGCGAGCTGACGTCGGAGCGGGTGGAGATCGGCCCGGACCGTGGCGTGGTGGTCGACCTGCCCGACGCCGCGGCGTACGTCGCCGTCGAGCTCGAGCGCACGCCGGCCGTCGCCTCGGTGCTGCTCGCCTCACCCCAGGGGTCGGTCGTCATGCCGCTGACCCGGGTCGTGGCCAGCGCCCTCGTGCCCGCCGTGAGTCCGACGCTGCCGTAGCAGGTCAGGGCCGTTCGTAGCGGGGGTCGACGTCTTCCGCGGGGATGCCGAGGAGCTCGGCGACCTGCTCGACCACGACCGTCAGCACCATGGCCTCGAGCTCGGCGCGATTCTCGCTGCGGTGCTCGATCGGGCGGCGGAAGAGGACCAACCGGGTGGAGCGGGTGCCCGAGCCGCGGATCAGCGAGGACAGCGGCACGGTGTCGGGGTGCCAGTCGTCGGGCACCTGGGGGGCGTCCTCGACGGCGTACTCCAGCAGTCCGAGCCGGTCCTGCCAGCGCTCGTCGATCTCCGAGACGATGCGCAGCGCCAGCTCGTCGAAGCGCTCCCGCGGGGTGGGTCGGGCACTGCGGCCGGGCTCGAGCGGGAGCACCTCCGGACCGCGCAGCCCGCGGCCACGCCGGTCGCGGACCCGGCGACGGGGAGGGCGGTCCATGGGCTGCAGGGTAGTCCCGACGCCAGGCGTCCGCGTGCCTGACGGGAGCGTGGCGCACTGGCCGGTACCGTCGGCGCCGTGAGCCCGTCCCGTCGCTGTTCGCGCACCGCCTGCGATCGCGTGGCCGTGTGGACGCTCACCTACGTGTACGCCGACCAGACGGCCGTCCTCGGCCCCATGTCCCTGTACGCCGAGCCCCACGCCTACGACCTGTGCGCCGAGCACGGCGAGCGGCTCTCGGCCCCCCGTGGCTGGGACGTGCTGCGCCTCGCACCGGACCCAGCTGCCGGCCGACCCAGCCAGGACGACCTGCTCGCGCTCGCCGACGCAGTCCGCGAGGCCGCGCGTCCGGCCCCCGAGCCGGTGCCGTACGTCCAGGAGACCGGACGCGAGACCGCCCGGCGTGGTCACCTGCGGGTGCTGAGCTCCGACTGACGACGACTAGCCTGACGTCGTGCCCTCCACCACCGCCGTCGAGGCGGCCAACCTGGCCGCGGTCTTCAAGGCCTACGACGTCCGCGGCACGGTCCCCGACCAGATCGACGAGGAGCTGGCCCGACGGGTGGGAGCGGCCTTCGTGCGGGTCACCGGGTCGCCGGCCGTGGTCGTGGGCCACGACATGCGGCCCTCCTCGCCGGGCCTGGCGGGCGCGTTCGCCGAGGGGGCGGCCGCAGCAGGGGCCGACGTCACCATGATCGGTCTCGCCTCGACCGACCAGCTCTACTTCGCGTCCGGCTTCCTCGGTCTGGCGGGCGCGATGTTCACGGCCAGCCACAACCCGGCGGCCTACAACGGCATCAAGCTGTGTCGCTCCTACGCCCGTCCGGTCGGCCTGGACACCGGCCTCGCCGAGATCCGCGACCTGGTCGGGGGCGCTGCCGACCAGGTCGCTGCCCACCCGGGCACGATCGTGGAGCAGGACGTGCTCGAGGCGTACGCCGCCCACCTGCTCAGCCTCGCGCCGGTCACCGGCCGCCGCCTGAAGGTCGTCGCCGACGCGGGCAACGCGATGGCGGGCCTGACGGCCCCCGCCGTGCTCGGTCGTGTGGACGACGTGATCGACCTGGTCCCGCTCTACTTCGAGCTCGACGGCACCTTCCCGAACCACGACGCGAACCCGCTCGACGAGTCCACCCTGGTCGACCTCCGGGCCCGGGTGGTGGCCGAGGGCGCCGATGCCGGCCTGGCCTTCGACGGCGACGCCGACCGGTGCTTCCTGGTCGACGAGACCGGCGCGGTCGTCTCGCCGTCCGCCGTCACGGCCCTGATCGCCACGCGCGAGCTGGTGAAGGAGCCGGGCGCGACGATCATCCACAACCTCATCACGAGCCGCTCGGTGCCCGAGATCGTCCGCGAGCACGGCGGGACCCCGGTCCGGACGAAGGTCGGGCACTCCGGTATCAAGGCGCGGATGGCGGAGACGAACGCCATCTTCGGTGGCGAGCACTCGGGCCACTTCTACTTCCGCGACTTCTGGCGCGCCGACTCCGGCATGCTCGCAGCCCTGCACGTCCTCGGGGCGCTGGCCGCGACCGACCGGCCGCTGTCGGCGTTGATGGGCGACTTCGACCGCTACACCGCCAGCGGCGAGATCAACAGCGAGGTCGCCGACGCCGACGTCGTCCTGGCCCGGATCCGGTCCCGCTTCGCGGACCGCGCGGACGTCGAGCTCGACGAGCTGGACGGGCTGAGCGGCACGCACGCCGGCTGGGGCTTCAACGTGCGGCCGTCCAACACCGAGCCCCTGCTCCGGCTCAACGCCGAGGGCATCGACCAGACCACGATGGAACAGACCCGCGACGAGCTGCTCAGGCTGATCAGGAGTGACGCATGAACATCGACCCCGCCCTGCTGGAGATCCTGCGGTGCCCTGAGTGCCGCGCCGAGCTCGATCCCGGCGACGACACGTTGGCGTGCCGGGGGTGCGGGCTGGTCTATCCCGTCCGCGACGACATCCCGGTGCTGCTCGTCGACGAGGCACGCCGTCCCGACTGAGGGGCGGCGAGGAGTCCGATGGCTACCTGGTTCGACGAGTCCCGCCTCGACGATGACCGCGTCCTGGCCGCAGCCGACACGATGCTGCGCCGGCTCGCCGAGTCGGGCGCCCGGGTTCGCCGCGAGGCCGGTGACGCGGCCGAGGCGATAGCCGAGGCAGTCGCTCGCGGGGTCGACGGCGTACGTCCCCGTGCCGTGCTGGCCGGGGGACCCGACTCGCGGTTGCTCCGTGCCGTGCTCGAGCCCTGGTGCCCGGTGCCCTTCGTGGCCTGGCCCGGTCCGGCGCTGCCGGGCTGGGTCGGGGGTCTCGACCTGGTGATCGTGCTCGCGCCCATCGGCGGCGACGCCGGCGCGGCGTCGGCGGTCGCCGAGGCCGTACGCCGCGGCTGCCAGGTCGTGGTCGCTGCGCCGCCGCGTTCGCTGGTCGCCGACCATGCGGCCGGCCGCTACTCGACCGTGCTGCCCAGCACGACCGGTGACCAGCTGGCCACGGCCGTGGTGATGCTCGACTACCTCGACCGCGTCGACCTCGGACCGCGCAGCGACCCCGACGAGGTCGCCGCTGCCCTCGACACCGTCGCCACCGAGTGCTCACCGCACCGTGACCTTGCGGTCAACCCCGCCAAGATGGTCGCCATCGCGCTGGCCGACGCCAACCCGGTCGTGTGGGGCGGGTCCGTGCTGGCCGCCCGAGCCGCCCGCCGGGTCGCGGAGTCGCTGCGTCGCGCCAGCGGCCGGACGGCGCTGGCCGGCGACGTCGACCAGGTGCTCCCGGTGCTCGAGGCGACCCCGCGGCGCAACGTGTTCGACGACCCCTACTCGAACGGCATCGTCTCCGACGACCCGCCGGAGCGTCGGCCGGTGCTGCTCGTGCTCGACGACGGGTCCGACGACCCGCTGGCCCGCGAGTCGCGCGGCCGGCTCCAGGCGGCCGCCACCGAACGCGGCATCCGCGTCGAGACCATCGCCACCGACGGCGCGAGCACCGAGGTCGCCCGCTATGCCTCGCTGCTGCTGGGCGGCACCTACACCGCGGAGTACCTCCGGATGGGGCTCGTCACCGACTGACTGCGCCCTTCCTGGGTCGCCGGCGCCGGAGCGCGGAGTCGTAGGCCAGGGTGGTCACGACCACGGCACCGATGAACAGCACGGACGCCACGACCAGCAGGTTGAGCAACCAGATCGCGAGCCCGTCGAACGACCTGCTCGCGAGCAGGCGCGACACGACGAAGGGCGCCAGGTAGACCGCGACGAGGTACGCCGTCGCCAGCACCCGGACCACCGGCAAGGCTCCGACGCGGCCCGCCGCCAGCAGGGCGGTCGGCGCGGCCAGGAACGCGGCGGCGGCGACGCCGAGGACCACGGCGGGCAGCCACAGCACCGAGACCTGGCCGGCCAGGACGCAGAGAAGGGCGGAGATGGCGACCAGGACGACGCCGATCGTCAGGATGACTCCGAAGGCGGTCGTCGCGGGCCGCGCCTCGGGGCGGCGCGGTGACGGTGTGGTGGCGAGCACGACGGCCACCGACAGGCCGGTGACGAGGAGAACGCCCAGCACGAGCGGATCGACCATCAGCTCGGGACTGAACACCGATGCCAGGAGCGGGCCGACGAAGATCAGGACCAGGAAGACCCAGGCCAGCCCGCGCATCTCGTCGAACGCAGGCGTGCGGCCGGTCGCGACCAGGGCGGCGGCGCAGGCCATCACGGCCAGCCCGGCTGCCGGCAGCGCGTCGGCCAGCTGCTCGGACCCGGGCAGCGACCCGTCGGCCAGCCCGACGACGACCCCCGCCGCCACCAGCGCGAGGCCGATGAGGAACAACCCCACCGTCGGGCCTGTCCGCCGCCAGCGCATGTGCGGAACCCTGACACGCCGACGTCCGACACGCCCGGGGTTTGCATCGGCACGTCTGGCTTGCGACGGTGGAGGAGTCCTGACCGCCATCGGAAGGAGAGCCATGCTCACCCTCACCGAGAACGCCAGCACGATCGTCCGCGACATCACCGAGCAGACCGGAGCCGGTGACCTGGGCGGGCTCCGCATCACCGCGGAGGCCCTGCCCCAGCTGGACGGGCACGGCCCCGATGGGCAAGGCCCGGCCTTCGCCATCAGCGCCGCTGAGGGCCCCCAGCCCGGCGACGCGACCGTCGAGCAGGACGGTGCCACCGTCTATCTCGACCAGCCGTCCGCCGAGCAGCTCGACGACAAAGTGCTCGACGCCGGGCTCGACCCCGCCGGGAACGTCCAGTTCGCCCTGAACCACCAGGGCTGAGCACCTCGCCGAGCAGTCGCAAGTTCACCTTCCCCCGCTGCGCTCCTCCGGTGAACTTGCGCCTGCTCGGCTCAGTCTGGCGCGTCGTCTAGGCTCGCCCGCGTGAGTGCCGGCTTCTTCGCCCTCCTCGACGACGTCGCCGTGCTCGCCCGCATGGCTGCCGCGTCGATCGACGACGTGGGCGCCGCAGCTGCCAAGGCGAGCGCCAAGGCGGCAGGCGTGGTGGTCGACGACACCGCCGTGACGCCGCAGTACGTCGCGGGGGTGGCCGCCGAGCGCGAGCTGCCGATCATCAAGAAGATCGCGATCGGCTCGCTGCGCAACAAGCTGCTCTTCATCCTCCCGGCGGCGCTGCTGCTCAGCCAGTTCCTGCCCTGGCTGCTCACCCCGCTGCTGATGTGCGGCGGCACCTACCTCTGCTACGAGGGCGCCGAGAAGGTCTGGGAGCGGCTCGGCGGAGCCCACCACGGGCCACATGGCGACGACGAGAGCCACCTGGCGAGCGAGATCGGCCCCGAGCAGGAGAAGTCGATGGTCACGGGCGCCATCCGCACCGACTTCATCCTCTCCACCGAGATCATGGTCATCGCGCTCAACGAGGTCGCCGACGAGGCCTTCCTGGCCAGGGCCGCCATCCTGGCCGTCGTCGCGGTCGCCATCACGATCCTCGTCTACGGCGTGGTCGCGGCCATCGTGAAGATGGACGACGTCGGGCTCCGCCTGGCCCTGCGCAAGTCCGCCGCCTCCCAGCGCGTCGGGCAGGCGCTGGTCAAGGCGATGCCGGGGCTGCTCGCCGTCATCTCGGTCGTCGGCACGGCCGCGATGCTCTGGGTGGGTGGCCACATCCTGCTCGTCGGCACCGACGACCTGGGCTGGCACGCGCCGTACGAGTTCGTGCACCACCTCGAGGAGGCCGTCCACGATGCCGCCGGTGCCCTCGGCGCCGTGGTCGGCTGGCTGGTGAACACGCTCGCCTCGGCGGTCATCGGGCTCGCCGTGGGCGCGATCGTGGTCGTCGTGATGCACGTCCTTCCGTTCGGGCCGGGCAAGAAGGCGCACTAAGGGCGTGTCTCCCTGCTCTTCGCCGCCGTCGACCTGCGCGCGGTGGTGCTGGCCGACGCGTTGACGTTCGTGGTCGCCGCCGCGCTGATGGGGCTGTGCGCACGCCGACGACCCGGCCCCGAGACCGACCGACAGCACGGCGCCTGGCGGCCTTCGGCGTCGAGTGGGCGGCCGGGCTGGCCGCGACGACCGCACCGTCGCCGTCCTGTTCCTGGTGTTCGCGCTGATGACCTTCGGCGGAACGATGTTCGACCCCCTCTCGGCGGCCTGGGTGCACGACGTACTCGGCGCCGACCGGCATCTACGCGACCCTGATGACGGCGCACGCAGTCTCGGGCACGTCGGCCCTGGTCTCGGGGCGGTGGGCGCGCGCCTGTCACCGCAGCTGCTGACCGGTGGGCGAGCATCGTGGCCGGTGCGTTGCTGTTCGTGCGGTTCAACCTCCCCGTCGTCACGGTCGCCGTGGCGATCAGCCTGGTGCAGGGCCTCTTCGCGGTGGCCTCGTCCGTAGGGGTGGAGGCCCTTGCGCAGGAGCGGGTTCCGGCGGCGTACCGCGGCCGGGTGTTCGGCACGCTGCAGGCCACGGTGTGGCTGGCGAGCCTGCTCGGCGCGGTCGTCGGCGGTGTGCTGGCCGAGCTCGTGGGGCTGCTGGCCGCCCTGGATCTGGCTGCCGCGTTGACCGTGCTCGCGGGGGTCGTCGTGCTCGTGGCACTGCGTTCGTGGGCCGTCGTCGAGGATTCTGCACGCGGCGATGCCCCGGTCTAACCTGAATTCACCGGGGCCAGGACGGGGTTCCCGGACGAACTCGAGGACTGTTCATGGACTACAAGGTCGCCGACATCACCCTGGCCGACTTCGGCCGCACCGAGATCCAGCTCGCCGAGCACGAGATGCCGGGTCTGATGGCCATGCGCGAGCGCTACGGCGACTCCAAGCCCCTGGCCGGCGCGCGCATCGCGGGCTCGCTCCACATGACGATCCAGACCGCCGTACTGATCGAGACGCTGGTCGCGCTCGGCGCCGAGGTGCGCTGGGCCTCCTGCAACATCTTCTCCACCCAGGACCACGCCGCCGCCGCGGTCGCCGTCGGCCCGAACGGCACCGTCGAGGCGCCCGCCGGCGTTCCCGTCTTCGCCTGGAAGGGCGAGACGCTGGAGGAGTACTGGTGGTGCACCCAGCAGATTCTCCGTTGGGGAACACGTGAGGATGGCGCCCCGCGCCATCCGAACATGATCCTCGACGACGGTGGCGACGCCACCCTGCTCGTCCACCTCGGAGTCGAGGCCGAGAAGACCGGCGTCGCACCCGACCCGGCCACCGCCACCAGCACCGAGCAGCGGATCATCTTCGAGGTCCTGAAGACGTCGCTGGCCGAGAGCGGCGACCGCTGGACCCAGATCGCCGGCGAGATCAAGGGCGTCACCGAGGAGACCACGACCGGTGTCCACCGGCTCTACGAGATGATGAAGGAAGGCTCGCTGCTCTTCCCCGCCATCAACGTCAACGACTCGGTGACCAAGTCGAAGTTCGACAACAGGTACGGCTGCCGCCACTCGCTCATCGACGGCCTCAACCGCGCCACCGACGTGCTCATCGGCGGCAAGGTCGCCGTCGTCTGCGGCTACGGCGACGTCGGCAAGGGCTGCGCCGAGTCGCTGCGCGGCCAGGGCGCGCGCGTGGTCATCACCGAGATCGACCCCATCTGCGCGCTGCAGGCGGCCATGGACGGCTACCAGGTCAGCGCCCTGGAGTCGGTGCTCCCGACCGCCGACATCATCATCACGGCCACCGGCAACAAGGACGTCGTCACCGCCGACCAGATGAGCCGGATGAAGCACAACGCGATCATCGGCAACATCGGCCACTTCGACAACGAGATCGACATGGCCGGCCTCGAGGCCTGGACGGGCGTGACCCGCAAGACCGTCAAGCCGCAGGTCGACCTGTTCACATTCCCTGCCGGCAACGCCGTCATCGTGCTGTCCGAGGGCCGGCTGATGAACCTCGGCAACGCGACCGGTCACCCGAGCTTCGTGATGTCCAACTCCTTCACCAACCAGGTGCTCGCCCAGATCGAGCTGTTCACCAAGCTCGAGGACTACCCGGTCGGCGTCTACGTGCTGCCCAAGCACCTCGACGAGGAGGTCGCCCGCCTGCACCTCGGCTCGCTCGGCGTCGAGCTCACCGAGCTCACCGCCGACCAGGCGTCGTACCTCGGCGTGCCCGGTCTCCGGCCCCTACAAGCCCGAGCAGTACCGCTACTGAGGGTTGCGGTTCAGACAAAACCGCTTCCCGGTCGGTCGTCTCCCGGCTTGCTGACCGTGGACACCTCGCCGAGCCGGCGCAAGTTGACCTTCCCCCGCTAGCGCTCCTCCGTTCAACTTCCGCCTGCTCGGCTCTGTCTGTGGTCACGCGCCGCTGTCGGCGCAGCTGGGGTTGCGCGTCGATACTTCGGGTTTGTTGCACCCCATGACTCATACTTGCCGACATGACTGCTGAGCTGGCGTCGAAGGGACGCGTCCTCGTCGTCGACGACGACGCGTCGTTGGCCGAGATGCTCAGCATCGTCCTGCGCCAGGAGGGCTTCGAGTCGCGGCTGTGCGCGCGCGGCGACGAGGCCATGGACGCGTTCCGTGAGTTCCGGCCCGACCTGGTGCTGCTCGACCTGATGCTGCCCGGCAAGGACGGCATCGACGTCTGCAAGGAGATCCGCGAGGAGTCCGGCGTCCCCATCGTGATGCTGACCGCCAAGAGCGACACCGTCGACGTCGTCGTCGGCCTCGAGTCCGGCGCGGACGACTACGTCGTCAAGCCGTTCAAGCCCAAGGAGCTGGTGGCGCGGATCCGGGCGCGGGTACGCCGCCTCGACGCGCCGACCCACGAGGCGCTCACCATCGGCGACCTCAGCATCGACGTGGCCGGTCACTCCGTCATGCGCAACGGGGCTCCGGTCAACCTGACGCCGCTGGAGTTCGACCTGCTGCTGTGCCTGGCGCGCAAGCCGTGGCAGGTGTTCACCCGCGAGGTCCTGCTCGAGCAGGTCTGGGGCTACCGCCACTCGGCCGACACCCGGCTGGTCAACGTCCACGTGCAGCGGTTGCGGTCGAAGGTCGAGCACGACCCCGAGAACCCGCAGATCATCGTCACGGTGCGCGGCGTCGGCTACAAGGCCGGGACGTCGTAGGTCCAAGCGATGGCAGAAGCGGCCCGATCCGGCGCCCTGCGCCGGGGGCTCACGTTCTGGCGACGATCGATCCAGGCACGCGTCGTGGTCAGCACCGTGCTGCTGTCGGCGGTCGTCATCGCCGGCGTCGGCTGGTTCCTGCTGCGTCAGGTGCAGGAGGGGCTGCTCGACCACCGGCTCGACGCGGTGCTGGCCGAGGCGGCCAACGAGACGGCCGGCGCCAACGAACGGCTGTCGAACGTCCCGGGTGTCGACACCAACACCGGAGCCCAGCTCGATGACGTCGTCGACCCGATCAAGGACGCCGGTGCGGCCCGCGGCTTCCAGGTCGTGCTCGCCGGGCCGGTGGGCTCGGAGACGCCGCTGGCGACGCAGGGCCCCCGGTTCTCCGAGGGGCTCGAGCTCTCCAGCGTGCCGGAGCCGATGGTGGAGAGGTTCTCTGCTCGCAGCGACCCGGCGTGGGCCTACACGCAGATCGACGTGAGCGACACGAGCGAGGCGACGTACGAGGGGCCGGGTATCGCGGTGGGCTCGCAGGTCGTCCTGCCGGCGAACGGCGAGGTCTACACGCTCTACTACCTGTTCTCCCTCGAGGAGGCGGGCGAGACGCTCGACCTGGTCACCCGCGCCCTGCTCACGGCCGGCGTCCTGCTCCTGGTGCTGGTGGCGGGCCTGACCTGGCTGGTCACCCGGCAGGTCGTCACGCCGGTTCGGCTGGCGCGCCGCGTCGCCGAGCGACTGGCCGCCGGCGAGCTCCAGGAGCGGCTCCGGGTCACCGGCGAGGACGACCTGGCCAGGCTCGCGACCTCCTTCAACCAGATGGCCTCCAGCCTGCAGAAGCAGATCCGTCAGCTCGAGGAGCTCAGCCGGGTGCAGCGCCGCTTCGTCTCCGACGTGTCCCACGAGCTGCGTACGCCGCTCACCACGGTGCGGATGGCCGGCGACGTGCTCCACGACGCACGGCGCGACTTCGACCCGGCCACGGCCAGGGCGGCGGAGCTCCTGCAGAGCGAGCTGGACCGCTTCGAGACGCTGCTGTCGGACCTGCTCGAGATCAGCCGCTTCGACGCCGGCGCCGCCCAGCTCGACGTCGACGACGTCAACCTGGTCGACGTGGCCCACCGCGTCGTCGACATGACCCGGGCGCTGGCCGACCAGCGCGGCGTGGCCGTGCTCGTCCGGGCACCTGACCACGCCTGCCTCGCCGAGGCCGACGTACGCCGGGTCGAGCGCGTCGTGCGCAACCTGGTGACCAATGCCATCGACCACGCCGAGAGCCGCGACGTCGTGGTCCGGGTGGAGGGCGACGACCAGGCTGCGGCGATCGCCGTGCGCGACTACGGCGTCGGGCTCGCCGCGGGTGAGTCGGCGATGGTCTTCAACCGCTTCTGGCGTGCCGACCCCGCCCGGGCCCGCACCAGCGGTGGCACCGGCCTCGGGTTGTCGATCTCGCTGGAGGACACCCACCTGCACGGCGGGTGGCTGCAGGCGTGGGGACGGCCGGGGGAGGGCGCGCAGTTCCGCCTCACGCTGCCTCGTCGGGCGGGCGCCGTGCTGCGCCAGAGCCCCATCCCGTTGATCCCCGAAGACTCCCAGGAGCTGGTGTGACGTGCAGGCGCAGGCCTCCTGGCGTTCTCCGGAGCGGTGCTGCTCGTGGCGCTGCTGTCGGGCTGTCTCTCGCTGCCCGAGGGCGGGCCGGTCAGCGACGTGGGGGCGGGTGGGTTCTCCGACGTCGACTCTGCTCTCTACTACGTGCCCCCAGGTCCGCAGGCGGGTGCCAGCCAGCTCGCGGTGGTCAACGGCTTCCTGGACGCGATGACTGCCATTCCCATCCAGACGACCAGCGCCAAGCTCTACCTCACCGAGCAGGCACAGGTCTCGTGGCAGCCGGAGGCCCAGACGCTGGTCTACGAGGAGTCGGCCCAGCCGGTGCAGCCCACGCGGCGTGACGTCCAGGTCGATCTCGTCGACGCCTACCGACTCGACGACCGCGGCGTGTTCGCCGGCCTGCTGCCCGACGGGGAGACCCGTCTGGACTTCCGGCTCGACCTCGAGGCGGGCGAGTGGCGCATCTCGCAGGCTCCGGACGCGCTCGTCGTGAGCCGCCAGTGGGCCCTGGACAACTTCCGCACCGTCGACGTCTACTACCTCGATCCGACCGGCGAGATCCTGGTGCCCGAGCCGGTCTCCGTCCCGGGCGGCGAGCAGTTCGTCAGCTCCCTGATGCGCAGCCTCGCGGCAGGTCCCGGGCCGTCGCTGCGGCAGGTCTCGCGCAACTACTACCAGCCGGGCCGGCTGCCGACGGTGGTCGTCGACGCCAACGGGGTCGCCGACGTGACGATGGACGGCGGCCCACCGCTGACGCCGAGCGAGGCCGAGCTCGCCTCCATCCAGATCGCCTGGACGCTGCGGCAGGAGGAGTCGATCCGCAGCATTCGGCTGACCGCCGACGGCGAGGCACTTCCGGGCCTGTCCCGCGACATCGCGCTCGGTGAGGGAGCGGAGTACGACCCGGCGGCGTTCTCCTCGACCACCGACGTGTTCGCCCTGCGTGACGGCATCCTGGTCGGTGGCGATTTCGACGACCTGGTGCCGGTCGAGGGACCGTTCGGCCAGAGCTCCGACTACGGCGTCTCGGAGGTCGCGCTGAGCGTCGACTCCACCAAGGTCGCCGGCGTGACCGAGTCCGGTACGACGCTGCTGACGACGTCGACCCACGAGCCGGACGGTCGGGTCGCCGAGGTGGTGAGCGACGCCGAGGGCCTGTTGCGGCCTTCCTGGGACTTCGCGGACCGGCTCTGGCTGGTGGACCGGACCTCGCGCGGTGCGCGCGTGAGCGTCGTCGTGGGCGACCGGGTGCGCCAGCTGACCGTGCCCGGGATCACGAACCGCCCGGTGAAGCACTTCCTCGTCTCCCGCGACGGGTCGCGCTTCCTGGCGGTCGTGCGCGGCCGCGACCAGGACCGGGTGGTGGCCAGCCGGATCCGCTACGACGATCGCGGCGCGATCCTCTCCGCGACGCCGGCCAGGAAGATTCCGTGGCCGATCGAGGAGCAGCCACGCATCGCCGACCTGGCGTGGGAGACCCCGACGTCGTTCGCGGTCCTCTATCCGCTCCGCGGCTTCTACCAGGTCCGGACGCTGGCCGTCGACGGCGTGCCGAGCGCGCTGACCAGTCCGTCGTCGACGATCACGGGCGACTTCCGCTGGCTCATCGGCTCGCCAGAGGCAGGCACCCCGCTGCTCGTCGCGACGCCCGACAGCTTCACCGATCTCTCGCGGACGATCCGGACGACCCGGGGGTCCGACGTGACCCTGTCGACCCTGACGTACACCGGCTGAGGAGGCCGTCCACAGCGCCGACCGCCGCGCTTGAGCGCGCCCGGCGCGGCTGGTGGGCTGACCGGATGACTGCTCGTCATCGGCTGCGCGACGCCGCCGCCGACCTGCTGCTCGGCTCGGCATGCGTCGCGTGCGAGAGACCGGGTCGGCTGCTCTGCCCCGACTGCCGCCACGCGCTGGATCCCCGACCCGTGCCGGTGTGGCCGACCCCGACGCCGGCCGGGCTCGCCGAGCCGTGGGCGGCGAGTGAGTATGCCGGCGCCGTCCGCGCCATGGTCCTCGGACACAAGGAGCGTGGGCTCTTCTCGCTGCGGCGGCCGCTGGGCACGCTGCTCGCTGTCGCGGTCCAGGCCGCGACCGTCGATCTCGTCGGCCCGCTGGTGCTCGTCCCCGTGCCGTCGCGCCCAGCGGTGGTGCGCGCCCGTGGACTGGACGTCACCTCCGCACTGGTCGACGCCGCGGTCGCCCAGCTGCGCAGCGCCGGCCGGCCGGCGTCTCGGCATCGGCTGCTCGCCGTGCGCGGCGACGTCGGCGACCAGGCCGGTCTCGACGCCGGCCAGCGGTGGGCCAACCTCGAGGGGTCGATGCGGTGCCGCGGGGGCGCGCTGCGCCGGCTCGCCCGCCGCCTGCCCGAGGCCCACGTCGTCGTGTGCGACGACGTGCTCACCACGGGCGCCACCGCCCGGGAGGCCCAGCGAGCGCTCGAGGCGGTAGGTCTCGGCGTACGCGCCATCACCACCGTCGCCGCCACCCGCCGCCGCCGGCATGAGCCGAGCCGGCGGTAGTTCACCGGAGGAGCGAAGCGGGGGAAGGTGAAATAGCGCCGGCTCGGCGAGGTGTCCACGGTCCGCGACGCGACGGCCAGCTGCAACCACAGCGGGTTTGCTTGAACCTCAGCCACGGAAGGTGAAATAGCGCCGGCTCGGCGAGGTGTAAAGGGGACCCGCCTTTCGTCCCGACCAGCGACCGACTAGCGTCTGTGCATGGAGTCCGCCCGGGTCCGTGGTTGCGTCGGCCGGGCCCGAGCGAGGTCAGCCTCGCGGACCCGCCGGCAAGCCGATGCCAGTCGCAGGCAAAACGGCCCACGTAAGACCGTCGCGGGGTCCGCTCCGTGTCGGACGATCACGGTGCGGCTTAGATGTAAGCCCTGCCCCGCGCCGTCGCCAGATGCGATGGTCACCGGGAGAAGGCCAGTAGTGGCACGCAAGCTGCGAGCGCCTCAGCAGGCGACTGTGGGGACGAAGACCAGGTCGGCCGGGCGGACTCCTCCCTCGCGCGATTCCGAGCGCCCCGAGAGGAGGGTCCCCCCGCGCGAGCGGAGATGAGACGCCAGAGTCGGCGGAACGTCGACGGTCACGGAGCTCAGGAGGAACAGATGGACGTTGTGGTCACTGGACGGCACTGCGAGGTCTCGGACAGGTTCCGAAACCACGTCAACGACAAGCTCTTGCGACTGGAGAAGCACGATCATCGGATCATCCGCGTGCAGGTCGAGGTCGAGAACGAGCGAAACCCCCGTCAGGCCGACCGCGCCGTCCGTGTGGAGCTCACCGCCTTCTCCAAGGGCCCGGTGATCCGGGCCGAGGCCGCAGCCGACGACAAGATGGGCGCTCTCGACCTGGCGCTGGACAAGATGGCCGCCCAGATGCGCCGCGCCGCCGACCGCCGCCAGACCCACCGGGCGCGGGGCACCAAGGCAGAGACCGCGGCCGAGCTCGCCTCGCTCGCCGAGCAGGGCGAGGACCTGGTGCAGGCCCTCGCCGACGCTGACCAGGGTGCCGAGCGGCACGTCGGTCCCATCGCGGTCACCGGAGAGGGACCGCTCGTGGTGCGCGAGAAGACCCACGACGCCAGCCCGATGACGCTCGACCAGGCGCTCTACGAGATGGAGCTGGTGGGTCACGACTTCTACCTCTTCGTCGACAAGGAGAGCGAGCGCCCGTCGGTGGTCTACCGGCGCCGCGGCTACGACTACGGGGTCATCTCCCTCGACCTCGCGGGCTGACCCGTTCGGGCTACGGGACGGCGTACGACGTAGGTCATCCGGGTCATCCAAACACCGCCCGATCGGGTCAGGTGTCTGCGATGATGCGGGCGTGACGGACGCAGGGACCACTGAGCGCGAGCCCATCCGGGTCTTGGTGGTCGATGACCAAGAGCTCTTCCGCCGCGGCATCACGATGCTGCTCGCCGCCGAGCCCGGCATCGAGGTGGTCGGCGAGGCGGGCGACGGCATCGAGGGCGCCGAGCTCGCCCAGTCCACCGCGCCAGACGTGGTCCTGCTCGACGTCCGGATGCCTCGGCGGTCCGGCATCGAGGCCTGTCTGGCGATCAAGGAGTCCGTGCCGTCGGCCAAGATCTTGATGCTGACCATGTCCGACGAGGAGGCCGACCTCTACGAGGCGGTCAAGAGCGGGGCCTCGGGCTATCTGCTGAAGGACTCCTCGATCGACGAGGTCGCCCAGGCGGTGCGGGTCGTCGCTGACGGTCAGTCGCTCATCTCGCCGTCGATGGCCGCCAAGCTGATCGACGAGTTCAAGCAGCTGGCCAAGCCCGAGCGCGAGCAGGTGCCGGGGCTGCGGCTGACCGACCGCGAGCTGCAGGTGCTGCGCTTCGTGGCCAAGGGCATGAACAACCGCGAGATCTCCAAGCAGCTCTACATCAGCGAGAACACCGTCAAGAACCACGTGCGCAACATCCTGGAGAAGCTGCAGCTCCACTCGCGCATGGAGGCGGTCATGTACGCCGTGCGCGAGAAGCTCTTCGAGCTGCCCTGAGTGGTGCAGGGGCCTTCCCACGTGCCGGTGTCGGTGCCGTCTGGTCTGATCTGACCTGTGCTCGAGCTCTCGCAGGCCCAGGCCCGCCGCATCGCGCTGGCCGCGCAGGGGTTCCTCGACCCTGCCCACACCACCCCGACGCTGCGCACCTTCCAGCGCACCCTCGACCGCACCGGGCGTGCTGCAGGTCGACTCGGTCAACGTGCTCCAGCGCGCGCACTACATGCCGCTCTACTCCCGGATGGGGCCCTACGACACCGGCCTGCTCGAGCGGGCGGCGTCGGGCGGCGAGCGGCGGCGGATGGTGGAGTACTGGGCGCACGTGCAGGCGTTCATGCCGGTCGAGCTGTGGCCGGCGATGCGGCACCGGATGGCGTCGTACCACGCGAAGCGCGGCAAGTGGGGCGTCATGCAGAGCAACCCCGACCTCGAGCCGGAGCTGCTCGCGATCATCCGCGACCAGGGCGCCTCGACCGCGCGCGAGCTCGACGACGGCAAGCCGCGCGACAAGGTGCACTGGGGGTGGAACTGGTCGGAGGCGCGGCAGGTCCTCGACTACCTCTTCCTCGTCGGCGAGGTCGCCATCGCCCGGCGCAACAGCCAGTTCGAGGTCGTCTACGACCTGCCCGAGCGGGTGCTGCCGTCCGCCGTGCTCGCCGCGCCGACGCCGACGCCCTGAGGACGCCCACCGGGAGCTCGTCCGGCGTGCGGCCCGCTCGCACGGCGTGGCCACGGCGCGCTGCCTCGGCGACTACTACCGGATGTCCACGGCCGACACGGCTGCCGCGATCCTCGATCTCGTCGACGCCGGCGAGCTCGAGCCGGTCCGCATCGAGGGCTGGAAGCGCCCGGCGTACCTCCACGTCGATGCCCGCCGGCCGCGCCGGGTGCACGCACGCGCCCTGCTCAGCCCGTTCGACCCGGTGGTCTGGCTGCGGGAGCGCGCCGAGCAGCTCTTCGACTTCCACTACCGCATCGAGATCTACACGCCGGTCGAGAAGCGGGTCTACGGCTACTACGTCTTGCCGTTCCTGCTCGGCGACCAGGTCGTCGGGCGGGTCGACCTCAAGGCCGACCGCACCAGCGGCCGGCTGCTGGTGAAGGGGGCGTACGCCGAGCCGCACGCCCCCTCCGACACCGGCGACCAGCTCTCCGCCGAGCTCCGGCGGATGGCCGGTTGGCTCGGGCTCGACGAGATCGTCGTCGAGCCCCGCGGAGATCTGGCGCCCGCCCTGCGCCCCTAGGCGTGTCTCCCGAGTCCACGGGCTGTCTGGGGCCGTCAGGTCTGGTTGGCTAGGGAGCGATGGTCCTGGCGGTGAGGCCGAGGGGCCCTCGGGCGTAGAGGATGGTGCTCGCGCCGGACATGGGTGCCTGCGCGATGGATGCCTGCGCGACGGTTGTCCCCGCGGCGGCCGGTGGGGTGCCGAGGTCGGTCTGTTTCCAGGCGCCGTAGCGGTTCTGCCACACGATCAGGTGGTCGTTGTGGTCGCGGACGGTGACCTGGACCTGGCCGGGGCTCGAGGAGGCGGCGACGGGGGCGGTGGTGAGGCTGGAGCTGTTGACGGTCCAGGTGTCGCCGGTGCCGTAGCTGTCGTAGGTCCACCCGCACAGGACGTTGCCGTTGCAGCCGGCGTAGACCTCGACCCGCCCGGTCTGGGGGTTGGTGACCGCGGCGGTGGGTGCGGTGGACAGGGCGCCCATGCCGGAGACCGTGGTGGGGGTCTGCGCCCAGGTGCCGTTGGTGGAGGCGAGCCGTTTGAGCCTGTTGTCGGTGCCGCGGAAGAACACATCGAGCCGCGACAGGCTCAGCGAGACCGCGGTGGGGCTGGAGGTGAGCGTGTCGGGCGTGGTGCGGGCGGTCCAGGGTCCCCAGCCCTGGGTCCAGGTGAAGGTCTTCTGCCACAGGGCGCTCTCGGTGCCGCGGCCGAACAGGTCCAGGCGGCTGCCTCCGGCGCTCCAGGCGGCGGCGACGGTGGAGCCGGGGTAGAGCACGGCGCCGAGGTTGTGCTCGGGGCCGGGCACCCCCTCGGTGACCACGCGCTGGATGACCTGGCTGTTGGTGTCGAGGTAGAACACGTCCTGGGTCGGCTCAGGCTGCGAGGGCCGGAACACCGCGGTGGGGGCGGAGCTCAGCTGCCCGCCGCCGGACAGGCCGACCCAGCCGGTGGCCGGGTCGCGGTAGCTGATCGTGATCTTCCCGTGGGCGCCGAGCGCGCCGGGCGGAGTGCTGGTGCTGCCCGCCGGCCCGTAGCCGCTCCCGCCGCCACCACCGGCGCCGCCGGTGGTGCCCCCGCCCCCGCCGCCGCCGCCGTACCAACCGCCACCGCCGCCTCCGCCTCCGCCTCCGGAGAGGTCGCAGATGCCGTTGGAAAGGTAACCACCGGCCCCGCCCTGGCCCGATGATCCGGCGCTGCCGGCGTGGGTGACGTTGCAGAAGTCGCCGAAGGAGTGGGGGTCCCAGCCTGCTGCCCCACCGCCGCCGCCCCCGCCGACGGCAGTGCCACCCCAGCCGCCTCCGGCGCCAACGAGCCCCCCGGACACGTTCGTGCCTTGGGCACCGGCCACGTGGGCGCCGCCGCCGTTGCCGCCGCCGCCCGCGATACCGTCGCCGGCCGACTTCATCGCCGGCCCTCCGCCGCCACCGCCACCGCCCCCGACCAGGATCCGGTCGGCGAGCTCGTACGGTGCCACCCGGACGTCGGAGGCACCGCCGCCGCCGCCCGTCTCGACTGCGCCGCCGTCGCCGCCACCGTTCCAGCCGCCGGATGAGCTGGAGCTGGTGCCCCCGACGTACAGCTTCAGCACCTGCCCGGGGGTCGTGCTCATGGTGGCGATCGTCCCGCGGCCTCGGCCGCCCTCTGCGCCGCCGGGGCTATCGCCGTACGCCGCCGCGCCCGCTGCCCCGATCACGGTGAAGGTCGCCCGGTCGACTCCAGCCGGCACCACCCAGTCCTGTGCGGCGCCGGTGCCGAACGGAGCGAAGAATCCGAAGGTGCAGGTGGTCACGAGGCCCGCGGTGGTGCACTTCGCGGGCGCGGCGTTCGCGGCCGGCGCGGTCGCGAGCCCGACGCCGAGCGTCAGGCCGGCGGTCAGGGTGGGCGCCAGGCTGGCCAGGGCGAGCCCGGCCAGCGACCGCGACCTTCCGAGGGGACGCTCGCGGGTGGGCGTGACGGCAGATCTCATTCTGAAGTCCTCATCTCGTCGATCGGAACGGATGTCCAGCAGCGCGAGAGGCTGGCACGTCGCGGCGCTCGCGTCTGCCGCAGTTGCTGCACAAGCGCTGTCGAAGCTCGGTCGGTCGACGAGGCTGGGTAGAAGCGCTGGGTTCCTGGGCGTACGACGTCGGCCCCGCCACCTGGTGGGGTGGCGGGGCCGCGTGTGCGTGTCGTCGGGTCCGGTTATTAGGGGGCGATGGTCCTGGCGGTGAGGGTGCCGGTGGTGCCACGCGCGTAGAGGATGGTGCTCACGCCGGACATCGGTGCCTGGGCGATGGCTGTGCCGGCGGCGGCCGGTGGGGTGCCGAGGTCGGTCTGCTTCCAGGCGCCGTAGCGGTTCTGCCACACGATCAGGTGGTCGTTGTGGTCGCGGACGGTGACCTGGACCTGGCCGGCGCTCGAGGAGGCGGCGACGGGGGCGGAGGCGAGACTCGAACCGGTGACGGTCCAGGTGTCGCCGGCGCCGGCATTGTCGTAGGTCCACCCGCACAGGACGCTGCCGTTGCAGCCGGCGTAGACCTCGACCCGCCCGGTCTGGGGGTTGGTGACCGCGGCGGTGGGTGCGGTGAAGATGGCGCCCATGCCGGAGACCGTGGTGGGGGCGGATGCCCAGGTGCCGTTGGTGTAGGCGAGCCGTTTGAGCGTGTTGTCGGTGCCGCGGAAGAACACATCGAGCCGCGACAGGCTCAGCGAGACCGCGGTGGGGCTGGAGGTGAGGGTGTCGGGTGTGGTGCGGGCGGTCCAGGGTCCCCAGCCCTGGGTCCAGGTGAAGGTCTTCTGCCACAGGGCGCTCTCGGTGCCGCGGCCGAAGAGGTCCAGGCGGCTGCCTCCGGCGCTCCAGGCGGCGGCGACGGTGGAGCCGGGGTAGAGCACCGCGCCGAGGTTGTGCTCGGGGCCGGGCACCCCGTCGGTGACCACGCGTTGGATGACCTGGCTGTTGGCGTCGAGGTAGAACACGTCCTGGGCCCTCGGCTCAGGCTGCGAGGGCCGGAACACCGCGGTGGGGGCGGAGGTCATCTGCGAGTCGCCAATGGCGACCCAGCCGCTGGTCGGGTCGACGTAGCTGATCGTGATCTTTCCGTTGGCGCCGGGTTCGCCCAGCGGGGTGCTGGTGCTGCCCGCCGGGCCGTAGCCGCTGCCGCCGCCACCGCCGGCGGCAGCGAGCCCGTCAACGCCGCCCCCGCCGCCGCCGTACCAGCCTCCGCCGCCCCAGCCGCCGGTAACTCCGGCCCAAGGGCACGACGGGCCCACGCCATACAGCCTGCCTCCCTGTCCGCCCTGGTATGAGGATCCGTCGTGCGCAGGGAGGATCCCGCAGGCCGGCGACGGGCTGCGGCTCCCGCCGCCGAAGCCACCGGCGGTGGCACCACCTGCACCACCGCCGCCGGCAGCGGACACGCCCGTGCCTGGGGAACCGGGCATGGCGGCGCCTCCCCCGTTCCCCCCGGCGCCTGAGCCCCCACCGGGGGTGGCTGCACCCGCACCGCCGCCGCCGCCGCCGACCAGGATCCGGTCCCACCGTTCGTACGGCGCGCCCCGGACGTCCGAGGCCCCGCCGCCACCGCCAATCGCCGGGGACCCTGTCCCGCCGACGCGCAGCTGGAGCACCTTCCCGGGGGTGGTCGCGATTGTGGCGACGGTCCCGCCGCCTCGGCCGCCCGGCTGGGTGGCGCTGCTTGCGCCGCTAGCCCCGATCACGGTGAAGGTCGCGCGGTCGACGCCTGCCGGCACGGTCCAGTCCTGAGGGTAACCGCCGGCCCCGTCAGCCCCGATGAATCCGAACGTGCACGTGGCCCGGAGGCCTACGGTCGTGCAGTTCGTCGGCGCGGCGTGCGCGGCCGGCGCGGTCGCCAGGCCGACGCCGAGCGTCAGGCCGGCGGCCAGGGTGGGCGCCAGGGTGGCCAGGGCGAGCCCGGCAGTCGTTCGAGACCTCCTGCGCTGTTGCTGAAGGGTGGGCGTGCGGCCAGATCTCATGCGTGACGTCCTTCGTGTCGTGGATGGGGTCGACGACCAGTGGTGCGGTCGGCGACCCGACAGGCTGGCATCTCAACGCGCGGGGTGTCTGCCGCAGTTGCTGCACAACTCCAGGTCGTTGCCAGGTCCTCGTCAGCCGGCTTCAAGGGACTTGCAAGAGGCCGGGCCCACCGTGGTGACCACCACCCACGAGAGGCCCCGTCATGACGCTCCTTCGCACCGCCTTCGCCGGCCCGGCCGGCGAGCAGGTCTGGCTGCCGTCGTACGCGTTCCTGATCGTGGGCACCCTGCTCGTCGTTCTGGCGGTCTGGGCGGCGCCGCGACACTAGGATCGCGCGCATGCGCGTCCGGGTGCTGGGGGACCTCGAGGTCGTCGTGGGCGAGAGCCCGGACGACCGTCCCGTCGACCTGGGCGGACCCAAGCCGCGCACCCTGCTGGCCCTGCTCATCGCGGCCGCCGGCCGACCCGTCGCCGTCGAGCAGCTGATCGACCAGATGTGGGGCGAGGACCCGCCGGCCCGGGTCGAGGCGTCGCTGCAGTCCCACGTCGCCCGGCTCCGCCGGGCGCTCGAGCCGGATCGCGAGGTGCGCAGCCCGTCGGACAGGCTGCGCACGCACGCCGGCGGCTACTCCCTCGATCTCGCCGCCGACGAGGTCGACGCGCGGCGATTCGCTCTGCTCGTGCGTGCGGCGCGCACCCGTGCGGACGAGGCGGAGTCGCTCATCACCGAGGCGCTCGGGCTCTGGCGTGGTGCGGCGTACGCCGGCACGTCGGCGCCGTCGCTCGACGCCGAGACCACGCGGCTCGACGAGCTTCGGCTCACCGCCATCGAGGACCTCTGGGAGGTTCGCGTGCGACAGGGCAGGGAGAGCGAGGCCGTCGGCGAGCTCGAGCAGCTGGTGCGCGAGCACCCCCTGCGGGAGCGCTTCTGGGCCCTGCTCACCCGGGCCCTCTACCGCGCGCATCGCCAGGGCGACGCCCTGGCGGCGCTTCGTCGCGCGCGGGAGCACCTCGCCGACGAGCTCGGTGTCGATCCCGGCCCGGAGCTGCGCCGGCTCGAGGACCTGGTGCTGCGCCAGGACCCCAGCCTCGACGAGGTCGACCCGGTTGCCACCACGGTCGAGGTGCCCGCGGCCGCCGCTCCGGTCGAGGCTCCGGTCGAGGCCCCGGCGCTGCCTGCGCAGCCGGGACTCTTCGGCCGGGACGCGCCGCTCGTGCAGGTCACGGCCGCGCTCCGCGATGCCGCAGCGGGCCGTGGTCGCGTCGTCGTGGTCAGCGGCGAGCCCGGCATCGGCAAGACCCGGTTCACCGAAGCCGTGGCCGACAGCGCACGGGCCCTCGGGTTCGGAGTCGGCACCGGAGGCTGGGAGGCCGAGGCGAGCCCGCCGTTGTGGGGGTGGCGACAGGCGCTGACGTCGCTGCTCGGTGACGCGCAGCTCCTCGACTCCGTCGACGTGGTCGACGCCGCGTCGGCGAGCTTCCGGCAGGCCGACGCCGTGGCCGACGCCGTGCGCGGTGGATCTTCGGCACTGCTGGTGCTCGACGACGTGCACTGGGCAGACGCCGGGAGCCTGCGCCTGCTGAGGCGGCTGGCGACCCAGCTCGACACCCTGCCGCTCGTCGTGCTGGTCGCGACGAGGTCGGCGGAGGCCGAGATCGGCCCGGCACTCGCCGAGGCGTTGGCAGCCCTGGCGCGGCTCGACCCGGTGCGCGTCGAGCTGGTCGGCCTCCAGCCCGAGGCCATCGCCGCCTGGGTGGCCGAGCACTCCGGTGTCGCCGTGACCCCGGAGGTGGCGGGCGCGCTCGCCGAGCGCACCGACGGCAACCCCTTCCACGTCACCGAGCTGGTGCGGCTCCTGGTCGGCGAGGGGGCGCTCACCTCTCAGGAGGCGCCGGCCTGGAGGGCCGTGCCCGGCGGGGTGCGCGACGTCGTACGTCAGCGGCTGGCGGACCTCGACCCCCCTCTGACCCAGGTGCTCACCACGGCGGCGGTGGTGGGTCGATCCTTCGACGTGGTCGTCGTCGGTCGGGCCGCCAGGGCACCGGCAGACGTGGTCGACGACGCCGTCGAGGCCGCCCTGATGCGCGGGCTCGTCGACGTCGAGGAGCCGGGCCGCTACCGGTTCACCCACGCGCTGGTCCGCGACGCGATCTACGACGGCGTGAGCGCGCCGGCGCGAGCCCGGGCGCACGCCGAGGTGGCGCTCGCGCTCGAGGACCGGTACGCCGGGCGCCTGCTCGACCACGTCGGCGAGCTCGCCGATCACTACCGCCAGGCCGGGCCCGCGCACGCCCGGTCGGGCTGGGTCTTCGCGCGCCGCGCGGCGCAGGCGGCGGCGGCGCAGTCGGCCCACGACGAGGCCCTCCGGCTCTACCGCGAGGCGGCCGACCTCCAGGAGCTCGACCCGACCGTGACCGCGCAGGAGCGCGAGGAGAACCTCGTCGGCCGATCGGTGGCCATGATCCAGCTCGGCCGACCGATCGAGGCCTGGCCGTTGGTGGCTGCGGCCGCAGAGTCGGCGCTGGGTCGTGACGATGTCGAGGCGGCGGCCCAGGCTCTGCTGACCATCACGGTCGACAGCGTCTGGGGATGGCGCAACCAAGGCACGTGGGACGACGAGGCGATCGCCTTGTGGTCCCGGGTCCTCGACCGGATGCCGCCCGGGGAGCCGGCACGGCCGGTGCTCCAGAGTGCGTTGGCCTTCGAGCTCATCTACAAGCCGGGGATGCACGAGCGGGCCACCGCGCTGGCCGATGACGCGATCGCCGTCGTGCGCCGCGGTGACCGGGACGCCACGCGCCTGCGCGTGCTCTGGCTCGCGGTCCAGGCGATGCTGCGGCCGGACCTGGTGCACCACCGCCTCGCGCTGCACGACGAGATGATCGAGCTCGCGGCCGCGCTGGGCGAGGCGGCCCTGCTGGCCGGCAGCCTCGCGACCCGGGCTGCCGACCGGGTCGACCTCGGCAGGCTCGACGCGGCTCGCGCGGACCTCGATCGGGCCGAGCAGCTGGCCCGGCAGCACCAGCTCCCGCAGAACCTCCTGATCGTCGGCTGGAGCAGGGCCACGCTGCTGCAGATGGAGGGCGAGGTCGCCGGAGCGGAGGCGGCCATCGCCGAGGCCGAGGCGCTGCAGTCCACGCTGGCCATGGCTGGCGAGGGCATCGGCCTGTGCCAGCTGGCCGTCCTGCGGCTGCACACGGGCCGGCTGCCCGAGCTCGAGCCCGCGCTCGCGGCGGCGGCGCCGTACTTCCCCTTGTTCCGCGAGCTCCACGCCCTGGCTCTCGTCGAGGCGGGACGGGTCGACGACGCCCGGGTCGCGATCGGCCCGTGGGCCGACCAGGCGGCGCCGTCCCTGGACTACCTGTGGACGACGTACGTCGCCGTGCGGGCCCGGATCTGGTCTGCCCTGGGCGACCAGGTGGCGGTCGCCGAGCTGCGAGACGCGCTCGAGCCGTACGCCGACCTGTACGCCGGCACGCTGCCCGTCGCGTTCTTCGGCAGCAACCACCAGGTGCTCGGCGGGCTCGCCGCGGCGGCGGGCGACGTCGCCGCGGCTCGCGAGCACCTGCTGAAGGCCCGGAAGGCCCACGAGGACGCCGGCCTGCCCCTCTGGGTGGCCAGGAGCGATGCGTCCCTGGCCACCCTCGGGAGCTGACCTGTCATCAATGGCGGCCACCGTCAGGGGGTCGCGGTGCCGTGGATGCGCAGCGCGTGCCTGCGGAAGGCCCGCCGGGCCAGCCGGGGCACCAGCCGGCGTACCGGCGAGGGAGCCTTCGCGAGCATCCGGGCCAGGACCTCGGGGTCGCCGTCGTGCTGGAACATGCCGAAGGTCAGGAACAGCTCCGAGCGCGGGGTCTGCCGGCGGGCGCGCTCGCCGATCGCGTGCCACTCCTCGTGCGTGAGCGTGCGGGCCGCGATGGGCAGCATCCGCTCCTCCTCGGCGTCGAGGTGCTCGGCGAGGTGGGCGTAGAGGGTGTCGAGGACGTCGGCGAGCCGGTCACGGGTCACGGCGTCCGCGGTCCGCTCCCAGCGGCCGCGCAGGTCGGTGACGTCGTCCAGGAGGGCGTCGACCCGCTCGTGCTGCGACTCCATGAGCGTCACGATCGGCGCCAGCTCGCCGGGCACCCGCTCGAGCAGGATCGGCCAGGCCAGCTCGTCCTCGGCGGTGTGGTGGTGGTGGAGGCAGCGCCCGACGTACTCCAGGTGACCGGAGACCTCCCGTGCCCTGCGGACCTCACCGGTCGGTACGCCGCGGACGACACCGCCGGCCAGCCGGAACTCGCGTCGGAAGAAGGTGTGGATGGTCGCCATCTCGCTGGTGTCGATGGGTGTCGCGGTCATGAGGGGGCGCTCCTGTCGGTGGTGGTGGTGTGACCACCGTCGGCGGAGCTCCCTGTGGGCGCCTTGCAGCCCGCTTGCAGCCGCGGCGCTCTCCGACGCCCGAGCTCAGTCGAGGCCCGGCAGGTCCGTCTCCAGCGGACCGCCCTCCCACGGCGGCTGGACGCGCTGGAGGTGCTCGCGGCCGAGGAAGGCGCGGCGCAGGTCGTCGGGCAGCCCGTCGTACGGCGAGCCCTGCGACGAGTGCACGGCGATCGCCCGGTCGCGGCTCGACGACCCGGCCTTCCCGGCCCGCGCCCACCTCGGCGCGGTGGGTCTGGAGCTGGCGCGCGAGCAGGAGGAGGCCGTCCTCCGCCGGGCCGGCCGGGCGCGCACCCAGGTCGACCAGTGGCCCGCTACCGACGAGCCCGGCGAGCGTTCACGCAGGTGTGCGCTGTCGCAGGTGTCAGACGTGAGGGACTATCCCGACGCCCGCCAGCACGGCCTCGACGGCGTCCGCCCCGAGCACGTCGCCGGGCATCGCCCGCACGGCGGCGCCGAGCCGCTCGGCGGCGGCCCGGTGCGGACCGTCGGCCAGCATGCCCGCCAGCGCGGGAGCGAGCTGCTCCACGGTCGCCTTCCGGTCGACGGCACGACCTACCCCGGCCTCCTCCACGGCCTGGGCCACGGTCGGCTGGTCGGTGTTCGGATCCATCGGCATCAGGACCAGGGGGAGGTCGTGCGCGAGCGCGGCCGTCGTGCTGCCGTGCCCGCCGTGGCCGACGAACAGCGCCGCCGACCTCATCAGCTCGCGGTGAGGCACGAAGCTGTGCGCCTCGGCCCGCGGCGGGAGGCGCAGGCTGCGTGGGTCGAGCGCCGGCCCGGTGGTCACCACCACACGCGCGTCGAGCGGTGCCGCCGCGTCGACCAGGCGCTGGACGGCGCCGCGGAGCCCGGCGTACCCGAACGTGCTCGCGCTCACCAGCACCGTCGGCTCGGCGGCCTCGACCCGAGGCGACCAGTCGACGACCGGACCGACCTGCACGAGGTTGCCGCCCCCGGGCAGCGGATCGAGGGCAGGAAGGCTCGTGACGACGCACGCGCGAGCCCGCGCGAGCGAGGGGCGGGGATGGAGCCGGCGCAGCCGCAGCACCAGGCCGAGAGGGCCCGCCAGCATCGAGTGGTACGCCGCGTGGTGCAGGTGCTCGAGGACGACGTAGGGGACGCCGCTCTCCCGGGCGGCGTCCAGCGCGCCGAACACCAGGCAGTCGACCACGATGAGATCGGCCGGACGGCGGGCGAGCGCGGCGCGCAGGTCGTGGCCGGTCCCGCGGTCGCCGAGGGTGCGCAGCATGGTGAGCGGGCTGGTGTCGTCGAGCCGGTCGAAGGGGCGTGTGCGCGAGGTCGGCTCGACGGTGAAGCCCGCGTCGGTGAGGGCCCCGCGCTGGGTCTCGTGGCCGAGGAAGCGCACGGTGTGCCCACGCCGTCGCAGCTCGGTCGCGATCGCGACCGCGGGCGGGACGTTGCCTCCGCCGTCCCAGGTCACGAACAGGATCTCGGCCATCGCTCCTCCTAGGAGACGGGTCGTGGGTGGGGGAGGAGGGCGGTGACCAGCCGCCGTATCCGCGCCTCGGTGGTGGCCCGGTCGAGGCCGCGGTCGTGACGGAGCAGCTTCCAGGTGAAGACGTCCATCGCCACGACGAGCAGGTCCGTCAGCTCGCCGGGATCGTCGGCCCCGGCCAGGAACGGGGCGAAGGTCGTCTCGACCCACTCGCGGTGGACCTGCTTGCCCCTGGCCGTCACGGACGCCGTGAGGGCATCGGTGCCCTCCTGGGCGAGCATCAGGAGAACGGCGTCTCCGCGCTTCTCGTAGTGGTCGACGAGTGCCTCGACCGCCGCGTCCACGTCGCCGACGGGTGCCCGCCGCTCCTCGACGATGCGGCCCTCGGCGTACCGCTGCGCCTCGTCGAACAAACCGGCCCGGCTGCCGAAGCGGCGGAGCACGGTCTGCACACTGACTCCGGCGCGCTGCGCCACCCGTTCGAGGGAGATGTCGGCGACGAGACGCTCGCCGGCCAGCTCGGCGGTGGCGTCGAGGATGCGGACCCGGGTCTGCTCGGCGGCCCTGGAGCGGGCGGTCATCGTGTACGGGCGCGTCGTTTTCATGTCAGTGATAGTTCACATCAAAAGAAGATTCGTGTCAACGTCAATTGACACGAATATCTGGACCGGTGTGACGGCACTAGAGTTCGGCGCGTGTCCGAACCACCCGCTCCCCGCATCGGGCACGCCGAGCGCGATCGGACCGTCGAGCGGCTCCGCGAGGCCGCCGGTCTCGGCCGGATCGACCTCGACGAGCTCGACGAACGCGTCGAAGCGGCGCTCACCGCCCGCACCCAGCCCGAGCTCGACGCCCTGCTGGCCGACCTCGGGCCGACCGGCCCGACGGCCGTCGGTGGCATCGCCGTGCGTGGGCCCGCCCCGGTCGTCCCGGCTGCCAGCGGCTACGCCGCCGCTGACCCCATGGTGCTCTCCGCCGGCAGCGGCACCACCCGCAAGTCCGGGCGGTGGGCCCTGCCCGGCTTCCTCAAGCTCAGCGCCAGCCTCGGCAGCATCAAGCTCGACTGCCGCCAGGCCACTGCCGAGTTTCCCGTCGTCGACGTCGAGATCGTGCCGTCGGCGGGCAGCGTCGTGATCGTGGTCCCGCCGGGCTGGGCCGCGAACATCGACCGGCTCGGTCGCGGCATCGGCAGCGCGAAGAGCAAGGTGCCCGAGCAGCCCACCGAGGGCTACCCGCTCCTGCTCCTGCGCGGCGGCGTGGGGCTGGGCTCGGTGACCGTGCGGCACCAGCGCTGGTACGACCGCCGACCCCGCGACTGAGCCGTCCACGGCCCGCCCACGGGGATGACGGCCCGTCACACCCCGCTGGGTAGAGTGGCCGGGCACCTCTGCGCGCTGTCCAGCGACTCGCGCGCGACCGCACCCCTTAGCTGCAGATGGAGTTCCCAAGACCGTGCCTGCCATCATCGACAAGCTCCTCCGCATCGGCGAGGGCAAGATCCTGCGCCAGCTGGAAGCCATCGCCAAGGCCGTCAACGCGATCGAGGACGACTTCGTCGCCATGAGCGACGACGAGCTGCGCGCGATGACCGATGAGTTCCGCACCCGCCTGGCCGACGGCGAGAGTCTCGACTCGGTCATGCCGGAGGCGTTCGCGACGGTCCGCGAGGCGTCCAGGCGGGTGCTCGGCCTGCGTCCCTTCGACGTCCAGGTGATGGGCGCCGCCGCGCTCCACCTCGGCAACATCGCCGAGATGAAGACCGGCGAGGGCAAGACCCTCGTCGCGGTGCTGCCGGCGTACCTGAACGCCTTGGAAGGCAAGGGCGTGCACGTCGTCACCGTCAACGACTACCTCGCGAAGTACCAGTCCGAGATGATGGGCCGCATCCACCACTTCCTCGGCCTGACGGTCGGGGTGATCCTGCCGTCGATGCGCCCCGACGCGCGCCGCGAGGCCTACGGCTGCGACATCACCTACGGCACCAACAACGAGCTCGGCTTCGACTACCTCCGCGACAACATGGCCGGCTCCATCGAGGAGTGCGTGCAGCGCGGCCACAACTTCGCCGTCGTCGACGAGGTCGACTCGATCCTCATCGACGAGGCGCGCACGCCGCTCATCATCAGCGGTCCCACGCAGGACGAGGTCCGCTGGTATGCCGAGTTCTCCAAGATCGCGCACACGATGACCCGCGACACCGACTACGAGGTCGACGAGAAGAAGCGCACGATCTCGGTGCTCGAGCCCGGCATCACCAAGGTCGAGGACCACCTCGGCATCGACAACCTCTACGACTCGGTCAACACCCCGCTCATCTCCTTCATGCACAACTCCATCAAGGCCAAGGAGCTGTTCCACAACGACAAGGAGTACGTCGTCATGGACGGCGAGGTGCTCATCGTCGACGAGCACACCGGCCGCATGCTGGCGGGTCGTCGCTACAACGACGGTCTGCACCAGGCCATCGAGGCCAAGGAGGGCGTCGAGGTCCGCGAGGAGTACCAGACGCTCGCCACCGTCACGCTGCAGAACTACTTCCGGATGTACGACAAGCTCTCGGGCATGACCGGCACGGCGATGACCGAGGCCAGCGAGTTCGACAAGATCTACAAGCTCGGCGTCGTGCCGATCCCGACCAACATGCCGATGATCCGCAAGGACCAGCCCGACCTCGTCTACCGCACCGAGGACGCCAAGTACGACGCCGTCGTCGACGACATCGCCGAGCGCAACGCCCAGGGTCAGCCGGTCCTGGTCGGCACCGTGTCGGTCGAGAAGTCCGAGCACCTGTCGAGCCTGCTGAAGAAGCGCGGCGTCCCGCACACGGTCCTCAACGCCAAGCAGCACGCCGACGAGGCCAAGGTCGTCGCGCTCGCCGGCCACAAGGGCTCGGTCACCGTTGCCACCAACATGGCCGGTCGCGGCACCGACATCATGCTCGGCGGCTCGGTCGACTTCCTCGCCGACCAGGAGCTTCGCAAGCAGGGACTCGACCCGGTCGAGAACACCGAGGAGTACGACGCCGCCTGGCCCACCATGGTGGAGAAGATCCAGGGGCAGGTGGCCAACGAGCACGACGAGGTCCGCGAGCTCGGCGGGCTCTACGTGGTCGGCACCGAGCGGCACGAGTCGCGCCGCATCGACAACCAGCTGCGGGGCCGGTCCGGGCGTCAGGGCGACCCGGGGGAGTCCCGGTTCTACCTGTCGCTCCAGGACGAGCTGATGCGGCTGTTCAAGTCCGAGTGGGTCGACCGCGTCCTCACCGTGATGAAGGTGCCCGACGACGTCCCGATCGAGAACAAGCGCGTCACCGGCGCCATCGCGAACGCCCAGGGCCAGGTCGAGTCGCAGAACTTCGAGTCCCGCAAGAACGTCCTGAAGTACGACGACGTGATGAACCGCCAGCGCGAGGTCATCTACGCCGAGCGCCGCGAGGTGCTCGAGGGCGCCGACCTCGAGGCGCAGATCCGGACCTTCCTCGACGACGTCGTGGACGGCTACGTCACCGGGGCGACGTCGGAGTTCGCCGAGGGCTGGGACCTCGACGCCCTCTGGGTCGCGCTCAAGCAGCTCTACCCGATCTCGCTGTCGCACCAGCAGCTGGAGAAGGAGGCCGGCGGTCGCGAGAACATGAGTCGCGAGGTCCTGGTCGAGGAGATCAAGAAGGACGCGCACGCGGCCTACGACCGCCGTGAGGCCGAGGTCGGCGAGGAGATCATGCGCGAGCTCGAGCGTCGCGTCGTGCTCTCCGTGCTCGACCGCAAGTGGCGCGAGCACCTCTACGAGATGGACTACCTGCGCGAGGGCATCTACCTGCGGGCCTACTCCCAGCGCGACCCCCTGGTGGAGTACCAGCGCGAGGGCTTCGACATGTTCGCCACGATGATGGAGGGCATCAAGGAGGAGTCGGTCGGCTTCCTGTTCAACCTCGACGTCGAGGTCGAGGAGGAGGAAGGCGACGAGGACGAGGGGCTGGTGATCGACCCGGCTACCGGCCTCGAGGTCGACACCGAGCCGATGCGCCAGGAGATCCCGTCGGTCTTCGAGAAGCCCACGGTCCCCGCCGCCGCGGGCGGCCCGCAGATCCGGGCGAAGGGTCTCGACCGGCCCAAGCAGCCGCAGCGGCTGTCCTACTCCGCTCCGAGCGAGGACGGCGACGCGGAGGTCCGCGCGTCCTCGGCGTCGGGCGAGGACGACCCCTTCGCGTCCGTCGGTCGCAACGCCCTGTGCCCGTGCGGCTCGGGCAAGAAGTACAAGCGCTGCCACGGCGCTCCCGGCGGCCCGACAGGGCTGACGGCGCGCGTGAGCTAGCCCGCCGAACGGACGCAACTTCACCGCCGAGCGGACGCAACTTCACCGCCGAGCGGACGCAACTTTGTCACAGTTGCGCCTGCTCGGCGGTGAAGTTGCGTCCGTTCGGCGGGCTGGGCATCACACCTAGGCAAACTCCAGCGCGGTGCACTGCAGGCGGCCGTCGAGGCTCTCGAAGCGGGCGGCGACGGCTCGGAAGCGCTCGCCGTGGCGCACCCGGATGCTGACCTCGCAGACATCGAGGGTGACGAAGCTGGCGCGGACGCTCACCACGTGCGGGCGGACGGCCTGGCGGGGACGGCCCTGGCCCGGAGGGCTCCCAGCGGCGCGTGCCACCAGCTGGGCGCGACGGCAGAGGTCGGCGTACACGTCCGGCCGGGTCCAGCGCAGCAGCTGGGCGGCGGGGCGGTGCCCGGCGACGATCTCGACCGCCGCCTGGGCGTAGCGCTGTGCCCACGCCTCGAGCCGCCGGCGCAGCGGCTGCTCGATGCTGACGATGTCGGCGACCAGACGGTGCCCGGGATCGGTGCCGGGCTCGGCCGCTGTCGCCGGGGGAGCCAGTCGCGGCCGGGCCTGGGCGGAGAGCTCGAGGGCGAGCGTGCCCTGGACACTGGCGACGGGAACGACACCCTCGTAGCGCCGCAGCGCCGGACGGGCGCTCATCGCCGCCCCTCCGGCACGAGCAGCTGCTGGCCGGGACGGATCAGTGCCGGGTCGTCACCGATGAGGAACCGGTTCGCGGCGTAGATCCTGCGCCAGAGCGCGTCGACCTCGACGTCCGGCGCCGAGGCGGGCAGCAGCCGGGCGGCGACTGACCACAGGCTGTCGCCGGGCGCGACCACGACGAGCTCCCGGGCCGGGCGGGCGGCCGCCACCGGGGTCCTCGGCCGTGCCGGGCGGACGTGGGCTGCCGGGCGGACGTGGGCTGACGCGCCGTATGTCCGTTCGGGGAGCACCAGGCCGGCCACGACCTGCGCTCCACGACCGACCGCGGCGTGGTCGCCCGGGTCAGCGGCCTGCGCCGGTAGGGCGGCGCCACCCGCCAGGGCGACGCCGCACGCGGCGAGGACCAGTCGCCTCAGGGCGAGCGGGCAGCCCAGCCGCCGGCGGGTGCCCAGGTCGACGGCCTCGAGCACCGTCAGGCCGGTCACCAGCCACAACCAGCCGAGGCAGGCCGAGCCCACGAGGGCCCCACCGTGGGCCAGAGCGACGTCGAGGGAGCCCGGCGGACCGCCGGTGACGGCCAGATCTGGCCGGAGCCAGCCGACCAGGACGCCGGCCACGGCCGTCGCGGCCACCCAGACCAGCGCGGCCCTGGCCGCCCTGGCCGCTGTTGTCCGGCCTCTCCCCGCCGGATCAGTCATTCCCGTCGACCCCATGAGAAACCTTCCGTTTGCGTATGTTTGCCTGTATCCACACAGGTTTGCGGGGCGTCGTCAAACAACAGTTGTGGACAAGGCAGGATGGCCGCATGGCGCGCACGGGGGACGTCGGTGGGTTCGCGGAGCTGTTCTCGACGCTGGAGGAGCTCGAGCACCGGGCCGAGACGGTCTTCCACCTCGAGCGGCTCCCTGAGCTCGCGGACCGCAGCCGCGCGGAGTACGCCGGCGTGACGCTCGCCAGCCGGATGATGGCCTCGGTCGGCACCCCCGTCGCGCTCGAGGTCATCGGCGTCGGGCTGGTGGAGGGCCGGCTGGAGAGGGTGGCGTCCGACTGGTGCGCGGTCCGCGGGGCAGGACAGGACTGGGCGGTCCGGCTCGACGCCATCACCATGATGCGCGGCGCCTCGGACCGGTCGGTGCCCGAGGTGGCCTGGCCACGGCTGGCCGGTCTCGGCTTCGCCTCGGCCCTGCGTGGGCTCGCCGACGGCGCGGCCCCGTGCGTGGTCCGGCTGCGCGACGGGGCCGCCCACGAGGTCGTGCTGCACCGCGTGGGCGCGGACTTCGTGGAGGCGGGCGCCGGTGCGGGGCGGCTCCTGTTCGCCTGCGCGGCCGTCGCGGCCGTGCAGTCCAGGGACTAGGTCAGGTCGCCTCGGCGTCGTAGGGCGGCAGCTCGCCCTCGGCGAGCTCACGCTGCTCGCGCTGGCGGCGCCGAGCGCCGATCTCGTCCTCGGCGTCCTCATCGTCGTCGAGGTCGATGTCCTTCATCGCCTCGGAGATGTGCTTGCGCACGATCGTGCGCGGGTCGAGGTCGCGCAGCTCGAGGTCGGAGTACTCCGGGCCGAGCTCGGTGCGCAGCTCGTCGCGTGCCTCGCGGGCCATCTTCCCCGCGACCTTGAAGAACCGGGCCGCCTGGCGGGCCAGGTCGGGCAGCTTGTCGGGCCCGAAGACGAGGACGGCGACGAACGCGATGACCGCAATCTCCGTCAGACCGACCCCGAACACAGGTCAGAACTTACTGGTCGGCGTGAGTCCTAGCTGCATTCCTGCCAAACCTCGACCCCGCCCGGCCAGACTCTCGGCGATGCGTGTGAGCTCCAGGGCGGCGGGTGCCGTGGGGTCGGCCTCGACGATCGGCTTGCCCACGTCGCCCCCCTCGCGCAGGGACGGCTCGAGCGGGATGCGCCCGAGTACGGCGACGTCGTAGCCGAACCGGCGCGACAGCGTGGCGGCCACCTGGTCGCCGCCCCCGGACCCGAAGACCTCGATCTTGTGCTCGGGACCGCAGTGCGGGCAGGCGAGGTAGCTCATGTTCTCGATCACGCCGATGACACGCTGGTGCATCATCGAGGCCATCGTGCCGGCGCGCTCGGCGACCTCGGAGGCGGCCTCCTGCGGGGTCGTCACGACGATGACCTCGGCCGAGGGAAGGTGCTGGCCCAGCGACATCGCCATGTCGCCCGTGCCGGGCGGCAGGTCGAGCAGCAGCACGTCGAGGTCGCCCCAGTAGACGTCGGCGAGCATCTGCACGAGGGCCCGGTCGAGCATGGGGCCGCGCCACGCGACCACCTGGTCGCGGCGCGGCTTCAGCTGGCCGATCGAGATGACCGAGACGCCGGACGCCGTCGGCACCGGCATGATCATCTCCTCGACCTGCGTCGGCCGCACGTCGGCCACGCCCAGCATCGCGGGGACGCTGTGCCCGTAGATGTCGGCGTCGAGAACGCCGATCTGCAGCCCCTGGGCGGCCATCGCCTGGGCGAGGTTGACCGTCACCGAGGACTTGCCGACGCCGCCCTTGCCGCTCGCGACCGCGATCACGCGGGTGAGCGAGCCGGGCTGGGCGAAGGGGATCTCCTTGGCGGGCTTGCCCCCGCGGAGGTTCTGCTGCAGCTCGGAGCGCTGCTCCTGGCTCATCACGCCCAACGTGAGCTCGACGCCCTGGACGCCCTCGACCTTGCCCACGGCGGCGTTGACGTCGCGGGTGATCTTGTCCTTGAGGGGGCAGCCCGCCACGGTGAGCAGCACGGTCACTGCGACCACGCCGACCTCGGAGACGGCGATCGACGCGACCATCCCGAGCTCGGTGATCGGACGATGGATCTCGGGGTCCTGGACGGTCGCAAGAGCGGCCCAGACCTCCGGATGTGCCTGCTCGGGAGTGGGTGCTGCCATGCGCCCGAGTCTATGTTGCGGAGCCCAGATCCCTGGCCTCGGGAGCAGGTCGCGAGACCGCGTCCTGCCGGTCGTTGCGCTCGCGCACCTCCTCCAGCTCGGCGAGCAGCGCCCGCAGCTCCGAGCGCAGGTAGTCGCGCGTGGCCACCTCGCCCATCGCCATCCGCAACGAGGCCACCTCGCGGGCGAGGAACTCCATGTCGGCGTGGGCGCGGCCGTTGGCCTGCCGGTCCTGCTCAGCCACTACCTTGTCGCGCACCTCCTGGCGGTTCTGCGCCAGCAGGATGAGCGGAGCGGCGTACGACGCCTGGAGGCTGAGCATCAGGGTCAGGAAGATGAACGGGTAAGCGTCCCACTTCAAGTCCTCGGGAACGACGGCGTTCCAGCCGATCCACACCAGCACGAAGAGCGTCATGTAGACGAGGAACTTCGCGGTGCCCATGAAGCGGGCGAACTGCTCGGCGAAGATGCCGAAGGCGTCGGCGTCGTACGCCGGCCGGCTGATCAGGGAGCGGCGCGACTCCAGCGGGGTGTCGAGCCGGTTGCCGCGCGGGCGGTCCTCCTGCTTGCGTTCGGCCATGGCCGCCCTCACCAGGCCCCGGTCTTGCGATCGCGCCAGCCGTCGGGCAGCAGGTGGTCGAGGAGGTCGTCCACGGTCACCGCACCGAGCAGGCGGCCCTCGTCGTCGACGACGGGGGCAGCCGTGAGGTTGTAGAAGGCCAGGTGCACCGCGACGTCCTGGAGGGAGGCGTCGGCCTTGATGTAGGTGGTCTCGCGGTCGAGGACGCCCGCGACGAGGGTCGACGGCGGCTCACGCAGCAGCCGCTGGATGTGGGCGAGGCCGAGCAGCTTTCCGGTCGGCGTCTCGAGCGGCGGCCGGCACACGTAGACCTGCGCGGCCAACGACGTGGGCAGCTCTTCGCGGCGTACGTGCGCCAGGGCCTCGGCGACCGTGGCGTCGGGCGGCAGGATCACCGGCTCCGGCGTCATCATGCCGCCGGCGGTCTCCTCGCCGTACTCCAGGAGCCGGCGCACGTCCTCACGCTCGTCCGGCTCCATGAGCTCGAGCAGCAGGGCGGCTGTCTCCGGGGGAAGGTCGGCGATGAGGTCGGCGGCGTCGTCGGGCGACATCTCCCCGAGGACGTCGGCTGCCCGCTCCGCCTCGAGGTGCTCGAGGATCTCGACCTGGTCCTCCTCGGGCAGCTCTTCGAGGACGTCGGCGAGTCGTTCGTCGTCGAGCGCGGCGACCACCTGGGTACGCCGCTCGGCGGGCAGGTCGTGGATCACGTTGGCCGCGTCGGCCGGCTTCATCTCGTTGAGCGCGGCCAGCAGGTGGGTGGCGCCCTGGCTCGCCTCGTGCCGGGTGAAGCCGTCGACGTCGTCCCACTCCGCAACGTGGGTCTGGCCGCGCCTGCGCAGACCCTTGGCGGGCTCCTGGAGCGCGACGCGACTCAGCACCCAGTCGCGGTTGCGGGCCTGTTCGATGCCGACGTCGAACACCGTGCCGGAGACGCCGGTGGAGTGCACGGTCACGGTGCGGTCGAACATCTGCCCCACCACGAGCGTCTCGGTCGGGCGCTGCTCGAAACGCCTCATGTTGAGCAGTCCCGTCGTGTAGACCTGACCGCTGTCCACATGTGTGACCCGCGTCATCGGCACGAAGATCCTGCGCCGGCCGAAGACCTCGGCCACCATGCCGAGCACGCGGGGCTGGCGAACGTCGGCGCGCAGCGACACCACGAGGTCGCGGACCTTGGCCACCTGGTCGCCTTGCGGGTCGAAGATCGGCAGCCCGACCAGCCGGGCCGCGAAGACGCGCGAGGGAGCGGTGCTCACGTGAGCACACGCTACCTACTCGGAGCCGCCGTCCGAGCGCGGCAGACCGAGCGAAGCGAGGAATGCCGGTCAGCGAGGAGATCGAGGAGGCGTTGGCGACAGCCGGTGCGCAGCGGCGGGGTGCGCGAGCCGTCTCGAAATCCTGGTGACACGATGGCCCCGTGGCGACCGGTTCCCAGCAGCGGGTGGTGCTGCACGTGGGCCTCCCCAAGACCGGCACGACCTATCTCCAGGGGCTGCTCGCGGAGCAGCGCGAGGAGCTGCGCGCCGGAGGGGTGCTCTACCCCTTCCTGAGGCCGGGCGGGATGTTCCACGCGGCTGTCGAGGTGCGCGGCAGCCACGAGAAGTTCGGGCTGGACGCTGCCGCGATCGCCGGCAGCTGGGCGGCGCTCTGCGCACGCGCCCGTGAGCACCCGGGGACGACGGTGATCAGCCACGAGATCCTCGGTGGCGCGGACGAGGACGAGATCGCCGCGGCGCTGGCCTCCTTGGACGGGCTGGAGACCCACGTCGTCGTCACGGCCCGCGAGCTCGGCCGGCAGGCAACCGCGCACTGGCAGGAGGAGGTCAAGCTGGGTGACACGCGGTCGTTCGCCGTCTTCGAGGCCGAGCAGTTCCGGGCCGACCTGTCCCCGGGGGATGCCGGTGAGCGCCCGCACTTCTGGCACGCACAGGACTACGCCGCGGCCCTGCGCCGCTGGTCGAGCGCGGTGCCCGCCGAGCGCGTTCACCTCGTCGTGTCCCCACCCCCGACGGCCCCCACGGGGGAGCTGTGGCGGCGCTTCGCCGACGCCGCCGGCGTCGATGCGCGCCTGGTCGATCCTGAGCGAGTTCCTCCGCAGGCGGTGAACGCCTCGTTGGGCCGCGGCGAGATCGCCGTGCTGCGGGCGGTGAACGCCTCGCTCGACGGGGCGCTGCCCCAGCCGGGCTACTCGCGCGTCGTCAAGCGGGTGCTCGCCGAGCGGGTGCTGGCCCGGCAGGGCGGCGACCGCCCGCGCACCCCGGCCGACCTGGTGCCGATCCTGGGAGCGGCGACCGAGCGCTGGCTCGCCGAGATACGCGCCGCCGGCCACCCGGTGCACGGAGACGCCGGCGAGCTCGTGCCGCAGCCGCCGCCCGCGGGCAGTCCCCACCCCGACGACGTCGACGACGACTCCGCGCTGGAGGTGGCGACCGCCGCTCTCGTCGAGATGGTGCTGACCCTCGCTACCGAGGCGGCGCCGGCGAGCGGTGCCGGCGACGCTCCGAACGTACGCCGTCGCCTGCTCGGCCGACGCGATCGCTGACTCGCGCGCACCGACCCCGCCGGGCCGGTGCGCGGCGTACCATTGGGCCATGACAGCCCACGCACGCACGCGGGCCGGTCTCGGACCGGTGCGGCTGCTGGGCGCCCTCGCCCTCGTCGTCGCAGTCACGTTGCTGGCGGGCTGCAGTGGCGACGACCCCGACAGCACGGCGACCGATCCGGCCGGCGAGACCAGCTCGGCGACGGCGTCGCCCATGGAGTCGGCGACGTCGGAGCCGACGGAGTCGGAGAAGCCCAAGGAGCCGCAGTGCGCCGACGTGTGGGTCGACGGCGCCAAGCTTCCCGGGGGCTACCAGGACTGCTATGACGGCGACCAGCGGGTCAAGGCCGACGGCCGCTACTGCGAGTTCGGCAAGCCGCTGATCACCTACGAGAGCAGCTTCTGGGCGGTGCCCGGCGGGATCATCCACGAGGTCGAAGGCAAGCTCCTCGACGACGCGAAGTACGTCGACTCGCTCCACAAGTGCAGCGGCTGAGCGCTCGGCGATCAGGGTCCAGCTGGGTTCGGCTGGTAGCATCCCCGACTCGGGGGAGCCCCCTTTCACGCGCCTCGAGCCCGGTGTGGGGTGGCCTTCCGCCACCCGGCTCGCCACCCCAGCAGCACCGACGAGCCCGCAAGGCCCCAGCACGAACAATCTGTCAGCCACGGGCGTCCGAACGCTTGATGACGACACGCAGCCGACCCAGGGAGACCCACGCGTGCCTATCGCGACCACTCGCCCCCGCCGCATCACCGCCGGCCTCGTCGCCGCCGCGCTCGTCGCGACGCTCGCCGTCTTCGTCGGCACCGCTACCCCGGCGACAGCGACGCCGGACAACTACACGCCCGAAGAGGGCGTGCGGTTCAACAACCCGCTGGCCGGCGAGCAGTCGCGACGCAACATCATCCGGCACCTGATCCGGACCATCAACAGCGTGCCGAAGAAGGAGCACATCCGGATCGCGAGCTGGAACGTGCGCAGCGACGCGATCGTCAACGCCCTGATCCGCGCGCACGTCCGCCGCCAGGTCTCGGTGCGCGTCGTCATGGACCGGCTGAACGCCAACCCCGCCAACCCGAACCACGGCGTCAACCGCCTCGAGAAGGCGCTCAAGGTCGAGAACGGCAAGCGCAAGCAGTCGATGAAGAGCTTCGTCCGCAAGTGCGTGAGCGCCTGCCGCGCTGCGCGGGGGATCGCGCACACGAAGTTCTACCTGTTCAGCAAGGCCGGCAAGACCCGCAACATCATCATGTACGGCTCCGCCAACGCGACCGACCTGGCCGCCAGCGCCCAGTGGAACGACCTCTACACGGTTCGTCGTGACCTGACCATGTACAGCCAGTTCGAGGCCGTCTTCCAGGAGATGGCGCACGACAGGAACCTCGAGCAGCCCTACCTCGGCTTCGCCACCGCCGACAACAAGATCCACACCTGGTTCTACCCCTACAAGGGCGTGGGCACGGAGGCGGACCCCGTGCTCGCCGAGCTGGCCAAGACGCGATGCCAGGGCTCGACGATCAACGGCGGCAAGACCCGGATCCGGATCGCCATGACCTCCATGCACGGGGAGCGCGGGATCCTCATCGCCCAGCGGCTCATGCGCATGTGGAACCGCGGCTGTGACGTCAAGATCGTCTACGCCGTGTTCGGCAACGAGGTGATGTCGGTGTTCCGCAACAAGGGACCCCGACCGATGCCGTTCCGCCAGATCGCCCAGGACTTCTCGAGGGACGGGGTCTACGACCGCTACCTGCACATGAAGGACATGACGATCAGCGGCCACTACGACGGCGCGACCGACGCCAAGGTCGTCTTCAACGGCACCGCCAACTGGACGGCGGTCGGTCTGGCGTCCGACGAGGTCGTCGCGAAGATCTACGGCGGCAGGCTGCTGCGCAAGTACGACAAGTGGATCGACTGGCTCTACGCCCACCCGCCGAAGTTCAGCAACGTGCCGCCCGGCACGACACCCGGCATCGGGGTCATGGGGCGCGCTGCGGTGATGGCGCTGAAGGGCCTCCCGTTCGACCCCTACGCCAAGATGCGCGCCGACGGCGTCGACGTGCCGCCGCTCGCCGACCTGCCGCCGCTGGACGCGCCGACGAGCTCGTACCCCGTGTCCTGAGAACCCGTGTCCTGAGCGCTGGGTCCTGAGCAGATGAGGAGCCGGTCCGCGACGGTCGCCACCGTGGCGGTCGTCACGGTCCTGGCCACGATTCTGCTCCTCGTCTACCTGATCGACGGTGACGAGCCGGTCACGGGTCCGAGCCCCAGCCCGACGGCGGCGCCCGGAACCCCGTCGGCGAGCCGCGGCGAGCGCGAGGCGGCGCGGCTGGCGACGATGGCGCCTGACGAGATCGCCGCGGAGGGCATCGAGGCGCGGCCGCCGGTGGCCCCTCCCGGCGCCCGCGACCTCGCCGACGCCGCCGAGGAGGCCGCACGGCTGCAGCCGTTCTCCTTCCACGTGACCACGTTCAACGTGCTCGGCAGCCAGCACAGCGCCGCGGGCGGAGCGGCCGCGGAGTTCGCCGCGGGGACGACCCGGATCGGCTGGGCGGTCGGCCTCCTGGCGTCGTACGGCTCCGACGTCGTGGGCTTCAGCGAGCTCCAGGACGACCAGTACGCCGTCCTCGCGGCCGCGTCGCCGGGCTTCTCCTTCTATCCCGGCACCACGCTCGGGCAGGCCGGCGTGCCGACGAACCTGATGTGGCGTGACGACGTCTGGGAGTCGACCTGGCAGAGCCACGTCACCATCCCGTTCATGGACGGCACCCGACCGATGCCCGTCGTCCGACTGCGCCACCGTGAGACGGGCCGTGAGATCTACGCGATGAACGTCCACAACTCCCCGCGCGACCGGCGGGGGCGCGAGGACGAGCGCGACCGGGCCGAGGCGATCGAGATCGCCGCCGTCAACGCCCTGGCCGAGGACGGGCTCCCGATCGTGCTGATGGGGGACTTCAACGAGCACGCCGAGGTGTTCTGCCGCGTGACGGCGCAGACGTCGCTCGTCGCTGCGAGCGGCGGCTCCCGCGCCGGAGGCTGCCGGCCGCCCGCGGTGATGCGCGTCGACTGGATCTTCGGCTCGCGCGAGCTGGAGTTCGAGGGCTTCCGCATCGACACCTCGCCCGCCGTCCGCCGCATCACCGACCACGCCGTGCTCAGCACGACGGTGACCGTCCCGGCCCCCGGACCCCAGGGATAGCCT
This sequence comes from uncultured Actinomycetota bacterium, assembly GCA_963723195.1. GTDB lineage: Bacteria > Actinomycetota > Actinomycetes > Propionibacteriales > Nocardioidaceae > Nocardioides. The sequence continues at coordinate 95,917 of CAVRPU010000003.1, forward strand.
GCTCGTCGTGCCGGAGACCGCGAACCTGACGACCCCGCGGGTCGACGACGCGGGCATCCACCTGCCCGTGGGCTTCTCGGGCTCGTGCGACGTGCTCTTCGACGACCACCACGCGTGGTCGTTCAGCGCCAGGGGTCGCCGGGCCAAGGGCTCGGGCGCGGAGGTGCTGGTCGCCTGGCCGGCCCGGATGGGCAAGTGGCTCGACGGCACGTCCTACGTCCGGGTCGTCGAGAAGGACCGGGAGATCTTCGCCGGTGAGGTCGTCTTCGGGGGCGGCCAGGGCCGGGTCGAGTTCGTCGACCGCGACGGCATCCCGGTGATGATCGACAAGTGGGGGCTGCTGCAGCGCCCGTTCTCGGGACGCGACAGACGCGTGATCGTGCAGATGGTCGACCGCACCGAGGAGATCCTCGAGGTGATGCGCCGCGAGTGCGGCGTGCGCGGCTGGATCGCCTTCGGGACCCTTCTCGGCGCGGCCCGCGAGGGCAAGGTGATCGGGCACGACTCCGACATCGACCTCGCCTACGTGTCCGAGAAGCCCACGCCGGCCGAGATGACCGTCGAGCTCTACGGGATCGCCCGCGCCCTGCGCGCGCACGGCATGACCGTCCTGGACAAGTCCGGCAGCTTCATCACCGTGGTCTTCCCGGTGCCCGACGGCAGCAAGGCCAGCATCGACGTCTACACCTGCTTCTACGTCGGCGACGTGCTCTACGAGACGGCGACGGTGCGTGCCGTCGTGCCCCGCTCGGCCATCGAGCCGCTGGGCGAGCTGGAGTTCGAGGGCCGGATGCTGCCGACCCCGGCAGACCCCGCCGCGATGCTCGCGGTCTCCTACGGGCCCTCGTGGCAGGTCCCCGACCCGTCCTTCCGGCACGAGCCCGGACCGGAGATCACCGACCGGTTCGACGGCTGGTTCGGCTCGCTCATGCGCAGTCGCCGCGACTGGGAGCGCTACCTGACCGACCTGGCCAAGAACCCTGAGCACGGCCCCTCCGACTTCGCCACCTGGGTCGCCGACCGGCTCGAGCGCGGCACGCACGTGATCGAGATCGGCAGCGGCACGGGGCAGGACGCGGCGTACATCGCGGGACGGGGTTTCGAGGTGCGCGGCTTCGACTACGCCCGCACCAGCCTGCGCCCCGCGCGGAGGGCCGCGAAGCGTCTCGGCGTACCCGCGAAGTTCCAGTCGATGAACCTCTACGACCTGCGCGACGTGCTGACCCGCGCGGCCCTGCTCTGCCGCCGGGTGCCGACCGAGCCTCCCCGCGCCGTCTATGCCCGGCACCTGCTGGAGGGCCTCGACCCCGACGGCCAGGACACCTTCTGGCGTTTCACGACCATGCTGCTGCGCGGCGGCGGGCGCGCCTATCTCGAGGGCGAGGCGGCGTCGCCGCGCGACCGCACCGAGTGGCGCACCGAACACGGCGGCGCGAAGCTGCACCCCGTGGACCCCCGCGTGGTCGAGGGCCAGGCGACCCGGCTCGGCGGGCGCGTCGTGCACCGCGAGGGCTTCCTCGCAGCAGGCGCGGCCCTGGGCGGCGGGGCCCCCGCGCGATGGAGGATGATCGTCGAGTGGCCACGCTCCGCAGACGCGGCGGACGGGGCTCCCGACGGGGCTGACGGAGGAGTGACCGAGTGACCAAACGGGTCTACCTGCACGTCGGGGCGCCCAAGTCCGGCACGACGTACGTCCAGCAGGTGCTCGAGACCAACCGCGCCCGGCTCCACGACGCCGGTGTGCGCGTCGTCGGCGACACCCACCTCGACCGCGTCCACGCCGCGATGGTGGTCCGCCACGACCCGCGGCTCGAGAACCTCCCCGACAGCGCACGCACGTCGTGGGACCGGCTGGTCAAGCAGGTCCGTGGATGGCGCGGCGACGTGTCGATCCTCAGCTACGAGCTGTTCGCGGGCGCCTCGGCCGACCAGGTCGCCGAAGCGCTCGCCGACCTGGCCGGTCTCGAGGTGCACGTCGTGATCACCGCGCGCGACCTGGGTGCGTCGGTGCCGTCGGCCTGGCAGGAGCGCCTGAAGTTCGCGCTCACCACCAGGCTCGAGGACTGGAAGCCGCGGCCCGAGCGGGCCGGCGTCCGCGCCGAGTGGGGGTGGCGGACGCTCGACCCCGCGGGCGTCGCAGCCCGCTGGGGCGCCACCCTCCCGCCCGAGCGCGTGCACATCGTCACCGTGCCGCGCGACGGGGCAGCCGGACCCGGCCGGGCCGAGCTGTGGCACCGGTTCGCCACAGCCTGCGGTCTCGACGTGCCCGGACTGGTGCTCGACGTCGAGCGGGTCAACCAGTCCCTCGGCGTGGTGGCGGCCGAGCTGCTGCGTCGTGTCAACGAGAAGGTCCGCGACCCGATCACAGGCAACCGGGAGCAGGCTCGCTGGCTGCGCGACACGCTCGCGCACGGCATCCTGGCCGGGCTCGACCGGGAGCCGATCGGGCTCACCGACGAGCAGTTCGCCGATGCGGGCAGGCGGGCCGAGCAGGCGGCCGAACGGATCGCGGCCGCCGGCTATGACGTGCGCGGCGATCTCGGCGACCTCGCCGCAAGCAGGCCGGAGGCCCGGCTGCCCGGAGACACCACCGACGCCGAGCTGCTCGAGGCCGCGCTGTCGACCATCGTGCGCCTGCTCGAGCTCGTCCGTGAGCGCACCCGTGACCTCGAGGCAGCGCAGGCCGGTGCCGTCGAGGAGGGCTCGCGGCTGTCGTCGTTCGGCAAGGGCGTCGTACGCCGAGTGACCTCCCAGCACGTCGACCGTCGACACGACCAGCTGCGGGCGCGGATCGCCGAGCTCGAGGCCGAGGCCGCAGCCGCCCGGGCGCTGCACCTGCGCGTCGCCGAGCTGACCGACGTGGTGACCGAGCTGATGATGCCGCCGGGGCAGAGCAGCAAGGCGGTCACCGGGCGCGCCCTCACCAGGTACCGCAAGGGTGCCCTGTGACGCGGGTGTCCCTGGGTCGCGCCGACGCCGTCGCCATGGCGCGCCGTGTTGCCGTGGGCATCGGGCTGGCCGACGTTCGCGCTCTCGAGGCCCGGACCGCTTCAGTGGCGGAGCAGCTCGAGGAGAACGCACTCCTGGCGCGTCGGCTCGAGGAGCAGGTACGCCGCGTCGAGGCCGCTCTCGTGCCGGTGCTCGAGGCGCGCGCCCGCTCGGCCGCCGGGTCGCAGACGGACCACTAGCGCATGGCCGAGCGGGTGGTGCTGCACGTCGGCTGCCTGAAGTCGGGCACGTCCTACCTGCAACGCACCCTCGCCCGGAACAGCGACGCCCTCGCCGCCCAGGGTTTCCTGTTTCCCGGCCCGAGCTGGCGGCACCAGGTGGCTGCCGTCATCGACGTGCGCGGCCACCGGCGCGACGGCGTGGTTCCCGCCGACGCCGTGGGCGCGTGGGACCGGTTGCGCACCGAGATCGCGGCCTGGCCGGGCACCGCGGTCGTGTCGATGGAGTTCCTCGCCACGACCACGCCCGCCGGCATCCGGCGCATCGTGGCCTCTCTCGCACCCGCGTCGGTCGAGGTGGTCGTGACGGTGCGCGACCTCGGCCGGACCATCCCCTCGATGTGGCAGGAGGGCGTCAAGAACGGCGAGGCCGGCTCGTGGGAGGACTTCGTCGCGGCCGTGCGCCACGGCGACCCCAAGCAGCCCGGGCCGGCTCGCCGGTTCTGGCGCCACCAGGCTGCGACCCCGATCGCGCGGCGGTGGTCACGGGGTGTGGGCGCGGATGCAGTGACGATCGTCACCGTGCCGCCGGCGGGCGAGGCCGGCGATCTGCTGTGGCGCAGGTTCTGCACGGCCGTCGGGCTCGACCCGGAGCTCTTCGATCTCACGCCCGCCGCGAACGAGTCGCTCGGTGCCGCGTCCGCCGAGGTGATGCGGACCCTCAACGAGCGGCTCGGCGGCGCCCTCTCGACCCACGACTACAACGCCGTCGTCAAGCGCCTCGCCAAGCGGGGACTCGCGACGCGCCGCGACCACGAGCCCCCGATCGGTCTCACCGGGGCGGAAGACCTGGCCGACCCGTGGCTGGGCCAGCGCGCCCAGGCCATGATCGCCGGGCTCGGCGGCCTGGGGCTGCGGGTGGTGGGCGACCTCGAGGACCTGCGCCCGGTGCCGGTCTCGGGCGTCGACCCCGCCGACGTACCTCCGGACGAGCGGCTCGCGGCGACCGTCGACGCGTTGGCCCACCTGCTCCGGGTGTGGCCCAAGCCATAGGGCCGGGCGTGACCGACGGGTAGCCTCTGGCGGTCGCCCACCTGCAAGGAGCACCCATGGGACGCCTGTGCCAGACCGACGGACTCACCGAGGACCAGACCGAGATCCTCAAGGCGGTCCGCCAGTTCGTCGAGGCGAAGATCCTGCCGGTGGCGACCGAGCTCGAGCATGCTGACGAGTACCCCACCGAGATCGTCGAGGGGCTCAAGGAGCTCGGCCTGTTCGGCCTGATGATCCCGGAGGAGTACGACGGGCTCGGCGAGTCGCTGCTGACCTATGCGCTGGCGGTCGAGGAGATCGCACGAGGCTGGATGAGCGTCTCCGGCATCATCAACACCCACTTCATCGTCGCCTACATGCTGCTCCAGCACGGGACCGAGGAGCAGAAGCGGAAGTACCTCCCCAAGATGGCCGCGGGTGAGATCCGAGGTGCCTTCTCGATGTCCGAGCCCGGTTGTGGCTCCGACGTCGCCGCCATCAAGACCAAGGCCACGCGCGTGCAGGGGTCGGGCGAGGGCGACTACGAGATCACCGGCCAGAAGATGTGGCTGACCAACGGCGGCTCAGCCAACCTCGTCGCCGTGCTCGTGCGCACCGACGACGACGCCGCCGAGGACGCCTCGGTGTATCGCAAGATGACGACGTTCCTGGTCGAGAAGGAGGTCGGCTTCGGCGAGACCGCCCAGGGCGTCACCATCCCCGGGAAGATCGAGAAGATGGGCTACAAGGGCGTCGACACCACCGAGATGGTGTTGGAGGGTCACCGCATCTCTGCCGACCAGATCCTCGGCGGCGCGCCGGGCAAGGGCTTCTACCAGATGATGGACGGCGTCGAGGTCGGCCGCGTGAACGTCGCGGCGCGCGGCTGCGGCGTCGCCAACCGGGCCTTCGAGCTCGGTATCGCCTACGCCCAGACCCGCGAGACGTTCGGCAAGAAGATCGCCGAGCACCAAGCCGTTCTGTTCCGGCTCGCCGAGATGGCCACGAAGATCGAGGCCGCCCACGCCATGATGGTCCGAGCCGCGCGGGTCAAGGACAAGGGTGAGCGCAACGACCTCGAGGCCGGCATGGCCAAGTACCTCGCCTCGGAGTACTGCTCCCAGGTGGTCGAGGACTCCTTCCGCATCCACGGCGGCTACGGCTTCTCCAAGGAGTACGAGATCGAGCGCCTCTACCGGGAGGCGCCGATGCTGCTGATCGGCGAGGGCACCGCCGACATCCAGCGGATGATCATCGGCCGCCGACTGCTGGAGGACTACAAGCTTCGTTGAGTCGCGCCTCCGGTCCGTTGAATCGCGGCTTGGGTCGGACGCGAGGCTCGACTCGACGGACCGGAGGCTCGACTCGACGGACCGGAGGCGCGACTCAACAACTAAGCGGGCTGGACGTTCGCGATCACGTAGGTGATCTCGTCGTCCGTCGCATCGGTCATCTTGTCGATCGCGATCTGGTCCGGGTGGTCGGCGCCCTCGGGCCAGCGCACGTCGACCTTGTCGTACGTCGGGTCCGCCGCCTCCTCGAGGAGGTCGTTGATCCCGAGGCGGAGCCACTCGTCGGTGACCACCTCGCCCTTCGCGTGGTCGCGGGACTTCCGCGCCCACACGGCGTCGGTGACCTCGCCGCCGGCGACGGTCACGGTGACCGGCTCGCCGAAGTAGGGGCAGAAGCACTGCACCTCGAGGTCGTAGGTGTAGTCGTCGTGCGGGTACGCCGTGTAGTCGCCGATCATCTCCGGGGCCTCCGACGGACTCTCCGGCGCCGAGCTCGACGCGGCGGCGGGAGCGGGATCCGTGGCGGTGTCGTCGTCGGCTCCGCTGCCACAAGCGGTCAGGACCAGGATGGAGGCGACGGATCCGACCAGGCCCAGCACAGAGCGCTTCATGGGGATGTGACGGGTGGGGCGACCGACGGGTTCCGTGCTGGGTGGCCAAACCCCTCGACGCGGCTTGCCCGGTTTGCGAGGGTGGAGGGGACCGACGATCGTGTGACACCCCCGACCCGCAGGAGGAGCCATGCCGGAACCGAAGGACTCGAACTCCGACAACGACGACATCAAGGCCAAGATGCGGGAGGCGCTGGACCGGAAGAAGTCCCACGGCGGCATCAACCCCTCGGGCCCGACGAAGGAGAAGGCCCACGGGTCGGAGATCTCCGGCGGAGCGGCCCCGAAGATGCACCGTCGCAAGGCGGGTGGCGGGGGGTCGTGACCGGCTCGCCCGCGTGAGACATGTCCCACGCGCTGCTGACCGCGGCAGGTGGGACGGGCACGATGTGCCCATGCAGTTCGGACGCAGCTATGAGGAGTTCGAGGTCGGGGCGACGTACCAGCACTGGCCGGGCAAGACAGTCACGGAGTACGACGACCACCTCTTCTGCCTGCTCACGATGAACCACCATCCGCTGCACCTCGACAGCCACTACGCCGAGGAGACGACGCAGTTCGGCAAGAACGTCGTGGTCGGCAACTACGTCTACTCGATCCTGCTGGGGATGAGCGTGCCGGACGTCTCGGGCAAGGCGATCGCCAACCTCGAGATCGAGTCGCTTCGCCACGTGGCGCCCACCTTCCACGGCGACACGCTGTACGGCGAGACCACCGTGCTCGACAAGCGCGAGTCGACGTCGAAGGACGACCGCGGCGTGGTCCACGTCGAGACCGTCGGCTACAACCAGCACGGCAAGGTCGTGTGCATCTTCCGTCGGAAGGTGATGGTGCCGAAGCAGAGCTACCTCGACGCGCGCGGCGGGGAGCAGCCCGGGCGGCCGGTGCCGCTGGCGGACAAGAACTGGCCGGGTCCGACCACCGCTGGTTGACTCGCGCCCATGAGTGCAGACGAGGTGTGGCTGGTCCGGCACGGCGAGACCGAGTGGAGTCGCGACCACAAGCACACCTCCACCACCGAGCTGCCGCTCACCGAGGTGGGGGAGCAGGTGGCGCGCGCGCTGCCCGGCAAGCTGGCCGGCGTCGACTTCGCGCTCGTGCTCACCAGTCCGCGCCAACGCGCCAGACGCACCGCAGAGCTGGCCGGGTTCCCGCGGGCGGAGGTCGACGAGGACCTCGTGGAGTGGGCGTACGGCGACTACGAGGGCGTCACCACCGTCGAGATCCGGGAGACGGTGCCGGGCTGGACCGTCTGGTCGCACCCGACACCGGGCGGCGAGACGGCCGAGGAGATCGCCACCCGCCTCGACCGGGTGATCGCGCGGGCCCGCGCCGTCGACGGCCGGGTGCTGCTCTTCGGGCACGGGCACGCGCTGCGGGTCTTCGCGGCCCGGTGGATCGAGCAGCCACCCGAGGAGGGTCGATTCTTCCGGCTCGACACAGCGACGGTGTCGGTGCTCGGCTTCGAGCGGGACACCCCTTGCCTGCTGCGCTGGAACTCCTGACCCGGCTACGGCACGCTGATACCCGTGCCCCCCGCAGGTGTCGACTCGTCCGCGTCGTCGGGAGGTCCGCTCTCGGCGGGCTGCCCCCGCTGCACCACACCCGTGCTCGAGGGCGACCGGGCCTGGCACTGCCCCGAGCACGGCGCGGTGCCGCCGCTGTGGCGGCCCGGCCTGGCGTCCTACGACGCCTTCGCCGAGCACCTCAGGACAGCGGGGTCCTTCCCGACGTACCTGCCGTGGCCGATGAGCCCCGGCTGGCACGTGACCGACTTCGGGGTGGTGGGGCGACGCGGCCGGGCCGTCGCGACCGTCACCTGCTGCTCGGGCCCGTCCGCGCTGGACGGGGCCGTGGACCTGCTGGTCGTCTCTGAGGAGGCCGGGACGGGCCTCGGCGCCCGTTGCGCGGGCACCCGCGGGCGCGACCCGGGCCCGGAGGTCGGCGAGGGGGTACCCACCGCCCACGTGCGGATCGGTGGACACGAGGCCGCCCTCTGGTCGGTCTCGACCAGCCAGGCCGACGCCGACTTCGACCGTGCCGTCCTGGTCGGTGAGGCACAGGGCCGCTGGCTCTGGATCGTGCTGCGCCCCGCCTCGGCACTGCTCCTGCTGCGCGACGACTGGATCCTGCGCGACGTCACCTCGGTAGGCCCCGCCGTCGTCGAGATGCCCTTCGGCGGCCCGCCCCCCGCCTGGTGAGCCCCGCCAAGAAATGGGGTAGTCCCTGACGTTTGGGTTGCCGTGAATCGATTCACCTCAACCCAAACGTCAGGGACTATCCCGATTTTGGTTCGACTCAGCGGCGGCCGATGGCCTGGTAGGTCTGGAGGGCGCGCGCGGGGATGAGGCGGGTGGCGGCGACGATCGCCTTGTAGTGCGCGCCGGGCACGGAGACGGGACGGCCCTTGTCGAAGTCCTTGAGGGCGCCGTCGACGAGCCCGTCGACGTCGAGCCACATGACGCCGGAACCGCGCTTGACCTGCATCCGCTGGTGGAACTCGGTCTTGGTGAAGCCCGGGCACAGCGCCATCACCCGCACACCCTGGGAGCGGTACTCCGAGGACGCCCACTGGCTGAGGCTGGTGACGTAGGCCTTGGCGGCGGCGTACGACCCGCGCGGGAGGTATCCCGCGACGCTCGAGACGTTGATGATCCCGCCCGACCCGCGAGCGACCATAGGACCGAGCGCCGCGTGGGTCAGCCGCATCACCGCCGTCACCAGCACGTCGAGCATGGCCTGCTCGTCCTCGACGTCGTTGTCGAGGAACCGTCTCTTGAGCCCGAAGCCCGCGTTGTTGACCAGGACCTCGACGGGTCGGTCGGGGTCGCTCAGCCGGCTCTCGACGGTGCCCAGCTGGGCGCGGTCGACGAGATCGGCGACGAGCACCTCGACGGCGACGCCGTACGACGAACGCAGCTCCTCGGCCACGCCCTCGAGCCGGGAGCCGTCGCGGGCGACGAGCACCAGGTCGTGGCCGCGCCCGGCCAGTCGGTGGGCGAAGGCGAGTCCGATGCCGGCGGTCGCGCCGGTCACGAGGGCGACATTGCTCATGGGCCGCAGCATGCCTGTGTCGCGCGAGCCTGAACAGACCGGGTCCGGCATGATGGAGCCGATGAGCACCAGCCCCACGCGCCTCGCGGTCGCCAACCAGAAGGGTGGCGTCGCCAAGACGACGAGCGTCGCCTCCATCGGCGCCGCGCTCGTCGAGCTCGGGCACTCCGTCCTGCTGGTCGACCTCGACCCGCAGTCGTGCCTCACGTTCTCGCTCGGCATCGACCCCGAGGATCTCGAGCTGTCGATCCACCACGTGCTGACCAAGGGCGTCGACCCCGCCGAGGTGATCATCGAGACGGAGGACGGTGTCGACCTGCTCCCGGCGACCATCGAGCTGGCCCGTGCGGAGGCCGACCTGCTGACGCGGACCGGACGCGAGCACGTGCTCAAGGGAGTGCTCGACGACCTGGTGGACTCCGGGCGCACCTACGACTGGGTGCTGCTCGACTGTCCGCCCTCGCTGGGGGTGCTCACCGTCGCCGCCCTCACCGCCGCCGACGGCGTGCTGATCCCGTTGCAGTGCGAGACCCTCTCGCATCGCGGGGTCGGGCAGCTGCTCGACACCGTGCACGACGTACGCCGCTTCACCAACCGCGACCTCGAGGTCTGGGGCGTGCTGCCGACGCTGTACGACGGCCGCACCAACCACGCCCGGACGGTGCTCGAGACCATCTCGGAGACCTACGACCTCGAGGTGATCGAGCCGCCGATCCCGAAGACCATCAAGTTCGCGGAGGCGCCTGCCGAGGGGCGGTCGATCCTGCGCACCAGCCGGTCCAGCAAGGGTGCGAAGGCCTACCGCGAGGTGGCCGCGGCCCTGGTCGTGCGGGCCGGACGGTCGTGAGCCAGCACCGGCGCGACGTGCGCCCCCGCTACGGGCGCATCGCGCTGCTGATGGGGGCCGCGTCCGTGACGGTGCTGTCGGTCCTCGGCGGCGTGGGTGCGTTGCCCACCGGAGATCCGCCGCCCGCCGCGGCCGACAAGCCGTCGGTTCCCGCGCCCCAGACCTCGGAGTCCGAGCCGGTCGCGCCCGCGTCGGGTGCTCAGGCCACCGAGCGCAACCTGGCCGCGCGGCTGCTGCCGCGCGACTCGGGCACGGGTCGCAGGGTCGTGTTCAGCGAGGGAGGCCAGCGCGTCTGGCTCGTCGACGACGGAGATGTCGTCCGACGTACCTATCTCGTCTCGGGGAGCATGTTCGACAACCTCGACCGGGGCACGCACTCCGTCTACTCCCGCTCGGAGACCGCCACCGGCATCGAGGACTCGGGGTCGATGCGGTGGTTCGTCAGGTTCGCGTACGGCGACACAGGCGCGGCGATCGGCTTCCACGACATCCCGGTCGACGCGGGCGCGAGGGTGCAGACCGTCGGCCAGCTCGGGACGCCGACCTCGCACGGCTGCATCCGGCAGCGCACGGCGGACGCGAAGGCGATGTGGCACTTCGCGCCGGTCGGGACTACCGTCGTCGTGGTGGCCTGAGCCGGGCTGCTCGACCAGATCGGGTCGGCCGACGCTCGGCTCAGGCAGTCTCGGCGGCAGGGCGGCTGCCACTCTCGCCCGACCTGCGCCGACGGCGGCGGTTGCGGCTGCGAGCCGGACGCGCCTCGGCGTCCGCGCTGACCTCGTCGGCGGGCACGCTCACGTCGGACACCGGACGGCCTCCGCGCGTGCGGCCACGGTCGCGGTCGCGGTTGCGGGGCGGACGGTCGGCGGCCGGCTTGTCGCCGCGACCGGTGCGCTCGCCGCGCTCACTGCGAGGCTTCGGCTCCACGGGCTCCGGGTCCTTGATGCGGCCCTTGGTGCCCGGCGGGATGCCTTGGTCGTGGAAGAGGTGCTCGGAGGTCGAGTAGGTCTCCTGCGGCTCGTCGAACGGCAGGTCGAGGGTCTTGTTGATCATCTTCCAGCGGTGCAGGTCGGCCCAGTCGACGAAGGTGATCGCGATGCCCGAGGCCCCGGCGCGGCCGGTGCGGCCGATGCGGTGCACGTAGGCCTTGTCGTCCTCGGGGCAGCTGTAGTTGACCACGTGGGAGACGCCCTGGACGTCGATGCCGCGGGCCGCGACGTCGGTGGCCACGAGCACCTTCAGCTTGTCCTCGCGGAAGCGGGTCAGCGCCTTCTCGCGCGCCACCTGGGCCATGTCGCCGTGCAGCGCCGACGCCTTGAAACCACGCTCGGCGAGGTCGTCGGCCACGCGCTGGGCGGCCCGCTTGGTGCGCGTGAAGACGATCATCTTGTCGGCGTCCTCGGCCTGGAGCAGGCGTCCGATGATCTCGGGCTTGTCGAGGTCGTGGGCCAGGTAGATGAACTGCGCCGTGGCGGGGACCATGGTGGTGTCGTACGACGACTCGGCGCGGATGTTCATCGGGTGCCGCATGTGGGTGCGGGCCAGCGCCACGATCGCGGCGGGCATGGTGGCCGAGAACAGCATCGTCTGGCGGGTCTCCGGCGTCTGGCGCAGCAGCCGCTCGACGTCGGGCAGGAAGCCCAGGTCGAGCATCTCGTCGGCCTCGTCGAGGACGAGGGCGTGGACGTGGGAGATGTCGAGCGCCCTGCGGTTCATCAGGTCGATGAGCCGGCCGGGGGTGCCGACGACGATATCGACGCCGGAGGCGAGCGCGTCGAGCTGGGCGTCGTAGCCCACGCCGCCGTAGACCGTCAGGACGCGCAGGCCGCGGTCCTTGCTGGCCAGGTCGAGGTCGCCGGACACCTGGAGCGCGAGCTCGCGGGTCGGGGCCACGACGAGCGCCTGCGGCTTGCCCTGGGGCAGCTGCGCGTAGTCAGGGTCGTGCGGCGCCACGGAGCGCTGCAGGACGGGGATGCCGAAGGCCAGGGTCTTGCCGGTGCCCGTGCGGGCCTGGCCGATCAGGTCGGTGCCCATCAGGGCTACCGACAGGGTCATCTCCTGGATGGCGAAGGGCGTGGTGATGCCGGCGCGTTCGAGGGCATCGCAAATCTCGGGGAGCACCCCGAGGTCTCGGAAGGTAGTGATCGCTATGTCGCTTTCGTGAGTGTCAGCCGGTCAGCCGAGTCGTCGGATGCGGCTGATTCACACTCAGCCGCGCACATACCGCGACGTCTCTCGGGGACGAGGACGTCGCGCGGGCCACCCTGCGAAGCGTGATCGGGGCGGCACAACCAGGCTCCAGCCTATCGGTAGGGTGCGCGCATGGCTGCATCACCGGGCGATTCGCCGAGTCCGGACCTGTCGGCTCGCGACCCGGCGGCCCCGCTGTCGCCCGCCTTCGACGACGAGAGCTATCGCGAGGCCGTCGTCGACCTGCTGGGTGTGATCGCCTACGGCGAGCTGTCCGCCTTCGAGCGGCTCGCCGACGACGCCAAGCTGGCTCCGAACCTGGAGGACAAGGTCGCGCTCAGCGCGATGGCCGCGGCTGAGTTCGGCCACTTCGAGCCGCTCCAGCGGCGCCTCGGTGAGCTGGGAGCCGACCCGTTCGTGGCGATGGCGCCGTTCCGCACCCCGATCGACGCGTTCCACGAGCACACCGCCCCCTCCGACTGGTTCGAGGGCCTGGTGAAGGCCTACGTCGGCGACGGCCTGGCCGCCGACTTCTACCGCGAGATCGCGGCCTACCTCGACACCGACACCCGCGACCTGATCATCGCCTCGCTGGACGATGCGGGGCAGTCGGAGTTCGTCGTCGACCGGGTGCGAGCGGGCATCGCGTCCGACGCGCGACTCGGGGGCCGGCTGGCCCTGTGGGGCCGGCGCCTCATGGGCGAGGCTCTCTCGCAGGCACAGCGGGTCGCCGCCGAGCGCGATGCCCTGGCGGCCTTCCTGGCCGGCGGCGTCGACCGGCCGGGGCTGGACCTGGCCGCGATCGGCCGGATGTTCAGCCGGCTCACCGAGCGGCACACCGAGCGGATGAGCCGGCTCGGTCTGGACTCGTAGGCGGCGGACCCAGACAGCTTCCCCGGTGCACCGCGGAACTACGGGTTCTCGCGGGTTGCCACCCGCGAGAACCCGCAGTACTCCGCGGAAACCTTGCTGCTCAGACCAGAGACTTCTTCGAGCGGCCGGTGACGGTGGCCGCGATCATCACCAGCACCGCGGCGGTGAGGATCGTGACGAAGCCCTGCGTCCAGTCCAGGCCGCGGCTGCCGTCGCCGCCGAAGGCCCGGTAGACGAGGTCACCGAGCAGCATGCCGCCGATGCCGCAGATGATGGTGAGCCACAGGGGGATGTTGTCGCGACTGCCGGGAGCGAAGAACTTGCCGATCAGGCCGACGATCGCCCCGACGATGAGGTAGAAGAGGATGGTCGTGAAGTCCACGGGTGCCCTCCCTTTCGTGATCGAGCCCGCGCTGAGCAGGCTGCACGCCGTCGGTCGGCGTCAGCGTCGAGCATCCTGCTCGGCCGCTCCGGACGCAAACACCCGCACGGGTGGGTCGGGATGTGTCGTATCCGACTCGGCAGCCGACTACGAGCGGAAGCCGACCGCTCCGCTGACGCCGCCGCCGATCTCGACGTACGCGATGCGGTCACCTGGCACGACGATGCGCCGGCCCCGGGTGTCGGTGAGGGTCAGCACCCCGTCAGGGAGGGCCGCCGCAACCTTCTGCTCGACGGTCTCCTGGTCCTCCTGGGTGTCGACGGTCAGCTCGCGAGGCGCGTGCTGGATGCCGATCTTGACCTCCACGTGGGCTCCTTCTGTCGTCAGTGTTCGTCGGTGAGGGGATAGCCGCGGATGCCGCGCCAGGCGAGCCCGGCGACGAGCGAGGCGGCCGCCCCCTGGGGGATGGCGCCCTTCTCCGAGAGCCAGAACCGCGCGCTCACCTGGGCCATTCCCACCAGGGCCACCGCCAGCAGGTGGGACGCCTCGTCCGGAAGTCCGGTGTCGTCGCGGATGACGTGGGCGATCATCGCCGCGCAGTCGGTCGTGACCCGGTCGACGCGCTCGCGGACCGCCGGCTCGTTGGTCAGGTCGGACTCGAAGACCAGGCGGAACGCGCCGGAGTCTCCGGCGACGTAGGTGAAGAAGACGTCCATCGTCGCCTCGACGCGCTGGCGGTTGTCGTGGGTCGACTCCAGCGCGGCCCGGCAGTTGTCGACGATCAGGTCGCAGGAGGTGTCCAGCAGCGCCAGGTAGAGCTCGAGCTTGCCCGGGAAGTGCTGGTAGAGCACCGGCTTGGAGACTCCGGCGCGCTCGGCGATGTCGTCCATGGCGGCGGCGTGGTAGCCCTGCCGCACGAAGACCTCGAGCGCAGACTCGAGCAGCTGGGCGCGACGCTGCTTGCGCGGCAGCCGCCCGCCGCGCGGGCGCTGCTCCTCCACGCCGGTGCTGCTCACGTCGTCTCCCTGCCTCGCTGTCCGTCCCGGGCTGAGCCCGGATCGCCGGAAGCCTACTCGTCCGTAGGGAGGGGCCCCGAAGACGAGGCCCCTCCCGGACGGACGTGCCGGACCGCTCAGGGAGCGGCGGGCGCCGGGTAGTCCACGTGGACGTCGATCGAGCCGTCCGCGTTCTCTGCCGTGACGGTCGCCGTCACGCCCTCCCCGGCCACGATGACCGAGTTCTGCGGCGCAGCGGCGTCGTAGTACTCCAGCGGGTCGGAGTCGTCGAACGTCGCGAGCTGCGGCCCGCCACCGGAGGTGGCACACGCCTCGAGCTCCTCGAAGCCACCCTTCTTGTCGGTCGCCACCTGCTTGTGCAGGCAGGTCACGTCGACGGTGTCGAGGCCGAACGTCGCGTCGAACGGCTCCCGCCGGTTGGTCGGGCTGCTCCCGTCGGGGTAGGTCAGGGAGTTCGGGAACGCGTCGACGGGCAGGGCGTAGCCCGTGCCCAGGCGGCCTGCCTCACTGACGTTGTTGTCGGTGTAGCCCTGGTCGACGAGCCAGACGAGCATGCCGTCCTGGAACTTGAAGAACTCCACCCAGTTGGGTCGCTCGAACGCCTCGGAGAAGTTGTAGGGCCCCTCCTCCAGGGTCTTGTCGAACCCGACGTACTGACGGTTCTCCACGAGGTAGTAGCGCGCCGAGTTGGTGACCTCGGTGCCGGTCGAGCGGACCCAGCCGTTCGACGTCCACAGGCTGTCGACCGACTCGGCACCGTCGACGTCGGTGCCGGCCGAGGACTTCATCGTGATGTCGTCGAGGAACGCGCCGGCCTCGTTGACGCCGCCGTCGGTGGCGTAGCGGAAGCGGAAGATCGTCTCGACACCACCGGACTTGTAGGACCACTTCTTCGAGGCCCACTTGGTGCCCGCACCGGTGAGCGGCTTGCCGAGCTGGGTCCAGCTCGCACCACCGTCGGAGGAGTACTCCGCGTAGAGGTAGTCGTAGCCCGCCTCGATGTCGTACCAGAGGTCCGCGCTCACCGTGACGGTGCCACCGGCCGGGACGGTCCGGGTGAAGGTGTGCTTGAGGTCGTCACCGCGACCGGACCACCAGACGTGGTCGCCCGCTGGCGGGGTGACGTACTCGTCGGTCTTCGAGGAGTTGGGGAGGTTGACCTTGATGGCCTGCTCCTGTCCCTCGACGGTGTTCTGCGACGGACTGAGGGTGAAGGTGCCGTTCTCGCCGGCGTCCACCTCCTGGTAGTCGAGCCAGCCGAGGAAGAGCTTCTCCTCCGGGCCCATCAGGCCGGGAGTGGTGCCGATGCCCTCGTTGGCCGCGGCGCCGTGGCCGAGCCACGAACCGGACGACATCAGCGTCCAGAACGCCGTGCCGTTCTCGCCGCCGCTGGTGTCGTAGAAGTCGGGCAGGCCGAGGTCGTGGCCGAACTCGTGGGCGAAGACGCCCAGGCCGCCGTTCTCGGGCTCGACGGTGTAGTCGCCGACGTAGTACTTCGAGTCGCCGATCTGAGCGCCGCCGCTGAGGTTCTGCTGGGCGCCCACCGACGGGCCGGAGATGCCGTACTGGTCGCCGTTGACGTACCACCGGTGCGACCAGATGGCGTCGGGGTCGGCGCCTGCGTCCTCACCCTCGCCGGCGTGCACGGCCTGGAAGTGGTCGAGGTAGCCGTCGGGCTCGTTGAAGTTGGTGTCCCCGTCGAAGTCGTAGCGGTCCCACACGTCGAAGGTGGCGAGCTCGTCCTCGATCTGCTCGTTCGACTTGCCGTCAGCCACCTGGGCGGCGTACCACGCGTCGGCCGAGTCGTCGATGAAGGCCCACGAGCCGCCGAAGTCCTCGACGGCGTTGTCGCCGTACGTCGAGGCGTTGCCGGGCACCTGCACCCAGTCGGTCGTCGTCACGTCGACGCTGTACTGACCGCCGGAGAGGGCCTCGTAGTAGTTCTTCAACGACTCGCCGGAGCCGTTGAACAGCTCGTCGTAGTAGGCCTTGTCGTAGTCCGGGGCCCAGGTCGTGGAGTTGTCCACGAGTCGATCGGGCTCGGGGATCTCGTTGTGCAGCGGGCCGGGTGCGCGGCCCAGCCGGCCGGAGCCCTGGTCGCCGAACTCCGAGAGGATCGTGAAGATCTTGTCGGTCTTCATGACGGCGGCGAACTCGAACTCGGTGCCGTCGCCGAGGTCGACGGTCGCGCCGCCACCCCTCTGCGGCTTGAGCTTCGCGGCGCCGTTCTCCAGCAGGGCCAGGGCCTTGGCGCGGAGCTTGTCCTGCTTCGCGGTGAGCGGCCCGGGCCGGTTGTCGGTTCGATGGGCGATGCGCTGGTCCGACCGGGTGTCGGGCGAGGCCTGCGCGGGCGCGAGGCTGACGACCGTGCCCACAGTGGTGACCAGGGCCAGCGTCGCGGTTCCCGCGAGCAGGCTCGATGGCAGCTTGTGCAAGGGGTTGCCTTTCGATAGGGCGACTATCCGAGAGGCCCGCCCGCCGCGATCGCGACAGGAAGAAGTCCGGGCCGCCGCCCACCTTCACCCCCGCTCTAGCCAAAAGGCAAGGGCCTGGGCGGACTTTCGTCAGGTCTGGGCGCGGCTGAGCGGCATTTTTTGCCGTGGCTGCGTCAGGTCCGGATGACGGGACGTGTCGAGGCGTCGCCGCCGCCGCGGGGAACATGGCGGGACCGGATGACGTTGAACCAGTGTCGTCGAAAGCCGACGACGCCGCCCCGCACCCTGAGGAGTCCCGCCCGTGTCTCTCCCGCCGCTCGTGGAGCCCGCCGACGAGCTGACGATCGACGAGGTACGCCGTTACAGCCGGCACCTGATCATCCCCGACGTCGGCATGGCCGGGCAGAAGCGGCTGAAGAACGCCAAGGTGCTGGTCATCGGCGCCGGCGGGCTCGGCAGCCCAGCGCTGCTCTACCTCGCAGCCGCGGGCGTGGGCACGATCGGCATCGCGGAGTTCGACGAGGTCGACGAGTCCAACCTGCAGCGCCAGATCATCCACGGGCAGTCCGACGTCGGGAAGTCCAAGGCGCAGTCGGCCAAAGAGTCCGTCCAGGAGGCCAACCCCTACGTCGACGTGGTGCTCCACGAGGAGCGCCTCGACAACGACAACGTGATGCAGGTCTTCGAGGGCTACGACCTGATCGTCGACGGCACCGACAACTTCGCGACCCGCTACCTGGTCAACGACGCGGCGTACTTCCTCGGCATCCCCTATGTCTGGGGCTCGATCTACCGCTTCGACGGCCAGGCGTCGGTCTTCGCGCCGACGCTGGCCGAGGACGCGCCCTGCTACCGCTGCCTCTACCCCGAGCCGCCGCCCCCGGGGATGGTGCCCAGCTGCGCCGAGGGCGGCGTGTTGGGCGTGCTGTGCGCCAGCATCGGCTCGATCCAGGTCAACGAGGCGATCAAGCTGCTCACCGGCATCGGCGACCCGGCCGTGGGCAAGCTCGTCATCTACGACGCCCTCGAGCTCGAGTGGCGCAAGCTGAAGGTCCGCAAGGACCCCAACTGCGCGTTGTGCGGCGAGAACCCGACCGTGACCGGGCTCATCGACTACGAGACGTTCTGCGGCGCGGTGTCCGAGGAGGCCGCCGAGGCGGCAGCCGGCTCGACCATCTCGGTGGTCCAGCTCGAGCACATGCTCAAGGAGCGCGAGGAGGGCGGGCGCGCCTTCGTCCTGGTCGACGTGCGCGAGCCCAACGAGTACGAGATCAACAAGATCCCGGGCTCGGTGCTGATCCCCAAGGGCGACTTCCTCAACGGCTCGGCGCTGGCGCAGCTGCCGTCGGTCGACGACGGGACGCAGGTCGTCATGTACTGCAAGACCGCCGTACGGTCCGCGGAGACGCTCGCGATCGTGAAGGGTGCCGGCTACTCCGACGCCGTGCACGTCGGCGGCGGCGTCTCCGCCTGGGTCCGCCAGATCGACCCCTCGCAGCCGGCGTACTGATATCACGCGCGGCGCTGCAGCCGCGTGGTTTCCGTGACCGGACCGTGACCCGGCCGCGGGTCCGGCGGACGGCGCGTGCGGGTTAGGTTCGGTGCCGTGGAGGCGGAGGATCCAGCTGCGACGTACGGCGGACGGCGCGCCGCCGTCGTCGCCGTCGCGTGCGTCACCGTGTTCGTCACCCTCCTCGTCACCTGGGCCGCGTCGATCGGACCCGGCACGGTCGTCGACGGCGAGGGCTTCGGCGCCCTCGGAACGGCGACACCCACCCCGACCACCCAGACCCCCACGGAGACCGGCAGCCCGACAGAGGGCGTCCCGCCGGAACGTGGGGACCCGCCGCTGGTCCTGCAGGTCCTCGCCGTCGCGATGGTGGCGCTCGGCGCGCTGGCCCTTGCTGCGCTGATGGGGCTGGCGCTCTGGCAGATCTGGCGCCTGCGTCCGAAGCGGCGGGAGCGCCGCGAGAACGTCGAGTTCGAGGTCCTGCCCGGCAGCGAGTCTGCCGACGCCGTCTCCGCGGCGATGAGCGATGACGCCGCCCACCAGCTGGAGCTGTTGCGCGAGGGCACGCCACGCAACGGCATCGTGGCCTGCTGGGCACGATTCGAGGAGCAGGCGGCTCGGGCGGGGGTGCGGCCCCAGCCCTGGGAGACGTCGTCGGAGTTCGCCCTGCGGATCCTCGACCTGGTGCGGGCGGACACATCCGCGGTCGCGGCGCTGGCCGAGCTCTTCCGCGAGGCCAGGTTCAGCGAGCACGAGGTGACCGAGGCGGAGCGATCGGCCGCCATCGAGCGGCTGGCCCAGATCCACGCCTCCCTCGGTCGACACCGCGTCGAGGTCGAGTCGTGAGGAGCACCTGGGTCACCCGGCTCGGCTGGCTGCTGGCGGCGGTGGTGGGGTTCAACCTCGTCCTGACCGTCCTGGGCTACGAGCCGAGGCTGGTGCGCGTCGCCCTGCTGACCACCCTCTGCATCGCCGTCAGCTGGCTGGCCGCCGACGTGCTCGGCGACCTCGGTCCCGGGTGGCGGGTCCGCATCGACGCCCCGCTCACCGAGCCGGGGCACGACCACCGGCTGGCGGCGTACCTGCGCGTCGTCGAGGGGCACCTGACCTCCAGCACTCCCGACCCCGGGCTGCGCGACCGGCTGGCCCGACTCGTCGACCACCGGCTCGCCCGGCGCCACGGTCTCCGCCGCCACGACCCTGAGGCCGTGGAGCGGATCGGTCCCGACCTGCTCGCCGTGCTCGACGGGCCCCCGCGCCGCCTGTCCGCCGCCGAGATCGACCGTCACCTTCGCCGCATCGAGGAGCTCTGAGCCATGTCGTCATTGCAGGTCAAGGAGGCCGGTGAGCTCGCCGGCCGCGTGCTGAGCGAGGTCGAGAAGGCCGTCGTCGGCAAGTCCGGTGCGCTGCGGCTCGTGCTCGCCGGGATCATGGCCAAGGGCCACGTGCTGCTCGAGGACTACCCCGGCCTCGGCAAGACGCTGGCGGCCCGGTCGTTCGCGCAGGCGCTCGGCCTCGACTTCGCGCGCGCCCAGTTCACCCCCGACCTGCTGCCGGCGGACCTGACCGGATCGTTCGTCTACGACCAGCGCCAGGGCGAGTTCCAGTTCCGCAGGGGGCCGCTGTTCACGGGACTGCTGCTCGCCGACGAGATCAACCGGACCCCGCCCAAGACCCAGGCGGCGCTGCTCGAGGCGATGCAGGAGCGACAGATCACCGTCGAGGGCGAGACGTTCGTGCTGCCCGAGCCGTTCCACGTGCTCGCGACCGCGAACCCGATCGAGTACGAGGGCACCTACCCGCTTCCCGAGGCGCAGCTCGACCGCTTCCTGCTCAGGGTGTCCTTCGGCTACCCCACCGCCGAGCAGGAGCACGTGGTCGTGACCAACCGCCTCGCGCGGCGCCGCGAGGAGATCGTCCTCGACCAGGTCACCGACGCGCCCGGGCTGCTGGCCCTCCAAGCGGCCGTCGAGACCGTCGACGTCGACGAGAGCGTGAGCCGCTACTGCGTGGCGCTGGCCGAGGCGACCCGTTCCCACCACGAGGTGCTCACCGGGTCGTCGCCCCGCGGGTCGCTCGGACTCGTGCTCACCGCGCGGGCCTTCGCGGTGCTCCGCGGCCGCGACTACGTCGTCCCCGAGGACGTCAAGGCGGTGGCCCGCCCCGTGCTCGCGCACCGGATCACCGTCAAGCCCGAGCTGTGGATGACCGAGGCGTCCGGCCTGCGGGTGGTCGACGCGGTGCTCGGCTCGGTGCCGACGCCGGCCACGCTCGAGGCGTTCCGTGCCCGCTGAGGTACGCCCGACCGGCCCGGCCGTCCGGCACTGGCGGGCCACGGCTGCCTTGGGCCGCAGCGTGCTGGTGGCCGGCGCCAGCCTCGCGCTGGCGGTCGTCCTCGGCGACCCGGTGCTCGTCGTCCTCGCCGCGCCGCTGGCCGTCTGCGCCGCGATGGGCCTGGTCCGCGTGCCGCGGGCGGAGCCCACGGCCTCGTTGAGTCTCGACCACCTCACCCTGCACGAGGGCCAGGGCACCCGCTCGCGCCTCCACCTGCGTCGCGCCGACGAGGTCGAGCAGGTCACCCGGGTCAGCGGCCAGGCGGCGTACGTCGCCCTGCACCCGACCAACGGCGTGATCGGGCGGCTCCGGGCCGGCGGAGACGACGCGCTGACCCTGGAGGTGAGCCCCCGCCGCTGGGGGCCGCGACGGCCGGCCGAGGAGCTCGTCGCGCTGACCACGCCCTGGGCGGCGTGGCGCTGGGGACCGGTGGAGCTGACGTCGTCGATGCTGCACACGCTGCCGGGCCGAGCCCCCTTCGACTCGCGCGCGGAGATGCCGCAGCCGCAGGGACTGGTCGGCGCACACCGCTCTCTGCGGGTGGGAAGCGGCACCGAGTTCTCGGGGATCCGGCCCTTCATGGCGGGCGACCGGTTGCGCCGCATCAACTGGCGGGTCTCGCTGCGCACCGGCGACCTGCATGTGGTGAGCACGCGCGCCGAGGAGGACAGCGCAGTGCTGGTCGTGGTCGACGCGCTCGCGGACTACGGTCACTCCGGCGGCGTGGACGGCGACCCGAGCAGCCTCGACCTCACCGTCCGCGGCGCTGCCGCGCTGGCCGAGCACTTCGGCCACACCGGCGACCGCGTGTCGCTCCGGGTGATCGGCGCGGCCGGCCAGTCGGTGGGGTACGGCGCCGGCGCGCGGCACCACCGCGTCCTGCTCGGCACCCTGGCCACGGTCCGGGCCGGCTCTCCTACCGACCTCGGCGTACACCGCGTCCGCCTCCGGGCGACCCCGGGAACCGTGGTGGTGGTCATGTCACCGATGCTCGACGAGCTGATGCTCGCGGTGACCGCCACCCTCGTGCAGCGCGGGCTGCCGGTGATGGTGGTCGACACGCTGCCCCCCGACGTCCGGCCGGGTGCCCAGCCGGGTCTGCGCAGCGACGTCGCCGACCTGGGCTGGCGGATGCGCCGGCTCGAGCGGGACGACCTGCTGGCGAGCCTGGCTGCCACCGGGTGTCCCGTGGTGCGGTGGCGCGGGCCCGGGACCGTCGACGAGGTTCTCCGACGGCTGGCCCGCCGGGCTCAGCTGCCGCAGGTGGCGGCCCGATGAGTCCGGGGGCGTGGGTCTGCCGCGCTCTGGTGGCGGTGCTCCCGGCGCTGGCGGCGGCCTGCACGACCGGCGCCGGGGAGACCGCTCCCGCCTGGTTCTTCGTGCTGTTGGCGCTGTTGGGCGTCGGCTGGGCCGCGTTCCCCGAGTCCGCCGCGGGCGCCGTCGTGCTGATCCTGGTGATCAGCTGGTGGGGCATCGGGCTCCGCGACGGCCTCGACCCGTGGGCCCTGCCGGCCGCCGCGGCTCTGCTCGCCGCGCATGTCGCGGCCGTGCTGCTGTCCTACGGACCGGTCGAGCTGCCGGTCGACGGTGCCACGACGCGCCTGTGGGTGCGGCGAGCCGCCCTGGTGTTCCTGGTGGTGCCGCTGACGTACGGCCTCGCGGTCTGGGTGCGCGACGAGCCCGCGCCGGGCGGCATGTGGGTGGCGGGGCTCGCAGCCGCCTTCGCCGCCCTGCTGCTCGCCTCGCTCACGCTTGTCGGTCCACTCCCAGGCCGAGGCGAGCTGATGGACCGGGAGGACTACGTCGAGGCGGTGCTGGCGGCGGTCGAGCGTGTGCCGTGGGGTCGTGTCACGACGTACGGCGCAGTCGCGGAGCTCGTCGGCAGCGGCGGGCCCCGCCAGGTCGGCGCCGTGATGGCGAGGTACGGCGGGCCCGTGCCCTGGTGGCGCGTCGTCCGGGCCGACGGGTCCCTGCCGCCGAGCCACCAGGGCGAGGCCCGGCAGGCGTACCTGGAGGAGGGCACGCCGATGCGGCCCTCGGGGGCCGTCGACATCGTGGCGGCGTTCTGGCAGCCGGAGTGAGTTGCTGCGCTCAGCGATTCCAGGATCAGCCGAGTGCGGCGACTGCGGCGTCGTAGTCGGGCTCCACACCGATCGCCGGGGTGACCTGCGTGTGCAGCACGGAGCCGTCGCGGTCGACGACGACAACAGTCCTGGCGAGCAGGCCGCGCCACTTGCCGTCGACCATCGTGACGCCGTAGTCCTCACCGAAGCTCGAGGCGAACGCCGATGCGGTGATGGCCTTGTCGATGCCCTCGGTGGCGCAGAAGTCGGCGAGCACGAACGGCAGATCCTTGGACACGTTGATGACCGTGGTGTCCTCGAGGCCGGCCGCCAGCTCGTTGAACCTGCGGACGCTCGTGCTGCAGACGCCGGTGGCGACGCTGGGGAAGATGTTGAGCACGACGCGGGTGCCTTCGGGAAGGGTCACCGCCTCGAAGTCGTTGCCGGTGAGCTCGAACGCCGGTGCCTTCGATCCGACCTCGGGCGGCTCGCCGACGGTGTGGACGGGGGTGTCTCCAAGCGCAGTGGTAGCCATGCCTCGTTTCTAGCAGGGCTCCCCACACGCGCTGACGTCGGTCCGGGTCGCGGGCGGTGACCGACTACCGCGGTGCTCTGGACGCTTAGGGGGTGGCTGTCGGCGACCTAACCGACCACAGCCCCGCACCAGTTGGTCGCCCTCAACCCGCCGCACGCTCGCGGGTGCGCGCAGCGAGGGCGGCGAGCGCCTGGGGGAAGATCTCGGCGGGCGGGGTGACCAGGCCGGCGCCGACCTGGCCCACCCCGGCGACGCGGCCGGCCATGCCGGTGTTGATCTGGGGCAGGATGCCCGTCCGGCACACCAAGGCGACGTCGATGCCCGTCGGGGTGCCCTGGAACTCCAGGATGGGCACCGACCAGCGTGGGTTCTCGCCGAGGGTGATCTCGTGCATCCGGCGCGTGGTGGCGAGGGCGTCGGGCACGCTGCCGCCGACGAAGCGCACGATCGCGGGCGCAGTCGCCATCGCGAAGCCGCCGATGCCGGCGGTCTCGGTGATCGCCGAGTCGCCGATGTCGGGGTTGGCGTCATCGGGGCCGTAGTCGCCGAGGTAGAGGCCGTCGGCCAGCTGAGCGGGGCCGGTGAACCACTCGTCGCCCGTGCCCGCCGTCTGGATCCCGAAGTCGGTGCCGTTGCGCGCCATCGCCACGACCATCGTCGAGCCGTCGATGCCCCGGGCGGCGTCGAGCGCGAGCTTGCACGCTGGCATCGCGAGATTGAGGAAGAAGTGGTCGTTGCCGCCCACGAAGCGCAGCGCCTCGGCCACGTCGGACGCGGCGGCTCCGCTGGTCACCATCGAGGGCCCCAGGTCGCGCAGCAGCATCAGGGTGCCCGCACGGTTGCGGTTGTGCGCCTCGTCGCCCATCTGGAGCATCTGGGTGAGGATCCCCGTCACGTCGACGGCGCTGTCACCAGCCACGGACGCACGCACGGCGGCGGCGAACAGCGGGCCGAGCACGTCGGACATCCAGCGCAGCCGCTCGAGCACGTCGGGCCCGTAGGCGCCGTAGCGCAGCACCTTGCCGAGCCCCTCGTTGAGCGTGCAGAAGGTACGCCGGCCGCTGGCCTCGTCCTCCAGCACCCACATCCACATCGACGGTGAGACGACCCCCGCCATCGGCCCGACCGACGAACGGTGGTGGCACGGCTCGAGCGAGACCGACGAGCCTGACTCGAAGAGGACGGCGGCGTCCTCGGGGTCGTCGACGAGGCCCTCGAGGGCGGCCGCCCCGAGGAGCGCCCCGCGGAGCGGTCCGGATGCGTCCGCCCAGTCGATGGGCGGCCCGGCGTGCAGGAACTGGCCCCGTTCCAGCCCGAGCAGCTCGGACGCCGGGGCGACGTCGACCAGGCGGGCGCGGACGTCGAGGACGGCCGCCAGGGCGCGGGCGTTGGCGTCGCGCCGCAGCGGGTCGGTCGCGACGGCGGCCAGGTCGGCCTCCGTGCCGGGCATCGGTGGGCGCCAGTCGACGTTGGTGACCGGCACCGCCTGGCCGGCGACCGCGTCGGCGAGCAGATCGGCGCCGACGTTGACGACGTGGCTCGGCGTGGTCAGGGCACTCATCGGGCGGACTCCACCAGGGCGACGGCTCGCCGGGCGGCGGTGGCGTTGGACAGGTGCACCTCGGCGCCGGCGTCCGCGAGCGCGGCGACCTGACGGTCGAGGCCCTGGGGGTCTGCGGCCGTGCCGACGACGCTCACCACGACGGGGACGTCGCCGCTGACGGCCGCGACAGCAGGGGCCAGTCGCTCGGCAGGGTCCGGCTCGGCGCCGTGCCCGAGCACGACGTCCATCAGGACGACACCGGCCTCGCCGGCGACCGCGGCCAGCCGGTCGAGTCGGAGCGTCGGGTCGATCATCGGGTGGGCGCGGCCGCGCGTGTAGTCGTCGTCGCCGAAGTCGGTGAACGTGCACGCGTCCGACCCGAGGGCCGCGGTCGCGATGAGCCTGGCCTCGGTGCACAGGGTGCCGCCGACGAAGAGCCCGTGCAGGAGCCCGGGCCGCGCGTCTGCGTGCACCGCGCCGTGGACCGGCCAGGCGGGGACCTCGCGACCCAGGCGGGCGAGCACCCGCTCGGCGACGGCGGTCAGGTCGGGTTGTCCCGGGCCCAGGAGGCCGAGCTCGACGGGGGTGCCGAGGTCCTGGAGGTACGTCGTCAGATCGTCGGCCACCGCCGGAGCGGGCGGCTTGGAGACGACCACGACCAGCTCGACGGTCGGATCGGCGTCGAGGCGGCGCGCCGCCTCGCGGGTCGCCAGCCCGCCCACCTCGGCCGACAGGTCGCGTCCGCCCACGCCGAGGGCGTGGGTCACGCCGACGCCGGCGTGGTCGAG
Source organism: uncultured Actinomycetota bacterium (assembly GCA_963723195.1). Taxonomy (GTDB): domain Bacteria; phylum Actinomycetota; class Actinomycetes; order Propionibacteriales; family Nocardioidaceae; genus Nocardioides. The sequence continues at coordinate 121,589 of CAVRPU010000003.1, forward strand.
CAGGGTGAGGAGCTGCTGGCACCCGGTGCCGGACGCCGCAACGAGCCCGACCGGCCCGGGTCGGCACGCGTTGGCGAACCCCAGCCCGAGCCCGCCCACGACGGCCGTGCCGCAGTCGGGCCCCATGACGAGGAGGCCGCGCTCGGCGGCCATCTGCTTGAGCGCCACCTCCTGGTCGACGGGCACGTTGTCGCTGAAGAGCATCACGTCGCGTCCGGCGTCGAGGGCGTCCACCGCCTCCACCAGGGCACTCGCTCCAGGAACCGACACGAGCGTGAAGGCATCGGGGGTGAGGCGGAGAGCCGCTCCGGTGGTGCGCGGCGGGGCGATCTCGCCGGTGCCGGTCGCGGCCGACCTGGTGGCAAGGGCGGCGGCGACGGCGGCCAGCGCCGCGTCGAGCGAGCCGTCGGGGGCGTCGTCGCCCAGGCGGATCGCGACGACCATGTCGTTGGAGGTCGCGCTCGGCGGCACGTCGAAGCCCATCTGCGCCAGCACGGTGACGTTGAGCTCGGTCGCCATCGCGACCTGGGCGGCGGCGACCCCGGGGGTCTGGGCGACCTGGCGGCTCACCTGCAACAGGGCGACGGAGTCGGCGTACGCACCCGGCCGCAGCTCGACGTGGGTGCTCATGCGGCGATCGCCTCGCCGCCCAGTGCCAGCCGGGCGCCCTCGAGCAGGCCGCGACCCGACGACGCGCCGACCGCGGTCAGGGCGGCCTCCTCGGGCGCGCCGCGGCTGGCCAGCCACGCCGCGAGCTCCGGCAGCACCTCGCCGTGCAGGGCGCAGTCGAGCAGGGTGGCCGAGAGCAGAGTGGTGCGCCGGGCCGCCACGCGGACCTCGGCAGCAGGCGTGGGCAGCCCGGCGGCGTACCTCGTCGCGAGCCAGCCGCAGGCCACGTCGTCGCCGTACGGCGTGAGCCCGTCGCCGCGGCCGATCCCGGCCAGCACGTCGTCGAGGCGCCCGCCCTCGGCAGCAGCGACGCCGGGCACGGTGGCGTCGACCAGCCGCGTCACGAGCACCCCGGTGTCGCCGATGAGCAGCGTCCCGCTGACCAGGCGCGCAGCCAGGAGGTCGAGGTCGGACAGGTGGGGGAGCGCGGTGCGCAGGCCGTTGGGCACCCGCGCCGCCCCGGTCGCCAGCAGCCCCAGTGCCCATGGCTCGGGGCCCGGCACGGCCAGGTAGACCGCGTGCGGCCCGCGGTGGAGGACGGCGAGCGGTCCGTCCGGAGCGGTCGCCAGCTGGTCGCGCAGGCGTGTGGTCGCCGCGGCCGGGAAGTGGCTCATGGCCCTCAGGCTAGTGGCGCGGCTACCCTCGCCTGATGTGCACTCCTGCCAACGAAACCCCTCTCGGGGGACACGTTGTGACAGGTGACCCGAGGTGACAGCCGACCCGTCCACGGCCCTGGCCCGCCTGGACGCCTTGCACACCGCGCTCACCCAGCTGGTGCTGGAGGGCGGCGACCTCGCGAGGATCACCGAGGAGGTCGCCGACGTCCTGGCGCTGGGGGTGGCGGTGACCACCAGCGACGGGCGCGTCACCGCGGCGGGCGGGATGTCGGAGGAGGTCGAGGGACTGCTCGTCGACCAGGACCTCCTGGACCCCACGGGCCGGGTGCGCGTCGAGCGAGGAACGGCCGACGGGGTCGGCGTCGGTCCGGGCGAGCTGCGCGTGCTCCGCATCGGTGCGGGCGGGGCCGACCTCGGCCGCCTCGTGTGTGTGCGGGCCGACGGCGCCATCGGTGAGTACGACGGCCATGCGCTCGAGCGCGTCACCACCGTCGCCGCCCTGATCATCACCCGCGAGCAGGCCGTCGCGGCGGTGGAGGACAAGTACCGCGGCGACTTCCTCCGCGACGTCTTCCTCGGGCGCGCCGGTGAGCCGGGCTACGTCGTCGAGCACGCGTCGTCGTACGGCTGGGACCTCACGCGCCCCGTGATGGTGGTGTGCGCCGAGCTCGACCCCGTGCCCGAGGAGGAGCCCGTCTCCCAGACCCAGCGGCGCGCCTGGCAGGAGCGGTTCTCGCGGGCCTGGCGCAGCGTGAGTCGCGACCTCGGCGCCGGCATCCCGAGTGCCGACTTCTCCTCCGAGGTGGTCACCCTGCTCCCGGGCAAGCCGACGGGCCTGGTCGAGCGTGCTGTCCACGAGGTCGCGGGCGACCGCGGTGGCGGCCGTCGGCCGTTCTCGGTCGGGGTCAGCCGGGTGGCGCCGACGGTGACCGACCTGCCGGTCGCCTACGGGCAGGCGCGCCGGGCGGTCGAGATCGGCCGGCGGGTGCACGGCGCTCGCTCGACGACGTACTTCGACCAGCTCGGCATCCATCGACTGCTCGCGCTGGTGCCGGAGAGCGGTGAGATCCGCGCGTTCGTCCGCGACGTGCTCGGCCCGCTCGCCGACGACACCGAGGAGGCGGCCGACCTCCGCACCACCCTGCAGGTGCTGCTGGACACGAACTTCAACGTGGCCGAGGCGGCGAGGCTGCAGTTCTTCCACTACAACACGATGCGCTACCGGGTCGGGAAGCTCGAGCGGCTGCTCGGCCCGCTCTCGCGCGACCCGCACCTCCGGCTCGACGTGGCCGTGGCCCTGAGGGCCCTCGAGGTGTCGCGGTAGCGGCCGGTGGGAGCAGCACATCCTTCGCCACTCCACACGGCGTTCCTTCGGCATTTCCTGCCCATGAGGGTGTGAGAATGACGCCACTACCTTGAGCACTCGGGGCCCACCGGCCGCCCGGATCCAGCACGTCCGGCTCGGGGCCGGCCACCAGGAACGGCACTCAGACAGGGAGAGACCAGGTCGATGTTCACGTGGGAAGTGGTCGATCCGGCCCCAGGTGAGGCCGTCGCGCCGCACCAGCGGCTGGCTTGGGGCAAGACGATCGGGCTGGGTGCCCAGCACGTCGTGGCGATGTTCGGAGCCACGTTCGTCTTCCTGGCCCGCGTCGTGGCCAGGGCTGCGGGCACGGACGACGGCGACGGAGCGGTCTTCATCGGTCCCAGTGGCGCCGACCGGACCCCTCCGGCAGCGGACGACCATTCCTAGGCACACGTGAAGCCGGCACCCTTCGCGTACCGCCGACCCATGACGCTCGACGACGCCGTCGCCGAGCTCGCGGGGACGCCAGGCGCGAAGGTGCTCGCCGGCGGTCAGTCGCTCGTGCCGCTGCTCTCGATGCGGCTCGCGGCGCCCTCGATGCTCGTGGACATCAACGCACTACCCGACCTCGACCACGTCCGCTGCTCGGCGGACGGGGTCAGGGTCGGGGCGCTGGCCCGGCACGCCGCCGTGCTCGCGTCGATCCAGGCGCGAGAGGTGCAGCCGCTGCTGGCGATGGCGCTCGAGCACGTGGCCCACGCGACGATCCGCAACCGGGGTACGACGGTGGGCTCGCTCGTCCACGCCGATGCTGCGGCCGAGATGCCGGTCGTGCTGCGTCTGCTGGGCGGCTCCCTCGACGTGGTCGGCCCGGAAGGGCGTCGTACGGTCCCCGCCGACGAGCTCTTCGTCGGCCCGCTCGAGTCGTCGGTCGGGCGTGACGAGATCGCGGTCGAGGCGTACTTCCCGGCGTTGGCACCCGGCGCCGGGGTCGCCTTCGAGGAGATCGCGCGCCGGCATGGCGACTACGCGCTGGTCGGCGTGGCCGCCCTGGTGGACGGCGACCGGGTGAGCGCGGGCTTCCTGTCGGTCGCCGACGTGCCGACGGTGGTCGACCTCTCCGGAGTCGCCGACGACGAGCTGGGCGACGCGGTCCTGCAGCACCTCGATCCCGCCGACGACATCCACGCCTCGGCGGACTACCGAGCGCACCTGGTGCGGACCCTGACGACCCGGGTGGTCGCGCGGGCCCGGGAGGCCGCGGCATGACGGAGGAGCGGCACGACATCGTCCTGCACATCAACGGGGCCCCGCACGCCGTGCGGGTCCCCGCGCGGCGGCTGCTGTCGGACGCGCTGCGCCACGACTGCGGTCTCACCGGCACCCATGTCGGGTGCGAGCACGGGGTCTGCGGCGCGTGCACGGTGCTGGTCGACGGTGCGCCCGTCCGCTCGTGCCTGATGTTCGCGGTCTCCGCGCAGGATGCCGAGATCACCACGGTCGAGGGGCTCACCGAGGACGACGGCACCCCCGACGGGCGACTCGGGCCGGTGCAGCAGGCGTTCTCCGACTGCCACGGGCTCCAGTGCGGCTTCTGCACCCCGGGCTTCCTCACCACGATCACGGCCGGCCTTCGCGACAACCCCGACCCCACCCGCGAGCAGGCCCGCGACATGATCGCGGGCAACCTCTGCCGCTGCACCGGCTACCAGAACATCGTCGCCTCCGTGCTCCGCGCCGCCGAGCTGGCGCGTGAGGAGCCATCATGACCACGAAGCTGTTCGGCACGAAGGTCAAACGGGTCGAGGACCAGCGCCTGCTGCGCGGCAAGGGCCGCTTCGTCGACGACGTGCTGGCCGGCAGCCATGCCGGCACGCTGCACGCGGCCGTGCTCCGCTCGCCGCACGCACACGCGCGGATCACCGACATCGACGTCGACGAGGTGCTCGACCTCGACGGCGTCCACCTCGTCTGGACCCACGACGACCTGACCGGTCCGATGGCCGAGCCCCTACCGCTGCTGATCCCGCACCCGACGCTCACGCACGGCCGCACCCAGCACGCCCTGGCCGCGGGCGAGGTCAACTACGTCGGCGAGGCGATCGCCTTCGTCGTCGCCGACGACCGCTACGTCGCCGAGGACGCGCTCGGGCGGATCAAGGTGTCCTACGAGCTCCTCACCCCTGTCGTGGGCATCGAGGCTGCGCGGGCGGCCGAGCACCTCGTCCACCTCGACGTGCCGGGCAACGTCGGCGCGCGCATGGAGCAGAACACCGGCGACGTCGAGGCGGCCCTCGCCGCCGCCCCGCACCGGCTCTCCCTCGACCTGACCATCGAGCGCTCCGCGTGCACGCCGATGGAGGGGCGGGGCGTCGTCGCCCGCTGGGACCCCGACACCTCGCGCCTCACCGTCTGGACGTCGACGCAGACCTCGACCGGCGTACGAGGCTGCGTCGCGGCCAAGCTCGGCCTCGACCTCGCCCAGGTCGACGTGATCACGCCGGACGTCGGCGGTGGCTTCGGGGTGAAGATCAACCATCCGTGGCCCGAGGAGCTGCTCGTGCCGCTCGCGGCGCGGGCCCTGGGCCGGCCGGTGAAGTTCACCGAGGACCGGCGCGAGCACTTCATCTCCTCCGCCCACGAGCGCGGTCAGGTGCACGAGGTCGAGGTCGGCTTCGACGACGACGGCCGCATCGTCGGGCTCGACGTGCAGTTCTGGCACGACCACGGTGCCTTCACGCCGTACGGCCTGATCGTCCCGATCATCACCTCGACCCAGCTGCTCGGGCCCTACAAGCCCGAGGTCTACCGGGTCCGGTTCGACTCGCTCTACACCAACACGGTCATGGTCACGCCCTACCGCGGCGCCGGCCGCCCCCAGGGCTGCTTCGTGATGGAGCGGACGATGGACGCCATCGCCGAGGCTCTCGGCAAGGACCGCACCGAGGTGCGCGCGACCAACTTCATCCAGCCCGACGAGTTCCCCTTCGACCAGGGGCTGATCTTCCAGGACGGGCGCGAGCTCGAGTACGACTCAGGCGACTACCCGACGTCGCTGGAGAAGATCAGGGCGCTGATCGGGTGGGACGAGTTCCCGGCGTACAAGGCGGAGATGGCGGCCGCGGGGCGGACCGTCGGGATCGGGCTCGCCTGCTATGTCGAGGGCACCGGTGTCGGGCCGTACGAGGGCGCCCACGTGCACATCGAGACCTCTGGCCGCGTGAAGGTCGCGACCGGGCTCACGACCCAGGGACAGGGCCACCAGACGGCCTTCGCGCAGATCGTGGCCGACACCCTCGGCGTCAGGTTCGAGGACGTCGAGATCACCACCGGCGACACCCGCAGGATGCCGTACGCCGTCGGCACCTTCGCCTCGCGCGCGGCCGTGATGAGCGGCTCGGCGATCCATCTTGCGGCGCTGAGGGCGAAGGAGAAGGCCCTGCGCATCGCCGCGGAGGCGCTCGAGGCCGACGAAGCCGACCTCGAGATCGCCGACGGCGTGGTCTCGGTGCGCGGCACCGGCGCCTCCATCGACCTCGGCACGGTCGCCGTCCTCTCCAACCCGCTGCGCTACGCCTTCGACGAGGCGTCGAAGGCCGCCACGCAGTTCTCCGTCGGCGACCCCGGGAAGCCACCGGTCGCCGAGGACGAGGAGCCGGGCCTCGAGGGGCGCGACTTCTACTCGCCGAGCCGGTCGACCTTCGCGTCCGGCATGCACGCGGTCATCGTCGAGACCGACCCGCTGACGGCGGAGATCACGATCCTCAAGTACGCCGTCGTCCACGACTGCGGCCACCTGATCAACCCGATGATCGTCGAGGGTCAGATCCACGGCGGGGTCGCCCAGGGTGTGGGTGGGGCGCTCTACGAGCGGATGGCCTACGACGCGTCCGGGCAGCTGCTCAACGCGTCGTTCATGGACTTCCTGATGCCCTACGTGACCGAGGTGCCCGAGACCATCGACATCGACCACCTCGAGACGCCCTCACCGCTCAACCCGCTCGGCATCAAGGGCGCCGGGGAGGCGGGCGTCATCCCGTCCGCGGCCGTCTTCGCCTCGGCCATCAGCGATGCCGAGGGGTTCGCACTGACCGCGATGCCGATCTCGCCGTCCGAGCTCTTCGCCCTGCGGGCCCAGCACGCGTCCGCGCCACCCCCGGGAGGGACCTCATGAAGATCGCCGGCAGCAACACCGTGCCCTACCCCGCCTCGCAGGTCTGGGACGCACTGCTCGACCCGAACGTGCTGGTGCGCACCATCCCCGGCTGCGAGCGGCTCGAGGCGACGGGGGAGAACGCCTACGCCATGACGGTCACCGCCGGGGTCGCCGCGATCAAGGGCACCTACTCCGGCTCGTGCGTGCTGTCCGACCTGTCGCCGCACTCGTCGCTGGTGATGCGGCTGCAGGGGGCCGGGGCCCCGGGCACCGTCGACGCGACCGTCGACGTGTCGTTCACCGAGGCCGACGGGTCGACGACCATCACGTACGCCGCCGACGCCGTGGTCGGCGGGATGGTCGGCGGTGTCGGCCAGCGGATGCTCGCGTCGGTCTCGCGGCGGATGGCGGGTGAGTTCTTCGGCAACGTCGCGGACACCCTGTCCGGCGCCGCACCGACCGCCTCCCCGGTCGCCGCGTCCGACGGGGCGCCCGCGCCCGCGGCCGCCGGCCAGGTCTTCACGGCCCCGCCCCGCGCCGCCGGCATCTCCTCCCAGGACGACTTCCTGAAGGGCATCGCCGTCGGCGCCGGGCTCGTGCTCCTCGGTGTGCTCGCTGGGCGCCTCGGGCGGCGGCGGTGAGGTCCGTAGGTTTACCCGGCCGCCCGGGTAAACCGTCGGTTGTCAGCCGAAGTTTCGGCCGACAACCGACAGGAAAGGCTGACAACCCGTGGGCGAGCTGAGCGTCGACTCCTCCGCGCTGGCCATGGCGACCGCCGTGGCTCGCAAGGACATCTCGGCCCGCGAGCTGATGGAGCTCCACCTGGCCCGGATCGCCGAGCGCAACCCCGAGCTCAACGCGATCGTGTCCCTCGACGAGGAGCGGGCGCGCGAGGGCGCACGAGCGGCCGACGAGCACCTGGCCGGCGGCGCGACGATCGGGCCGCTGCACGGCCTGCCGTTCGCGGTGAAGGACAGCCACGCAGCGGCCGGGTGGCGCACGACGTACGGATCGCCCCTGTACGCCGACCACGTGGCCACCCACGACGACCTGATCGTCGAGCGCGTCCGACGGGCCGGGGTCGTGCTGGTCGGCAAGACCAACGTCCCGGAGTTCGCGGCAGGCTCGCACACCTTCAACACCGTCTTCGGCACGACCCGCAACCCCCACGACCCGTCGCGCAGCGCCGGCGGGAGCAGCGGGGGTGCGGCGGCCGCGCTGGCCTCGGGCATGGTGCCGCTCGCTGACGGCTCCGACATGGGCGGGTCGCTGCGCAACCCCGCGTCCTTCTGTGGGGTCGTCGGCCTGCGCCCGTCGCTGGGCAGGGTCCCGACGTGGCCCACCGGCAACCTGTGGGAGACGACGTCTGTCGGCGGTCCGATGGCTCGCACCGTGGACGACCTGGCCCTGCTGCTCTCCGTGCTCGCAGGCCCAGACCCGAGGGTCCCTCTCGCGCTCGGCGACCCCGGACACGCGTTCGCGCCACCCGTCGTCGGCACCCTCGACGGCCTTCGCGTCGGCTTCACCCTCGACCTCGGTGGCGCGATCGTGGTCGACCCCGACGTCGCGGCCGTGACCCAGGAGGCGGCGCGTCGCTTCGCCGACGGGGGAGCCCGGGTGATCGCCGCCTGGCCGGACCTCGCGCTCGGCGACGACACCTTCCGGACGCTGCGGGCGTGGCACTTGCACGCGGCGTACGGCGCCCTCCTCGCCGAGCACCCCGGCGCCTTCAAGCAGTCACTGGCCGACAACATCCGACTCGGTGCCGACCTGACCGGCGTCGATGTCGCTCGTGCCTTCGCTCAGCGGACGATGCTCGTCGAGACGATGCGGGCGTTCTTCGGCGAGTACGACGTGCTCGTGCTGCCCGTCTCGCAGGTGCCGCCGTTCCCGGCCGACCAGGAGTTCCCCACCGAGATCAACGGCGAGCCGATGGCGTCGTACCTCGACTGGATGCGCTCGGCCTACCTCATCACCGTCACCGGCTGCCCGGCCATCTCGGTGCCCGCCGGCACCACCCCCGAGGGGCTGCCCGTCGGCGTCCAGATCGTCGCCCCGCACGGCGCCGACCGTCGACTGCTCGAAGTCGCGCGAGCCTTCGAGGCCGCCGGACGAAGCAGCAACGACGGCTAGACCGGTTGTCCACAGCGATCCCCACCGGCTGTGGACAAGAGGCGGATGTGGTGGAGAAGTGGCCGTTTCGCTGTGGGGACGCGTCCGAGGTCGAGGAAACCTCCGAGCGCCTCTTGCGCCGGACGTCGCCTGAGCCGTAGAACTTCTCCCACGCACCTCCGCGAGGAGGCGCGGATCGTTCGGAGTCTTCGCTCCGCACGGCGGTATTCCCCCGGTACGCCGGGCGGTGCCGTCGCACCGGCCAGGTGACGTGGCGGGTGGGGGTGGAGGAGCACGAGCGGTTCGGTCGAGAGCGTCACAGTCCCGGCCACCCGAGAAGGGCCCGAGCAGCTCATACCTGCCCGGGCCCTTCTTCCATGTCCGGGGCCTCGATGGGTCGTGTGCTGAGGTGGTCGCCAGGGCCACCACTTCAGCACCCGACTCGACCCGCGGCGCTCCACGGCTGTGGACGAACCAGCCGTTCCTGTGGAGGAGCTGCCCGGTTCTGTGCACCAACCTGGGGATCTCGACGAATGCGGCAGAAACTTGGCGAAAACCCTTGTGGCATAGGGGTTCCGGGGCATAGAACTTCACCCACGCACTTCCTCCGGGGAGAGCGGGATCGGTCGGAGAGGAAGATCCACACGACGGGCAGCCAGCTTGCTGGAGGCGCGTCGCGCGGGCCAGGTGACGGGGTCTGCGGGGTCGGAGGAGCCGATCGGTCGACCGGGAGCGTCACCAGTACCGGTCGAACTGAAGGGCCCTTGTAGCTCATACCTACGAGGGCCCTTCGCCTATTTTGGGGATATCACCACCCGACTCCGGGGCCTCCTCCTAGCAAGAGGGTGCCGTCCGCGCGCCCGGTGCGGAGGTTGACATGTCCACGAAGTCTCGCCTCGGACGGCGCCTGGCCCTGCCGGGGCTGCTCAGCGCCCTGGCTGCCCTGCTGCTCGTCCCGGCCGAAGCATCCGCGGCCCCGCCGGTTGCGGACTCCGGTCCCGACGTCACCGTGGTGGCCGGGACCGACGCCCAGCTCGCCGGCAGCGTGAGCGACCCCGACGGTGACGCCCTCGAGATCCACTGGATGGCCACGGTCGTCGGCGCGGGGGACGAGTCGTCCTGCACGTTCAGCGGTCCGTGGTCGTGGGAGCCCGCGACTCCGGCTGGGTTGGCACCCACGCTCAACTGCACCACGCCGGGTGCGTACCTCCTCCAGCTCGTCGTGGGCGACGGCATGTTCTCGGACGACGACACCGGTGCCTTGATCACCTTCACCGACCCCGACACGACGCCGGCCACCTGCTCGCTGCAGCCCTGGCTCAAGGGGTCCGCAAGGGTCTGGATCACGGACGCGCAGTCGGGCGTCGCGTCGTTCACGGTGCTCGACACCTACAACCTGACCGTGACACCCACATCGGGGAGCTGGTCCGCACCGACCGCCACGGCGGTCCTGCGCTGGTCGCGACCCGGACGCGGCGCGGGGATGATGCTGGTCACCCACGAGAACGGCGCCGGCCTCGGCGGCGAGTGCGTGCTGTTCGTACGTCGCAACGGCACGGCGTCGGTGCTGAACTGAGGGGCACGCTCCTGTGGAGGAACGTCCCGGTTCTGTGGAGGACGACCCCGCATCTGTGTACTGCCCTGGGGATGCCGAGAAATGTCGCAGAAAGTTTGCGAAACCCCTTGTGGCATAGGGCTTCCGGGGCATAGAACTTCTCCCACGCACTCCCTCCGGGGAGAGCGGGATCGGTCGGAGACGAAGATCTGCACGACAGGTCGCCAGCTTGCTGGAGGCGTGTCGCGGTGGCCAGGTGACGGGGCCAGCGGGGTCGGAGGAGCCGAGCGGTCGACCGGGAGCGTCACCAGTACCGGTCGAAAAGAAGGGCCCTTGTAGCTCATACCTACGAGGGCCCTTCGCCTATTTCCGGAGGTGTCGAGACGATCGCTGCGCGACCTCCTCAACGCTCCGTCGGTTGAGGAGGCGCGCCGGCGCCGTCTCGAAACCCGGTGAGGCGACCGCCGACCTGGACCACCCGCATCACCCACGCGGCGTACCGGCACAATGACCGGATGGTGCTTTACCAGGTCATGCACTGGTTCGTGCAGCCGCTGGCCAAGACGCTGTGGCGCCCGACGGTGCGTGGGCTCGAGAACGTGCCGGAGACCGGCGGCGTGATCCTCGCGAGCAACCACCGGAGCTTCGTCGACAGCGTCGTCATCCCGATCGTGGTGCCGCGCAAGGTCGTCTTCCTGGCCAAGTCCGACTACTTCACCGGCACCGGCGTGCGCGGCACCGCCTCGCGGCTCTGGTTCGAAGGGCTGGGCATGCTGCCGGTCGACCGAGACGACACGAAGGCCGCGATCGACAGCCTCGACACCGCTCTGGAGGTGCTGGGCAAGGGCGACGCCTTCGGCATCTATCCGGAGGGCACCCGCTCGCGCGACGGCCGGCTCTACCGCGGTCGCACCGGCGTCGCCCACCTGGCGCTGACAGCCGGCGTGCCCGTCGTCCCGGTGGGCCTCGACGGCACCGAGAACATCCAGCCGGTCGGCGCGAAGTACCCCCGCCGCGCGAAGGTGTCGATCACGTTCGGGAAGCCGCTGCACTTCGAGGGCAGGTACGACGGCGTGCCCCTCGGCCGGGCGCGCCGCGAGGTGACCGACGAGATCATGCGGGCCATCCAGGCGCTGACCGGTCAGGAGCTGGCGCCGGGTTACAACGAGAAACCCCAGGAGCTCAGCCCGCGGACCACCTAGGCTCGCCGCGTGAGCGAGCCAGAAGCCCCACCCGAGGCGGAGTACCTCACCCTCAACCGGGCCAACTGGGACGACCGGGCGGTGGCTCATGCCGAGCACGGCGGCTACGACCTGCAGGTCTACGGTCGCGACCCCGAGCACCTCTCCGACGTGGTGCGCTTCGACCGGCCGCGCCTGGGCGACCTCAGCGGGCTCCGCGGAGTGCACCTGCAGTGCCACCTCGGCACCGACACGCTGTCGCTGGCGCGGCTGGGCGCCCGGATGAGTGGGGTCGACCTGAGCGCGCGCTCCGTCGGGTACGCCGCCGCGCTGGCCGCCGACACCGGCGCTGAGATCGACTACCACGTCGCCGACGTCTACGACGCCGTCGAGGTCCTCGACGGCGAGGCCGCCTTCGACCTCGTCTACACCGGCATCGGCGCGTTGTGCTGGCTGCCCAGCATCGACAAGTGGGCCGACGTCGTGACGCGTCTGCTCAGGCCCGGAGGGCGGCTGCACCTGCGCGAGGGTCACCCGATGTGCTGGTCGCTCGGCGACCCGCGCGACGACGGCATCGTCGCCGTGGAGTTCCCCTACTTCGAGCGGCCCGAGCCGCTGGAGTTCGACGAGGACATCACCTACGTCGACATCGGCGACCATCGCATCGAGCATGGCCGGACCCAGGAGTGGAACCACGGGATGGGCGAGGTGGTCACCGCCCTGATGAGCCGCGGGATGTCGCTGACCAGGCTCGAGGAGCACCCGACCGCTCCCTGGGCGTTCCTCGGCGACCTCTGCGTCGAGCACCCCGAGATGAAGGGCGAGTTCTGGCTGGCCGACCGTCCGTGGCGGGTTGCGGCGACGTACACCCTCCAGGCTGTCAAGACCGGCTGATCCCGCCCCTGTCCGGTGGGCAGGTTGTGCCCTTCGCCCGCTGTGGCGGGTGCGGTTGGATCGACAGCATGGACCGCCCCCTCCGCATCGGCATCGACACGGGCGGCACCTTCACCGACGTCGTCGCCTTCGACGAGTCCGACGGCAGCGTCACCACGACCAAGACGCCGTCGACGCCCTCGGATCCGGCCGAGGGGTTCATGGCGGGCATCGACAAGGTGCTGGGCCTGGTCGGCGGCACGTACGACGACGTCGCGGCCGTCTCCCACGGCACCACCGTGGCGACCAACCAGCTCCTCGAGGGCAAGGTCGACGCGCTGGGCTACATCACCAACACCGGCTACGAGGCGATGCTCGAGATCGCGCGGCAGTCGGTGCCCGACGGCTACGGCAACTCCTACTTCTGGGTCAAGCCGCCCCGCATCGTGCCCCGTGACCTGGTGCGCGGCGTCGAGGGACGACTCGACTACACCGGTGCCGAGCTGCGCCCCTTCGACGAGGGTGGTGCCAGAGTGGTCGCCCGGTGGTTCCGCGAGCAGGGCATCGACACCCTGGGCGTCTGCTTCCTGCACGCCTACGCCAACCCGGCCCACGAGGAGCGGATGCGCACGATCCTGCGCGAGGAGCATCCCGACGCCGTCGTGTCGCTGAGCAGCGAGGTGCTGCGGGAGTACCGCGAGTACGAGCGCGCGATGACCACGCTCGTCGACGCGGCCGTCAAGCCGCGGCTGAGCCGCTACGTCAACAACATCAAGGATCGGCTGACCGAGCGCAGCGGGCGGGTCGTCCCCTTCTACGTGATGAAGTCGAACGGCGGCGTCCTGTCGGCCGACGAGGTCGTGCACCAGCCGATCACCACGGTCCTGTCCGGCCCGGCGGCTGGTGCGCTCGGCGCCGCGCTGATCGCGAAGGTGGCCGGCTTCGACAAGGTGCTCACCAGCGACGGGGGTGGCACCTCGACCGACGTCTCGGTGGTCATCGACGGCGAGCCGACCCTCACCACCGAGGGCAGCGTCGGCGCCTACCCGTCCAAGATCCCGATGATCGACGTCGTCACGGTCGGGGCCGGCGGCGGCTCGATCGCCTGGCTGTCACCGGAGGGCACGCTCAAGGTCGGTCCGCAGTCGGCCGGCGCCGACCCCGGACCGCTCTGCTACGGCAAGGGCGGTCGCGACGTGACGATCACCGACGCCCACGTCGTCCTCGGGCGGATCCCGCCGCACCTGCTCGGCGGGGAGATCCCGCTCGACGTCGACGCTGCTCGCGCGGGCGTCGAGGCACTCGCGAAGGACCTCGGCCTCAGCCCGGAGGCCTGCGCTGCCGGCGTCCTGGAGATCTCGGCGTGGAACCAGGCCAACGCGCTGCGCCAGGTCACGGTCAAGCGCGGCCTCGACGTCCGCGACTTCACCCTCACCACGTTCGGCGGGTCCGGGTCGCTGCTGCTGTGCCGGCTCGTCGACATCCTCGGGCTGCCGACCGTGCTCGTCCCGCCCGACCCGGGCAACGTGTCGGCGTTCGGGCTGCTGACGGTCGACGTCAAGAACGACTACGTGCAGACCCACGTATCGATGCATGACCGGCTCGACGTGGCCGACGTGCAGGCGGCGTACGACGAGCTGGCGGGTCAGGCTGCGGTCGCCCTGTCGAAGGAGGGCTTCGCCGAGGAGGTGCACGTCTTCCAGCGCACCGCGGACGTCCGCTACTTCGGGCAGGCCTTCGAGGTGCGCGTGGCCGTGCCCGACGGCGGTCTCGACCGGTCGGCGCTCGACACGGTCGCCGGCCGCTTTCACGCCGAGCACAAGGCGCTCTACGGCTACGACTTCTCCGGCGACGACGACCAGCAGGTCGAGTGGGTCAACCTGCGGGTCTCCGGCATCGGCCCGATCCAGCGCCCGGAGATCCAGAAGGCCGGCGGAGGTGTCGAGACAGGCGCTGGTGCGCCTTCCTCAACCACCCGACCGGTCTGCTTCGACGCGGACGACGGCTACGTCGACACGCCGCTGTGCTGGCGCCCCGACCTCGCGCCCGGGACGGTGCTCGACGGGCCCGTGATCGTCGAGGAGTTCGGCTCGACCGTGCCGGTGCACCCGGGCTTCACCGTGCGCGTCGACGACTATCGCAACCTCATCGTCACCCGGCAGGAGCACCGGTGAGGAAGGTGGACCAGTGAGCCGCAGGGCGCCCACCCAGTTCCCGTTCGGCAGTCTGACCGCGGACGCCGGAGCGGGAGCCGACCCGGTGCTGGTCGAGATCGTGCAGGGCTCGCTGGCGAGCGTCGAGATGGAGGTCGAGACCGCCATCGCGCGCACCAGCCGGAGCCCGATGATCCGCGACGCTCACGACTTCCGGGCCGGCATCCACGACCGCCTGCTGCGCAAGCTCACCGGCCGGTCGTACTCCGCCCTCGTCCACCCTGTCGCCCGCGACTTCCCGCTGGAGGAGATGCGCGAGGGCGACGTCTTCTTCCACAACGACGTCTACCGCTCCGAGGGCGGCATCGGCCACCTGCCCGACCTGTGCGTCACGGTGCCGGTCTTCAGCGGTCCCGAGGGCGAGCGCCGCGTGGTGGCGTTCGTGCAGGCCTTCGGCCACCACGACGACATCGGCGGAGCGGTGCCCGGCTCGATGCCCTCGCACGCCACCAGCGTCTTCGAGGAGGGGCTGATGGTCCCGCCGATCCGGCTCTGGGACGCCGGAGTTCCCAACCGGGCCGCCCTGTCGATCATGACCCGCAACTCCCGGATGCCCGAGTCGCTCGCCGCCGACCTCGACGCCGAGTGCTCCGCCTGTCTGATGGGTGCGCGGCGGCTCGGCGAGCTGTTCGACCGCTACGGCGTCGAGACCGTCGAGTCCTGCTTCGACGCGATCATCGACCGCACCACCACGACGTACCGCCGCGAGATCCTCTCGAAGATCCCCGTCGGCACCTGGACGTGGGAGGACTACGCCGAGCACGACGGTGTCGACGAGCCGATGCTCCACACCCAGCGCATCACGCTGACCCGCACACCCGCGGACGACCCGGACGGTGAGCGCCTGATCCTCGACTTCGACGGCACCTCGCCGCAGGCGAAGGGACCGATCAACCACTGCGGCGACTACTCCGACGGGGTCTTCCTCAAGAAGTGGCTGGCGCCGATCCTGCGCAACCTCGCCGACACCCCGGAGCGGATGGCCGAGCTCGACGTCAACGAGGGCATCGTCCCGTTGATCGAGATGCGCTTCCCCGAGCCGGGCACGCTGCTCACCCCGATCTTCCCGGCGCCGACCAACGCGCGCACCTTCGTCATCCTGCGGCTGCTCGGGGTCCTGGCCGGCGTCATCGCCAAGGCCGTCGACGGCCGGATGCCCGCCGACCAGGAGACGATCCGCTACACCGGCGTCTACGGCGACGACCGGGACGGCCGCTCCTACCTGATGCGCGAGGTGCTCGGCGGCGGCTCGGGCGGGCGGTCGTACGCCGACGGCGAGGACACCATCCACGTCGTCCCCGACAGCCGCAACCTGCCCAGCGAGTTCACCGAGTCGCGCTTCCCGTTCGTCGTCGAGGCCCTGTCGCTGGCCGTCGACTCGGGCGGGGCGGGGGAGTATCGCGGCGGGCTCGGCTACGAGAAGCAGATCCGGATGCTGAAGGACGCCCACTTCATGTCGATCGCGGACCGCTCGATCCTCGCGTGCTGGGGCGTCCGTGGCGGCCTGGCGGGCGCGCCGTTCAGCGTCACCATCGATCCCGGCGGCCCCCGCGAGCGCGAGGTCGATGCACTGGCCGATGCCGAACCGGTTGCGGCCGGCGAGGTGATCCGGATCCGCACGACCGGCGGTGGCGGCTGGGGCGACCCCCTCGCGCGCGACCCGGAGTCCGTCGTCCGCGACGTGGTCTGGCGCAAGGTCTCGCCGGAGGCTGCACTGGCGTCGTACGGCGTCGTGCTCACCGGCTCGCTCGAGGACGACTCGCTGGGCTACGACCGCGACGCGACGGCTGCCGAACGAGCGTCGAGACCGGCTCCGAGCGAGGCGTTCTTCGACCGCGGCCCCGGCTATGCGCGCCTGGCCGGCGGCGAGACCCACGCCGCCGTCGACGTCCTCTGAGGTCCTCCGGACGCGACGCTTCATCCATACCGCAGGGGGTGGCGGGCTGTCGGTGGGTCGTGGCAGGTTGTCCAGATGTCTCGGGTACGCCGCTCACGCCTCCTCGTCTCCACCGCCGTCACCGCCGGGCTCGCCCTGGCCGTCACGCTCGTCGGCCCGGTGCCGGCCGGCGCCGACGACCGGCGCGAGCGCGATCCGGCCATCGCCGCCGAATCCGTCGCGAGCGCCGCGAAGGGGGGAGTCCGCCCCGACCGGCTGCAGGACGCGCTGGAGATGCCGGCGGCGTACCCCTTCCAGCCGAAGCTCAAGATCTACCCCGACCGCCCCGATGCCGCCGACGCAGGCGGCCTGCTGGCCCACCACGACCTGGCGCCGATGCTCAACCAGTGGATGGCGCGCAGCGACCGCATCTCCACCCAGGTCGTCGGCCGGTCGACCGAGGGTCGCGACCTCTACCTCGTGACGATCACCGCGCCGGAGACGAGGAAGCAGGCCCGTCAGCAGTCCCGTTGGCGCCACCTCATCCAGGCCAACCCCGCGAAGGCGGCGAACAGCAAGCGGTTGGCCGACGGCTACAAGCAGCCGGTGTGGTTCAGCTCCAACATCCACGGCAACGAGTGGGAGGGCACCGACGCCTCGATGCAGGTCATCGAGGACCTCGTGACCGCCCCCGCCGCCGAGGTGCGCGACCTGCTGCGCCGCCACCGGATCTACTTCTCGCTGACGCTCAACCCCGACGGTCGGTCCGCCGGCACCCGCGCCACGGCGCTCGGGCTCAACGAGAACCGCGACATGATCACCAACACCACGCCGGAGGCACAGTCCTTCGTTCGCACGGCGCAGGCGGTGCAGCCGCTGCTCGCGGCCGACCTGCACGGTTACACCGACGTCCTCCAGGTCGAGCCGTGCGGTCCGCCGCACGGCGAGAACTACGAGTACGACCTGTTCATCCCGCACGGCTACGCGATGGCCCGGCAGGTCGAGAAGGACGTCGTCGCCGCCGACATCCCGGGCAACACCTACTACGACGTGGAGCGAGGCGAGGTCGTCCCCGCCAACACAGGGGAGAACACCGCCCACATCGCGATCCCCTACCGCGACATCCCGTCCGGCTGGGACGACTTCCCGCCGATCTTCACCGCTCAGTACGCCGCCTTCTTCGGGGCGATCACCAGCACCGTCGAGCTGCCGCTCTACCGCACCAGCGACACCGGCCAGAGCCCCGAGAACGCCGTGGTCAACACGGCCGTGGCCAAGCGCACGATCGAGAGCATGGTGGACTACGTCGCCGGCCACGGCGACGACCTCCTCGCGAACCAGATCGAGGTGTTCAGCCGCGGCGTCGACGGCGCCGCGAAGACGTCGCTGACCCGCGACTCGATCAAGGGCGTCGACGGACCCCGGGAGTGGCGCCGGCACTGGGACCGCGTCGACGACCAGGGCCCGGTCGCCCTGCCGCGCGCCTACGTGATCCCGGTCGGCCCGACCCAGAGGTCCGCCTCCGACGCCGCCCGGCTCGTCGAGCAGCTGCTCTTCCACGGCATCGAGGTCGGCCGGCTCGACTCGGCGGCCACGGTCGGCGGTTCGTCGTACCCCTCCGGCTCCTACGTCGTCGATCTGCACCAACCGCTGCGCGGCCTGGCCAACTCGTTGCTCGACCTGGGCTCCGACATCTCGTCGAAGGTGCCGACGATGTACGACATCTCGGCGTGGAGCCTGTCGTCGCTGTGGGGAGCCACCGTCGCCAAGGTCGGGTCCACCACCGACGGGCCGATCGGCGCGACCAGCCCGGTGACGTCGGCGCCGGGCGGTGCGGTGCCGGCGGCGCCCGGGCCGCTGGCACTCGTCCCTGCCGGTGTCGGCGACGTGCAGGCGCTCAACGACCTCCTCGAGCGCGGGGTCGCTGCCTCCCTGCTTGCCGATGGCACCGTGCTCGTCCCGGCTGAGGGCTACTCGGCCGCGGCGTCGGCGGCCGCCCGGTTCGGCGGGTCCTTCGTGCCCGCCACGGCCGCCCAGCTGGCCGCCCTGGCGCACCCCGCCACCAAGCCGCTCGGCGACGTCACCATTGCCTACACCGGGTTCGCCGACGATGTCCTGAGCCTCTCGGCGCTGGGGTTCGACGACCTGGTGCCGGTCGACTCCGAGCGGATCACCGCCAAGCCCGGGCTGCTGCGCCGGGCCGACGTGCTCTGGGTCGGCGGGCACCTCGGTCTCGGCAAGGGCGACAAGCCGGTGCGCAAGGCCCTGCAGGCGTTCGTGGCCGCCGGCAAGCCCGTCGTCGGCCACGGCCGGCCCGCGCTGCGCGTGACCCGGCGCCTCGGGCTGGTCGCCGCGAGCGTGGTCAGGGGCAACCCGTCCGGCAACGGCATCGTCGACGTCGACACCCCTGCGTCGTCGTTCCTGGCCCCGGGCGCGCTCGACCACGGGTTCATCTACCCGGCCTACGCCTTCACCTCGCTGGGAGCCGGCACGACGGCTGCCCAGACGTACGCCGTCGGCGACCCGTTCCTGGCCGGCCACTGGCGGCGCAGCAAGTCCGGTGTGGGACCGCTGGGCGTGGCCGGGCTCGCGTCGGTGGTCGCCGGCCAGGGGGCGTCCGCGCGAGGGGTGGTCTTCGGGACGTCACCGGTCTTCCGCACGCACACCCGCGGGCAGATGGGCCAGGCGGCGCGGGCGATCCTGTGGGCGCTGCCGGATGCTGGGTAGCGGGCCGGCGATCGTCACGGACGAGACCGACCTCGCTCACCTGCGCCGCTGCGTCGACCTGGCGAGGCAGGCACTCGACGCGGGTGACCAGCCGTTCGGGACGATCGTGGTGGACCAGGCGGGTGAGGTCCGGTTCGAGGCCCGCAACCGGGCGGGTGGCGGCGACGAGACCCAGCACCCCGAGCTGGCGGCCGCGGCCTGGTCGGCAGGTCACCTGACCCCCGACGAGCGCGCGGCCGCCACCGTCTACACCAGCGGCGAGCACTGCCCGATGTGTGCGGCAGCGCACGGCTGGATGGGTCTCGGCCGCATCGTCTACGCCCTCTCGGCCGCGCAGCTCACGGGCTGGCGTCGCGCCTGGCGGCTGCCGGAGAGCCCCGTGGCGACGCTGCCCATCACCGCGGTCGTCCCCGGCGTGCTGGTCGACGGGCCGGCGCCCGACCTGGAGGACGAGCTGCGCGGGCTGCACCGGCGGGCGGCCGGCCTGGCCGGCAGAAAGTAAAGATTTCCCTGCGCCAACGACGTTGGACCGCTGTTCGTCCTGCGATCAGGGACGTCGGCGAGGAGGCCTTCCCCCGCGTGGAAAACGGTTTCAGAGGCCAGAAATGTGGACAGTGGCGCTGGACTCCCCCCGGGGCCCAACGCCACTGAGGAGCAACGCTACCTTTTCGGCTTTCACACACAGCGCGCTGAGATGTGTGAAAGTTGGTCGCAGGTGTATGAGCCGGGGGGGTGAACACACCGAATGGGCGATCTGACGTCGCAGGTCAGTCCTGCGTCCTTTTCCGATGCGTTGCGCCAGGCGATCAAGAACCGTGGGGTCAGCCTGGAGTACCTCCGTGGGCGGCTGTCGGACCTCGGCACGCCGCTCAGCGTGGCGACGTTGAGCTACTGGCGGTCCGGGCGCAGCCAGCCCGAGCACCAGACCTCGCTCGACGCGCTGGCGTCGCTGGAGGAGATCCTGCTCCTGCCCGAGGGGCACCTGCGATCGCGGCTGCTGCCGTCGCGGCGTCCGGGTCCGCGCGGCGGCCGGATGTCCCTGGCCGACGTCATGGGCGGTGACGCCGTACGCGACACCCTCGTGCAGCTCGGCTTCGACCCGGATGCGTCGGAGGCACTCGTCGAGACCAGCACCCAGGTGACCGTCGAGCTCGATGAGGAGGGCCGGGCTCGCTCGTCGGTGTCGCGGTGCGTCTGGAAGGCCGTGCGCGACGACGCGAGCGGGACGCCGATCGTGCTGCGGGTCGAGGGCGCGGGCTCGACCGTGCCGGAGTTCGTCGCACGCAAGGGCTGCACGCTCGGCAAGACCCACATGGATGTCGGCGCCGGCGTCTACGGCGTCGAGCTGCTCCTCGAGCGACCGCTGCACACGGGGGAGACCGCGATCACCGAGCTGGAGATCCAGATCCCGCACGACGCCGAGGCCGACCCCTTCTTCGAGCTCTACCTCACACGGCGCGTCTCCGAGGCGATGCTCTGGGTGCACTTCGACGCCGCCAAGGTCCCGGCGCGCTGCGAGGCGTACCTCGAGGATCCGCGGCACCGCGGCACCCAGGTCCGCGCGACGATGGGCACCACCTCGGCCCACCACGTCGCCCGCAACGTCGGCCCGGGGCGGCTCGGCATCCGCTGGGACTGGTAGGCCGCTGGCCCCACGCTCAGCGCGACCCACTGGCAAGGGTTGCCACCACTCGGCGCTCCGGTTGGCCGAACCTGACGGTGCCGCCCGCGAACGCCCTCGTTAGCGTTCGGGTCATGCGGGTGATGCTGGCGCTGGGTGGCAACGCCATGACCAGCTCGGACGGCGGTGCCCGACCGGAGGACCAGATCGCGGCGGCCAGTGTCGCGATGGCCGCGGTAGCCGATCTGCTGACCCGCCCCGACCCGGTCGACGTCGTGATCACCCACGGCAACGGCCCCCAGGTGGGCAACCTGCTGGTGAAGAACGAGCTCGCGGCCGCTGTCGTCCCGCCCGTGCCGCTGGACTGGTGCGGGGCCCAGACCCAGGCGACGTTGGGGTTCGTCCTGATGAACTCCCTCGAGGAGGCCCTGTCCGAGCGCGGCGCGGTCCGTCGTACGGCGGCGCTGGTCACCAGGACGCTCGTCGACATCGACGACCCCGGCTTCGCCAAGCCGACCAAGCCGATCGGGCGGTTCGTGGGCGAGTACGAGGCGCGCCAGATGATGGAGCACGGGGAGCTCTGGGAGCACCGCGGCGAGAAGGGCTGGCGCCGGATGGTCGCCTCGCCCGAGCCGCTGGAGATCCTCGACGCACCCGCCGTGCTGGCCCTGATCGACGCGGGCTTCGTCGTCGTGGCGGCGGGCGGCGGCGGCATCCCGACGGTGCGCGAGGGGTCGCGCCTTCGGGGGATCGAGGCGGTGATCGACAAGGATCTCAGCGCTGCCCTGCTCGCCCGCACGGTCGAGGCCGACGTGCTCGTCATCGCCACCGACGTGCCCCACGCGATCCTGCGCTTCGGCACGCCGGAGGCCGAGCCGATCGGCCGCGTCACGGTCTCGGCGATGCGCGCGTACGCCGGCGAGGGCCACTTCGCCGGTGGGTCGATGGGCCCGAAGGTCGACGCTGCTCTGAGGTTCGTCGAGAACAGCCAGCGAGAGGGCCGCGCCGCCGTCATCACCGACCTCGACTCGATCATCGACGGAATCGCCGGCGACGCCGGCACCGTCGTCGTCCCCGACTGAACCAGCCCGATTGAAGCCTGCAACGCCACCGAAGGAGACACCATGCCCAGCGCCATCGAGGTCCGCAAGGTCCCGATCCATTCCGTCGCCGACGCCTCCGAGCTCGCGAAGCTCATCGACGACGGGGTGATGGCCGCAGACCGCGTCATCGCGATCATCGGGAAGACCGAGGGCAACGGCGGGGTCAACGACTACACCCGGATCATCGCCGACCGGGCGTTCCGCGAGGTGCTCGTCGCCAAGGGTGCGCCGGCCGAGCAGGTCAAGCAGGTGCCGATCGTGTGGTCCGGCGGCACCGACGGGGTCATCTCGCCGCACGCGACGATCTTCGCCACGGTGCCGGCGGAGGACGCCGAGCAGACAGACGAGCCGCGGCTGACCGTCGGCTTCGCCATGAGCGAGGCGCTGGCACCGGAGGACATCGGCAGGGTCGCGATGGTCACCAAGGTGGCCGACGCGGTCAAGGTGGCGATGGAGCGCGCGGGCATCACCGACGTCGCCGACGTGCACTACGTGCAGACCAAGACCCCGCTGCTGACGATCCACACCATCCGCGACGCCAAGTCGCGCGGCAAGAC
The DNA here is from genome assembly GCA_963723195.1 of uncultured Actinomycetota bacterium. Classification (GTDB taxonomy): domain Bacteria; phylum Actinomycetota; class Actinomycetes; order Propionibacteriales; family Nocardioidaceae; genus Nocardioides. Next base: position 144,155 of record CAVRPU010000003.1, read on the forward strand.
GGTCTGGACCGAGCACACCCACGAGTCGATGGACCTCTCCAACGGCTGCACGGCTCTCGGCATCGCCGTTGCTCTCGGCGAGATCGACATGCCGTCCGACGCCGACGTCATGCACGACCGGTCGCTCTACTCCTCGGTGGCGTCGTGCTCCTCGGGTGTCGAGCTCGACCAGGCGCAGGTCGTCGTGGTCGGCAACGCCACCGGCGTCGGCGGTCGCTACCGGATCGGCCACTCGGTGATGAAGGACGCGCTCGACCAGGACGGCATCTGGGCGGCCATCCGTGACGCCGGTCTCGACCTTCCCGAGCGCCCGCGCACCTCCGACCTGGACGGCCGGCTGGTCAACGTCTTCCTCAAGTGCGAGGCGTCGCAGGACGGCGAGGTGCGCGGTCGCCGCAACGCCATGCTCGACGACTCCGACGTCCACTGGCACCGCCAGATCAAGGCGGCCGTCGGCGGCGTGACCGCCGCGGTCACCGGCGACCCCGCGGTCTTCGTGTCGGTCTCCGCAGCCCACCAGGGCCCCGATGGCGGCGGCCCGGTCGCCGCCATCGTCGACCTCGGGTAGGTGGGCTCGGGGCAACCGACTAGTGCGGTGTAGTGGTCGGTAAGGGCGTGGCTGGCCGCCACCTAACCGGCAATAGCGCCGCGGCAGTCAGCCGCCCCGCGCCGCGTCAACGAGCGCGGGGCCAGTCGGCCAGGGTGTCGAGGTAGCGCTGCCTGACCATCTCGACCTTCGCGCCGAGGGTCTTCACCGTCCACCGCGAGGTGTCGATCGGGTCGAGTACGGCGACGTCGACCGTGCCGGAGGAGATGAGGACGCCACGGGGGGCCATGATCTCGCCGGCGTTGCGGATCACGATCGGCACGATCGGGACCTTCGCCTGCAGTGCGAGGTGGAAAGCGCCCTTCTTGAACGGCAGCAGCTTGGGCGTGGGCGAGCGGGTGCCCTCCGGGGCGATCACGAGCGAGGTGCCGCGGCGCAGCGCGTCGACGGCCGGGGCGAGCGCCTCGCGGGCCTTGCGGCCGTCGGTGCGGTCGACGTAGGCGACGTCGGCCAGCCAGCCCATCGGGGCGAAGACAGGATCGGTGGCGAGCTCCTTCTTGGCCACGGCGGTGAAGTCGCGCCGCAGCAGCGACCCGAGGACCGGCACGTCGAGCTGGCTCTGGTGGTTGAACAGGAAGATCGCGGGCCGGTGGCTCCAGAGGTTCTCCTGCCCGATGACGTCGACCTGCACGCCGGCTGCGGCCAGGGAGAGCTCGGAGGCGACGGCCGCCGCCACCGTGAGCCCCGTACGCCGGTCGCGGTTGATCAGGCCCGCGGCCAGCCCGGCCGTGACCCCGACCCCCAGTCCGGCCATCGACGCCGCGGTGCGCGCCACCGTGACCGGGGTCAGCCGGTTGACCCGCTGGAGCCGGTGCACCGGCCAACCGCGTTCCTCGGCCTCGTTGGTGAGGCCCACGTCGGGGTTGAGCGGGCGCGGCCGACCGACCGTCTCGAGGTAGAAGACGTCCTCGCGACCGTTGCCGTAGGCGTAGGACTCGGCCAGGTCGACGCCGTTGGCCGCCGCGAACTCGACGACCGCCTGAGCCTTGCCGGGGCCCCAGAGGATCGGCCCGCGCACCTGGCCGGTGAGGATCCCCTCGTCGTCCTCGAGCTCGGTGACCAGCACGTGCTCGATGTCGAGGTCGCGCGCGGCGTCGGCGGCCTGGAACCGGGTCGCTGACGACGCCATCGCCACGGTGTGGCCGGCACGCTGGTGGGCGCCGACCAGTCGCCGAGCATCGGGGTAGACCTTGCCGGCGATCCGGCTGCGCCAGAGCTCCTGGCTCAGGTCGTCGACCTCGGAGACCTGCTGCCCGGTGAGCGAGCTGATCGCGAGGTTCATCAGCCGCGTCACGTCATGACCTCGCCGCGACACGTTGAACGACTCGACCAGGGTGCGGACCAGCTCCTCCGGCCCGACCTGACCTCCGGTCAGACGCTCGCGGAAGGCGATGACGCCGGAGTAGCCGTCGATGAGGGTGCCGTCGAAGTCGAAGAACGCCCCGACGCTCGGGCCCTGGGGGCCCGCCTCGATCTCGGCGATCAGGTCGTCGATGTCCCCCATCAGACGCCCTCGACCCGGCCGAGCAGCGACGAGAGAGCGATCTGCCGGACCACGCCGACCGCCCGAGCGGCTTCGCCGAGCTCGGCGGCGAACGCCTCGCGGGCGGCACGCAGCTCCTCACCGCCTGGGCCGAGCAGCCCGCGGTTGTCGGCGAGCTTGAGGCAGCCGCCCATCAGGTCCTTCGAGATCGACTCGGGACTGTGCAGGCTGTGCTGGAGCCACCGTTGCTTGGCGACTCCCAGGCTCTCGATGATCAGCGCCTCCTCGTCGAGAGGGGCGGCCGGCTCGCGGGTCGCGAGCCGGTCGGCGACCACCTGGTAGGACTCCAGGAACGGACCGATCACCCGGTGGGCGATCAGCAGCTCGGACTCGCGAAGCGCGGTCGCCAGCTCAGCCGCCGTCAGGTCGCCGTCGGCCCACTCGGGGTTGGTGAGTGCGACCTCGGCGCGCAGGTCCTCGTCGTACTCCGCCTTGGTGGCGAAGAAGAACTCGTACTTCAGCAGGTCGCGCAGCGCCAGGGCGTTCACCCAGGTGTGCCGCGTGACGTCGGCACCGTCGACCTCGGAGGTCTGGAGCGCGGCGACCTCGGCGATGGCGCGGGTGATGAAGTAGTGGGTGACGGTGTTGCGGTAGAAGCCGGCCTCGTGGGCCCGCCCGGGTGCGATGACGTAGACGGGCTCGAGGCCGCCGTCGTACTCCTCGACGACGCCCTCGCGCACGAGGGTCCGCAGCGCCTTGCGCAGGCCCTCGGGGCGGCCGAGGTCGACGTCGGCGGTGAGCGGGAGCCGGCGCTTGCGGACGTAGGAGAGCAGCGGCTCGAGGATGGTCAGCGTCTCCGTGAGCGTCATCGCCCGGCCGTCGTTGTCGAGCAGCCCGAAGGTCACGAGCGCCGCGGGCGTGATCGGGGTCGCGTTGTTGATGCGGTGGGCGACCTCGAAGGCCACCCGCGGCACCACCTCTTCGGAGTCGGCGGACCCGGCGCGGGCGGCAGCCTCGTCGAGCGCCTCCCGCAGCGAGATCGTCGGGCCGAAGCGCACGTGCGCGCGACCGCGTCGACGCCCCTGGGCGCGAGCGAACCGGACCACCCACGCGAGGCTCTCGGGCGTCTTGGTGCCGCCGGACTCCTCGGCCGACAGGGCGGAGACCTCGTGCTGCTGGTCGTAGACGATCGCGACCGGCACCAGGAGAACGTCGGCGGCCTCGCCGCCGTTGGCCACGAACGCGTCGACCAGCCACTTCAGCACGCCCATCTTGGGCGGCCGCAGCTTGCCGGTGCGCGTGCGCCCGCCCTCGAAGTACCACTCCAGGTTGGCGCGACGACGCAGGAGGTAGCCGAGATAGAGCCGCAGCATCGCGGGATAGACAGGGTCGTCGCGCGTGGTGCGACGGATGAAGATCAGGCCGGCCCGGCGGCCCAGCTCGGAGAGCGGCCACAGCGCCAGGTTGATGCCGCCGAGCACGTAGTTGGGCCGGAAGCCGTGCTGGGCCAGGGCTGTGCGCAGCACGAGCGGGTCGAGGTAGGACCGGTGGTTGGGCAGGAAGACCAGCGAGTGCTTGCGGTCGAGCTCGCGCAGCTCGGGCAACGCCGATGCCGCCGTGTCGACGACGTAGGAGCGGGTGAGCCAGCGCCCCATCCGGTCCCAGGCAGCGGTCGCCTGCTCGTCGATCTGCGAGGCGAGCTCCTCGAGGCAGGCGATCGCGTCCGTCCGGACGTCCTCGACGTCACGGCCGGTCCTGCCCGCCAGCTCCTCGACGACCTCGGCGTACTGCTGCGACCGCGCGATGGCCGTGACCGCACGACTGTCGCGTCCTTCCGCCTGATCCCGGTCGCCCCTGGCCATGTCCGCACCCTAGTAGCGAAGTACCGGTGGTTGAGGAGGTCGCGCAACGACCGTCTCGAAACCTCCGGCGCCAACCGCGGCTACTCCTCGTCCAGCCACGCGCGGATGGCGGCACCGTGCTCGTCCAGCAGCGGCGGGGCGACGTGCTCGCTGCGGCCCCCCGAGTGGGCGTTGTCGTCGAAGCGCAGGGGCGAGCCGCTGAGGCGGAGCGAACCGTACGCCGGGTGCTCGACGTCGAGGACCAGTCCCTGCGACTGGGTCTGCTCCCAGTCGTAGACCTCGTCCATCGTCCGCACCATGCCGGCGGGGATGCCGGCCGCCAGCAGCACCGTCAGCCAGTGCTCGGCGGGCTCGGTCGAGAAGACTCGCTCGATCGCGGCGATGAGCTCGTCCCGATGGGCGACCCGGTCGCCGTTGATGCGGAACCTCGGGTCGTTGGGGTCGAGCCCCAGCGCGGTCGCGAACGACGTCCACAGGCCCTCCGAGCCCACCGCCACCTGCAGGGGGGTCGTCGCCGTGGCGAACATGCCGTAGGGCGCGATCGCCGGGTGGTGTGCTCCGGAGACACCCGGCACCTCACCGGCGACGGTCCACCGGGTGCCCTGGAAGGCGTGCACGCCGACGACCGCTGCGAGGAGCGAGGTTCGCACCACCCGACCGCGGCCGGTGCGGGTGCGTTCGTGGAGCGCCGCGGTGACGCCGTACGCCAGGTTCATGCCGGCGAGCAGGTCGGCGATCGGCACGCCGACCTTGGTGGGCTGCTCGGTGCCGGTCACGCTCATCAGCCCGCCCTCGCCCTGGGCGATCTGGTCGTAGCCGGCCCGGCTCGCCTCGGGACCGTCGTGACCGAACCCGGTGATCCGGCCGATCACCAGCAGCGGGTTGAGCTCGTGGAGCCGCTCCTCGGTGAAGCCGAGCCGGTCGAGGACGCCGCTGCGGAAGTTCTCGAGCAGCACGTCGGAGCGGGCGACCAGGCGGGCCAGCACGTCGGCATCGTCGGGGTTCTTGAGATCCAGGACGATGGACTCCTTGTTGCGGTTGGCGGAGAGGAAGTACGTCGAGTCGCGCAGCCCCTCGGGCGTCTCCTCGCCGGCCCACGGCGGGCCCCAGGCGCGGGTGTCGTCGCCGGTCGCGCTCTCGACCTTGATCACCCGCGCGCCGAGGTCGCCGAGCATCATCGCGGCGTGCGGGCCTGCGAGCGCGCGGGTCAGGTCGAGCACGAGCACGTCGGAGAGGGGACCGTCAACCATGGTCCGACGCTAATGGGTGCGCAGCGGGGGCGCGCGGTGCGTCGAATGCAGAGTAAGTCTATTAAGTCACTCTAATATCGATGGTCATGACCCTTCCCCGTCGTCTCGTTCTCGGGGGCCTCGCGACCGCGTCGGCGTCCACGGTGGCCTCGTCGTTCCTCTCCGCCGGTCGAGCGGCGGCGCCCGCGTCGTCCGGTCCCCGCGATTCCTCGACGTCACGTGACCTCGGGTTGCCCCCGAGCTTCCTCGTCGTCCTCGTCGACGACCTCGGCCGCGGGGAGGTCGGCGTCTACGGCCAGGATCGCATCGAGACGCCGGTCCTCGACCGGCTCGCCGAGGAGGGCGTCCGGTTCACCCAGGCCTACGCGACACCGACCTGCGCGCCGACCCGGGCGTCGTTGCTGACCGGGCTGCACCCGGGCCACGCGCACGTGCAGTCCAACAAGGACGCCGTACGCGGGCTGAGGATGCGCGACGTCACCGTCGCAGAGGTCCTCCGCGACGCCGGCTACCGCACCGGTCTGGTCGGCAAGTGGGGACTGGGGCCCGAGAACGGCTCGCGCCCCAGCCACCCGAACGGCCAGGGCTTCGAGCACTTCTTCGGCTACCTCACCCAGCATCGGGCCCACGACTACTGGCCCGACCACCTGTGGCGTGATCACCGGCGCCTCCGCTACGACGAGAACCGCAAGGCCGACGTCACCTACGCACCCGACCTGTTCACCGCCGACGCGGTGGAGTTCCTCGACCGGCTCGGGCCGCAGGAACCGTTCTTCCTGGTGGTAGCACCGACCACCCCGCACGCGCCGAACGAGATCCCCAGCGACGCGCCGTACCACCGACGGCGGTGGCCCGAGGGGGAGCGCAACCACGCAGCGCAGGTCACCGCGACGGACACCCAGATCGGCCAGCTCCTCCAGGCGCTGGCCGACCGGGGCCGTGCCGACGACACGGTGGTGCTCGTGCTGAGCGACAACGGACCGCACCACGAGGGCCGCGCCTACTCCCACGTCGGGTCGAGGCTGACCCACGACGTCGAGTTCTTCGACAGCAACGGACGCTTGCGCGGCGCCAAGCGGGACCTCTACGAGGGCGGCATCCGGATCCCCCTGATCGCGAGGCTGCCCGGCAGTCTGGGTGGCGTCAGCGGTGCCGTCGCCGACCGGCCGGTGGCGGTCTGGGACGTGCCGGCCACGCTCGCCGAGCTCGCCGGGCTGGCGGTGCCGCGCGCTGGCGACGGAATCTCGTTCGCTCCCGAACTGCGAGGCGGGCGGGGCCGGGAGCACGACTATCTCTACTGGCAGTTCACCGAGGGCGGCTTCGACGAGGCGGTGCGCTTCGGCAGCTGGAAGGCGCTGCGGCGCGGGCGTCGCGGGCGCACCGAGCTCTACCAGCTGAACCGAGACCCGCATGAGCGCCGTGACGTCGCCCGGCAGTTCCCGTCGGTGGTGCGCAGGGCGCAGCGGCTGATGGCAGAGGCCGTCCGGTGACTGTCGGGGACGTGATGGCGCGATGATCGGCGCTCGACTCCGGCGCTCGACTCCGGCGCCGAGGAGGCGGCGTGCTCGCGCTGGGGCGGTACGCCGCCCCGGCGCGCCCGAGACGGGCTACCGGGTCTTCGAGGACCCGGCCGGCCACCCGTTCTGCCTGGTCCATGGCCGGCCGGTGCCGGATCCGCGCTTCGCCTGAGCCCGGTTGCCGGCGTCGAGGGGGGATCTGGGTCCCTTGTTGCCGCAGACCTGACTCGGCCTAATGGAGGAGGCCAGGTCATGTGGCCCGGCCGGACCAGGAACCAACGGGACGAACGGGGCGACCATGAGCACGATCCCAACCGACGACCTGCGCTCGATACCGCTCTTCGAGGGCCTCAGCGACCTGCAGATCGACGACGTGGTCGGCCGCTTGACCGACGTCGAGGTCGACGTCGGCACGGTGCTGGCGAGGAGGGGTGACTTCGCCTACCACTTCTTCGTCGTGCGCTCCGGGCTCGCGGCCGTGGCCGTCGACGATCGCCTGCTGACGACGCTGGGCCCGGACGACCCGTTCGGCGAGATCGGCGTGCTGCGTCGCGGCAAGCGCACGGCCAACGTGGTGGCGCTGACCGAGATGCGCTTGGCCACGATGACGATCTGGGACTTCAACGAGGTCAGCCACTCGGTCCCCGAGCTCGCCGAGCAGCTCCGGGTGATCGCCGAGGAGCGGCTCGCGCGCGGTTGATCCACAGGCCCGCCGCTCGGTCGGGCCCTGGCTGTCGGTCGGGGATGGTGGGATGTCCCCATGACCAGCTCGCGGCCGTCCTACCGCCTCGTGCGGTCGGCTGTGCCGTCCGGTCCCGACGCGCCGACGGTCGTCCTCGACGACGAGCAGCGCCGGGTCGTCGACCACGACGGGGGGCCACTGCTGGTGCTCGCCGGCCCGGGCACGGGCAAGACGACGACGCTCGTCGAGGCCATCGCGCGGCGCATCGAGGGTGGCGCACCGCCCGACAGCGTGCTGGCCCTGACGTTCTCCCGCAAGGCCGCCGAGCAGCTGCGCGACCGGGTCACCGCGCGGGTGGGCCGCACCACCGGCGCCGCCCTCGGGTCGACGTTCCACTCCTTCGCCTACGGGCTGATCCGCGCCTACGCGCCCGCCGAGCTCTACGTCGAGCCGTTGCGGCTCCTGAGCGCCCCGGAGCAGGACGTCGTCCTGCGTGAGCTCCTCACCGACGACGCCGACCCGGTGACCTGGCCCGAGTCACTGCGCGCGGCGCTGGGCACTCGCGGCTTCGCACGTGAGGTGCACGCCGTGCTCTCCCGCGCGCGGGAGAAGGGGCTCGACGGTGAGGCGCTGACGCGGTTGGGGGAGGAGCACGACCTGCCCGAGTTCGTCGCCGCGGGCCGGTTCCTGGAGCTCTACCTCACCAACCTCGACCACCAGGGCCTCACCGACTACTCCGACCTGATCCGTCGAGCCACGATCGAGGCCGAGGTGCACCGCGACGAGCTGCGGGCGCGGTTCCAGCACGTCTTCGTCGATGAGTACCAGGACACCGACCCCGGGCAGGTGGCCCTGCTGCGCACGCTCGCCGGCGACGGGCGCGACCTGGTCGCGGTGGGCGACCCGCACCAGTCGATCTACGCGTTCCGTGGCGCCGAGGTGCGCGGCATCCTGGAGTTCCCCACCGAGTTCCCACGCGCCGACGGCTCGCCGGCCGACGTGGTGGCGCTGCGGACGACCCGCCGGTTCGGGTCGCGGCTCCTGCTCGCCTCGCAGCGGGTCGCCGGCCGGCTCGCGCTGCCGGGCACCATCGACCCGGCGGCCCGCGAGGCCTTCCATCGGCCGCAGACGGCGCCCGGACCGCACGGCGACGGGCTGGTCGTCGTGCGCACCTTCGACACCGAGCGAGCCGAGGCCGAGCATCTCGCCGACCTGCTGCGGCGCGCCCATCTCGAGGACGGCGTGCCCTGGCACGAGATGGCGGTCCTGGTCCGCTCGGGCCGCGTCTCGATCCCGCCCCTGCGCCGGGCCCTCGGCGCGGCCGGGGTCCCGGTCGAGGTCGCCAGCGACGAGGTGCCGTTGGTCCGCGACCCGGCCGTGCTGCCGCTGCTCGACGCCGTGCGTGCTGCCCTGGAGCTCGACAACCACGACCCCGACGATCCGCGCTACCTCGATCCGACCCGGGCTGCGGCGCTGCTCACCGGCCCGCTCGGCGGGCTCGACGCCGGCGACGTACGCCTGCTCGCGAGGCGCCTGCGCACCCGCGAACGCGCCGCAGCGGCGGCCGAGGATCGCTCGCCGCAACCCTCGCGCGAGCTGGTACGCCGCGCCGTCGTCGAGCGTGCCTTCCTCGACGACCCCGGCCTCGACGACCCCGGCCTCGACGACCCCGGCCTCGACGACCCCGGCCTCGACGCCGACGCGGCCCCGGTGACCCGGGCGCGGGCCCTGCACGCGCTGCTGGCCTCGTCGGCCGACGAGCTCGCCTCGGGTGGCTCGGCCGAGCAGGTGCTGTGGCGGATGTGGACGTCGACCGACTGGGCCGAGCGGCTGCGCCGCGGCGTCGACCAGGGCGGCGCGACCGCTCGCCGGGCCCACCGCGACCTCGACGCGATCTGCGCTCTCTTCGATGTCGCCGCGCGGGTCGGAGAGCAGCGCAACCGGCTGGGTGTCCGCGAGTTCGTCGACGGGCTCGTCGCCCAGGAGATCCCTGCTGACACGCTGGCCGAACGAGGCGTGCGCGGGTCCGCGGTCCGGTTGCTGACCGCCCACCGGGCCAAGGGCCTGGAGTGGCGCCTGGTCGTGGTGGCCCACGTGCAGCAGGAGGGCTGGCCCGACCTGCGCAGGCGGATGACACTGCTGCGAGCCGACCGCATCGGCAGCGACGCGGAGATCGTGCCCCCGGTCTCCGCACGGCAGCTGCTGCTCGAGGAGCGTCGGCTCTTCTACGTCGCCTGCACCCGGGCCCGTGAGCGGCTCGTCGTCAGTGCGGTCGCCTCGGCGGAGGACGACGGCGAGCAACCGTCCCGGTTCCTCGACGAGCTCGGGGTGACGGTCGAGGCGGTGACCGGCCGCCCGGCCCGCCCGCTGTCGCTGGCCGGCCTGGTGAGCGAGCTTCGACGCACCGTTGCCGACCCCGCGACGACCGAGCCGCTCCGGGCCGCCGCCGCGCGACGCCTGGCCAGGCTCGCCGGCGAGACCCGGGGAAGCCGCCCCCTGGTCCCTCAGGCCGACCCGTCCTCGTGGTGGGGCACGCGCGCGGCCACCCGCTCGGTCGAGCCGGTGCGCGACCCGGACCGGCCGGTGCCCGTCTCGGCGACGGTGCTCGAGGCGATGAGCGTCTGCCCCACCCAGTGGTTCCTCCAGCGTGAGGCAGGTGGCGTCGGGGCGTCCCACCAGTCCGCCAACATCGGCCAGATCGTGCACGCCCTCGCCGACCGTGTCGCCCACGGCGATCTGCCGGCAGACCTCGACGTGCTGATGGGCCACGTGGAGGAGGTCTGGGGGCGGATGTCCTTCCGGACACCGTGGTCGAAGGCCCGTGAGGGGGAGCGCGTCCGCTCCGCACTCGAGCGGTTCCTGAGCTGGCACGCGACCAACCGGCGTACCCTCCTCGCGACCGAGCAGCCCTTCGAGACGACGATCGATCTTGACAGTGGCGACCGCGTGCGGCTGACCGGCTATGCCGACCGCATCGAGCTCGACTCCGACGGCGCCGTCGTGGTGGTCGACCTCAAGACGAGCAAGTACAAGCCGTCCGGCCCCGAGGTGCAGCGGCACGTCCAGCTCGGCGTCTACCAGTACGCCGTCGATGCCGGCGCCGCCGATGGGCTGATGCCCGAGGGTGCGCCGTCGGCGCGGTCAGGCGGTGCCGAGCTGGTGCAGCTCGGACTGCCGGGCGAGGGCTCGGAGGCGCTGGTCCAACGGCAGGACGAGCAGGCCGACGCGGGCCTGGAGCGGCGCAGCCTGCGGGCCCAGCTCGACCGGGCTGCGGCGATCCTGCGCACCGAGACCTTCCCGGCCGTGGCCGGCCAGCATTGCCGCGACTGCGACTTCGTGCCGGTCTGCCCGGTCAAGAGCGCCGGCACGGTGACGAGCCGATGACGACGATCCCGGTGCGGCTGGAGACGCCGCAGGACCTCCAGGCCCTGATGGGCACTGACTTCGCCCCGAGCGCCCAGCAGTGGGCCGCTATCACTGCTCCGCTCTCGCCGGCCGTCGTGGTGGCGGGTGCCGGCTCGGGCAAGACCACCCTGATGGCCGCCCGCGTGGTCTACCTCGTCGCAACGGGGCTCCTGGGGCCCGACGAGGTGCTCGGGCTGACCTTCACGACCAAGGCGGCCACCGAGCTCAGGCGCGGGATCCTGACGGCGCTGGAGAAGGCCGGGCTCCTCCAGCGAGGTGCCGGCTCCACGCTGGCCGCCGACGAGGTCGACGTGCTCGAGCCGACCGTCGCCACCTACAACGCGTACGCCGCCACCCTGCTCACCGACCACGGCCTGCGCATCGGCCACGAGCCCGACACCCGGGTCGTCACCGATGCCGCCCGCTACCAGCTCGGCGCCCGGGTGGTCGACCGGCACACCGGCCAGGTCGAGCACCTGACCGACCACCCGCCGACAGCCATCCAGAACCTCCTCGCGCTCGACGGCGCCATGTCCGAGCACCTCGTCTCGCCGAAGCGGGTGCGCGCGTTCGACGCGGAGGCCCGGGAGGGCTTCGTCCGGGCGATCGAGGTCGAGCGGGCCGGCAGGGACCGCAAGACCTACCGCGAGGCCGCCGAGAAGGCCGTCTTCGCCATCGACCGTCGCGCCGAGCTGCTCGACCTGGTCGAGGGCTACCGGGCCCTGAAGGCCGAGCTCTCGCTGATGGACTTCTCCGACCAGATCGAGCTCGCGGCGCGGCTGGTCTCCGAGCAGCCCGAGGTCGGGGAGATCGAGCGCGGCCGCTTCAAGGTGGTCCTGCTCGATGAGTACCAGGACACGTCGGTGGCTCAGGCCGTTCTGCTCTCGAGGCTCTTCTCGGGTCCCGACGCGGCGTCCGGCCGGGGCCACGCGGTGACGGCCGTCGGAGATCCCAACCAGGCGATCTACGGCTGGCGCGGTGCGTCGGTGTCCAACATCCTCAACTTCGCCGAGACGTTTCCCGCGGCCGGTGGTGCTGGAGCCGCGGGCTCGGTGCCGACCTACCCGTTGACGGTCAACCGTCGATCCGACGCGCGCATCCTGGAGGTCGCCAACCGGTTGGCAGAGCCCCTCTACGACCGCTACGACCAGGTTGCGCGCCTCGAGGCCAAGCCCGGCGCCGAGCCGGGCGTCGTGACGACCGCCGTCCTGGAGACCCAGGCCGACGAGCTGGTCAGGTTGGTCGAGGGCGTTCAGGCCGCGCACGCCGAGATCGGGTCGTGGGCAGACATCGGGGTGCTGACCCGCGACAACGCTCATGCCGAGGACGTCTTCGACGCGCTCACCGCGGCCCAGGTGCCGGTCGAGATCGTCGGACTCTCGGGTCTGCTCCGCCTCCCTGAGGTCGCCGAGGTCGTCGCGATCCTGCACCTGCTGCACGACCCGACGGCCAACGCACATCTCCTGACGCTTCTCACGGGCCCTCGCTGGGCGATCGGGCCGCGTGACCTGCGGCTGCTCGCCGGGCGCGCCCGCGAGCTCGCCGGCGGCACCGGGACGCGAGGCTCCCAGACCACGACGCAGGGCGCCGGCGTACGCGACCACCTCGTCGCGATCGCCGACGGGATCGATCCCGCCGAGATCCCCGCGCTCGGCGACGCGCTCGATGCGCCGGGCCGCGCGGCGTACTCCGACGCGGCGCGCGAGCGCTTCGCACTGCTGGCAGCCGAGCTGCGCGTGCTGCGCACCCATGTAGGTGAGCCGCTGCTCGACGTTGTGCGCCGGATCATCGACACGACCGGCGTCGACATCGAGCTCGCCTCGGCCGTCAGCCCGGCGGCGGCCGCACGGCGCGACAACCTCGACCTGTTCGTCCGGGCCGTTGCGGACTTCCAGGCGGTCGACGGCGACGTCAGCCTGGCGGCTCTGCTGGCCTACCTGACGGCCGAGGACGATCAGGGCAACGGCCTGGACGTCGCGACTCCCACCGCCGCCGACTCGGTCAAGCTGCTGACGGTGCACCGGTCCAAGGGGCTGGAATGGTCGGCCGTGTTCCTGGTCGGTGTCTGCGAGACGCGCTTCCCGTCCAACCGGTCGCGGACGTTGTGGACCTCCTCGCCGGCCGTCATCCCCGCGCCGCTGCGCGGCGACGCGAGCGACCTCCCCCAGCTCGCCGGCTGGGACAAGGCGGCCCTCGACGCCTACCGCACGGCGACCCGCGCGCACGACGCCGAGGAGGAGCTCCGGCTGGGCTACGTCGCCATCACCCGCGCCGCACACCGGGTCTCGGTCACGTCGTTCTGCTGGAGCGAGCGGTCGACGCCGTTCGGGCCGTCGGACTACCAGCGCGTGGTGCGCGACCAGCTCGAGGCGTGGGGTGAGTCGGTCGAGGAGTGGCGGGAGAAGCCCGTCAAGGGCGACCCCAACCCCTACGACGCCGTCGACCCGTCGCGGCCGTGGCCGGAGGTCGGGCCTGGCGCCGAGGCGCGCCGCCGGCTCGACGCGGCAGCTGTCGTCGCTGCGGTCGATCCCGCTGCGGCCGACGACGACCTCGACATGGTCGAGGCCGCCCTGGTCGCCGACTGGGACGCCGAGCTCGGTCGGCTGCTCGCCGAGGCCAGGCGCGAGGTCGCCGACTCCGTCGAGGTCCCCTTGCCCTCCAGCCTGTCGGCTACCGCTCTGAGCCGGCTGCGCGACGACCCCGGTGCCTTTGCCCGAGAGCTGGCCCGGCCGATGCCCCGACCTCCGGTGCCGAGTGCGCGGGCGGGCACCCGCTTCCACGCCTGGGTCGAGGCGAGGTTCGGTCAGCTCACCCTGCTCGGTGCCGACGAGGTCCCCGGCCGGGCCGAGGACGACGACGAGACCGACGCCGACCTCGACGAGCTCGTGGCGGCCTTCGAGGAGGGCCCCTTCGCCGAGCGCGCGCCACACGCGGTCGAGGCGCCGTTCGCGCTGGTCCTCGACGGGCAGGTGGTGCGCGGTCGCATCGACGCGGTCTACGCCGAGCCAGGGGGGCGCTACCTCCTGGTCGACTGGAAGACCCACCGGGCGCAGACGGCCGACCCGCTCCAGCTCGCGGTCTACCGCATTGCCTGGGCCGAGCTCAACGGCGTGGCGCCCGACCGGGTGCGTGCCGCGTTCTACTACGTGCGCGGCGGTGACCTGGTCGAGCCGGTCGAGCTGCCCGACCGAGCCGGGCTGGAGGAGCTGCTCAGCCTGCGGTGACGGCGGCCTTCAGCGCGATCTCGACCATCGCCGCGAAGGTCTCCTGCCGCTCCTGCGCGGTGGTCTCCTCGCCGGTGCCGACGTGGTCGGAGACCGTGCAGACGGCGAGCGCCCGGCGACCGTGCTTCGCGGCCAGCGTGTACAGCGCGCTGGCCTCCATCTCGACCGCGAGCACGCCGTACTCCACCATCCGCATCATCAGCTCGGGCCGGCTCGCGTAGAACGAGTCGCAGGAGAAGATCAAGCCCACGTGGGCATCCGGCGCCGCGTCAGCAGCCGCGCGCAGCAGCCCGAAGTCGGCGACCGGCGCGTAGTCGAGGCCCTCGAACGTGATCCGGTTCATCGACGAGTCGGTGCACGCGCCGGAGGCGATGACCACGTCACGCAGCTCCACCTTCGGGCTCAGGCCGCCACACGACCCGACCCTGATGATCGACCGGACGTCGTACGCCGTGAACAGCTCGTTGACGTAGATCGCCAGCGAGGGCTGGCCCATGCCCGAGCCCTGGACCGAGACCGGCGTGCCCTGCCAGGTGCCGGTGTACCCGAACATCTGGCGCACCTCGCTGTAGCACGCGGCGCCCTCGAGGAAGGTCTCCGCGATCCACCGCGCCCGGAGCGGGTCACCGGGGAAGAGGACGACGGGGGCGATCTGGCCGGGCTCGGCGCCGATGTGGGTGCTCACCGGCCAAACGCTAGCGTCGGACCGTGAGTTTCCCGCACCTCGACCTCGCCGCCAACGCGCACGACCGGGCGGGGGAGCGGCGGCTCGACGACGACTGGCTCGCCGAGCGCTGGGACGACCCGGAGAGTCGCGTGCTGGTGGTCCTCGGCAGCCGGATCCGCCCGGTCGACGGGCGGGTCGACTGGCGCCCGACCGCGGATGTGCCGGACGGGCTGCGCGTGCTGCTCGGCGAGCGCGACGGCCGCACCTGGTTCGCGGTGGTCGTCGACCCGGCCGAGGTGCAGAGCGGGTCGCTGGGGGAGCGCGGCGACTGGGTCGGCCTGCGCGCCGTGCTCCAGGATCTGGCGAACGGGCAGGCGGCGGACGCGCCCCTGGTCTTCCACGCGATCGGTCTCGCCGAGTGGCTCTTCGCCGTCCGGCACTGCTCCCGCTGCGGCGGCCCGCTCCAGCCGCGGGCGGCCGGCCACGAGCAGATCTGCACGAGCTGCGGCAAGGCGACCTGGCCGCGCACCGATCCGGCGGTGATCATGACCGTCACCCACGGCGAGGCCGGCGCGGAGGACGAGCGGTGCCTGCTCGGGCGCCAGGCGGCCTGGCCCGAGGGCCGCTACTCCACCCTGGCCGGTTTCGTCGAGCCGGGCGAGTCGCTGGAGGACGCCGTACGCCGCGAGGTGCACGAGGAGGTCGGGGTCGTCGTGGGCGCCGTCGACTACTTCGGCAACCAGGGCTGGCCGTTCCCGAGCAGCCTGATGCTGGGCTTCCACGGCCGCGCCCTGACCACGGACATCGTCGTCGACGACCGCGAGATCGAGGACGCCCGCTGGTTCACCCGGGCGCAGATGAAGGCCGAGGCCGAGGCCGGCACCCTCGTCCTGCCGGGAGGCGTGTCGATCTCCCGCAGTCTGGTCGAGGACTGGTACGGCGCGCCCCTCCCCGGCCGCTGGTAGCCGACCGGACGCAACTTCACCGTCGACCGGACGCAACTTCACCGTCGACCGGACGCAACTTCACCGTCGACCGGACGCAACTTCACCGTCGACCGGACGCAACTTCACCGTGCGGCGGTGAAGTTGCGCCTGCTGGGCGGTGAAGTTGCGCCTGCTGGGCGGTGAAGTTGCGCCTGCTGGGCGGTGAAGTTGCGCCTGCTGGGCGGTGAAGTTGCGCCTGCTCGGCGTCAGGAGGCCAGGGCCGCGAGCTTGTCCTTGATCTGGGCGAGGGAGGGGTTGGTCTGGGCCGAGCCGTCGGCGTACACCAGCGTCGGCACGGTCTGGTTGCCACCGTTGGCCTGCTCCACCAGGCCGGCCGCCTCGGGGTGCTGCTCGATGTCCACCACGTCGAACGAGATGCCCTCCCGGGTGAGCTGTCCCTTGAGCCGGTGGCAGTAGCCACACCAGCTCGTGCTGTACATGGTGAACGACATCGGGCGATGTCCCCTCTCGTGTCTAAGGTGCTACAGACCGTAACGTCCATGATCCAGGAGCTGTTCCCGACCCATGCCGCCGACCCCGCCCGCCGCCGCCGACCTCCTCGCAGCGCTCGATCCCGAGCAGCGACTGGTCGCCGAGGCGCTCCGGGGTCCCGTCCGGGTGCTCGCCGGTGCGGGCACCGGCAAGACGCGGGCGATCACCCACCGGATGGCGTACGGCGTCGCGACGGGCGTCTACGCCCCGACCGAGGTCCTCGCGGTCACGTTCACGGCGCGCGCGGCGGGCGAGATGCGTGGGCGGCTGCGCCAGCTCGGTGCTGCCGGTGTGCAGGCCCGCACGTTCCACGCGGCGGCGCTGCGACAGCTGAGCTACTTCTGGCCGCGCACCCACGGCACCGAGCTCCCCACACTGACCGAGTCCAAGATCGGGATGGTCGCGGGTGCCGCCCGCAGGCTCCGGGTCGACTCCGACCAGGCGCTGCTGCGCGACGTGGCCTCCGAGATCGAGTGGGCCAAGGTCTCCAACGTGGTCCCCGACGCCTACGCGAGCGTCGCGCCCGGACGTGGCCGGTCGGTCAACAACCTCGACCACGAGACGGTCGGGCGCCTCTTCGAGACCTACGAGCAGGTCAAGCGCGACCAGGGTCGGATGGACTTCGAGGACGTCCTCCTGCTGACCGCCGGCCTGCTCGACCAGGACCAGCGGGTGGCCGCGCAGGTGCGGTCGCAGTACAAGTGGTTCGTCGTCGACGAGTTCCAGGACGTCTCGCCGCTCCAGTCCGCGCTGCTCGAGCTGTGGCTCGGTGGCCGTCAGGAGCTCTGCGTGGTCGGCGACCCGGCGCAGACGATCTACTCCTTCGCCGGCGCCAGCGCGCGCTACCTCCGTGAGTTCTCCGTCGACCACCCCGGAGCCGTGAGCCTCGAGCTGGTCCGCAACTACCGCTCCACGCCCGAGGTGGTCACCGCGGCGAACACCCTGCTGAGCGGTACGTCGAGCCAGGGGGTCGACCTGCGGGCGCAGCACCCGTCCGGACCCGACGTCGCCTACCGCGCCTTCCCCGACGAGCCGGCCGAGGCCGCGGCGGTGGCGGCGTCCATCCTCGAGCTCAAGGGGGAGGGCCTGGCCATGGGCGAGGTCGCGGTGCTCTTCCGGATCAACGCGCAGTCCCAGGCCTTCGAGGAGGCGCTGGCGGCCAGGGGCATCCCCTACGTCGTCCGCGGCGCTGCCCGGTTCTTCGAGCGCCAGGAGGTGCGCCAGGCCGTCACGCTGCTGCGCGGAGCCGCCCGGTCGGGACAGTCCGGTGGTGACGTCGCCGACGACGTCCGCAACACGGTCGGCGGCCTGGGCTGGGCACCCACCGCACCGACAGCGCGGGGTCAGACCCGCGACCGGTGGGAGTCGTGGCAGGCCCTGGTCGACCAGGCCGTCGACTGGGCGAGTGCCCACCCCGAGGGCGACCTCAACGCGCTCGTCGACGAGCTCGACCGGCGGGCCGCCGAGCAGCACGCCCCCGTCGCCGGCGGCGTCACCCTGGCGACCCTGCACACGGCCAAGGGCCTCGAGTGGGACGCCGTCTTCGTGTGCGGGCTCCAGGAGGGGACCCTCCCGATCATCTACGCCGAGACCCCCGCCGCGGTGGAGGAGGAGCGGCGGCTCCTCTATGTCGGCATGACCCGGGCGCGGCGCCACCTGACCCTGTCGTGGAGCCTGGCCCGCTCCGCCGGAGGCCGGGCCTCCCGCAAGCCCTCGCGCTTCCTCGACGGGCTGCGGCCGGCCGATGCCGAGCTCGGCCTCCCGGGCGTCGCAACCAAGGCCCGGCGACGGCGGGGCGCGGTCACCTGCCGCGAGTGCGGCCGGGCGCTGCTGACCGGCCCGGAGAAGAAGACCGGCCGCTGCGCCGACTGCCCGGCGTCGTACGACGAGGAGCTGTTCGAGCGGCTGCGCGCGTGGCGGCTCGAGCGGGCCGGCGATGACAAGGTGCCGGCGTTCGTGGTGTTCACCGACGCCACCCTGCAGCTGATCGCGGAGCACCGACCGGACTCCGAGACGGCCCTGTTGCGCATCAACGGGATCGGCCAGTCCAAGCTGGAGCGCTACGGCGAGGCCGTCCTCGCGGTGGTCGGCGCGGGTGCCGAAGCCGGCCTCGAGCGTCCTGGCGGATAATCGTCGAGAAACAGTCATAAAATCGTTTGCCCATGACGCGACGCCCGCGATACCGTCCTGAGCACGTAATCACCCGCGCACCCGAGGCTTGGCACCCCTCGCGCCCGAATGATCCGAAGGAGGTGGCCCGAATGATCAACATCCAGACCAGGACCAAGAGCCCGTCCCGCGTCGGCATGCCCATTTCCGGCCACCAGTGCGCCCTCGGCACGAATGACCGCGTGACGTCGTTCATGCGCGAGCGCGCCATCACGGGTGCGGTCAAGGGTCTGCCGTCCTACGACGTCGTCGTTCTCGACGGCGCCTTCGCGGGTCCCGATGCCTGGAGCCCACCGATCTGAGTGAAACAGCTCGATCGGCAGCCTCCAGGCCGCGGAACCCACACAGGGATCCGCGGCCTTTCTGTTTCTCAACACCAGTTCGAACAGGTCCAGGAGGAGGTGACGAAATTGACCATCAGCGTTCTCGATCGCATCGATGGATCTGCCGACGAGCTGTCGCTCGGCGGCTTCCACGATTCAGCAGGTCGGGTCGACGAGGAGCTACTGCCGTGCCGGGCGAACAACCCGGAGCTGTGGTTCGCCGAGTCGCCATCCGACGTGGAGTACGCCAAGACGCTCTGCCGCGACTGCCCGGTGCAGGAGCTGTGCCTCGACGGGGCACTCGAGCGTCGTGAGCCCTGGGGTGTCTGGGGAGGCGAGCTGTTCCTTCAGGGAGTCGTGATCCCGCGGAAGCGTCCGCGAGGCCGGCCCCGGAAGGACGACCCGTACAACCAGCAGCCCGCGGCCTGACGGCCACGGCTCATCGACCGGCGTACTCCTCAACTGAAAGACCTCACGTGAAGACCTACAGAAACGGAAGCGAAGCCATGGAGCTCATGTCAGAACAGCTTGCGCGCGCACAGATGTCCGCGCGCCTGGGAGAGGCGCATCACAGGCGACAGGGGCACCAGCTGCTCCTGGCCCGCCGACTCGGCCGCAAGGCTGAGAAGGCCGCGCAGCAGGCGCGTCTCGCCCTCGCTCGCTCGCTGTGACCGACTGAGAACCCCGTGCAGCCCACGGGAGGACCAGACGGCAACAGCCCGGGTGACCCGCACCCAACGGTCCGGCACGACCGGCGGGAGACCCCGAGAGGCGACGAGACAGGCCGGGTACGACGTTCACCGTCGTACCCGGCTTCTGTCATTTCTGGCTACGGTGGCGACATGGCCAGCGAGACGGTCACCTGTGACTTCTGCGGCACCCAGGCCGAGGCCGCGGCGGCGTTGAGCTGGACGGTCGCGGTCGAGAACGGCCGGCGTCGGCGGTTCTGCGACTCCTGCTCCCGCACCCATCTGCGGGCGATGGAGGGCAAGCTCGACAGCGAGCACTGGTGACCCCGCTCCCACCTGCTCAGCAGGGGAGGTCGAGCAGGTCGCCCCAGCAGCAGCCGCAATGTGGATGGCGCAGCCACTCGCGGTGCTCGAGACCGGGCGCCGGCCCCAGGAAGGTCGTGGCAGACCAGGTCGCCGGCCGGTCTCCGTCGACGTAGCCCACCACGTCGCGCACGGCGAGCGCCGTCGCGGCGGCACGGGTGGCGGGTTCGACGGGCGCGGGCGTCCCGGTGATCTGCCGGAGCACCACGCCCCGGCGCCCGTCGCCCACGTCGAGGTGGGCGTCGACGCACCGCAGGCAGGCCGTGGCCCCGGGGACCACGAAGGGCCCGATGCGGGCACCACCCTCGTGGGTGACGACCAGGAGATGAGGCTGCCCGGTGACAACCAGCGGGTCGACGGCTTCACGGTCGGGCTCGCCGGAGCAGAGGAGGATCGCCACGGTCGCAGCCGGGTCGTGGTCGCTCGCCGCAGCGATCCCACCCGCGCGCACGAGCTCGGCGACCTCGGTGATCCACCGGTCGAGCCCGGGCTCGGCTCCGATGGCGTGGACCGTGACCGTCGCCTCGGCGCGAGCGGCCAGGCGGCGCGGGGCATCGCTGCCGTACGCCGCGAACACCGCCCGCGCGCCGCGGCGCAGGTCCACCGTGTCGACCAGCAGGTCGCGCGAGCGCAGCACCCCGAGGACCCCCGCAGCGGCCGGGAGGTCGTGGGTCGGGAACCCGTCCTCGAGCCGGCTCAGCACTGCCCGGGTCTCGCTGGTGTCGGGCAGCAGTGCCCGTCGGTCGAGGCCGACCTGCACGGTGGCGTCGTCACGGCGGCTGAGGAAGAACCCCGGTCGCAACGTCTCGGCCATGCCCGCACCCTGGCACGGGCACCGCCCGCGGTGTCGGCCCTCCTCCACAGGCCCTGCCTGGCGGACACGCAACGGGCGAACGGGCGCCGGCGGACAGACGACGGCGGCGCCTCCCACCTGGGGAGACGCCGCCGTCCTCGATCGCCTAGCCGGCGACCGGAAGCTCTCGGTCCGGCCTCAGGCCTTGCCGAGGATCCGGTTGAGGTTCGTGCCACAGACGGGGCAGACGGCCTTGGCCATCCTGGTGCCCTTGTCGTTGACCCTGACCTCGCCCTCGGCCTCGCGCTTCTCCTTGCACTTCACGCAGTAGAACTCGCCGCTCCAGCTCTCCGCCATGACGGCCTCCTTCTAAATATCGTCTCGGTCGTCGCGACGGGGGTTCTGGGGAAGCCCGTCGGTACCCACGGCGGGCCGCAGGTCGTGACGACCCTACGCCACGCTCAGCGCGGAGGCACGCAGGCGCACCGCAGGCGGCTCCCGCGGGTCGGAGTGGGACGTTCGGCCCGGTGACCGCGGGGCAGACAGCCGGCGCCGGAGCCCTCCTGCCGCGGCGGATAGTTTTCGTCCACACCCGGTGGACAGCATCGGGGCAGGTCAACGCGCTGTCGCGGGCGCCGCGTCCACAGCTTGAGGGGGTTCTCCGCCCCGGCATCCACAGGTAAGTGCCGCGTGGGCCGCCTTGTCCCCACGGTTATCCCCAGGTTATCCACAGGCTGGCGGGCGAGTCTGGCCTTCCGCGTTGACCCGCCCTCGTCCGGACTCCTAGCGTGGCGCACGTCGAGGCCCCGGCCCGGCCGAGCGACACTCGCAAGGGGAAGGCAAGTGTCAGGAGGGCGGGCAGGGGCCTCTTCGACATCCCTCGTCGGCCGACCCGTCCGGGCGTCCGGGCAGAATGGCGACGTGGCGGCAGACGGGGAGCTCGGGGCACGCGGGTCGGACGGCGCGCTGGGCCCGGTGGCGGCGCTGCGGCGTATCGCCTTCCTGCTCGAGCGTGCCCGTGAGGACACCTTCAAGGTCCAGGCCTTCCGCAAGGCCGCGGCGGCGATCCTGCCCCTGCCCGCCGACGAGGTGGCCCGCCTGGTGGCCGAGGACCGTCTCACCGACCTGCCCGGCATCGGAGCGAGCTCCGGCAAGGTGATCGCGGCGGCGGTCCGGGGCGAGGTGCCCGAGCGGCTGGCTGCGCTGGAGGCCGAGCACGCAGGGCCGCTCGCTCCCGGCGGGCGGGAGCTGCGAGCCGCACTTCGGGGCGACCTGCACTCGCACTCCGACTGGTCCGACGGCGGCTCGCCGATCGAGGAGATGGCGTTCACCGCCGTCGAGCTGGGGCATGACTACCTCGTGCTCACCGACCACTCGCCGCGGCTCACCGTCGCCCACGGGCTGAGCGCCGAGCGGCTGGCGCGCCAGCTCGACGTCGTCGACGCCGTCAACGACCACCTCGGCGGCTCGTTCACCCTGCTCAAGGGCATCGAGGTCGACATCCTCGACGACGGCGGCCTCGACCAGACCGAGGAGATGCTCGGCCGGCTGCAGGTGCGCGTCGCCAGCGTCCACTCCAAGCTCAAGATGGAGCCCGAGCAGATGACCAGGCGGATGGTCGCGGCTACGCAGAACCCCTTCATGAACGTGCTCGGCCACTGCACGGGTCGCCTGGTGACCGGCAACCGCGGGGTCCGGCCGGGCAGCAGGTTCGACGCCGAGAAGGTGTTCGGCGCGTGTGTGGAGAACGGCGTGGCCGTCGAGATCAACTCGCGCCCCGAGCGCCGCGATCCGCCCACGAAGCTGCTCGAGCTCGCCCGTGACCTGGGCTGCCTCTTCTCGATCGACTCCGACAGCCACGCGCCCGGCCAGCTCGACATGCTGGACTACGGCTGCCACCGCGCCGAGGAGGCCGGCATCGAGCCGGAGCGGATCGTGAACACCTGGGAGCGCGACCGGCTCTTGTCGTGGGCCGCCAGTAGGTTGTGAGCGTGGTGGGCGACCAGGAGCAGGTGGAGGTACGCCGCTCGAAACGCCGCCGTCGTACCGTCTCGGCCTACCGCGACGGCGACCGGATCGTCGTCCTCATCCCAGCCTCGATGACGCGGGCCCAGGAGGCCGAGTGGGTCGAGACGATGGTGGCGCGCCTCGAGAAGTCCGAGCGTCGCAGGCGTCCGAGCGACGACGACCTGCTGCGGCGCGCGCTCCGGCTCAGTGACGAGTACCTCGGCGGCCTCGCGCAGCCCGAGTCGATCCGCTGGGTCGACAACCAGCGATCGCGCTGGGGTTCGTGCACGCCCGGTGACCGGTCGATCCGGCTCTCCGCACGGCTGCAGCAGATGCCGGCGTGGGTGGTCGACTACGTGCTCGTGCACGAGCTGGCGCACCTGCTCGAGGTCGGCCACAACGACCGCTTCTGGGCCTGGGTCGACCGCTACCCCCGCGCCGAGCGGGCGAAGGGCTACCTGTCGGGCTGGTCGGCCGCGGCCCAGCTGGACCCGCCACCGGGCGAGGAGGACGACGTCGACGACTGAGCCGCCAGCCGCTCGCGGGCGGCCGCGATCAGCTCGTGCATCTCGTCCTCGAGCTCGGGGAGCGCGTCGATGCGCCACCAGCGGACGTCGGACGACTCCGCACTGACCGACGGCTCGGCACCGGGTGGCGCGGTCGCGACGAACCGTACGTCGAGGTGGTGCACGTCGCCGCGCGGGTCGCAGAACGCGACCGTGTGCTCGTCGAGGTGCACCGGCTCGCGCTGGAGCACCAGGCCGGAGATGCCGGACTCCTCGGTGGCCTCGCGCCACGCCGTCGCGAGCAGCGACCCGTCGCCCGGCTCGCAGTGCCCGCCGAAGTGGAACCAGCGGCCGGCCTTGCGGTGCAGGTTGAGCAGCACCCGCTCGCCGTCGTCCGACAGCACCACTGCGCCGGCCGTGAGGTGGTCGGGCAGGCAGCCGCGCTCCGTGCCGTCGGCGTTGGCGTGCAGGTGGGCGACGTAGCGGTCGCGCAGCTCGGTCTGCCGGCCCGGCGGCGGCGACCAGGCGGTCAGCTCCGCCAGGGCCTCGCGGTGCAGGGTCACGCCTTGGGGTCGCCCTCCCCTTCGGCCTCGTCGGGCTCGTCTGGCGCGTCTCCCAGCCTGCCGTCGAGCAGGTCCGCGAGGCCCGCATCGAACTCCTCCTCGGACAGCTCGCCGGGTGCGGCGGCGTCCTCGCGGAACCCCAGCGGATCGTCCAGGTCATCGGCCGTGGGCAGCAGGTCGGGGTGCATCCACACCCCGTCGCGGGCCTCGGTGCCCTGGCGCGTGCGCAGCGAGCCCCACAGCGTCGAGGCGTCACGGAGCCGCCGCGGCCGCAGCTCGAGGCCGACCAGTGACGCGAAGGTCTGCTCGGCGGGACCGCCGGCGGCGCGGCGGCGGCGGACGGCCTCCTGGAGCCTGGCCGCCGAGGGCATCCGCTCGGCGGTGGCCTGGCCGACGACCTCGTCGACCCAGCCCTCCACCAGCGCGAGGGTGACCTCGAGCCGCGAGAGCGCCGCCTGCTGGGCGGGGGAGGACTTCAGGTCGAAGAGCCCGCCCTCGAAGGCCTCCTGCATGGCCGCGGGGTTGGTCGCGTCGATCCCGCGCAGCTGCTCCTCGATCGCGCCGGTGTTGATCTCGATGCCGCTCGCGTAGTCGCGCACCGACCCGATCAGGTGCTCGCGCAGCCACGGCACGTGCGCGAAGAGCCGCTGGTGGGCGGCCTCGCGCAGGGCGAGGTAGAGCAGCACGTCGTCGTTGCTCACGTCGAGCCCGTCGGCGAACGCCGTCACGTTGCTCGGCACGAGCGCGGCCGTGCCGGTCGGGCCGAGCGGGAGGCCGATGTCGGAGGCCGTCAGCACCTCGCCGGCCAGCCCGCCGAGGGCCGAGCCGACCTGGCTGGCGACCATGGCGCCGGTGGCCTGGCCCAGCATCCCGAGGATCGGCCCGGCCATCGCCCGCGCCTCCTCGGGCAGGGCGTTGCCGAGCGCCTGCGTGGCCTGGGCGGCCACCGGCTCGACGAGCACCTTCCAGACGTCCGTGGTGCCGACGATCCACTCGGCGCGCGACCAGGCAGCGGTCGTGGTCACCCCGGACGGGAACGCCGTGGCCGAGTCGAGCCAGTGGTCGGCGAGCCGTACGGCGTCTGCGACCGCGTCCTTCTGCTTGTCGGTCACGCTCGGGTCGGGCGCCTGGGCTGCCTGCTTGCGGGCCATGTCGATGGCGACGTCCCAGTTGACGGGGCCGTCGTGGGGCTTCATCAGCGACTGGATCTGGGAGAAGAGCGCGCTGAGGTCGGGCATCGCGCCGGGGCCGCCGGCTGCCGGCGTACCGCCGAACAGGGCGCTCAGGTCGGGCAGCCCCTGGCCGCCCTGGCCGGAGAAGAACGCCTCGAAGGGCGTGCCCTTGAAGGGGTTCGGCTGCCCTGGTCGATCGTCGGGTCGATCGTCGGGCTGATCGTCGTCGGGCCCGTCGTTCGGAGGGGTGCCCGGGGTGTCGTCCATGCCTCCAAACTACCCGTGTGACGAAAGGTAGGGTCGCGACGTGGACCCTGAGATCTCCCCGGAGGTGACCGCGGACGTCGTCCGACTGGTCGCGCTGCGCGAGACACCGCTGGACGTGGCTGAGGTCGTGGCCGCGCTCGACGACGAGGCTGCCGGGGGGCTCACGCTCTTCGTCGGACGGGTGCGCGACCACGACGGCGGCCGCGACGTGACCGGGCTGGAGTACTCCGCGCACCCGAGCGCCGAGGCGATGATGCGGGCGGTCTGCGAGCGGGTCGCCGAGCGGTACGACGTCCACGGGGTCGCCGCCGTGCACCGGGTCGGGACGCTCGCCATCGGCGACGCTGCAGTCGTGATCGCGACGACGGCCGCCCATCGCGGCGAGGCGTTCGACGCCAGCCGGGCCCTCATCGACACGCTCAAGGCCGAGGTGCCGATCTGGAAGCACCAGCTCTTCGGAGACGGCACCGAGGAGTGGGTCGGCTCGCCGTAGTGAGACGTCCGGAGGGCTCGAGACGGCGCTGGCGCGCCTCCTCAACCACCGGACACCGCCGCCCGCCCCAGCCGCTGGCTTCGAGACGACGCTGGCGCGCCTGCTCCATCGGGCCGAGGTCGCTGCCTAGCCTGAAGGCGTGGAGATCCTGCTCTGGCTCGTGCCCGCCGGCGTCGTGACCGTGCTCGCGATGCTGTGGGTGTCGTGGCTGGGCCGCGAGCGGGCCGAGGTCGACCGCGACGTGGCCGTGGCACGGATGGGTGTCGCGCTGGAGCGGGAGCACCCGGGCCGGGTCCGCAGCCTGCCCGTACGGGAGCGAGACCGCAGCACGGGCATCGCGGTGCGGCGTACCCGTCGGTCCGCCTGATCAGCTCACTCCACGCCCCGGCGCCAGACCGCCCGGTTAGCGACTTGTTCCCGAATGAGAGGCTTGGCGACATGTTGCCGGGCCCCGCGACCCCATGAGCCAGCGCACGCTGGCCGGTGTCCTTGCCGTGCCCCTGTTGCTGGCCCTGTGGGTGGCCGCTCTGTGGATGCCGTTGCCCTACGTGACCTACAGCCCCGGTCCGACGACCGACGTGCTCGGCACCGCTCAGGACCAGGAGATCATCCAGGTCACCGGGCACAAGACCTACCGCGACGACGGCCAGCTGCGGATGACCACCGTCTACGTCTCGCAGCCGGAGGCGCGGGTCAACCTCTTCGAGGTGATGAGCGCCTGGATCAGCGACGAGGACGCCGTCTACCCCTACGACGCGCTCTACGGGCCCGACGAGACCGCCGAGGACGCCGACCTGGAGTCGGCGGTGCAGATGGCGTCGTCGCAGGACCTGGCCACCGCTGCGGCGCTGCGCGAGCTCGGCTTCGAGGTCACGCCCGTGACCAAGGTGCTCAACGTCTCGAAGGGCAGCCCGGCCGACGGCGCCTTCAAGGTGGGCGACGAGGTGCTGTCGATCGACGGCACCGAGATCACCGACCCGATGAAGATCGGCGAGCTGGTGCGCGCCGACACCGACGGGACTCCCATGAGCTTCGACATCCGCCGCGACGGCGAGGAGCTGACGGTCAAGGTGACGCCGAAGGTCGACGACGACGGCGTACCCCGCATCGGCATCGTGCCGGGCAACGGCTTCGACTTCCCGTTCCAGGTGCACGTCAACATCGACCCGGACGTCGGGGGGCCCAGCGCCGGGCTGATGTTCTCGCTGGCGATCTACGACACCCTCACGCCGGGCTCGTTGACCGGCGACGCCGCCGTGGCCGGCACCGGCACGATGTCCGAGGACGGCTCGGTGGGGCCGATCGGCGGCATCCAGCAGAAGATCGTGGGAGCCCGCGACGACGGGGCTGAGCTGTTCCTGGTCCCGCCCGACAACTGCGCAGACGCGCTCCTGGCGCCGAACGGCGACATGCGGCTGGTGCGGGCCGACACCATGCACGACGCGGTGGAGGCGCTCGAGACGTGGGTCGACGACCCCGACGCGGCGCTCCCGACGTGCTCGACGTCCGGCCAGGCGGGGAGCGAGGAGTGATGGAGGTCGTCGACGTCGACCCCGCACTCGCGGCCGCCGTGCTGGAGATCGAGAACCACGCGGCCACGACGGGCTGGGACCAGCCCGCGCACCTCTACGCGCTGGTCGACACCGCCCGGCTGGTGGCGCGGGAGCCCGTGCTGGCGGCCAGCATGGGCCTCGACGACGCCTCGGCCGCGGGGTCGCTGACCCCGGTCGAGCAGGACCAGCTCGCGTCCGAGGTCCTCGAGCAGACCCTCGAGTCGATCGTGTGGCCTGACGAGGTGGCCGGCTGCGCGGCGCTGGTCGAGCGGTTCGTGTTGCCGCCGGGCGTCGACGACGACCTGCCGGAGGACTCGGAGGAGGCCCGCGCGTTCGCGCGTGCGCACCCCGATCGGCAGGAGGTGCGCATCGTCGCCGGGGTGACGCGTGCAGGTGCCACGTACTGTGCTCTTCGGCTGCGGGCTCACGACGACGACCTCTCGGTGGTCACCGGAACCGACCTGGTGCCAGGGCTGCTGGCGCTGCTGCGCGGCACCCTGGACGACGCCGACGACAGCACCGCCCGCGACACCCCTCACCAGCACGACGAGCACGACCCCCAGGACCTGGCCGACAGGCCCGACGAGGAGAGCACCAGATGAGCGACCTGTTCGACGACGACCCGCGTGACGAGCAGCCACGCGGCCAGCAGCGGAGCGGGCGTTCGCGCGCCCTGGTCATCACTGCGGTCGTGCTGCTGGTCGGATTCGTGGGCCTGACGGCGTTCGCGACGTTCTGGACCGAGCGGCTGTGGTTCGACTCGCTGGGCTTCCAGTCGGTGTTCACCACGCTGCTCTGGACCCGGGTCGGGCTGTTCCTCGTCTTCGGTGCGGTGATGGCACTGGCCGTGGGCGCCAACATGCTGGTCGCCTACCGGACGCGGCCGCTCTTCCGGCCCGCCACGCCCGAGCAGACCGGCCTCGACCGCTACCGCGACGTCGTCCTGCCCGTGCGCACCTGGCTGATGGCGGGTGTGAGCGTGCTCATCGGCCTCTTCGCCGGCGCGTCGGCGTCGAGCCAGTGGCGCACCTTCCTGCTGTGGCGCAACGGGTCCGACTTCGGCACCACCGACCCCTACTTCAACCGAGACGTCGGCTTCTACGTCTTCGACCTGCCCTGGCTTCACTACGTCGTCGACTTCGTGATGGCCACGACGGTCGTCGCACTCCTGGCGGCGGCGGCGGTGCACTACCTGTTCGGCGGGATCCGTCTGCAGGTCTCGCGGGACCGGCTCTCGCCTGCGGCGATGGCGCAGTTCTCGGTGCTGCTCGGCCTGTTCGTGCTCGCGAAGGCCGCCGACTACTGGCTCGACCGCTTCGACCTGCTCGACGAGTCGGGCTCGCTGATCACGGGCATGAACTACGCCGACCAGAACGCCGTCCTGCCCGCGCGCAACATCCTCGCCGGCATCGCCATCATCTGTGCGCTGCTGTTCTTCCTCAACGTGTGGCGGCGCACGTGGCTGCTCTCCGCGGTCGGCCTGGCGATGCTCGTTGTGTCGTCGATCCTGATCGGGATGATCTGGCCGGGCATCGTGCAGCAGTTCACGGTCAACCCGAGCGAGCCCGACAAGGAGGCGCCGTACATCGAGGAGAACATCAAGGCCACCCGCGACGCCTACGACATCGCCGACGTCGAGGTCATCGACTACACCACGACGCCGATCCTGACCGCCGACCAGGAGGACGTGCTCGACGCGCAGCTGGCCACCACGCCGCTGGTCGACCCGCAGCTCGTCGGCTCGAGCTTCGAGCAGGAGCAGCAGGTGCGCGCCTACTACTCGGTGGCGCCCGTGCTCGACGTCGACCGCTACGAGATCGAGGGCAAGCAGCGGGCGCTGGTGCTCGGCGTACGCGAGCTCGACCAGGAGGGCATCGACGCCGGCAGCCGCAACTGGGCCAACCTGCACACCGTCTACACCCACGGCAACGGCGTGATCGCCGCCTTCGGCAACCAGCGGCCGGCCGACGACGTGAGCCAGCGCATCGGCGACGTCGTATGGGCGGAGGGCCAGGAGGTCAACCAGCGCACGCTGACCAACCTGTCGGAGGACGGCTACGAGACGCGCGTCTACTTCGGCGAGCAGTCACCGTCGTACTCCATCGTCGGAAAGGCCTCCGATGACGCCCGCGACGTGGAGCTCGACCTGCCGCCCGGCATGCCGGAAGAGGGCGAGGAGTTCACGACGACGTACGACGGTGCCGGCGGCGTGGGGGTCGGCTCGCTGTTCCGCAAGGTGCTCTACGCCGTCAAGTTCGGCGAGCCCAACATCGTGCTCTCCGAGCGGGTCACCGACAACAGCAAGATCCTCTACGACCGCAACCCCGGCGACATGGTCAAGAAGGTCGCGCCGTGGCTGACCGTCGACAGCGACCCCTACCCGGCGGTGGTCGACGGCAAGGTCCAGTGGATCCTCGACGGCTACACGACCACGGACCAGTACCCGCAGTCGCAGAAGGCGTCCTTCGAGGACATGACCGAGGACTCGCTGGCCATCAACACCGGCTTCCAGACGATCCCGACCGACGAGGTCAACTACGTGCGCAACGCGGTGAAGGCGACCGTGGATGCCTATGACGGCACCGTGCGGCTCTACGCGTGGGACGAGCAGGACCCGATCCTGAAGGCGTGGCGTTCGGCGTTCCCGGGCGTCGTGCAGGACCGCGCCGACATCCCCGAGCCGCTGCTGAGCCACCTGCGCTACCCCGAGGACCTGTTCAAGGTGCAGCGCTTCCAGTTCGCGCGCTACCACGTGACCGACGCGAAGGACTTCTACGAGGACAACTCGCGCTGGGAGGTCCCGGCCGACCCGAACCTGACGAGCCGCAAGCAGCCGCCGTACCGCCTCTTCGTGAACCCCACCCGCCTCGAGGAGGGCGAGGACGGCGAGCAGGTGGCCGTCACGAGCACGGCGCCGGAGGACCAGGTCTTCTCGCTCACCTCCGTCTACGTGCCGCGCGCGAAGAACTCGCTGGCCGCCTTCATGTCGGTCGACAGCGACGCCACCGACGAGGAGAACTTCGGGACCCTGCGCGTCCTCGCGCTCTCCAACGAGGACAACAACGGACCCCGGCTCGCGGCCAACCAGATCTCGTCGGACTCCGGCGTACGTGACGAGGTCCTGAAGTTCACCCAGGGCGACGTCCGCACCTACTTCGGCAACCTGCTGACGCTGCCCGTCGGCGAGGGGTTGATGTACGTCCAGCCGTTGTACGCCGCGCGCGACCAGGCTTCGCCGCGCACGCTGCAGTTCGTGCTGGTGGCCTACGGCGAGGAGGTCGGCATCGGCGCCACCCTCGACCAGGCGATCGTCGACGTGCTCGGGGGAGAGGCTGACCCCACGACGCCGACCGACCCGGGCACGCCCACCGATCCCGAGGACCCGGGCGACACGCCCGCCGGCCGCCTGCCCAAGGAGGTCCAGCGCCTCCTCAACCTGGCCGCCGAGGCGTACGCCGAGGCCGACCGCCTCCAGGCCGCCGGCGACACCGCCGGCTGGGCCGCCGCCATCGAGGAGGCTCGCGACCACGTCGACCGCGCCCTCCAGCTCCTCGACGAGCGCAACGCCGAGGCCGGCACCCCCGAACCCACCGAGGACCCCAGCGCCACCGAGTCGCCCGCCGCTGGTTGAGGAGGAACGAGGCCCCGCTGGTTGAGGAGGGACGAGGCTTCGCTGGTTGAGGAGGGACGAAGTCCCGTCTCGAAACCCGCGGCCACCCCACCCCACCGCCGCTGGTTGAGGAGGGACGAAGTCCCGTCTCGAAACCTGCGGACGGCACCCCGCCAGCAGTGAGCCGGGCGTCGACCATGCCCTTGCCCCGCGCTGACGTTAGGTGCACAGGCGTAGCTTCGTGGTCCGCTTCCGGGTCGGCCCCGGCCACGGCCGGACGGTCATCACCGCCGGCGCTCACAGCTGGTCCGTCAACCTGGACCGCCGCCGCCGCGGCACGGCCAAGGTGTACGTGCATGGCACTCGCGGCCCCCTCACCTTCACGGTGGCCAGCCGCGACAAAACCCGTCCGCCTCGAGGGGGTCTACGCCGAGCCCGCACAGGTCGTGCCGTCCACCTGATGACCGGCCGCTTCGTAGACCGTGCCGGGGCACCTGACCCCGATTTGGCCTGCCTTCGACGACCCCGTAAAGTGGCGATCACCGACGCGGGGTGGAGCAGTTCGGTAGCTCGCTGGGCTCATAACCCAGAGGTCGCAGGTTCACATCCTGCCCCCGCTACAAGAGAAACAGCAGGCCAGAGGCCCATCAACCAGTTGGTTGAATGGGCCTCTGACGTATCGGTTACCGATCCGTTACCGCGGCTTGCCGCGAAGATCATCGTGTGCGGTTCCGCCTCATGCTTGGCACGACCCGGTCAAGGAGCTCGGCGCCTTCGCCACCCCGAACGGCCACCCGGCCCGACGAGCCAAGAGAGCCCAGCAAGAGGCCCAGTCACAGCCCCGGCCGGTTGTAAACCACCTACCGAACAGGGATGGTCAACCGGGTACCGAACATTGACAGGGGTGTCTCGAGGTTCGCCGCGCGAAGGTCCGACGGTGACCCGCCGTGACGTGACTGGTTCGAAGAGGTCCCCGCGTGGAAGGTTCGGGTTGGGTGGTGCTCGCTTGTCCCGCCCGATGACGACGCGCTAGCCAGCGGAGGTGTTGAGAGTGTTCTCGCGCATTGCGATCGCTAACCGGGGCGAGGCGGCGATGCGCCTCATCCACGCCGTGCAGGACATGAATGCAGCAGGTGAGGGGCCGATCGAGACGGTGGCGCTCCACACCGAGGGCGAGGCCCGGGCGATGTTCGTCCGCGAGGCCGACCTGTTCTACGACCTGGGTCCGGCTTCAGCTCGGCCATACCTCGACCTTGCTGTGCTGGAGCGCGCCCTGACCGAGTCCGGCGCGGATGCGGTGTGGCCGGGGTGGGGCTTCTTGGCCGAGGACCCGGCGTTCGTGGACCTGTGCGAACGGTTGGGCGTCGCGTTCATCGGCCCGAGCGCGGAGGCCATGCGGAAGCTGGGCGACAAGATCGGCTCGAAGCTGCTCGCCGAAGAGGTCGGGGTGCCGGTGGCACCCTGGAGCCGGGGCGCCGTCGACTCCCTCGAGAGCGCGCTGACCGCGGCGGCGGAGATCGGCTACCCGCTGATGCTCAAGGCGACCGCGGGGGGCGGCGGCCGCGGCATCCGGATGGTGGCCTCGGCCGCGGATCTCGAGGATGCCTACCAACGCACCAGCGACGAGGCGCTGCGCGCGTTCGGCAACAGCACGGTCTTCCTGGAGCGCCTGGTCACCGGCGCCCGGCACGTCGAGGTCCAGTTGATCGCCGACGGGCACGGGACCGCCTGGGCGCTGGGTGTGCGCGACTGCTCGATCCAGCGGCGCAACCAGAAGGTGATCGAGGAGTCCGCCTCGCCACTCCTCGACGCCGAGCAGGTCGGTGAGCTCAAGGCGTCGGCCGAGCGACTTGCTCTGGCCGTCGGGTACGTCGGTGCCGGCACCGTGGAGTTCCTCTACGACCCCGGCAGCTCCTCGTTCGCGTTCCTGGAGGTGAACACCCGCCTGCAGGTCGAGCACTCGATCACCGAGGCGACCACGGACGTCGACCTGGTGAAGGCGCAGATCTTCGTCGCTGCCGGCGGCCGGCTCACCGACTTGTACGCCGAGAGGCCGAGCGAGTCCGGGCACGCGGTCGAGGCCCGTCTCAACGCGGAGGACCCCGACCGCGACTTCGCTCCCGCCCCCGGTCGCATCGTCCGTCTCGACCTGCCTGCGGGGCCTGGCATCCGTGTCGACACCGGGGTTGCCCAGGGCGACACCATCCCGCCCGACTTCGAC
Source organism: uncultured Actinomycetota bacterium (assembly GCA_963723195.1). Taxonomy (GTDB): domain Bacteria; phylum Actinomycetota; class Actinomycetes; order Propionibacteriales; family Nocardioidaceae; genus Nocardioides. The sequence continues at coordinate 177,059 of CAVRPU010000003.1, forward strand.
TCGATGATCGCGAAGATCATCGCGTTCGGCCGCACGCGTGAGGAGGCGCTGGCCCGGTTGCGCCGGGCCATGCGCGAGACCACCGTCGTGATCGAGGGCGGCGCCTGCAACAAGAGCTTCGTCCTCGATCTGCTCGCCCAGCCCGAGGTCGTCGACGGCACCGGTGGCTGGGCCGACACGGGCTGGATCGACCGGGTGCGTGCCGAGGGGCGCCTCGTCGCGCAGGCGGGGGCCGGGGTGGCGATCGTCGCGGCGGCGATCGAGGCGTACGCCGACGAGGTCGACCGGGAGGTCGCCCGACTGATCGAGACCGCGCACGGCGGGCGACCGCAGGTCCAGCACCGGGTCGGCCGTCCTGTCGAGGTCAAGCTCCGCGGCACCGCCTACCAGGTCTCGACCCTCAACACCGGTCCGTCGCGCTACCAGGTGACCGTCGCTGTCGCGGGTGGCACGACAACGGTCGAGGCTGAGCTGGACCGGATCGACGAGTTCCATCGCCGGCTCGTGGTCGGCGGCCACCGACACCACGTGGTCACGGCCACGCACGGCCCGACCACGCTGGTCGAGGTCGACGGTGTCGCCCACCGCGTCTCCCGGGACGAGGGCGGTGTGCTGCGTTCGCCGGCACCGGCTCTCGTGGTCGCCACGCCGGCCGCCGTCGGCGACGAGGTCGACGCGGGCGCGCCCGTGCTCGTGCTCGAGTCGATGAAGATGGAGACGGTGCTCCACGCGCCGTTCCCGGCCCGGGTCAAGGAACTGCTGGTGATCACCGGCAGCCAGGTCGAGACGGGAACACCGTTGGTCCGGCTCGAGCAGGTCGGTGAGCAGGACGTGGCCGCGGAAGCGACGACAGCCGAGCCGCCGATCGAGTTCCCGCAGCCCGCCGAGGGTCGAGCACCGGCCGAGGTCCTGTCGCTGGCCCGCAATGACCTGACGGCCGTCGTTCTCGGCTTCGACGTGCCGTCGGAGGCCCAGGACGACGTGCTCTCGCGTTACCTCACGGTCCGTGAGGAGGTACGCGCGACGGGGGAGTCGATCCTCGAGGACGAGCTGAAGCTGCTCGGCACCTTCGCGGACCTCGCCGAGCTCAGCCGCGACCAGCCCGTCGACGAGGAGCGACACACCGAGCTCCGCGTGCACAGCTCGCGCGAGCACTTCCACACCTTCCTGCAGAGCCTCGACGTCGAGCGCGGCGGTCTGCCCGTCACCTTCAGCGACCGGTTGGCCCGGGTGCTTCGGCACTACGGGGTGATGGACCTCGAGCGCACTCCGCAGCTGGAAGAGGCGGTCTTCAGGATCTTCCTGGCCCAGCAACGGTCCGTGCCGGAGGTCACGATCGCCACCGCCCTGCTCGGCTGCTGGATCGCGGAGCCCGCGCCGGCCGGCAACCTGGCTGCCAACGCGCGCCGGCTGCTGGAACGCCTCGGCCGAGCGACGCAGCTGCGGTTCCCCGTGGTCGGCGACCTCGCCCGCAGCGTCCGGTTCCGCTGGTTCGACCAGCCACAGGTCGACGCCCAGCGCACCGACGTACTCGCCGGCGTGCGCGACGAGCTCACCGCGCTCGCCGCGAACGGCGAGCTCGCCGACCGGGTGGAGCGGATCGAGGCGCTCGCGCTCATCCCCGAGCAGATCGTGAAGTTCCTCGCCGAGCGGATGGTCGACGGGCTCCCCGACAAGGAGCCCATGCTCGAGGTGCTGGCGAGGCGCCACTACCGCGAGTACGACTTCCACGACCTGCGCTCGATCGAGGACGACGGCCGCCCGCGCGTTGCTGCCGACTACACCCTCGATGGACGCCCGACCCGCCTGGTCTCCACGATCGGCACCTACTCCGAGCTGGCCGATCCCCACGGGAGCCTGGGGTCGGCCATCAGCGCCCACGTGACCGACCGGGACGAGGGCCACGACGTCGTGGTCGACCTCTACCTCCACTGGCCCGAGGCGCCCGAGGACGCCGACGCGACCAGCCGGGCGGTGGGTCCGCTCGTGGCAGCCCTGCCCTTCTCCCAGGACGCACGACGAGTCTCCGTGGCCGTTTGCGCCGGCGCCGAGCGTCCGGTGGGCTACTACGCGTTCCGTCCCGATGGTGCCGGTGGCGTTGTCGAGGACGCTCTCACGCGCGGCGTGCACCCGATGGTCGGTCGCCGGCTGAACCTCTGGCGGCTGCGCGAGTTCGACATCACCAGGATCGAAGCGCCGGAGGACGTGCTGCTCTACGAGTGCGTGGCCCCGGAGAACCCTGCCGACCGGAGGCTGGTGGCGTTGGCGCAGGTGCGTCAGCTGGCCGTCATCCGCGACGAGAACGGCCGGGTGACCGGCCTCCCGCACGCCGAGCGCGCGGTGGAGAACTGCCTGGAGGCGATCCGGCGCGCGCGCGTGGCTCGCGGTGCCGCGGGCAGCAAGCTCGACCTGAACCACGTCTGGGTGCAGGTGTGGCCCGTCGTCGAGATCGACGCCGACGGACTTGCGGCCCTGGGCAACAAGATCCGCCCGCTCACCGACGGCGCCGGCATCGAAGAGGTGCTGGCCCAGGGCCGCGTGCGCGGTCCCGACGGCACGCCGGTCCCGGTGTGCGTGCGGTTCGGCGCCCAGCCCGGAGCCGGGGTGGTGACCTCGGTCGAGGAACCGCCGACCGAGGTACTCAAGCCGCTCGACGACTACGCAGCCAAGGTTCTCCGGGCCCGCCGGCGCGGGCTGGTCTATCCCTACGAGCTGGCGCCGATGCTCGCCGGCGAGGGTGGCTCGCTGGTCGAGCAAGACCTCGACGACACGGGCGCGCTGGTGGCCGTCGAGCGACCACGCGGTCAGAACAAGGCGGGCATCATCGTCGCGGTCGTCTCGACGCCCACCCGGCTTCACCCCGAGGGCGTCACCCGCGTGGTGCTCTGCGGCGACCCGACGAAGTCCCTGGGCTCGGTCGCCGAAGCCGAGTGCACGCGGATCATTGCCGCCTGCGACCTCGCTGAGCGGATGCAGGTGCCGGTCGAGTGGTTCGCGCTCTCGGCGGGCGCCCGGATCTCGATGGACTCCGGCACCGAGAACATGGACTGGGTCGCCGCGGCCCTGCGCCGGATCGTGGAGTTCACCCAGGACGGCGGGGAGATCAACGTGGTCGTGGCCGGCATCAACGTGGGCGCGCAGCCCTACTGGAACGCCGAGGCCACGATGCTGATGCACACCAAGGGCATCTTGGTGATGACGCCGGACAGCGCGATGGTGCTGACCGGCAAGCAGTCGCTCGACTTCTCCGGCGGCGTGTCCGCCGAGGACAACTTCGGCATCGGCGGCTACGACCGGGTCATGGGGCCCAACGGGCAGGCGCAGTACTGGGCGCCCGACCTGGCAGGCGCCTTCGGCGTGCTGATGTCCCACTACGAGCACACCTATGTCGCACCCGGCGAGACCCGGCCGCGTCGGGCCTCCACCAGCGATCCCGCCGACCGCGACATCTCGTCGTACCCGCACGAGGCCGAGGGCAGTGACTTCAAGACCGTCGGCGAGATCTTCTCCGCGGCCACCAACCCCGAGCGCAAGAAGGCCTTCGACATCCGCACCGTCATGAGGGCGGTCGCGGACCAGGACCTCCCGATGTTGGAGCGTTGGGCCGGCATGGCCGATGCCGACACCGCGGTGGTCCAGGACGCCTACGTCGGCGGTCACTCGGTTTGTCTGCTGGGGATCGAGTCCAAGCCGGTACGCCGGCACGGCTTCCCGCCCACCGACGGTCCCGACACCTACACCGCCGGCACCCTCTTCCCGCGGTCGTCGAAGAAGGCGGCTCGGTCGATCAACGCGGCCAGCGGCAACCGTCCGCTGGTGGTGCTGGCCAACCTGTCCGGCTTCGACGGGTCACCGGACTCGATGCGCAACCTCCAGCTGGAGTACGGCGCGGAGATCGGCCGCGCCATCGTGAACTTCGACGGCCCGATCGTGTTCTGCGTGGTCTCGCGCTACCACGGCGGCGCGTTCGTGGTGTTCTCCAAGGCGCTCAACCCGCGCATGACGGTGCTGGCGCTGGAAGGCTCGTTCGCCTCGGTGATCGGCGGCGCGCCCGCCGCAGCAGTGGTGTTCACCAACGAGGTCGAGAAGCGTGCCGCTGCCAGCCCAGCCGTCCGAGACCTCGAAGCCCGGATCCAGGAGGCGACCGGCGCGCACCGAAGCCAGCTGGTGATCCAGCTCGCCGACGTGCGAGCCTTGGCCCGAGCGGAGAAGATCGGCGAGATCGCTGCCGAGTTCGACGGCGTCCACAACATCCACCGGGCCGTCGAGGTCGGCTCCGTCGACGCCGTCATCAAGGCGTCGCGGCTGCGCCCCGAGATCATCGCGGCGATTGAGCGATAGCCGAGGCGGCGCGCCATCGGTCGTGCTCCTGGCTGCTGTGGTCAGCAGGTGCAGCAATCCGCCCAGATAGCAGCACCATCGAACAACGCTCGGTTAGCAGTGCCCGCGTGCCCCTACGTGTTGGGCCCCGGCATCATGGTCACCAGGTTCGACGCGCATCAGTCGACAGAGGCTCTTCAGGAGGCCGTGCGGCTTGGCGATCGGGAGCACCTCGAGACGGCGGTGAGCGACAGCATGATCTGGGTGATGCCCACCGCAGAAAATCACCGGGGCAAGCAGGAATGGATCGACGCAAGCTGCTCGATTGCGTGGCACTGGTTCAACGTCACCGTTCGTCGTGCAGTGGAGCTGGACAACGCCTGCGTCGTGGAGTCGTGGATCAGCCAGTCCCGTGACCCGGTGCCAGGCGAGGATGATTCGCGACCTGTAGCGGCGGCAGGCGTGGTGCTGGACGTCTGGGCCGATGAGGGCGGCACCTGGTGCTTGGTCGCGCGACACCCGCAGCGGGCAGGAGATTGACTGGCGAGCCACCACCTCGACCAGCCGGGTGCTCAACCTCCCTCGGCCAGTGCTTGGGCGAGACGCTCGATCGGGATCCGTTCGAGGCTACCGTTGAACTCGCTCGCGACCCAGACCGCTTCGTCGTACTCGACTGCCTTGCGCGGCACCGAGCCCTGGAGATCGACGCTGCCGAGGATCTCGAAGGTGACCGGGTCGATGGTGACCAGCGTGTGGCCCGAAGTCGGGAACCAGAGCCTGTCATCGAGCTCGATCCCGGCGCCGACACCGCCCGGGCGGTCCAGCGCCGACTCGGGCAGCTCCGCGCTGCTGACGACCCCGGTGGCGCGGTCGATCCGGGTGACCCTCCGGTCCAGGTCCTCCACGTTGCTGAACCAGATCGCTTCGGGTGTCGCGACGGCGGGAGTCAGCACCTCGTGCTCCAGGGCGATCCTGGTCACCTTGTCTTTGCGGTCGATCCGCACCACCTCGAGGCCGTTGCCCATCGCGACCCAGATGTCGCCGTCGACGACCGCCGGGCCCATCGGCTTCCCCCCAAGCTCGCCAGGTGCGGGGGCCACGTCGATCGTCTCCACCACCTCGTTGGTCCGCGGGTCGATCCGCAGCACCACCCTGGAGTCGTGCTGACTGGCCCAGATGCTGTCCTCGTCCGCAGTGATCCCCTCCGGCCCGCTGATGCGCACGGTTGCGACCTCATCCAGAGACGTCGGGTCGACCCGGACGACGCCGGTCTGGCCGCCGACCCAGACGCTGTCGAAGGCGTAGACGATCTTCTTGCCCGGGGCGACGTCGGTGTGCCACGTCGCCTCCATCGTCGCCGGATCCACCTGGATCAGGCCCTCCAACGAGGCCATCCACACCGAGCCGCCGCCTGCCGCGACATCACCGAAGATATCCTCGCCGGCGAGCTCCAAGAAGTCGTCTCCCACCCGCGTGATACCCCCGTTCACCTCGGATGTGGCGGGCGTTGGCGGCCCTGACGAGCAGCCCAGTAGGACGGCCGACACCACCATGACCGCAACGGCGTGCCGGACGCCGGTTGCCGCACGCTCCGTCGCTCCCATGGCGCCGCCCCATCGTCGACCGATGCAGATGTTGCCTGCGATCGACTATGGCCCAACACCGTCAGCGATGCCAGGGGGCCCGGCGGAAGGCCTCCAGGATGGCTACAGCTGACACATCGACGTTGGCTACACGCTTGTCTCCACGGCCGACGTGACGAAGGCCTCCGGCCGCGTTTGCGCAGGACGCCGCTTCGGCCGATGACCTACGAAGACGACTTGGTGGGAGCTGTCGACACATCGCTGGTCCCATCGCAGCTTTCGCCTGATTGGCATGGCATAAAGCCTGGCAACCGCAGCCCATGGCGGCGGCCGCAGTCACCTCGCTGGGGCGGGTCAGGTGCGGGTCGCGGACCAGTGTCACAGCGCCCAGATTGATGTGGGCCGATTGTTGGCCGCAGCATGCGCGATGCGCGGCTGAAGGGGTCGTGTGCCCGACAGCGGCCGAACGGCGCACGCTGAGGCACACGACTCGGCAAGAACAAGGGTCGATCCATGCCCGGAAGCCGCCTCGACCGCGTCAGGCGAGGAATCTGTCGGGCTCAGCCAGGGCCTCATCCAGGATGGCCAGCCCGGTGGCGGCGTCAGTGTCGTTCACGTTGAGCGGTGGCGCGACATGGATGCGGTTGCCCAAGACGAGGGGGACCAGGCCGTGGTCGAGGCACGCCTTGGCGACCGCGGCCATCGGTGCGTTCGCCGCGCCAGTGGCACCGACCGGAACGAGCGGCTCCTTGGTCTGGCGGTCACGGACTAGCTCGAGGGTCCACAGCCCGCCGATGCCCCGGACATCCCCGATGCAGGGGTGCTTCTCGGCAAGCTTTCGTCAGTCCGGGCCCAAGGAGTTGCGTGCCGAGCCGTGCGGCTGCCGCCACGGTGCCCTCATCGTGCATGGCGCCGATGGCACCCACCGCCGCCGCGCAGGCCAGCGGGTGACCGCTGTAGGTCATGCCCGCCGGGTAAGGGCGGCTGGTGAAGGTCTCATAGATCGGGTCGCCGACCAGCACCCCACCAAGCGGGACATACCCGGAGTTCACGCCCTTCGCAAAGACCAGGAGATCCGGGGCAACTCTCTCGTGGTCGACGCCGAACCATTCTCCGGTGCGGCCGAAGCCGACGAGCACCTCGTCCGCGATGAAGACGATGCCATGGCGAGTGCACAGGTCCCGAACACCCCGCAAATAGCCGGCCGGCGGCACGATGACCCCGGAACTGCCAGTCACGGGTTCCAGCAGCAACGCGGAGATGGTCGACGGTCCCTCCAGAAGGATCACCTGCTCGAGATGCGCGAGCGCCCGCTCGCACTCTTCCTCGGGCGTGCTTGACCCGAAGGCCGAGCGGTACAGGAAGGGGCCGAAAAAGTGCACGGCGCCCGCCGCCCCGGTGTCCGAAGCCCAGCGGCGCGGGTCACCGGTGAGGTGGATCGACGTCGTCGTGGAGCCGTGATACGAGCGGTAGGCGGCGAGCACCTTGGGCCGCCCATTGTGCAGCCGGGCCATCCGGACCGCATGCTCGATCGCCTCCGTACCACCGGTGGTGAACAGCACGTGCCCGAGACCCTCGGGGGCGACCTCGACGATCAGCCGCGCCGCTTCACCGCGGACGTCCGAGGCATAACCGGGGGCGAGGGTGCACAGGCGCTCGGCTTGCTCTTTGATCGCCGTGACGATGGCTGGGTGTTGGTGACCGAGGTTGGTGAAGACCAGTTGCGAGCTGAAGTCCAAGAAGCGCCGGCCGTCTACGTCGATGACCTGGCTACCCGAGCCGCCGACGAAGGTCGGCACGTTGCGCAGCCCTTGCGCCGACCAGGGGTGGAACACCAACTCGTCGAGATCCATCGCGCACTCTCCCACCTCAGTGGATCAGTCGACACCCAATGTCCCGCGCGTTGGGGAAGGCCACAAGACCAAGAACCGAACCCCGCGGCACGCTCTACCTCAGGAGGAGAGCCTCAGTTCGCCGGCCTCTCCATCGCCCCCGGCCCGGCCGAGCGCGAGCCGCGTCATTGCGCCGCGTTCCGGACGCACTCATATGAGCGGGCATTGCCGCCACAGATCACGGCGTTGCTGCCGCATCCTGGATGGACGGACCTTCACACAACCATCGCTGGTCGAGCGAGGTCGATGCCCACCGGCTGGTCGAGCGGCGCGACGTCTGAGCGACGTCGAAGCATCGAGACCTCATTCCGTCGCGATCGCCTCCAGCACGTTCAGCCTCGACGCCCGGATGGCCGGCAGGATGGCGGCCAGCACGCCGACCATCACCGCGAGCACCAGGAACGCGGTCAGCTGGCCGACCGGCAACGCGAGCGAGGTGAGGTCCTCGCGCAGTGCGTAGCGCAGCAGCGCCCCGAAGACCAGCCCGAGCGCCATGCCGAGCACCGCGCCGAGGACCGAGATGGCCACCGACTCCAGGGTGACCATCCGGCGCAGCTGCGACCGCCTCATCCCGACCGCTCGCAGCAGGCCGATCTCTCGGGTCCGCTCGATCACCGACAGTCCCAAGGTGTTGATGATGCCGATCACCGCGATCACGATGGCCAGCGCCAGCAGGCCGTAGACCATGTAGAGCAGCTGGTTGACCTGGTCGCTGACGGTGTCGGCCAGCTCCGCTTTGTCCTGCACCGAGACCTGTGGCAAGTCCGCGACGATGTCGTTGAGCGCCGCACGCACGGCATCGACGTCGGCTCCCTCGGCGACCTTGATGCTCAGGCCGGAGTCCTGGCGCTGGATCCCGGCCGCCTCGATCACCGACAGGTCGGTGGTGATGGGGCTGGTCAGCAAGGTCGGCACGAACACACCGACGACGGTGACCTCCTGTGGCGTGCCCGCCCGGAAGTCGAGCGTCATCGAGTCGCCCACCTCGAGTCCTCGGTCGGCCGCCACGTCCTCGTCCACGATCACCTCGTGGCCGTCGAGCTGCTGACGACCCGCGACCATGTCGAGCTGATAGATCTCGGTGACGGCGTCGTCGACGGCGTTGACCAGCGAGTCCTCGGAGAGCGACTGGTCGCCGACACCCACGTTCTGCTCGCGAGCGATCACGCCGACGCCGTCGACGGCGGCCATCTCGTCGCCGATCGTCGTCGAGAAGGGCTGCCAGGTGGACCCGACGACCACGAAGTCGCTGGCGAACTCCTCGTCGACGAGGTCGGCGATCGACGTGCTGAAGGAGCCCGCCAGCACCCCGATGGTGGAGACCAGCGCGAGGCCGATCATCAGTGCCGAGGCGGTGGCGCCGGTACGCCGCGGGTCGCGCAGCGCGTTCTCGCCGGCGAGCAGGCCCGGCGTGCCGAACAGTCGGCGGAACAGCGCCCGGCAACCGAGCAGCACCGGCTTGCCGATCACCGACGAGATCACCGCCGCGGTGAGGATCCAGACCAGCGCCCCGATGCCGATCCAGAGCGCGTCGTTGCCGGGGGCGCCGATCACGCCGTATCCGGCTGCAGCCGCGCCGAGGACCAGGAAGACGGCGCCGACGACGGTACGCCGACCGAGCGAGGCGTCGCGGGTGACAACGTCGTCGCGCATCGCGGCCACGGGAGGAACCCGCCCGGCCCGGCGCGCCGGCACGTAGGCGGCGACCATCGTCACGACCACGCCCACGGCGAAGCTGATCAGGACGGTCCACGGGGTGAGCACGAGCGCGGAGGAGGAGATGTCGAGACCGATGGAGCGGAAGAGCGCGGCGAGGCCGAGGGCCAACCCCCAGCCGACGAGCACGCCGATCACGCAGGCGATCAGCGACATCACCAGCGCCTCGAGCAGCACCGACCGACCCACCTGGCGGCGGCTGGCCCCGAGGGCGCGCAGCAGGGCCAGGTCGCGGATCCGCTGGGCGACGAGGATCGAGAAGGTGTTGACGATGATGAACGCGCCGACGACCACGGCGATGATCGCGAAGACCAGCAGGAACGTCGAGATGATGCCGAGGAACTCTCCGACGGCGTCCTGTGACTCCTTGATGGCGTCGTCGCCGGTAAGCGCCGTGAAGTCCGCGGGAAGCACCTGCTGGGCGGCGTCCGCGAGCTGCTGCTGGGTGACCCCGGGCGCGGCGCTGAGCGAGGCGCCGGTGAACACGTCCTGCCCGCCGAGGAAGATCTGTTGTGCGCCTTCCGCGCTCATGATGATCAGCGTCGCGCCGGCCGTGCCACCGCCATAGAAGTCGGCGGTGCCGATCAGGGTCGCCTTCTGGCGCAGCACTCCTTCAGACGCGATCATGGCGACCTCTTCGCCCAGCTCGTAGCCGGCGATCCGGGCGGAGCGGGAGTCCAGGGTGACCTCGCCCGGCTGGTCCGGCCACTCGCCGCTCGAGAGGCTCATGGTGGGCTCACCGAGCACGTTGTCGATGTCGTTGTGGCTGGTGACGATCGTCGGAGCACCCTGTCCGCCGACCAGCTTGCCGTCGGTGTCGAGCAGGCTCATCCCGAACCCTTCGACAATGCCCGCCACCTCCGCGGTCTCCGGGAGTGCGTCGAGGGCCTGGACATCGGCGGGCGAGAGCACCGAGACGCTCACACCTCCCGTCCCGTCGTCGAACGCCGAGTAGTTGACCGGGCGGACCACGGCGTCGGGCGTCGAGCCCTTCACGATGGTGTCGAAGGTGGCCGAGAGGCCGTGGCTGAAGGTCAGTACGCCGGCCAGGAACGCCACGCCGAGCACGATCGCCAGCGTGCTCATGAACAGCCGCCCCTTGCGGGCGGCGAGGTCGCGCCGGGTCAGTCGCCACATGTCAGTGGTCGCCGATCGTGGTCTCGAGCTGCGCCACGCGGGCGGAGGCGACGTCCTGCAGGTGCGACATCGTGGCCAGGATGGTCTCCCGGTCGGGCTCGCGGAGCTCGTCGACGACGCGGCCGTCGGCGAGGAAGACCACGCGGTCGCAGTACGAGGCCGCCACCGGGTCGTGGGTGACCATCACGACGGTCTGGCCGAACTGGTCGACGCTGCGCCGCAGGAAGGACAGCACCTCCGCGCCGGAGATGCTGTCGAGGTTGCCGGTGGGCTCGTCGGCGAACACGATCGAGGGCTTGGTCACCAGCGCCCGCGCGCACGCCACGCGTTGCTGCTGGCCGCCGGAGAGCTCGCTGGGCCGGTGGGAGAGGCGGCTGCGCAGGCCGATGGTGTCGACGACCTGGTCGAACCAGGCGGCGTCGGGTTTGCGGCCCGACAGCGACAGCGACAGCAGGATGTTCTCCTGCGCGGTCAGGGTCGGGACCAGGTTGAAGGCCTGGAAGACGAAGCCGATCTGCTCGCGCCGCAAGTCGGTCAGCTGCCGGTCCTTGAGTCGGCGCAGCGGCGTGCCGCCCACGACGGCGTCGCCGGCGGTCGGGGCGTCGAGGGCGGCGAGGCAATGCATCAGGGTGGACTTGCCCGAGCCGGACGGACCCATCACGGCGGTGAACTCGCCGGCGTACAGGTCGAGGTTGACGCCGTCGAGGGCGCGCACCGCCGACTCGCCCGAGCCGTAGATCTTGGTCAGGTCGTGGACGCTCGCGGCGATCGGCCGCGACTCGATGGTGGTCGGCCCGGTCATCGGAGTGGTCATGCCTCCCATGGTCGCCCTTCACGGCATCCACGGCATCAGCTTTGTGCGGAGGGCATCAGGGCAAGGCTGGCGATGACGTCTGAGACATCCACGGTCCGGAGCCACAGCGCAATCACCCGCGGCCGCGGGACGGGTAGGACGCTTGCGCTGTCATCTGCGCAGGTCGGCGTTCGTCGTTGGCGGACTACCGCGAGCCGAGCCCGAGCTGCTGTTGCCGTGATCTGGGATGGCTCAAGCCCGGTGGCGACCAGGCCGGGAGTGGGAACCGTACGAGTGCAGCGACCGGAGGTCGATGAACTCGGAGCACGCGCCGCGGATGTCGAGCGGTGTCGCGGGCGGACCGGCGACGACGACGACGAGACCGCGCTCGCGGAGCCGCTGGATGAGCGGCAGGGCGGATCCGACCTGGCCCAGCAGCACCAGCTCGTCGAGGCGGGCAGCGCTGGCGAGCTCGATCGCGTCCATCGTGATAGCGACCAGCGCCGGGTCCTGGGTAGTCCGAGCGCGGAACTGGTGCCGGACCTGGATCCTGTGCCGGCGCAGCACCGGCAGCCAACCAGCCATGTCGGGGGAGGACCAGTCCGCGTACGCGTTCACGACAGATACCTCGCCTCGGTCGGCCAGGAGTCGCGCCAAGGGCGCCCACGACTGGGGCTCCACCGTCTCGGCATGGATCAGTACCCCTAGACGCACCCTCCGCCCCCTCAAGGCCTGGCTAGTCCCGTCGCAGCCTAGGCGTCCGGCCGCACCGTTGTCCTTCGGGCCCTCCAGCGACGCCAATGAGAACCCCAGACCCGCTCGGCTGCCCCTCGAGCCAGCCGCGATCACACTTGCCCGGCACCGCGTCTAGCTGCGAAGCTCGCGCGCCATCCACGTGGACGGAACTCACCGACGGGGAAGGGCTGGTCGTCAGGCCAGGACGGGCAGCCGGGACAGTGCGTCGGCCACGGCGGCCTGGATGTCGGCGTCCTCCCATGCGTGGTCGATGACCTGGCCCGACAGGTAGGCGTCGTACGCGGGCAGGTCGAGGTGGCCGTGCCCGCAGAGCGCGGTGAGGATCACCTTCTCCTCGCCCGTCTCCTTGCAGCGGAGCGCCTCCTCGACCGCCGCCGCCAACGCATGCGTCGGTTCGGGGGCGGGCACGATGCCCTCGGTGCGCGCAAACAACACCCCGGCCGAGAAGCACTCGGTCTGCGGCTTGGCGACCGCCTCGATCTCGCCGGTCTCGTAGAGGTGGCTGATCAGCGGACTCATCCCGTGGTACCGCAGTCCTCCGGCATGGATCGGGTCCGGCACGAAGTCGTGGCCGAGCGTGTGCATCTTCATCAGGGGCGTCATCCCAGCGGTGTCGCCGAAGTCGTAGGCGTAGGTGCCCTGCGTCAACGAAGGACAGGCGGCCGGCTCGACCGCGCGCACGGTCGGGCTCATCCTGCCCGCCCACTTCTCGCGCAGGAAGGGGAACATCAACCCGCCGAAGTTGGAGCCACCGCCCGTGCAGCCGACCAGGAGGTCGGCTGCCTCGCCGGCCTGGGCGAGCTGGAGCAGCGCCTCCTCGCCGATGATCGTCTGATGCATCAGCACGTGGTTGAGCACGCTGCCCAGCGAGTAGTTGGTCGCCGGGTCCTGCGCCGCGACTTCCACCGCCTCGCTGATGGCAATGCCGAGCGACCCGGTCGAGTCCGGGTGCTGGGCGAGGATGGCGCGCCCGGCCGCAGTCAGGTCCGAGGGACTTGGGTGCACCGTGCCGCCGAACGTCTCGATCATCATCCGCCGGTAGGGCTTCTGGTCGTACGACGCACGCACCTGCCAGACCTCGCAGGTCAGGCCGAACTGTGCGCACGCGAACGCGAGCGCCGTGCCCCATTGGCCGGCTCCCGTCTCGGTCGTGAGCTTCTTGATGCCGGCCTTGGCGTTGTAGAACGCCTGCGGCACCGCGGTGTTGGGCTTGTGCGAGCCGGCCGGCGAGACCCCTTCGTACTTGTAGTAGATCCGCGCCGGCGTATCGAGCGCCTTCTCCAGCCGGTGCGCACGGTAGAGCGGGCTGGGCCGCCACAGCCGGTAGACGTCGAGCACCTCGTCGGGGATGTCGACGTACTGCTCGGTCGAGACCTCCTGGAGGATCAGGTCCATCGGGAACAGGGGCGTCAGGTCGTCCGGTCCCACCGGCTGCCCAGTGCCCGGGTGCAGGACCGGCGGAGGTGGCGTAGGCAGGTCGTGCAGCACGTTGTACCAGCGCGTGGGCATCTCGCTCTCCGCGAGGAGGAACTTGTGCTGCTTCACCTGCGACATGGCGCGCTCCAACCGGACGACGAATGGCCGGTCCGACACTAGTGACGCGGGACGAGCAGCGCATCCCTGTCCTAGCGGTGGGGGCGCCACCGTCGGTGCGACGTTCCCGTCTTGCCCGACCGGATGAGCTCGAGCCGGGGCTTGGGCCCGTCAGAGCGGCCGGACTGCGGCTTGCGGCGACCCGCCCGCCACGGGTCGGGCCAGATCGCGCCGGGTCCGTCGTAGTCCTGCTCCACGGCGGCGTGCAGGGTCCAGCTCGGGTCGTAGAGGTGCACGCGACCGAGCGCACAGAGGTCGGCGCGGCCGGCCATGAGGATCGAGTTCACATCGTCGTACGACGAGATCACGCCCACCGCGATGGTCGGGATGCCCAGCCGGTTGCGGATCGCGTCGGCGTACGGCGTCTGGTAGCTGCGGCCGAACGCCGGCCGCTCGCGCTTGGTCACCTGCCCGGTGGAGACGTCGATCGCTGCTGCGCCCGCCGTCGCGAAAGCAGCGGCCACGGCCAGTGCGTCCTCCAGGGTCTGGCCGTCCTCGACCCAGTCGGTCGCCGAGATGCGCACGGTCATCGGCTTGGTGGAGGGCCACACCTCACGCATCGCCTGCCACACCTCGAGCGGGAAGCGCAGGCGTCCGGCGACGTCGCCGCCGTACTCGTCCGTGCGGCGGTTGGTCACGGGCGAGAGGAAGCCCGACAGCAGGTAGCCGTGCGCGCAGTGCAGCTCGAGCAGGTCGAAGTCCGCTTCGGCCGCGCGCCGGGCGGAGGCGACGAACTCGTCGCGGATCTCGTCGAGTCCTGTTCGGTCGAGCTCGAGGGGTGTCTGGTTCTGCGGCGAGTAGGGGACCGGCGAGGCGGCCACGACGTCCCAGTTGCCTGTCGGTAGCGGCTCGTCGATGCCCTCCCACATCAGTTTCGTCGAGCCCTTCGCGCCGGAGTGGCCGAGCTGGCAGCCGATGGCAGCCGAGGTGTTCGCGTGGACGAAGTCGACCGCGCGCTTCCAGCCGTCGCGCTGCTCGTCGGTCCACAGGCCGCCGCAGCCGGGACTGATGCGCCCCACCGCTGACGGGCAGATCATCTCGGTCATCACGAGCCCCGCGCCGCCGAGCGCCTTGCCGCCGAGGTGGACGAGGTGGAACTCCGTCGGGACGCCGTCCTCGGCGACGTACATGTCCATCGGGGAGACGATCACCCGGTTGTTGAGCGTGAGCCCGGGACCGTGCAGCGCGCGCAGCGTGAGCGGCTGGAACATCGGCGGGGTGTCGGGGCGGCCCGCGCAGTCGACTGCGTACCAGGCCTCGCAGCGGTCCACGAACTCCGGATCGCGGACGCGCAGGTTGTCGTAGGTGACACGTCGCGAGCGGGTCATGGCGTTGAAGGCGAACTGGGTCGGCTCCTGGTGGACGTACTGTGCGAGGTTCTCGAACCACTCGAGGCTGGCCTGCGCCGCCCGCTGGGTGGAGAGCACGACCGCCTTGCGCTCCTCCTCGTACGTCGCGAGCGCCGCCTCGGTGGTGGGTTCCTCGTGCAGGCACGCGGCGAGGGCCAGGGCGTCCTCCATCGCGAGCTTGGTGCCGGAGCCGATCGAGAAGTGGGCGGTGTGGGCGGCGTCCCCGAGGATCACGACGCCCGCCCTGCCGGCCTCGGCGTGGACCCAGCGCTCGTTGCGCACCGTCGTGAACGAGATCCAGCGCGAGTTGTTGGCCATCACGGCGTGTCCATCGAGCACGTCGGCGAAGAGCTCGCGGATCAGGTCGATCGACTTCTCGTCGGACTCACCGGGCGACCACTCCCGGTCGGCGAAGTCAGCGAAGCCCGCACGCCGCCAGACCTCGCTCGTCATCTCCACGATGAACGTCGACCCGGTCGCGTCGAACGGGTAGCCATGGATCTGCATCACGCCGTACGGCGTCTGGCGGATGTAGAACTTGAACGCGTCGAAGACCCGGTCGGTGCCCAGCCAGATGTAGCGGCAGTCGCGCACGTCGAGGCTCGGCCGGAAGGTGTCGGCGTACCGACGGCGAATGCCGGAGTTCAGGCCGTCGGCGGCCACGACCAGGTCGTGCGTCGACATGAGCTCGTCGATGTCGGGCGCCTCGGTTCGGAAGTGCAGCGTCACGTCGAGCTCACGGCAGCGCTCTTGGAGGAGCTCCAGGAGCCGGCGGCGGCTCATCGCGGCGAACCCATGGCCGCCGCTGGTGATGACCTCTGCCTTGAAGTGGACGTCGATGTCGTCCCAGATCGCGAACTCGCGCTGCATCTGCGCGAAGACCACCGGGTCGGCGTGCTCGATGCCGCCGAGCGTCTCGTCGCTGAACACCACGCCGAACCCGAAGGTGTCGTCCGCGGCGTTCCGCTCCCAGACCGTGATCTCGTGCTGTCCGGTGGACGCTGCCAGCTGTTGAGCGAGGGCCGAGAAGTAGAGGCCGCCGGGTCCGCCTCCGATCACCGCGATCCGCAT